>JBMOMT010000023.1:0-115688 GCA_049324835.1 Chloroflexota bacterium | reverse complement strand
CATAGATTTCGGTGACGCGGCCGCGGGGGATGCCGCCCACGCCCAGGGCGATATCCAGGGCCAGCGAGCCGGTGGGGATGGCGGCCACGTTGAGGTGGCTGGCCTGGCCCAGCTTCATGATGGCGCCCTCGCCGTACCGCTTTTGTATCTGGGCCATGGTCGTTTCCAGGGCCTTGAGTTTTTCGTTATTACTCACCAGTTTCCCTCCTGTGAAGGGTATGGCATCGCAGTCGATCCTACGAATGGTTGTTGATTGACAGTGGAAATGATAGCACACGTGTTCTATTTTGTCAAATCGAGCACGCTCAGGTTTGACAGCCAGCAGGAATGACGGTATAATCGCCGTGCCATGCAGTGGGGTAAACCAGCATCAAACTGATGACGACCTCTCCGAGCCGACCGGCCTCCCCTGATAGCTTTTTCACCGGACTCTGGTCGGTTTTGTTGTGTTACCCCTCTGCCGGATGTTTAATCACATAAATGGGAGTGGTCAAATGATCAAGTGGCAGGGCATTCGCGTATTTTTCAGGCCATTCGTGGCCATGATGTTCGTTATGAGCGTGCTGGCAGCGGCGCTGCCGGGCACACCAACACTGGCCGGCCCGCCGGAGCCGTCGCTGACCGAGCCTGAGCCGGTGCACATTCGTCTGGCGCAGCCCCTGGCGCTGGCCGATGTGCCGCCGGGCAGCGTGACCACCGGCCAGGTTGACATCACCGCCGACCCCGGCACCTGGTATAACGTAAAGGCCGAAGAATTCGACGGCGCATCCTTCCCCCCGGCGGGCTGGTCGGTGGAGACGGATGGCGGCACCGGCTGGGCGCGCCACACCGACGAGTACCTGAGCGCCAGCTACAGCGCCGGCGTGGAGGCCACCACCAGCGGCGCGCTGGACACCTGGCTGATCCTCGGCGGCGACGATGGTCTGACGTTGGAGGACATGGCCAACGCCAGGTTGCACTTTAGTTTCTGGCTCGATACCGAAAAAGACGCCGTCTTTTTCGGCTGGGCCGCCTCCACCGACCGGCAGAACTTTTACGGCTCCCAGCTCAGCGGCTCCTCCGGCGACAACTGGGTGACCGCCGAGCAGAACCTGCGCGATTACATCGGCGCCGGGCCGGTGTGGGTTGCCTTTTTCGTGCGCGGCGAAGATACGCGGGCCAGCGAGCGGGTCTACGTGGACAATGTGACCGTGCAAGGCCAGGAGCCTTTCAAGTTCTTTTTGCCCCAGGCGATGAACAACTATACCCCACCGGCTACCTCGTTCACCTTTAGCGACGATTTCACCGATACCGGCAGCGGCTGGCCGCACCAGGTGAGCTGGGGCAGCGCCGAATCGGAGCAACTCAACGTGCGGGGCTACTCTAACAAGCTCATGGCCGATTACGCTGAAGGCGCCGGCATCATCGACGGCGCTTGCCGGCAGTCCAATCGTTATTTCATGCGCGTGGGCAACGCCAACGCGCCGCGTGTCATCGTCCAGTCGCCGGTAGAAGTCGATGCCCAGTTCACCTTCGAGGCCGACATTGCCTACTGCGACACGGCGCACAATGCCTCTACCGGTTTGGTCTTTGGCCTCAACGATGCCGAGACCGAGTTTTACCGTGTCATTCTGATCTACGACGCCGTCGATGGCACGGTCAAATATGCCATCTGGCGCAATTCGGCAACTGAAGCGTTGATTTTGAAAAACACCAGCTCATCCAACTATCTCGAAAACGGCTACCAGACCAACCGCGTCAAAATCGTGCGCAACGGCTGCCACTTGGAGGTCTGGTTCAACGGTTCCAAAGAGTGGCAAACCGACAGCGAGTGCCACTATACCGATCGCCGCCCGGTGGGCCTGTTCCACGATCGCTATTCCTACTATGGTTACACCGGCGCGACGGTTTTTAACCTTCAGGTGGAAGGGGCATACGAGCCGGGCGACTGATAGGACGCCCTGGAAAGCGCAGCATGACAACCACAGCCAAATCGTCGGCAGAGAATGATCGAGCCGTGGCTCTCTCGGTGATCCTGCCGGTCTACAACGAGGAACAGAATCTGCGGCCTCTTTTCGACCGTCTGATCCAGGCGCTGGAGGCGATGGGCCGTCCTTACGAGATCATCGCCGTGGACGATGGCAGCGCCGACGCCAGTTTTGCCATCCTCGAACAACTGCACAGCCAGCACCCGCGCCTCAGAGTGGTGCGTTTTCGGCGCAACTTTGGCCAGACGGCGGCCTTTGCCGCCGGCTTCGACCACGCCCGCGGCGAGGTGGTGATCACCATCGACGCCGATCTACAAAACGACCCGGCCGACATCCCACGCCTGCTGGAGAAAATGGCCGAGGGTTACGACGTGGTCAGCGGCTGGCGTCAAAAGCGGCAGGATCGTTTTCTGGATCGTAAATTACCCTCCCTGGTGGCCAATTGGCTCATCTCTGCCGTGACAGGCGTGCATCTGCACGATTATGGCTGTTCGCTCAAGGCCTATCGCCGGGACGTCATCGAAAACGTGCAGCTCTACGGCGAATTGCACCGTTTTATCCCGGCGCTGGCCAGTTGGATGGGCATCCGCGTGGCCGAGATACCGGTGACCCACCATCCGCGGCGGCATGGCAAGTCCAAGTATGGCCTTTCGCGCACGGTGCGAGTGCTGCTGGATCTGCTGACCGTGCGCTTTTTGCTGAGCTACTCGGCGCGCCCCATGCAGCTCTTTGGCGGCCTGGGGCTGCTGTCCTTTGTGCTGGGCGTGATCGACGGGCTGTACCTCTCGGCCCAAAAGGTGATCTATGGCTATCACTACAGCATCGACCGCCCGCTGCTGACACTGAGTGTGCTGTTGATGGTCGTCGGCGTGCAGTTGATCAGCATGGGGTTACTGGCCGAGCTGGTGGTGCGAACCTATCACGAAGCGTCGGGCAAACCGATCTATGCCATCCGCGAGATCATCGAGTGACATCGCCCCAAAAAGGGGGGAACAGTGATGCACCCCCGTCAATGTGAGGTGTAAATGAGCAGAATTTTGAAAACGTGCAGATCGATATTCCGAATGGGATGTCTGGCCTTGATGCTGGCCGCGGCGCTGGCTCCTGCAGCGCCACACTCTGTCACCTGGGCCGACGCGCCGATGCGCTCCGAGCTTCCCCAGTCGTTGCCCATCCGGGTCGAGCCTTTTTCCTTTCAACTGCCGCAGCGGCCCGGTGGAGCTGGCGCTGACGCTTCTGCGGCCCCGGTCCACATCGCTGCCTCGGGCGATTGGTCGGAGGTGATGAGCTCCGGTTTCGAGGCCAGTTTCGAAAGCGAGGGCTGGGAGGTACAGGGGACAGGCTGGGCGCGCACCAGCGACGAATCGAACGGCGGCAGCTATAGCGCCGGCGTGGAAAACTTTGACGATGCACCGGACACCTGCCTGATCTATGGCGGCGCGGGGGGGGAATCGTTACAAAACCTGGCCAACGCCCGCCTCGAATTCTCCTTCTGGCTGGCTACCGCATCCGATATTTACCTGAGTTGGGCGGCGTCATCCGATGGCGTGAACTTTGACGGCCATCGCGCCAGCGGCCAGGTGAGTGGCTGGCTTTCGACGGCGATGGATCTGAAACAGTTCGTCGGCGACGGTTCGGTGTGGCTCGCCTTTTGCATCGTCGGCAGTGGTTCCGGCGCAGGCCAGAACGTTTACCTGGACGACGTATCTATCGCCGGCCAGGAGCCTTACTGGCTCTACCTGCCGGCTGCGCTCAGCAACTATGCGCCGCCGAGCCGCGACTTTCACGATAATTTCAGCGATCCCAACAGCGGCTGGCCGGTGGAACACGTGGAGCAATCCCCAACCTACGAGATCCACCGCGACTATGTGGACGGCAGATATTGGATGAAGCTCAACTATATCTGGTTCCACCGCGCTTTTGCCATGCCGGTGGGCGTCAGCGCCAGCGGCGACTATACCCTGCAGGTCGACCTGATGTATGACTTTGGCGACTATCGCGCCGAATGGGGGGTCATCTTTGAGGCCAACGACGATGCCACGTCTTATTACATGGTGACACTGTATCGTTACGGCCCAGACCTGCTGTATCGCATCCGCCGCACCACATCGGGGGGCGAGGTAGATCTGGCCGACGAGGGCGCCCCCTGGTTCTTGCAGACCAATTCCTGGCAGTGGAGTTATATTCGCATCGTGCGTGAGGGCGACGAGATCCGGTTCTACGGCTATGTGCCCTATCCCTGGGCCGAATGGTCGCACATCAGGACGGTGAACGCCCCGCCGCTGAGCGGCGAGCGAATAGGTTTTACCGTCTTTAGCTCCGAGCTGGGCGCCGAGGCCTATTTCGACAATCTACACCTGTGGCAAGAGGCCATCGATCCGTAAAGCGGACGCATCTGGCGCGCCAGAAAAACCAAACGGGGAGACCTCACGAGGTCTCCCCGTTTTTACACCTGGAGTCAGCGCCGCTTTTGTTTTTCTCGCCGGCGGCGCTCGTCTTCTTCGTCGCCGACGAATACGTTCAGCACCACACTGGCGATGCTGACCACCAGCCCACCCAGGAAAGCGGCCCAGAAACCATCGACGTAAAAGCCCAGGTTGAGAAACTGCGAGATGGCGCCGGTCAGCCATAACATCAGAGCGTTGATGACCAGCGTGAACAGCCCCAACGTCAGCAGGATCAGGGGGCAGGTGAGCATCTTGAGCAGCGGCCGGATGAGGGCGTTCACCAGGCCAAAAACGATCGCCGCCAGCGCAAAAACCACCCAACCCGCCCAACGGGCGTCTTCCACGCCGATGCCTCTGACGACTGCCGCCGCAGCAAACAGCGCCAGAGCATTGATCAACCATCGTAAAAACAACTTGCGCACGGTCTTTTCCTTTCGTATCGTTATTTCTGTCCCGATTACGCGCGCCGGCAACGCCGGGTTGCAGGGCAGCAGCCGCTATTCGATAAAAATCTCCACCCGCTCACCGTCGATTTCGTCCGTCACATCCACGATCTTGCCCTGAGCCCCGCTACGGATGGCCTCCAGGATCTCGGCATAGTCCACATCCTCCAGGTCTGGCGCAAACCGCGCCCCCATCTTGATGCCCACGTTGACCAGGCTCATGGGAATGTTCACGTTGACCTTGTTGCGCCCTGTGTTGAGGTCTACCACCCGCACCCGCATCCACTTGGCCTGGGAATAGGGTGGTGCTGCTGTGTCTTTGCTCCGCGAGCCGCTGCCCAGGGCGGCCAGCAATCTGGCCCCCTCTTCAGCCGTGATTTTGCCTTGTTCTACCATTTTGAGGATCTTGAGCCGTTCTTCAGTGGTTGCCACGATCCTTCACCTCCACCTAACCGATGTAAACCTGAACCTGCTCGCCGTCCTGATCGTCCTGGACGTCCACGTAAAAGCCCCCTGCGCCGCTGGCAAGCCCTTCGTCCAAAGACAAGATCAGCTCGTCGAGGGCGGTCTCGCGCAACTGGGGCACGTAGGGCCGCGCCAGCCGCAAGATCCAACCGGTCAGCCGCAACGGCAGGGGAAAACTCAGGCTGATGCGCTGCTCGCCGCGAATGCGCACGTGCAGCCAACGCGCCCGATGGCTCCAGAAAGCCAGCAAGACGACCCCTACGCCCAGCAGGATGGGCATCAGCCCGCAGATGAGGGCAAAACTGCCCGGCGAGGCTATCTGAACCAGGACTGTCACGACCAGGCCGATGGTGCCCAGCAGGCCACCCAGGGCCAGCGGAATGAGCCACAGGCGGCGCAGATTGGCCAGGTCTGGGGCCGGCGCCAGAGGCGCCGCCGATTCCCCCTCGACCGGCGGCGGGACTTCGGCCACACCCTCTGCAGCGGGCACAACCTCGGCTGCCGGGGCGCCCGGCGCCACGCCGGACAATGCCTCCAGCAGCTTGATGCCCTCCTGAGGCGTGATTCTGTTCTCTTCGATCATCTGCAAAATCTGTAAACGCTCGTCCGTCACAGTTATCTCTCCTCCGAGTTCGTAAAAACGACCGCCTAGTCCACGCTGCCAAGAGATGCAGCCACGGCCTGGGCCGGATCTCGCTCCGCGCCAGGTTCGATATCGGGGATGATCAACAGGCTGGTCAATCCACCCGCGGCAATCATCACGCCGCAGGCGACATATATCGCGCGTAGACTCACCACGTCGCCCAGCAGTCCGGCCAGCGCCATCGAGGCGAGCATGGTCACGCTGCCTGCCGTGCCGATGGCGCTGTTCACCCGGCCCATTTTTTTATCCGGCACGGCCAACTGGATCAGCGTGGACAGCGCGGCCTGTCCTGGCGACAAAAAGAGCCCCAGGCAAAAACTCAAGACCAGGATCAGTGAAAACGCCGGCGCGAGGCCCATCAGCGCGATGAGCAAGCCCACGGTGATCACAGAAAGGCCGACGATGGTCGTCCTTTTCAGCCGCGCAGCGATGTAACCCAGCAACAGTGCGCCCAACGCCATGCCAAATCCCTGCACCGAATCGACGATGCCCAGCCCTTCAGGGCCGATGCCAAAGTAATTCTGAAAGAACGGCACCCAGATCACCTGAATGGCGCCGATGCCCAACTGGATGACGCCGATGCTCATCAGCACTCCCAACAGCAGCCGGCTGTGCCGGATGAACGAGAGGCCATCCGTCAACTCGCCCCACACCGCCCGCCACGTGCCGGTTCGCGCAGACAGGCGATGCGGGATGGTGACGCTGAGGATCAACGCCGCCGACACAAAAAAAGAGAGCGCGTCGGCCAAAAACGCCACCTGCTCCCCCCACAGGCCGATGGCAAAACCGGCCAGGGCCGAGCCAACGATGAGGGCCACCGTCTGGGTGATCTGCGAAAGCCCGTTGGCCACGATCAACTCGTCTTTGTCCACGATGAGTGGAATGGCCGCGCTGCGGGCAGGGAAGAAAAAACGGCTGACCGTGGAAACCATAAAACCCACCACGTAAAACAGCCACACCTGCTCCGCCGAGCGGATCGTCAGGCACAGCAGCACGATCAGGCCGCGCAAAACATCGGCCACGATCATCGTCTGCTTGCGGTTCCAGCGATCCACGGAAACCCCGGCCAGCAGCCCGAACAAAAGCTGAGGCACAAAGATGGACATCATCGAAAGGGCCATGGCAGTGGTAGAGCCGGTCAGGCGATTGACCGAGATGGGCACGGCCAGGAAGTAAAAGTAATCGCCCACGTTCGATACCACCTGGCCCAGCCACAGGGCCAAAAAGTTTCGATTCTTTAGCACCGTGATGAAACCTGGATGTCCTGACGTCATGATCGGTTTTCCTGTTTCCGCCCAGCCGCTGCCGGGCAATCTGTTTTCAGCGGGGCGTGTCTTGGAGCCAGAGCCGCATCAGCGTCAGCGTTTTGCGCGCCACAAAGCCATAACGCTGCAAGGTCTGCCGCACCAGGTCGTCCCCTAGCGGCAGGCCGATGGCGGTCGTCTGCTCACAAAAAGGCCACAGGCGAACCATCGCCTGGCTGAGCAGCGCCTCTTCGACCTGGCCCCGGTGTTCGGGGTGAACGTGTAGCCCCAGCGTGTGCACGCCGCGCTGGCGGGCGATCTGGATCGACAGGGCCGCCACCACTCGTTCCCCCCGGCTGGCCACCCACCGTTCCACGGTTTGTCCGGTCGTCAGGTCGGTCCAGGCCTCCGCCAGGCGCTGCCCCAGGGCAGGGTCAAAATTCTGGACGTTGACCGCCTCCAGCCAGCGCAGGTCTGGTGGGATGGCCGCCCGGGCCAGGTCTCGCACCTGAGGCCACTGGCGGCGTCGGTAAGGCGCTATCTCGATGCCGCTCTGAGCAGGTATCCGGCGCACCCGCGGCACCCGATCCAGAGTGAATTCCACCGCATCGTGCAGCGCCTGAAAACCCAGGCTCTCGTAGAGCGAAAAGGCGGCCTGGTTGCTGCGTTTGACCCGCAAAAAAACGGCCTCACCGCCCTGAGCCTGAGCCCAGGCCAGGCCGGTTTGCATCAGCGTCCGACCAATGCCCCGGCCCCGATGCGCCGTCCGCACGGCCACGTTGCTCACGAACCAGCGCCGCGAAAACGGCCCCGGCCGGGTGATGTTCATCGTGCCCACCACCCGGCCACCCTCCAGCCACACGAACCCCGAATGATACTCGCGGAAATCGGGCGAGGCGGCCACCAGCCACCACAACAGTGGCCCCAACCGACTGAGCCAGCGCATCTCACGCAGCGCCTTGCGCCCGGTGTGGCTCAGATCGGGGCCAAAACCCTCTTCGATGACATCGGCCACCTGGCGCAGATGGCGCAACGGGTCGAGCCGCCGGATGTTGGGGTGGGCGATTCTCTCTCCGAGTGCAACGTTCACCATCACGCTCCTCTGGTTAACCACATGGGCAAACAAACAGCGGAGCTTATTCTACTATGATTCAGCACAGATGGCGAATCGTCGCCGCTGCAAGGGAGCATTTCAGTCTGGGGGCGAGTTTTTATCCTCCCGCAGGTTTCTGGTGCACAGAAGCCGTTTCGTCCCGTTCTGCGACTCTATTTGGGTGCAACGCGCCCCGATTGAACCTGCGGGAGGATAGACCGCTCCACAAGTGAAAAACGTCCTGCTGCAACTCAGAAATCGCGGGTGAATGTGCCGTTTTTGTAGAGCAGTTCGTCGTCCACCCAGATCTCGCCGCCGTCGCGCAGGTCGCAGACCATATCCCAGTGGATGGCCGACTCGTTGACGCCGCCCGATTCGGGCAGGCTGGCGCCCAGCGCCATGTGAAAGCTGCCGTTGATCTTTTCATCGAACAGGGTGTTTTTGGTAAAGCGGCTGATGCCCTCGTTGGTGCCGATGGCAAACTCGCCCACGTAACGCGCTCCCTCGTCGGTGTCGAGCGTCTGGAGCAGAAAATCTTCGTTCTTGGCGGCAGAAGCCCTGACCACCCTGCCCTTTTCGAACCACAGCCGCACGCCGGTCACTTCGCGTCCCTGATAGACCGCCGGGTAGGAAAAGTGAACCTGCCCCTGCACGCTGTCCTCTACCGGGCCGGTGAAAATCTCACCGTCGGGCATGTTTTCGTGGCCGTCGCAGTTGACCCACTTGCGACCGGCGATGTTGAGGCGTAGATCGGTGTCCGGGCCGAGCACGCGCACCCGTTCTTTGCCATCGAACCAATTCGCAACCTTTTGCTGCCAGGCGGAAAAGCGCTTCCAGTAGCCCACAGGATCATCCACGTCTGGCAGGCAAGCGCCGTAGACAAAATCCTCATACTCCACCAGGCCCATCTCGGCGTCCTGCGCGCTGGCGTTGGTGGGGAACTGGGTGCCCACCCAACGAAACTCGCCCGTGGCGATGCGCTGCAGCATGGTCTTCATGAGCTCCATCTGGGCGCGGTTGGCCCGCACCAATTTGGCCGGATCGACGTTGCTCAGCGATTTGGTATTGGCCGAGCCCCAGATCGAGATGGCGGCATCAAACGTCTTGAACGCCACCTGGATCGGTTCCGGGATGTGTTCCAATTGCTCGTCGGAGGCGTGACGAAACAACAGCTCGCTCATGCCGGGCAGTTGGGCCTGCACCAGCGGATGGCCTCCTGCCTGGAGCACCTTTACATAGACGGCCTGGATGAGCGGCTCGGTGAGGGTGCTGCCCTGGATCATGACTTTGTGGCCCGGCTGGATAGCCGTGGAATAGTTGACCAGTACGTCGGCCAGTTTTTCGACCCGTGGGTCTGCCATCGTGAGTCTCCTTGTTTTGTGATCGATAGATTCTTGGTTGGGTAGATCGTCCTTTATTATACACCAACATACAGAGGGACGTTCACAGCGCCCGGAAAGATGTTTGTCGGCCAAAAGCTGCCGGTTGTTGCCTGGCTACTTGGCCGCCTGCAAGCCGGCGTCGGTCGCCGGCACAGCCTCTGTTTTCGTCGTCTGGCCGTTCTGTTCGATATTCACGACAGCCGGCACAAAAAAGGCAGCCGCGCCGATGAGAGCAAAAACGGCGCCGCCCAACACATACCAGCTCCTCACACCGATGGCGTCGCTCACCGGGCCGGCGACGGCCAGGCTCAGGGGCTGCATGGCCTGGGCAAAGCTGACCACCACGGTAAATACCCGTCCCTGCATTTCCGGCGCCACCCTGGCCTGCAAGATGGCAAAGAAGGGCCCGTCGATCAGGGGGCTGGTGAATCCGGCCACAAAGAGGGCTGCCAGAGCCAGTCCAAGGCCGTTCGCCGGCGCCAGCCCGATGCCCATGATGCCCAATCCACCCAGCACCAGGCCGCTCAGTGAGGTGTAAACACGCCGTCGAAAGCCGCCCCACACGCTGAGGAGCAGACCTCCCATCACGATGCCGATGCCCCAGGCCGATTCGAGCCAGCCCAATTGAAGCGCCCCGCCGCCCAAGTGCTCCGTGACCAGCAGCGGCATCAACGAAAAGGCCGGGTTGACGACAAAGTTGATGACCATCGCCATGAACAGTATCGCCATCAGGCCGGGCCATGCCCAAACGTAACGTAGACCGGCCTGCATCTCTCGCCACAACGAGGGCCTGGCCGCCGCCTGGTCGTCGGCCGTCGTTTTCTGGGGCCGGGGAATGGTCACGAAAAAGAGCGGCACGATGGCCATGAGGGCCGTGATCACGTCGAGGCCCATGATGCCCTGTAGAGGCAGCAGGCTCAGCAGAATGGCTCCCAACGGCGGCGCGACGACGCTCAAAACACCCTGCATGGTATGGTTCAACCCGGCCACCCGCGAGAGGTGTTTCTGTGGCACCATCAGCGATGTGGAAGCGTGCATGGCCGGCCAATGGAACGCGCCGCCCAGCGCCCGGGCCAGCATGGCGGCGTAAATGTGCCAGATACTCACGGCCTCGATCCAAAAGAGGTAGGCCAGTCCCGCCGAAACCAGCGCCACAAAACTGTCGGCCACCAGCATCACCTTGCGGCGGTCCCAGCGATCGACCAGCGCCCCGGCAAAAGGCCCCAGCACCACGCCGGGCAACACGGCAGCCAGTGTGGCCATGGCCAGCACCGTGGCAGAGCCGGTGGCCTCGGTGAGCCACCAGACCAGGGCGAACTGGGCCAACTGGCTGCCGACGAGCGAGAGAGCCTGCCCGATCCAGATGGTGAAAAAGGGCGTCTGCCACCTGATCGAGAGTGCGGTTGTCTTTTCCATGCCCTATCCTTGAGGGAGTGCGTTCAGTTGGATGCTGCCGTTGAGTGTGCGCAGCCGGATCGTCAACCGCTGCCATAGATAGGGGCGTCTGTTTTTCGCCGCATGGTGCAGTCGATGCACCTGTGCCAGCTCTATCATTCTGTCCCGGTACAATTGAGCCTGATAGTCCATGGATAAATTAAACACGGGGAACTCCTTTCCCGGCAGCCAGGGGCAGCTATTTGCCGAGTGATCGCAGCAGCCCCTCTGCCTCGGCGACGCTGATTTTTCCTTCCTGCACCATACGCAGGATGGCCAGGCGCTCTTCTCGCAGGTCTCTGACGTCAGTCTCCGGCGCGGTATGTTCGTCGAACCAGCCGGCGACGCGTTGACCCATCTTTTCCATCTTGCGGGCCAACTCTTCGCTCCATGTTTCCATGCGGGGGGCAAACTCGGCGCTCCAGACCTCCATGCGCGATTCGAACTCCCTGCCCCAGGCTTCCATTTGGCGGCCAAATTCCCTGCCCCAGGCAGTCATTTGCTCACCAAAGGTTTCACCCCAATCGGCCATGTGTTCGCCGAACTGTTCGAAGGGATTACCGGCCTGATTTTTCGCTCGATCTTGGCTCGTTTCGTTTGGGTTTTCCATCTCGCTCTCCATACTCCGATCAGCCCTCCAGGGCTTGTAAAAGGGTTTCTGCCTCTTGGGCCGAGATCTTGCCCTCGGCCAACATTTTGAGCACCGCCAGGCGCTCCTGATCGCTGACAGCCTGACCCCGTCGGGCTGCCTGTGACCCCGATTCCCACTCGACGCGCCACTGCTGATGTGCCTTGCTGCGGGCGCGTTCTGCCTTGCGTCTCGCCTTTTCGATGGTCTTTTGAGCCCTGGCAGCTTCTCGCTCTGCCTGCATGCGAGCTCGCTCTGCCTCGCGCAGCGCAATGGCTTCAAAGTCGATTTTGCTCAGTTTCTCGGCCACCCGCTGTTGGATGCGCCAGGCCAGTTCGTCGGCGGCCAGGCCGGCTTCGACGCCGATCTTGCCGACGGTGGGTTCGATCCAGGCAGCGGCGGTGATCGGCTGCTCGTCTTGTTCATCTGCTGCCTTGAGGACGATGCTTCCGTGTGTGGTCACCAACGTCACCGCACTCTGACCATTTCCCACCGCACCCTGCCACTCGCCTTCCTTCGTCTGCTGCCCTTCGATGCCCTTGACCAGGGTTCTGCGCGACCGCAGATCAAAGGTGGCGTCGCTGTTTGGATAAACCTTCACCGTCAGATTGCCCCGTGCGGCAATGTGGTAAGGATGAGACCCGGCAAAGACGGTCTTGAGTGAAACGTCGCCGCCCACCAGGGTTACATCCGCGCCACCCAACAGATCGCGCGCCATCAGATCCGCGCCGATGTTTTTCACGGCAACCAACCCCTGAACCTGGCGCACATGGGCATCGCCAACCACCGACTGAACCGACAGCGGGCCGTTCATTTCCTGGACGTAGAGGTCACCTCGAACGGTGATCGCCTCAACCGGCCCGCCAGCCCCGGTGATGGAGAGATCGCCCTGCACCTGAACAACGGTCAGCGCGGCATCACGCGGCAGTGTCAGTTGCCCATCGCCGTTGATGACCAACGCCGTGGCGTCATCGCGCTGCTCCACGGTCAAGATCTCTTGACGCGCGACCCGGATCAACACCTCGGACCCTTCGACCGCCATCACAGTCAGATCGCCCTGACAAGAGGTGATTTCTACCTGTGGTGACGGCGAAACCGGAACTCTGTGCTCGTACATCAACACCTCCTTGTGACGTCTGCCGGCTACTCGATGTAAACCTCGACCAGCTCGCCGTCCTCGTCGTCTATCACTTCCAATATTTTTCCCTGCGCCCCTTCTTGGATGGCGGTCATCAGCTCGTTGACGTCGAATTCTGCCAGTTCGGGTGCAAAATTGGCGCCCAGCTTGAGCCCTACACCCACCAAACTCAGCGGCAGGTTGACGTTGACCTTGGGTTTGCCGGTCATCATGTTGAGCACGCGCACGCGCAACCACCGTCCCTGGAATGCATCGCCGCCCTTGAACGACGGTTTGGGGCGTTCTCCAGTCGATATGGCGGCCAGTAGCCGCGCCCCTTCTTCTGCCGAAATCTTGCCCTCACCAACCATTTTCAGAATCTGTGACCGCTCTTCCTGTGAAACTGTGTTTACCATCTCGATCTCCTTTTAGGTTCAAAGCTGCTTGTCAGCGGTGATGGGTGGGCGATTAACCTTTTAAAAGCTCTACGGCTTCCTCAGACGTGATGTGTCCCTGGGCCAGGTCTTCCAGGATCTTTTGCCGCTCTTCGGCCGAGATGCCACCCGGTTCGGCGCCGACCTGGTAACCCAGAGCGCGGATAAGCCCGTGGAGGCGAGCTCGAACGGCAGGGTAAGAGAGCCCCATTTCCTCTTCCACCCGATTGATCTTGCCCTCACAACGGATAAAAGTCTCGGCGAACTGCAATTGCTCGGCTGTGAGCCGATGGAACAGCCCCAAGGAAAAGTTGCCCTCGACAGCCGTATCACAATGGCGGCAATACACTCGCGTGACGGCTGTTGCCTCACCACAGATCGGACATTTTCCCGGCACAGGGTACATAACGGCCTCCAAAAAGTTTTATGCGGACTTGAATAAATTCATATCCGTGTTAGGATTTTTAATACTGTGTGAGAATTATACCACGAATTAAATTTTTTGTCAATAGGTTTAGGAAAATTAATATACGCATTTGGAATCTGCAGAAAGGCTTCAAGGCCGCGAAGGTATTGGCCTGAAATGGCCGGAACGGATACAACGATCCCGGTGTCAGGTGGTACGATTTTGCAAAATCTTGCGACTGTGGTATAATCCCATCCAGTTGGGCGGTTAGCTCAGTTGGCTAGAGCGTCGCGTTGACATCGCGGAGGTCGTTGGTTCGAGTCCAATACCGCCCACTGACAGCCCAATAACCCAACACTGTGATCGGGACGAGTAACCGCCCCAACGGCTCCAGAGAGGCGAGGTCATCGGCTGAAAACCTTGCCAGTGACAGTCGGCGGTCAAAACCCCCCGTGAGTGAGAGCCTGAACGAACGATCCGGTACGGCTCTCCGGAGGCACCCGTTATCGGCCTAATGAGGGCAGCAGATCTCGGCTGCTGAAATTGGGTGGAACCGTGTGAGATCCTCTCACCCCAAAGGGGGAGAGGTTTTTTTGTTTTCCGAACGAAAGGAGTGGGTGGCCATGACAGATGACGGCACCGGTATTGTGGCTGTGATGTTTCACGCTTCACGCCTGTTTCCACCTGCCTTTTGACCGACCATAAGGAGAAATCTCATGTCTGAAAAACACGAAAACGACCATCTGCACAGGCTGCGCCACTCGGCGGCTCACGTCATGGCTCAGGCCGTGCTGGAGAAATTCCCCGAAGGCCAAGTGGCCATCGGACCGGCCATTGAGGACGGCTTTTACTACGATTTCGACCTGCCCCGCCCGCTGACACCCGAAGACCTGGCCGAGATCGAAGCGCGCATGAAAGAGATCGTCGCCGAGGATCATCCCTTTGAATACCGCGAGGTCTCGGAGGCAGAAGCACGGCGGCTTTTCGCCGACCAGCCCTACAAGCTGGAACTGATCCAGGGCATCCTGGCTGCCGGTCAGGACGAATACGGCGAACACGTCGAGGGGCCGCCGGTGCTCAGCATCTACCAGCACGGCCCTTTTGTGGATCTCTGCCGGGGGCCTCACCTGGCCAACACCCAGGAGATCAACCCCGATGGGCTCAGGCTGCTCAACATCGCCGGCGCCTATTGGCGCGGCGACGAACGGCGGCCCATGTTGCAGCGCATCTATGGCACAGCCTGGGAAACGGCCCAACAACTGCAAGAATACCTGGCGTGGCGAGAAGAAGTGGAAAAGCGAAACCACCGCCGCTTGATCAAAGAGCTGGACCTGCTCAGTTTTCACGGCGAAGGCGGCCCAGGACTGGCCTACTGGCACCCCAAAGGCGGACAGATTCGCGTCCTGATCGAAGACTATTGGCGCAAACGTCACTACCAGGGTGGCTACGAGATCGTCTTTTCACCACACATCGGTCGCGCCCAGTTGTGGGAAACGTCGGGGCACCTTGATTTTTATCGCGAAGGCATGTACGCGCCGATGCAAGTCGATGACCAGGAATACTATATCAAGCCGATGAACTGCCCGTTTCACATCCTGATGTACAAATCGCAACTGCGCTCGTACCGCGAGTTGCCTTTGCGCTGGGCCGAGCTGGGCACAGTCTATCGTTACGAACGGAGCGGTGTGCTGCACGGCCTGATGCGCGTGCGCGGCTTTACCCAGGACGACGCCCACATCTTTTGTACGCCGCAACAGATCGAAGATGAAATCCTGCGTGTGCTGGATTTTAGTCTCGATCTGCTGCGCGGCTTTGGCTTCCAAGAGTTCCAGATCGAACTGAGCGTGCGCGACCCCCACAAGCCGGAAAAGTACGCCGGTGCAGACGCCATGTGGGCCCAGGCTGAAGCCTCGCTGGTCAAGGCCCTGGAAGCACGCGACCTGTCCTACAAACGCATGGAAGGCGAGGCGGTGTTCTACGGGCCCAAAATCGACATCAAAATCAAAGACGCCCTCGGCCGCGCCTGGCAGTGCACAACCATCCAGTTCGATTTTAACCTGCCGGAACGGTTCGACATGACCTACATCGGCGAAGACGGCCAGGAGCACCGGCCTTATATGGTGCACCGGGCGTTGCTGGGCAGCATCGAGCGCTTTTTTGGCGTGCTCGTCGAGCATTATGCCGGCGCCTTTCCGGTGTGGCTGTCGCCGGTGCAGGCGGCCATCATTCCCATCACCGACCGCCACCTCGCATACGCTAACCAGGTGGCCGATCAACTGCGCCAGGCCGACATGCGCGTCCAGGTGGACGATTCCAACGACCGGATGCAGGCCAAGATCCGCAAAGCACAACTGCAAAAGGTGCCCTATATGCTGGTCGTTGGCGACCGCGAACAGCAAGCCGGGGCGGTGGCTGTCCGCCTGCGCACAGAGGAGAATCTGGGCGCCATGCCGTTGCCCGACTTTATCAGCCGGGCGCAAAAGGCCATCAGAGAGAAACGCGAGTTGTGAGTGGGTGCTCGCTCGGAGCCTTTTGGGCGTCGCAACAACCATAGACAACACCAGAGACGGGCCGGCTCTAAATGCCGGCCTGTCTCTATGGCCCTGACTTTTCTAACCGATTTCTAACCAATGGCCTCCGATCAGGCGTGCCATTATGGAAAATCTGTGGTAAAATAAAGTATTGACGGCCACCCAGTCACTGGGGGGTGATTTGGGTCGTCTTTTTTGGCGGTCGCGGGGGATTGTGTTGTCCATCCCGCTCGCAAAGGAGGAGCGTTATGGTCAGGGCCAGCCGTGCCATTGGCGGGGTGTTTAGGGTACTGGGCGTTCTGAGCCTCATACTGAGCGCCGTACCTTTTTTTGTGCCTGCGGCCGAGGCAGATGTGGGTGAACAATCGCTGTTTCTGCTCACCAAGACCGCCCAGCCATCTCTGGTTTTCACTGCTTCTACTCTGAGCTACACCCTCACTTTTGAAAACGATGGCGACGTTCCCAGCGAAACCATCGTCGTCACCGATACCCTGCCCGCAGGCGCCACGTTCATCAGCGCCAGCGAGTACGGCGCCTTTGATGGCACGATCGTCACCTGGAACTTGCCTTATACGTTGGGTGTGGACGAATCGTCTTCCGTGACGTTTACCGTGCGTGCGCCCAACGTTGCCGGGAGTGTGATCAACGCGTCTTATGGCATCACCTCTCCCAATGCAGTGGCCTGGACCATGGGCGAGGTATTGGAAACCCCGGTGCTGCCAGCCCTGGTGATCAACGAGATCATGCAGAACCCTGCTGCGGTGGACGACTCGGTCGGTGAATGGCTGGAGCTGTACAACCCCACCGCCGCCGATGTGGACATCAACGGCTGGACGATTTGGGATAACGGCTCCGATAGTCATCTCATCGGCAACGGCGGCCCGCTGATCATCCCGGCGGGCGGTTATCTGGTGCTGGCTCGCAACGGCGATGCCGCCATCAACGGCGGCGTGAAGGTCGATTACGTATACACCAGCTTTACTCTGGCCAACAGTGATGACGAAGTCGTCCTGCTGGACGGCGATCTGAACGAGATCGACCGCGTCGAGTACAGTGGCAGCTTACCCTGGCCCGACCCCACGGGCGCCAGCATGGCCCTGAAAGACCCGGCGTTGGATAACAATGTCGGCGAAAACTGGGTCGAAGAGACCACCGCTCATTACGGCGATGGTGATTTCGGCACGCCCGGTTGGCAGAACGGCACCGTGCTGCCCGATACCGATCCACCCTACGTCTCGTCGACCCAGCCCACCAGCGGCGCGACCAACGTCGATCTGGGGGTGACCATCCAGGCCACCTTTAACGAGAACATGGACGAAACCACCGTCACCGCTGGGGTTTTTTCGCTGAACCCGCCCGTCGGTGGTATCTTGAGCTACGACGATACGACCAACACCCTCACCTTTGACCCAGACGCCGATCTGAACCCCAACACCACTTATGCTGCCACCATCGCCGGCAGCCTCACCGACCAGGCCGGCAACCCCATGGGTGCGGATTACACCTGGTCGTTCACCACCGGCGAAGGCGCGCCCCCGCCGGCCATCGTCATCAATGAGGTAGATGCCGATACACCCGGCACCGATGAGCTCGAGTTCGTAGAGCTTTACGATGGCGGCGTGGGCAACACATCGCTCGATGGCCTGGTTGTGGTGTTCTATAATGGAAACGGGGATACCTCCTACGCCGCCTTTGATTTGGACGGCTTTTCCACAGATGCCGATGGTTACCTGGTCCTGGGCAACAGCGGCGTCGCGCCAGATATTACATTCAACGGCAACACTCTACAGAACGGCGCAGACGCCGTGGCGTTGTATGTCGGCGACGCGGCAGGTTTTCCCAACGGCACAGCCGTCACAACCGCCAATCTGATCGACGCCATCGTCTACGGCACCGACGACCCGGACGACGCCGGCTTGTTGGTTTTGCTGAACGCCGGGCAGCCCCAGGTCGATGAGAACGGCGGCGGCGATTCGGCTCAGCACTCGAACCAGCGTTGCCCCAATGGCTCTGGCGGCGCACGAAACACTGCTACCTACACCCAGGACATTCCCACTGCCGGGGCGGCCAACAACTGCCAAGCCCTCCAGATCGTCGCCACCGTCCCGGTCGATGGGGCCACCGGCGTAGAGGTGGGTGTTAACGTCAGCGCCACGTTCAACGAGGCCATAGACGATGCCACCCTGAGTTTCACACTTGCTGGTCCCGGCGGCAACGTGCCCGGCGCGTTGAGTTACGATGCGGCCTCTTTTACGGCCACTTTTGATCCCGCTGTCGATCTGGATGGCGAAACGACCTATACGGCCCAGATCGCCGGCAGCCTCACCGATCAGGCCGGCAACCCCATGGGCAACGACTATGCATGGAGCTTTACCACCGCTCAGGTCGCGCCGCCCGATACCGAACCACCCACCATCGTCTCCCGCAGCCCGGAGGATGGCGAAACCGACGTAGACACGACCGTCGCCGTCAGCGCCACGTTCAACGAGGCCATCGACTCGAACACGCTCGGCTTTACCCTCACCGGCCCCGGCGGCGATGTGCCCGGCAGTCTCAGTTACGACGCCGGCTCTTTTACCGCCACCTTTGATCCGACCGCCCCCCTGGAATACGAGACCGGCTACACGGCTCGTATCGCCGCCGGCCTGCAAGACCTGAGCGGCAACGCCACTGCAGAAGCGTTTGTCTGGAGTTTCACCACCGGCGCTCCCCCGCCACCCGCGCTGCTGCTCATCAGCGAGGTGCAGTCGCGCGGCGCCGCCGATGCCTACGACGAGTTCATCGAGCTGTACAACCCCTCGCCCGATACAGCCTTTAACCTCAACGGCTATCGCATCAGCTACCAGGCCAGCAGCGGCGATATCGGCAGCCGCTATACCTGGGAGGTGGATGCCTTTGTCCCACCCTATGGCCATTACCTGTTGATCAACAGCAGAGCCTACGATGGCTCTGTGCCGGGCGACGCCACCTACACCACCGGTCTGGCCGACGATGCCGCGATCGCCATCGTGCGTCTCAGCGACAGGGCCATCATCGACTCGCTGGGCTGGGGTAGCCTGGACCCGGCGACCGTCACGTTCGTCGAAACCAGCCCCGCCCCCGGCCCTGGCGCGGAACAGAGCGTCGAGCGGCGGCCCGGCGGCGACGACGGCAACGGTCAGGATACCCAGGACAACAGCGCCGATTTTGCCGTCCTCGACCCACCCAACCCGCAGAACACGGCCAGCCCACCCACGCCTGCCATCGGCCCCCAGATCATGACCATCGCCGAGGCCCGCGGCCTGCCGGATGGCAGCGCGGTGCTCGTCGAGGGCATCGCTACCGCGCCCAGCGGCATCTATTACGCCGGCGGCGGCAACACCAAGTTCTACATCCAGGATGGCAGCGGCGGCGCGCAGATCCAGCTCTTTGGCGGCAACGGCCCCCTGCCCACCGTCACTCTGGGCGACCGGGTGCTGGTGCAGGGTGAAACCGGCCACTACCGCGGCGAGTTCCAGATCGTGCCCCAGGACAACGTCGCCGGCATCACCCTCACCGACGGCGCGCCGGAGGATGCGCCCCTCCCGCTGGAGACGGCCATCGCCGATGTGGGCGAAGGCACCGAGGGCTGGCTCATCACCCTCGAAGGGCTGGTGATCGACGCCTGGGATTCCGGCTACGGCGCCAACGTGCGCCTGAGCGACGGCCAGGGTCACGAAACGTACCTCTATGTCGACGACCTGACCGGCATCGACACCACCGGCATCGTGGTGGGCATGGTGCAACGCTTTGTCGGTATCAGCAGCCAGTACGACGAGCGTTACGAGACCAAACCCCGCATTCAGAGCGACGTGCCCGCCTGGCCCGATCAGCAGGGTCTCTGTCCGGCCCCGGCGGAAACGGCCGCCGGCCCGCTGCTCATCGGCGCGGTGCATTACGATACGCTTTACCCCGGTTTCGACGAACTGGCCGAAGCGGTGCAACTGATCAACACCGGCGACACGCCGATCTCACTGGCCGGCTTTTACCTCTCTGACAACGAAGCCAGCGTTGCCCTGCCCGATCTCTGGCTCGACGCCGGGCAAAAGCTCTGGCTGGCCCGCGACGCGGATCGTTTTGCCCTGGAGTTTGGCCTGGCTCCGGCCTGGAGCTACGGCGATCTGGCCCCTAACCTGGTCTTTGACAACCGCGGCGACGAGGCCGTGCTGCTCGATGGTTCCGGCGCGGTGGTGGATGCCCTGGTCATCGAGGCTGGCTGCGCCGTCGAACAAACAGGCTGGAACGACGCCCACGGCGTTTTCCCCTATTTCTTTGGCTCTTATGTCGCCAGCGATGGACAGATCCTCTTCCGTAAACTGGACGAGACCACGGCCCGCCCACTACTCGACACCGACACCGCCGCCGACTGGGCTCAAGACCCCTTCAACGGCGGGCTGGGCGGCAGCCTGCTTTACCCTGGCTGGGACCTGGATGCGTTCTTTTTCCCGGCCCAAACCGAGGAACAGGCCACCACCACCCTGCTGGTTGCGCCCGACAATCTCTACAGCGGCATGGCTGCGCTTTTCGACGAGGCCCAATCCACCATCGACATCGAAATCTATCGGTTTGCCCATCCAGCTCTGGCCGACCGGCTGGTGGCAGCCATGGACCGCGGCGTGCAGGTGCGCCTGTTGCTGGAAGGCGAGGCCTATCTGGCGCCCGACGGCACCTGGGACGACGTGCGCTGGGTGGCCAAGCAGGTCTACGATCACCCCAACGGCCAGGTCTATTTCTGGCGCGATGGCGCCGATGACGACGGCGTGCGGCTGGCCGATCGTTACAACAACGTTCACCAGAAATTCATCGTCGTCGATGGCCTCAAGGCGGCGATCCTGTCCGAAAACCTGAGCCAGAATGGCCTGCCTCACGACGACCTGTCCGACGGTACGGCAGGCAACCGCGGCGCGGCCATCGTCACCACCGCGCCGGGCGTGGTGGCCCATCTGCAGGCCGTCTTTGCCGCCGATTTCGACCCGGCCCACCATCGTGACATCGATCCGTTCACGCCGGGCCGCGACGATGTGCGCCACGAAGCGGGTTACGAAGGCCAGCCGCTGGTCCGGCCCGACGAGTGGGGCAATCGCGCCGGTTATACACCTGTCCGGCCAGAGCCGCTGGTCCTGACCGGCGTGACTTCTTTCGAAGTGGTGCAATCGCCGGAGACCAGCCTGCGCACCGGCGATGCCCTGCTGGGCATGGTGGCCCGCGCCGGCGCCGGCGATCGGGTGTTGGTGCAGCAGCAGTACGAGCATCAATATTGGGGGCCTTACGATGCGCCATTCCTCAACCCCCGCCTGAACGCCTACATCGAAGCGGCGCGCCGCGGCGCGGCAGTGCGCATCATGGTGGCCAACGACGACGACAACAGCTACGAAGACGAGTTGATCCAATACCTCAACGATCTGGCGGCTGCCGAAGGGCTGGATCTGATGGCCGGCAAAGGCAGCCCCACCGCTGGCACGCTCGATGGTGAACCGTTTGGTGGGCACATCCACAACAAAATGGTGCTGGTCTACGATGTTGCCACCCAGGGTTGGACCCACGTGGGCAGCATCAATGGCTCTGAGAACGCCTCCAAATACAACCGCGAAATGGCCCTGCAGATCGGCTCGGACGCGGCGTTCAACTATTTTGCCGGCGTCTTTCACACCGATTGGACCGCCTCCGGCCTGCCCGGTTTCCTCGCCGCTCCGGCGGCTGCCTTTGAAGCCAGCAGCCTCACGCCCAGTGTGGGAGAAACGGTACAGTTCACCAACCACAGCGGCGGCAGCGCACCCATCTTTTACGAATGGGATTTCGGCGATGGCTCGCTTCCGACCACAGAGAAACACCCCAGCCACGTTTACGCCGCGCCAGGAAGCTACGTTGTTACCCTGCGGGCAATCAACGCTGTGGGAGAATCGAGCGCCAGCCTGGAGCTGCAAGTGGGTTACCCACCCAGCGCAGCCTTTACCGCCAGCCCCACCACCCTGCTGCCCGGCGAGACGGTGCGTTTTGACAACAACAGCAGCGGCACAGAACCGCAGAGTTATTTCTGGCAGTTCGGCGATGGCGCCACCAGCGAAGAGGAAAACCCCACCCATGTCTACGCCAACGCGGGCTTTTACACCGTCTGGCTCACCGTTCGTAACCTGTGGGGCGAAGACACCGCCTCCGGCAGCATCAGCGTCTACCAGCCGCTGGAACAGTTTACCATCAACCACATGGTCATTCGCTGGCAGCGCACAGACGGTCGGGCCGACTTTACCTTCAACGGCCGGCTCACCTTGCCAACCGGTTATGAGCCCGACGATCTGACACGAGAAGCCATCCTGTCCATCCAGATCGGCGGCAAAACGCTGTGGCAAAAGGTCCAATTGACAGCATCGGATCGGGTGTGGTTCCTCAAAGGCAGCGACAGCGGCGAGGGCCTCAAGGTGCGTCTGATGGGCATCCGTTGGAGCCGCCGAAAAGACGAACACGCGGCGCAGGTTTTGGTCGTTGGCGCCATCAACATGCCCGGCATCGGCCACGATACAGACCCGCCCAAAGCGACGATCACGCTCAAGCTGCTGGCTCGAAGCGACAGCCTGCCGGTCTACGGACGGGAACAAATTACCTTTAAAAAGTTCGGCGTCTGGTGGCATTATATGCGACGAGGCTGGGACTGGCTGGCGACAGAAGATCAGTTTTCGTTGCCTTTTGTGCAAGATGGGGATACCTGGTTCAAGTAGACCCGGTCGATCCAAAATTCAGGACAGCCCGGTAGGTGACAGTCACTTTAAGTGACTGTCACCTGATTTTGATTCGGAGAGGAAAAATGCTGGATACCGCTTTTGCAGCTGCCCGGGCCGCCGGGCGGATCATCGAACAGAACTATTACCGCACGATCGAGGTGCACTCCAAGGGCCTGCGTGATCTCGTCACCGAGGTTGACCTGGCGGCGCAGGAGGTCATCGTGGATACCATCACTGCCCGCTTTCCCCAGCACGCCATCCTGGCCGAAGAAGGCCTGGGCAGCCTGGACGAACTGGGCGAGTATACCTGGATCGTCGATCCTCTGGACGGCACGACCAACTATGCCTTCCGTTTGCCTATTTTTGCCGTGAGCATCGGCCTGGCCTACCGGGGGGAATCGGTGTTGGGCGTGGTGTACGATCCGATGCGAGACCAGATGTTTCACGCCCAGGTGGGGCAGGGGGCGTTTTTGAACGGCGCGCCACTGCACGTCGCCCAACGAAAGGACCCCATCGGCACCCTGGTGGCGTTCGACTCGCCGCGCGAGTCTGATCTGCGCCAGCAGCTTGTGCGCATTTTGAACCACATCGCGCCACAGATCGGCACACTGCGCGCCCTGGGATCGGCTGCCCTGGGGCCGTGCTACGTGGCCGCCGGCTGGCTCGATGCCTACCTTCACCTGCGACTTGCGCCGTGGGATACCGCCGCCGCTGCCGTCATCGTGCGTGAGGCCGGCGGCCGGGCCACCGATCTGGCCGGGCAGCCGTGGACGCTGGCCACGGAGCGTTTTCTGGCCGCCAGCGACGCCCTCCACCCCCTGTTGGTGGCGCTCATCGGCGACGCCCTGGCGTAGAGGTCAACCGCCGCACCGCACAGCCTAACCGGTCGCCAGTCGGCGCAACGCTTCCAGGGGCAAGGCGTGGGCCACGTGACCATCGCGGCCGGTGAGGGTTTCGGCGGCGCACAGCGCGTTGAGCACCGCCTCTTCGGTGGCCTCGACCGCCGCTGCAAACAGCGGGTTGAGAGCCTCGCCCGTTTCCACCAGCACCTCGATGCGCCGCGTGAGGCCGCGCGTCAACAGCGGTGTGCGATTGGCCGTGCTAAAGGCAATGACAAAATCGCCGCTGCCGTGCCCCCCCGTGGCGCCGGTGCGGGCCAGCCCCAGCCCGGCCCGTTTGGCCAGGCGCAACAATTGGCGGCTGGTGAGGGGGGCGTCGGTGGCCAGCAGCATCATGATGGAGCCGCTGTCGCCGATGGTCGGCGGCTCGCCGTCCCAGTCGAGCAGGTGACGGCCCAGCGGCAGGCCATCGACGCGCAGTTGGCCGCGCGCCCCAAAATTGGCCACCACCAGCGCGCCCACGGTGTAGCCGCCCTGCACGGCCTCCAGTTGTCGCGAGGCGCTGCCCACCCCACCCTTAAAGCCGTAACACATCATCCCCGTTCCCGCGCCCACGTTGCCCTCGGCCACAGGCCCGGCAAGCGCAGCATCGATGGCCTGCCAGACATGTTCCCGCCGCACGTGCTGACCGCGGATGTCGTTCAGGTAGCCGTCGTTGCACTCGCCGACGACGACGTTGACCGAGCGCGCCGTCGGGTTACGCTCGAACGACCAGGCCACGAGCGTATCGACCACCAGCCCCACGCTGCCGGTGTTGGTCAGCGCAATGGGCGATTCGATCTGGCCCAGCTCTCGCACCTGCTCCAGGCCTGCCGCCTTGCCGTAACCGTTGACGGTGTGCACGGCGGCCATCACTTTTTGCAGGTAGACGTTGCCCTCGTGGGGCAGGACCACCGTCACGCCGGTGCGCACGGCCTGTGGGCCATCACCTTCGATGAGTGTGACGTGGCCCACACGCACGCCGGCCACGTCGGTGATGGCGTTGAGCCGGCCAGGCGGGAGCACCCCCGGCGAGATGCCCAGGTCACGCAGCCGCGCTCTCGTCACGTCGCCCTCCTTTTTGCGCCCATCTGTCCCGGCGCTCAGGCGTGTCCTTGAGCCGCCTGACGCCGACAGATTTTTTGGGTCTGGTGGCCAGCAGCACACGATACAGATTGTCCTCGTAGGGCACACTCAGCTCGTGGAAAAGCTCACTCAGCAGGTGTTCGTAGCGGATGAAACGGTTGGCCACCACGTACAGCCGTCCGCGCCGCTGCAGGATATGGGCCGCGTCGCGGATGAACTGGTGGGCCACGTCGTAATCGGTGGCGCGACCCTGGTGAAAAGGGGGGTTGGTGACCACGACGTCAAAGCTCAGGTCACTCAGCGCGGCTGCGCAATCGCTCAGACGCGCCTCGGCGTTGATCACGCCGTGCAGAGCCAGCGTGCGACGGGCCGCCTCGACGGCCACGACGTTGCTATCGGCCAGGTAGACCCGGCCCCGATGGGCCTGGCGCGCGGCCACCAGGCCGACGATGCCGTAGCCGCAGCCCAGATCGAGCACGGTATCGTCGGGGCGGAGGTGCATCGTCTGGATCAGCCGGCGCGTGCCGGCGTCCAACCTGTCCCAGGAAAAGATTCCCGGCCTGGAGACGAAACCGAGAGGCCCTTCACCGGTCTGGGCGGTGAATTCGTACCAGCGGTCGAGATCGGTGGGCGGCGCGGCGGTGTTGGCGTCTTTGAGGCACAACGCCACCCGGTAGCTCTGTTTGAGGGCCAATACCTGGGCGTTGCCAAAGACCTGCCGGGCGTAATCCAGGAAGGGTTTGATGCCGGTCCGTTTGTGGCCTGCCAGGTAGAATCGGCCTCCCGGTTTGAGCACGGCGGCGGCCTCGACGATGAGCTGCTGGGCGACGGCCCTGCCACGGGGCAGATGAGAGGCCACGACATCAAAGGCCACATCACGCACGGCGGCAGCGCCGTCGCTCAGGTGCACCTGGGCGTTGATCGCTCCGTTGAGGCGCAGCGTTTGCCGGGCGGCCTCCACCGCCACGATATTACTATCGACCAGGTGCACCTGTCCCTGATGAGCCAGGCGCGCCGCAACCAGCCCCACGATGCCGCAACCGCAGCCCAGGTCTAACACGCGGTCGTTTGGCTCGATCTCGAAACTCTCGACGAGCAGGCGTGCGCCGGGGTCGAGCCGATCCCAGGAAAAGAGGCCGGGCTTGGTCATCAGGCGGTGGCTCTGGCCGCGAGCGGCAACGATCAGCTCGCGGAAGCGATGGTAATCGTCGGGCAGCGGCATGGAAATCTAGAGCTTGCCCTGGGCGTGGCGCTGGCCCAGCTTTTCCAGCATGTCGGCGGTCATGGTCGCCAGGTCGTAGCCGGGCTGCCAGTCCCACTCCTCGCGGGCGGCGCTGTCGTCGATCGATTGCGGCCAGGAATCGGCGATGGCTTGCCGGAAATCGGGCTCGTACGCGACGGTGAAATCCGGAATGTGTTTCTGGATCTCGGCGGCCAGTTCGGCAGCGGAAAAGCTCATGGCGGCCAGGTTAAAATCGGCGTGGTGTTTCAGCCGCGCCAGATCGGCTTCCATCAGATCGAGTGTGCCTTTGATGCAGTCGGGCATGTACATCATGGGCAGCACGGTGTCCTGACGCACAAAGCAGGTATAGCGCCGCTGTTCGATGGCCTGGTAAAAGATGTGTACGGCGTAATCGGTGGTGCCGCCGCCTGGCGGCGTCTCGCTGCTGATGATGCCCGGATAACGCACGCCGCGCACGTCCACGCCAAAGCGTTGAAAATAATAGTCGCACAACAGCTCGCCGGCCACCTTGGTGACGCCGTACATCGTTTTGGGGCGTAGCACCGTTTCCTGTGGGGTGTGAGCGCGGGGCGTCTCGGGGCCAAAGGCGGCGATGGAGCTGGGACAAAAGAGCCGCACCAGCTCGAACTCGCGGGCGATCTCGAGGATGTTGTACAGGCCGTTGATGTTGACATCCCAGGCCAGTTGGGGCCTTTGCTCACCCGCCGCCGAGAGGATGGCGGCCATGTGATAGACGGTGTCGATGTTGTATTTTTCGATGACCGCCTCGACCGTCTCCCGGCGAGTCACATCGATGAATTCGAACGGGCCGGAATCACACAACTCGCTGCCGGGTGGGGTGCGGTGACCGGTGGCCACCACGTTGTCGTTGCCGTACTTTTGGCGCAGCGCCATCGTCAGCTCGGAGCCGATCTGGCCGCAAGCTCCTGTGACCAGAATACGTTTCGTTTCTTTGCCTGGCATGGTTTTCTGACCTCCGGTTTTGAATGTCGGTTGAGCAAAGAAAACCCTGGCAGTGGACGATGGGCAGTTGCCCGTCCGGCCAGGGTCTCGATTGACCTTGTGGTGTGGAAGGGCTCAGGCCCGAGCGACGGCGGCTTTTTCGGTGGTAAAGGCCACCTGGCCTCGCAGGTAGGCGTCGATGTCGGCGGCGGCTCGTTTGCCGGCGCCCATGGCGCTGATGACGGTCGCCGCGCCGGTCACCACGTCGCCGCCGGCCCACACCGCCTGGCGGGTGGTGCGCCCGGAGGTTTCATCGGCTACCACCGTGCCCCAGCGGCTCCGCTGCAAGTCGGTGGCCTGGTTAAAGATCAACGGGTTGGGACTGGTGCCCAGAGCCATGATGACCGTATCCACGTCCATATCAAACTCGGAACCGGGTACCGCCACCGGGCGGCGGCGGCCGCTGGCATCGGGTTCACCCAGCTCCATGCGGATCACCTTCATCCCCCGCACCCAGCCCTTTTCGTTGCCATAGACCTCCACCGGGTTGGTCAGGAGATCAAAGATGATGCCTTCCTCCTGGGCGTGATGGACCTCTTCGGCGCGGGCAGGGATCTCTTGATGCGAGCGGCGATAAACGATGTGTACCTCGTCGGCGCCCAGGCGCAGCGCACAGCGTGAGGCATCCATGGCCACGTTGCCCGCTCCCACCACGGCCACCTTTTTGCCCACGTGCACCGGGGTGTCGTAATCGGGAAAGAGGTAACCTTTCATCAGGTTGACGCGGGTCAGATACTCGTTGGCCGAATAGACGCCGTTATAATTCTCGCCGGGGATGTTCATAAAGCGCGGCAGGCCGGCGCCGGTGCCCAAAAAGAGGGCGTCGAAACCTTCGTCGTTCAGCAACTCATCGACCGTGTACAGTTTGCCGATGACGGTATTCAGACGGATCTCGACTCCCAGGCTCTTGACGAAATCCACCTCGGCATAGACGATGTCTTTGGGCAGGCGGAATTCGGGGATGCCATAGATCAGGACGCCGCCGGGAGCGTGCAACGCTTCAAAGATGGTCACGCTATGGCCGGCGCGGGCCAGGTCGCCGGCGCAGGTGAGCCCTGCCGGTCCTGCGCCGATCACGGCCACTTTTTTGCCGCTCGAAGGCGGCAGTTGTGGCACAGACAGGCTGCCCTGGTTACGTTCCCAATCGGCCACAAAGCGCTCCAGGCGTCCGATGGCCACCGGCTCGAGCTTTTTGCCCAACACGCACTGGATCTCACACTGGGTTTCCTGAGGGCACACCCGGCCACAGATGGCGGGCAGGGCGTTATCGCGCTTCAGCGCTTTGGCCGCCGTTTCTAGATCGCCGGCAGCCAGCGCCCCCACGAACTCGGGAATGTTGACGCTCACCGGACAGCCCTGCACACACAGGGGTTTCTTGCATTGGAGGCAGCGGCTGGCTTCCAACATGGCAATTTCCAGGCTATAGCCCACGGCCACCTCGTCGAAATTATGCGCCCGGACGTGCGGCTCTTGAGCGGGCATTGGCTGGCGCGGCGGCCGGACTTTTTTGGTTTTTTCCGTTGCTGGCTGTTGAGCCATGGATGGTCTCCTCTCTATGTCAAGTAACAGGGACGGGCGAGATCGTGACCTCGGCGGTCCGTTCCCGGTTACGTTTCATGCCGTTTCTTTCAGTTTGGCCACTGCCCGGCACTCGTGCTCGAACCTGGCGGCAGCGGCCTGTTCTTGTTCGAGATAGGTGCGTTGCCGCGTCAGCAGCAGGTCCCAATCGACCTGGTGGCCGTCGAATTCAGGGCCATCGACGCAGACAAAGCGCGTCTTGCCGCCGACCTCCACCCGGCAAGCGCCGCACATGCCGGTGCCATCGACCATGATCGAGTTGAGGCTCACCTCGGTGTGTACGCCAAAGGGCTGCGAGGTGAGCGCGGTGAACTTCATCATGATCGCCGGACCGATGGCCCAGATGCGGGCAATATCGCGGGTCTCCAGCAGCTCTTTGAGGGGCTGGGTGACCAATGCCTTCCGCCCGTAGGAGCCATCGTCGGTGCAGACGATCAACTCGTCGGAAACGGATCGCATTTCGTCTTCCCAAAAGAGGAGTTCGCGGTTGCGCGCGCCGATGATCGAAATGATATAATTTCCCGCTTTTCTCAGATCGCGCGTGATGGGGTACATGGGGGCGATGCCCACTCCGCCACCCACACAGACAACGGTGCCGTAAGGCTGGATGGCGCTGGGTAATCCGAGGGGGCCAACAAAGCTGAGCAACTCATCGCCGACGTCCAGTGTTCCCAGGTGGCGTGTGGTCTTGCCCACTTCTTGAAAGATGAGGGTGATGGTGCCCGCCTGGCGGTCGTAATCGGCGATGGTGAGGGGAATCCGTTCGCCTTCCTGGTGAATGCGAAGGATGATGAACTGACCGGCCCTGGCTTTGCGCGCCACCTCTGGCGCTTCGATGACCATGAGCTTGTTGGCCGGTCCCAGGTCTTCCTTGACCAGTATCTTGTACACTTGTGACGCCTCCCAATCTGTTATGGCTTTGCTCCCTCGGCTGAGGGCAAGGGCCATGTGCGTGGTTGTCTTTAGGCGAGAGAGATTATATACCGAAACAGGTGTGGTGTCAATGCTGTTTGAGTTGAGCCGCGCGCCCTCATCCTTCTGGCATGGCGCCGGGCAGAGGCAGGGCTATTCCGGCTCGGTCGTTTTATAGACGATGCCGCTCTTTTCTTCCAATCGATCCGTGGCCGGCGGTGGTTCGACCGAGAGCGCCGAGATCTCGGCGCGCCATTCGGGCGTCATCGGCACTGTCAGAGCGGCCAAAGACGCCTCCAGTTGGGCCACGTCGCGCGCGCCGACGATGGGCGCGGTGATGGCCGGGTGACTCATCACCCAGGCCACCGCCAGTGAGGCCGGGTGCAGGCCGCGTTCGCGGGCGTGGGCCGTAAAACGCTCCGCGATCTGGTAATACACCGGCAGGCCGTAGCGCCGCTCGTACATGGGGTTTTCTACCAGCCGCCCCTGTTCCGGGCGGTGGGCGCGGCCATATTTGCCGCTGAGCAGACCGCCGCCCAGCGGGCTGTACGAGATCACCGCCACCTGTTCCGAAAGCGCCAGCGGCAGGATCTCCACCTCGGCCTGGCGCTTGACCAAGTTGTACATGGGCTGGATGCACTCCAAACGGGCCAATCGCTGACAGGCCGAGATGCCCAACGCTTTGGCGATCTGCCAGGCGGCCCAGTTACTCACTGCCGGGTAGAGGATTTTGCCCTGGCGCACCAGGTCATCGAGGGCGCGCAGCGTCTCGTCCACGGGCGTCCGCTCGTCGAAACCGTGCAAAAAATAGAGATCCAGGCGATCTGTGCCCAGCCGTCTGAGGCTGGCCTCCACGGCCAGCACGATGTGCCGCCGCGAAAGGCCGCGGGCGTTGATGTCGTCGCCGGTGGGAAAATGCACCTTGGAGGCCAGCACGATCTGGTCGCGGCAATCGGCGATCAGTTTCCCCAGGATCTCTTCAGAGCGACCGCCGTTGTAAACGTTGGCGGTGTCGAAAAAGTTGATGCCTACCTCGCGGCAGCGGCGAAACAGGGCTGCCGAGGTGGACTCGTCGGCAGGATCGCCAAAAGACATGGTTCCCATACACAGGCGAGAAACCTGCACACCGGTTCGTCCCAGCGTTCGATATTCCATCAGAACCTCCTCGTTTGGGGTAACAGCTCAAATATGGGTGCGACCCACTGGCTCTCAGGGTCGAGACGGCAGCGGCGGCAGGGCCGTTTCGAGCCCGGCCACCAGAGCCTGAATATCGGGCAGTTGGCCCTGCGCGATCCTGGCGGTGATGTCGTCGAGTGTGTTGGCCAGGTCCTGGAGTTGCGCGCCGCCGTGGGCCTGCAAACCGGCCACGGCGTTGGCGCCGGCCTGGGCGATGGCTGCCAGTTCTTCCTGAGAGACCTTGTTGTCGCCCAGAGCGCCGCGCACTGTTTCGATGTAACCGTAGGTGCTTCTGATAGCCTCCAGACGGTCGACGGGAATCTGAGTGGGCAGCACACCCAGCGCCGCCTCGGCCCGCGCCGCCAGCTCGGCCTGGAGCGTCTGCAGCCAGCCCTCGGCGAGGGCCTGGAGCATTTCGGCGTTGACTCCGAACGTCTCGACCAGGGTCAATAGCTGGCTGATGGTCTCCTCCGAGATGGGAACCCCCTGCGCGAGCGCCTGCTCCACCTCTTCCAGGATGGCGGTGAGCGCGGCCAGCAACTCGACCATTTCCGCCAGGACCGGCTCCACCTCTTGCAGGACGACCAGGGCTTCACCGGCCAGTTCGCCGTACAGGTCGGTGTAGACCCAGACCAATTCCTCGGCCAGGGCCAGCGCTTCCTCGGCCAGGGCCACGGCTTGCTGGATCTCTTGCCACTCTTCCTCGGTGAGCAGGCCATCGGCGGCAGAATCGTCTGCCACGGCAGCCGCTTCCTCCGAGGCGGCGACGGCTTGGGCCACTGCCTGGTCGATGAGCACAGCCAGCTCTTCCTCGGTCAGCGTGAGGTAGGTCTCCGCATCGGGCGTCGGTGTCGGCGCGGCGAGGGTGGCCGTCGGTTGCACCTCGACCGTGGGTGTGGGGGCCGCCTGCGCCGTCGACGCCGTCTGGGTGGCCGCCACGGCAGCCTCGACCGTGACCTGTTGATCGGTTTGGGCGGTTTGGGTGGCGGCCACGGCAGCCTGGACAGTAGCAGCCACGTTGGCTGTGTCTGTGGGGGCCGGCTGGCCTCGTTCTGGCCTCGAGCGACAGCCGGTCGAGACCATCAGAGTTGTGACGATCAGAGTGAGGGCGATTTTGGTTTTCACGGTTATCCTCCTCGAGATGTTAACCCTGCCACATCACTTTGAGTAATGCACCCCCATATTTGGCGCACTTGACCGGGCCCATCAGGCCCAGTTCCTGGATCTCTTGCAGCTTTTGAGGCCGGTGGCGCGCCAGGGCCATCAACACTGCGTTGGAAACAATGACGTCTGGCTCCACACCGTGCCGGGCGGCGTGGGCATTACGCCACGCCCGCAGCCGCTCGTAGCGTTCGATGACCGGGCGTTCCGGCCAGTGATGGTGGTTCTGCGGCGGTGACGGCGGATCGTCGCGGCTGCCGGTGTCGATGACTTGGTGGAGACATTTGCCGTAGCGCCGCAGCAGGTAAGGGGTCATGCCGCGGATGTTTTCCATTTCTCGCCAGTTCTTGGGCCGGTCCATGGCCAGCTGCAGCAACGTGGCATCGGCGATGACCTTGAAGGGAGGACGGTCGCGGCGGCGCGCCTCGCGGTCGCGAAAGAAATAGAGGGCGCGCAGCACGGCCAGCCCTGTCGGGTCCAGCTCGCGCGCGCCGCGGATGCGCCAAAAGCCATCGGGGTCAAAATCTCCGCCCTGCCACACGGCTGTCGTCACCTCCTGGAACATCTCTCTGGCTTCGGCCAGCAGGCCGGCTTGTTCGAGGTCGGTCAGCAATATCTGGCGCAGGGGCAGCAAGAAATGAGTGTCCAGGCGGGCGTATTCCATTTCATCGGCGGAGAGCGGGCGCTGCGCCCAGTCGCGGCGCTGCATGCGTTTGTCCTGGAGCACACCAAAACGCTCGTCCAGGATGTTGCCCAGCCCACAACGCGGCCAGCCTAACAGCCGACTGGCAATCATGGTGTCGAACAGGTGGGCGAATTCGAACTGATAATCCCGCTTGAGCACCATCACGTCGTATTCGGCGGCGTGGAAAACCTTTTCCCGTGTGGGGTCGGCCAGGATAGTGGCCAGCGGGCTGAGGTCGGGCAAGGCCAGTGGATCGACCAGGTAATCGGCGCCGGGCACGGAGAACTGGATGAGGCAGACCTTTTCGGAATAGGCGTGCAGGCTGTTCGACTCGGTGTCCATGGCGATGACCGGCTCGTAACACAGCCGCCGGGCCAGGTCTGCCAGGGCCTGGGGCGAATCGATCCAGACGGGCGCTGAATCGGGGTTACGATGAGGGGGGATAGACCATGTAGGGCTCATGTCGACAGTTTAAAAACGAGCAGGGCGCGCCAGGTGACCCATTTGTTGGGTTCGTGTAACGGGCCAAACGATGCCCAGCCGTTACCGGGTGTGTGTGCCAGCGGCCAACGACCGTGGGCGTCTCGTTTGGCCGCCAGCAGCGAGAGTGTAGCCTGTATGGCCGGATGATCCGCCGAAGCGCCCGCCAACAACAGCACTGTCAGCGCCTCCAGCACGTCGGCGCTGTAGCCCAGGGGAAAGCCGGGTTTCCGCCACAGTGGACTGGTTGCGGTGGCCGTGGGGTAATCGCCTGAGGCCAGGTTGTGGGCCAGCAAAAAGTGGCGGATCTGCTGCACGGCCTGCGCTTCTGCGGCCGTGCGCCGGTTGGGCGGCAGCGCGACCAACGCGCCCAGGGCCTTGATGCCACCCCAGGCGCAGGGCAGGCCATCGACCATGCGGACGGGGCGGTTGCCTGCAGGTGAATTGTAGCGGCAGCGCAAGCCCTCGCCGGCGATCTGAGCCGTCATGGCCTGGCGGGTTTCGAGTACGGCAGGGTCATCGGCGTAACCCAAAGCGATCAGCGCCCGCAAAAGGTTGCCGTTGAGACACAGAACAGCCCCCTGTTCATCCTGGCCGGCTGAAAAGCGGCCATCGGACAGGCGGCTGTGTGCCAGAACGTAGGCCACGGCCCGCTCCAGCGGCTCACAGCGGGGCAGGCCCATGGCCGCCAAAAAGATGATCTGCCAGACGGTGGCTTTGTACTTGGGGCTGTAGCCCACACCGGGATGCAGCCAGTATCCCTGGGGCCATTGGGCGTCCAGGATACGCTGCACCGGGTCATAGGTCAACATGGCCTGCTGTGCGGCGCTCACATCTTGATCTTGAGCGGGGCGATCCAGCAGTTGCGTCAGTGTCAGATACCGGACGCAGGGATTCTCCGGCTCCAGCAGCCAGGGGATGGGGTTGGGGTGCAGGGTGTCGATCCAGGTTGGTTGGGTCACGGTGTTACCTCCGGACCTGAATGTATCACAAGTTGGCTGGAGTGTCAAATAAGTGGTTGCGCAACTGGGGCTTTGGTGGTATAATACCCGCCGCGAGTCAGGGTCAAGAAATCGCCTGTGCTCACATTGGGGGATAGTTTAACGGCAGAACAGGTGACTCTGAATCACTCAGTCGTGGTTCAAATCCACGTCCCCCAGTTCTGACAACCACCGTGTGCGCTGAGAATGCGGCGGTCCGATAGCCAAGCAAAGGTGCTGGTAGAGGAGGGAAAGCATGACAGTAAAAGTGTTGGAGTTCAAGTGTCCCAAATGCGGCAAGACGGGCACCTTCGAAAACTGGCCCGGTTCTCCCTACAAGGCCGAAGAACAGCCTGTTGAGATGGTATGCAAACAGTGCGCCATGTGGAACAACTATGAAGTGACGGGCGGAAGGGTCAAGGGTCTGAAACGTAGCTGACACTTGCTCTGGCAGCCCAGACTGAGCGCGCCAATCAAAAAGATAAACAAAGGGCCTTCCTGATTCCAGGAAAGGCCCTTTGTTGTGCGCGCCGTAGCTACCGGATAACCGGAGGTGATGCTACGGCGCAAGTGGTACTACTGCCATGTTCCATGAGCATCACCTCCTATTTAAATGATAGCAAGCCAATTATCCTACGAAAGCCTTTTTCTGTCAAATCAGGTAACTGCACACCGCAGAGACGCAGAGACCGCTGAGCCAGTCGTTGAGCCGCAGAGAACAGCCTTTCTTTGGCGACACTGATCAAGAACTCGGCGCAGAGTCGCTTTCCTCTGGCATAGACCAAGGGTAACTGCTCACCCTCCCGCAGGCTCTTGTTTAGCCTGCGGGAGGGCAGGCTGAGCAGTATCGACCAAAGAAAAAAGACCCCCAGGCTTCCCAAAACCTTGGGGGTCTGAGATCAGACTGCCAACGGATTATCTCATTCCCGCAGCCGGGCGCCGATCTGGCGCTCCAACCGTTTGACCATACGCTCTCGCTCTTTGGCCACCTGATCGCTCGTCAGGCTGCGGTCCAGCGCCTGGTAGGTGAGGCTGAAGGCCAGCGACTTTTTGCCCGGTGGGAGCTGATCGCCGCGGTAAACGTCGAACAGCCGCACATCCCGCAGCAGTTTGCCACCCGCCTCGGCGATGGCCTGCTGCACCTCGGCGGCAGGTCGGTCTTGGTCCACCACCAGGGCCAGGTCTTCGTACACCGCCGGGTAGGGTGAGATGGACGCCATGCGCGCCGGTTCGCCAGCGGTGACCAGCAGCTTTTCCAGGTTGAACTCGGCCAGGCAGACGCGGCGATCACCGAGCTCGTAAGCCTCACCCACGTCGGGGTGTACCTCACCCAGCACGCCGACCTCTACACCACCTATGGAGAGCGTGGCCGAGCGGCCCGGGTGGAAGGTGGGCTGCTGCGCCGGGCTGAAGGCCGCATCGGCCAGGTTCAGGCGGGCCAGCAGCGCCTCGACGATGCCTTTCAGGTCGAAAAAGTCGAGCGGCTCGGCCTGGCCGTCCAGCCACGATTCGGGTGCTCGCGGGCCGGTGAGGGCCAGGCCCAGGTGGCGCGGCTCTTCGGGCAGGGTTTCGCCCGCCTGCGGCCAGTAGACGCGCCCCACCTCAAAGATGGCCACGCGCTCGCGGAAGCGCAGGTTATCGCGCACGGTTTCCAGCAGATGGCTCATCAGCGTGCGGCGCATGAACTCGCGCTCTGGGGTGAGTGGGTTGGCCAGGCGGATGTAATCCGCCGGGTCGGGCTGCGGCCCATCGGGGGTCAGCCGTCCGTAGGCGGCCAGGTTGCCCAGCGAGTAGGTGATGACTTCTTGCAGCCCCGCGCCGGCCAGAATATCGCGCACCTGCTCTTCGATTTTCAGCTCGACGTTGCTACGCTGGGGCGGCAGCTCGTCGGACAGCAGGGTGGTGGGGATGCGGTCGTAGCCGTAGACGCGGGCGATCTCTTCGATGAGATCCGCCGGCAGGGTCACGTCGAGGCGGTGCTGCGGCGCGGTAACACGTATGGCGTGTTCCGTGGTTCCCTCGCAGTCGAATTCGAGTGATTTCAGGATACGCACGATGTCGTCTTTGGGAATTTCGATGCCCAGGATGCGCACCACCTCGGCCAGCGGCAGATCGACGGTCACGACCGGCTGTTTCAGCGGGTACTCGTCGGCCACGCCCTGGGCAATGACGCCGCCGGCCAGGGCGCGCATCAGCTCGCTGGCGCGTTGGGCCGCCGACACGGCGCCGGAGGCAGGTACACCTCGCCCAAAGCGGGCCGTCGCCTCGCTGGGGATTTTGAGCGTCTGGGCGGTGCGGCGGTTGTTGATGAAATCGAAATTGGCCGATTCGAGCAGGATGGCTCGTGTGCTGTTGTGGATCTCGGTTTCCAGGCCGCCCATGATACCGCCGACGGCGATCGGCCCGGCGGTGTCGGTGATCATGAGCATGTCGGGGGTGAGGGCGCGGTCGGCGCCGTCGAGGGTGGCCATGTGTTCACCGGGCCGGGCGCGGCGCATGATGATGACCGGCACGTCGTGGCCGGTGCGGCGGGCGCGCGCCAGCAGCAGGTCGTAATCGAAGGCGTGGAGCGGCTGGCCCAGCTCCAGCATGACATAGTTGGTAATGTCCACGATGTTGCTGATGGGCCGCATGCCGGCCAGCGTCAGCCGCCGCTGCATCCAAAAGGGCGATGGGCCAACGGTCACGTCGCGCACGATCGTCGCCGAGTAGCGGGGGCACAGGTCGGGGTCTGCGATGACGATTTTGACCTGTTCTGCGGCCGGTTGTCCCTCGGCGAGCATGGTGGTATCGGGCAGGCGGAGTGGCGCGCCGGTGAGGGCGGCCACCTCGCGGGCCACGCCGAGCATGGAGAAGCAGCGGGCCAGGTTGGGGGTGAGATCGAGATCCAGCACCACATCGCCCAGGTAATCGGCCAGGGGCGTGCCGGGGGCGGGGGCGTCGGCGGGCAGGAGCAGGATGCCGCTGTGGTCGTCGCCCAGGTCGAGCTCTTTTTCGGAGCAGATCATGGCCCGCGAGGGCACGCCGCGGATCTTGGTGCGTTTGAGTGTCATCAGTTTTTTGCCTTCGGCGTGGCCGTCGTAGAGCTGCGCACCCTCGTTGGCAAAAGCGACCTTGAGGCGCAGATCGCTCCGGCCCAGGTAGGCAAAGAGGTTGGGCGCGCCGGTGACGACGGTTTCGTGCTCCGGGCCGCCATAGTCCACCACGGCCAGCACCAGCCGGTTGGCGTCGGGGTGGGGTCTGATGGCGCGGATTTCGCCGAGCACGATCTTTTCCCGATCCCAGGGCAGTTCGGCGCCCGGCAGGCCGATGATTTCGATCGCTCCTACCTCCAACCCGGCCAGTGTCAGCCGTTCGGCCAGTTCTGGCACGGGCAGGGTGATATCGACATAGTCTTTGAGCCAGCTCAGAGATACGCGCATGGTTTTCCTCCGGTGAAAAGTCAGAACTGCTCCAGGAAACGCAGGTCGTTGCTGAAAAAGTAACGGATGTCATCGATGCCGTGCACCAGCATGGCCGGCCGCTCGACGCCCATGCCAAAGGCGAAACCGCTGTAGACGTCCGGGTCGTAGCCGCCGTTGCGCAGCACGGTCGGATGCACCATACCCGCGCCGGCGATCTCGAGCCAGCCGGTGCCTTTGCACACCCGGCAGCCCTGGCCGCCGCACAGGATGCAGTCCATGTCCACTTCGACGCTCGGCTCGGTGAAAGGAAAGTGGCTGCTGCGGAAGCGCATCTTGCGCCCTGCGCCGAACATGCGGCCGGCAAACTCGGCCATGACGCCTTTGAGGTCGGTCAGGGTGATGTGTTGGCCCACGGCCAGGCCTTCCACCTGGTGGAACATCATCTCGGAGCGGGCGGTGACCTGCTCGTAACGGTAGCACATGCCGGGCAAGATGACGCGGATGGGCGCCGGGCAATATTGGCGCATGGCGCGGATCTGGCCCGGCGAGGTGTGGGTGCGCAGCAGCACGCCCTCGCGGGTGGTGTAAAAGGTATCCCACATGTCGCGCGCCGGATGGTGGGGCGGCATGTTGAGCAGCTCAAAGTTGAGTTCATCGGTTTCCACGTCGGGGGCGCGGTAGACCTGGAAGCCCATATCGGCAAAGATGGCATAGATGCGCCGCAGCGTCTGGGTGCTGAGGTGCAGCCGGCCCAGCGACGGCGGCCGGCCAGGCAGGGTCACATCGACCTGTTCTGCCGCCAGAGATTGGGCGCGGGCCTGCCGTTTCAGATCGGCCTGACGCAGTTCAAAGGCTGCCTCCAGGGCGATTTTGACCTCGTTGGCCCGTTGTCCGGCGGCGGGGCGATCCTCTTTGGCAAGCTGGCCCACGCCGCGCAGCAGTTCGGTCAGCTCACCTTTGCGGCCCAGGTATTGGGTGTGCCAGGCGTCGAGGGCGGCCAGATGGGGCGTTTTCTCCAGAGCCTGGAGGGCCGTTTTTTCCAGGGTATTGAGTTGATCCAGCATGGTGGCTCCTTCCTGTGAAACGTGGTGCGTCAAACGTCAAGCGTCAAACGTCAAACGTCAAACGTAAAACGTAAAACGTAAAACGTAAAAAGCTCCCGTCCGGTTAGGGACGAGAGCCATGATAGATGCTCCCGCGGTACCACCCTACTTGACCAGCGTGCGCCGATCCTCTCATGCCGACGACCAGAGCGGTTATCGGTTGCCCGGTTAACGGTGGGCTGCCGGGACGGACTACTGGCCTTGCGGCTTTCCCCCATCCGGCTCGGGAGTGAACTTTTGCGGTTTCCTCGCGAGAGGGGCTCTCAGTCGCGGCCCCTCCTCCCTGGCGGATTCCCGCCGCATACTCTTCTCCGTCACAGCCTTTGGTGGTGCAGCTATCGAATTGGGCGGGATTATAGCATCAAAAGGGTAAATCGGCAAATCCGGGGATCACCACTCGGCTTTGAAGACGACCATGTTCTCGTGGCCCTGGCGGCGTGTCCAGGCGTAGTCGGTGCGATAGACAGGCGTCAGGCGGGGATCGGCGGCCATGCGGCGGTAAGGCTCAGACCAGTCGGGAAAAAAGATCACATAGTCGGCGCCCCGTTCGGCCATAAAATCCAGCAGGCGGGTCTCGTCGGCGATGAACGGCGCGATTTCGGGGGTGATGAGGCCGGCCAGATCGAGCAGCGGACGCCGGGTGAAATAACCCACCGCGCCGATGTCGTGTACGGCGATGAGGGCATCGGGTTCGGTGTGGGCGTTGAGCCAGCGGGCCACGACCCCCATTTCACCTTCGATAAAGCCGCTGTCGCTGGCGTAGGCCGGCGCGCCGCGGAGCCAAAAGGCCAGCAGCAGGGCGAGGGTCGCCAGCAGCACGGTGCGGCTCAACACACGCACCGCCATGCGCGTCGAGGTCGGTTGCAGCAGGCGCAGTGTGCCGCCCGCGCCGTAGAGGATGAGCACGGGGATGGTGGGCATGAGGTAGCGCCCGTGTTGATAATCTACCGGCAGGCGCAGGGCATAAACCAGGACGGTGAGGGTCCACCAGAGGAGGGGGAGAGGGGGAAACGTGAATCGTGAAGCGTGAGGGGGGAAGCATGAGGAGCGGAGGGAACGGAGGGCGGCGTAGAGAAAGCCGGGGATCAGGAGCAACTGGGCGCCGACGACGGTGGGTAGCAACACACGGCCCAGCCGGGTCCAGACAGGCAAACTCTGCAGCGCGGCGTATTCGGCCTGCTTGGCGTAAAAGGTGTTGGGAAAGGGCTGGCCGGAGATACGCAGGTTGAAAACCAGCCACGGCGAGATGGCGGCGATCAGGACCAGGCCATAGATGGCCGGGGCAGCGAGACCGCGCCAGCGGGCCGTCCGCCAGGCCTGCCACAGCAGGGATAACCCCACCAGCCCGGCCAGCAGTAGACCTTCGGGACGGGTGAGGGTGAGCAGGGCGGCGATGAGGCCCAAACGTGAGGCGTGAGGCGTGGGGCATGAGGCGTGAGGCGTGAAACGTTCCAGGAGCAGGAGGGCCAGCCAGGTGAAAAGGAGCGTTTCCATGCCGGAGAAGGCGGCCCAGGCCAGGTGCCATTCCAGGGCGCAAAACAGACCGACCAGCGGCGCGGCCCAGGGCTGATCCGGGAACAGGCGGCGAGCCAGATTGTGAGCCGTGAGGGCGGTGAGGGCCAGCAAGGCCGCACCGAGGGTGTACGTCCAGAGCCGAAAGTCCAGGCGCAGCAGATAGCCCAGGCTGAGCAGGGCCGTCCACAGCGGCGAGGTGGAGCCGGCCGAGGGTTCGCCGGGCGCGTAGGCCATCTGGCCGGTTTGGGCCAGGTTGCGGGCGTAGGTCTGGTGGATCCAGCCGTCGTCCAGGGGAAAGCCCAATGGGCCGGAGGTTGCCGTCCAGCCCAGGTAGAGGGCGGCGGATAACACGCTCAGCAGGCAGGCAATGCCCAGTGTGATTCTGTTGCTCGACGGAGGTTTGATTATATTCACGGGGAGGCCCTGTCCACCTGGAAAATGATCACCGGGTGTTCTCCGCCCAGGCGCGTCTGTTCCACCAGGCGCGAGAGTGTCAGTTCGCCGTTGTAAAGTGGTTGCAGTTGCGGCACGATGTTGTGATCCAGCACCACGTAACGCACGGCGTAACGATCACAGATTTCCAGTAGCGTCTGCGGCCCTTCGGCGGGCACCACCACGCCGGAGCGACCGGTGTGATAATAAAACGACGGCGGGTTGTTGACCATCACCAGATCATCGGGCGCAGCGTGGTTGTCGAGCCAGGCGTCAACCTGATGATAGATCAGATCACTGCGATTCCAGGCCGGATCGTCGAGACTGTCACCCAGCACGGCTTGCCAGTAGATGGTTCCACTCAACAAGGCGGCCAGTAACACGGTCAATGCGCCGAAAACCGGCCCGGCCCGCTGCGGCTGCCAATGTGGCAGATGCTGCGCGGCCCACTCGATGCTCGTATCCAGGCCGACCATCGCCGCCGGAAAAACGAACGGCAGCCAGGCAGCGCTGGAATGGAGCAGCCCACCCAGCCAGCCGGGATAGGTAAAGGCAAAGGTCATGGTCATCCACAGCAGGGGGGCGTAAAGCAGAAACGGCCAATAGAGCCGCTCCCGACGCAGCGACCACAAACCGATCAGCGCAAACGGGAAAAGAAAGATCAGGCCGTCTTCGGCGATCACACGCAGCAGATTGCTGGCGGCCACGTGCAGTTTGGCGCGCAGGATGTTGGCCCAGCCCCAGTCCAGGTAAGTCTGCGGGGTAAAGGTCTGGCCGTAACTGTAGAGATCGGAATAGTCGCGGAACCAGAGGCTTTGCAGCCCGCCGGGCGGCTGGAGTGCGCCAATGGCCTGCCAGTTGCGGTAGAGCCAGGGGGCGGTGATGAGCAGGAAGGTGATGAGAAATGGAATGATGCGTGAAACGTGAAACGTGAAACGTGTCCCCTGGCGCATGGCGAAAAGCGGCGTGACAAGGGCAACTAGCAGCAGCAACAGGCCATCGGAGCGGGTGAGGTAGGCCAGCCCGGCGGCGGCGCCGGCGGCGGCGAACCAGCCGGCGCGCCTGCTCTTGAGCCCCAGCCCCAGCGCCAACAGCGTCAGGCTGCCAAAAAGGGCAAAGGGTGCGGCGCTTTCCGTCGAGACCCAGAAGGGCAGGTAAAAGCCGCCAAAGATCGTCACCAGCGCGGCCAGTACGGCGTGGCGGCGTTTACCCGAGACCTGGCGGGCTACGGCATAACTCACCAGCGGCAGCAGCGACGAGAGCAGGATGAAACCCCACTGCCCGGCCCGGTACGAGGCTCCCAGCAGGGCCATGCCCGCCCAGGCCACCAGCGAGGGCAGCGGCATCCAGTAGAGGTGGCTGGGGTGTGGCACGCCGGCCGGATCGTCCAGATAATTCCAGAGATAGGGATCGTTAAAGCCGCGCCCTTCGATCAGGTTCAGCGCGCCGACATAGTAATAGTGGGCGTCCATGAAGCCGGGCTGGCGCATGGGCAGCGCGGTCAGCAGGCGCACGGCCAACGCTGTGATCAGGATCATGACGGGCCAGGTGGGAAAGGTTCTGCGTCTCATGACCTTCTAGCTCAGACTTTGAATGGCGACCAATACCCACAATCCGATCACGGCCACGACCATCTCGACGGGATGGGCCGAGAGAGCGATCAGGGCGCTGCTCCACGAGTGGAACAGCGCATAAGGTGAGAGACAGGGAGAAGCCGGCATGGCATACTCGATGCGGCGCTGGCGGACGGCAGTGACGATGAGCACCAGGCCCACCGGAATGGAGGTGGGCCACAGGCTGGCGTTGAAACGGTGGGCGATGGTCAGCAGATCGTTCAGGTGAAAGGGCCAGGGCCCAAAAAGGAGCAAGGAACCCAGCAGCGTTACCGTCGCCGGCGCGAACACCCGCAATACCTGGCGCGGGCCGCCGCCGCGCCACGCCTCGACCAGCCAGAAAAGACCCACGGCGAAGCCGGTCTGTGGTTTGACGGCGATGAAAAACAGCCCGATCTGGGGCGGCAGCGAAAAACCTAACAGCGGCAGCCATTCGATGTTGCCGTTGAGCAGACAGTGCACCACCGGCGGTGAGAGCACAAAAGCTGCCAGGGCCATCGGTCCTGCGCCCAGCCGCCGGGCGGCCAGGGCAAAGGCGGCCAGGCTGGTCAGCAGCAGCAGCGCGCTGCCCATCTCTAGCGGCAGTATGGCCAGGGGGATGAGGGGCAGCAGTCCCCACGGCGCGGCGGCAAAAGGGGCATCGGGGGCCACGTCGGCGGCGTAAGGATTGTGCCCTCGCAGCAGCGCCAGCGCTGCCGGACGGTAGGTGAGTCGCCAGTCTATGCTGGGCGGAAGCAGCCTCGACAGCCCGGTGACCACGGCGATGAGCGCCAGGGCCGCGCCCCCGATGACCAGATAACGGCGCGATTTCATGGGCCGTCCTCCGTCAGGGCGTAGACCTGATACGCTCCGGCCACGTCGAACAGCTCTTGCAAGTGGTGGGTTTGTAGATCGGCGAGAACGGCCTCGTGCACCTGCTGCGGCGATTCGTTCAATACGAATCCCAGTCCGGCGCGGTGGATCAGCACGTGCGTCACGCCGGCCTCTCGCCAGGCCCGGCTGATGGCCTGGGCGGTGGTGTGCAGGTGCACCAGATGCGGCCAGGTGTCCAGGATGCTATCGGGGCGGCAGTCGAGCTGGCAGTAGTAACTGCGCGGCTCCCACAGAAAAACGACGGTCGCATCGGCGGGCAGCTCGCTGTTGATGCGCTGCATGGCGGCGTAATGCGCGCCCAGCCGGCGGGTGAGGCAGGCGTCGCGGCTCTCGCTGCCGGTCAGATAGGGCAGCGGATCGATTTTGAGGGTCAGCAGGGCAATGTCAACCAGCGTCAGGGCCAGCGTCAGAGCAACGGCCAGGCGGGCAAAACCACTGACCGAAAACCGTGGCATGTCGAAGCGCGGCAGTTCGGTCCACAACCAGCCGATGACCGGCGCCAGGGCCGCAAAACAGGGCAGCAGCAACCGCGATTGCCACAACGAATCGGACCAGATCACACCCAGCGTCCAAAAGGCGAACTGGGCCAGGCCAAAAGCAAGCAGCGGACCGAGCGCGGCGGGACGGTTGGTGTCGCGGCGGCGGGACAGGCCGTAGATCAGCACCAGTGGCAGAGCGAGCAGGAACAGCGGCCCGGTGCGTCCATCCCAATAGTTGGCGTCGTTTACGCCCAGGGTGAGCAGCCAGGGCAAAGCCAGCAGTGTGCGGGGCTGCCAGCCGATGCCTGTGCCGGCGGCGGCGTAAAAATTGGCCCGGAAGGTATCCCAGAAACGGCCATCGAACAGCTCGTACAGAAAGGGGTAAACCGGGTTGCCGGTGACGGCCCAGTTTTTAACGTACCACGGCGCGGCGACGAGGGCAGCGGGGAGGGCAAAGGCGATGAGGCGTGAAACGTGAGGCGTGCGCCACACGATGAGGCCAACAATCACCAGCGGGGTGACAAAGGCGGTGTACTTGAGGCCCAGGGCCAGCCCGGCGAAAATCCCACTCAGGATCAACCACTGCCTTTGACCGGTTTGCCGATTGGTCGATTCGAGAAAGGCATACAGGGCCCCCAGTTGAAAAAACGCCAGCGTCAGATCGTTGTAGGCCCAGCCGGCCAGGGCGCCGATCATGGGCATGCTGCTCAGGGCGACTATGGCCGGCCAGGCGGCCTGGCGGCTCAGAAAATGGCGGGTGGTCAGATAGACCAAGCCGGCCAGCAAGGGGGCAAAAAGGGCGTGCAACAGTTTGGCGGCCACGTCGCCGCGCAGGAGCATGGCCCAGGCGTAGAGCATCTCCATCAGCGAGGGAAAACTGAGATGCGGGATGTCGATGCCGCCGAGGATGCCGCCGTTCGCCAGATACAGCTTGGGGCCGGTGAGGTGGTAGAACAGGCCGTCCCAATCGGTGGGGGGCAGCAGGGCGACGGTCAGGGTCAAGAGGGCCACGAGAGAAAGATAGAGAGCGATGGGCCAGGTAGGCCAGTTGCTGGGACGATAGTTCCGCCATCGACGAAAGAGGCGCACGAGCTGAGGGGCGAAAACAGCACTAAGGGCGATCGTGACGCCGTAGGCCACCGTTGGGTGGAAAAGTCCGACTAAACCCAGAGATAGACCGAGCAGGCTCAGTATGCCCAAGCCCAGCGCGGCGCCGAAAACCAGTGTCTCTGAGGGTGACAGGTCACTGCCCAGCACGGCGCGCAGCAGGCGTGCGCCCATTGCCAACGCCAGCAAAGCCAGCCAGCCAGCGACAGCCAGATCGAGCAGCGTGCGGAGCATCGCCTGGGCGTTGGCTGCGGTAAAGGGTTTTTGCACGGCGAAAAAACTGCCCAGCACGAAAAAGGTCCACAGGATAAACAGGGCGACGAGCGGCCAGCGGCGGCGGTCGGTCATGGCAGCACCTCGGCGGTTTGGGCGTCGCGGATGAGCCACTTTTGGCCCAGTATCAGCACCATGCCCAACACGACAGGTAGAGGGATGAACATGATGGCCTGTTCGGCGTTGCCGCTGATGGTGGCGAAATGTAACCCCCACAGGCCGCCCAGTGCGATCAGCATGGTAAGCAGCACCGTAATTCTGCCCCCTCTACCGCTGCGATCCAGGGCGGCGAAAATCCACACGGTAGGCGCCAGCAGCAGCACATAGTTGGTGGTGGCCGAACGGGGCACCACCAGGTTGGAGATGACCAGGGTGACGCCGAGGGTCCAGTGAAACAGGACGTTGCCCTGAGGGCGGAAACATTGCCACCAGGCGATCAGCATCCCGGTCAGCAGCAAGGCGTCGATGACCATCTCGCCGGTCGAGCCGAGAGTTGGCCACCAGCGGTGGGTGAGCCACCACACCGGGCTCTGACCCACCGTGTACTCGCCGTAGCGGGTGATACGGTACAGCCATTCGCCGATCCACGTTGGCTGGGCCAACAGGCTGCCCAGTATGAGCGCCGCCAGTGCAACCAAAAAGCCCACCACGAAATACCATCGACGCCGGGCGGCGGCCCAGGCCAGCAGGAACGGCGCCACTAAAAAGATCAGCGTGGGCTTGACAGTCGAGACGGTCAGCAGCGCGCCGGCGAACAGATCCCGGCGATGGCGCAGCAGGAACAGTGTCCCGACCAGCGAAAAAAAGCCGAGGATGGCAAACTGTCCCAGGATGATGCCTCTGGCGTGGGGGTAGAACAGCAGCGACCAGGCCAGGAGAAGCCCCAGCAGCCAGGGGGGAGGTCGCCAGTGAACCAGATGCAGCGTCAGGATCGCGCCGCTCAGCAGGGCAGCCTGGAGCAGCACCATGTAAAGCGCTCGCGCCAGGGCATAGTCCAATGCAACAAAGGGTGCATGGACGAGGATCGAGTAAAAGGGATACGTCAGCCGGTTTTGATCCTCACCGGGCAGCGCCGGGCGCCCATAGATGGCTTGCTGCGTGTGCCGGGCGGCGGCGTCGGAGTAAGGGCTGACGCCCTGCCTCAGGTAAGCCTCCCAGGCTGTATAGTGGGCCAGAAAATCGTTACCGCCCGGCACACGCAGGGTAAAGAACTGCCAGGTGGCCCAGGTATAGACGATTGCCAGCAGGCAAAACCAGCCAAGGGTTATGTAACTCGTTCGTCGGGTGCGTTGAGCCATGCGTTATTTTACGTGGTAGACGTGGATCGAGTAGCCGATCCGGGCGTCTGGCTGGCGCGCCCGGAACCAGGCATAGGTCTGCTTTTCGACGAAAAAAAGTTCTTGCAGGTTGGTCACACTGATGGCGTACACGCCCGGTTCCGGGTTCTGTGGCTCGAAGGGCGGATGCTGCCACAGGTCACTCTCCGGCGGCAGCCCCGGCAACGGCTCGACGGCGATGCCCAGGTAATCCGGTCGCTCTGGACCAAAATAGCTCAGCCTGACGTGTTGGATGCCCTCTCTGGCCAGGTATTGTCTCAGGCCCAGCAAATCTTGGCCCCAGTCGATGTTGGAATCGACCAGGATTTTGTAGCCGTTGCGTGGGCCCCCGACAGCCTCGTTAAAGTAGGCCAGGTAATGCGGCCAGATGAGCAGCGAGGCAACGATCAGCCAGGCTGGCGTCAGCCAGATCAATGCCTGTCGAAAGCGTGGGCCCGTGCCCGGCCAGACTGCCGTCTTGCTGATATAGACGAACAGGAAGGGTAGCATCGGCAGCAGGTGTCGGTAGCCCAGGTTGAACGAACTGAGCACGAGCACCATAAAGTATCCCAGGCAGGGCAGCAACAGCAGCGCCTCGTGAGAAAAGCTGCGCTGCCGTAGTGTGAGCCAGCCCGCGCCTGCCAGTAACAACAGCGTGGGTAACGGCGTTTTGACCAGGAAGGCAACCGGAAAGTAAGTCCAGAAGCCATTGGCGCTTTGCCCCAGCAAGAACGACGCCCGCCCCGCGCTGGCCTGACCGATGGCGTTCACCACGCCCCGCAAGTACAATCCCAGAGGCCAGCGGGTGTCTGCGCCGATCCAGAGGGTATCCAGGGCAAAGCCATAGACGGCCCACAGCGTCAGGGCCGCGCTGGCTGCCATCATCGCCAGCCAGCCGGGCCGGCGCCCCCAGCGGCGCCATCCTCTGCCCCTTGCCTGTCGCTGGATCAGCATCAGCAGCCCGTAAAAGAGCACGAAAATGGCGGCCAGATATTTGCTGCCCAGCGCCAGGCCGATAAAAAAGCCGGCCAGCAGGGTAGATCGAACGGTGGGCGTTTGGGCCAGCCAGCGCCAGACGGCGTAACCGCTGAGGAAGACCAGCAGCGTCACGCCCAGGTCGTTGGTGTTCAACCGTGCGTGGGCCAGGATGTTGGGATCGAAGGTGTAAAGCGTCAGGGCCAACAACGCCGCGCCCGGCCCGTGCATCTCGTTGGCCCAACGATAGATAAACGCGCCCAAGAGCAGTGCCAGCAGCATGATCGGCAGGCGCGAGGCCTGGATCATCGTGTCGGCCGCCGGGCCACGTCCCCACACCACTGCATCGGCCAGGGCATACCAGTCGGCGTCGCGCCAGGCCGCCGAGTCGAGTGGGATCTGGGCCTGAGGATCGAGAACGAGTGGTATGGCGGCCAGGGCATTGATCAGCGGTGGGTGATCCAGACTGAGGCGTGGATCGCCCGTGCGCCAGAGGGCCAGCCCACGCGTCAGGTGGTTGTCCTCGTCCATGGTGGGCGATTTTTGGAGGGCGCTGGTCAGCAGCAGTGTAAACATCACCCACAACCACAAATAGGCAACCAGACGTGTCCAGATGGCCGGTCGTCTACGAATGGCCTGTCCGCAATGGCCCAAACGATTGCTCAAACGTCTTTCATCTCCAACCAGTTGGCTCCGACCTCGGCATCGACCTTGAGCGGCGCATCCAGGTCGAAGGCGTGTTCCATGATGTGTACCATCAGCGGATGCACGTCGTCCAGCTCTTGCCGGGGCACCTCCAGCACCAGCTCGTCGTGCACCTGGAGGATCATCCGGCTGCGCAGGTTGCGCTCTCGTAGGGCGTGATGCAGCCGGATCATGGCGATCTTGATGATGTCGGCGGCGCTGCCCTGGATGGGGGCGTTGATGGCCATCCGCTCGGCGGCGCGCTGCTGGCCGGCTCCGGCCCTGCTGCCGTGCGCCAGTTCTGGAAAATAGCGCCGGCGCTTGAGCAACGTCTCCACGTAGCCCTGGCGGGCGGCCTGCTTTTTGGTGCGCTCGATGAACGCCGGCACGCCTGGAAAGCGGGCGAAATAAGTCTCCATGAACCGGGCGGCATCCTCCGGCGAGAGGCCCGTCTGCTGGGCCAGGCCGTAGGCGCTGGAGCCATAGACCATGGCAAAGTTGGCCGTTTTGGCCACGCGGCGCATGTCATACGTCACCTCTGAGGCCGGCACGCCGTAAACTGCCGCTGCCGTGGTGCGGTGGATATCCTCACCCTGGCGGAAAGCAGCCAGCAGACCGGGGTCCTGAGAGATGTGGGCCAGCACGCGCAACTCTACCTGGGAATAATCGGCGGCCAGCAGCAGCCAGCCCTCCTGGGCCACGAACGCCCGCCGCACCTGGCGGCCCTGCTCGGTGCGGATGGGGATGTTTTGTAGATTGGGGTTGCTGGAGCTGATGCGCCCGGTGACGGTGCCGGTCTGCCGGAAAGAGGTGTGCAGTCGGCCGGTATCGGGGTTGACCAGTTGCGGCAGGGCGTCCACGTAGGTCGATTGTAACTTGGCCAGCTCACGCTGCTCCAGGAGCAGGTCCATCACGGCGTGCTGGCCGCGCAGCCGTTCCAGCACGTCGGCGGCGGTGGAATAGTGCCCCGATTTGTTCTTGCGGATGCCCTGCGTGGGCAGGCCCAGTCTGACAAAGAGGGCGTCGCTCAACTGTTGCGTGGAGCCGATGTTGAACGAATAGCCCACCTGGCCATAGATGGCTTCTGCCAACTCGTCCAGCCGCCGGCCAAGCTGCGCCGACATCTGTTGCAAATAGCCCACGTCCAGTTTGACCCCCGCCCGTTCCATAGCGATCAGCACCGGCAGCAGCGGCATTTCCACGTCTCGAAACAGCGCCCACAACTGCCGTTGATGCAGCTCGGCCTGGAGCGGCGCGACCAGCCCGTAGGTGGCGTAGGCGTCGGCGGCGGCGTAGGGGCCAGCCTGGCTCACCGGGACCAGCGCCATGCTCTTTTGCGTTTTACCAGAGCCGATGAGCGCGGTGATGGGCGTCATTTCGAGGCCCAGCCGGTTCAGCGCCATCTCTTTGAGGCCCAGGCTATGGCCGGCCGGATCGAGCACCCACTCGGCGAGCATGGTGTCAAAGGCCACATTCTGCACCTCCAGGCCGTGCTGCGCCAGCACCTGCACGTCGTAGCTGGCGTTGTGAGCATATTTGGGCGTTGCCGGGTTTTCCAGGATGGGTTTGAGCTGCTCTCGCACTTCCTCCCAGGCGAGCTGTTTTTCTGGGGTGCGGTGCCCCAGCGGCAGGTAATAACCGGCCTCAGGTGAGACGGCCAACGCCAGGCCCACCAGTTCGACGCGCAGTGGATCGGTGCCGGTGGTCTCGGTGTCGAATGCGATGGCCTCGGCGGCAGTCAGCGCCTGTATCAGCGCCTCCAGCTTGGGCGGTGTATCCACGATGTGACAATCACCCGCCGCCGGCGCAGTCTCGACGACCGGCTCGTCAAAGAGTGAGAGCTGCCCCGGTGGGGCCGCCGGCGCGGCGCCGGGCAGGCGCGAGATCAGGCTACGAAACTCGAGCTCCTGGAACAGGGCGATCACCGCCTGGTGATCGAAATCGCCCCGGCGGGCGGCTGCGGTGTCCAGGTTCACCGGCGCATCGGTGCGGATGGTCACCAGACGTTTGCTCAACAGCGCGCTCTGCTGGCCCTCTTGCAGGGCGGTTCTGGCCCGTTTGGCGGTGATGGCCTCCAGGTGGGCATAGACCTCTTCGACCGAGCCGTACTGTTGCAGCAGCGGTGTGGCGGTTTTTTCTCCCACGCCGCGCACGCCGGGGATGTTGTCTGAAGCATCACCGATGAGCGCCTTGAGGTCGATCAACTGCCGGGGTTCCAGCCCGTAACGCTCCCGGACGGCCTGTTGATCGTAGGTTCTGGCATCAGAGAGGCGATGGCCGGTGAGCATCACCTGCACCTGCGGCTCGACGAGTTGCAGCAGGTCTGAATCGCCGGTGACGATGCAGGTGCTGAGGCCCGCCAGAGACGCCTGTAACGCCAGTGTTCCCAGCACGTCGTCGGCCTCAAAGCCTTCTGCTTCGAGGATGGGGATATTCATGGCCTCGACGATCTGGCGGATGCGCGCCATCTGGTCGGTCAGTTCCTGGGGCATGCGGGCGCGATGGGCCTTGTACTCGGCATATTCCTCGTGACGAAAGGTGCGGCCGGTATCGAAAGCCACGATCAGATAATCGGGTTTTTGGTCGCGCATGACGTTGAGCAGCATGGAGAAAAAGCCGAACACGGCGTTGGTCAGTTCACCGCGAGAGGTGGCCATGTCGACGGGCAGGGCGTAAAAGGCGCGGAAGGCCAGAGCGTGGCCGTCGATCAACACCAGTTTGCCATCGGCCATGAGACTTTCCTTTCAGGGGCACAAACAGATGGGCCGGAGAGAATCTCCGGCCTGTCCGTCGTGAGTTACAGGGAGGTTAACCTCGCCAGACATCGGACAGCGCCTGCGCTGCCCGGCGGAGGTTGTAACGCACCATGCCCACCGGCGCCCGCGCGCTGATGGCCACGGAGAGCATCGCCTGTGGTGTGACGTCGGTCGAGTAGACGCTGTACTCGCTGCCTTCGTAGGTGCACTGTTCGAAACGTTCGGCTGGTTCGCCCAAAAAAGCAGCGATGCGGTGGGCGGCGTTCAGGCTATGCTCGGCCAGGACGGCCAATTCCTGGGCGCGCTCGCGGGTGACGTTGCCGGCATGGGCGATCAGCTCTGCTCCCCGGATAAACAGCACTGCCTCGGCGCGAATTTCCTCGAACAGCTTTTGCAGCACACCTTCCAGGTTGTTGGCCGTGAAAACTGTTGGCGCTGGAGCGCGGGGCAGGGGAGATGGCTGCACACGGGGCCGTTCCGGCGCCGGCGCAGGGGCTTCCGGGATCGCTTCTGTCTCGGCGGGTTGGCCCAATGCCTTCTGGATGATCTGCGGCAGGTCGCCGATGAAAAAAGGCTTGGGTAAAACGCCCTGGATCTCGTTCAGGAGATCCGGGTCTTCGAGTTGCTGGCCAAAGAGCGGGATCAGAATGACGCACAGGTCGGGCCGGTTTTGGCGCAGCGATTGCACCAGCGTCGGTCCATCCATGTCTTCCAGGCCCATGTCGACGATGGCCAGGTCGATTTGGTTCTGCGCCAGCATGTCGAGGGCCTGGGTGCCGCTCTGGGCGACGACGGCGCGGTAGGGGCCGCAAGACTCTAACCCTTGTTGTAGCATGGTGGCAAAGGCCTCGCTGCTATCTACGATCAGGATTTTCCGCTCGGCCACAGCCGGTTCCCTCCCCCTGCCATGATCTCGTCGAGAGCTTTCGCCTCATCGGGCCTAATTGTACCGACTTGTGCCCAAAAAGTCAACCGGGATGGCCCGTTTGGGCGCACCCCGGTGAAAAAGCCCGATGGCTGGCGAGTTTTACAACTGCTGGCGACGGAGGATCAGCGTGACGATCAGTAGAATCAGGGCCAGGCCGCCCAACCCGATTTCGATCAGGCGCACGGGCGCGAGTGTACGATGGCCTGCCTTTTGGGTGAGATCGGCCTGAGCCTCCGTTGGCTGTGGCGATGGCGTGGGCGCGACCGTGGGGCGCGGTGTGGGTCTGGGGGCAGGTGTATCCGTGGAAAGCGGCATCGACGGCGCAGGTGTGGGTTCTGGGGTCGGCGCGGCATCGACTGCCAAAGTGACCTCGGTGGTTGTTGCTCCCTGTACACGCAGTGACTGCGTATCTTCAGCCTCTTTGGCCCGAGACGGCAGTTCTGTGGGTAGCGGTTCGTCGCTCGGCAGTGGGCTGGCCGAGGGTGGTGGCGCGGCTGCCTCTTCTACCTCTTTTTCCGCTTCCACTGTCACCGGCGGTGCGCTTTCCATGACCACCATCTCTTCGACCACCTCGGTGGAGACGATAGCCTGTGGGAGTGCGGTCTCTTGGGTGTTGTAGGCGGCTGGCGCCGGCGCCAGGGACACCTGGCGGCTTCCCAAGCCCAGACGCCCCGTCAGGTCGCCGGCAATGAGCAGGGCAAAAGCCAGGGTCACCACCGCGGTGGCGCCGCGCAGGTAGGCATAGGCCGCGCCGGGCTGCAAACGAGTGCGCCGCGCGGCGGCGACCGGTTGTTCCACATCGGCGCGGCGCAGCACAAAGCTGCGCGGCAGGGCGGGCATGGGCGATTGGGCCAGCAGGTTCTTGGCATAGCGCAGGCGGCGCACCTCTTGGAGGCAGGCATCGCAGCCGGCCAGGTGGGCCTCGATGGCCCGCGCCTGGCGGGCCGGGAGCTCACCATCCACGTAGGCCGAAAGCGCGGCCTCGATGCGCTGGTGTTCAGATTGGGTCAGGCGGCGAATCATATCCAACATGATCATCGTTTCTATGCCAGGTATACTGTGTGTGCGGACCGAGTCCGCTCACCCGTTGCCACTTAGACGATACTGAACCGGTAAAAGTTCCTGTTGGGCCAGCAAAAAATTGCGCAATTTGCCCCGCGCCCGGTTGATGCGAGACTTGACCGTGCCCAGGGAGCTGCGTGTGGCCTCGGCGATCTCCTGGTAATTCATGCCGGCCACGTCGCACAGGGTCAGCGCGATGCGTTGATCCGGCGGCAGGGAATCGATGCCCGCCTGGATCAGGCGACTCAGCTCCTGACGCTCGGCATGAGTTTCTGGCGACTCGGCCTGGTCGACAAAAGAGGGTCCAGGGGCCGGATCGGTGACCAAGAGCGCTTCCAGCGAGGCGGTGGGCTGGCGTTGCCTGGCGCGGAGCTGATCGTAACACAGGTTGGTGACGATGCGCAGCAACCAGGCTTTAAAAGAGCCGCCGCGATACTGGCCCAGGGAGCGATAGGCCCGCAGAAAGGCATCCTGCGTGGCATCTGCCGAGGCGTCGGCGTCGTTCAGGATACGATAGGCCACGTGATAGGCCAGCTTTTGATAGTGAACGACGAGTTGGTTAAAGGCATCCAGATCGCCGCTCCGAGCGGCAGCGATGAGTGCCTGTTCGTCAAAAATGCAGTCCATACACGCCACATCCATCGGTTGGGCAGGTGAGCAAGAGACGACGATTTGACTAAACGCTGTTTCTGTTCTATACTATTTGCCGCGCCGGAGTGGCGAAATGGGCAGACGCGCGCGACTCAAACTCGCGTGAGGGTGACCTCTTGTGGGTTCGACTCCCACCTCCGGCATGGCTGAAAACATCGGGCAGGGCACATGGCGTGGCCTGCTCGCCTATTATACCAGCTTTTTCCCGGAATGGCTAGAGACGGCGTGGAAAGAGGCAGGTATTGTGGCGGGGCTGGCCTCTGAAAAGAGGAGTGGCCCTCTTGTTTTGAGTGGCGTATGGATGGAGTCATGAACCGGGTCTCGATTGCCGTGTTTCTCACGCTGCTGGGCCTGATGTTGGGCATCACTCTGGGCCTGGCGGTGGGCTGGCTCTGGTGGCCGGTGGAATATACCGATGCCGTGCTGACAGACCTGAGTGCGGGCTATCAGGCAGATTATGTGGTGATGGTCGGTGATGCCTTTGCCCTCGATGGCGACCTCGAGGCGGCGCGCCTGCGTCTGAATCGCCTGGGTGCGCCCGATCTGATCCAGCTCGTTTTGGCCCGCGTTGAAGCCGCCCTGGCTGTGGGAGGCCCTGAGGCTCAGGTGAGGCGTCTGGCGCAACTGGCAGCGGCCCTGGGTGCCTCCGACGCAGCGTTGGGGCCGTACCTGAATCCATTACCTGCCGCGCCGTAGAACAGGGGGCGAGTGCTGTGCGCGGGCGAAGGCTTTTCTGGATCGGGCCGCTGTTGGCGCTGCTCGTGGGTGTGGCGCTGGGCCTGATTTATGCCTGGATGATCGAGCCGGTGCAGTATTACGATAGCGCCCCTGCCGATCTGCGGGCCGACTTGCAGCAGGATCAGCTGGTGCTGGTGGCGCTCTCTTTTAGCGTAAACGCCGATCTGGCTCAGGCGCGGGCGCGGCTGGCCGCTCTGGGAGAGTCGGGGCGGCCGGCGGCGGTGGCGGCTCTGGCCGATCGGTTGTACCGATCCAACGGCGACGAGCGGGTCTCGAAGGCGTTGGCTCTGCTGGCTTTTCAACTGGGCGCATCGAGCGAGGCGGCCATCGCCTACCTGCCAACCCACACGCCGACTGTCACACCCACCGCGTTGCCCACCACGCCGCCCACCGCCACGCCCACCGCCACACCCACCGCCACACCCACGCCGCAGCCTACCGCCACGCCGGACGTTCGTCCACCTTACGAGCTGATCGAGCAGCGCCGCCTGTGCGACGAGCTCGATAGCCAGGGCTACATCCAGATCTATGTGCAGGATGCCGCCGGGCAGGGTTTGCCCAATATCGAAGCGCAGGTGAGCTGGGAGGGCGGTGCAGATCGTTTTTTCACCGGTCTGAAACCTGAAATCGACCCCGGTTATGCCGATTTTTTCATGTCGCCGGGTGTTGTTTACGAGGTTGTGATCTGGGGCGCGCGCGTGGGCGAAATCTCTACCGAGGGTTGCACGTCGGGGCCGGCTGGCTGGCAACTGGTCTTGCGGCGTCGAGAATGAATCTGGGCGAGAATTCAGGAGGGAACCATGAGAATCGGAGTTTTGACCGGCGGCGGGGACGTGCCGGGTCTCAATGCAGCCATACGCGCCGTGGCTCGTCAGGCGTTCCATTATAAATGGGAAGTGCGAGCCATCAAAAACGGCTGGGAAGGCTTGATCGAAGGCAATATCGTACCGCTCACTTCTAATCAGGTCTCTGGCATTTTGCACGTCGGCGGCACCATTCTGGGCTCGTCGCGCACCAATCCCTTCAAAGATAAAGCCCTGGTGCGGAGCTGTCTGGATAATATCCAGGCCTTTGGCCTGGAGGGAGTGGTGGCCATCGGCGGCGAGGATACGCTGGGGGTGGCGGCCCAATTGTGTGAGCTGGGCGCTCCGGTGGTGGGTGTGCCCAAAACCATCGACAACGACGTGCCCGGCACCGATTACACCATCGGCTTTGATACGGCGGTCACGCTCGTGGCCGACGCGCTGGACCGGCTGCACACCACGGCCTTTTCGCATCATCGCTCGATAGTGGTGGAGGTGATGGGGCGGCACGCGGGCTGGATCGCCGTGGTGGGCGGCATGGCCGGCGGTGCCGATTACATCATGATCCCAGAGATCGAGTCGAGCATCGAAGATCTGTGTGAGCACGTCCAGAACCGCTGGCGGCGCGGCAAACAGTTCAGCATCATCGTCATCTCGGAGGGAGCGCAGATCAAAGAGATCTCGTATTCGGAGGATGAGCTGGGTGACAAAGACGAGTTCGGCCACGTCCGGCTCGACCGGCGCGGCTTGGGTGAGACTGTTGCCCGGGAAGTTGAAAAACGCACCGGTTTCGAGACGCGCAGTGTGCTGCTGGGCCATTTACAACGCGGCGGCACGCCGACGGTGTTCGACCGGGTGCTGGCGACGCGGCTGGGGGCGTTTGCCGTCGATCTCATCCGGGAGGGCAGGTTTGGCAACATGGCTGCCCTGCGCTGCAACCAGATCGATGCCGTGCCCCTGGCCGTGGTCCGCTCGCAACTCAAGACGGTCGATCCCCAGCTCTACAAGCTGGCGCAGACGTTTTATTAGGCCGGTCTGGGCGATCGTTACGACTCGAATGCCCCGGCAAGTTGAGGTCATTACACCTGGCAAGGAGGCCTGTCATGAAGCGAATTGGCGTGCTGACCAGCGGCGGCGATGGCCCTGGGCTGAACCCGTGCATTCGGGCCGTGACGCGCACGGCTTTGAGTCTGGGTCAGCAGGTGAGTGGTATCAGGCGTGGCTTCGCCGGGCTGATGGACGGTGAGATACTCGATCTGGACGCTCGCTCGGTGGGTGGTATTCTGGGGCAGGGGGGCACGTTTCTGGGCACGGCCCGCGCTCTGGAGTTCAAAACGCCCAAGGGGCAGCGCGAGGCGCTGCGTAACCTGCATCAGGCGGGCATCGAGGGGTTGGTGGTCATCGGTGGCAACGGCTCACTCACCGGCGCGCTGGCGTTGCACAGGCTCGATTTTCCGGTGGTGGGTGTGCCGGCCACCATCGACAACGACGTGGGCGGCACCGACATCGCCATCGGTGTGGACACGACGCTCAACACCATCCTGGACGCCATCGACAAGATCAAGGATACCGCCTCTTCTCACCAGCGCGCTTTTCTCATCGAGGTGATGGGGCGGGATTGCGGCTACCTGGCTCTGATGAGCGGCATCGCCGGCGGCGCCGAAGCGGTGCTGATCCCAGAGGTAGAAACGCCGTTGGAAGACCTGGCGCAAAAAATGCTGGATGCTTATATCCGGGGCAAGAGCCACTGCATCGTCATCGTGGCCGAGGGGTACAAACCCGGCACACAGGCAGTGGTGAAATACCTGGGTGAGCGTAAGGACGAACTGGGGTTCGATGTGCGGGTCACGGTGCTGGGACACGTGCAGCGCGGCGGTCGTCCCACCGCCTTCGACCGTTTGTTGGCCACCCGTTTGGGGTCAGCGGCCGCCCGCGCCCTGCACGAAGGCCAATCGGGCGTGACCATCGGGCTGATCGGCAGCAAGGTCACCTTTACCCCTCTGGAGGAGGCTCTATCCAGCCCACCCAAGGTCGATGTGAAGGACGAGCAGCTGGCTCGTATCATGGAGCGTTAACAGGGCAAAAAAACAAAAACGGGCGAGCCTCAGGCTCGCCCGTTTTTTTACCCCTTCCAGCCACTCCAGGCCAGGCACAGCCAGCCGCCGATGAACGCCAAACCGCCCAGCGGCGTGATGGCTCCCAGCCAGCGGATGCCGCTGAGGCTCATGACATATAGACTGCCGGCAAAGAGAACCGTTCCGGCCACGAAAAGCCAGCCAGCCGCCGAAACGGCCGGCACAGGCCACCGCCCGGCTGCCCAGGCCACGAGCAAAAGAGCCAGGGCGTGGTACATCTGGTAGCGGGCCGCAGTGTCCCAGTTGACCAGCGAATCGTCTGTGATGTGTCCTTGCAGGACGTGGGCGCCAAACGCCCCCGCCGCCACGGCGATGAGCGCCGATAGAGAACCCAGCACGAACCAGGTTCGCTCCATGGTTGCCCCCTGTTCTGCCTCAATCTGCGGCCAGTACTCTGTCAACGCTCATTTGATGGGTAAGCCAGTCGGCAAAAATCGGGATTTCCCCACCTGTTGGGGTTGGTGGCGCAGGTTCCCCAACGAGTTGGGGGCTCCACCTGAACATGGGGCTGGCGCTGGCCCATCCGATCGTGGTTGACAGGCTGCTAGGTTTTTTTGGACGACAGCGCGCGGGCCACTTTGATGGCAATGCCCCCGCCGGGCACCAGCAAATCCACGGCGTCGATGCCCACGTCAAAGAGCACTTCTGGGGTGAGCATGGTGCCGATCTGCTGGCGCAGGGTTTTGCCGCCGGTGCGCATCTCGCCCGTCAGGCCGTCGAATTCGGCCACGGCGCGGCGGTCTTTGGACTGCCACAGATACTCAAAGGCGTAAACCGGTTTGAGGTACAGATCGATGACACTGACCTCGACCAGGTCTTCGTGGATGACATCGGCCTGGATGGCCTTGATCATGTCGCTCAACACCTGGCGCACGATGAACGAGGCCCGCGTTTCTGGCGGCACGACGATGGCAGCTTCTGGTTTAAAGGAAGTGATGTCGATCTCTTCCCGGCTGTAGCTGAGGTAGTGTTTCCAGTCTTGCTGCTCGCTGCTGACGGCGTCGATAAAGACCTCTTTTTGGCTCTTTTCTTCACAGTGTTCGGTGCCGGAGAGCAAAAAGTGGGGTTTTTCGCCCAATACGAACTCTTGCCCGGCGACTGTCACCCGTTTGACCTCTGCCCCGGATACCGGCACGGTGTATTTGCGCTGCCGGTCGTAGACGTAGCTGGTGCGGCACACCACGTGCCAGAAAGGCTCGTAACGTTTTTCGTTGTAGACGATCTGGACCTCTTCGCCTTTGGGGCGGAAAACCAGTCTGGAAATGCCGCCAAATACGGAGGTCTTGCGGTCCCAGGCTTTTTCTTTGGCCTGTTCGGTGGAGACTTCTTCGCGCAGTAGATAGGCTCTTTCTTCAGCAATGGCAAATTCCATCGACGCACCTCCTGGATCGCTGTCTGAAAAGGAGCGCGACCCGAGATCAGGCTGGCTTGGCTGGCAAACCCATGGCCTGGCGCACATCCACCATCGTTGCTTCGGCGATGGCCCGCGCACGACGGGCGCCGTCGGCCAAAACATCCCACACGTAGGCCGGGTCCTGGGCGAATTGGGCCCGTCGCTCACGAAAAGGTTGGAAATAGGCCGACAGGTTCTTTGCCAGCAGCTTTTTGCAGTCCACGCAGCCGATACCCGCGCCGCGGCAGTCTGTTTCGATCTGGGCTACCTGTTGCGGCGAAAAGTGGCCGTGCAGCGCAAAGACGTTGCACACCTCAGGACGGCCCGGGTCGGAGCGATACTGGCGCTGCGGGTCGGTGACCATCATGCGCACCCGCTGCCAGAGTTCCTCCGGCGTGGCCGCCAGCTCGATGTGATTGTCCAACGATTTACTCATCTTGGTCTCACCGTCGATGCCCAGCACTTTGGGAAACTCGGTGTGTTTGGCCTGCGGCTCGACCAGCACCGGTCCAAAGTGATGGTTAAAGCGCCGCACCACCTCGCGGGCAAACTCCAGGTGAGAGGCCTGATCCACCCCCACCGGCACGGTATCGGCCTTGTAGAGCAGAATATCCGCCGCCATGAGCACCGGGTAGCCCACCAACCCATAGTTGACGTTTTCGGGCTGCTGGCGCACCTTTTCTTTGAAGGTTGGCAGCCGCAACAGCGAGCCCAGCGATGAGACCATCGAAAGAATCACGTGCAGTTCGGTCACCTGCGGCACATGAGATTGTACAAAGATGATGCTCCTTTGTGGATCCATGCCTGCCGCCAGCCAGTCCAGGGCCATCTCACCCGTCCACCCGGCCAGGTGCTGCGTGTCTTGGAGCGTGGTGAGAGCGTGCAGATCGACCACACAATAGACGCAGTCGAAATCGCTCTGAAGCGCCACATAGTTCTGGATAGCGCCCAGGTAATTGCCCAGGTGCTGGCGGCCTGTAGGACGTGCGCCGCTAAAGACCCGACGTCTGTTCATCTGTTGTTTCTGCCTCCTCAAAAGTGTGGCTCTGAACGTATTGTACTCAAAAAGGCGGATGGCGGCAAGTACCGGGTGCAGAAACAGCACGAGGGCCAGTTCCCCAGGCCACTGACCCTCTGAAGCCGTGTTTGGATGTGGGCCGCACGAACGCTGGCGTTCAGATGCCTGTTTCCAGCGCCGCTTCGATCTCTTCGCGGTGTTCCGGCCACGATTCGGCCAATGCCCGTATCATGCCCCAACAGCCGGCCAGCATCATATCGCCATAGGGCACGGCCATGTAGGGCTGGTGGTGCGAGCCTTTGAGCAGGCCGCGCCGGGGGCCGGTGACGGCCAGAAAGCCCAACGGTATAGGGTTGCGGTTGAGCAACAATGCGCCGTGGCCATGATCGGCAAAGAGAGCCTCGTGGCTCAGCGTGCCCTCGGCCAACTGGCACAGCAGCTTTTCTACCTTGTCGCGCGTCAGCCGGCCGGTGTGATGTTCAAAAAGCCCCTCGATGTGGCCCTCGCACAGGCGGAAGGCCAGGGTGTGAAAATTGCCCACGTTGGCCACGATGCAGAAACGCTGGGCGGCCACACGTGGGTCTTCCAACGCGCCCAATACCGCCGCCGGGGCGGTGTCCATGACGAACAGGGGTATGTCGTCTGGGGCGCTGTGAACCACTGCCAGCAGACGGGTCATGCTGGCAGGCACCTGATCGCGCCAGAAGGCAAAGGTCGTCAGGTGATTACGGGCCTCCAGCCGCTCGGCCAGGTAATCGAAGCGGAACTGGCGATCGCTGTAGCCCGGCGGCGCGTTGCCATGATCGAACACTGCCACTGCCAGGGCGTCAAAATCACCGGGCACGCCCAGGTGCGCCAGCGCCTGCCGGATGGCCTGTACGTCCAGATCGCGCATGACCACCCGTTCGACGCCTGTCAGTCTGTTGGCCTCGTCCTCATTCACCAGTCTGACGCCGATGGCTTTTACCTCGTCGAGGTCATCGTTAAAGGTGCGGGCGGCGTAGGGGGTGGCAAAAACGGTGTGGCCGGCCTCGAGATGGGCCTCGGCGGCCCAGGCGCACGGCCCGCCGCCCATCGTCACACCGCTGAGCAGCAGCGGCGCGCCGCGGGCCGTGGCCTGACGGATGCGCTCGGCCACCATCACCGTGGGCGAGGGTATGACCATCTTGAAACAATTTTCCGGCTGCCGCTCGGTATCAAAGATCAAAATATCCTGAGTTCCTGTGCCGATGTCTATGGCCAGCAAGCGCATGGGATGGATCCTTTACATTCTCGCCGCGCGGACGTGCTTTGGGGCCAGCTTGCGGTTTCGCCGCAGCACCCACTTGTTGATCTCGGCCGCCATCGCCGGCACCAGCATCAGTGGCAGCATCGCCAGCCAGTCGCGCAGGCTCAAGGGATGGGTATCGAAGAAAACGTTGAGGAAAGGCAGATAAGTCACGGCCAGGATGATGAACAGCGACGCCAGAACCGCCCATTGCATGAATCGGTTGCCCAATACGCCGATCTGGTGCAGGCCATAGTGCTCAGAGCGGGAAGTATAAGCCCGCAGCAGTTCCGAGATCGAGAGGGTGACAAAGGCCATCGTCTGGGCGGATGCCACGTCATGGGGGTATCGCAGCCGGCCTATGGCAAAGGCGCTCAGGACTGCCGCGGTGATGGCCACCATTTGCACCACGATGCTGCTCAACATCTCGCGGTTGATCACCGGCTCATTCACCGGTCTGGGGGGGCGGTCCATGATGTCTGGGTCGCCCTTTTCCATGCCCAGAGCCAGTGCTGGCAGGCCATCGGTGACCAGGTTGAGGGTGAGCAGTTGGATGGCCGTCAGCGGCACCGGCCAGCCAAAGAGTGTGGCCAGAAAGACGATCGCGATCTCGCCCATGTTGCACGAGAGCAGGTAAAAGACAAACTTGCGGATGTTGGAATAGATGATCCGGCCCTCTTCGATGGCCGCGACGATGCTGGCGTAATTGTCGTCGGTCAGCACCATTTCGGCGGTCTCTTTGGAAACGTCGGTGCCGGTGATGCCCATGGCCACGCCGATGTTGGCTCGCTTGAGGGCCGGGGCATCGTTGACGCCGTCGCCGGTCATAGCCACCACGTGGCCTTTTTTCTTGAGCGCCTCGACGATGCGCACCTTGTGTGTTGGCGACACGCGGGCATAGACGTCGATCTCGGCCACCCGGGCCTCAAACGCCTCCTCAGAGAGGGCGTCCAGCTCAGCGCCGGTGAGCGCCATGGCTTCGCCCGTGATCAGGTTCAGTTCTTTGGCGATGGCCAGGGCAGTGTTTTTGTAGTCGCCGGTGACCATCACCGTGCGGATGTTGGCATGGCGGGCCAGGGCAATGGCCTCTTTGACCTCCGGGCGGGCCGGGTCGATCATGCCGATGAGGCCGATGAAGGTGAGATCACGCTCCAATTCCTCTGCCACGGCAGCCTGGGGCAGGGCCTTCAAGGGCCGGTAGGCCACACCCAGCACCCGCAGGGCATTGGAGGCCAGGCTCTCGTTGGTTGTCAGGATGTGGCGCCGCTTTTCGGCTGTCAGTGGACGTTCGTCACCGTCTTCGATGACTTTGCTGCACAGCTCCAGCAGCAGGTCTGGCGCACCCTTGACATAGGCCACGAAACCGCCGTAGCGTGGATCGGGATGAATGGTGGTCATCCGTTTACGGGTCGAATCAAAGGGCACCTCTTCCAGGCGGGGATAATCCTTGGCCAGCTCTTTTTGCCAGAAACCGGCCTTGGCTGCGGCCACCACCAGCGCCCCTTCGGTGGGATCACCCACCATACGCCAGCCATCCCCGTCCTGGTTTTCCAGGTAGGCATCGTTACACAGCGCGCCGGCCCGCAGCAGCAAGCGCGAGCCAGGATAACCATCCAGCGCCACGGCGCGCCCATTGTCCTCGAAACTGCCGTGAGGTCGGTAGCCTTCGCCGGTGATGGTGAGCAGGGTGCGGTCCACGTACATCTGCACGGCGGTCATTTCGTTCTGGGTGAGGGTGCCGGTTTTATCGGAGCAGATGGCGGTGGCCGATCCGAGCGTTTCCACGGCCGGTAGTTTGCGGATGAGCGCATTACGCCTGACCATGCGTTGCAGGCCCAGCGCCAGGCAGATGGTGACGACGGCGGGCAGGCCCTCCGGCACGGCGGCGATGGCCAGGCTCACGGCCACCATAAACATCTCTAGCAGGTCGCGGCCCTGAAGCCAGCCGGCCACAAAGACCACCCCGCACACGAGCAACGCGCCCCCACCCAGCCACTTGCCCAGTTGATCCAGCTTGACCTGTAGCGGCGTGGGTTCTTCTTCGTACGATTGGATCATCTCGGCGATGCGGCCGATCTCGGTGCTCATGCCCGTTTCGGTGACGATGCCCCGCCCGCGGCCGTAGGTGATGATGGTGCTCATGTAGGCACAGTTGCGCCGGTCGCCCAGAGAGGTGTCTTGCGGCAGCGCCTCTTCGGCGCGCTTTTCCACCGGCACCGATTCGCCGGTGAGCGAGGCCTCGTCGATGCGCAGGTTGACGCTCTCGATCAGGCGCAGGTCGGCCGGGATATAGTTGCCCGTTTCCAGCACCACCACGTCGCCGGGCACCAGCTCGCCGGCTGGCACGGTGATCTGGTGGCCGTCACGGATAACCTTGGCCTCCGGTGCAGCCATCTTTTTGAGCGCTGCCAGGGCCTGCTCGGCCCGGCCTTGCTGCACCACGCCGATGACGGCATTGATGATGACGATGGCCAGGATGGCGCCGCCGTCCAGCCATTCGCTCAGGGCGAACGAGATGATGGCCGAAATGATGAGGATGATGATCAGAAATTGGTTGAACTGATCCAGCAGCATCTTCCAAAAAGGCGTGCCGCCCCGCTCCATCAGTTCGTTAGGCCCGTATTTCTCCAGGCGCGCGGCAGCTTTGGCCGCCGCAAGCCCCCGGGACAGGTCCGATTCCAGTTGTTTCGCCGTCTCTGGCACGTTGAGACGGTGCCATTGGTGTGGATTGGTTAGCATAGGTGTGCACCTCAAAAGTTCATTTCTCTGATTCGTATTACCAGTGCGATTATACCCGATTTTCTCAATAGGGCAAGGCGACCGATCCGGCGGGTGCATTTCAGTCTGGGGGTGAGTTTTCATCCTCCCGCAGGTTTTTGGCGCACAAAGGTCGTTTCCTCCCGTTCCACGACTCGGCTGGAGTGCAACTCGCCCCGACTGAACCTGCGGGAGGATAGACTGCCCCAAGAGTGAAATACACCCGATCCGGCAGCAGGATAGGAGGCATGTTGTTGGGTGCGTTTGCGCCATAGCCAGACTGTGCTAAAATACGGCCTGAATATCGTCGGCGGCAGTAACTGCTCACCCTCCTGCAGGCTCTTGTGGGCACGGCATTGCCGTGCCCCTACACTGCCGCAATTTGTCGATTCGCCAGCGTCCAGTTTAGCCTGCGGGAGGGTAGGCTGAGCAGTTACCGGCGGCAGGCCTTTAAAAGCGAGAGGTAAAAAACCCCTCTCGCTTTGCCGTTGGGCGCAAGGCTCAGCCTGCCGCGGGCTGCACAGAAGCAGAGGAGGAACAGCAACGTGGAAGCTCGAGAAATTGGTTTCTCCGGGCCGCGCCAGGATCCCAGATCCAAAGTGGCCCGTTCCGTGGTGCACCTGCTGGACAGGCGGCAGCCGCCGGAGGAGGTCATTTTAGTGGGTACGGCGCTGGTGGTGGGCCTGGGCACCGGCGTTAGTGCTGTTGTATTCATCTGGCTGTTGCGTTTTCTGCAACGTCTGTTTGCAGTCGCCGGCGACTGGCTGCAAACAACGGTCGGCCCGGTGGGTCTGATCGGGCTGCCGGTGCTCGGCGCGCTCATCGCCGGCCCGTTGATCACCTTTTTTGCGCGCGAGGCCAAGGGCCACGGTGTGCCGGAGGTCATGCAGGCCATCGCTTTGCGCGGCGGGCGCATCCGGCCGGTGGTAGTGGTGGTCAAGGCGCTGGCCTCGGCGGCGTGCATCAGCTCTGGCGGGTCGGCCGGTCGAGAGGGGCCTATCGTACAAATCGGCTCGGCGTTGGGTTCGACGGTGGGCCAGTTGTTTCACCTGTCGGACGATCGTATCCGCAACCTGGTGGCCTGCGGCGCGGCGTCGGGCATCTCGGCGGTGTTCAATGCACCCATTGCCGGCGTGATCTTTGCCCTGGAGGTGATCCTGGGCGAGTTCACCACTCGTTACTTTGGAACGGTGGTCATTGCGGCCGTGGCCTCGGGCATCGTGGGCCGGGCCTTGCTTGGCGATCAGCCGGCGTTCCACGTGCCGGCCTATACGATGGTCAGTCCCTGGGAGATCGTGCTCTATGCCTTGCTGGGTGTGCTGACGGCCGTGGGGGCGATCCTCTTTGTGCGGCTGTTGTACTGGTTCGAGGATCGATTCGATGGCTGGCGGTTGCCGGAGTTTTTGAAGCCGGCCGTCGGTGGGCTGTTGACCGGTGTGGTGGGCCTGTGGTTCCCCCAGGTGCTCGGCTCTGGCCTGGAGTTTATCGGTGAGAGCATCTCTAGCGGCGAGCTGGCCGTGGGTTTGTTGTTGGCGCTGGCCGGGACGAAGGTCCTGGCAACCTCGTTCACCCTGGGCTCGGGCAACTCGGGCGGAGTTTTTGCCCCGGCGCTGTTCATCGGGGCGATGGTGGGCGGGGCTTTTGGCCAGGGAGCGCACAGTCTGCTGCCGGGGCTGACAGCACCGGCAGGGGCGTATGCTCTGGTGGGCATGGCCGCGCTCTTTGCCGCGGCGGCCCACGCACCCATCACGGCGGTGCTGATCGTTTTCGAAATGTCGGGCGACTATCGTTTGATTCTGCCGCTGATGTTCGCCACGGTGATCAGCACGCTGCTGTCGGAACACTGGCATCCAGAGTCGATCTATACCCTCAAGCTGAGCCGTCGCGGTGTGCGGTTGGAGCGGGGGCACGACATCGACGTGATGCAAGGGGTGCTGGTGGGTGAGGCCATGAGCCCCGATCCGGATACGGTCGCGGTCGATCTGAGCCTGGAGGAGTTGGATCACCTCTTTGTGGCCACCCATCACCACGGCTTTCCGGTGCTGGACACCCATGGCGATCTGTTTGGTGTGGTGACCATTCAAGACCTGGAGCGAGCCAGGGAGCGGGGCGGCATCGAGGGGCGGTGCGTGGGTGATATCGCCACCACCCCGGTGTTGACGGCCTTCCCCGACGAGCCGGTGTGGGTGGCGCTCAAGCGATTGGGCACACGCGACGTGGGACGGCTGCCGGTGGTGAGTCGCAACGATCCCAAAAAACTGGTGGGGTTGGTGCGCCGTTACGACATCATTCGCGCCTATCAGCGGGCCATCCTGCGCCGTATGGATGTGCAACAGCGACGCGAGCGGCTGCGGTTGGGTCGGCTGGTGGGGGCAGAGTTTGTCGAGCTGGAGGTGACGCCGGAGTGCTCGCTGGTGGGCAAATACCTGCGCGACCTGGACCTGCCCCGCGAGTGTGTCATCGTCTCGGTGCGACGAGGGCGGCAGTTGATCCTCCCCCACGGCGATACGTTCTTCGAGGTGGACGATAGGGTGACGGCCCTGGTGGGTCAGGATTGCAAAGCGCTGGTGTGTGGCCTGTTTTTGCAGCAGGCAAAAAACAGGGGCGAGTCGACGACCCGCCCCTGACCGTGATACCCCCTCAGATTTTGGCCTGGAAACTGTTGAGCACCTCTTCAACTTCGGCGTGGCGGCCCAGTGTCTTTTTGGAAAAGATCAGGTCGCCATCGACGGTGACTTCGAAAACGCCACCGCCGCCAGGGATCAGGGTGATGCTTTTGATGACCGATTCGAACCTGTCTAACAAAGCCTCCGTCAGACCGACGGCGCGCGGGGTATAGTGTCAGGCCGCGCAATACTCGATCTCGACTCGTACGCCCATGCATATGCTCCTTTCCGCCGTCCGGATGAAAAGAATCCCTTATTTTCATTATCGCACAAACAGGCGCAAAGTGCAAGTCGAGGGTGATCAATAGCTGTAACTGCTCGGCCTACCCTCCCGCAGGTTATCACAGGTCATATCTATGAAGCGCTGCATTCACCAGGATGGTGTTCTCTGGTTCAAAAGTGCCTAAACCTGCGGGAGGGTGGTAGTTACCAATAGTTGAGGATCAGCAGTTCTGGGATGGCCGTGCGGCCGTCGGCCTGGGCGTTGATGGCGCGGCGCGCCTGCAACACCTCGATGCGGTAATCCCGGTAGAGCTCCCGGATCAGGGGGGTCTCCGAGTTGCTGAGCATGAGCCAACAACCGGCGGCGTCGAGCTGGCGATAGAGCGTCGCCAGGCGGCGCTGCTCTTTTTCACCAAAGGTCGCCAAGGTATAGCTGGTGAACGAAGAAGTGGCGCTCAGCGGGTCGTAGGGTGGATCGAGGTAGACCAGATCGCCGCGCCTGGCCCACTCCTGGCAACGACCAAAATCTTCCTGGCGCAGTTTCACCCCCTGCAAGGCGCGGCTCACGGCGCGCAGGTTGTGCTCGTCGACGAGGCGCGGTTTTTTGTAGCGGCCAAAGGGCACGTTAAAGTGACCGCGCCGGTTGACGCGGTAGAGGCCGTTGTAGCAGGTGCGGTTGAGAAAGGTCGTTCGCGCCGCGCGTTCCACGTCCGAACGCTGGAGAAAATCGGCCTGGCGATCCCAGGCGCGCAGGGCGTAGAAATAATCGGCGTCCAGGGCGTGTGGGGCGTGGCGATACAATTCACCCAGCAGGGCGTCCAGATCGTCGCGGATGACACGGTAGCAGTTGATCAGTTCTGCGCTGAGGTCGTTGAGTATCACCGGGCCTTGCAGCCGCTCGTGGCGGTAAAGGTGAAAAAAAACTGCCCCACCGCCGACGAATGGTTCGATATAACCCTCGAAACCGGTCGGCCAGAACGGCTCGAGCTGGGCCATCAACTGGCCTTTGCCCCCGGCCCACTTGACAAAGGGTCGAGGGATCATGGCTGTTCTTCCCGTCGCCGGGCCCAGCTCACGTAGCGCCGCAGCATGTCGGCCAGCGTGTCCAGGTGATGGGCCACCCCAGTGATGATCATCAATTCGCGCATCCGGCCGGCGTGCTCGCCGTAGCTATCCTCAAAGTAACGCTCCCGAACGTAGGCCAGCGGCACCGTCCAACCCAGAGTGGTGTGCTGATAGTCGCCGCTTGAGGCGTCGATGGTGTGGGTGGCCCGGATGCGCCAGGCCTGATCGAAGGTGGCCTTGTCGGCGCGGGTTTGTTGGGCAAGCTCTGGCCTGGTGTGGAGCAGTCGTTTACGCTCGGCGTGGAACCACTCGCGCAGCCGCTCGACGACAAACACGTACAGGCAGTCGGTGGGGCAGTGGGGGGTCCTGATCCGGGAGGGCGGCGCGGCGCAGTGGTAAAAAAGCAGATCGGCCGCGGTGCGGCTCAGCCAGCCGGGGCTGGGCCTGGCTTCGACGCTGATCGTTTCCAGAAAAAGGTTGCCGGTGGTCGTGGCGCGCTGATCGGCCTTGATCTCGACCGTGAAACGGTGCCCGTCGAGCTGGCACACCAGATCGATGTCGCACTCCCAGTAGGCCGGGTCGTCGGTGACGTTGTGCACCTGCAAGTCGGGCAGGGCCTGCCGCAGCCAGTCGGCGATGGTTGCCACGGCGCGTATATCGTCCTGTTTGCGTTGATCGAACGAAGCGATGCCCCGAGTTGTCATGGGCCAAGTATACCACAGCCGGCCGGTAAGGCAAGGCCCCCACCCTGGGCAGTGGGTGGGGGCCGGGAAAGCCAGCGCCTTGGGCAGGAGGCGCCTAACTTTTCTGCTGCTGTTTGCGCCGCTTGCGCCGACGTCCTTGCCAGGTGTAGAGAGGCATCATCACTGCTGTGGCGGCGTCTTGCAGGCGAGAGCGGGCCACCACGCTCGCGCTCCAGACGGCATTACGCAGGCGCATCACCGGCTGGCGCAGGCGCTCGCGAATGGGCCAGTTTTCTACCAGGATGGGCTTTTCGTCCACTTTTTCCGGTTGCCAGTGAACCACCGCTGCCGCCCAGGTGAGCCCGGCGCCGAAACCCACCAGAGCGACGTGATCGCCCGATTTGAGCCGGCCCTGATCCACGGCCTCACAAAGCGCCAGGGGGATGGAGGCCGCCGAGGTGTTGCCGTAACGATCCAGGTTGACCACCACTTTGTCGGGATCGATCTTGAGACGGCGCACGGCCAGATCGATGATGCGGGCGTTGGCCTGGTGGGGGATGAGCAGGGTCACGTCGTCCCAGGAGATGCCGCTCTGACGCACCACGCGGATGGTGCTGTCGGTCATGACACGGGTGGCGAATTTGAACACCCGTCGCCCGTCCATGCGCAGGTATTGCTCGCGATTGTCGAGCACGGCCTGGCTGAATGGTTTGGCCGAGCCGCCGCCGGGCACGATCAGGGCGTCCCAGTCCTGGCCTTCGGAGCCCAGTTCGGCGCTGAGGACGCCGGTGGGCTGGTAGCTGCTTTCCACCACCACCGCTCCGGCGCCATCACCAAACAGGACGCAGGTGTCGCGGTCGGTCCAATCCACGGCCATCGAGAGATGCTCCGCACCGATGACCAGGATTTTGTCGTACATGCCGGTGGTGATGAACTGGTTGGCGGTGACGAGGGCGTAGACAAAGCCGGTGCAGCCGGCGGCCAGCGTAAAGGCGGCTGCCCTGGTGGCACCCAGTTGATCCTGCACCATGCTGGAAACCGGCGGGGTGAAATAATCGGGTGAAGAGGTGGCGACGATGATGAGATCCAGTTGCTCTGGCCGGACGTTGGCCTGCAGCAAGGCTCGCTGGGCTGCTTCGACCGACATGGTGCAGCAGGTCTCGCCCGGCTCGGTGATGCGTCGCTCGTGGATGCCGGTGCGGCTGACGATCCATTCGTCGCTGGTGTCGACCATCTGCTCCAGATCGTGATTGGTCACCACCCGGTCGGGCACATACATGCCCCAGCCGGTGATGCGCCCGTATCGCTCGTTCATAGCATCATCCCCCTTGGTTTAGGGTCTGTAAAAGAATAACTTCCGCCACTGTCATTCTGAGCGCCTGTAAGGGCGCGAAGAATCCCGTTTGAGTAGAACGAGACCCTTCGCTTCGCTCAGGGTGACACGGGAATTTATATTTTTACGGATCCTTAGAGTTGGGTATGCGGCCATGGTGCGCCACATACACCGATTAAAACACCTCAATCAGGATCGGGTTACGCTCTGTTTGCCGAATCTTGCCAGAGCATGTACAATAGTCCCAGTAGATCCAAATTCTTGAGGGCTACAAGACCTGACAGGTTTTTAGAGACACTTTTTGGGGCCAATGCAGTTGGTAATCGAGGTGATTTTGCTGGTTATGCCGCTATGAAAAACCTGTCAGGTCTAAAAATTGGATCTACCGAGTCCACCAGTGCCAGCAGTGGGAGCGGAGTGATGACGGCAGACGGATCGTTACAGGAGAATCGAACGGCGGCGGAGCCAGGCCTGGCCCGCTCGGCGAGCATCATTGCCCTGGGCAACATCGGCAGCCGGGCGCTGGGGCTGGTGCGCGAGATGGTCATCTCGGACCTGTTCGGGGCCAGGGGAGAGCTGAGCGCCTTTGAGCTGGCTTCGCGCATCCCCGCCATGACCTACGATCTGCTGGTGGGGGGTATGCTCTCGGCGGCGCTGATGCCGGTGTTCAGCGAATACCTGGCTCAGAAGCGGCGGGATGAACTGTGGCGTGTGGCCAGCGTGGTTTTTAGTCTGGTGGCGGTGGTCATGGGCGGCATTGTACTGCTGCTGGAAATAGCCGCGCCAGCGGTGGCCCAGATTCAGGGCAAGGAGTTGGGGCCCGATCTTTTGGCTGTGATGGCCCGTCTGTTGCGTATTGTGGCGCCGGCCATTCTGTTTTTTGGCCTGTCTGGCATCACTACCGGTTTGCTCTACTCGCTCAATCGATTCACCCTGCCGGCGTTTGCTGCCGCGGCCTACAACCTGGGCCTGATCGTCGCCGCGCCGCTGCTGGTCGGTCGGCTGGATATCGACAGTCTGGGTGTGGGGGTGCTGCTGGGGGCGGTGCTCCAGTTGCTCGTTCAGTTGCCGGGGCTGCGGGGGGGGCAGCTCCGTTTCTCTCTGGATATGTCGCACCCGGCGCTGCGGCAGATCTTGCAGCTTTATCTGCCGGTGGCGCTGGGTGTGGGCATTGTCAACGTTCAGGTAGCGATCGATGGCCGTCTGGCCGCCAGCGCCGGGCCGAACGTGGCCGCCTGGATGCGTTACGCCACGCGGATCATCCAGTTCCCGCATGGTCTGGTGGCGGTGGCCATTTCGCTGGCGGCCCTGCCCTCGCTGGCGCGAGCCAATGCCCTGAACGACGAAGCCGGTTTTCGCCGCACCTTTGGTCAGGGATTGCGGGCGGTGATGGTGCTCATGGTGCCGGCGACGGTGGGTCTGTGGGTGCTGGCCCGGCCAACGATTGCGCTGGTATACCAGCACGGCGATTTCACGGCCCTGGATACGGTCTGGGTAACCCTGGCGCTGCGCGGGTATCTCGTTGGTTTGGTTTTCGCGGCCATCGATTGGCCGCTCAATTATGCCTTTTACGCCCGGCAAGACACCCTCACACCCAACATCGTCGGCATCATCAGCGTGGGGGCTTATCTGGCGGTGGCGTTGAGCTGGGTGGGGCGGTATGGCATCCTGGGGTTGGTGCTGGCCGATTCGGCCAAACATCTCAGCCACGTGCTGGCCATGTTGTTACTGACCTGGCGGCGGTTGGGTGGGTTGCGTGGTCTGGGCGTGCCTCAGACGTTGCTCAAAGCGGCGCTGGCCTCCGGCCTGATGGCCGTTGTCGTGTGGGTTACGGCCGGCAGCATCGAGCGATGGGTGGGCGCGCAAGGCACCACCGCCTGGCTGGCGATCGTCGGCGGCGCAGGAGGGGCCGGATTGGCCGCCTATCTGCTGGCCGGCTGGGCGCTGCGCATGGAAGAGTTGGGCCTGATGGCCCAGAGGGTGCAGGGACGGCTCTTTCGTGGTCGATCGGGCAATTTGACGAAATGACCCCTTTGGGGCTATACTTGGCCTGCGGTGGATCACCTGGCGGAAAGGCATCAACATGGCCGATCGACGCACCGTAGACGAATTGAGTGTCGAGGAGCTGGAACAGCTCCTGATGATTAAAAAACGACAGGCCCGTCAAGAGCGGGTGCGGCGGCTGGCCGCTCAGGGCAGGTTGACGCCCGGACAACCCATGCCAGCCGAACAAGAGCCCTGGCTGCCAGAGCGCACGGCCGAGCCTTCCGATGACGCGGCCAGCTCGCGCCGGGCGGCGACTGTGGTGCCCCTTTCGGACAGGGCCGGCAGGCGCGCGCGGCGTCCGTGGCAAGTGAACTGGCGCAGCCTGCGCGAAGTGGCTCTGCTGGTGCTGGAAGTGGGTGCGCTGGTGGGGCTGATCGCCGTGCTGGCCGGTTCGTTCCTGGAGATGCGCCAGCTCAACCGGGAGTACGCCCAGGCGCGAGTGGCCACCCCTGCGCCCAGCCCCACGCCGCCCATCAATGTGGCGGTGTTGCCGGGCGGTCACGCGCCCCCGGTGGAAGGCGGCACGCCGCAACCGGTGCCGGAACATCTGCGGGCCTGGATCGCGCCACAGCCGACGACAGCGGTGGCCATTCCCACGCCCCAATCGGAGCCGCCGACGCGGCTGGTGATCCCCAAGATCGACGTCGATGTGCCGGTGCTGGAGGGTGACGATTGGGAGTCGCTCAAAAAGGGGGCGGGGCATCACATCGGCACGGCCAACCCCGGCGAGCGGGGCAACGTCTACATCTCGGGCCACAACGATATTTTTGGTCAGATTTTCCGTCGTCTGGAAGAGTTGGACCTGGGCGACGAAGTGGTGGTCTATGCCGGCGCCCGGTCTTATCGTTACGTCGTGCGCGAAAAGCGCATCGTAGAGCCAACAGACGTGAGCGTGATGTATCCTACCAGCGAGCCGGTCTTGTCTTTGCAGACCTGTTATCCCTACCTGGTCGATACCCATCGGCTGGTGGTCATTGCCCAGTTGCAGGAATGAGCGAGATTCACGGGATGATATCCCGACAATGACGGAGGAGAAGCGTTATGGCTAAAGCAAGAAAGACCCGGCGGGCCAAGGTGCGGCGTTCTCAAACAGCCAGGCCGGCGCGTCCGATGGCGGTCGCCAAAGAGGCAACGGTCGTCGAGCCTGAGCCGCAGTCCTTGAGTTTTGCCCACGAGTACCAATACGTGGTGGGTGATCTGAAGCGTATCTTTGTCCTGGCTGCCGGCATGCTGGCGCTGATAATGGTGCTGGCGCTGGTTTTCCGTTAGGCTTGTCAGGCGGCAAACAAAAAGCGGGCGCAGCGGGCGCGTCCGCTCATAGGTGTAACCGGGGCCTCTCCTGTCAGGAGAGGCCTGTTACCTGATAACACACGATGGGTTCCTGTCGCCCGTGAACCCGCTGCGGCGGCAGAGGCTCGATCTGCAACAGGTGGGCCATTTCGGCGCAGATGGCTTTGCTGACCAGGATCTGGCCCTTGCCGGCCACCTCTTGCAGCCGCCGGGCCACGTTGGCCGTATCGCCGATGACGGTGTAATCCATCACCTGTTCTGAGCCGATGTTGCCCACTACTGCTTCGCCGCAGTGCAGGCCGATGCCCAGCCCCAATTCGGCCAGCTCGTTGTTATGCCAGGAATTGCTCAGTTGCTCGAACACCTCCCGGAGCTCCCAGGCTGTACGGACGGCCCGCTCGGTGTCGTCGGCGTAGCTGATGGGCGCGCCGTAAAAGGCCATGATGGCATCACCCAGGTATTTATCAAAGGTGCCCTTCCACTTGAAAACCACCTTGATCAGCTCGGAAAAAACGGTGTTGAGGATCTCGACCACCTGGGCCGGGCGATGGCACTCGGAGAATTTGGTGAACCCTCGGATGTCGGCGAACAGCACGGTGACTTTGCGGTTTTCGCCGCCCAGTTTGAGGTGACGCTCCGGGTCTTCCAGGATCAACGTCGACACTTCCTGGGCCACGTATCGGTTGAGGACGTGAACCAGCAACTGGTTACGTTTTTCCAGCTCGTCGTGCAAGTGTTTGATGCGCATCAACGATCGAACGCGCGCCAACAGCTCATAGATGTTGAAGGGTTTGCTGAGGAAATCGTCGGCGCCAGCTTCCAGGGCCTTGATGCGCTCCTCGGTGCCCTGCAGGGCGGTGACCATCACGATGGGGATGAACTGCGCCCGGCTGTCTTTTTTGAGGTGGGCGCACACCTGGTAACCATCCATGCGGGGCATCATGATATCCAGCAGGATCAGATCGGGCAACGATTCGTTGACCCGTTCCAGCCCTTCCAGCCCATCCTGGGCCGATACCACCTGAAAATTGCCCACCGATGTCAGGTAAGCGGTGAGGAGTTCCACGTTGCGTGGATCGTCGTCTACGATGAGGATGGTCTCTCCCTTGCCCTGACCTTCGATTGCTCTCGTGGTCATGTTCCCATCCCTTCCTTCACACCCCATGGATCGGGAGCGCCTGGCCTCAGCGATCGAGGTCCGATGGTAAAGGCAGGGCCAGCACAAACGTGCTCCCGACGCCAGGTTCACTCTCGGCCCACACGTTGCCGCCGTGCAGGCGGGCATAATGATGCACCACCGCCAGACCGAGCCCCAGCCCGCCGTGGCGACGCGAGAGCGAAGAATCTACCTGGCTAAAGGGATCAAAGATGTCCTGCAATTCGTCGGCCGGGATGCCAATGCCGGTATCCGAGACGGCCAGGCGCAGCTCGGTAGGTTTTTCGATGGGGTGGGGAAAGACCCTGACCTCCACCCGACCTTCTTCGGGCGTGAATTTGACGGCGTTACTCAGCAACTCGTAGAGCATACGTTTCAGTTTGGTCTCGTCCGACCAGGCCACTTCTGCCCCCGGCACCACCTCGAACTGGACGTCGATGTGTTTTTTGCGGGCGCTCTGTTCCACCAGGGCCTTCATGCTGCTCAACAAGGGGGGCAGGCGCACCAGCGTGGGATGGATGACCACTTCGTTGGCGCTCAGGCGGGCCATGTCGATCAGATCGTCAAAGCTGCCTTTGAGGCGCAGGCCGCTTTCCTGGATGCTCTTGACCAGCCTGGCCTGCGCCTCGGAGAGCGAGCCGTGCAGGCCGTCCAGCAGCGCCTGGGAAAAACCGATGGTGGCATTGAGCGGGGTGTAAAGCTCGTGCGAGATGTTGGCCAGCAGCTCGGATTTGAGGCGATCCAGTTCTTTGAGGCGGCGGTTGGCAGCCTCCAGCTCGCGGGTTCGCTCGGCGATGCGGTCCTGGGTCTCTTCCAGCAGGCGCAAGTTTTCCTCGTAGGCCTGGCGGAGCTGGATCAACAATTGCCGGTTGTTGATCAGTTGACGCCGTTTCTCCAGTCCACGCCGCACCACCAGCAGCAGATCGTCCACCCCGGCGAGGGGTTTGGTGAGGTAATCGAAGGCTCCATATCGCACGGCCTGGGTGGCGGTCTCCAGAGAGGCATAACCGGTGATCAGGATCACCACCGCATCGGGGTCGATTTCGTGCAACTGGCGCAGCACCTCGATGCCGCCCGGCGGGGCCATCTTGATGTCGAGCAGCGTCAGGTCGATATCGTCGGCCGGCGCGGAGGTGGTCTGGGGGCGTTCTGCCCGCCGTTCAAAAAGAGCCAGCGCCTCGCGGCTGTTGGCTGCGGTGATCACGGTGTGCCCGGCTATGGTGAGCGCCTCGACCAGGAACTCGCGCATGCCAAAGTCATCGTCTACGATGAGAATGTTGCCACGCTTTAGCCCGTTCATCTCTGCTGACTGTGTTTATCTGTGGCTGCCGGAAGTCGCACGGTGAAACAACTGCCCCGGCCAGGTTGGCTTTGTACGTCGATATGGCCCTCGTGGGCCTGAACCAGGCCGTAGCCCACGTAAAGTCCCATGCCCAGGGCGCGGATCTTGCCGTTTTCCACCTTGGTAGTATAACCCGGATCAAAGATGCGTGGCAGGTTTGCCGCATCAATGCCGCAACCGGTATCCGACACGGCGATGTGAACCCAGTTTTTTCCGGCCTCGCCGGATGACTCCCAGGTGCTAACCGAGATGCGATGACCGTCTGGCGGCGGCGGGGTGCAGGCGATGGCTTCATCGGCGTTGAGCAGCAGGTTGATCAGCACCTGTTCGATCTGGTGGCCGTAACCGGTGACAAAAGGCGGCGGCGAGGCCAGCGCTGTCTCGACGGTGATATTGTTTTTACTCAGCCGGCTGTGCATCAGCGTGAGAGCTTGTTGCGCTGCGGCGTTAATATCTACCATGTGTGGACCGCCTGAGGCTGGTCGGGCAAACTCGGCAAAATTGCGCACCAGGTCGGCCATACGCAGCGCGCTATCGACGATCTTGGTCAGGTCGGCGCTGGCTTTGGGTGGCAGGTCGACTTGCGTTTGTAGATATTGGGCCATGCCCAGAACGATCGACAGGGGATTGTTCAATTCGTGGGCCAGGCCGCGGGCCAGTTCGCCCACCGCCGCCAGCCGCGCCGTGCGGATCAACTCGGTCTGGGTGTGTTGCAGTGTTTCCAGTTGAAGGCGCGTTTCCCGCACCAGCCGGGCATTCTCGATGGCAATGGCCAACTGCCCGGCCATGTGCTCGATGATGGCCAGGTCGTTGCCAGAGTAAACATCTGGCTGGCGGTGGCCAATAGAAAGCGTGCCGATGACCTTTTCCTGGGCGATGAGCGGCGCAACGATGACCGAGCAGACGTGCGGTGATTTCAAATCGCCCCATTGCCAGGGAGTTTTTTCCGGGGTGGCGCCGGCCGACAAGAACGCCTGTCGACGCTCGATGACCCATCCTTCTGCCGTGTCGGCAATGGCCAACAATTCGGATTCATCCTGGGGGGATGTTTGCCCGGCCACCAGTTGCTGCCGATGCAAGCGCTGTCCGTCAGGGGTGAGCAGCGAGAGCACCATGTGGTCAAAGCTCACCACCCGCCCGGCCTCGCGGGCCAGGGTCTGGTAAACCTGTTCGATGTCCAGGTTTGAGGTGATGGCTTGAGTGATTTCGGCCAGTGCGCCAAGCTGCTCGATGCGTTTATCCAGCTCGCGCGTCAGACGCTGTCGCTCCAGGGCGCGCTCCACGGCCAGGTTGAGTAATTCCAACTCAAAGGGCTTTTGGATGTAATCCATCGCACCCCGGCGCATGGCCTGGATAGCCGAGCCCATAGAGCCATAACCGGTGATCAAGATGACGATGGTGTCCAGGCCGTGCTGGTCGATGTGATCCATGACGGCATAACCATCGCCGCCCGGCATCACCAGATCGGTGATGACCAGGTCGAACGGGGCCTGAGAGAGCGCCTGAGCCGCTGCTTTGCCGTTGATGGCCGTGGTCACCTGGTATCCCTGCCGGGTGAGGTGGATGCGCAGGTTGTCGCGCGTACCGGGTTCGTCGTCGACCACCAGGATTCTGGCCGCTGAGGTTGTTCTGATCATGCCATGCCTTACAATCGGGAACGAGAACGGCCCGCGTCCCATCGGACGCTGCCAACGGTTTTCCCTCTCGACTCCCCCCAAGCCGACAAAAAGCCCTGGCGCGCTGCGCGGTCTGGCCGCGCTCACGAAGCAAAATAGGCCAGCGCCAGGCGAATTTTTTCTTCCAAAGACAGATCGTTTGACGGCAGCGATTGTAATGCCGTCTGGGCCTCCACCACGCTGTAGCCCAGGGCTGTGAGGGCCTGAATGACCTCGACGTCGGCATCGGTGAGGGCCGGCACGGTGGCCAGGCCGGCTGCTGCTCGCACCTTGTCTTTGAGGTCGAAAGCGATTTTACTCGCCGTCTTGGATCCTACGCCGGGCACCCGAGAAAGCGCGTCGATGTTGCCCTGAACGATGGCCGCTTGCAAGCTCTGCGGTGAAAAGGCCGAGAGCAGCGCCACGGCCACCCGCGGCCCCACCCGCTCCACGGTCAGTAACAGCTCAAAGAGAGCCAGTTCGTCCTCGGCGGCGAATCCATACAACGCCAGCTCGTTTTCTCGGACCCGCAGGTGGGTGTGCACCTCGAGTGTGTGGCCCAGCCGTTCGGCGCCCAACAGGCTTTGGGGCGCGTGTACCAGAAAACCCACGCCGCCCACCTCCAGAACCAGGTAATTTTTGCCGATGGCAGAAACCCGTCCCTTGAGCGTGGTTATCATGCTCAAGCCTCCGCTGTGGTTTGTTCTGCGAGTAGATTCTGAAGGTGAGCCGAGTGCAAATGACACACGGCCACGGCGATGGCATCGGCGGCATCGTCGGGCGTGGGAATGGTTTCCAGCCCCAGCAACAGGGCTGTCATCTGTTGCACCTGGGCTTTGTCGGCCTTGCCGTAGCCAGAGATGGCCTGTTTGACCTGCAAAGGCGTGTACTCGACCACCGGCCTGTCGGCCAGGGCCGCCGCCAGCAGCACCACCCCTCGCGCCTGGCCCACCGACATGGCCGTGCGGACGTTGCGGCTGAAAAAGACCTCTTCCACCACCACTGTCTGCGGTTGGAAGCGTGTGACGAGATCACTCACCCCCTGGAAAATCTGGCGCAGCCGCTGCGCCAGCGGCGCCGAGGCGGGTGTCTGGATGGTGCCATAATCGACTATGTGCGTCTGGCCGGCGGCATCCTCGCGCACCACTCCCCAGCCGGTGATGGCCGTGCCGGGGTCGATGCCGAGAACGGTGGTCACTCTTCTTCCTCATAGATGGCCATGATCTCGTCGCTGATCTCCAGGTTGGAGAACACGTGCTGCACGTCGTCCAACTCTTCCAGGGCGTCGATGAGGTGCATGTTGGCCAGCGTGCTCTTTTCATCCAGCGCCATGCTGGTCTTGGGAACCTGCACAAGCTCCGCCGACTCGATGGCCACCTCGTGCTCTGCCAGGGCGTCTCGTACTATGTGCAACTCGCTGGGATCGGTATAGATTTCGATCGTCTCGTTGCCGAAAACCACGTCCTCGGCGCCGGCCTCCACTGCGATCTCAAAGATGGCGTTGGGATTGACCTGTTCCGCATCGACCGAGATGTAGCCTTTGGTCTCGAACTGCCAGGCCACACAGCCAGCCTCGCCCATGCTGCCGCCGTAACGATTGAAATCTCGCCGCACGTCTGCCACTGCCCGATTTCGATTGTCGGTGAGCACCTGCACCAGAAAAGCCACACCGTGAGGGCCGTATCCCTCGTAGGTGACCTCTTCCAGGGTGTCACCCTTTTCCAGGCCGGCGCCCCGCCGGATGGCCCGCTCGATGTTGTCCTTGGGCATGTTGGCCGCTCGGGCTTTTTCGACGATCAGGCGCAACCGGATGTTGCCTTCGGGGTCAGCCCCGCCTTCACGCGCAGCGATGGCCAGCTCGCGCCCGATTTTGGTAAAGATTTTGCCTCTCTTGGCGTCGGTAGCCGCTTTTTTACGTTTGATGGTAGACCACTTGGAATGTCCTGACATTGCCTTATCCTCCACACAATCATCCATTCTGGATGTTGAACTGTGTCATGTGGGTCTCCATTATACCATCAGAGGCCAAAAAACGCTAACGATAGTATCTTGACGATCAAATCGTTGCACGTTTGGCAGGAAAATACAGCCCCACGGCCTGATTGACTGACCAATCTTTCTGGACGCAGATGAAAAAAGCGTGTAGCATCTGCGGCAATCGGCGTTAACCGGATCGGGTAATATTGAACTTGCCAACGGCGTCAAAAGAGAGTAAAATCTGAATCACTCGCCCAGAGATGCCCTGAGCGAGGCTAAAGACAGACAGCGCGGTTTGGAGCGCCGCGAAAGGAGCGACATGACTGAAAAAGTGATCATCATCGGCAGTGGCCCGGCAGGCCTGACGGCTGCCGTGTACACTGCTCGCGCCCAGTTGAATCCCCTGGTCTTTGTGGGTCAGGCAATGGGCGGCCAGGTAGCCATTTCTTCCGAGATCGAAAACTACCCCGGCTTCCCGGAGGGTCTGACCGGCCCCGAGCTGGGTGATCTGTTTCAAAAGCAGGCCGAGCGCTTTGGCGCGCGCCTGGAGTGGGATACGGTTACCGGGGTGGATCTCGCCGTGAGACCCTTCCAGGTGACGGCTTATGGCGGCCGGTACGAGGCGCACAGTCTGATCATCGCCACCGGCTCGTCGCCGCGTAAACTCGATGTGCCAGGCGAAGAAGAGTTTAGCGGGCGCGGTGTGTCCTATTGTGCCACCTGCGATGGTTTCTTTTACCGTGATAAAGAGATCGTCATCGTGGGCGGCGGCGACGCCGCCGTGGAAGAGGCGCTTTTCCTGACCCGGTTTGCCTCCAGGGTTTATCAGGTGCATCGACGGGATCAACTGCGCGCCGAGCGTTACATGCAAGATCGCGCCCTGCGCAACGACAAGATCACTTATGTCTGGGATTCGGTGGTCGACGAGATCGTGGGGCAGGAGAGTGTGACCGGCGTGCGGCTGCGGAACATCAAAACCGGCGAGGAGCGCCTGCATCCCACCCAGGGCGTGTTTGTCGCCATCGGCCACACCCCCAATACCGAGTTTCTGGGCGGGCAGGTGACGCTCAATACTCAGGGTTACATCGTCACCGACGGGCACAAGCACACCAACGTGCCGGGTGTTTATGCTGCCGGCGACGTGCAAGACTGGCGCTATCGCCAGATCGCCACTTCGGTGGGTGATGGCTGCCGGGCGGCCATAGAGGTGGAGCATTATCTCGCCGAACTGGAGGATCGTGTCTATCCCGGCCAGGCGGCCCGTTGATCTCATTCCTCACAGCCGCCAGGTGTAATACGCTGGCAAACGCCATTCGGGCGGCGATCAGCGCCTTGCACCTGGGTGGTTGCCGATCCAGATGATGCCAGCCATCAGCAGTTTCCAAAACCCCAAAGTCAAATTTCTGCGCGCGCTGCGCCTGCGTAAACACCGTCAACGCGAGCGATGTTTTTTCGTCGAAGGCATCCGCATCGTGGAAGAGGCGCTGGCCTGCAAGGCGCCGTTACAGACGCTGGTTTACGCCCCCGACTTGTTGGTCAGCGAGCGGGCGCGATCGCTGGTGGAGCAGGTGCCGCCCACTCTGCGGCTGGCTCTTTCCGCCGATGTTTTCCGCAAGCTCTCGGAGCGCAACCAGCCTCAGGGCATCGCCGCCGTGATCGACATGCCAGAGCAGCCGCTGTCGGTTATTTCTCCGGCGGCCGATATGTTGCTGCTGGTGGCTTTTCAACTGCGCGATCCGGGCAACCTGGGCGCGATCGTACGCACCGCCGATGCCACCGGAGCGGTGGGAGTGGTGGTGGTGGAGCCCTCGGTGGATCTCTACGACCCGCAGACGGTGCGGGCGACGATGGGCTCTCTTTTCGCTTTGCCCATCGTGCGACTGGCCGAGGCGGATGAGCTCTGGGCCTGGTGCGATGGCGTTCGACGGGCAGGTCTGCCGCTGTGTGTCGTCGGCACGTCGGCCCACGGTTCGTTGGTTCATTTCGATGTGGACTATGATCGACCGCTGGCGCTGCTCATTGGCAGCGAGCAGCGTGGTTTACCACCGTCTGCCCGCGCCAGAGCCGATGTGCTGGTTCGCCTGCCGATGGTCGGGCGGGCCAGTTCACTCAACGCATCGGCGGCGGCGGCGGCTCTGGTTTACGAGGTGATCCGCCAGCGGCGGGCTGCATCGGACGCGAGAGGGGTAATCGATGCCACACGAGACCATCCTGGTGGTGGATGACGAGGCCAACATCGTGGCTCTGGCCAGAATGTACCTGGAAAAAGAGGGCTACCGGGTGGAGAGCGCCGCCGACGGCGCTGAAGCCCTGCAAAAGGTGGCAACGCTTCAGCCGGATCTGGTGGTGTTAGACCTGATGTTGCCCCAGGTGGATGGTTGGGAGGTGTGCCGTCGGGTGCGGGCCGGTTCCGATCTGCCTGTCATCATGCTCACTGCCCGCGACGACGACGTGGACAAGATCGTCGGTTTAGAGTTGGGCGCCGACGATTATCTGACCAAACCCTTCAATCCGCGTGAGCTGGTGGCGCGGGTGCGAGCTGTGCTACGCCGCAGCACACGCAGCGAAGCGGCCACCGAGACACTCCACGCCGGTGACCTGACCGTAAACCCGGCGCGCCGCGAGGCCGTGCTGGCTGGTGAAGCGTTGTCGCTGCGAGCCAGAGAGTTCGATCTGCTGCTGGCGCTCGTCGAACACAAAGGCAGGGTGCTCAGCCGTGAAAAGCTGCTGGATCTGGTGTGGGGTTTTGACTTTTACGGTCAGACCCGCACGGTGGACGTGCACATCGCCCACTTGCGCGAAAAGCTGTCCGGCAGTCAGGTCGAGATCGAAACGGTGTGGGGCGTGGGTTACAAGCTGGTCGACTGATCGGGGAGAGTTTGCCATGTTGAGCAGTTTGGGCAGTCGATTGATTGTCTCCTACATAGTGGTGATCCTGGTCTGTTTGCTGGTGCTGATAGTGGCTGTCCTGGTGGGTGTGAGCCGCTCGGTGCAGGAGAAGCTGCTCCTGCCTCGCCTGGAAAGCGGCCTGACCACACTTCAGCCTTATGTCTCGGCTCTGCTGGAACGGGGCGAGACGCCACAGAGCGTCCTGGAGCGCGTGGATCAACGGCAGAAACGCCAGGGATCATCGTTGCTCGATCGGCTCATTTTCGTCGATAGTCGCCGCCAGGTCGTCGCCGATTCGGCGGGGCAGTGGGTGGGCCAGCAGTTGGATGTCTCGCCAGAGGGTGCGGCTGTGTCTCCTGGAGGGGAGGCTTCGGGTGTTACGATCTTGCCCGATGGGCAAGAATACCTGTACGCGGCGGTTCCACTGAACGACAGCGATCCCAAACAGTTGGTTCTGGCAACAGTCTCACAGCTGCGACCGTGGTATCAGGTGCTGCGTCAGCCGGCCATACGGGGCGAGCGTAACGCGCTGGTCGGTCTGGGTTTGCGGGTGGGGCTGCTGGCTTTTGCAGTTTCGGTGTTGCTGGCGTTGGTCATCGCCCGTTCTATCGCCCGGCCGCTGCAGCGAGTGGCTCTTGCCGCCGAAGAGCTGGCCCAAGGTAATTACGATCTGCATCTGGACATCACCTCACCCGATGAGGTGCGCCGTCTGGCGGCCAGTTTCAACACCATGGCTCGCGCGGTCAGGGTTTCACAGCAGGCGCAACGCGATTTCGTGGCCAATGTCTCCCACGAGCTCAAAACGCCATTGACCTCTATCCAGGGCTTTTCCCAGGCCATCCTCGACGGCACCGCAGATGATGCCGATGCGATACGGCAGGCGGTGGGTGTCATCTATGATGAGGCCGGACGCATGGCTCGTATGGTGGAGCAGTTGTTGGATTTAGCCAGAATCGAGGCCGGACAGATCGTGATGGCCCGCGAGCCGGTGGCTCTGGAGGCGTTACTCCAGGGTTGTGTGGAAAAGCTCAGCCCTCAAGCATCGCAGGGCCGGGTGACGCTGCACAGCGACCTGACCCATTTGCCGGTGCAGGGGCGTGTAAGCGGCGACGGCGACCGGCTGGCCCAGGTGTTTATCATCCTGCTGGATAATGCTATCAAACACACGCCGCCGGAAGGGCGGGTGAGTGTGGTGGCGCAGGCTGTGCCAGGCTCGCTGGCGGCGGTGAGTGTGATCGACACTGGCCCAGGTATCCCTGCCGAAGAACTGATGCGTATTTTCGAGCGTTTTTACCAGGTGGATAAATCGCGGGCGCGTAAAAAAGGTGGGACTGGACTGGGTTTGGCCATCGCCCGAGAGATCGTCATCGCCCACGGCGGAGAGATCGTTGCGGAAAGTGTGGTGGGCGTGGGCACCAAATTCACCGTCAAGTTGCCGTTAACCTGAAAAATCCGTAACTGCTCGGCCTCCCGCAGGCTTGGAAATGGTTTCGAGTAGAAATCGGCCCAAGTATCCAAGCCGGCAAACGATTTCAATCGGTTTTCCAGCCTGCGGGAGGGTAGGCTGAGCAATTACGAAAAATCCTTGACAAAGGTGGCGAGCTGTGGTATACTATCGTTAGTTTCTTGCAGCAAGCAATTAACCTGTGCGTCTGAACGTTGTCTATGATTCTCCGGACTGTAAACAAACGAGGATCCCTGAGGCAAGTCAGACGCATTTTTTTTACCAGGGAGAGCCTCCATGACCCGGCCCACCAGCACCGAAGCGGTGAAGCATCAGAACCGCTCTGCCATCCTCAAGCTCATCCGCGAACAGGGCGCTATCTCGCGTGTCGAAATTGCCCGGGCGCTTGGTCTGAACCCCTCCACTGTCTCCCGTCTGGTGGACGAGCTGATGGCCCAGGAGCTGGTGATCGAGGGCAACGAGCGTGGACACAGCACACATCGGGGCGGACGGCGATCGATTGCCCTAAAGTGCAACCCCGAGGCGGGTTATCTCATCGGCGTGGACCTGGGCGGCACCAACATCGTGGGTGGACTGGCCACCCTGGACGGTGAGATCGTGGCTCGCTGTTGCGGCTCGTCGAGATCGGCCACCGGCGAGGTGGGCGATGGCAGCCTGCAGCGGCTCATCGATCTGGCGCAAGATTTGATCCGGCAGTGCCCGGACCCCTCGCGGCTGTGGGGAGTGGGGGTGGGCGCGCCGGCGGTGACGCTGAGCGAGGAAGGCATCGTCACCTGGGCGCCGGCCCTGGGCTGGCGCGACCTGCCGCTCAAGCAGATCATGGAGCATGCTCTGGGGCTGCCCGTGTTCGTGGAGAACGACGTCAACCTGGCGGCGCTGGGTGAGCATTGGTGCGGCGCAGCGCAGGGTGTAGACGATCTGGTGGCTATCTTTATCGGCACGGGCATCGGATCTGGTGTGATCCTGGGTGGCAAGCTGTACCGTGGGGCCGGTCATGCTGCCGGTGAGGTGGGTTACATGGTGGTGGATGTGGACAGCCTGGAGCGGCGTTACGATCAGTTTGGCTGTCTGGAGACGCTGGCCAGCGGCAGCGGTATTGCGGTCCGCGCCAGGACACGCATCGAGACGGATCGGAAGACGATTCTTGCCAGCCTGCTGGGCGACGATGCCACGGCTCTCACCGCCGAGGCGGTGTTCGATGCCGCGCGTGAGGGTGATCCAGTGGCAGGCGAGGTGGTGGATGAAACCGTTCGTTACCTGGCCCTGGCGGTGGCAAACGTCGCCTGTGTGCTCAACCCAGAGGTCATCGTCATCGGCGGCGGGGTGGCCCGTTCGGCAGACATGCTGTTGGATGGCATCCGGCAAAAGGTAGATGGCGTGGTGCCGCAGGTGCCGCGGCTGGTCGCTTCGGCGCTGGGCAAAGATGCGGTGGTCAAAGGTGCTTTTGCTCTGGTGTTGCGCCAGGTCAGTGAGGTAGATTGGCGCATCCCGGAAAGACCGTGAGACAAACCGTTGGTTGGCATCAGAAAGGACGCAGGGTGTACCAGGATTTCCGAGTGATCGACTTTCATATTCATTTTCCCACCAAACAACCCTGGTTGGGGCGCGCGGATCGGGGGCAGCAGTTGCGGGAAAAGCTGGGCGAGCGCCGCGCGGCGTTGCTGCGTCAACAGGCGCGGGCTTACAACGAGGAGTGGCGCCAGGCCTGGGATTTCCCGGCTCCAGAGGCCGAATCGCCGCCCGACGAGGAGCAGGCGGCCCGCTGGGCGGCCGAGGCGGCGCGCTACGGGCTGGATAGGGTGGTCTTTGTCACCGGCGGCGGCAACGATCACCTGAGCCATCTGGTGAGCCTTTACCCGGATAAATTCATCGGCTTTGCCCATCACGAGCCTTTCGAGGAAAACGCCGCGGAAGAACTGGAGCGCGCCGTGACCGGGCTGGGCATGAGGGGTTACAAGGTGCTGGCGCCGGCGCTGGATCGCGATATTGACGACGAGGCCGCCTTTCCGGTGTGGGAGGTGGCGGCGCAACACGAGATTCCGGTGTTGATCCATTTTGGCATCATGGGCGGCGGTGGGGGCATCGCTCACCATGCCAACATGAACCCGCTCAAGCTGCACAACGTGGCCAAAGCCTTCCCCGATGTCAACTTTGTGGTGCCTCACTTTGGCTGCACCTATATTTTTGATACGCTCCAGCTCTGCTGGGCCTGCCGCAACGTCTACGTGGACACCTCCGGCTCCAATCAGTGGATCCGCTGGATGCCGGAAGAGTGGACGGTGCAGCGACTGTATCGTAAATACCTGGAGACCATTGGCCCCGATCGCATCATTTTCGGCACCGATTCCAGCTGGTTTCCGCGAGGTTTTGCCGTGCGTTATCTGCAAGATCAGATACGCGATCTGATGTATCTGGGCGCGAGTCACGAGGTGATGCAAAAAATCCTGGCCGATAATGCGGCTCGTCTGCTCAAGTTGGAGGCCTGATCCGCCCGATCTGAAAGCGAGGTTCGTAGTGAGCCACGCAGCAGAGCGGAGTGGCGTCTTACGGCAGAGCGGAGTGGCGTCTTACGGCACTCCACGCCGTTACGTGCCTGGCTACGAACATATTATACGAGGAGGTGGTGCCATTTCGAGGTTCTGGGTTCGTCATTCTTTTGCCGTTCACGACAATCAGAAAAGGAGTGAGAGATGTTTTCCAAAAAGAATCTGATGACAGTTCTCGGCTTGCTGGTCGCTGCCAGCCTGATGCTCTCTGCCTGTGCGACGCCGACGCCTGAGGTCATCGAAAAAGTGGTCACCCAGGTTATCAAAGAAACCGTCGTCGTCGAAGGCACACCACAGGTCGTGGAAAAGGTGGTGACCAAAGAAGTCGAAAAAGTGGTCAAGGAGACGGTGGTCGTCAAGGAAGAGGTGCCTGTCGAAAGCGGCGAGATCACCATCGAATACTGGCAGTACTTTTTTGACGCCCGCGTGGACGCCATGAACCGCCTCATCCAGCAGTTCGAGGCTGAAAACCCGGGCATCCACGTCATCCACACCAACTTTCCCTACGCCGATTACGGCGACAAGATCGCGGCTTCGGTGCCGGCCGGCGTCGGCCCCGACGTAGCCACCCTCTACTACGGCTGGCTGCCGCTGTGGGTCGATTCGGGCTATCTGGTGCCCCTGCCAGAGGATGCCTTTCCGCCGTCGGTGATCGAGAGCGAGTTCTCGCCGCTGGTGCAGGCGGGCAAGTTCCAGGGCAAGTACTGGGCCATCCCCACCGCCGTGCGTACGCTGGCCCTCTTTTGGAACAAAGATCTCTTTGTGGCTGCTGGCCTGGACCCTGAAAAGCCGCCCACCACGCTGGACGAATTCGTGGATTACGCCCAAAAACTCACCGTGCTCGATGCCAACGGCCAGTACGAGATCATGGGTTATGCCGTCGAGATGGACGGCCAGGCCCACCACTGGTTCCGCGAGATCCTCACCCGCCAGTTCGGCCAGCAACCGCAGAGCGACGATTACAAACAGATCCTGTGGAACGCCTCCGAGGGCGGCTACGAGGCCTGGGAGTGGCTGCTCAAGTTCGAGAACGAGTACAAAACCGGCACCAACGATCTGTTCGACGGCGCTACTCAGGCTTTTTATCAGGGCAAGCTGGCGCTGCACATCGACGGCTCGTTCCGGCTGGGCTCCATCGACGTGAACGCGCCCGACCTGAACTATGGTGTGGCGCCCATGCCCGTTGGACCTACCGGCATCAAGGCTACCTTTGGCTCCTTCTGGACCCATGGCCTGACCCAAAAAGCCGCCGCCGATCCCGAGCGCATGGCAGCGGCGGTCAAGTTCCTGCAGTTCATCACCACCGACGAAGCCATGGCCCTGTGGGTCGACAAAGTGGGCGAGCTGCCGGCGCGCCTGGCAGCGGCCACCGACCCTGAACTGCTGGCCGATCCGTACCTTGGCCCCTTTGCCGAGCAACTGCCCTACGCCTACGCCACCTTCTTTGTCAACGAGAGCGACGACCGCCAGGCGCTCATCGATGCCTACGATGCCGTGCGGCTGGCCGGCGAAGACCCACGCGCCGCGCTCGACGAGGCCGTGGAAAAAGTGCAGGCTCAGTTCGACGAATTTTGGGCCACGCACTAACACCCCTTTGTAGTTACGGGAGGGGCGAGCCAACCGCTCGCCCCTCTCTGCAACGGGTTGAAGGGAGGAGCGTCAGCATGTTCAAAAACCTCAGCTTGCGGCGTCGCCAGCAGCTTTGGGCCTATCTTTTTATCCTGGCGCCGCTCTTTTTCTTTCTCTTTGTTCGCATCGGCCCGACGCTGTTTTCCTTTAATGTCAGCGTGCGCGAATGGAACATTCTTTCGCCGGAGAAACCGTTTGTCGGCCTGGAGAACTTTGAAAGGATATGGCAGGATTTTCAGAACCCCAAGTCGGTGGTGCGCCACGCCTTTCAAAATACGTTTGCCTATGTCGTCCTGGGCATGCCGCTGCAACTGGTCATCGGCCTGGCCTTCGCCATGATGTTGAACAACATCCACCGCTTCATTGGTCTTTTCCGGGCCATCTATTTTATCCCCTTTGTCACGTCGACGGTGGCCATCTCCTGGGTGTGGCGCTGGATGTACCAGCCACGGTTTGGCCCCATCAACCTGCTGTTGACTTTCTTGGGCCTGCCGGAGCAGAAATTCCTGCTGGATCCTAAACAATCGCTGGCTTCTATCACCGCAGTGACCATCTGGCAAGGGTTGGGCTTTGTCATCATCATCTTTCTGGCCGGGCTGAAGCAGATACCCGATGTCTATTATGAAGCTGCCCGCATCGACGGCGCCAATCGCGTGCAGCTTTTCCGTCACGTCACATTGCCGCTGCTCAACCCGACCATCGTTTACCTGGCGGTGCTACAAACCATCAGCTTTTTGCGCATGTTCACCGAAGTCATCAACATGACCCGGCAGGGTGATGGCGGCCCGCTGAACAGCACCGTCACGGTGGTGCTGCACATGTACCGTGAAGCCTTTGGCCGTTACAAGATGGGTTCGGCTGCCGCCCTCATGGTGGTGCTGTTCCTGATCATTTTGCTCATCACGGTGGTGCAGATGCGCCTGTTGACGCGGCGGGTGGAATACTAGGAGGCGAGCGATGGCTATCGGTGCACAGAGCGAGGCCGGTCAGGAATACGGTCTGGGTCGGAAAAGATCGGATACCATCGTCCAGGGGCTGAGCTATTTTTTCCTCATCCTGGGCGGGGTGACCATGGTAGTGCCTTTTGCCTGGATGATCGCCACCTCTTTCAAGCCGGCCTCCGAGATCTATATGGGCAACTTTTTTCCTCAGGCCGCCACCTGGGGCAACTATCAGGAAGTGCTGCTCAAAACGCTCTTTCCGCGTTGGTATCTCAACAGTTTGATCTGCGCCGTGCTCAGCACGGTCAGCGTGGTCTTTTTCGACTCACTGGTGGGTTACACCCTGGCCAAGTACGAATTCCCCGGCAAGAACCTGCTCTTTGTGCTCATCTTGAGCACGTTGATGGTGCCCACCGAGATGTTGATCATTCCCTGGTACATCATGTCAGTCAATTTTCACTGGGCCGATACCTACTGGGGCATCATCTTTCCCGGCGTTATCACGGCCAGCGGCATCTTTTTGATGCGCCAGTTCATGTCTGGCGTGCCCAACGACCTGATCGACGCCGGTCGCATCGATGGCGTCGCTGAATTTGGCCTCTACTGGCGCGTGGCGTTGCCGCTGGTCAAACCGGCGTTGGCGGCGCTGCTGATCTTTAACTTTTTGGGCAATTGGAACGCCTACGTCTGGCCGCTCATCGTCTCCAGCGCCCGAGAGATGCTCACCCTGCCGGTGGGCCTGGGTTATTTTTCCGGCGAAGCCAGCACCGATTGGCACCTGATCATGACCGCCAACACCCTCTCGGTGGTGCCGCTGTTGACGGTCTTTGCCTTTTTCCAGCGCCAGATCATCGATGGTATTGCCCTGACAGGCTTGAAGGGATAGGCCAGGTGGGAGGTTGAGACCTCTTTTGCCTTCCGGCCTGCCGTTCCCTTACGAAGGAGAGCTTGCCCCATGACCGATTCCCATGTCGACTTTCCCCATCCCCTGTACGCCGAACACGTTCTCAAGCCATCGTTCGTAGAAGCGCAGCACCACCTGTTCCCGCTGATGATGGCGGCCAACAAGGCTCACGTGGTGATGCTCATCGAACGGGGCATCTTGAGCGCACCAGATGGCGGCGCACTGCTCCGCGCGCTGCTGGCAGTGGAGGCCGAAGGGGTCAGCGCCCGCCGCTACGAAGCGGGTGTCGAGGACCTCTTTTTCTCGGTGGAGAATCGACTGGTGGCCCTCGCCGGGCCAGAGGTGGGTGGCAACTTGCAGATCGCCCGCAGCCGCAACGATCTGGGCGCGGCTCTGGCCCGCATGGCTCTCCGAGAGCAGCTACTCCAGGTGCTGGGCTGTCTGCACGGCCTGCGAACGGCGCTGTTGGGCTTTGCCCGGCAGCACGTGGAGACGGTCATGCCGGGTTATACCCACACCCAGCCCGCCCAGCCGACCACCCTGGCCCACTATGCCGCTGCCGTTCTCGCCTTTTTGGCCCGAGATGCAGCGCGGCTGCACGCGGCTTGTGCCACCACCAATCGCAGCCCGCTGGGCGCGGCGGCTTTTACCACCACCGGCTTTTCCATCGATGCCGCCCGCACGGCCGGCTTGCTCGGTTTCGATGGCCTGATCGAAAACAGCCACGATGCCATCGCTGCCGCCGATTACATGACCGAGGCCATGAGCGCCCTGACGACGATGGCGCTGAGCCTTTCCCGCGTTACCCGTGACCTGCTCTTCTGGGCCACACAGGAGGCGGCAGCCATCCGCATCCACGATAGTTTCATCCAGATCAGCTCCATCATGCCTCAGAAGCGTAATCCGGTGGTGCTGGAGCATCTGCGGGCGCGCCTGGGACGGCTCATCGGTCAGGCCAACGCCGTGCTGACCATGGCCCACAACGTGCCCTACGGCGATACCCAAGACATCGAGGACGAGATCCACCCGTCGCTGTTTGGCGCCTGCGAAACCGCCTGCGGCATCCTGGCGCTGTACGCGGCTGTTTTCGAAACGTTGGACGTGAACCGGGAGCATCTGGCGGCGCGCGCTGCGGTGGGTTTTACCACCGCCACCGAGCTGGCCGATACGCTGGTTCGCGATGCCGGTTTGCCCTTCCGCACGGCGCACGGCGTCGTCGCACGACTGGTCAAACTGGCGATGGCGCGGGGTTTGCAACCTGGAGAGGTCACGAGTGGTCTGCTCGACGAGGCTGCCGAGGCGGTTATCGGTCGACCGTTGAGCCTGCCGGAGGTCAGGGTGCAGCAGGCGCTGGATGCGGTCCATTTTGTGGCTGTGCGCTCCCAGCCCGGCGGCCCCGCTCCGGCCACGGTGCACGCCTGGCTGGATGGAGCCGACAGGTCGCTGCAAGTGGATCGGGAGTGGCTGGCGGGTGAACTGGCGCGTTTGAGCCAGGCCCGGTCGACACTGGATCGGCGGGTCGAGGCTCTGATACCTCGTTAGGACAGCCGTCCGACCTGGGCCCGTTTACAGATCGTCCAGCTTTTTGGAATAGACGCGCGAGACGCTGTCGTCGCCCATGGTGACGCCGTAGAGGGTGTTGGCCGCCTTCATCGTCACGCGGTTGTGAGTGATGACGATGAACTGGTTGAGTTGCGCCTGCTCCTGAAGCAACTCCACGAAACGTCCCACGTTGGCCTCGTCGAGCATGGCATCGACCTCGTCGAGGATGGAGAACGGCGGCGGGTTGGTCTTGAGGAAGGCAAAGATCAGCGCCGTGGCGGTCAGGGCGCGCTCACCGCCAGAGAGCAGGGCCAGTGTCTGGGCCCGTTTACCCGGCGGCCGGGCGATGATCTCGACGCCGCTTTCCATCAGCTTTTCCGGGTCGGTCAGCACCAGCCGGGCGGTGCCGCCGCCAAACAACCGACTGAAATAGCCGGTAAAAGCCTCGGCCACGGTTTCAAAGGTGGCGCGGAAGGCTTTTTCCATCAAGCCATCCAGTTCGGCGATCACTTCGCGCAGGTGGGCAGCGGCCTGTTGCAGGTCTTGCGCCTGGCTCACCAGAAAATCACGCCGCTCCAGTTGTTCCGTGTATTCTTGAGGTGCATTGGGGTTCACCGATCCCAACTGGCGCAGGCGGGCCCGCAGATGGCGCATCTCTTCTTCCAGCCCTTCCGGCAATTCCTCGACAGTGGGTAGCGTGGAGACGATGGGTCGCAAGGGCAGGGGCGGCTGGCTGCGTGGGCTTTCATCCACTTCCACCTCGATGATCAGGCCCAGGTCGTCCTCGATCTGGCGTTTGAGAGCCGCCATCTCTTCCTCGCGACGGGTCACTTCGAGCATGGCCTGGTTGTATCGTGTCTCGTGTTGCCGCAGCCGTAGCCGCTGTTCGTCTTCCTGGGTCTCCAGCTCGCTCCGGCGGGCATCCAGCCCGGCGATCTCGCGCTCGGCGGGCGCGATGCGAGCCTGCACGGCCGACAGTTCTTCCGAGATGGCTTGCAGTTGAGCCGTCGCTATCGCCACCTGCTCCGAGACCCGATCCACCTGCTGCGCCAGCGACGCGCTGCGGCTTTGCCTGGACTGCATCTGTTCGTCCAACCGGGCCAGTGTGTGGAGGTGGCTGTTCAGGATGGTTTGTTGGCTGTCTGACGCCTGTTGCGCCACCGCCAGAGCAGTTTGTAGGCGGTTCAGATCGGCCAGAGTATGCTCGATGGACAGGTTTTGTAGCTCTCGTTCCAGGCTGAGAATCTGCTGCTGGGTGTGCGCCTGCTCCTGCAACAATTTCTCCCGATCGGCCAGCAGGCGGCGCTCGTGCTCCTGGAGGTCGCCGGCCTCAGCGGCCAGTTGGCTCGACAGGCCCTCCAACCAGCCGATCTCTTGAGCCAGCCGGCTGGCCTCACGGTCTTGCTCCACCAGCGCCTGGTTCAGGGCCATCTGCTGCGCGGCGAGTGCATCGGCCTGTTGCTGCATCTCTGAGAGTTGATCTGTCAGGGCCAGGCTCTGCCGGGCAATCGCAGCCAGGTGGCCATCGAGGTCAGCGATCTGTTGATTCAGGGCGGCCAGTTGGGCCGGTAAATCGCGCCATTCGCGCTCTCGGGCCAGCAGGCTGCCGTCTCGGGCCGCGCGGCGTGTGCCGCCAGTGACGGCGCCATCGGAGCGCAGCACCTCGCCGGCGCGGGTGACGATACGAAACCCGCCACTCAGGCGGTCAAAGGCGCGGCGGGCGGCGGCCATGTCCTCGACCACCAGCGTCTGCCCCAGGGCCAGCTCGACGGCGGGCCGCAGGTGGGACTCAAAGGTCACCAGCTCGCTGGCCAGCCCGACGATGCCAGACAGGTTGGCCAGAGCGCCCAGTTGCAGCGGCTGGCCCACGCGCAGGATATCCAGCGGCAGAAAGGTGGCTTCTCCGGCCTGAGATTTTTTGAGGTGGGCAATGGCCGCCACGGCATCGTCCCATCTTTCGACGACGATGTTTTGCAGCCGTGAGCCCAGGGCGGCCTCCATGGCCCGTTCCAGGCCGGCGGGCACATCGATCAGGCCGGCCAGTGCGCCGACGATGCCTCTCAGGCCAGAGCCGCTGTCCTGGCGGGCCGCCTGCAGCACGCTGCGCACGCCGCCAAAGAACCCTTCGCCTTCTTCACGCATGCGGGCCAGCACGGCCTGGCGTTCCTGGAGATGCGCCTCTCGCTGGCGCAGGGCTGCCAGCCTGGCCTGGATCGTTTGCCGCTCCGATTCGGCGGCGGCGAGTCGGGTTTCCCTTTCTGCACGCCGATCCTGGAGCGCAGCAAGCTGCCCCTGCAGGCCCTCGATCTGGGTTTGTAGATTCCTCTGAGCGGCTTCGGCAGTTGCCAGAGCGTCTCGCAGGCGGCTCAGTTTTTGCTGCTGTTGGTGTTGCTCCTCGACGATCTGCGCTCGCCGGGCCTCGATCTGGGCGCGGCGGTTGTCCCGATCGGCCAGTTCGGTGGCCTGGCCAAAGGCCCGGTCTCGGGCGGCGGTGAGGGAGGCCAGATGCGCCTGTCGCTGGTGCTGCAGGGCATTCAGCCGCCGCCGGACGTCGTCGGCTGCCTGCTGGTGCTCGGCCACCTTTTGCCGCAGGTGGGCCAGCTCGGTGCGGGCCGCTTCCACGCGGGCGGCCTGCTCCTGACGGTGAATTTGCAGGGGCGGCAGTTCGGCCTGGAGCTCGTCGTGTTGGATGCTCAGCAAGCGGGCGCGCTCTCTGCTCACGGCCACCTCTCGCTGCAGGGCTTCGGCCCGCGTGTGATGGTCGCTGCTCTGGCGGTGCCAGTGGCTCAATTCGGCGCGTAATTCGGCCTGACGCGCGCGCAGCCGGATCATGCTCTGATTCAGGGTGTCCAGTTCGGTTTGCACCTCACGCAGCGATTCCTGACGGTGGCGACTCACGGCGCGGGCCTGGCGCAGCGACTGCACCCCTTGCTGCCAGCGATGGCCGTACCAGGTGCGCAGCAGCTCGTCCAGGCGCGCCGAAATGTCCTGGTGCTCCTGGGCGCGGGCCGCCTGACGCTCCAGGTGGCGCAGTCGGGGGGCGATCTCGTTGATGATGTCGTTGACGCGGACAATGTTTTGTTGGGTTTGCTCCAGCCGGTGCAGGGCTTCCTCTCGTTTGGCCTGGTAGGTGGCAATGCCAGAGGCTTCCTCAAAGAGGGCGCGCCGTTCCGCCGGCCCCAGCGAGAGCGCACGATCCACCAGACCCTGGCCGATAAAGGTGTAGGTGCGCTGGCCCAGGCCGCTCTGGCCGAGAAGCTCGGTGATATCGCGCAGGCGGACGCGGTTACCGTTGAGGAGATATTCGTTTTCACCGGAGCGAAAAGCGCGCCGCTCGATGGTCACTTCGCTGAACTCGATAGGCAGCCAGCCGCTGCTGTTGTCCAGGGTGAGGCTGGCGCGGGCCATGCCCTGGCGGGCGCGCCGCTCGCTGCCGGAAAAGATCATGTCTTCGGTGCGCCGGGCGCGCAGCAGGCTGTAACTCTGCTCACCCAGCACCCAGCGGATGGCATCGGCGATGTTGGATTTGCCGCTGCCGTTGGGCCCGACGATGGCGGTAATCCCTTCCTCGAAGGCCAGGTCGGTTTGGGCAGCAAAGGTTTTGTAGCCCTGGAGTTGGAGTTGTCTGAGCCGCATGGTGTTTCGTTTACTCTAACACGATCTGGCCGCTCTTGCCGCCGCTCTTGCGCGCCAGCCGGATGTCGGTGATGCGTATGGTGCGGTCGGTGGCTTTGCACATGTCATAGATCGTCAGGGCGGCGACACTGACGGCGGTGAGCGCTTCCATTTCGACGCCGGTCTGGGCGCTGGTGCGGGCAACGGCCTCAATCGTCACCACACCCGATTCGGCCCGCTCGTGCAGGGCCAGGTCGATGCCCACAAAAGTGAGAGGCAGGGGATGGCACAGGGGCACGAGTTCGTGGGTGCGTTTGGCGGCCATGATGCCAGCCACGCGGGCCACGGCCAGCACATCACCCTTGGCCATGCCACCCGCGGCGATGAGGCGCAGCGTTTCGAGGCTCAGGTGCACCTCGCCGCGCGCCACTGCCTCGCGCTGGCTGATGGGTTTGTGGCCCACATCGACCATGTGGGCGTGCCCCTGCTCGTCCAGGTGGGTCAGGGTCATACAGTCTCTCCACGTGAGGATGGTGAGATAGTCTAGCATAGCCTGGGGAATTTCGCAAGCGGGGGAGGCTGTTCTTGAGGGGCTATGACAGGCAGAGTCTCGAATGTGTGTCGGCTCAGTCGGTGGATGTTTTGGTGGGGCGGTTGTCGGTGATATAAAAGCCCGAGCCTTTGAACGTCACTCCCACGGGCTGGGGCACACGGTGGACGCGCCCCTGGCATTCAGGGCAGAGGGTGAGAGGAGGGTCGCCAAAGGCCTGTCGTTGCTCAAAGGTGACGCCACACGTTTCGCAACGATAAACGTAAAGAGGCATGGCTTTCTCCGGATCGAGCGCAGGGGGTGTTGTCTGGCGGCAAGGACCGGGCTTTTGGCCCGATCCTTGCCGGACAGTCGATGTGGTTACCTGGCCTGGACTTTGATGACCTTGGGTTTGATCTCTTCGGCTTTGGGAATGGTGAGGGTCAACAGGCCGTTCTCGAAAATGGCCTCGGCTTTTTCTGCCTGCACCGGCACGTTGAGGGTCAGCGTGCGCTCGAAGGTGCCGGTAGTACGTTCCTGAAAGATGTACTCGACGTTTTCGAGGGCTTCTTTGTAGGTGACCTTGATGTGCAGGTTGTCGCCTTCGATAGAGATATCGACGTCGTCTGGGCTGACGCCCGGCACGGAAGCGAGGATGACCACTTCTTCCGGCGTCGAGTAAACGTCGACAGGCAGGCGGTTCGTCCGCTCACCGACCCAACTGGGCCGCACAAAACTCTCTTCGACCAACCGATCCATCGCCTCACGCAGGCTCACCAGGTCTCGGGCAGGACTCCAACGAATGACGCTCCGCATTTCAAAACCTCCTCAGATTCACAAGGGTTCATTGTTTACGTTTTGGTTCGTAGTGATCATATCACCTTTGTGTAAGAATGGCATTAGAGGAGTGTTAGCGTTGTATTAGAAACTGTCTGGCTGGAATGTGGGGGAAATCTCTCGTGGAAAGTAACTGCTCAGCCTACCCTCCCGCAGGCTGAAATTAGCCAACTGGACGCTGGAGAATCGACAAATTGCGGCAGCAGGGACAGGGCCCCTACAAGAGCCTGCGGGAGGGTGAGCAGTTACCGTGGAAAACTGTTTGGCAGATGCGCCGAGAGTGTGGTATAATGTTGTGCCAGTGCACACAACTACCGCTGGAGGTGTCGTGTTATGCCTCTCACCCAAGAGTTTTCCTCAGAGGCGCTGACGTTCGACGACGTGCTGCTGGCGCCGGGCAAGTCGAGCGTGCTGCCGGCCGAGGTGAACCTGGCTTCCCAGCTTACCCCTTCCATCCGACTCAACATCCCGCTGGTCGCGGCGGCCATGGATACCGTGACCGAGGCGCGGCTGGCCATTGCCCTGGCCCGTGAAGGGGGAATTGGCATCGTCCACCGCAACCTGACGGTTGAGGATCAGGCGCGCGAGGTGGACAAGGTCAAACGCTCCGAATCGGGCATGATCGTCGATCCCATCACGCTGCCGCCCACGGCCACGCTGGGTGAAGCCGAGGCCCTGATGAGCCGCTTTCGTATCTCGGGTGTACCCATCACCGAGGGCGAACGGTTGGTGGGTATTCTCACCAACCGCGATATCCGTTTTGCCACCGATTACAGCCTGCCGGTGACGGCGTTCATGACGCACGAAAACCTGATCACCGCGCCGGTGGGCACCACCCTCGAACAGGCCATCGACATCCTGCAAGAGCACCGCATCGAAAAGCTGCCGCTGGTGGACCAGGATTTTAACCTGCGTGGGCTGATCACCGTCAAGGATATCATGAAAAAGCGCGATTTCCCCAACGCTGCCACCGATGGGCTCTCGCGGTTGCTGGTGGGGGCGGCCATCGGTGTGGGGGCCGATATGTTCGAGCGGCTGGCGGCGCTGGTGCGGGCCAGGGTGGACGTGATCGTCATCGATACCTCACATGGGCACACGGCGAACGTGCTGACGGCCACGGAGAAGGTCAAGGCGCTGTACCCTGATCTGCCGCTGATTGTGGGCAACGTGGCCACGGCCCAAGGGGCGCGGGATGTCATCTCGGCCGGGGCAGACGCCATCAAGGTGGGCGTGGGGGCCGGCTCGATCTGTACCACACGCATCATTTCCGGCGCCGGCATGCCGCAACTCACCGCCGTGGCCGAATGCGCGGCGGCGGCGCGGCCACACGCGGTGCCGGTCATCGCCGATGGTGGCATCAAGTATTCGGGCGACATCACCAAGGCGCTGGCGGCCGGCGCTTCGACGGTGATGCTGGGTTCGCTGCTGGCGGGGCTGGAGGAGAGTCCGGGTGAGCTGGTCATCTATGAAGGCCGCCGCTTCAAAGAGTACCGTGGCATGGGCTCGCTGGCGGCTATGAAGGGGCCAGGTCGAGATCGGTATGCCTCCGCTCAGGGTGAGGGGTTGGCCAAACTGGTGCCGGAGGGCATCGAGGGGCGTGTGCCTTTCAAAGGCTGTCTGGCGGAGTACGTTTTTCAGATGTTGGGTGGGTTACGCGCCGGCATGGGTCTGGTGGGCGCCGCCGACATTCCGGAACTGTGGGAAAAAGCGCGTTTCGTGCGTATCAGTCATGCCGGGCTGATCGAGAGCCACCCGCACAGTGTGTTCATCACCAGGGAAGCGCCCAATTACCAGCTTCCACGGCAATAGACCAGGACGCTGCGGATCGGGGTTGATTCGTTGGCCCATGAGGGTGCCATCAAGTTCAAGATCAAGGAGGGAGAACGATGTCGAATCAGGGTTTGAAAGCAGGTCTCATCGGTGGCGCGGTGGTGGCAGTGCTGCAATTTGTGGGGCTGATTCCCTTTGTGGGCTGCTGCACCTGGTTGCTGGTGTTCCTGGCCTACCTGGGGGCCGGGGCGCTGGCGGCCTACTGGCTCACGCCGCCGCGCACGGCAGGCGGCGGCGCGGGAGTGGGGGCCGTTGCCGGGCTGGTGACGGCCATCATCGGCGGCATCTTTGGCATGATCGCTACCGGCCTCCAGCTTGCCCTTACTGACACGGCGGCTATCCTGGCGCAGATGCCTCGTGAGTCGCTGGATGCGTTGCGTGATGCGGGCATGGATCCGGCCATGTTCACCAGCCCTGTCATGGGCATCGCTGTGAGTGGGGTGTGCTGTCTGGTGGGTATGGTCATCGCGGCGGCGTTGGGCGCTATCGGCGGGGCCGTTTTTGCCGCGGTTCGGAGCGAGTAGGCCCAACGCTGCACGACAGTCGAGGAGGGGGCATGTTCAGGCGACTGGCTTTTGTCCTGGGGCTGTTGTTGGGGCTGGTCAGCGTCGCTCAGGCCGGCACGGCCATCCTGGTCTATTTTCTGACCGGAAAACTGCCGGTAGTGGAGATCCGAGAGGCCGGGCAGGGTCGGCGGCCGGTTTTTAAGCTGATCTCCCCGGACGAGGCGCTGGCCTTTATCAAAAAGCAGGTAGCCAGCGGGCGCATCCAGGTGCATGGCCGGGCTGCTGCGCCGCAGGAGGAGGCGAGCCATGCGGGTTAGAGGCAAACGAAAAGGCGCCACCGGCCCGGCGTGGCTCTCGCTGCTGGGCGCGATACTTTCCATGCCGGGTTATTTCGTCGCCGGACTGATCCTGGGGCTGACAGCGCCGCTGGCAGCACTGGCTGGCCTCGTCGGCGGGGTGTATCTCTTTACCCACAAGGTGCCGTTCTTTCGGCAGGGGCTGGCGGATGAGGCAACGGGCGAGCGCAGCCTGGTGCTGCAATTGATGTCGCCTGAGGAGGCGCGGCAGGCCTTTGAGGCGCGCCGCGTCGAGTTGGGGGCTGCGTGGGCCGATCTCCGGGCAGACCTGGAAACGCTGGCCCGTGAGGCTGACGAAACTGTGCCACCTGCCGCATAGGTGGCTCTCACCAAAAATAGTGACCCCTGCAACGCCGACCTCTTGACTCGAATGGGCCTCGTGACCGCAAGAGGTCGGTGTGCATTTGCCGGTCGTCTCGTTCGGCCGCTGTCCCTATGCCGCCGGGTTGGGTCGAAGGCCGGGCGCGGAAAGTGAGGAGGGTGGGGTGGAACCGAGCAAAAGGTATCTGGACAGGGTGATCCAGCAGATGCAGCAGTTGCAGCAGGCAAAACGTAACCTGCTGGTGGTGAGCGATTTTCATCTGAGCGAGGGGTTCCGCCAGGCCGAAGGTCTGTGGTCGATCAACGAGGACTTTTTCTTCGATGGCTCGCTGGCGCGTTTCCTCCAATTCGCCGAGGCGCAGCGCGCGCAGCACGCTGGCGCGCCGTGGCGGCTCATCTGTAACGGCGATATTCTGGACTTTCGGCAGGTGGGCCTGCCGCGTGATGGTCAGGCGGCGCCCGGCGTGACGGCGATACGGGCCAGGGAGGCCGCCCGGCGACAGGCCGTCCGGGCCGGGCTTTCCGAGAGTGAGCAGCTCTACGGCCCCGGCACCAGCCCGTTGATGTCGGGTCTGCGGGTGGACCTGGTCTATCAGGGTCATCCGGGCTTTTTTCAGGCGCTGGCCTGGTTCATCGCCCGCGGCAACGAGGTGGTGTTCATCAAAGGCAATCACGATGTCGAGCTTCACTGGCCCAAAGTGCAGGCGAGCATCAAACGATTGTTGGAGCAGGCCTATGCCGAGGGCCGGGGTGAGCATCCAGCGCGTTATGGCCTGGATTGGTCGGGCCTGCCGGCTATGTTCGATCTGGCGGCCAGGCGGCGTGTCTTTTTTCTGCCCTGGAATTATTACGAGCCCGGGCGGGTTTATATCGAGCATGGGCAGCAGTTTCACGCCACCGACTCGCAGCAGTACATCTTGTGGCCGGTGTTGCCGTGGGACGAAAACGAGCTGGAGCTGAGCCTGGGTGAGTTGTTTGGCCGTTATTTTGTCACCCAATTGGAGACGCTTTTTCCGCTGGTAGACAATATGAAGCCGTTCAGCAAGGGCATTTCCTGGGTGTTGGCGCGGGGCATCCCGTGGTTGCTGTCGACGCGCAGCCTGTGGGAGGGTCTGAAGGAATTGGGCAGCCAGTTTGGGCGCGCCCTCCGGGGAGCGCTCCACATTTACGCCAAGAATCGCCGGCATCTAGATCGCCTGAAGCAGATCGCACGTCAGAACCGGCGTTACGGCGAGCCACCGCCGCCCAATCTGACCCACCTGCGCGGTTCGGTGGAGAGTTGTGGGGCGGCCTACGAGGTTCCGGCGTCTCGGCCGCGGGCGGCGGCAGGGCAACAGGACGCCGACGCCCTCGCCAGCCTGGTCGAATTCGAGGCCAGGCGGCGGGCCGAGCTGGAGCAGTATGGCGCGCAGATCGGCCTGGGGGCGAGCTGTGCCTGCCGGTTGGATGCGCTCAAAAGTCTGCCGCAGTTGCGCTCCCGGCGGCTGCTGTGGGAGCTTGTGGGCAAACCGCTGCTGATGGGAATCGGTGCGCTGGTGTTGGCCGTGGGCCTGTGGGCGGTTCTGACCTTTTTGCTGGCCCTGCACTGGCTGTTGGCGGCGTTGATGGTGTTGTCGCTCGCAGCGGTGATGGTATCCTGGCGGTTAAAAGTGCAAATGGTTCGGCCGCAAGACCATCTCTTGGAAAAAGCCGCCGACGTTCATCGGGTGTTGCAACAACATGGCAAGGGCGTCAGGTATGTGCTGCTGGGCCACGATCACCACGCCCATCTGGAGCGGCTGGACACCCATGCCAGGTACGGTCGCGATCTGCACGATGGGCCGTGTTACTATGTGAACAGCGGCACCTGGACGGCGCTGGTGGTGCACGACCCCGAGCTGGTGCGCGATGCCCGGCAGTTCTCCTTTGTGCGTTTGCAGGGCGACGTGGCCCACCTGATGCGTTGGAACGATGGCAGCGGCGCCTGGGAGCCGGTGGTGCTGCGTTGATGGCCTGTTGGCGAACCCGGCATGGCGGCCATTCCCCTCGAAGGCCGACTTTTCCCAAAATACAATGGAATCCCAAACTCGTTTGGGTTTTGCCCGCCCAATACGTTCCAATATCTCCCAACAGGTTGGGGAACCCTGCCGGTCTGGCCGCCTCGAAGGTTGCCAGTGTGGACATTTCCTCTGAATTGGGGTAGAATACCCATACGTTTTTCGTAACTGCTTACTCTCCCGCAGGCTCTTGCAGGGGGCACGGCAACGCCGTGCCCCTACACTGCCGCAATTTGTCGATTCGCCAGCGTCCAGTCGGCCAGATTCAGTAGATCCAAATTCTTGAGGGCTACAAGACCTGACAGGTTTTTAGAGACACTTTTTGGGGCTAATGCAGTTGATAATCGAGGTGATTTTGCTGGTTATGCCGCTATGAAAAACCTGTCAGGTCTAAAAATTGGATCTACAGAGATTGTGGGACAGGATGAACGATTTTGCCTGCGGGAGGGTAGGGTGAGCAGTTACCATTTTTAAGGTTCGTGACTATCCAGGGGGAAACGTGAAAGTTTGGCACCAAACGAGAGGACAGGTGAGATTCATCGCTGCCGGGCTGGCGGTGTGGGTGTTGGCGCTGTTGCTTTATAGCACCGAGCTGACTTTTCCGGCCTTTGGCATGGCCTGGCACAGCGCCGACGGTGAGATTTACGCCGTGGCCCGAGGTAGCGCCGCCCAGCAGGCAGGTATTCAGAACGGCGATCGACTGCTGACGCTGGAAGGCGCCCCGCTGGCGCAACGGCAGTTGTTCCGAGAGGCGTGGCAGGCCCTCTCGCCTGGCGACGTGGCGGTGATGGAGATCTCGCGCCGCGGCGATGTCTGGATCGCCGAGTTTCGCGCCGAGAGTGGTTTTCCTTTCCTGGATGGTTATGCCGTTTACTATCTCGTGGGTGGGTTGTTCTGGTTGGCAGGCATGGCCGTTTTTTTCTCTGGCACGTTGGACGCGCCCGCCGCCAGGGTTTACCTGCTCTTTTGCCTGGCAGCCGGCGTGGCGCTGTTCACCAATACTCGCATCAACGTGACCTACACCGCCTGGAGCGGCCTGGTGCAGCGGCTGGCCACGGGCCTCTCGATGGGCGCGCTGTTGCATTTTTCTTTGCTCTTTCCGGAAGACAAACGCCGACGCATTCGCCGCCTGCGGCTGCTGCTGGCGGGGCTTTACCTTCCCGGCCTGATGCTGGGACTGGCGGCGGGTTACATCGTGGCCTGGCGGCGTTTCGACATCCATTGGATCTCGAACCTGCCTTTTGTCGCTTTTGGCGTCGTTTTCGTTTTGTGGGTCTACAGCCTGTGGCACACCCATCGCACCACCGATTTGCCGGACATCCGGCTCCACTTGCGCGAGATGGCCGGCGGCATGACCTTGACCCTGGCGCCGTTCGTGATGCTGGTGGTGCCAGGGGCGTTGATTGGCCGGGCCATCGTCGATATGCGCATCGTCACCGCTGCGCTGGCGGCCTTTCCCCTGGCGTTGACCTATGCCATCTTGAGGTCGCGACCATCGGCGCGGCTGAACCTGTGGGTGCGGCAGAGTTTTGTTTACCTGGGTCTGGGTGTGGTCTTTAGCCTGGCCTACGTGGCCGCCGCGCTGATCATCTCCTGGTTGTGGTGGGATGTGGTGCTGAACGGCATCCAGTTGACCATCGGCTGGCTGGCAGCGCTGCTGGCGGCGCTGTTGACCGCGCTCCTGCGCTCCGGCATCGACCGATGGGTGTCGCGGTGGCTCTTTGCCGAAAACGAGATCGAGAGACAGGCATGAGTGAGGCATTTATCCTCAACGATCGTTATCGCATCACGGCCAAACTGGGCGACGGCGGCATGGCGGTGGTCTACAAGGCCATCGATCAGGAGCTTGGCCGTCAGGTGGCCGTCAAGGTGCTGCGTGAGGGCTACGCCGAGGACACGAGCTTTTTGGCCCGCTTTCAGCGTGAGGCCCGGGCGGCCGCCGGTCTGGATCACCCTAACATCGTTTCGATCTATGACGTAGGCCGTGATGGTCACTTTTATTACCTCGTCATGGAATACGTGGAGGGCCAGAGTCTCACGGCGCTTTTGGGCGCCAACGGCGCACTGCCGGTCGAAGACGCCGTGGACCTGGTCATCCAGGTCTGTGCCGGCGTGGGCGCGGCCCATCGCGCCGGCGTGGTGCACTGCGATCTGAAACCACAGAACATCCTGGTGACGCGTGATGGCCGGGTCAAGGTGGTAGATTTTGGCATTGCCCAGGCCCTGAAGGCCAGGGAGGCGGGGCAGAACGAGGTGGTGTGGGCCACGCCCCAGTATGCCGCGCCAGAGCAGGCGCAGGGCTTGCCGGTGAGCCCGGCCACCGACGTCTATGCCATCGGCGTGTTGTTGTACCGCATGCTGGCCGGCCGGCTGCCTTTTCAGGGCCAGACGGTGCAGGAGCTGATTTCGCAACACGCCACGCAGCCGCCGCCGCCCCCCAGCCGATGGAATTCGCGCATCCCGCCCCGGCTGGAGCAGATCGTTTTGCGAGCGCTGTCCAAAGAGCCGTCGCAGCGCTTTCGCACCGCCACTCAAATGGGCCAGGTGCTCATCGAGTATCGCCGCACTGCGGGCCAGGCCACCTCGACGTTGCCACCCGCCGAATCTGTGCCGCCGACGCCGTTGCCGCAGGCCGCGCCGGTCGAAGAACCGGCACAGACCACCGGCCCCGACTGGCTGGCCTGGTTCATGGCGGCGCTGGTGGTGATGATGGTCGCCGGGCTTGTTCCGGTGTGGATGCTGGTCGTTCAGCGTTACACCCTGGCGCGCACGCCGCCTACGCCAACGCCGTTTGTCGCGCCGACGCCCCAACCCTCAGCTACGGCAGATGCGCTCCAGGCCATCACCGTGCCGCAGGTCGTTGGGCTGGAGCAGGAGGCGGCCCGGCAACTCCTGGCAGCGACCGGCCTGGGGTTTGCCGTCGTCGGTGAGCGGCACGACGCCGCCATCCCACCGTTGCACGTGGCCGCTCAGACCATCGCTGCCGGTCAGTTGGTGAAACGCGGCGAGGTGGTGGGCGTCATTCTGAGCCAGGGGCCGCGCTTTATCAGCGTGCCCAACGTGGTGGGGCTGCCGGCTGACTCGGTGGAGCCTGGCCTGCGTGAGATCGGTCTGGAAGTGGCGCGGCAGGAGATCTGGAGCGCCGAGGCGCAGGGGGTGGTCATCACGCAAAAGCCGTCTGCTGGCACACTGGTGGCCGAGGGCACGCTGGTGACGCTGACGGTGAGCACCGGCGCACGCCTGCCGCTCAACGTCAACCTGGGCGATCAGGTGATGCTGGTGGCGGCTGAAATGGCGCGCATCGAGGTGCCGGCAGGTGATACACTGGCCGTCACGTTCTATTGGCGCGCGCTGGCCCAGATGGGCACGCCTTACCGGGTTTTTGTTCACCTGACGCGGGCCGATGGTAGTATCCTCATGCAACAGGATGCCGAACCGCGCAATGGCTCCTATCCTACCACCCAATGGCAGGTGGACGAGCAGGTGAGTGATGCCTACACGTTTCGTATTCCAGCCGATACGCCGCCGGGCAGTTACTGGATCAAGGCGGGCCTCTACGCGCCCCAGACAGCTATCCGCCTGCCGGTGGTAGACCCCGGTACGGCTCAGGTGGAAAACGATAGCATCGTGGTGCGCGAGTTCCGGGTGACGAGTGGTCAATGAGGGGCTTGACAGCCCGCCGAGGCTGTGTTATAGTGGAATCGAGTCCTGCCGGTCGGGCGGTCGCGGGCGTCCAGAGGGCGTTCGAGGAAAGTCCGGACTCCATAGGGCGCGGTGCTGGCTAACGGCCAGGCGGGGTGACCCGACGGCAAGTGCCACAGAGACAAACCGCCGGCCCGCGAGGGTCGGTAAGGGTGAAAAGGTGGTGTAAGAGACCACCGGCGGGTCTGGCGACAGGCCCGGCCAGGCAAACCCCACCGGGAGCAAGGCCAAGCAGGAGGAAAGGCGCAACAGCGCCGGGAGGCGGCCCGTCTCCTTTGACCTCCGGGTGGGCTGCTAGAGACGGCGGGCAACCGCCGTCCCAGATGGATGGCCGCCCCCCTCGTTCGAGGGGACAGAATCCGGCTTACAGACCGACAGGGCTCTGCCAGACCCCTGGGGCGTTCAACGCCTCAGGGGTTGGTTATTCTTCTGCGCCTTGCAGGATTTGGATGCTGGCGCTGGCCCCAATACGCGTGGCGCCGGCGGCGATCATCTTTTGAGCGTCCTGGTAGCTGCGGATGCCACCCGCGGCTTTGATGCCCATCTCTGGGCCGACGGCGCGCCGCATCAGGGCCACGTCTTCGACCGTAGCGCCGCCGGAGGCAAAGCCGGTGGAAGTTTTGACGAAATCGGCGCCGGCAGCCTGGGCCAGTTGGCAGGCCAGGACCTTTTCAGGCTCGGTCAGCAGAGCGGTCTCGATGATGACTTTGAGGATCGCCCCGCCCTCGTGGCAGGCCTGAGCCACGGCGGCGATATCGTGCTGCGCCCGTTCGGCGTCGCCTGATTTGAGCGCGCCGATATTGAGCACCATGTCCAGTTCGGTGGCGCCATCGGCGATGGCCTGGCAGGCTTCAAAGACCTTGACCCCGGTGACGCTGGCACCCAACGGGAAACCGATCACGGTGCAGACGGCGACGTCGCAGTCTTGAAGCAGGCGGGCGCATTGTTTGACATAGACCGGATTGATACACACTGCGCCGAAACCATACTGGCGCGCTTCGCGGCACAGTTGTACGATCTGCTCGGTGGTTGCCTCTGGTTTGAGCAGGGTGTGATCGATGTAGCGCGCCAATTGGCCGGCTGAGGTTGGTTTTTTCATCGGTTGCTCTCCGTGTGCCTCGTGTGGGAGGCGAAAAGTTGGGACAAGACCTGACTGGTCACGTTTACATTTTTTCAGGTGACAGGCGCTTTCAACTGATGACTGTTTGGTATTGCCAATTGACTTGGAATGTTATCCCGGCTCAGTTCAAACAGTTCTTGAAGCGCCTGTCACCTCGACCGCGCAAGTCCTGCGGGAGTACACCCGCTGGCGTGTGCAAAAAAGACCTGTCAACGAGGGGCTGCTTGACAGGTCTTTCCGATGCCCCCGGCGGAATTCGAATCCGCGTCGCAGCCTTGAAAGGGCTGTGTCCTGGGCCTCTAGACGACGGGGGCCAGCGGAGGGTATTTTATCAGAAACCGGGGGAATCGTCAAATGAGAACCCTGCCGCAGGTTCGATGGATACGCTTCCCCCGAGCTTTGGCCCATGAAAACCCTCTCTGGGGGCATGATTCTTCCTCAACCTGCGGGAGGATGAAAACTCGCTCTGTTCAAGTGCTGTTTGCCTTCCCAGACGAGATGTACTATAATCAGCGCCGGCAAAATAAAACACAAGGAAATAGACACCATTGTTTGATCGAGACACAGACCCACAGGCCGTTCTGCAAGAGGTCGCCCGGGCCGGGGAGGCGGTTGTACCCTCTGTTTCGGGTGAACCTTCCCCAGAGCCCTGGCCAAACAGCGCCGACGGCGTGTCCGAGTTGCCTGCTCGTCGTGATGGCTCTGGCCTAAAGACCCTGCTGATCGACATTCTGGAGACGCTTTTGCTGACGGTGATCATTTATGCCGTGTTGAGCACCTTTATCGGGCGTTACAAGGTGCTCAGTATCAGCATGGAGCCAACGCTTCACGAGGGACAATACCTGCTTATCAGCAAACAAACCCACAAGGTCTGGCCGTTGCAGCGTGGTGATGTCATCGTGTTCAGGTTTCCACGCAGCCCGGAAAAGTATTACATCAAGCGGCTCATCGGCCTGCCCGGCGAAGAGGTCGAGCTGAAGAATGGCCAGTTGTACGTCGATGGTGTGCTGACACTAGAGCCGTGGCTCAATGGCCTCCAATGGCGAGGTTCTGGCACGTGGCAATTGGGCGAGGAGGAGTACTTTGTCATGGGCGACAATCGCAACAGCTCGAGCGATTCTCGCGCCTGGGGGCCTGTCAGCCGCGATCAGTTGATCGGCAAGGCTGTTTTTCGTTATTGGCCTGTCCAGGACGTGGGTTTCATCCAGCACGGGCCCAAACCCACAGCCACGCCCAGACTGACCACGCCTTTTGAGAGCCTGCTAATCAGTCCATTGCCCGCTTCCGGGCCGTAGCCCTGCTGGCTCTTTTACCTTTTGTGTCGAGCAGAACCCGACGTGGGCAGGTGTTCTACTGGAAAGATATGATGGAATCAACGATCAAACCATCTTCAGATGTCTCTATGGGTTTGTGTCCTGCGTGTCACGTGGGACATTTGCACGACGAGCGTGGCACCTACACCCAGTGGTACGAGGGGCAGCTCGTCGTTGTGCCCAACGTGCCCGCTCAGGTGTGTGATTATTGCGGCGAGACCCATTTCCATCCGGTCGTCCTGGAGCGATTGCAGCAGCTCTTGTGGACCGATACCGGGTCGAAAGGCAACCCGGCCAGCAATACACCGCGCAGTCGTTCTCAACGCAAGATGGGGCATTTGCTCGAACCTGAACTGTAGCCGGAACCGGGCCAAGGCGTTGTTTCGAGTGCGGCGTTCAGGACAGGCATGGCTTGCCCTCAGCCAGGGAGTGACGGGATCGTGTTGGAGAATCTCTCCCCCAAATCCAAGAGGTGTTTCGACATCGCCAAGAATTACGCCAGGCAATGGCAGGAAGACCGGCTCGATACCTGGCACTTGATGCTGGCCATCCTCAAGGAGCAGCCTGCCTGGGCTGACGAAGTGTTGCGTGGCCACCAACTGGATTCGGCGCGGCTCGTCAGTGCCATTGAGACCTCGTTGCACAAGGGCACACAACCCAGTCCCCAGCGACTTCGTGTTTCTGAGGCGGTCAAGGAGGCGCTGCGGCATAGCGGTCAACTGGCAGGCAGCCAGCCGATCACGCCACAACATCTCTTTGCCTCGCTGCTGGAAACCGACCAAACCCTCTCGACGTTGGTATCGGGGTTGGGGGTGCCGGCGGCGCAACTGATCTCCGAGATCAAGGGCGCGGCAGCCGCCGGCGAACCGATCACGCCGCCTCAGGCGGGCCAGCGGCATCGATCCACACCCACCCTGGATCGTTTTGGGCGCGATCTGACCGCCCTGGCGCAGGAGGGCAAACTCGCCCCCCTGGTGGGTCGGGAGCGAGAACTGGCCGGCATGATGGAGATCCTGTGCCGACAGACCAAACGTAACCCCATCCTGGTGGGTGAGCCGGGTGTGGGCAAGACGGCGCTGGCGGAAGGACTGGCTCAACGCATCGCGACGCAGCAGGTGCCGCCGCCGATCCGGCAAAAGCGGCTGGTGGAATTGAGCATCTCGGCGTTGACAGCGGGCGCCAGCGTCATGGGTGAATTCGAAAAACGGTTACAGGCCATCGTTCAGGAGGTCAAAGAGGCGGGCGACGTCGTCGTGTTTATCGACGAGGTGCACGCTCTGGTGGGTGCCGGCGGCCAGTCTGGTTTGCAAGACGCAGCCACCATTCTCAAGCCCGCCCTGGCGCGGGGTGAGATCACCTGCATTGGCGCCACCACCACCCACGATTTTCGTAAATACGTGGAAAAAGATGGCGCGCTGGCGCGTCGTTTCCAGCCGGTGCGCGTGGATGAACCCGACCGCGATACCACCCTCGAGATCTTGCAAGTGTTGTCGCCGCGCTACGAGAGCCATTTTGGCGTCCACATCGCTGCCGAGGTGCTGGATCAGGTCTACGAGCTGACTCACCGTTACCTCAAGAATCACTACTATCCCGATAAGGCCATCGACCTGCTGGAGCGAGCCTCGGCGCGGGCGATGCTCAGCGGCGGCGAGGGGGCGTCGGTCACGGTAGATACCCTCACTTCGGTGTTATCCGACATGACCGGCATGCCGCTGGAGCGTCTGGGCAGCGATGAGATGGCTCGTTACCTGGAGATGGAGACCCTCCTCAAAGAGCGGGTCATCGGCCAGGATACTGCCGTGGATGCCCTGTCTGGTCTGGTGCGCCTGACCAAGCGTCGCCTGGATCTGAACCCCAACCAGCCGGACGGCGTCTTTTTGTTCGTCGGCCCCACCGGTGTGGGTAAAACCGAACTGGCCAAGGCGCTCACCGATTTTCTCTTTGGCGACGAAGAGCGGCTCATCCGTCTGGATATGTCCGAGTTCTCTGAAGAGTTTACCATCTCGCGGCTCATCGGCGCACCGCCAGGCTACGTGGGTTACGATCAGGGCGGCCAGCTCACCGAGGCGGTGCATCGTCATCCGTTTTGTGTGCTGCTGCTCGACGAGATCGAAAAGGCGCATCCGGTGATCCTCAACCTCTTTTTGCAGGTCTTTGACGATGGTCGTCTGACCGATGCTCAGGGGCGGACGGTCTATTTCAGCGATTGTACGGTCATCATGACCAGCAATCTGGGGGGGGAACTCTGGTTTCGCCGTCCGTTGGGCTTTCAGCAAGAGGCGCAGCGCCAGGTCGTGGCCGAAGAATCTGTGCTGGCCGAGGTGCGCAAACGATTGCCGGCCGAGTTTGTCAGCCGTATCGACGAAATCGTGCTCTTTTATCCCATCGATTCGGACACGGCACGGCAGATCGCCCATCTCAAACTGGATCAAATTGTACGCCGCCGCTTTGCCGATGATGGCTTGCTCGTCAGTTTTCATCCGTCCGTGATCGACTTTGTGGTGCAGCGGGGGTTCGATCCGCAGTTGGGCGCGCGCCGGCTGGAACGGGTCATCCAGAAAGAGATTCTGGAGCCCCTGGCTGCCGAGACTTTCCGCCCCGGTTGGGATGAGGCCTCGCGCGTCGCCGTGGCCATCGAATCGGATCAACTCGTCATTCGTAAGGAGGCCTGACATGGCATCGGACATTTCGCCAGCAACCATCGATAGCTACTTTGGACAGTATGAATGGAGCTACGAACGTAGCGGGGATGACGTATGGCTCACCGGTTTTCGTGGCGACATCTCGAATTTCCGCATCTTTGTCAAACTCACGGAACACTGGGTATACTTTACCATTGCCCCCTTTGTGGTCGCGCCCAAAGACGAGGCGTGCGCCAGGCGGCTGAACTGGCACCTGTTGCGCCTCAACCGCGACATCAACATGGCCAAGTTTTGCCTCGACGGCGATGGTGATGTGGTGCTGACCGTGGAACTGCCCACTGAGGGCCTGGATTACAGCGAGTTCGCCGATGCTCTGGGCGCGCTGAGCCACTATGCCGACGATACCTATCTGGAGGTGTTGAACCTGGCCCAATCGCCCAAAGCAGCCTCACGCTTCGATGCCAGGGAAGACGATCTGGACTGGGGAGAGGGCTGAGCCTGCACTGAAGGCCTGCGGCATCGCCGTGGCCGTCTGAAGGGATGCGTCCATGTCTGCACAAGCGTTTGGCCGATCGCTCCAGACCTACGATCTGTTCATTCACAACTATCGTGTTTCGGCCCAGATCGACACCCGCCACCGCACCATGAACGATCTGCTCAACGACCGGTTGACCGCCTACCTGGAGCTTTTCGATTCGTACGTCTCGCGGGTGGATCAGCCGGGGCACATTGTGGCCCATTACCCGCAGGCCATGCTGCGCAAAGATGGCCTGTCGCTGGTCATCGTGCCGGAAGATCAAGGCCGTCCGTCGGGACAAAGGGGCTACAGTTACCTGGGGCGCACCCGTTATCAGGCCTTTCTGGCATTGCCGTTCCTCGAAGTGACCGGCGAGATGTTTTTCCGCGGCAAGTTAGACCTGCACCACTTTTTGGTCAAAGAGATGGATCAGTTCTTCCCGGTGGGCGAAGGGATCGTGCGGCTGGCCCTGGCGCCCGATATCACTTTCGATGGGGAGGCGTTTTTGGTGAACAAGGAGCGCACCGAGTTCTTTGGCGTCACAGAGCCACCTTCTGTGACCGCCCGAATCTGAGCCGCGCCAGCCGCTCAAACAAGGTAGGGGTGCCATGACGACTGTTCTGGTCATTGATGATGATTCGAGCACACTGCGACTCATCGGCTACATGCTGGAACGGGGGGGCTTTCAGGTTCAACTGGCGGGTGATGGCGAACGGGGGTTAAAAGCCGCCTTTGAGCATCCACCAGACCTGATCGTGCTGGACGTGATGATGCCCGGCCTCAACGGCTACGAGGTTTGTAGTCGCCTGCATGACGACCCACGCACGGCCCACGTGCCGGTGATCATCCTCACTGCTCGCACCCAACGGGTGGATCAACAGACAGCCCTGGAATCTGGCGCCGATCTGTACCTCTCCAAGCCGGTGACGCCGGAAGAACTGGTCAAGAATGTCCGGGAGCTCCTGGCCCGTCCCACCGACGTGCCCCCGCCCGCCGCCGTCCAGATCCTGGCCGGACGGATTCTGACCGTTTTTTCGCTGCGCGGCGGGGTGGGCAGCACCACGCTGGCCGTGAATCTGGCCGCGGCCCTGGCTCAACTGTACCAGGATGCCGTGCCACTGCTGGACCTGGCGCTGGATGCCGGTCACACGGCGTTGATGCTCAACCTGCGCCCCAAACAGACCGTGGCTCACCTGCTGGCCGGTCGATTGACCTCGGAAGCCATTGAGCAGAACCTGACGCCTCATCCCTCCGGGGTGCAGTTGCTGGCTGCGCCGCCCGTGCCGCCGCCGCCGGGCGCCATCTCGGCAGAGGCCGTGGAACGGCTGTTGGGCGCGCTCAAGCCGCTTTTCAGTTACGTGGTGGTCGATACCTCTTCGGCGCTGGATGAGGTGACCACCAGCGTGTTAAAGACCTCCGACGTCATCTTGTTGACCTTTGCCCCGGAAGTGCTCTCTGTGCAGACGACACTCGTCACCCGCAAAGCGCTGCTGGCCAGAGACATCCCGGCGGAAAGGATCGTGCTGGTCCTCAATCAGACGATGCCCCGCCCAACCCTCGCGCTCAAGACCATCGAAAGCGCCCTTCAACAGCCGATCAAGGCCGTCTTGCCTTACCAGGAGCAGCAGAGCAGCGCTGTGGCTCAGGGCCAGCCGTTGATCATCGGCCACCCGACGCTACCCCTGGCGGCAGCCGTCAAGGCGCTGGCTTTGGCGGTCAGCGTGAAATAATCTCCCCTGGAATCTTTGCCTGAAAGAGCCTGACGGGCATTCCCCTGCTGCGGGCCGGCCGCTGTTTGACCTGCGATCCCATTTGCACCGACTGCATTTTGATAGTACAATAACGGCTCCAGACGAGGGCGACCCGTGTGGTCGTATTTCGTCGAAATTCTAAACGTAAGGAGCGTCGAATGGCCGATATCAAGCCGACAACGCAGACAGAGGCCGCCCGCCGGCCGGCCAGAAAGGCCAGCCAGACCAAATTGTTGGTCGGTGGGCTGGTGGTGGTGGTGGTCATCGGTTATCTCGTATTTTCTAGCCTGGGCGGCGCCGCCCAGTATTACCTGACAGTGGCCGAGCTGAAAAACCAGGGGCCGTCCAATCGCATCGTGCGGGTCAACGGCCTGGTCGATGGGGATAGCATCCAGTACGACCCACGCACGCTGACGCTCCAGTTCGACCTGGTGGACACCAGCGGGCGGCTGAGCGTGGTGCATCACGATGTCATGCCCGACATGTTGCGCGACGGCGCCGACGCGGTGGTGGAGGGCAAATATCGCGCCGATGGCCTGTTCGAGGTCAATCCCAATGGGCTGTTGCTCAAGTGCCCTTCCAAGTATGAAGAGGCGGCCACGGCCACGGCGCAGCCGTAGGGTGTTTTCGTCTCCTAACCCGGCCAGGCCGGAACCGTTCGGCTGAGCTCACGCCGAAGCCAAAAAGATAACCACCAAGACGTCAAGAAAAAACAGCTCTGTGTCTCGGTGGCTTGGTGGTATTTCACTACCGGACACTTTTGCATAGCGCGTCATTCTGATGAGCAGAGCGACGAAGAATCTCACTTAGGATCCGTAAAAATATAAATTCCCGTGTCACCCTGAGCGAAGCGAAGGGTCTCGTTCTACTCAAACGGGATTCTTCGCGCCCTTACAGGCGCTCAGAATGACAGTGGCGGAAGTTATTCTTTTACAGACCCTTAACTTCAGAGATCGCCTGGGCAGAAGCGAGATTCTTCGCTCCCTTTGGTCGCTCAGAATGACAGAATTCGGCAGAGTTGAAAAAAGTGTCCGGTAGCAAAGGTGGTATATGTTTTTGCCACACGTGCAAGGATTTCATCGTCAAGATACTAGAGAAGGCACAACGTCATCATGGCAGAGATTGGTTATTGGGCACTGGTGCTGTCGCTGGCAGGATCGCTTTACGCTGCGCTGGCTGCTGTATTGGGCGCGCGCCGTCGTTACGCCGAACTGGTGATCAGCGCACGTAATGCCATTCTGGCGGTGGCCGTGCTGGTGACACTGGCCGCCGTCGCACTGTTTTACCTGCTGTTGAGCCGCGATTTCAGCATCAAATATGTTTTTGAGCACGTCACCTCTTATCAGCCCACCATCTATAACATTTCTGCTTTCTGGGGTGGGTTGGAAGGCTCGCAGTTGTTATGGCTGTGGCTGCTTGCCGCTGTGGCGGTGTTCGTGGCCCTCCGCCGCCGCGATTGGGACAGCCCTCTGCGGCCCTATGCCCTGGCCGTGATCGCAGCCGCGCAGGCCCTCTTTGCCGCGCTGCTCATCTTTGTCACCAATCCTTTCGAGCCGATGGCGGTGGTACAATCAGAGGGCTTTGGTCTCAACCCGTTGTTGCAGAACCCTTTTATGGTCATTCACCCGCCGATCGTCTTTTTGGGTTACGCCGCTTCGACGGTGCCCTTTGCCTACGCGGTGGCGGCCCTGATCACCGGCCGTCTGGATCGCGCCTGGGTGCGCGGCGTCCGCCGCTGGAACCTGATCACCTGGCTGTTTTTAGGAGGCGGCATCATGTTGGGCGGCTGGTGGGCCTACCTGGAGCTGGGTTGGGGCGGCTACTGGGGCTGGGACCCGGTGGAGAATGCGGTGGCTATTCCGTGGCTGGTGGCTACGGCCGGCCTGCACTCGGCCATCGTCCAGGAGCGGCGGGGCATGTTCAAGACCTGGACGATCGTCCTGCTGACGCTGACTTTTGAGCTGTGCCTGCTGGCCACGTTCATCACCCGCTCCGGTGTGATCCAGTCGGTACACGCTTTTGGCACCTCGTCGTTGGGTTATTATTACCTGGGGTTTATCGTCGCCTCGCTGGCGCTGACGTTGGGCCTGATGGCCTGGCGACGGTCGCAGCTACAAAGTGAGCACGAGATCGATTCGACCTTTGCCCGCGAGACGGGTTTTTTCGTCACCAATCTACTCTTTGTCGGCGCGGCGTTGGCGGTGCTGTTGGGCACGTTTTACCCCGCCATCACCGAGCTGACCAGCGGCGTCTCGGTGGCCCTGGGCACCGACTTTTTCAACCGCGTCTTTGGCCCCATTGCCCTGGGCATCCTGCTGGTGATGGGTTTTTGCACCGCGATGGGCTGGCGGTTGGGCAACGTCGATGCCCTGTGGCGCGCGGCGCGCGTCCCGGCGGCGATCTCGGTGGTTGTCACCGTCGCTCTGGTCGTCTTGGGCATCCGCGAGCCGATCGTGCTGGTGGCTTTGCTGCTCACTGCCTTTGCCGCCGCGACGACCCTGGCCGAGTTTTACCGTGGCCTGGCCGCGCGACGACAGCTCGCTGGCGAGTCGCTGCTGCGGGCCTTGCATGGCCTGATCACCACCAGCCGGCGGCGTTATGGCGGCTATGTCGTCCACCTGTCGGTGGTGTTGATTGCCGTAGGCATTGTGGGCTCTTCGTTCTACCAGGTGGAGCAGCAGGTGGTGCTGGAGCAGGGTGAAGCGGTGACGGTCAAAGGCTACCGGTTGGTCTACGAGGGCGCCGATTTTCAGGTGACGCAGGAAAAACAGCGTAATGCGGCCATAGTGGCCGTCTACCGCAACGACAGGCTGCTGGATCGGCTGACACCAGAGAGCAATTTTCACTGGAACATCCAGCAGCGTGTGTCCGAGGTGGACATTCGCTACAGCCTGACAGAAGACCTGTACCTGGTGCTGGCCGGTCTGGAGGACGATGGGCAGTTGGGTATCTTTCAGGTGTTCATCAACCCGCTGGTCAACTGGATCTGGATCGGGGGGGTGTTGATGATCCTGGGTACGCTGGTGGCTGCCTGGCCGTCGGCTGCCGAGCAGCGGGCGGCGGAGGCGCGCGCGCGGGCGCTGCAAAAGCTCCAAGGGGAGGTGCAGGCTTGACAGCAGTGGTGGTGGCGCTGATGTCGCTCGGGCTGGCGGTGGCGGTGGGTTATCCACTTTGGAAGGGGGTGCGGCAGGATAATCTGCCCCCCTTTGTCGCCGAGTTGATCGTGCAGGATGGTGTGGCCTACACCGACCCTGGCGAGCTGGCGCTGGATCGGGCGCTGGGCCGGGTGGGTGGTGAGAGCGAGGCCAGCGCCGCGATCTGTGTGGACCTGGAAGACGAGCTGGAGCGCCGGGTGGCTGCTCTGCGTCAGCCTGTGTCCTCGCGGCCGGCCGCGGCGCCTGAGCCGCCGGTGGTTGCGACGATTTCCCAGAATTGTCCACGCTGCGGCCATGCTTACGATCTGGGCGATGCGTTCTGCGTGCGCTGCGGCGTGTCGTTGGCTCAGGTGTGCCCCAACTGTGGCCGCCGTTACGATCGGGAAGACCTGTTCTGTTCGCGTTGTGGGCAGAAACTATAGTACCTTACCGGTAACTGCTCAGCCTGTCATTCTGAGCGAAGCGAAGAATCCCGTTCTGCGGGAAACGAGACCCTTCGCTTCGCTCAGGGTGACACCAAAAGCATCCACTCCCGCAGGGGCTGAGTAGCTCGACAATGTTAGATTCGACTCTTGAAGTCGATTAAAACGCGGATTTCGAGTATCATCCTGTTCTCGTTGACAAGATATATGTCGAACAGGATGAGAGAAGCGATGAATGCCAGAGAAACAGCGAA
>JBMOMT010000022.1:0-118329 GCA_049324835.1 Chloroflexota bacterium | reverse complement strand
GTCTCAAACCAGGGTGCATAGTGTTGGACAACTTCAGGAAACTCAACCAATGGTAACATGGCTCTGCCTCCTATCCAGTTTTAGACTCATGTTACCACTATTGGCAATTCGAGTAAAGCCCTTGCCTTGAGTATCTCGTTGTTAACGTGTTGCAGGGTCAGGTTATGTCACTGCAAAAGTCGAGTACTGAATCTCGAAATCCTACCCTCCCCTGGAAAGGCAAAACATGTACGACGTGATCGTCGTTGGCGCGGGCCACGCCGGCTGTGAGGCGGCACTGGCTGCCGCCCGGATGGGTGCGCGGACGCTCCTATTGACCATGAACCTGGACCTCATCGCCCAGATGAGCTGCAACCCGGCCGTGGGCGGCCCAGGCAAAGGCCACCTGGTGCGCGAGATCGACGCCCTGGGCGGCGAGATGGCCCGCGCCGTAGACCGCAATTTCATCCAGATCCGCCTGCTCAATCCCAGCAAAGGCCCGGCGGTGCAATCGCGCCGCGCCCAGTGCGACAAACGGCTCTACTCGCTGGCCATGAAGCTGACATTGGAGGCCACACCCAACCTGCACCTCAAGCAGGCCAACGTCGAGCGGCTGGCCGTCCAGGGCGACCGCGTGCAGGGTGTGATCACCCACACCGGCCAGCTCTACGCCGGACGGACGGTGGTGCTGACCACGGGCACGTTTCTCGGTGGGCGCATCCTTTCCGGCGAAAAGGCGTGGCCTGCCGGGCGCGCCGCCGAGTTTCCGGCGCAGGGGCTTTCGGCCTGCCTGCGTGAGTTGGGCTTCCGGCTGGCCCGCCTGCAGACCAACACCCCGCCGCGCATCGACGCCCGCACCATCGACTATTCGCTCACCGAGCCACAACCGGGCAGCGAGATACCGCTGTACTTTAGCTTTGAGCCAAATTCAGAGCAATTCTCAATTCCCAATTCTCAATTCTCAATCAATTCGGTGTATCCCATCCCCCGGCAGTTCGACTGGCGGCCTCAGATACCGTGTTACCTGGTGCGCACCAACGCCGAAACGCACCGCATCGTGCGGGAAAACCTGGGTCGTTCACCCATCGCGCCGGGCGCTATCCAGGCCACCGGCCCGCGTTACTGCCCCTCGTTCGAGGAAAAGATCGTCCGTTTTCCGGACAAAGCCTCGCACCAGATTTTCCTGGAGCCGGAGGGCTGGGCCACCGGCGAGGTGTACGTGCAGGGTTTTTTCACCGGCCTGCCGGAAGACGTGCAGCAGGCCATGCTGCACAGCATCCCCGCGCTGCGCCAGGCCGAGATCCTGCGGCCCGGTTATGCCATCGAGTACGACAGCGCACCCGCCGACCAGATCACCGCCTGGCTGGAGACCAAACGGATCGAGGGGTTGTTCCACGCCGGGCAGATCAACGGCACCTCCGGCTACGAGGAGGCTGCTGCCCAGGGGCTGATGGCCGGCATCAACGCCGCGCTCAAGGCGCAGGGCAAACCGCCGCTAGTGCTGCGCCGCGATCAGGCCTACATCGGCGTGTTGATCGACGACCTGATCACCAAAGAGATCGACGAGCCGTATCGTATCATGACCTCGCGGGCCGAGTATCGCCTGCTGCTGCGCGAAGACAACGCCGACCTGCGCCTCTCGCCGCTGGGTTACGAGATCGGCCTGCTGCCCCGCGCGCGCTACCAGGCCGGCGAACGTAAACGCCAGGCGGTGGCCGCCGAACTGGAACGGCTCCAGGCTACCTATCTGCGCCCCACGGTGGAGGTCAACGACCAACTGGCCAAGGCCGGCCTGCCGCCGGCCGACGACGGCCTCAATGCCTACAAACTGCTCCAACGGCCGGAGGCCAGCTACGATCTGGTGGCCGCACTCAGCCCGCCGCCATCCCCGCTGCCGCCCGACGCGGCCGAGCAGGTGTGGATCGAGGCCCACTATGCCGGTTACATTACCCGGCAACAACACCAGGTCGAGCGCGCGCGGCGACTGGAAGACCTGGCTATCTCACCGGCTTTGGATTACGACGCCATCGGCGGGTTACGCAACGAAGCCCGTGAAAAGCTGGCCCGCGTCCGCCCGGCCACAGTGGGACAGGCGGCGCGCATCTATGGCGTCAACCCGGCCGACATCTCGGTGCTCCTGGTCTACTTGCGCCGCCTTGCCGGTTCGCCGACTCGCTGATTGGCCAATTTGCAATCTCTCCCGGCAAGGGTATAATAACCCACGATCCCAAACGAAGGAGAATCTGGACGATGCAAAGCATATTGAACAACCTGGGGGCGGTGCTGCTGGTGATCGTGGCTTTTCTGGGCGCCTTTTTGGCGGCGTTGTGGGTCAGCCTGATCATCTGGACATTCCGCGACGCCCGTTCCCGCTCCCGTGATCCTTTTTCGCACCTGCTGGCAGCCGTCATGGCGGGCATCTTTGGGCCGTTGGGCCTGTTCATCTATATGATCCTGCGCCCACGCGAAACGCTGGCCGAAGCCTACGAACGCTCGCTGGAAGAGGAAGCCCTGTTACAAGACATCGAAGAGCGGCTGGTTTGTCCGGGCTGTAAACAGACCGTGCAGGAGAACTTTCAGTTCTGCCCCTCGTGCCACACGCGGCTGAAAAAGGTCTGTCCCGGCTGCGGTGAGCTGTTGCGGTTACGCTGGAACATCTGCCCCTATTGCGGCGCCGCGCCTGCGACGCCGCACGCGGGCCACGAAGCGCCAGCGGGGAGCAGAGCACCGAAAGGCGAGACAGAACCCCCAGCCGAGCCGGCAGGAATCGAGCCGGAGCGAGAAACAGAGGCAGAAAGGCCAGGCCTGCCATCCGCGCAGCGCAGAACGCGCCCCCAGAGTGAGACCATGCATCCCCTGGGTGTACTGACCGGCCTGGAAGGTGCGGTGCCAGTCGATAGGCCCGAGTGACCGGTTGGAAACTGTAACAAAAAACCCGGCGGATAGACTCCGTCCGGGTTTTGATTTGTCCCGCGCTCAAGAAACGATCGGCGAGAGTGTTGACCACAGGCCTGGCGGTCTCGGCCCTCAAGCTGACATGCTCCCGGTCGGCCTCTATGCTCAGACAACAGCGGAAACGACCACAGCCTCTTCTTCTTGCAGAACCTTGAGATACCAACCACACACCAACAGCAGCATCAGGTCGGCGACGGTGCGCGCCGATGGATGCACTATCACCGTGGCCTCGGTTTTCAAGATGTCCAGCAGCCGACGGGTCTTGTTGAGGGTGGTGTGGTAGGTCACCAATGTTTCTCCCGTGGCATCGACGAGCAGTCGCTGGTTGCCCCAGAAATTTCCCGATTTCCAACCAAAGGTGCGCCCATCGCCGAACGACAGAGTCCCTTCCGAGCCCATCCAATCGGGCTGGAACGTGGCCAGATCGACCGTTGCAGCCACTTGTCGAACGACCACCCGAGGATTGAGGAAACCCTGCCGTTCCAGAGTCCAATGGCCGGCCGTAGATTCGGCCAGCGCCAGCGAGCCGAAATCGCTCTCGAAGCGTAGGGTCGCCAGCAGCGCCGGCCCCGAACGTAACTCGAACCGCCGCTCACTCACCTCTGGCTGTAGCCAGACCAGTTCATTGTTGATAAAATTCGTCAAGGGTTTCATTTGTGCCTGCCTGCCAAACCTAACGCCGCTTTGGAGCCAGCGCACCCGCCGGAAACGCGAGCGAAAGGGCCAGCATCTCGTCCACCGCTAATTGCTGCGACGACTGCTCGCCGAGACTGGTCGATAGTGCATCGGCATCGACGCGCGAGGTTAAATCCAGCGAGAGAGGCGTCACCGCCACCACCCGGTCTACCAACACGGCCCAGATATCCGAATCGACCTCGGCCTGACGAGGGTCTGGCATCAGCCGATAACCCGGACGCCCCTGGCCGTTGGCGCGCTTGGGGGCCTGGGGCACGAGAAAACGATGACGGGAAAGCCGCGTCAGGCGCCACGGCGTGGAGGCTGTGGCGTCGGCGGGCACGTTCAGACTCAGCGCATCCACGTCGTAGGGCAGGCGACCGTCCAGCAGTTTTTGTGCAAACAGGCGCGTACAAGCCTTGACCGCCGCGTAATCGGCGGCGTCATCGCCGCTGAGGTGATAGGCCGGGTTCATCTCTAACGAAACAGCCAGGCCCGGAATGCCAAACGCGCCGGCCTCCAGCGCCGCACCCACCGTGCCAGAAATGGTCACTTCGATGCCCAGGTTCAGGCCAAAGTTGATACCTGACACCACCAGGTCTGGACGGCGGCGGGTCAGCTCGAGCAGGCCGTGGTTCACCGCCAACGCCGGGCTGGCATCGACGGCGTAGGCTGCCACACGCACGCCGTTCACCTCTCGTGTTGCCGGCCGGATGCGGCCTGTCACGGTTGGCGGCATGGAACGTCCTCCGCCAGACCACTGCCGGTCTGGCGCTACGACGATCACTTTGCCCAGAGGCAATAACGCCTCGGCGGCAGCCCACAGTCCCCTGGAGTCGATGCCGTCGTCATTCGTCACCAGGATCAATGGTTGTTTCATGAATGTATCCTTTCGATGTAAACCGTTCTCACGTAAAAGCAAAGTCCTTTTTCCCATACCACACCGCAGGACTTGAATCTATTATGCCCCATTGCTGTTAAAAGCGGATTAACCCCCGGTTAACGTTTGGTAAAAAATGCCGGCCAAAACACAAGCCACCCCACAAATCTGGGGTGGCTTTTTCACTCCGCCGGCATGTGTCAGACTTGACTCTCGAATCCGCGACCTCTCTGGGGAAACAGTCCGGACAGACTCAATTGATGCCTGCCAGGTCCTCTTCGGGCGTGGAAAACTCTTCCATCTCACCCGTGACGGTAAAGACCACCCGCTCGCACAGGTTGATGACCCGATCGGCGGTGCGCTCCAGGTTATGCGCCACCCACAGCAGATAATTGGCCTGCTCGATGTGGGTGGGGTTGGAAAAGATGATGGTCAACAGCTCGCGGTACACCTGATTGTACAGATCGTCCACCAGATCATCGTCTTTGGGGATCGCCCTGGCAGCCTCCACGTCGCGCGCCACAAAAGCCTCCAAAGCCCGGTGCAGCATATCCCGCGCCTTTTCGGCCATGGCCGGGATATCGATGAGCGGTTTGATCAGTGGCTGCTCGCCGATCATCAGGTTGATGCGGGCAATGCCTTTGGCATAGTCGCCCATACGCTCCAGCTCGGTGATGATCTCCAAAATCGCAGCCAGCACCCGCAAGTCGCGGGCCATGGGCTGCTGGGTGGCGATGAGCGCCAGAGCGTCGTCTTCAATGGTGAACCGTCTCTCGTTGATGCGCCGGTCGTTGGCGATCAACCGTCGCGAGCCTTCAAAGTCGCGCTTTTTGAGAAGCTGCACCGATTCGATCAACGCACTCTCGACCATGTTGCCCAATACCAGGACCTGATCTTGCAGACGTAACAATTCCTGATCAAACGTTTCGCGTGTCATGCGTTCACTCCTAAAGCGCTACAGATGATGGCTGAAAAATCGTGCTCGCCGGCAGCGGGTGGGCATGCCCGGCCGGCAACTCCTGGATCGTTCCGCTGGCCGCGTAGGTGATCCATTCACACATGCCGATGATATGATCCGCGCTGCGGCTCAGGCTATGAGCCGCACGCAAGAGGCAGGTGACCTGTCCCGCGGTATCGCGCCGCCCCTCCAGCTCGATGAACAATTCCTGCCTGGTGCGCGCATGCCAGGCATCCAACTCTCGGCGGGCCGCCATCACGGTTTGGGCCTCGGTGGCATCCCAGCCAGCAAGAGCCCTCAGAGCTCGATGCAACATGTCGAGCACGGTGGTGGCCATGCGCTGCACGCCGGCGAGGTGCTGGCCAGGGCTTGCTCCTGAGACGATACAACGGCTACTGGTGAGACGTTGGGCGCAATCACCCACGGCCGCCATCGCATTGGCGATCTCGATCATCGCCACCAACGCTCTCAGATGCCCGTTTCGCGGACGCCGTTCGGCGATCAGGCTCAGACAACCCAACTCGACGACCGATCGTTTTCTGTCAATGCCTCTGCAATGCACCACCAACTGCTGCAGCGCCTCCAGGTCGCAGCTCTCCATCGCCTCCAGTGCGCTCAGCAACGCCTTTTCGGCCATGCCACCCAAAATCAACAACTCATCCTGAAGGCCGCGCACATCCCGCTCGAGTTTGTGTTCTACCATTACTCCCCCAGGCGCTCATCACTCGTCGTCGAGATAACCCAGCACACGCTGCCGAATTTCATCTCGCACCTGGCGAAAGACAGCCAGCCGTTCGGCCTGGCTGCCGCCGGCCTGGGCCGGATCCAGAAAGCCAATGTGCTCCCGATGGCCGCGACCCAACCAGATCGGGCAATTCTCGGCGGCGGCGTCGCACACCGTCACCACCGTGTCGAATTCGGTCGCCCGGAACTCGTCGGTCGATTTGGAGCGCTGGGCCGAGATGTCGATGCCCAACTCGGCCATGACCTGGATGGCCAGGGGATGCACATAACCGGCAGGCGCCGTGCCGGCCGAGTGAGCCTGCCATTCGTCGCCGAGAAAGTGATTCACCAGCCCTTCGGCCATCTGACTGCGGCACGAATTGCCCGTGCATAGGAACAAAACCTGTCGTCTCGAGTCTACCAAGCTCAGAACTCCAGAAACCCGTTTTCCCCACCCCTCACTCGCTGCCAGAAAAAAACCTACCGTGAGGCAACCCGCTCTCCCCAGATAGGGCCCGGAGAGGGGATTTCTCCCCTCTCCCAAGCCCAACCGCGGAAAAGAAAGAGGTGAAAGAAGGTGATAAAGTCCTTACGATTAACCGAACCGTCCGGTGATATAGTCTTCTGTCAGCTTTTCCCGGGGGTTGGTGAAAATCTCTCGCGTCGGCCCGTGCTCCACCAGGTAACCGGCGCGGTCTTCGGCCATGTTAAAGAAGGTGGTGTAATCGGAGGCCCGCGCCGCCTGCTGCATGTTGTGGGTGACGATGACGATGGTGTAATCTTTTTTCAGCGTCTGGATCAATTCCTCGATGCGTAAGGTAGCGATGGGATCCAGCGCCGAGGCCGGTTCGTCCATCAAGATGACCTCCGGCTCCACGGCCAGCGCCCGCGCGATGCACAACCGCTGCTGCTGCCCGCCAGAGAGCGCCAGACCCGATTTATCCAGACTGTCCTTCACCTCGTCCCACAAAGCCGCCTGGCGTAGACTGTGCTCCACAATCTCGGCCAGCCTGCTTTTGTCGCGCAGGCCGTGGGAACGCGGCCCGTAGGCCACGTTGTCAAAGATGGTCTTGGGAAACGGATTGGGCCGCTGAAACACCATGCCCACCCGTTTGCGCAACTCGACCACATCGACACCATAGAGATCTTGGCCGTCCATCAAGATCTGGCCCTCGGCGCGCGTGGTGGGGATCAGATCGTTCATGCGGTTAAAAGCCCGCAAAAAGGTGCTCTTGCCGCAGCCAGAAGGGCCGATGATCGAGGTGATCTGGTGAACCGGCATATCCACCGTCACGTCGCGCAGCGCCTGAAAGCCGCCGTAAAAAATGCTGAAATTCTTGACCTGAAGTTTGGTCTGATTCGATGCCATCTCTCCTACTTTCTGCCCATCATGCGCGCGGCGAAACGACGCGAGGTCACGTTGATGACCAGGTTGAGCACGATGATGGTGGCGATCAGAATGGCCGCCGTGCCCATGGCCTTTTCAAAAGCGCGCGTCTCGGTAGCCAGCATGTACACGTGCAGGGCCATCGAGCGACCCGCCGATTTTAAACTCGTCGGCAGGCGATAACTGCCACCCAGAGTGACCCAAAAGATGGCCGTTTCGGCCACGATGCGCCCCACGCTGAGCACGACGCCGGTGACAATGCCCGGCAGGGCCGCCGGCAGCACCACACTGGTGACGGTCTGCCACTTGGTGGCCCCCAGCGCCAGGCTGCCCTCGCGATAAGACCGCGGCACAGCCAACAGCGCCTCTTCCGAGGTGCGAATGATCACCGGTAAAATGAGGCACGCCCCGCTCAAACCCGCCGAAAGCAACGAAAACTTGAGTTTCAAGGCCGATACAAACAGCGCAAAACCAAACAGACCAAAAATGATCGACGGCACCCCGGCCAGGATTTCGACACCCGTGCGGGACACGGTGATCAGACGGCCTAACCAGGGATTCTCGCGGCGGGCATCGTTGGCATATTCCACCAGATACACAGCCGCGCCCACGCCCAAAGGCGTGGCGATGACAATGGTCAGCACCACCAGATAGAGCGTGGTGACGATCGTCGTGGACATGCCGCCTTCGCCGGAAACCCCACCGGCCGGCCGCGTGGTCAGGAATTCCAGGTTGATCACCTGTACCCCCTGCACCAGAACGTAACCCACGATCCACACCAGCGCGGCCACTGCCAAAAACCCGGCCAGCCAGAACAGACCAAAAGCCACTCTCTGAGCGAATTTGCGCTGCATCAGATTGCCAGTCCGCCGTCCTATGGCCGTTCGCTCCATCCCCACCTCCGTCACCTGCGACGCCATGATTTCCTCCTCAAGAAGACAGGCGCTCTCTCATCAGATAGCGCGCCAGGCTGTTCACCAGCAAGATCATGCCAAACAGCAACACACCGGTGAAAAACAGCGCGCTGCGATGCGCCCCGGCCGCATAGTTGATCTCTACCGCCACGTTGCCCGTCAGGCTGCGGAAAGGACTCAACAGAATGGTCAACGGGTTGTTGTTCAGCGGCGCAGGAAAGGCGATCGAATTACCACTGACCATGATGATCGCCATCGTCTCACCCAACGCCCGCCCGATGCCCAGAATCACTGCCGCCACGATGCCGGAGCGGGCCGCCGGTAGAATCACCGACCGGATCGTCTGCCAGTGGGTTGCGCCCAGCGCCAGCGAGCCCTGTCTATAACTCTGCGGCACGGCGCGGATGGCATCCTCGGCGATGTTGGTCACAGTGGGCAAGATCATCACCGCCAGGATCACCGAGCCGTTCAACAGGCTGTAACCGGTGTTGTAGGGCACCTGCAATTTCTGGATCAGCGGCGCCAGCACGACCATACCAAAAAGCCCGTAAACCACCGACGGAATGCCCGCCAGCAGCTCCACCGCCGGGCGGACGATCTCGCGCACCAGGGGTGGCGCCACCTCGGCCAGCAGGATGGCTGTGCCGATGGACAACGGCACGCCCAGCAGCACCGCCCCGAACGTGCTCAAAACCGAGCCCACGATCATCGGCAGCAGGCCAAACTGAGCCTTTTCGGTGCCAATGATCGAGCCTGGTCGCCACACCGTGCCCAGCAGCATGGTATCCAGGCCCACCTCTTCGATGGACGGCCAGGCCTCGATCAACGTAAACAGGATGATCAAAAAAACGATGAAAACGGCGCTCAACGCCATGGCGATCAACAGATAACGCACGCCGCGATCGACAAAGTTGCGTTGCCCCACGCTCTCTTCAAAATAAAAGCCCAACACCACCAGGATGTAAATCACCGCCCCCGGCGCAGCGCCAGTGACGATCACCCTCAACAGGCCCTTGAAGGTAATGCCCAAGATGTCGCCGACCGGCACCACCTCCTCGCCGCCAAAGATCTGCGCCGCCACGTCAAACACCACCGTCACACCGAAATACAGCCCCACCATCACCAGCACGAGCATGAGCGCTGTCCGGGCCCAGTTTTGCCGGCGCCACATACCCCACGCCAGCCAGCCACACATACCGGCCACCAAAACCCCAGCCAGCAATGTGTCCAGGTTTTTGCTCAGACCGCCCTCACCCCGCATGCTGAGGACCATACCACCCACCGCCAAAACAACGGCAGCCACCCCCAGTAGAACAGCCACACCGATAATCAGAAACTGGACCCGACGGCTTGTCTTGGCTTTCTCGGCTTCCATGGTCATCTTGCACCCCTGTCAAAAAACAGCATCAAGAGGGGGCACATCAGATTGTACCCCCTCCAGACTCGATCACGCCACTAATCGACCGTGATGTACTCTTGGGCCACGATAGCCTGACCCTCCGCGCCCAGGATAAAGTCGAGGAAGGCCTGTGCCAGCTCGCCCGGCGCGCCGTTGGTCAGCATGTTCAAGGGCCGAAAGATGGAATAGCTACCGTTCTTGACGTTCTCCGGGTTGGGCGCAACACCATCGATGGCCACTTGCCTGGTGCTTTCGTCCAGAAAACCAAAGGACAGGTAAGCGATCGAGTTGGGCGTCGTCGAAACCGTCGTCCGCACCTGACCGTTCGACTGCTGCAACAACGCCTTTTCATAGATCTCTTTTTCCTGCGATTCACCCGCAGCATCCTTGTACGCCATCACCAGCTCTTCGAACGCCGCCCGCGTGCCAGAGCCTTCCTCACGCGATACCACTGTGATCGGCGCGTCTGGGCCGCCTACCTGGCTAAAGTTGGTGATGTCACCGGCAAAGATATCGCGCACCTGCTCCACACTCAAAGTGGGCACCTCGATGTCAGGATGGGTGACGATGGCAATGCCGTCGTAGGCAATGGTGAACACCTTCAACTCGGGGAACTTTTCGAACTCGGAATCCTTGATCGCCCGCGAGGCGTTGCCAATGTCCACCGTCCCCTCGCCGGCCGATGTCACACCCACACTCGACCCGCCACCCTGAATCTCGATCACCACATCAGGGTTCTTGGTCATGAACACTTCACCCAACTCTTCCGCCAACGGCTGCACCGTTGTCGAACCGGCCAACTGCAACTGACCGGACAAACCACCACTCGCGACAGGTGCCGGCGTGTTGGTCGCCTCCGCCGCTTTGGTCGGCGCCTGAGTAGGCTCCGCCGTACCGCATGCCGAAAGCAGCAACGCTGCGATCAGCAGACTGACAAACAAAACTCGACGCATTTCTTTTCCTCCTTGTGTTGTATTCAGAGTATTGACACAGCAGCATCATATCACAGGCCGATTAATATTCTGTGAAAGCCAGGTTAACGTATTGTTAAAGGCATGTTAACGTTTCATTAACGCGCCCTCGAAAAAAAACAAGAGAGCCAGGGCCCCTATCCCTGGCTCTCAACTGAAAAGGAGGAGAAACGAAATTGCCTGGCTCTCGCATCGAGACAGTTGAAAACCCACACACCTGCCTTGAGCATACCACAGTCACATTAAACTTTGTTTAAGAGCCTGTTAAAGTCTGGTTAAGAAAAAGCCGGCCGCAGCTTTCAGCCGTTGTCCTCGGCCACCGACAACGAAAAATGGAACGTGCTGCCCTGTCCTTCCAGGCTCTCAACCCAGATGCGCCCGCCATGCCCCTGAACGATGTGCTTGGCAATGGCCAGCCCCAGACCGCTCCCGCCGCCACTTCGCGCCCGATCCGACTTGTAAAAACGCTCGAAAATGCGCGCCAGGTCCTCCGCCGGAATGCCCACCCCGGTGTCGTGCACCGATACGATCACCTCGTCTGCACGCACCGCCGCCGATACCGTCACCCGCCCGCCCTCTGGCGTGAACTTGATGGCGTTGTGCACCAGGTTGCTCATCACCTGCCCCACACGCTCGGCATCGGCCCAGACGGCAGGCAAGTCGGGCGGCAGATCGATGACCAGACTCAAGCCCGCCCGTTCCGCCTGCGGCAGCAACCGATCCACCGGCGATACCAGCACCTCGGCCACTGGCCTGGCCGCCAGACGCAGCGGCGCCTGACCCGACTCGATGCGCGACAATTCCAACAGCTCTCGCACCATCTGTGTCAGCGCGTCTACCTCGGTCTCCATGCGGTCCAAAAAATGGCGGGCCGCCGGTGGGTCTTCCAGCGCCCCATCACGCAGCGTATCCACCAGAGCTCTCAAGCCGGCCAGAGGTGTGCGCAGCTCGTGCGAGATATTGCTGATGAAATCGCGGCGCACCGTCTCCAGCCGCCGGATGCGTGTCAGGTCTTGCAGAATGAGCAGGTAACTCTGCGCCGCTGCCTCCCGAAACGGCGTCACGATGGCCTGAAGAAACAACCCTTTGTAACCGATCTCGACCGTCGAGATCTGTTCTTCGCTCTGATCGCGGCAGCGCTGCCACAGCTCGATGAGCTGGTGATGCCGCACCACCTGGGCAAAAGTCCTGCCAAGCGCCTCCGGCTCGGACACTTCTAACAATTGGGCAGCAGCCGGGTTGATCAGACGAACCCGGCCGGCATTGTCGGTGATCAACACGCCATCGGCCATGTGCTCCATGACGGCAGCCAGCCGCCCCTGTTCGCCGGCCAAACCGGCCACCTGATCCCGAAGCTGGCCGGCCATGAGGTTAAAGGCGCGCGTCAACTGGCCCACTTCGTCGTGGGTGCGGGGCAGCAGCCGGACGTTCAAATCTCCTTCCGCCAGCCGACCGGCCACCTGGGTTAGCTGGCGCACCGGATCGGTGGTGCGTTGGGCAATGAGCACGGCCAGCAGAATGGCCAACAGCACCGCCGCCGCGGCGGCGGTCAGCACCGTCTGGCGCAGCCGTCCCACACTGGCCTGTACTTGCTCCAACGGAAGGGCAACGCGCGCAATGCCGCTCACCTGCTGTTCGGTGAGCACCGGCACGGCCACGTACATCATCTCAAAGCCCATCGTCAGGCTCAGACGACTGCTACGACCCAGGCCCTCTTCAAGAGCCTGCTGCACCTCAGGCCGATCCAGATGATTATCCATCCTGGATCGCTCGGCGTGCGAGTCGGCCAGCACGGTACCGTCGGCGGCGATGACGGTGATGCGCGCTTCCAGCAGTTGCGACCAATGTTTTATCAACGCATCCAACGTCGTGAGGTCTGTCGATTCTTGCAGCAGTGGAGCCACCCGGTCGGCTACCAGCCGCGCCTCGGCCAGCAGTTGGCCTTCCAGATCGGCCAGACGCAGCCGGCGCAGTTGATCCGACACGTAAACCGTCAGCCCCAACATGGTCGCCAGGATCAGCGCCACATAGGGCACAGCGATGCGCCAGCGAATGCTCCCGAAATGCATGGCCTACCCCTCGAAACAATAACCCACGCCGCGCACAGTGACGATGCGCGTCGGGTTGGCCGGGTCGTCTTCGATCTTTTCTCGCAGCCAGCGCACGTGAACGTCCACCGTGCGGCTGCCGCCGCCGTAATCCCAGCCCCAAACCCGCTCCAGGATCAGATCCCGCGAGAGGGCAATGCCCTGATTACGCACCAAAAAGAGGAGCAGATCGTATTCTTTGGGCTTGAGGCGCAACGATTCACCGCGCCACAACACCTCGTGACGGCTCAGATCGACGCTCAGATCACCAAAAGCCAGCAGCTCGACCCTCTCTTTGCCCTCTTCTGGCAGCGGCGGTTGGTCTTCCGAGATCAGCTCTTCTCGAATGAGACGCACGCGGCGCAATTGGGCCTTGACCCGCGCCAGCAGCTCGCGCATGCTAAAGGGTTTGGTCAGGTAATCATCGGCCCCCATCTCCAGGCCCACCACCTTGTCGACCTCATCGGCTTTGGCGGTGAGCATGAGGATGGGCACGTTCATCTCTTTGCGCAAGATGCGGCACACCTCCAGGCCATCCAGGCCGGGCAGCATGATGTCCAGCAGGATCAGATCGGGATGCTCCTGGCGGGCCAACTCGAGCGCCTGCCAGCCATCGTCGGCGGTCAGAACCTGGTAGCCCTGGCGGGTCAGGTTGTATTGCAGCGTCTCCATCAACGTCAGATCGTCTTCTACCACCAACAGTTTTTCACTCATCGGTGTGGCCTCCCAATCCATTTTCCGACCCACGCGCCAGTGACCGCCTCAGCCTGTCCATGAGCCGATTATAAAAGCTCAGGTTGTGCAACGTCGCCAGGCGCAGGGCCAGCGCATCGCCGATCTCGAACAGATGGTGCAGATAGCCCAGCGAATAGTCGCGACAGCAGGGACAATCGCACAGCTCAGAGATGGGCCGGGCGTCGCGCTTGTGTTTTTTGTCGCGAGGATAAACCAAACGGTAAAAGTCGGCCTGAAAGACGTCTATGCCGTCTGAATGGGGCGAGCTGAAAGCATAGAGCCGCCCGTGACGAGCGTCGCGGGTGGGCAGCACGCAGTCAAATATACGATAACCCATCTGAAATCCGCGCACAATGTTCTCCGGTTTGCCCACCCCCAGAGCAAACTTGGGCAGATCATCGGGCATCAACCGGGCGGTGAGCGCCAGTATCTCTTCTGCCAACTTGCCTTGCGCATCGAGCGGCCAGCCGCCAAAACCGTAACCATCGAAGCCGATCTCGCGCAGCGCAGCGGCGCACTCGGCCCGCCAGTGAGGATCGAAACCACCCTGAATCACACCCCCCCGCGGCGGGCGCGCGCCGCCGTCCCGGCGCCCCACCGCCAGCAACCGATCGAACTCGGCGCGGCAGCGGCGGGCCCAACTCACCGTCCGCCCCACCGACTCGGCCACCTCCGCCAGCGAGGCCTCGGGGCCGGGGCAATCGTCCAGACAGATCATGATGTCGGCGGCCAGATCGAATTGCACCTGCATGCTCTTTTCGGGTGTAAAACGCACCCTGTCGCCGCCGCGGTCGATGTGGGTAAAATGGATGCCCCGCTCGGAAATGGTGCCGTAGCGCGGATTGGCCCGGATCATCGACATGAGCTGAAAACCGCCCGAATCGGAGGCCACCGGGCGCTGCCAGCCCATGAAACGATGCACCCCACCCAGGCTTTTGATCAACCCCGCGCCGGGCCGGCTCATCAGGTGAAAGGTGTTGACCACCAGACCGGTCACGCCACAGGCCGCCAGATCGCGGCTATCGACGCTGCGCACCACGGCGCGCGTGGCATCCGGAAAAAAGACCGGCAGCGCGAGCTCGCCGTGGGCGGTTGTGATGGCTCTCAAGAGTCGATTCGACATTTTTTACAACAGCGGAGCAACCAGCTCACAGACCCGCTCCAGAAACGCCTCGTCCTGCGGCGTGAACGGGGCCAGGGTGTGAGAGTCGATGTCCAGCTCGCCCACGACCCGGCCCTCTCGAAAAATCGGCAGCACGATCTCGGATCTCACGTGTGGGCTGCAAGAGAGATAGTTACTCTCCCCGGCAACGTCCTGCACCACAAAGATCTGCTCTGTCTCTGCCGCCTGGCCGCAGATGCCGCTGCCAAAGGAGATGCGCACGTGCTCTGTGGGCTGACCTTCGAAAGGGCCAAGCACCAACTCCCGGCCGTCGCCGTCGACCAAATAGAACCCCACCCAGTCATAATACGACACCCGATCTCGCAGCAATCGACACACCGCCTGGAGTTTGGCCCGCGCCATCAATGGGCCAGCGATGATCGCCCGCACCTCTTTTTCCAGTTCTGACCACAACACCTGGGACATGGTTTATCAACTCCTCGTGACGGCACCGAAAAAGGGACACCGATTCACGCCGCGCCGCCGTCGATGACCAGGGTGTACTCGCCGCGTGGCGGGTGAGCCGAAAGATGAGCCAACAACTCCTCCGGCGTGCCGCGCTGTGTCTGCTCGTAAAGTTTGGTCAATTCGCAACAAATCGACACTCGCCGCCCGCCCAGCACCTGCCGGATGTCCTCCAAAGCAGCCAGTAAACGATGCGGCGATTCGAACGCCACCACCGGGCAGGCCACATCGACCAGGCCAGCCAGCAGTCTGCGGCGCGCGGCGGCCTTGCGCGGCAAAAAACCCAGGCACAGGTAACGCCCGGCAGCCATGCCCGTCACCGCAAGCGCCGCCTCGACCGCCGTAGGACCAGGTATGGCCACCACCTCCAGGCCCCGCTCCACCGCTGCCTGCACCAACTCGTAGCCAGGATCAGAGAGGCCCGGCATGCCCGCCTCCGAAACCAGCGCCACGTCGCCGCTCTCCAAGGCCGCCAGCACGGCCTGCAGCCGGCTCTTTTTTTTCCGGTCGTAGGCGTCGGTGTAACGGCTCATCGGCGTGTGAATGTCATAACGTGCCAGCAGTCGCTGCGTGCGCGCCGGGTTTTCGGCCGCGATCAGATTCACCCGTCGCAGCGTCTCCAGCGCGCGTTGGCTGATGTCTTCCAGATTGCCGATAGGCGTGCCCACCAGATACAGCGTGCCCATGCCTCACTTTTCCACCACAAAAACCAGCTCCGTCTCAAAAGTCAGCCGGGTCACCTGCCAGGGTTGACCAACCAGCGATGCACCAAACTCGCGCTCGTAATGGCCCAGCATGCCTTTCTGCCGTCCAGCCAGACTCTTGACCGAAAAGCTGACCACGACAAAACGGCTTTGCGATGCCTGCATCAGGCGCAGCGTGCTGCCCCTCTCCTGGCGTTCCAGGCTGGCGCTGGTCTTGAGCAACAGCGCCACGTCGGCCTCGTCCTGCGGCGGATGGCACAGCACGTCCTGCCAGACGGCCCGCGATGAGGTCTCGGTCAGGGCGAAATAACGGTCGAGAAAGGCGATCCGTTCGGCGTCGATGTCGTAGGCCAGGTAACGCCCCGCCGGCGGCAGACCCATCCAGGGCAGCGTCAGCGGATTCAGGCCACAGCCCAAATCCAGCAGCGCGCGCGGCGCGCCGGTGACAGCCCAGATGCCGCCGTAAAAAGTGTCCAGAATCGACAGTCGCTCCCCGGTAGAAGTGTGCGATTGCAACAGCTCACGGCACGTCGCCTGGACAGCCTGCGGCGAGCCGCTGCCGTAAGCCGCCTCCAGTTTTTGATAGGCCTGGCCGTAATCCAGACCGCGCCCAAAAGCGGCATAGACCTGGTGCAGGCGCCCCTTGGTCGCCTTGATCGCCGCCCGGACGTTGCCCCGCCGGATCAACTCGTCGGCAGCAATGCGCCGTACGGTATCCGGGCATACCGGGCGATATTTGCCCGCCGCCAACACAGCCTCGACGATCGTTGCCAGTTCCTCGCCAGATAAAACCATGAATCGGATTATACCATAGCCAGAAACAAAAGTCATCTATGGCAAAAAGGTAGCTTTTCTGTTAAACGGACTCTCATATCTTGCAGTGGAGGAACAGAGGGTAAAAGGGGTTTCCTCGACCGTCTCACAGGCCGCCGCCCTTGCCACCGTGATTCGCTGGGTGTTGAACAGCCTGTCGATGGGGCTGGGCGTGGGTGGGTTGGCCATGGTGGCGCGGCGCATCTCTTTTGCCGGTGTGGCTGGGTTTTGCGCAAAAGCTGGAAAAATCGCCGGGTGTAGCAACCCGTCGTCGCCTGCCCTACAGATCCACCTCTTCTTCGTCTTCCAGCAGCAGACTGGCCTCCTCGGCCAGATCGCTCGGCACCATGACATAGACCTCACCAAGACCATCAGCGATGATGCCCAGTGTGGGGCCGAGGCTCTCGTACTCTAGCAACACCGGAATGCCCAGGCTTTCCAGCTTGGATTTGTACACCTCAGCCTGGAGCAGTCCTTGCGCCACGCGCACGGTGGTCAGTCCGGGCCGGTTTCGCTCACGTCGGAACATCGTCACCTCCTGCGCCACAGTTTAGCACGAGCCAACCGTCCTGTCAATCTCCAAGATTTGACAGGTGGTTCATTTTGTGTTAAAATCATACCGACCGGTCGGTATTATGGAGAGCGCCATGAGTATACAGCAACGCGGTGAAGAAACCCGCAGCCACATCCTACAGGCCGCCGAAGAATGTTTTGCCCGTTATGGCTACGACGGCACCGGCGTGGCCGAGATCTGTCGCCGCGCCGGTGTGACCAAAGGCGGCTTTTACCATCACTTTCCCACCAAACAGGCCCTGTTCCTGGAGATGTTGGAGCAGTGGCTGAGCGGCCTGGACACTCAGATGGAGGCTGCCCGTTCTGGGGCAGAGACTGTTCCGGAAGAGCTGTGGCGTATGTCGGCGCTGATGCGGCAAGTCTTTCAGGAGGCCGGGGGCAAACTGCCGATCTTTCTCCAGTTTCTCACCAAGGCCGGTCACAGCCCGGCAGTGTGGCAGGCCACCGTCGCGCCCTTTCGTAAATATCATGCTTTTTTTGCCACCATGGTCCAGCAAGGCATCACTCAGGGCTCGTTTCGCCCGCTGGATGCAGACCTGGCAACGCGGGTTTTGCTCTCTTTTGCCATTGGGCTGCTGGTGCAGGGTCTGCTCGATCCTCACGGCGCCGATTGGGGCCACGTGGGCCAGGCGGGCCTTCAGATGTTGTTGCAAGGCCTGGTCAACAGGCCGGAACAGAATAATGAATCGGAAACAAACTGAACAGGAGGTCAACATGAGGAAAAAAATAGGGTGGGTCGTCGGTGTGCTGTTGCTGGCCCTGGCGCTGGCGCCGGCTGCGGCGGCTCAGGCGCCTTCACCGCAGGAGGTGGTGCAGAGCTACTATGCCGCCCTGGCGGAAGGCCTGGTCGCCGGAGATTTTTCCGGCGTGCTGGCGTTGTTCGCCGAGGATGCCACGCTGACCATCCCCATGCTATCGGAGCAGCCCATCGCCGGCACGGCCATGATGCAGGCCATGTTCGGCGGCATGTCCACCATGCTCCAGGGCGCGAGCATCGAGGTGGGTGAGATGACCACCGAAGGGGATCAGGTGACGGTGAGCTATGAAATCACCACGCCGGCATCCGAAACGGCCATGCCCGCCACGGATACGTTCGTCATCACCGACGGCAAGATCCAGGCGCTCACCATCACCATCGCTCCGGCGGCTGCGCCGGCGGTGCTGCCCACCACCGGCGCCACGACGCTCAACCAGTTGCCGGCACTGCTGGTCCTGGGCGGCGGAGCGCTGGTCGCCCTGGGGCGCCGGCTCAAACGCTGAGCAGCGTCAAAAAAACTCGCTTTTCCAATCCAATTTCGAGTCGGGGGCGCAGCGGAACGCGCCCCCGACACATGCAAAGGTACATTCCAACATGTTTGAAAAAATCGGCCGCTTTTCATCCAAGTATCGTTATCCCATCTTTGCAACCTGGGCCCTTTTGCTGGCAGTGGTGTTGATCTTGGCCCCCAACCTCTCCGATGTGGTCACTTCCGACCAGAGCAGCTACCTGCCTTCAGACGAGCCCAGTATCGTTGCCGCACGGGTGGCCGCAGAATACTTTCCTGAGCAGGCGCCGCCATCGCAGGCTGTGCTGGTGATCACGAGCGCGAATGGTTCCATGCGCGACGAGGCCAACCAGACCTTTCTGAGCGAACTGACCGGCTGGCTGACGCACGAGCTTCCCTCTGACACCGTGGGCATGGTTCTCTCACCCACCGACCCTAACCTGGCGGAACGCCTCATCAGCCACGACGGCCAGGTGGCGATGATTTTTGTCGGGCTGCGCGGCTCCGTCGAGGACAGGTCTACGCTGGACGCGCTGGACGCCATGCAATCGCGGCTGGATCAGGCTCCGGCGGGCGTCACCGGCTATGTCACCGGCAGCGTCGCCATCGTCGACGATTACAAATCCAGCGCCCTGGAGAGCGCCGACCGCACCACGATCATCACCATTGCCCTGGTGGTCCTGATCCTGCTGCTCATCTACCGCTCGCCGATCTCGTCCATCGTCCCACTGGTGACCATCGGCGTGGCCTTTGTCGTCTCGCGCGGTTTGGTGGCCTGGCTCACCGGGTTTGGCCTGAGCGCCTCCAGCATCACCGAAGTCTTTTTGGTGGTGCTGCTCTTTGGCGCCGGCACCGACTATTGCCTCTTTTTGGTGAGCCGTTTCCGCGAATACGTCGCCGACGGTCTGCCCGGCCCGGAAAGCGCCCACCACACTGTCAGCCGCGTCGGCGAGACGATCACCAGCAGCGCCGGCACGGTCATCGTGGGCATGGTGGCCCTTTCTTTTGCCGAAATGGGCCTGTTTGCCAGCAGCGGGCCCAGCCTGGCTCTGGGGGTAGCTGTGGCCCTGTTGGCCGGGCTGACTCTCACCCCGGCCCTGCTGGCCATCATGGGCAAGTGGGCCTTTTGGCCCGGCGGCGCGCGGCACACCGCCTACGGCGGCTGGTGGGGAAGACTGGCCCACTGGATCGCAGCCCGTCCCTGGCTGCCGCTGATCCTGGCCCTGGTCCTCCTGTTGCCGCTGGCGATCTATGGTCAGGGCCAGCAGCGTAACTTTGATCTTCTCTCTGACCTGCCGGCGACCATGCCTTCCAAGGCCGGTTTCCAGATCCTGTCCGAAAGCTTTGGCGCAGGTGAAATGCAGCCCCTCGACATCGTCCTGACCGATGTGCCCGACGCGCGCAGCCCTGCCGGGCTGGCCTACGTCAGCGCCCTCAGCCAACGGCTGTTGGATACCGATGGCGTGGCCGACGTGCGTAGCCTTACCCTGCCCGGCGGCATCGACGAACCCGAACTCGGCAACGCCCTGCGGGTGGAAAGCCAACTGAACCAGATGGCCATCACGATCCAGACGCTGCGCCAACAGGCAGCCGACCCATCGGCGCTGGCCGGCATGGACACGAGCGAAACGTCCGCCGGTTTCGAGACGCTGCAGACCTACCTGGAGGCGCTGGCGGCTGCCTTTCCCGAACTGACGACGAACCCGGACTATGGCGCGGCGGTCGCTGCGCTCGACGGCCTGAAATCGGCGGTTCAGGAATCATTGCAGCGGCTGCTGGTGAGCAATCAACTCACCGAGGCCGCCAACGGCATGGCCGGCGCTCTGGACAGCCAGGCAGCGATCGGAACAACCGCTGCCGAGGCGATGTCCCAGGCCGCCGCCCAATTCTCGATCCTGCACGATTATCTGATTGGCATGGCCCAGGCCCACCCTGCCCTGGTCACTCTGGATGGTTACGCCGACGCCATCACCGCGCTTGAGAGCATCGCAGCAACCCTGACCGAGATCCAGGGCGCGCTGTTGGTCTCGGCGCAACTGGATGTGTTATCTGCCAGCCTGGCCCAGACGGCGGCGGCGCTCCAGGAGCCAACCGCGTTGGCCAGCCTGGCCGCGTCGCCGGACCAATTGGCCAGCATGGCTACACTCGACGCCTACCTGCAAGAGCTGGCTGCCACCCATCCCTGGCTGGCAGAGCAGGCCACTTTTCAATCGGCCACGGCGCACCTGGCCGCTGTGCAGGCCACAGTCGACGAAATGGCCCAGGCGCTGCTGCTGAGCCAGCAACTGACTCTCATTCTGCGCCAGATGGAAGACATGGCCCGGGCTCTGGAAGAGAATCCACTGTCGTTGATGCCACAACCGGGTGAACCGACCGCCGCGGAACAGATGACTGCCCTGCAAACTTATTTGGAAGAGCTGGCAGCCGCTTATCCCTCGTTGGCTGCCACCGAGGATTACCAGACGGTCACGACCGTCGTCGGCGAGATGGGGGCGTCGCTGGAAACCATCGATCTGACCCAGGTGGCGCAGCTCATCAAAGACGTCAAGGCCTATCTGGCGGTGCTGAGCCCGGCCCTGGAGGGACTGGCAGCCACCGCAGCAGAAACGCTGCCCGACGCCACTTTTATCCCACAGACGATCCCCGGCAGCCTGTCGAGCATGCTGCCCGACCTCTCGTCTCTGGCCGAGGAACTCGGTGGCGCCGCCGCCGATTTCGCCACCCTGGCCGAGACCGTCCGACAGGCAAGGCCGCAGGCCACCTTTATCCCTGCGACAACTCTGCCCGGTATCGAGGCGATACCCGATCCGTTGCCTGCCCTGCAGACCGATCTGGCTACCCTGGTGACAGCCCTGCAACGGTTGAGTGTTGCAGCGGCGAGTGCACTACCTGATGCCACCTACCTGCCGCCGGAGGCATTGATAGCCAGCGAGGCCAACGCCGCCATCGAGCCGCTGATGGCCCAGGTGGACGCCCTCCAGACCGCGTTGGCAGCGCTGGCCGCCGATTTCGCCACGCGCGCCGATGGTTACTTTTTGCCTCTCGCGCTGGGGGAGCAAGCCGTTCAGGGCCTGGAGTACCTGTTGCAGACCTACAGCAGCCCCAATGGCGATGCCATCCGGCTGCAAGTGGTGCTGGCCGACGATCCCTTTAGCCCGGCAGCCATGGATACTGTGGCTCGCCTGCGCGACGAGGTGAGCCAGACCAGCAACGGTTATGTGAGCGGCAGCACAGCGATCAACCTCGACCTGCGCCAGGTGATGGATCGTGATTTCGTGCGCGTCATGGCGCTGGTCATCGGTGGCATCCTGGTGGTGCTCGTCCTGTTGCTGCGCAGCCTGGTGGCGCCGCTGTACATGATGGCCACCATCCTCCTCAGTTATGGAGCCACGCTGGGCATCACCCGGCTGGTCTTTGACGGCATCTTGGGCGAGGGCATCACCTGGTTCGCGCCGTTCCTCATCTTTGTGGTATTGGTGGCTCTGGGCATGGATTACAACATCTTTCTCATGGGCCGTGTCAAGGAAGAGGTGGCAGGCAACGGCACGCGCCTCGGCATCGAACGGGCGGTGGAGCGCACTGGCGGCATCATCACCTCGGCGGGCATCATCATGGCTGGCACCTTTGGTGCCATGATGTCTTCGTCGCTGCTAGGCCTGGTGCAGATCGCCTTCGCCGTGAGCGTGGGCATTCTACTGGATACGTTCGTCATCCGTACGACCGTCGTACCGGCCATTGCGGTGCTGCTGGACAAATGGAACTGGTGGCCCGGTAAAGGGCCAGGTCAATAACTCACACCCGACTATCATTTGACAAAAATGGCATTCGGTGGTAAATTATGGCCCGTTGTCCAGAGTGATACAACTGGCCATCAGCCGAAGTGGCGGAATAGGCAGACGCGCTGCGTTCAGGGCGCAGTGGGCTTATGCCCATGTGGGTTCAAATCCCACCTTCGGCATCAGAGAATTCGGGTTCCGGTTTCATACCGGAACTTTTTTTTGTTGTGCCATTCGGCTAACAGATGCGCGCAGTTCCAGGAGATATCCACCGTGATCAAGGTCGCCCAAACACGAACGGTTCCAACGTCTGTGCTGCCCTATCTGGGTTTGGTGATCGGCATCTTGAGTCTGGGCTTTTCCGCTATTTTCGTGCGCTGGGCCAATGCGCCTGGCCCCATCACCAGCTTTTATCGCATGGCGGTCGCAGCGACCATCCTCCTCTGGCCATTCGTGAGACGGATGAGGAAAAAACGCAACCCACCACGGCAAGGATTGTTGTTGGCTGCGCTTGGAGGGCTACTGCTGGGCACCGACATGGCGCTGTGGGCCACCGGCGTCACCATGAGCGGCGCGACCACACCCACCCTATTGGCCAACACCGCGCCTCTGTGGGTGGGGTTGGGCTCGTGGATCCTCTTTCGGGAAAAGCTGCCCCGCACCTTTTGGCTGGGGCTGGGGCTGGCGATCCTGGGCGCGGCGGTCATCGTGGGCCTGAATAACCTGCGCTCTGAGGCGCTCGATCGGGGCTCGCTTTTGGGGCTGTTATCTGCCGTTTTTTACGGCGGTTACTTTCTCGTCACCCAACGCGGTCGAGAAACACTGGATTCGCTCACTTATCTCTGGCCCGTCACGGCCAGCGCCGCAGTGGGCCTGTTTTTTCTAAATCTGTTGCTCGGCAATCCGTTCACCGGCTACAGCACCCAGACCTATGTCAACTTTGTGGCTATGGGCCTGGTGCCGCAGGTTTTTGGCTACCTGGCCATCAATTATGCTCTGGGATACCTGCCGGCGTCGATCGTTGCCCCCACGATGCTGGGCCAACCGGCGATCACGGTTTTGCTGGCCTGGCTCTTGCTGAACGAGACGCTTTTTCCAGAACAGATCCTGGGCGGCGCAGCGGTGATGTTGGGGGTATACGTGGTGCATTTCAGCCACAGGCGACGGCAGCCACCTCTGGAGACATAAACCGACCGCCGTTTTGGCAAAGGCCAAAATCGATGGGCATAAAAAAAGCCACACTCTTCTGAGTGTGGCATCCAATGCCGCAGCAAGCTCGAATCACGAGCGCCGACGGGCACAATCGATACACAGTGTGGTATGCGGCAGGACAGCCAACCGCTCCGGACTGATGGGCCGATGGCAGCGCTCACACACGCCATAAGCTCCACCATCCAGTTTTTGCAGCGCAGCCTCGATGGATCTGGCTTTCTGTTGCAGGCTCTCTCGCAGGGCCAACTGGAACTCCCACTCATAGATGGTCGCCCCGCCGGTGCCCAGGCCGTAATCGGCCTTGTGTTTCAGTTTTTCCTCCACCTGAGAGAGCTCGGCCTTTGTTTTGGCCAGCTCCTCTTCCAACCTCTCGCGTTCGGTTGCCATGGCTGCTCCAACCCGAATTCCCAGACCCGTGCCGGTATGTGGGACAAAAAAACTCGGCTGCCCTGCCTCTCCCAGCCACGTGGGACGGGAACCGAGTTTCTCCGTTTTACCGTTGACGAACCAAGGTCAAGGCATGGCTCTACTCCTCATATCTCGACCTTGATTATACATGAGAAGAACCCTTTTGTCAAAGCCAAATCTGATGTCTGATGCAGAGAGGCCCGCCGAGCGCAGGCCGGCGCCCGTTCGACGGGCCTTTCAGGTTGTGCTTTCGAAAAGGGACGGGTGTCTGTATCCCTTTTTATGCCGTGTCGATCTTGATGCTGGCCGGTGGGTGATTCTTTGCCACCCACGCCTCAAACCACTCACGGTCCCACCAATGAATGAGGTTCCACACCCGATCCAGTCGCTGGCAAAAGAGGTTGTTGAGCGCACACTTTTGTTGATAGGCCCGATCCAGCGCCTGGTCCACCTGCTCGATGCCGATCTCGCCCGCTTTCCAGGCCTGAAACGTTTCGCAGAGTGGATCCAACAGCTTGTGCCAGCGATAATCGCAATAGGCATCGATCAGCGCTTTTTCCCAGTCTTTTGGGCTCATTTTTTGCCTCCTCGAGAACTCATAACACCAGAGAATCGGCGATGAGGTCTATGACGCCTTTGATCTCGACGCCCAGCTCATAGTGCTCGTTCAGGTCTTCCAGTTGAGTCTTGCAGTTCTCACAGGCCGTCACCACCCACTGCGCGCCACTTTTGCGGATCTGCTCCACTTTGGGCTTGCCGCCTTGCATGCGCACCTCTTTCATCTCGGGCGCAGCGATCAGCCCGCCGCCGCCGCCGCAGCACCAGTTCAGCTCACGGGTGGGAGCAAGCTCGCGTAAATCGGTGGCCACGGCGTCGATCAGACGGCGCGGCTCGTCGTAAATGCCAGCGCTGCGCCCCAGGCTGCACGGATCGTGATAAGTCAGCGGCGTGTCGAATGTGCCGGGCCTGACACGAATCTTGCCTTCGGCCAGATAACGATCCACCAACTGGACGATGTTGATGCGCTCGATACCGTCAAGTTCGTCGCCGAACCAACTCTCAAAGTAACTCAACAGGGTGCGTGTAGCATGGCCACACTCGGGGTAAACGAGAGCCTTTACACCCAGCCGGCGAGCTTCCTGAACGATCCAGTTGGCAGCTTGTTTGGCTTTGGACATATCGCCGGTAAAAAAGGAGTGATTGGTGGCAGTAAAGAGGCTCATGGTCCAATCTTCGCCGGCAGCGTGAAAAATCTTGGCCACCGGCACCACGGCATGCTCGCCCACCAGCGGCACGTACAGCACTCTGGCCCCTTCTTTTTCCACCGGAATCCTGACGCCGGGGGCAAACTCTTGCTGGAGGCGCGCCTCCAGTTCCCTGGCCTGCTCGATGTAGAACTCTTTGATGGCGTCAATGATCTCACCCTTGCTGATCTCGGCGTTGCCGATCTCGCCGATCATCTCTGGACCGATGCCCTCCTGAAGCAACGAGTAACGCCCGGCGCTCACCAACATGCCGGTGTCCAGGTCAAAGGGGCAAAAAACGGCGCAACGACGGCAACCGGTGCACTCCCAGATCGCTTTTTCCAGTTGCGCCGCCGACGGTGAACTGGTGCCGCCGGTCTCACGATACCAGTCGAGCAGCCTGATGCTGCCGTTTTCACCCTCCTGGATGGCCTTTTTGACCAGCATCATACGGAAGGCCGGGATGTGAGCCGGGTCTTGCGAGGCCACAAAAAAGTGACAGGCATCGATGCACGCCCCGCAGCGCACGCAGATATCCTGATAGTATTGCAACGGTTGGTTGATGCGACTCCGGATGGCTTCCAAAAAACGTTTTAGCATCGTATCCTCCTAAGTTTTGGTCACCATCTTGGAAAACACGGCCCCAATGGTGTGCAACAATTTACTAAAAGGAAAATAGACCATCAGAACCTGCACCAGCACAAAATGCCACACAAAAGACACACCGCCGCTTTCTGGAACCGGTTTCCAGTTGAACAGAAACAGCCCCTGCATAAAATCGCGCACGGCGTGTTGATCCACCTCCAGCACCAGACGCATGTGATTGCCTGTGATGGCGATGGCCATCAGGAGATACAGCACAAAAAAATCTTCCGGCGTCGAAAGCCACTTGACCGCGCCACTCCAACGACGGCCCAACAGGTAAAAAAGCGGCGCCAAAAAGAGCACCCCCGCGATCAATCCGGCGACGGCAGAAAAGGTGTGCTGCTGCTCCTCACCCCAGTTGAGCAGATCCCACAAAAAATAGTAATCGGTCACGGCCCGAACGTGGCCCAACAGCAGCATGAGCAAACCCACGTGCATGACGAATCCGCCGATCCACAAGGGCCTGTTTACCCTGAACAACCCCTTGAGGGTAAACAAGTCCACCAGCGTGTCCCACACCCGCGCCAGACGACCCTCCGGCCGCGGGTAGAGCGACATGTGGGCCACCACAGGGCTCTTTTGCCGCCAGCGATACACCTGGAAGGCCAATCCCCCCACCAAAACGATCACCGCGATGTAGGGGGTGATGTATGAAAAGAAATACTCAACCGCCTCCATGCACCCAATCCTCCTTGATTCTCAGCCGGGCGGGGGCGGGGAGAGGATCACCTCTCCCCGCCCAACCGGTTCAGTTGACGCGGCGAATGAGAAAACGAAAGACGCCTTCGCCCTTTTCCATCTTGACCAGCTCGTTGCCGGTGCTCTTGGTCCAGGCATTGATGTCGGCCATCGAACCGGGGTCGGTCGCCAGCACTTCCAGCACACTACCCACGGCGATGCTCTTGATCTCCTGGCTGGTTTTGACCACCGGCATAGGGCACTTGAGCCCTTTGGCATCCAACGTCTTTTCAATGGTAAACTCGCTCATGTTTTCCTCCTGGAAAAGATTAAAAAACTACGTAACTGCTCACCCTCCCGCAGGCTCTTGCAAAAGCCGTATCCCTGCTGCCACAATTTGTCGATTCGCCAGCGTCCAGTTGGCCAGATTGTGGGACGGGATGAACGATTTTAGCCTGCGGGAGGGTAGGCTGAGCAGTTACAAAACTACCGGGTTAGATAAACAACTGAATCTGCGATTGCTGCGCCTCGAGGATAAAGGTGGCCGCGCCCACCACATCGTCCACCTCGTCGATGAGATCCTCCCTGGAAATCTCCATCACGTCCATGCTCATCAAACAAGCCAGGAACTTGACATTCAGATCGATGGCCATCTGGCGAAGCTCCGGCAGAGATGTCACGTTGTGATCCTTCATCATCTTTTTGAACATCCAGCGCCCCATGCCGCCAAAGTTCAGCCGCGAAGGGCCAATTCGCTCGATGCCACCCCGATTCATCAGGCTCAACATCTTGCCAAAGAGCCCTCTGCCTGTAGGTTTACCTTTTTGGATGGCTTTTAGCCCCCAAAAGGTAAAGAACATGGTCGTCTCCATGCCCATAGCGGCGGCGGTAGTGGCGATGATAAAGCCCGCCATGACCTTGTCCATATCGCCACTAAAGACGACAAGGGAACACTTTTGCGCATTGTCACTCATCTGCCTCCTCCTTAAAAGTCATCTCTTTTTATGCTGCTCAGAGCAGATCAGATATGGGTGATCTCGGCAATGCGCTGCAGCCGACCCACCAGCTCGACCCGTTCCTGAGCAATCTTGGCAAACGATTCGGCCATCTGGCCCAACAAATACCTCACGCGCGAGACACGCTCTGGCGCCAAAAGCCGCACACTATTAGCAGCGGCCTCGAGTTTTACTTCCGCCAGGCCCAGATCGGCAGCCAGCACACCCAGCCTGGCCCGCCATTCAGCCGCTCCGTCCTCAGTCACTTCCGCGAATTGACAGCCCGTCACGTTCGCCACCCAGCGCTGCCCCAGCTCAACCGGCAGGCTCACACACAGCAGCCCGGCATGGCACGCCCGTACCGCCGGCGGCGATTTTTTACCCTCGGCAGACAAACCCCAAGAGGCCGCACAACGACGCCGACCCTCTGCGGTGGCCAATATCAGGTTACAAAATACACAAGAGTGACTGATGTCCGTCAGAGGGCTACCATCGGGCCGGGTGGTCACGATGGCGACATCGAGCGCTTCGGCGCACACTGCCTGAATGGCCTGAACGCAAGAAAGGGGCAGCGGGTCAGCAGGCAGCCCTGCCTGATGGACCTGGCTGCTCGAACCATCACCCTGTAGACTGGCGCGTTGTTCTCGCAGCCACTTTTCGATCTCCTGGCGCGAGAAACGCCACTGGCCGCCCACCTTGAAACCGGCGAGGCGGCCATCGTCAAGCATGCGATAGATCGTCACCCGATCGACCTGCAAAAGATCCTGCAACTGTCGTGTTGTCAACAGATCACTCATCGCGGCCCTCGCGGCCTCACGCGGCACCCTGCCTTCACCCACCATAGCACCCCAACTTGCCGGAATTATAACATTGTTTTCAAAATTGTGCAAATAAGCTATAACTTGTTATATTTCGAAATAACACTCCCACCTGCACCGGAAAACACCCGCCTGGCGTTGCCTCCGCCACACCTGGTACTATTGCGCCATTGAGAAAAGGCGCGATCTGTGCTATCATAGAAGCGCTTGACCATTGCGTCAGGACGAATAGCGGGCAATTTTTAGACAACGCGCCAGGGTGGGGGTGAGCCACGGTGCCAATTGGGCCGATGGGTCTACCCATACGGGCGCGTTGTCGCGTTTTCATCAGGAGGGAGCGCATATGAAAGAGCCAATCCGACCTTTGCACCGAGCCATCCGTCAAGTAACCGCCTGGTTGACCACGCTGGCGCTGCTGGTCACTGCCCTACCCCTTCCCATCCAGGCCGGTCCTTTGCCGCCCGACACCCCACCCGCTGTGTTATCCCCACCGCAAGCCCCGCTGCCACTCCCGCCGCTGCCTGCCCTGCAGAGCCTGTATACCTGGCCGGGCGGCAGCACACTGGTGCCCCTCGGCGTTGCCCAGGGCGCGCCGGCCGATCCGTTGCCCCTGCGCGAGGCCTACAAGACCCTCTTCCAACACATCTACGACTGGGGCCAGGCCGCCTGGAGCGCCGCCGATTTCAGCGCCGACGGTAGCAGCTACGACCGCGGCACCGTGCTGGCGCCCATCAGCGGCGACTTTACCACCGCCACCGCCGCGGCCCCCTTTGACGTGGGCCGCTCTTTTGCCCTGCGCCCGGCCAAGATCGCCCTTTTTTACAGCACCCTGCGCGACGAATACGATCAGGTACTCACCTGGGAAGAAGGTGATTTCGAACAGCTCTTTCGCGTCTATCTGTGGGACGAAAGCCTTTTCACCACCGTCAGCGAGAGCGACATCATCAGCGGCGTGCTGACCTCCGAGGGCTACGATCTACTCCTGCTGCCCACCGTACGCACCGGCTGGGCCGACGAGGTGGCCGATGAACTGGGCACAACCGGCCTGGCCGCCATCCACGAATGGGTGGAAGCCGGTGGTTTTCTCTATGCCCAGGGCGAATCCAATTACCTGGCTCAGGCCGCCGGCCTGGTGCCCGAGGGCACGGTGGATGTGGAAACCCGCGTCACCGACGCCGACAACACCGCCGCCGTCACCCTGGACGACCCGGCCAGCCCCCTCACCTTTTCCTGGCTCGATGATAACGTCTATGTGCTCAACGAGCCGCTGCTGGCCGCGCTCACCGACACCGTGACCATCGCCAGTTTCGCCGCCGGAGAGACCAGCCAACCCGGCTCGCCGGCCATCCTCTACGCCCACCCCGGCCACGGCGAGGTGGTGCTGGTGAACGCCCACCCCTCCGACTTGCAGGATGACTACCCGCAGGTGCTGGATGCGGTGCTGCTGTCTATGGCCGAGCGGGCCGGTCTGCACGGCACGCTGGCCCAGCAATACTCGACCGCCGTCGGCCCCACCGTCATACCCGCCTACGAGGCCGGTATCGAGGTGGTCATCACCACCACTTTCAAAAACTATTGGGACGGCCCCCTGGCGAGCGTGGTCGTCACCGATACGCTGCACAACGGCTTTACCACCACCCTGGCCGCGGTCTCGCCCGCGCCGGCCAGCCTCACCGAGAACCCCGACGGCAGCACGACCATCGTCTGGCAACTGGGCGATGCCGAGCCCGGCGACACGGCCCTGGTCTACACCGCCTTTACCAAAGCCGATGCCCTGGCCGCCGGCAGCGCCCTGGTCAGCACGGCGGAAGCCTCTTATGTCGATACATTCGATGCCAACACACCCAAACACATCCAGCGCAACCCGCTCTATGTCCAGGCCCAGATGGCCGCCCGGCTCGTCGGCGACCGCGACATCGAACTCGATGGCCTCTATCCCCTGCCCGCCGAGGGTTATTACTTTGACCTGGCCCTGACGCTGGAAAACAAAGAAGAGACCCAGGCCGAAACCGTCGTCATCACCGATGTGGTGACTCTGCTCAGCCCCATCGTCGATGTGGACGACCAGCGCCGCATCCCCGGCGTGCTCACCGACACCACCACCCTCACCACCACCGGCGAGACGCTGTGGGCCTTTAACGAGGTCTTTTTCTACCACAACGGCCATTACCCCCTGCCCACCGTCAACGGCGCCCAGGCCACCACCGCCACCGTCTACAATATCGGTAACTGGCCCCTCAGCGGCGGGCAGGTCTACACCGTCACCGGGCCTTACACCACCACCACCGGCCTGAGCAACACGGTCACGATTCCGGTCACCTACACCGGCTATATCACTCTCACCGCCGGCGGCGATCTGCTCCTGCCGGCAGTGGTGCTCACCTGGGATTTCGGCGCCCTGCCCGGCTACGATTACCAGGAGCCGGCCGTGCGTTACGGCCTCTACACCCGCGAGCTGTTCAGCCGCACCGTCTCGTTTGCCAGCGATCCCATCACCACCACCGGCGTGGTGCTCGATGCCTCCGGCGGCTCGGTGTGGACCAACACCGGCACGCACCCCATCCCCTACCACGAGTATCTGAGTTCGGGCATCGTGGCCATACCCACGGGGCCGGTGCAATCTCGCGTGGACTATACCGATCTCTGGCAGCGTGAAAAATGGCTCGATCTACGCACCGTCTTTTACGACATCGTGCCCTTTCCGCCGCCGGAATACCACGCCGTGGTCAACACCACGTTCGATCTACACGTCGATTTCGACGACGACGGCATCAGGGACGATTTTGTCACCGAATACCCCTCCCGCGAGGAGGCTGCCGTCCACCTGATGCTCAAATCGCACTCCAACTTGGCGCCGCCGCTGGACATGGCCCAGGATGAAACGCTGATCAGCCAGGGCATGTTCAAGGGGCTGGGTTTTACCCTGGAACCCGCCAGCGGCGACTGGGCCACCTCCTGGAGCTTTCGTGATCTGCAAGGCAAAGGCCCCGCCGCCACCGTCCTCACCGACACCATCGACACGCCGGCCTACACCTATCTCTACTTCCAGCAGGCGCTCGACGCCCAGGCCTACGAAGTCATCGACATCACCGGCACGCTGCGCAGCGCCGGCGGGACGCACAAAGAAGGGGTGCTCAAACTCAACGACGGCGCGCGTTTTGTCTACCACCAAAAAGCGCTCGGCCCCAGCCGCTACGAGGTATTCGATTCGCACGTGCAGGCCGTGTTCGGTCTCTCGTCCGATGCCGCCGTCGACAAGCAAGTGGCCCCGGTGCGGGTCGCCACCTACGAGGACGAGGTCTATCATTTTATCCGCATCGCCGATCCCAACGATCCACGCGCCTTTGGCCAGGAACCGTACATCAAGAGTTATGGCTATGGTGATATCGCCGTCACCACCTATGTCGGCGGCCGCCACGGACGCGAGCTGGTTTATCCCACCGTGGCCCCCGGCGGCAGCACCCAGATCCGCCTGGAGGTCAACAACAACAGCGGCCTCACCTGGACCAACGTCACCCTCACCCCCGAGCCGCCGCCGGGCATCAGCGTCACCCAGCGCACCGTCACCGAGACGGAGGCCATCGAGCCGCTCTTTTTCGACTTTCCCTTCCTCAACGTCACCGAAATCCCCGATGCCTGGAAGGGTGTCTATTACTTTACCGCCACCGTCGATTCAGGAATCGAGGCGGGCCGGGTTTACACCGTGCCCTTTACGCTGGACTTTGACCAGGCCGGCAGCGCCCTGCCCGCCGGCTTCCAGGTGCCGGCGGCCATGATCGGCGTCGATGGCGGCAGCGGCGTGCGCTACACCCTGGGCCGCGCCCAGGCCCTCACCCTGGCCGATCTGCTGCCGCCCCAGGTGGCCCTGCTCGACGCCCGCTGGGGCAGCGCGGCCGAGGCGCAGGTGCTGGAGCACGCCATCATCACCTCCACCAACCCGGTCGATATCGCCGCCGCCTATGGCAGCCTGCGCACCGGCATCGTCACCTCATCCGTGACGGGCACGCTGGGCACGCAGGTGAGTTTCGACCTGCCGGAACAGGCGCAGCAAATGCCCTGGTTCGACGACGACGGCGCCGAGCGCGACGAGCTTTATGTCATCCTGCACTCGCGCGTGGCCCTCACCCGCAGCGGCGCCAACACCGTCAACCATGCGCCGGTCATCACCTACACCGATTCTTTCGAGCAGATTCTGAGCCACACCGGCAACGATCAGACCGTGGAAGCCCACGGCGCGGTGCTGATTCTGAGCTACGAGGTCATCAGCATCACCACCGCCGCCGGCGCTCCGCTCAACGGCCTCAAGCCGGGCACGCCCAACCGGGTGACGGTCGAGGCCGAGATCGGCAACATTGGCGATTACATCGCCTCCGACATCGTTTTCACCACCACCGTCAGCGCGGGCGTTGTGCCGGTGAGCACGCTGCCGCCGTGGGTCACGTTTGCCAATGGTGAACTGACGGCCACCCTCAGCCGCGATCTGGCCCCCGCCGACGGCGAGCGTTTCAGCGTGACGCTCGAGCTGACGCCGCCCCTCGGTGGAAGCGCGCTGGCCGCGCCGCCGGCGCCGGGCTATACGCGCCTCATCGAAGGGACAAGCGGCAGCTTCACCAGCGAGTACCCACCCGACGACCCGCGCCTGGTGCGCGACGCCGCTCTGGCCGGGCCGCTCGATATCGGGCCGCACCACGAGACGCACACCCTCTTTTTGCCCATGATCACCCGGAGCTATCGCACCTGGTGGCCACAGTCGGTGCCGTAAAAAAAAAGGGGCGACCCGTTGGGTCGCCCCTGCTCCATTCAACCGGATGCCTGCAACGCAGGCCAGTTAATCCTGCGACTGTTCGATCTTGGCCCACGAGTCGCGCAACGACACCGTGCAGTTAAAGGCCAGGCGGTCGCTGGTCGAATCTGGATCCAGGCAGAAATAACCGTGGCGCTCAAACTGGTAACGGCTGCCGGGCCCGGCATCGGCCAGAGCAGGCTCAACATAACACGTCGGCAGCACCTGCAACGAATTGGGGTTGATGAAATCTTTGAAACTCTGGCCCTCTGGGGCATCCATCGGATTCTCGACGGTAAAGAGCCGGTCGTAGAGGCGCACCTCGGCCGGCAGCGCGTGTTGCGCCGAAACCCAGTGCAGCGTGCCTTTGACCTTACGCCCGTCAGGAGCCCAGCCGCCCCGTGTTTCCGGATCGTAGACACAGTGGACTTGCACTATCTCACCCTTTTCGTCTTTGATGACATCCACACAGGTGACGTAATAGGCGTAACGTAGACGCACCTCACGACCCGGCGCCAGCCGCCAGAACTTTTTGGGTGGCTCCTCACGGAAATCACCCCGTTCGATGTACAGCTCGCGAGAAAAAGGAACGATCCGCGTGCCCATGCTCTCGTCTTCCGGGTTGTTGATAGCTTCCAGCTCTTCCACCTGGCCTTCCGGATAGTTGACGATGACCACCTTGAGCGGGTCCAGCACGGCCATGCGCCGCGGCGCGTGTTGGTTCAGGTCGTCGCGGATGGCGTGCTCCAGCATGGCAATATCGACGACGCTCTGGGCCTTGGCCACACCGACACGATCCATAAAGCTCCGAATGGCCTCAGGCGTATAGCCGCGGCGGCGCAGGCCAGAAAGCGTGGGCATACGAGGATCATCCCAGCCGCTCACATAACCCTCCCGTACCAATTGCAACAGGTAACGTTTGCTCAATACGGTATAAGTGAGGTTGAACCGGGCAAACTCTAGCTGGCGCGGGCGATAAATACCCAGCGCATCCAGGAACCAGTCATACAACGGACGATGGTCTTCGTAGCCCATATCGCACAGCGAGTGGCTGATGCCCTCGATAGAATCGGACTGGCCGTGGGCCCAGTCGTACATGGGATAGATACACCATGTGTCGCCGGTGCGATGATGTTCGGCGTGAATGATACGATACATCACCGGGTCACGCAGGTTCATGTTGCCCGATTGCATATCGATCTTGGCCCGCAGGACGCACTCGCCCTCGGCAAACTCGCCAGCCCGCATGCGGCGAAACAGATCCAGATTTTCCTCCACGGAACGGCTGCGGTAGGGGCTGTCCTTGCCCGGCGTGTTGAAATCGCCGCGATATTCCCGGATCTCTTCCGGGCTCAGGTGGTCTACGTAGGCCTTACCATCCAGGATCAACTGTTCGGCCCACTGGTAGAGCTGCTCAAAGTAATCCGAGGCAAAAAACAGCCGGTCTTGCCAATCGAAACCCAGCCAGCGGATGTCCCGAATGATGGCATCCACATACTCGGTTTCTTCTTTGACGGGGTTGGTATCGTCGAAGCGCAGATTGTACAGCCCACCAAACTCTTCGGCGATGCCAAAAGTGATGCAGATGGCCTTGGCGTGGCCGATGTGCATGTAACCGTTGGGTTCTGGCGGAAAACGGGTGTGCACACGATCGAATCGCCCGCTTCTCAAGTCCTCACGAATGGCATCGCGAATAAAATCCGACGTCGACGCAACATCGCCAGGTGTGTCATTTGCTGCCGTCATCATCTCTTCTCCTTGCTCCTGTGGTGCCATGTTGCCAATGCTCAACCGATCCTGCCAACCGACGAACGCGCCTCACCCTCGGCATCGTTTGCCTCCTCCTCAGAGGAGGGCTGGTTCGCATCCGTCCGGCGAGCGGCGTTGTTCTCGTCCTCTTTTTTCTTTTCTGTCTTTGCGGCCATCTCTTCCAGCCGTTCAACCACCGCGTGATACACCGTGCCTTCAGGATAATGGCCGCCTTCATCCGGCTCGCCCGCCTCGCGCCCGGTGAGAATGGTTATGCCCTGGTCGATGGTGCGAACAGCATAGAGGTGGAATTTGCCCTCGCGCACCGCCTCCACCACATCGGGGCGGAGCATCAGGTGCCGCACGTTCTGCACCGGAATCATGACCCCTTGCTCGCCGCTGAGGCCACGCTCGCGACAGACGTCGAAAAAGCCCTCGATCTTGGGCGTGGCCCCGCCGATGGGCTGCACCTCGCCGTGCTGATCGACCGAACCGGTCACGGCGATGCCCTGCCGGATGGCATAACCCGACAGGCTGGAAAGCAGCGCATACAGCTCGGTCGACGAGGCGCTGTCGCCCTCTATCTGCTCGTAGGTTTGCTCAAAAGTGATGCTGGCCGAAAGGCTCAGTGGCTTTTCGCGGGCAAACTTGGCGTTGAGAAAACTGGTCAGCGTCAGCACCCCTTTGTTGTGGATGCGCCCGCTCAGGTTCACTTCACGCTCGATAACGGTGACGTTGCCTTTGCCGGCGTAGGTGCGGGCCGTCACCCGCGAGGGCCGACCAAAGGCATAGTCGCCCACAGCCAGCACCGACAGGCCGTTGACCTGCCCCACCCGCTCGCCTGCGGTATCCACCAGGATGGTGCCCTGCTGGATCAGGATCCGCCCCCGTTCCTCGATCATGTTGGCGCGGTAGGTCTGCTCCTCGATGGCCCGCCGCACGTCCGCCGCCGTGACCACCTGGCGACCCTGGCGCCCGGCCCAATAGCTGGCCTCGCGCACCACATCGGCCACCAGACCAAAGCGGGTGGTCAGCCGCTGCTGATCGGCAGCCAGTCGAGCGCCGTGCTCTACGATCTGGGCCACGCCGGTCGGATCGAACGGCAGCAGCCCTTCGTCCCGGCAACGCGCTTGCACAAAGAGAGCATATTGCTGCTGCGTTTCCGGCGTCCAGTCCATATCGATGTCGAAATCGGCCTTGACCTTGAACCACTTGGCGAAATCTTCGTCGGCGCTGTGAAGCCGGTAATACAGCAGCGGGCTGCCCACCAGCACCACCTTGACCCGCAACGGGATGGGCTCCGGCTCCAGCGTCGAGGTGGCGATCAACTGGTATTGTTGGGGCAACTCTTCCAATCGAATCTCGCCGGTCTTGATGGCCCGTTTGAGCGCCTCCCAGGCCAGAGGTTTACTGAGCACATCTTCGGCGCGTAAGATCAGGTAGCCGCCGTTGGCCCGGTGCAACGCCCCGGTTTTGATCATGGTGAAATCGGTGTACATGGAGCCCAACCGCGACTCGTGCTCCACCCGGCCCATCAGGTTGTGATAGGATGGGTTGTTCTCCACCACCACCGGCGCGCCCGCCGTCTGGCTGTTATCGACCACCAGGTTGACCTGGTAGCGCATAAAAGAAGGCTCCCTGGGCGGCGCGCTCAGCCCCATCGCCTCCACAGGCGTCTCCTGGGGTCGGCTTTTGAAATCGCTCACGTGGGCCACAATGTCGGCCTCCACAGCCGCCAGGTAATCGCACATCTCGACAGATTCCGAATATCGCGCGCTCAACTCTCGAATGGCCGGTGAGACGATGTTGCTCACGATTTTCTGATCCAGTTGTTGAGCTTCCTGCCGGGCCTGTTTCTCGACCTGTTGTATCTGGCGCATGGCCTCGCCGATGGCATGCTGCAACTGGCGGCCACGGTCTTCCAGGACCTGCTGGGTCTCCTGGGGCAATTGGGCAAACTGCTCCGGCGAGATCACCTGCCCCTCGACCAGAGGCGCGATGCTCAGTCCGGCGGGCGTTTGCATCAGAGCAAAGCCCTGCTCGCGGGCGTGAGCCTCCAGCCTGGCAAAAATGGCCGATTGTTCCTGCTCTTTGGCCTGCTGCACCTCTCGCCGCGCCTTCTCGTAGACCTCACCTTCGAAAGCGCGTGGGATCTCGACGCGCAGGTGCTCCACCAGCTCTGCCATCTCTTGCCGAAAGACCCGGCCCTGGCCGGGCGGCAACTCGATGGCCCGCGGGCGATGCGGTTCGGCGAAATGGTACACGTAACACCAATCGAACGGCGTCTGGCCCTGCTGAGCGCGTCGCTGCACGAAACGCTCGATGGCCGTGGCGCGCCCCGTGCCGGCCGGCCCCAGCACGTATACGTTAAAGCCGGGGCCATCCATCTCCAGGCCAAAGGCAAGCGCCCGCGTGCCCCGCGGCTGGCCGATGATCTCTTCCACGTGGGGTAGCTCATCGGTCGTCTCGAACTCCAGGCTGGCAGGATCACAAATGCGGCGCAATTGTTCGGGTGTCAGTTCCAACGGCTGCGAGGCCATAAACTCTCCTTGACAATACTCACCCTGCCGCAGGTTTAGGCGCTTTTGAGCCAGAGAAATGACCTGTGATAACCTGCGGCAGGGTAGGCCGAGCAGTTACTGTCAGACATCATCTGACCCAACGATGGCAGTGTAGATCGCCTGCAATTCTTCTTCGGAAAAAAAGTGGATGACCAGCTTGCCGCCTTTTCTGCTGCGAAACAGCCGCACCTTGGTGCCCAAAGCGTCGCGAAAACGATTTTCCAACGCCAGCGTGTCCGGCGTTGGCGCCGCCCTGGTCTCCGGTCGCGCTGCCAGCGCCTGCCGACGCACCAGCTCTTCCGTCTGGCGCACATTGAGCCCCTGGTGGACGATCGCCTTGAGCAGGCGCAGCATGGCCTCCGGGTTCTCCAGCGTCAACAGGGCGCGAGCGTGGCCCTCACTGATCTGACCCTCCAGCAACGCTGTTTTGATCTCGTCGGGCAGGCGCAGCAGCCGCACCACGTTGGCCACAGCCACGCGGCTCTTGCCCACCCGGGCGGCCACCTCTTCTTGCGTCAGCCCAAACTCATCGATCAACTGTCGATAGGCCACTGCCTCTTCCAGGGGGTTGAGATCGGCGCGTTGGATGTTTTCCACCAGCGCCAGTTCCAGCATCTGCTGGGGCGTGGCCTCTTTGACGATGACCGGCACGCTGGATATACCGGCCAGTTTGACCGCCGTCCAGCGCCGTTCACCGGCGATGAGCTGATATTGCGCCCCGGCCGCCTGTTGCTCCGGCAAAGCCGTGGTGACGATGAGTGGCTGGATGAGGCCATGCTCACGAATGGAATCGGCCAGTTCCTGCAGGGCCTGCGGGTCCTGTCGTTGGCGGGGCTGCAGCGGGTTGGGGACGATGGCCTCTACTGCCACCTGACGGATGCTGGCAGCGGCGGCGGTGGCCAGTTCGGCGGGCGCGGTGGGAATGAGCGCCTCCAGACCTTTGCCCAGGCCTCTCTTGGTCACGATGCCTCTCCTTCGTGCAGAAACTGCGGCGGCTTGAGATGTTCACTTTCGACTGCGGGCACAATGCCATCGCCCAGCAACAGCTCGCGGGTGAGGGCAGCGTAGGCCAGCGCGCCGGCCGAGCGTGGGGCATATTTCAACACCGGCTCGCCATAACTTGGCGCTTCGCTCAGGCGCACACTGCGCGGGATGATCGTCTCAAAGACCTGCCCCGGAAAATAACGCTGCACCTCGTCCACCACTTGCTGGGCCAGGTTGGTGCGGCTGTCGTACATGGTCATCACCAGCCCTCGGATGCGTAGATTGGGGTTCAAATTTTCTCGCACCAGCCGCACCGTGCCCAGCAGATCGCCCAGGCCCTCCAGAGCCAGATACTCGCACTGCACCGGAATGATGACGCCATCGGCGGCAGCGGTGAGGGCGTTGACGGTCAGCAGGCCCAGGCTGGGTGGTGAATCGATGAGGATGTATTCGTAACGGGAAACGATCGATTCGAGCCGTTTGCGTAGCAGGTGCTCGCGGGCCAGCAGAGGCACCATCTCGACCTCAGCGCCGGCCAGCCGTGGAGCCGACGGCGCCAGGTCTAAATGGGAACGGACAGAAGGTACGACGACCTGTTCAACGGCCAGGCCGTCGATCAGAGCCTCGTAGAGAGAACGCTCGACCTGGTTCTTGTCTATGCCCAGGCTGGAAGTGGCATTGGCCTGCGGGTCGGTATCCACCACCAGCACCCGCCGCCCGATGGCAGCCAGATAGGCCGCCAGATTGACGGCGGTGGTGGTTTTCCCCACCCCTCCTTTTTGATTGGCCAGGGCATAGATCTTGGGCATGGCAGGATGGCGTCCGAATCCTTTGAGAAAACAAACAAGGCTCCCACAACAACGTTCAAAAAGTGGCACCACCTGCGTCATCGCACAGGTGAGTGGCGCGGCACCGTGCCAGCTCTTTGTGCTCAGGAATGCCGGCCAGCCCTGGCCGGGCCACCGACGCCGCGCCGGCGCAGTTGGCAAAACAGGCCGACCGCCACGGATCGTTGGTTTCCTTCAAGGCCACCAGAAAAGCGGCAGCAAAGATATCGCCCGCTCCGGTAGGATCGACCTCGATGGTCGGGTGGGCGGCAAAGTGTCGCACCTCGCCGCGCCAGGCCACCAGCGAGCCGTTACGGCCATCGGTCATGATGGTGATCTCGAAGCGGCGGGCGCAGGCTTCAAAGCGGGCTTCGTCGTCGCCGATATCCTCTTTGCTAAAGATCACCACCCGAACACAGGCGGGCAGCGTGGTTTCGTCCCACGACTTGGGACTCACCCGCCCCTGCCCATCCCAACGGCGCATCCAACCCTGGGGGGTGGCTGCCAGCAGAACATGGGGGTTGGCATCGAAAAAGAGCTGCGCCAAAGAAGCATCCATCTCTTGCGCCAGCGGCCCCAGGTGAACGATGGCCGCCTGTCGCCAGGCCGCCGGGATAACCGCCGCCCCGATTGGGTCGCAGCGGCTGCGCAAGAATTGCTGGCGAATGCCCTGTGAGTAAAGGTTCTCAAAAGTGGTTGTCGCCGATGACGTCTGAACGCAAAGGTGAACACCGTTCAGACGCGCGCGAAAATCAAAATCTGGCGACGCGCTGGTCACAACGGCCACCTCTTGGCCCAGGTTAAGCGCCGTGAGTGCGCTATACGCCACCGTCCCACCCACCGCGTAGCCGTTGGGCAACAGGTCTTTGCAGACGGTTCCGATCACGAGGTAATCTATCATCAACGTCGGGGAATGATGGTCACCTTGCGTCGATCACCTCGACCCACACTTTCGGTGGTGATGATGGGGTGATTACGCAGGGTCACGTGGATGATACGCCTTTCGTGGGGTGGCATGGGCTCGAGGGCAATGGATTGCTGGGTGAGCACCACCCGCTCGGCGAGCCGTTCGGCCAGCTGCTGGAGCTGTTTTTCGCGCCGCACCTTGTATTTCTCAACGTCGATGACCAGATTGACCCACTCGCCCACTTCACGGCTGACAATGAGCCGCGTCATGAACTGGAGGTCTTGGAGCGTCTGGCCGCGCCGCCCGATGAGCACACCCAGGTCATTGCCCAGAATATCCAACACAAAAGGCGGTGCATCCGGGCCGGTGGGGGTGTCTTGATCGCGGCGCACCTCCACCTGGGCGCGAATGCCCATCAGGTTCAACAGCTCGGACAAAACGTCTCGGGCTGTGTCCTCGGCAGATTGCCGGATCGGTTTTGGGGCAGCCCGGGCGACAAACTCGGCGCTCTCTGGCTCGGCCTTTCTGGTTGCCTTTGGCCGCTCGGCCTCCCGAATGGCCGGTGGCACAACCGGTTCTTCGACCGGCAGGGATGGGGCCGGCTCGACAGATGGCGCCACCGCTACCGGGACAAGGCGTACCACCGCCTCGCGCGCGCCCAGCCCCAGCAGCCCACGACTGCCCTCGTCCAACACCTCGATTTTCACCTGATCCGATGAGACGCCCAACCGGGCTAATCCCTGAGTGATGGCCGCCTCGACAGTGGCCGCCCGCACCGTTATGCTCTTGTTTTCCGCATCCATGATCCGTTACGCTCCTCCCCGCGTCCGCTCAAAAACAGTGGGTTGGGGGTTCGCGCTCACTTTTTGCGCTTACCCTTGCGTTTGCCGCTGCCTTTGGACGATCGGCTCTGACTGCCAGAGGATGTGGCAGCCGTTGCCGCAGTTGTCGGTCGATCGGCGGGCGCTGACTTGGCGCCGGCGGCCGTCGCCAGTTGAGGCATGGGCATACGCTGGTTGATCAAGTACTGAATCGCCAATCCCACAAGGTTCGAGACGATGAAATACACTGCCAGACCAGAAGCCAGGTTGATGGTGATGAAAGCAAACATGATGGGCATGGTGAGCATCATGCTGCGGCTCATGGCCTGAGCCTGATCGTCCCCCCCAGGCGACGACGTGGTCGGCGTGAGTTTCTGCTGCAGCCAGGTGGTCAGCCCCACCAGGATCGGTAGAATGTAGGTTTTGTCTGGTGTGGCCAGGTTCCAGATGATAAAGCGACTATTGAGCGGCACCAGAGTCGAAAAGGTGGCGCTGGTGGCGATGTATTGGCCCAGGCCGAAAAAAAGCTCACCCGGTTTAAAAGCCAACACCTGCACGATGGCCCGGTAAAAAGCCCACATGATGGGCAACTGGATCAGCATGGGCAGACAACCAGACGCCGGATTGATGCCCGCTTCACGATAGAGCTTCATCATCTCTTCGTTCTGCTTCTGGGTATCTTTGGCATATTTTTTGCGGATAGCCTGAACCTGGGGCTGAATCTCGGCCTGTTTACGGGCCGATTTTTGCATCGGTAACATCAGCGGCACCGTCAGCAGGCGCACGATGATGGTCAGCAGCGAGAGACTGAGCACAAAGCTATTACCAAATAGCCGATAGAAAAACATCAGCGCCTGGACCATCACAGGCATAAAGGGTTCAATCAACCAATCCAAAACAATCCCTCCAACTACTTTTCAGGCGATGGATCGAACTCCCAGGTTTTGGCGCCATTCTGGGCATCGAGGGCATAGACCTTGTCGTCCATGCCCACCACATACAGCGTTTCGTCCACCAGCACTGGCGCGCTCAAGAGCGAGGCCGATGCCGTGAACTGCCACTTTTGGGCGCCCGTACTGGCGTCCAAGGCGTAGAGATTACCATCCTCCGCCGGCAAAAAGAGTGTGCCGTCGGCATAGGCTGGCGCGGCCTGGATCTTGCCTGAGGCATCGAAATGCCAGCGTTCGCTGCCGCTGGCTGCGTCGAGAGCGTAAAACCTGCCGTTGACCTCGCTGGCATAGACGGTGTCAGAGATGACCACAGGTGCAGCCCAGGCCCAGCTTTCTGTCTCAAAAGCCCATCGCAGTTGGCCGTTGTCGGCGTCTACGGCATATATCTTGCGCGCCAGCGATCCAAAATAGATCGTACCTTCTTCCAACACCAGCGAAGACGGAATCGCCCCAGCGGCCTCAAACACCCATTTCTCGGTGCGACTCGTCTTGTCCAGGCAATAGAGGTTGTGCGCCATGTCTGCCAGGTAAACACGATCTTGTGTCACCAGTGGTGAAGTCCACACCGCATCCTGAGCCACGAACTCCCAACGTTTGGCCCCGCTGTCAGCCGCCACCACGTACAGGCTCTCGTCGGCCGAAGGCACATATAGATCCTCCCCGTCCAATGTCGGTGAGCCGACGATATAGGGCGACTTTTCCTTGGAAAAAACAGCCGCCAAACCACTCTCTTGAGCGACGGTGGTAAAAGACCATTGTTGGCTGCCGTTGACCTTGTCCAGGGCATACACTTGGCCGTCGTATCCCCCTGCAAAGAGCGTGCCATCGGCCAACAGGGGGCTGGCATAAAACGGCCCCGCCGATGGCTGTGCCGGCCCCGAACAACCCAACCCGGAACTGCTGGCCACATCGGCGGGGAAGACCCACATCTCGTTGCCGTTTTCAGCGCTCAAGGCGTGGATTTTGCCGTCGAGCAGCGCCACATAGACGGCATCACCGTCGGCGGCCAGACCAGGCCAGGCGACAGGCGGCATCGAGCAACCACTCAATACCAGCAGGGCAAACGACAAAACCGCCCCGATGGCAAAACCTTTGACATATTTCAATACCGTTACCTCCACAATCTCTCTGCGCCCGCTCAGGGCACAGGGTCATAGCCACCAGGGTTCAAAGGGTGACAGCGACTGATACGCTTGACGCCCAGCCAACCGCCCTTCAGTACACCGTACCTCTTGATGGCCTCATAGGTATATTCTGAGCACGATGGTGTAAAACGGCAACTGGGCGGCATGGCCCTGGAGATGGTATTCTGGTATAGGCGGATCAACCACATCAAGATGTGCCGCATGATGGCTCGGACAACCCGGTCGATGGATGTCTCTCTTTTAACAAACAAGCGCGCCGAAGAAGCTGTTCTACGGCCCGCTCCACCGCTGAAAAATCTGCCCCCTGGATCGACTGGCGGGCGATCCACACCATGTCCCACCCACCAACAATGGTATTCAGCCGTTCCCGCATCGCCTCCCGCATCCACCGCCTGACGCGATTACGCGCGACCGCCCCGCCGATGCGGCGACTCACCGAAAACCCATGCCGGCTGTGCGTCAAATCGTTGGGGGCGGCGGCCAGCACCAGCAGCCGGCTGGCCCAGGACTGCCCTTCCTGGCGAACGCGCCCAAAGTCGGCCTGTTTCCGCAAGCGATAGCACTTTTTCATCGCCGCCAGCACACCCGTCAGCGCAGCCGCTCACCCAGCCGGGTGGTTAGACCGTCAGACGGGCGCGACCCTTGAGACGGCGGCGCTTGAGCACCTGACGACCGACTCTGTTAAACATTCGTTGCCGAAAACCATGTGCCCGCTTGCGACGTCGTACCCTGGGCTGAAAAGTGCGTTTGGGCATAATCTACTCCTCCAGATTGAACTCAGAACAGGGCAAACAACACCCTGCCCTCACAGTTGCCTATCGGTGCCAAGCGATACGACAACCGCCTAATTTTATCAGAGATGCGCCTTTTGAGCAAATGACCGCTGCCGCACCGCCTCAAAAAGGATGATGCCGGCAGCCACCACCGCATTGAGCGATTCCGCCTGGCCTGGCATGGGGATACACACCCGGCCGGATACCAGTGCCTGCGCCTCGGCGCTGCTTCCCGCCGCCTCCCCACCGACGACGAGCGCCCAGGGGGCCTTCCAGTCGGCCTGGTAGTAAGGCGTAACGCCGCGCACATCGGCCACCCAGACCCGCAAGCCGCGCACTGCATGGCCGATCTCTGCCCACGCCAGCGAACGCATACTCAACCGGAAATGCGCTCCCATACCACCCCGCACCACCTTGGGGTTAAAGGCATCTGCCGTCCCCGGCGACAGGATCACCCCCTCCACACCGGCGGCCTCAGCCGTGCGCAAAACCGAGCCCATGTTACCCGGATCGCGCAACCGATCCAGTATGAGCAAGGAGGTGGGCTGCTGCGGCCACCGCAAGTCTGGCACACGGCAGACGGCCACCACACTTTGGGGAGTGGCAGTGGTCGCCATCGCCTGCATCACCCTTTCGGAAACAGCCGCCGGCTGCACGGCTGCATCCTGGAGGGCCGTCAACAAGGCGCTGCCACGCGGCGACTCTTCCAGGCGGGGCGTGAAAAACACAAGAGCGGGAACGTGACCCGCTCTCAGAGCTTCCTCAACCAACCGCAGGCCCTCGACAAGGAACAGACCTGTTTGCTGCCTGACCCTTTGGCGATGGAGAGATTTGACTTCCTTGACCCTGGGGTTGGTCAGACTGGTGATCATGGCCCGGCCTCACAGCCAGCGAGGTTATTCAGCGATTGCGCCGCGAGATACCTCTGCCAGACGGCCAAACGCTGCGCTGTCGTTGACAGCCATATCGGCCAGCACTTTGCGGTCGATCTCGACGCCGGCCAACTTGAGGCCATGCATAAAGCGGCTGTAGCTGAGGCCGTGCATGCGCGCTGCGGCATTGATGCGGGCGATCCACAGCCGCCGAAAATCCCGCTTACGATTTCGCCGGTCGCGATAAGCATACCAGCGCGATTTCATCAGAGCCTCGTTGGCGCGGCGAAACAGAGCATGTTTCGTGCCGCGCTGGCCCTTGGTGCCTTTCAGGACCTTTTTGTGCCGCTGATGCGCACTCGGCCCTCGCTTTACTCTTGGCATGATTTCCCCTTTCCTTTCTTTCCCAGATGTTTTAGCCCACGGAGGGAGAGGAATCCGGGCCAGAGTGCCCGGCCCCCCGTTAGCCCAAGCGCCCTCCTCTGGAGAGGCGCTATTTCTTCTTCCGCTTCAGATAAGGCGCCAGACGTACGATGCGCCTCTTGGTGCCAACGTTAGGCACTTCGAGCATCTCATCCAGCAGACGCCGCACGCGTTTGGGTTTTTTGAGCCGATTGTGACTCTTGGGCCCACGGGTGCGCATCAGTTTGCCGTTGCCGCTGTACTTGAACCGCTTGGCGGTCGCTTTGTGAGTCTTGATCTTGGGCACAGTGCCACCTCCTTCACCGGTTGACCACATGCAAAACGGGGGTCACAAAGGCCCCCGTCGCTATCTTGCGAACTGCCCGCTTTATTCTTTGCGGGGTGACCTTGCTATGATGTAGACCAGGGCTACGCCTGTCGCCCGTCGCGAACGAGCTCGTGGTGCTACTTTTTGGTATCAGGCGCCAGGATGAGCGCCATACTGCGCCCTTCCATGTAGGCCTTTTTCTCAACCGTCGATACGTCCGCCAGCTCTGATGCAACTCTTTCGAGCTGCCCCACAGCCAGCTCGGGATACTGGTGCTCGCGCCCCCGAAAGCGCACGCGAACCTTGACTTTATTCCCCGTTTCCAGGAAACGCCGGGCGGCCCGCACTTTGAAAGCAATATCGTGATCGCCTGTTTTGGGGCGCAACCGGATCTCTTTGACCTCTACCCGCGAAACCTGTCGTGCTTTACGTTCCTTCTTGGCCTTCTCGTAAAGGAATTTGCCATAGTCCATCACACGACAAACAGGAGGTTCCGCTGCGGGTGAAACCTCAACGAGGTCCAATTCCTGCCCTTGAGCCAACCGCAGGGCCTCAGCAATCGGAACAATTCCTATGTGCTTGCCATCCTGGTCGATCAGGCGAACCTGGGGGGATGTGATCTGTTCGTTGATGCGGTTGCGTCGGTCGCTAATCCGTCTTCACCTCGTACGTTGCTGGGGCCGACCCAAACGGGTTGGGCCTGAGAGACACCAAAACACCATTGCTTCGTTTATTCGTCTCGTAAATATAGCACAACTGGGCCAAGAAGTCAAATACCACGACGCCCAAACTGTGTTTTATGACAATATTTTATTCCCGGCCTCGCCCCCGACGCTCCAGGCGCAAGAGGGCATCGTCGGTGGCATAGATGTCGAGCCAGACATGGGTGTCGTCTTGTTGCTCTAGAAAACAAAAGCCGCGCCGTCCGTAGCGCTCGATAAAAGCCATCTGCTCCCAAACCAGTTCGGCGGCGTCGGTGAGGGGACGCACGAAATGCCTGACATGATGTGGATATAACTGTCGTGGCATGGCTCACTTTTCAAAAGCCTGCTGGTGAGCCTGCTGAATCTCCTGATCGTCGACGCGGGCATAGATGCGGGTGGTCTCTGGCGAGCGATGCCCCAGTGCGTCTTGGGTGACCGCCAGATTACCCGTCGTCCGCTGCATGCGTGTGGCAAACCAGTGGCGAAAGGCGTGGGGCGTGATGTGGGCATCGAGGCGCCCGGCTTCGCGGCCCAGGCGGCGTATCAACTTTTGTATGCTGGTGGTGCTCAGCGGCAGCACTTTGCTGCCGGCGTTGCGGCTGTGGCGGGCAAAAACAGGATATTCACTCAACGCCCGACCGCCGCTGCCATCGGCGCGGGCGGTGAGATAAGTCTTGAGCGCCTGCCAGGCCTGGTTATCAAAATAGATATAGCGCTCGGAGACCCCTTTGGTGCTCTCGGCGCGAACCCGCGCCCGGCGACGGCTGTACTCCAGGTCACCCCGCCGCAGCCTGGATAGCTCCCCCACCCGTGCGCCGGTGCTGCGCAGCGATTCCACCAGTGCGATGTCGCGCAGGCGGCGCAGTTCCTGACGACGCGCCGCCGGCGAATCGCCCTCGACGGGTATCACGCAGCGGGCCGCGGCGACGATAGCCTCGATGACCTGGTCGTCGACGTGCGGCGGCAGGCGCCGTTTGAGGCGGCCATACTCGCTGTACTCTTCGCGCAGACGCTCCAGATCGACGTAAGTGAGGCTGGCGTAACCGCGCAGCAGCAGAAAACGATAGAATCTCTGCACGGCGGTCAGATAGGTGCGCAGGGTGGTGGGTTTGACCTGGCCTGGTCCAAAGTGGCTGTTGACCAGCCAGGTGGCAAAATCCACCCCCTGCTTGACCACCAGTGCTGAAACGAAGCGGTGAGCCGGCAGATCGTTCTGCTCGAGGAATGTCTGAAAGTGATTCAGGGCCGTCTGGTAGGTCAGTCGGGTACGCTCTTGTTTTTTCGATCCCAGATCGTACAGGAATTGTTGAATGGCCTCGGCGATGGTCAATTCGCTCATGGGTTATCTCCTGGACTGGTCGCCATTATGCCACCTTATCGAGGTTCTGTCAAATGGCTGGACAAATCGGCCAAAATGGTGTATCATAGCGCCGTTTGTTCCCCCTGTTGCGGGCGAAAATCCCTTGGGAGATGAAAAAATGGATCGAACGCTGCAATTCCTCAAAGAGCTTACCGATGCTCCTGGTGTGCCGGGTTACGAAAGCCAGGTGCGGGCCATCCTCCATCGCTACCTGGAAGCGGTGGCGACGATCGAACAGGACCGCATAGGCAGCATCATTGGCAAGCGGGTGGGCCAGGCAGAGCGGCCACGAGTGATGCTGGCCGGGCACATGGACGAAGTTGGCTTTATGGTGCGGCACGTCACCAAAGAAGGTTTCATCAAGTTCCAGCCGCTGGGCGGCTGGTGGGATCAGGTGCTGTTGGGCCAGCGGGTGAGCATCAAGACCTTCAAAGGCGACGTGATCGGCGTCATCGGCGCCAAACCGCCTCATCTGCTGGCCTCAGACGAGCGTGACAAACTCGTCGAAAAGAAGGACATGTACATCGACATCGGGGCCACCTCGCAGGCGGGGGTGGTCGAAGCCGGGGTGCGCGTGGGTGATCCTATCATCCCGGTGAGCGAGTTTGCCGTGCTGGCCGATCCCAAGACCTACCTGGCCAAGGCGCTCGATAACCGCCTGGGCTGCGCCCTGGCGGTGCAAACACTGGAACGTCTGGCCCAAGACACGCACCCCAACACCGTCTATGCCGTGGGTACGGTCATGGAGGAGGTGGGCCTGCGCGGCGCTCAAACCACCGCCCACGTCATCGATCCTGACGTGGCCATCGTCCTGGAAGTGGACATCTGCGGCGACGTGCCCGGCATCAAGGAAGAAGAGTCGGCGGTCAAACTGGGAGCCGGGCCGACGATCCTGGTTTACGACGTGCGTATGATTCCCAACCTCAAACTGCGCGATCTGGTGGTTGCCGCCGCCCAAGAGCTCCAAATCCCTCTCCAATTTTCGATCATGCCGGGCGGCGCCACCGATGGCGGCATGATCCACCTGCACAATCAGGGCGTGCCCACGGTGGTCGTTGGCGTGCCCACGCGTCACATTCACAGTCACGCCGCCATCATGCACCGCGATGATTACGACCGGGCATTGGAGCTCGTCCTGGCGGTGGTGAAAAAGCTGGATCAGGCCACGGTGGACGCGCTGTTGCCCTGATGGGTGCCAATCAACTTGCTCTGACCCCCCTTCTATGTTATACTTGGCGCGTTTGAAACTGACCCAGACTGACAGGTGCATACGCTTCTGGCTGGCCGAATAACGAATCAAAGCGAACCTGGGAGGCAGGAATGGCAACGGAGGTATCGAATCTGGTCAACGAGATCGCAGCGGCTCTGCAAAAGCAGGTCGCGGCGTTTGAGCCCAAGGTCCAGGTGGCCGATGTGGGAACGGTGCTGGAGGTGGGCGACGGCATCGCCCGCGTCTCTGGTCTGGCCGACGTTATGGCGAACGAGCTGGTGGAATTTCCCAACGGCACGCTGGGCATCGCTTTTAACCTGGAGGTCGACAATGTCGGCGTCATCCTGCTGGGTGAATATACCGACATCGAAGAGGGCGATATGGTGCGCGGCACGGGTCGCATCGTGTCGGTGCCGGTGGGTGAAGAGCTGCTCGGTCGTGTGGTCAACGCTGTGGGCCAACCCATCGACGGCCAAGACCCCATCCGCACGGAGCGTTTCCGGCCGGTGGAGCGTATCGCGCCCGGCGTGGTGCTGCGCGAGTCGGTGAACGCACCGGTGCAGACGGGCATCAAAGCCATCGACGCCATGATCCCCATCGGGCGCGGTCAACGAGAGTTGATCATCGGCGACCGGCAGACCGGCAAGACGGCGCTGGCCGTGGATACCATCATCAATCAGAAGGGCAAAAACCTGGTCTGCATCTATGTGGCCATTGGGCAAAAACTGGCCCAGGTGGCCCAGGTGGTGGCCACGCTGGAACGGCACGGAGCCATGGAGCACAGCATCGTGGTAGTGGCTTCGGCTTCGGATCCGGCGGCCATGCAGTATATCGCACCCTATACCGGCTGCGCCATCGGCGAAGAGTTTATGGAGCGGGGTAAGGATGCATTGGTCGTCTACGACGATCTGACCAAACACGCCTGGGCTTACCGCCAGGTTTCGCTCATCCTGCGACGACCGCCAGGCCGCGAGGCTTATCCGGGCGACGTTTTCTACCTCCACTCTCGCCTGCTGGAACGAGCGGCCAAGCTGGCCCCGGAATACGGCGGCGGCTCCCTCACGGCACTGCCCATCATCGAGACCCAGCTCGGCGACATCACCACCTACGTGCCCACCAACGTCATCTCGATCACCGACGGCCAGATTTACCTGGAGAGTGATCTGTTTTACGCCGGCATCCGGCCCGCGCTCAACGTGGGCATTTCGGTTTCGCGCGTGGGCAGCGCCGCCCAGACCAAAGCCATGAAACAGGTGGCCGGCAAACTCAAGCTGGACATGGCTCAGTTCCGCGAGCTGGCCGCTTTTGCCCAGTTTGGCGCCGATCTGGATGCGGCCACCCGCGCCCAATTGGAGCGGGGACAGCGCATTCAAGAGATTCTCAAACAGGTTCAGTACCAGCCCATGCCGGTGGGCAACCAGGTGATGATCATCTATGCCGTGACCAATGGCTACCTGGACGACGTGGCAGTGCCCCAGGTCAAGGCCTGGGAAACGGCCTTCCATCGTTGGATGGGCACCCACCACCCTCACATCGGCGCGACCATCGAGCGTGAGGGCAGACTGGCCCCGGAAACCGAAGAGGCCCTCAAGATGGCCGTTGGTGAGTTCAAGCGATCCGGCGCGGTCTAGACGCTGACGTCAGGCGCAGCACGAACGAGGAGCGAATTCATTGGCAACCATTCGCGAGATTCGACGTCGCATCAAGAGTGTCAAAAACATCGCCCAGGTGACGCGGGCCATGCAGGCCGTCTCTGCATCCAAAATGCGCCGCGCTCAAGACGCTGTGCTGGCCACTCGACCCTACGCCCAACGAGCCTGGACACTGCTCACCCACCTGGCGGCCCAGCGGGGCGAAAAAGAAGAGCGGCATCCGCTGCTGCAAGCGCGCCCGGTGAACAGGGCAGCCCTGATACTACTCACCAGCGATCGGGGACTGTGCGGCGCTTTTAATACCAACATCATCCGCCTGGCCCAACGGTACGTCGCCGCCCTGCCCGTGCCGGTCGACGTGGTAACCGTGGGACGTAAGGGCCGAGATTTTATGTTGCGCTCTGGACAATCGCTGGTGGCCGAATTCAGCCACCTGCCGGCCCAACCCAGGCTTTTAGACGTGACGCCCATCGCCCATGTGGCGCTGAATGGATTCCTCGACGGCACCTACGACGCCGTGTGGATGGCCTACACCGATTTTATCAACACCCTGCGCCAGGAACCGACAGTCAAACGTCTGTTGCCCCTGCTGCCCACCGAGTTGGAACAGCAGGCCATGGCCGAGTATGTGCAGGAAACCGCCACCACCGAGATCTCAGAATATATTTACGAACCCGACCCTCGCGCCATCCTCGATGCAGTGGTGCCGCGCTTCACCGAGCTGCAGATCTACCAGGCCGTGCTGGAGAGCCTGGCCAGCGAGCACAGCGCCCGCATGGTGGCCATGCGTAACGCCACCGAGAGCGCAGAAGAGCTGGCCCAGGATCTACAACTCAGTTACAACAAAGCCCGGCAGCGGGCCATCACATTGGAGCTCATGGACATCGCTGGCGGCGCAGAGGCCCTGGCCCAGGCGCGCGCCGCACACTAGTCAACAGGACCTGTTTTTTCATCTGTTTGTAAGGAGGACTTGAATGGCCAAAGGCACGCCTGGCAGGGTGGCCCAGATCATGGGCCCGGTGGTGGATGTGGCATTCTCTGCCGAAGAACTGCCCGAGATTTTTCACGCATTGGAGATCGAACGCGAGGGCCAAAGCCCGCTGGTTCTGGAAGTGCAAACCCACCTGGGCGACAACCTGGTGCGCACCGTGGCCATGGACGCCACCGACGGCCTGAAACGTGGCGCCCCCGTCACCAACACCGGCATGCCCATCACCATGCCGGTGGGCGAGGGCACATTGGGCCGTATCTTTAACGTCGTGGGCCAGCCCATCGATCAAAAAGGCCCGGTGGAAGCCGCCGATTATTACCCCATCCATCGCCCCGCGCCACCCTTTGAGGAACAGGTGACTGTCCCCGAGTTCTTTGAAACCGGGCTCAAAGTCATCGACCTGGTGGCGCCCTTTACCCGTGGCGGCAAGACGGGCGTCTTTGGCGGCGCTGGCGTGGGCAAAACGGTCGTCATCCAGGAGCTCATCCACTCTATCGCCACCCAACACGGTGGTATGTCGGTGTTTGCCGGCGTGGGCGAGCGCTCCCGCGAGGGCAACGACCTGTGGCGTGAGCTGATCGAATCGGGCGTCATCGAAAAAACGGCCATGGTCTTTGGACAGATGAACGAACCGCCCGGCGTGCGCCTGCGGGTGGCGTTGTCTGGCCTGTGCCTGGCCGAGTATTTCCGCGATCAGGGCCGCGACGTGCTGCTGTTCATCGACAACATCTTTCGTTTCTCCATGGCCGGCATGGAGGTCTCTGCCCTGCTGGGGCGCATGCCCAGCGCTGTGGGTTATCAGCCCACCCTGGCCACCGAGATGGGTGAGCTTCAGGAGCGTATCACCTCCACCAAGACCGGCTCCATCACCTCCATGCAGGCCGTCTACGTGCCCGCCGACGATTATTCCGACCCGGCGCCGGTGGCCGTGTTCGCCCACCTGGATGCCACCATCGCCCTGGAGCGCTCCCTGGCCGAACTGGCCCTCTACCCGGCAGTAGACCCGCTGGCCTCCACTTCGCGCATCCTCGATCCCAACATCGTGGGCGAGGAGCACTATGACACCGCCCGCGAGGTGCAACGCGTGCTCCAGCGTTACAAAGACCTGTCCGACGTCATCGCCATTCTGGGTGTGGAAGAACTGAGCGAAGAGGACAAGCTGTTGGTGGCCCGCGCGCGCAAAATACAGCGCTTCCTCTCGCAGCCCATGTCCGTGGCCGAGGTCTTTACCGGCCGGCCCGGCGCTTACGTGCCTATCAAGGAGACAGTGCGCGGCTTTCGTGAGATTCTGGATGGCCGTCACGACGACCTGCCGGAACAGGCCTTTTACATGGTGGGCGACATCGACGACGCAGTGGCAAAGGCCAAGACGCTTTAGGAGTAAGGAATGGAAACCATCCATTGCGAGATCGTCACCGTTGAGCGGCTGGTGTATCAGGACGACGTGGACAGCGTGACCGCACCGGCGTTCAAGGGCGAGATCCAGATTCTGCCCAACCACGCGCCGCTGATGACTTCGCTCGTGCCGGGTGAACTGGTGGTGGAAAAAGGCGGCCAGGCAGAGCATTTTGCCATCGGCGGCGGTTACCTGGAAGTGCTGGCCGACCAAGTGATCGTCATGGCTGACACTGCCGAGTATTCACACGAGATCGACGAGGCCCGCGCTCAAGCAGCCCGGGAGCGGGCCGAACAGATGTTGCGCGAATTCCCGCCCACTTCGGAAGACTATGCCGCCATCCAGGGGGCGTTGCATCGCTCTCTGGCCCGGCTCCAGGTGGCCCGCCAGCAACGCCGCCGCCGGGGCGCGCCCCGTTCAGAAGAGCCGCACAACTGACAACGGCTGCGCTGCCCATCCTGGGGGACCACGAGCAACCCGGTGGCCCCCCTTTTTTCACGATATTGCGTGCTGGGAGGCTGGATGTTTACCAAGTTGATCGGAGTAGACCTGGGGACGGTCAACGTCCTGATCTTCATCAAAGGCAAGGGCATCGTTCTGCAAGAACCATCGGTGGTGGCCATCTCGCTGCGCGACGACCGCATCGTCGCGGTGGGCAACGACGCCAAAGCCATGCTGGAGCGCACCTCGGAGCACCTGGAGGTGATGCGCCCCATGCGCGATGGCGTCATTGCCGATTACGTGGTGACCGAACGCATGCTCACCTATTTCATCGAGCGAGCGGTAGGACGGCGACGTTTCCCCGGCCACAAGATCATGATCAGTGTACCGGTGGGTGTAACCAGCGTCGAGCGTCGGGCGGTGCACGAGGCCGCCATGCAGACGGGCGCCCGTGAAGCCTACCTGATCTGGGAGCCGCTGGCTGCGGCGTTGGGCGCGGGCATGCCCATCGGCACACCCACCGGCAACATGGTGGTCGATATCGGCGGCGGCACCAGCGAGGCAGCCGTCATCTCGATGAACGACATCGTTGGCTCGTCCTCCGTGCGCGTGGGCGGCGTCCGCATCGACGAGGCCATCGTCTCCTATATCCGCAAGAAATACAACCTGATGGTGGGCAGCCCCACCGCCGAAGAGATCAAGTTCCGCATCGGCAGCGCGCTGCCTTTGGAAGAAGAGATGAGCATGGAGGTACAGGGACGCGATCAGGTGGCTGGTCTGCCGAGGACCATCACCATCACCTCTGGCGAAGTCACCGAGGCCATCGCCGAGCCGCTGTCGAACATCGTGGCTGTGGTGCGCTCGGTGCTGGAAAAAACCCCGCCAGAGCTTTCTGCCGATATCATCGACCGCGGCATGGCGCTGGTGGGTGGCGGCGCGTTGTTGCGCGGCATCGACCGGCTGCTGACACGGCAGACCGGCGTGCCGTGTTACGTGGCCGAGAACCCCATGGCCTGCACGGCCATCGGCGCTGGCAAAGCGCTGGAAAACCTGCACATCATGCGGCGCAGCCTGCCGGAGATTTGAACCTACCTGGCCAACAAAAAGGGCGCAAGGGAAAATCCCTTGCGCCCTTGACATTGGGGCTCATGCCAGGTAATGCATCATGTGTTGCAGGTGAACCACCGGATCGATGTTCTGCACCCGCACATGGGGCGGCACGACGATGGTAATGGGAGCATAGTTCAAAATGGCCCGCACACCCGACTCGATGAGCGTATTGGCAACGGCCTGAGCTTCTGCGGCGGGCACGGCAACAATGGCCACCTCGATACCTCGATCTCTGATGATGGTGTCCATAGCCTCCGAATCATAGATCTCGAACCTGGCCAGTTTTTTGCCGATCTTTTGAGGGTCGCGGTCAAACACCACTGCGATACGAAAACCCTTGCCGGCAAAGCCCCCATAATGCGCCAGAGCATGCCCCAAATCGCCGGCCCCTATCAGCGCCACCTCCCAATCTTCTTCCAGATTCAGGATACGGCGCAACTGCTGGCACAAATATGCGATCTCGTAACCGGTGCCCTGCTTACCGAACTCGCCAAAATGGGAGAGGTCTTTGCGGATCTGGGCCGAGCTGATGCCCAGCCGATCACCCAGCTCTTGTGAAGAGGTGATCTCGCGCCCTTCTTCCAGCAGAAAGGTGAGCGCCCTCAAGTAGAGCGGTAATCGACCCACTACGATGTCAGGAATTCCCTTTGGAGCCGAGGCCATGTTCGCCCCTCCTGCGGCGTGCTGGATATTCTGTGCTGGTGTGCCGCCTCCGCACCGCCCCGGACAAGCATTTGTGAAAGCGTGAACATATGATACCATAGTTTTCTCAACTTGGCAACCGCAGCAACCACCACTGCGTACAGCAGATCGGGCAATGCTCCGGGCAAACCCGTCCTGTTTTTTGCTCCAAGCGCCCGGCATGTGATATAATAACCGTCACTTCCATCGTTGGCAACATGCCATGTATCTGCGCCGAGACCAGTGCCAGGATGGAATTGATTTTCAGGGAGATAAACACCATGACAAGAACCCTCATCCTCGTTGTATCGATCGTCGTCGTGGCTGCCGCCGGATTCCTGGGCCTGCAAGCCTGGCAGCAAAAACAGCAACAAGAAGACCAGACCTGGCAGGAAGTGAGCGTCTACCGGGACGATGTGCTGGTGACTATCAGCGCCACGGGTAACATTGCCGCAGAAAAATCGATCAACCTGATCTTTAGCTCGCCCGGTGTGGTACAAAAGGTGTTCGTCGACCGCGGCGATGCCGTCCGGGCGGGTGATCTCTTGGCCCAACTCGAAACCGACGACCTGGAACTGGCCATCAGGCAGGCTCAGGCCGCGTTGGACGCTGCCGAGGCCAGTCTGGCTCAGGCTACGGCAGCGCCGCGTGAGCAAGAGATTGCCCAGGCCAATCTGACCATCGAGGCGGCCAGGGCAAGCCTTTTGGCAGCCCAGGCCGAACTCGCCAGCGCCGAGGCGCGCCAGGCCCAGGCCCAGGCCGTCGTCAGTGATGAAGAGCTGACCATTGCTCAGCTAGACGTGGAGGCTGCCGGGGTGCGGCTCGCCCAGTTGCAGGCCAACCCCGACGAAACGTCCGTCGAGATTGCACGGCTAAACTGGGAGATTGCCAGGAACAGCCTGTGGCAGGCCCAACTCCAGCGTGATGCCATCCAGCCACAGCCGGTGCCCGGCTACCAAAAAGAATTGAGTCAGGCAGCAGTTGGCGCAGCCGAGTTCTCGGCACGCATCGCCGAACTGCAATATCAAAAGGCACAACAAGGTGTCGGTGAACAGGATATCCGCCTGGCCCAGATAACCATCGCCCAGGCTCAGGCGCGGCTGGACATGCTAGAGTCACCGACTTTGGCGGAGGATCTGGCAGTGGCCCAGGCGGCAGTGGACGCTGCCCGGGCTCGTGTCCAGACAGCCCAGGTACAGGTCGATCAGGCCGAGCTCTCGCTGGCGCTGCTGCTGGCCGGGCCGCGTCAGGAACAGATCGACGCCCTCCAGGCTCAGGTGGCCCAGGCCAGGGTGACCCTGGAGCAGGCTCAACTACGGCTCGAAAAGGTCCGCCTGACCGCGCCCCTGGATGGTATCGTGGCCCAGGTCAACATCCAGGAAAACGAAGTGGCCGCCAGCGGTCTGCCGGCGGTGGTGCTGGTCGATCTGTCGCGCTTTCACATGGAGGTCGAGATCGACGAGCTGGACGTGGGGCAGGTGAGCGTGGCCCAGGAGGTGCTCGTTTCGCTCGACGCCCTGCCGGATCGGGAATTGAGCGGCAGGGTGCGTGCCATCGCCCCTACGGCCTTTCAGGCCAGCGGCGTGGTGGCCTATCTGGTAACCATCGACCTGGACACGGGGGATGCTGCGGTGCGCGAGGGGATGAGCGCCACGGCCAACATCATCACCCAGCGGTTGAAAGAGGTGCTGCTGGTGCCCAACCGCGCGTTGCGGCTGGATCGGGAAACGGGCAAGGTGTACGCCGAGCGGTTGGTGCTGGGCCAACCACAAGAGATCGAGATCCAGATCGGCTTTCGCAACGAACAGGTGAGTGAGGTGATCGACGGGCTGGAAGAGAACGATACGTTGATCGTGCGCACCACCTCCAGCCGCGACAAGCTGCGTGAAGCCTTTGGGCCGCCCACCAATTAGGAGAGGCTCGTGTCTGAGCAACCTCTGATCGAAATCAAGGACATCACCAAGGTCTACACCCTGGGCGACGTTCAGGTACACGCCTTGCGGGGCGTCTCTATTCAGGTGGGCCACGGGGCGTTCATGTCCATCATGGGGCCGTCCGGCTCGGGCAAATCGACCATGATGAACGTGCTGGGTTGCCTGGATCAGCCCACCTCCGGCAGCCATTTGTTGGATGGCGTGGACGTGGGCGCGCTAAACGACAACGCCCTGGCAGAGATTCGTAACCACAAGATCGGCTTTGTCTTTCAGACTTTTAACCTGCTGCCACGCACCACGGCGCTGCAAAACGTAGAACTGCCGCTGATCTATCGCGGCATCGGTGGGCGAGAGCGCAGGCGTAAGGTGCTGGAGGCGCTGGAAATGGTGGGCCTGGCCGACCGTGTCCACCACCGACCCAACGAGCTTTCTGGCGGCCAGCAGCAGCGGGTGGCCATCGCCCGCGCGTTGGTCACACAGCCCGATATCATCCTGGCCGACGAGCCCACAGGTAACCTGGACTCTCGCTCCGGTGCAGAGGTCCTGCTCATTTTTCAACGGCTCAACCTGGAAACTGGCATCACCATCATCTTTGTCACTCACGATCCCAACATCGCTGCCCACACCCGGCGCATCGTGCGTCTGCTGGATGGCAGAATCGAGAGCGACGAAGCCGTGGCCAACCCACTGGATGCACACGCCACGCTGGCAGCTATCCTGAACAGAAAAGACGGTCGACAATCATGAATCTGAACGAGAGTTTGCGCATCTCTTTTCGGGCGCTGGGCGCTAACAAGATGCGCTCGGTGCTCACCATGCTGGGCATCATCATCGGCGTGGGTGCGGTCATCGCACTCATGTCGGTAGGAGAGGGGGTAGAGAGTTTTGTCACCGGCCAGTTTCAAGGGCTGGGCTCGAACCTGATCTTTGTGGTGCCGGGTACGTTGGAAGACGATCCCGGTCGTGCGCCGCGGCCGGCCGTTCTGACCTACGACGATGCGCAGGCCATCGCCGATCCGCTGGCGGTGCAGGACGTGATGGCCATAGCGCCGGAGGTCAGCCGAACGCGGCTGGTCATCTATGGCAAAAAGGAAACCTATACCACCATCAGCGGCGTCACGCCGGTGTATCAGGCTGTGCGCAATTTTTACGTCCAGGAAGGGGAGTTTATCACCGAGGAGATGATCAACAGCCGCTCTCGGGTGGCGGTGCTGGGTCAGGCTGTGGCCGAGCGGCTCTTTCCCAATGGCGGTTATCCCATCGGGCAGCAGATTCGTATCGGCAACATTCCTTTTCGTGTGGTGGGCGTGATGGAAGAAAAGGGGCGCAGCGCCTTTAACAACGAAGACGACGTCATCTTTGTGCCCATCACCACCGCGCTCAGCCGTCTCTTTCCCAACCGCGACAAGCGCGGCGATTACCTCATCTCTATCGCCTACGTCCAGGTGAGCAACGATAAACAAGAGACGTTGAACGCCGTCATGGCCCAGATAGAAGAGTTGATGCGGCAACGGCACCGCATCGCCTTTGCCGACGACGACGATTTTTCGGTGTTCAGCCAGGCCGATGTGGTGAGCATCGCCGAAGAAGTGACCCAGGTGCTGACCATTTTCCTGGGGGCTATCGCCGCTATCTCGCTGTTGGTGGGCGGTATCGGCATCATGAATATCATGCTGGTCAGCGTCACCGAGCGCACGCGCGAGATCGGCATTCGTAAGGCGGTGGGCGCCAAACGACGTGATATCCTGCTGCAATTTCTGATCGAGGCGATGGTGCTCTCGCTGGTGGGCGGCCTGATCGGCATCGGGCTGGGGACCGCCGGTTCACGGGCCATCGCCAGCCTGACAGAAAACATCGAGCCGGTCATCTCGGCCCAGATGGTGCTATTGGCCACTGGCTTTGCAGCGGCGGTGGGGTTGTTCTTTGGCATCTACCCCGCCACCCGCGCCGCAGGGCTGAACCCTATCGACGCGCTGCGTTACGAGTAGGCTGAGAGAGGGAACACGGCTCAGCGCCGGTGACGGGCAAGAGGCTGGGCGGAGCAAGGGTTGTTATCTGGAGATCGAGCGGCGCGGTCTGGCGGGTCACGCCGTCCTGGTAACCAAAAAAAGATACCAACTGCCAGCGCGCGTCTGGCGCTGCCTCCGGAGTGACGAGAACAACGAGTTGAACTGTTGCTGCGCCGTCGGGCGGCAGATCGCCCAGCTCGATGGTCAACAGGTTTTGCCAGACCTCAAAAGTCCCACTTTCCAGCCTCACCTGGCCGATCGATAACCCTTCCGGCACGAGCAGACTCAGCCATGCCGCAGCCAACGATTGAGGCAGCCGGTGTTGCACCTCAAGGGTCAACATCACGTGCGCCCCTGGCCAGATTTCTCGAGTCTCTGAGGTCAGCGTCAGGGTCAGAGGCGTGGCAGGCGCGGGCGCGCCGCCGTAATAACCCAGGTCGATGCGCCACTCGGCCCGGCGCCCAATGCGCACGGCGACATCGGTGGTCAGAGAGGTCAGGCCTGGGGGCAGCACCGGCTTCAAGAGCGCCACCCCTTCCCCCAGACAGTCGAAGGCATAGTTGCCCCCGGCATCGACGGTTTGTTCTATCGTCCCGGCCACTGTGTCGAGCTGTACCTGGGCCGAAACCGGATCGCCGTTCAGGTTGACCAGCCGTCCGCGCAGGGCGTGGCAGGGTGCAACAACCGGCGGCGGCGGTGTGGCAACAAGAACCGGCGTCGATGTCGGCCTGGGTGGTGACACCGGCGAGGTGGGGGTGGGCGTGTGACGCGCTGGCGGAGGCGGTTCAGAAGTAGGGCTGGTGTTGGGCGTCGGGGTAAACCGCACCGGGATGGTGGGCGTCGGGGTGTGGCGCGGCGGCGGCGTATCCTGGGCCATCACCCCCCCCGTCAGGGCGCACACCCCAGCCAGGACGGCGATCACCAGTCCGGCAGCGATCCCGGTTCGCCAGAATGCTCGCCTCGCCATTTGAACCTCCGCGACTAACCGATGTGATTTGAGCGTCGGCTGATCCTGGAAGCCCAAAACAGAGCCGCCAGACCGGTGAGAATCAGCGCCACGGGCAACCCGGCCCACACGCCATGTGCCACAGGGGCGCCCGTCACCGGCATGACCTCCGGCGGCTCAGGCGTCGGGGTGGGTTGTTCCTCTGGAGCGGCCGGCGGCGCTGGCGCTGATGTGGGCGGTACAGGCGTGGCTGTGGGCGTCACTCTTGGCCCTGGCGGCAGGGTTCGCGTGGGCGGCGCCGGTGGATGGGTCGGCGTGCTGCTTTCCTGAGCCACCGCACGAGACGGCATGCTCAAGGTAACACCGATCAACATCAGGATCAACAAGCTCGAGACCAAAAGCCAATGGCGTGATAAACGATGGTTCATTTTCCCTCTCCCCTACCCCCCAACCCAGGCCCTGCCCCAAACTCGACGTTCTGAAACGGATTATAACACAGAGCTGCCAAGACTTCAACGTCGCCGCCGGGATCTGCCTTGCGGCCGGGTCCAGGCGGCGACGGTTTTGCTCCCTGCCGCAGGTTACCGGGCCGCCTGCGGCAGGGCCTGTTTTTGCCGTCTTTTACTGCGGCGGATGCCGGGCCGGCATCTCGGACGGCACGGCCGGCGCATCGGTCGAGTTGCCACCCACGCCCTGGACATGCACCACCACCGGGCCAAAGACGTTGTTGTTCTCGTTCGACTCGTACACCCGCGCCCAGGCCGGCGGCGTCGAGGTGCGCTCGTCTATCGAGTCGACCTGGACGTAGAGGGTGTGATCACCCGGCGTGGTCCACGGGTCGGGGAAGAAGGGCAGCCAGGCCGGTGGGATGTCGGCTTTGGTCAGCACGATGCTCTCGCCGGGGTCGAGCTGCCCGATCCACCACACACCGCCATAGGTGCACAGGTCGTAGAAAGATTCGTTGGCCTCGATGGGCAGCCGTTCGGGCAGCGGGTCCACATACAGATCCACCCACACGCCGTTGGGCAGCGAGGCGCGACCGATGTTCCTGACGGTGATGCTCAGTTCCCAGCCGGGCACGCCGGCCGTCGGTTGGGCGGGCGTCACCGTCACGCTTTCCACCATCAGGTCGGGCAGTTGCGGCCCGCCGTGATTGCGGCTGACGAGAGGCAGAAAGAGCTGGTATTTGCCGGGGAAACTGCCCGGAAAGTGAACCAGGGTCGTCGTGTCGCCGTCGGTCGCTTCGGGCCAGTCCTCGACATGCCCGGCGTTGTCGGTGGCGCGGCTGCGAAAGTGATAGGTGGCCGAGGGCTCGCCGGCATAGACGGCGGTATAAACCGCGGAGGTCTGGGCCGTCTGGGTGATCCAGTCGCTCCAGTCGCCATCGCCGATCTTGACCTGCACGTCAAAGACGGCAATCCCAGAGCCAACGGCCGTGTCGTCGCCGCTCCACTCGACGGTAAAGTCGAAATCACCCCACTCGGCGGGCGAGCTGGCCTGCGAGGCAGGCGGCGTGGTGTCATAGATGGTCAGGGCTTTACCGTTGGCCCCGATGGGCTCGGCGTTGCCGGCTTCATCGATGGCCACCGTAGCCAGATAGTAGTAACCATCACCCTGGGCAGGCTGGAACTCGAAGGTTCCGTTCCGCGCCGAAGAAAAGTCCACGTCGTGCCAGTCGCCGCTTGCGCCGTAACGATAGTACAGGTAGGTGTATTTGGCGTCGTCCGAGGCGCTCCAGATGATGTTCACCGGCGCGGTTGTGGCGTACACGGGCGCATCCATCGACGAGGAAGGCGGCACGTCGTCAAAGTCGACCTGGTCATCACCAAAGGCTGTGGGCTCGGCTTCTGCGTTGCCCACGTGGTCGACGGCGAGCGTGGCAAAGTAGTAGGTGCCGCTGCCCAAGGTGGGTGTGTAGAGGAAACTGCCGCTGACGCCGCTCATCGACAGGCCGGTGTCGGTCCAGGCGCCGATGGGCTGGTACTTGACCCACAGGTGAGTCTCGTACACGCCGCTGGCATTGTCGCTGGCCTGCCAGTCGATCTCGATGGGGGCGCTGTTGGTGGCTTCCTCGGCGATACTGGCGACCGAGGCGGGCGGCAGGTTGTCCTCCACAAAGGTGATGCTGGCCGTATCGGTCAGGCCCAGGGTATCGGCCACGACAAAGTGCACGTCAGACTGGGCGCCCGCGTAGGCTTCTACCGAGTAGCTGGCCGTCCACGGCGCAGCCGTGTCGAGCGGCGGCGTGTCGCCAAAGGCGGTGCCGGCGGCCAGACTGGCCGGGTGCGGCTCGTCGAAGGTGACCGTCACCGTCAGGGTTTGACCCGCCCCCTCGCCGGGCTGGCTGTCAAAGTAGACCGAGCCGCCTTCGGCGCTCAGGCCGGGGTTGTAAAAGTAACTTTCGTTCGAGGCGACGGTCACCGTCTGGATGACCGGCGCGGCGGCGTCGTAACTCAGGCTGCCCGTGCCGTAGGCGGCCTCGACGTTGCCCACGGCGTCGGTGGCGCGTGAGCGAACAGTGTAGGTCTCGCCGTCGGCCGGCGTAAAGACGTACGCCCACGGGTTGGTGCCGCTGGCGCGCAGCCAGACGGGCGCGGCGGCCCAGGCAGCGCCGTCAAAGTAGTGACCATCGGATACCCGCTGGATGGTGAGGTCTACAAAGTCCAGGGCGGCCATGGGCGCGTAGGCCGTGCCCTCGATCTGCCCCAGCCAGGCAGCTCCCACGTACAGACCGCTGGTGGTGACAGTCGAGTCTGGTTCGCTGAGGGTGTAGGTAAAGTTGCCCAGGCCATAGTCCAGCTCGAGGTTGCCGGCGGCGTCGGTGGCGCGGGACTGGACGGCATAACTCTCGCCGTCTTCTGGCGCAAAGACATAGGTCCAGGTGTTGGCGCCGGTGGTCAGCAGCCACACCGGGCCGGCGACCCACGCGCCGCCGTTCCAGTAGTGACCGTCTGAGGAGCGCTGCAGGGTGATCTGCACCAGGTCTACGCCCGAGGTGGCGTCGTCGGCTGCGCCGTCGATGTGACCGGGCCAGCTTGCCGGGCCGTAGGTGCCGGCGGTGGTTACCGTCGAGTCGGGCCGCGTCAAGTCCAGGGTGATGCCGCTGGAGGCTGCCGAGACCGGGCTGACCGTGCCGACGCCGTTGATGGCCGTGATGCGGTAGCGCATCGTTTCGCCGTCGGCAAAGACCAGCGGATCTTCCCAGAAAGTCTGGGCATAGTCGGTCTGGACTGTTTCCCACGCGCCGCCGTCCACGCTGCGCTCGATGGTGTAGACGATGCCAGAGCCGGTGTTGGGCGCGGCGTTCCAAAAGGCGTAAAAGGTGTTGTCCTGATCCCAGGCGTCGTCGGCGCCGACCACATCACCCTCACCCAGGCCGGCGGGCTGGGCGGGTGTTTCACTGTCGACCGTCGCGCCATCGGATTGCGTCCACGGGCCGAGCAGCCCCACCGCATCGACGGCGCGCACGCGGTAGAGGAGGGTCGTCGCGTCCGGGTGGGTGATGGGGTCGAGATAGTCGGTGGCGACGATGCCGGTGGCCACGCCGGCCCACACCCCGCCGCCGTTGGTGCTGCGTTCCAGCACATAGGTCACGGGCGAGGTATCGGCGACGGCGCTCCAGTAGACGGTGATGACCCCGTCGGCGTCCCAGTCCACGTCGGGTGTTTCTTCGGTGACCGCGGCGGGCGCGGGCGGGTTGGCCGTGTCGATGTTGACCTGGAAATGATCCGGCGGCCCCCAGTTGCCGGCGTTGTCCAGCGCCCGCACGTGAAAGTACCAGGCGCCATCGGCCAGGTTGGTATAGCCGCGGGTATTGCCGTTGGTGTCGGCAAAGAGATCGGGTTCGGTATCGGGGGCGTGATCCAGCACGTACGAGTAACCCGAGATGCCCGACCCGCTGGCGGGCGTGGTCCAGTTAAAAGTGGGGCTAGCGGCGTTGTACCAGATCGCTTCGTCCGGGTGGGTGGGCGACGAGATCTCGGGCGCACCCGGCCCGCTGGACGAATAGTTGAAGGTGCTGCTGCCCAGCGTCGTTTCGATATTATCGGCCAGGTCTGTCGCCCGCGACTGGAGGTCGTAGGTTTCACCGTCGGCGGGGGCAAAGGTGTACTGCCAGTTGGCCGTGCCAGCGGCGCGCAGCCAGGTCACAGCCGCCACCCAGGCCGCGCCGTTCCAGTACTGGCCGTCAGACTGGCGGCGCAGGGTGATATCCACGTAGGCCACGTCGGACAGATCGTCGGTGGCAGTGCCGTGGATGTAGCCGGGCCAGGTAAAGTTGTTGTAAAAGCCGCCGGTCTCGATGACCGAATCGGGCCGGACAAAGTCGAGGGTGATGCCATCGGACGAGGCCGAAGGTGCGCTGCTGCGACCCGCGCCGGTATGGGCGGTGACGCGATAGGCCACGTTCTCACCGCTAGAGTAGGGCGTGGGGTCTTGCCACTGGGTGGCGGTCACGCCGGTGATCATTTCCTCCCAGGCGCCGCCGTTGCGACTGCGCTCGACGCTGTACGAGATGCCCGAAGGCGCGCCGGGCACAGCGTTCCAAAAGGCAACAAAGTCGTTGTCCTGATCCCAGTCATCGTCTGCGCCGGCAACGTCGCCTTCGCCCACGTTGGCCGGGACCGGCGGCGTGGTCAGATCGAAACTCACGCCATCCGATTCGGTCCAGGCGCTCGTCAGGCCCACCTCGTCGGCGGCCCGCACGCGATAGTGTACCGTATCGCCGTTGGCGTAACCGGCATCGGCGTACTGGGTGGTCGCCAGCGCGCCGGCGAGCAGTTGCCAGCCGCCGCCGTTGAGGTTACGCTCCAGGCGGTAGGTGATGGGGCTGCCGGTATCGGTTACGGCGCTCCAGTAAACGGTGACGGCCCCGTCGGCGTCCCAGTCCACATCGGGTGATTCCTCGGTGATGCTGGCCGGCGCGGCGGGCGCGGCGGTGTCGATGTTGACCCGAAAGTGATCGGCCGGCCCCCAGTTGTTGGCGCCGTCCTGAGCGCGGACGTGGAAATACCAGATGCCGTCATCCAGGTTGGCAAAGGCAACCGTGTTGCCGTTGGTCTCGATGATATTATCGGGCAGGCTGGCGGGGTTGTGATCCAGGGCGTAACTGTAACCCTGGATGCCCGCGCCGGAGGGCGGCGTGGTCCAGTTGAAGGTGGGGGCGTCGTCGTTGTACCAGGTGGCCTCGTCTGGATGGGTGGGCGAAGAGATTTCCGGCGCAGACGGCCCGGAGGCGGCGTAGGTAAAGCTGCCCACGCCAAAGGTGGTCTCGACGTTGGTGGCGTTGTCGGTGGCCCGCGAGCGGATAGAGTAGGTCTCACCGTCGGCAGGAGCAAAGGCGTACTGCCAGTTGAGCGTGCCGGTGGCGCGCAGCCAGGCAGCCGCCGCCTGCCAGCCGGCGCCGTTCCAGTATTGGCCGTCCGAGCCGCGCTGGATGGTCACGTCCACATAAGCCACGTCCGAGAGGCTATCGCTGGCGGCGCCATAGATAAAGCCGGGCCAGTTGAACGAGTTATAGTAACCGGCGGTGCTCACCGCGGAATCGGGCTGGGCAAAGTCGAGGGTGATGCCATCGGAGGCGGCGGATGGCTCGCTGCTGTGCCCGGCGCCGTTGACCGCGACGATACGATATTGCACCGTGTCGCCGTTAGAGTAGGGCACAGGATCGTCCCAGCGGCAGGGTGTTTCGGCGCAAAGCAGGCCGGTGGTGGCCTGTTCCCAGGCGCCGCCGTTGCGGCTGCGCTGGACGGTGTAGCTCAGGCCGGAACCGGTTTCGGCGGGCGCGGTCCAAAAGACGTAAAAGACATTGTTCTCGTCAAAGTCGTCGTCGGCGCCGGCGGCGTCGCCCTCACCCACAGCCGTGGGCGCGGCGGGCACGTCGATGTCGATCGTCATGCCGTCGGAGACGCGGGACGCGCTCTCGGTCAGCACGCCGTTGACCGCCGTGACGCGATAGGCGATCACGTCGCCGTCGGCGTAGGCGCCGCTGTCGGGATAGTTGGCGCCGATCAGGTTGGCGGCAACGAGAGTCCAGGCGCCGCCGTTGACCTGGCGCTCCAGCCGGTAGCGGATGCCGGAGCCGGTATCGGCCACGCCCGCCCAGTAGACGGTGATGGCGCCATCGGCGTTGGGGTAAAAGTCGCGGTCTGGCTCTGTGGCCGAGTCTTCGCGCACCCAGCCGGGCTGCGGCACGGCCTGGCTATCGACGGTGACACCATCGGACAGGCGTGGCGCACTCTCGGCGCCGACGCCGTTGACCGCGGTGACGCGGTACTGGGCAAAGGCGCCATCGACGGTGCCGATGTCATCGGCATAGGTGGTGCCGGCCTGGGTGGTGATGACCGTCCAGCCGCCGCCGTTCAGATTTCGCTCCAGGCGATAGGTGATGCCAGAGCCGGTGTCGGGCACGCCGCTCCAGTGGACGGTCACGTCGCCGTCATAGTCCCAATCCACGTCGGGCGATTCCTCGGTGACCGAGGCCGGCGTGGCGGGCGCGTCGCCGTCGATGCGGATGCCATCGGACGTGGCCGGCGCGCTGGCGGTGCCTGCGCCGTTGACCGCCACCACCTGGTATTCGATCAGGGTGTGGTCCGGGTAGGCGCCGCTGTCGGCAAAAGACGTGCCGGGGATGGTGGTGAGCAGTTGCCAGGCGCCGCCGTTGACGCGCCGGTAAAGGCGGTACTGGATGCCAGAGCCGGTGTTGGCGACGCCGCCCCAGTAGACGGTGTAAGAGCCGTCGGCGTCCCAATCCCAGTCGGGATCGGTGGCCACGCCCTCGCGAACAAAAGCCGGGGCAGCGGGCGTGTCCGAGTCGATGGTCACGCCATCGGATGTCACCCAGCCGCCGAGATGGCCGACGCCGTTCTGGGCGCGGACGCGGTAACGGATGAACGTGCCATCGGCGTAGGCGCCGCTGTCGGCGTGGCTGGTCTCCGGGGTGGTGACGACCAGCGTCCACACGCCGCTGTGATTCAGCTCCCGTTCCAGGCGGTAGGTGATGCCGGAGCCGGTGTCGGGCACAGCGGCCCAGTAGACGGTAAGCGTACCATCGGCGTCCCAATCCACGTCGGGCGATTCCTCGGTGATGGTCGCCGGGATGGCCGGCGTGGCGGTGTCGATGTGTACGCCAAAGTGATCCGCCGGGCCCCAGTTGTTGGCGTTATCGAGGGCGCGCACGTGAAAGTACCAGACGCCGTCGGCCAGACCAGAGTAGGACACGGTGCGGGCGGTGGTATCGGCCACGGCGTCCGGGGTCGTGCCCGGGTTCTGATCCAGTACGTACGAGTAACCAACCACCGGCGCGGCGCTGCCCGGCTCGGTCCAGTTAAAGGTGGGGCTGTTGGCATCGTACCAGGCCCCTTCATCGGGATGGGTGGGCGACGAAATTTCGGGCGCCTGCGGCCCAGATTCAGAGTAGGTAAAGCTGCCCACGCCATAGGTCACTTCGACGTTGTCGGCATAATCGGTGGCGCGGGAGCGGATGTCATAGGTCTCGCCGTCGGCGGGCGCAAAGGTATATTGCCAGTTGATGGCGCCGGTCGCTGCCAGCCACAGCGGGCCGGCCTGCCAGGCTGTGCCGTTCCAGTACTGGCTGTCGGACGCGCGCTGGATGGTGATGTGGACGATGGCCACGTCCGAGCCGGTGTCGCTGGAGGCGCCCAGGATCATGCCGGGCCAGTTGAAGGCGTTATAGTAACCGTGAGTTGTCACCGCCGAATCGGGGGCGATAAAGTCGAGCGTGATGCCGCTGGAGGCAGCCGACCAGGGGCCTTCCAGCCCGGCGCCGTTCACCGCGCGAACGCGGTATTGGACGGTGTCGCCGTTGGAGTAGGGCACAGGATCGTCCCAGGAGGTGCCCACGACGCCGCTGGTCGCTGCGACCCAGTCGCCGCCGTTGAGGCTCTTTTCGATATCATAGGCAATACCAGAGCCGGTATCGGCCACGCCATTCCAAAAGACGACAAAGGCATTGTCCTGGTCAAAGACGTCGTCGTTGCCGACCACGTCACCCTCACCCAGTCCGGCAGGCGCGGCCGGGAAGCCGGTATCCACCGTGACACCATCGGAGGTGGCGGCATTGCCGGCGGTGCCGACGCCGTTGACAGCCGTGATACGATAGTGAACCACGCTGCCGTCGGGCTGCGTCTGGCCATCGTAATAAGAGTCGCCAGCCAGCCCCTGGGCGATGACCGTCCACGCACCGGCGTCGACCTGCTTTTCCAGGCGGTAGGTGATGCCAGAGCCGGTGTCGCTGACGGCGGCCCAGTAGACGGTGAGCGCGCCATCGGCGTCAAAGTCGATGTCGGGGTTTTCTTCGCGCACCCAGCCGGCGGCCGCGGGGGTGGAGCTGTCGATGGTCATGCCGTCGGATTCGCGCCAGGCGCCGGCGGCGCCGGCGCCGTTGGCGGCGCGCACACGATAACGGATCAAGTCGCCATCGTTGTACGCGCCACTGTCGGGGTAACTGGTGGCGCCGCCGGGTAACTCGTCGGCGACGAGGCTCCAGGCGGCAGCGTTGACCTGCCGCTCCAGGCGGTAGGTGATGCCGGAGCCGGTGTCGCTCACGCCGCCCCAAAAGACGGTGACAGAGCCATCGAGGCTCCAGTCGATGTCCGGGCTGTTCTCGGTTACCTCGGCGGGGGCGGCAGGCGTGTCGGTGTCGATGGTGATGCCATCAGAGACGGCGGGTGGGTTAAAGCTGCCCACACCGTTGACAGCGGTGACACGATACTCGACCCGGTCGCCATCGCTGTGCAGTGGCGGATCGTTGTACGAGACGCCGGTCAGCCCTTCAGCGACCAGCGTCCAGCCGCCGGGGATGCCGCCCTCTGGCGTCACGCGCCGTTCCAGGCGATAGCTGAGACCAGAGCCGGTGTTGGTGGAGGCGGCCCAGTAGACCCGCACCGAGCCGTCGGGATCAAAGTCTTCATCGTCGGGGGGAGGTGCGTTCTCGGCGACCCAGGCCGGTGTGGGCGGCGCGTCACTGTCCACGGTAAAGCCATCCGAGTTGGTGGTCGGGCCGGTCAGGTTCACGCCGTTGCGGGCCGAAACGCGATAGCGGATAAAAGCGCCGTCGGCGTAGCCGGTGCTGGGATCCAGGAAAGAGGTGCTGGCCACGGTGTCGCTGAGCACCGTCCAGGCGGCCACGCCGATCTGCCGCTCGACGGAATAGACGATGCCGGAGCCGGTGTCCGGCACGCCGGTCCAGTGGACGGTGACACTGCCATCAAAGTCCCAATCCACGTCGGGGCTCTCGTCGGTGACAGTCGCCGGCGCGTTGGGCGTGGCGGTGTCGATGTGGATCGAATAGTGACCGGCAGGCCCCCAGGTGCTGGTATTGTCCAGGGCGCGGACGTGAAAGTACCAGGTGCCATCGGCCACGTCCGCATAAGAGGCATTGTTGCCGGTGGTATCTACCACCGCATCGGGTGTGGTGCCGGCGTTCTGATCCAGCACAAACGAGTAACCGACGATGGGCGCCGGGCCGCCGGGCGTGGTCCAGGAGAAGGCCGGGTCGTTTTGGTTGTACCAGATGCCCGGATCGGGATGGGTGGCAGACGAGACAACCGGCGCCTGCGGGCCGCTGCTGGCAAAGATAAAACTGCTGGTGCCATAACTGGTCTCGACATTGCCGGCGTTGTCGGTGGCGCGCGATTGCAGGTCATAGTTGTGGCCGTCGGTGAGATCGTCTTCACCCAGGGCATAGGTCCAGTTGGCCGTGCCGCTGGTCAGCAGCCAGTAAGGCCCGCCGCTCTCCCAACTGTCGCCGTCCCACCACAGGTTGGCATCGGTGTCGTAGATGGTGATTTCGACCTGAGCGACGTCAGAGTAATCGTCGGAAGCGGCGCCCTCGATCTCGTCGGGCCAGGAGACGCCGCTATAGTAGCCGGCTGTGTCAATGGTCGAGTTGGGCCGGCCGGTGTCTACGGTGAGGCCATCGGAGGCGACGGAAACAGCGCCGGCGGTGCCCGCGCCGTTGACGGCGGTGATACGATAGGCCACCTGGTCGCCGTTAGAGTAGGCCTGCGGATCGTCCCACGAGGTGGCGGTCAGTCCGGCGACGGCAACCTGCCAGCCGCTGCTGTTGACGTTGCGCTCGACGGTGTAGCGGATCTGGTCGCCGGTGGCAGTGGCCGCCACGCCGGTCCAGAACACGTAAAAGGTGTTGTCCTGGTCAAAGTCGTCGTCCACACCGACGACGTCGCCCTCGCCCACGCCGGTGGGCGTGGCGGGGACACCCGTATCCACCCGCACGCCATCGGACGCCGTGGCGGCGCTGGTGCGGCCCACGCCGTTGTGCGCGACGACGCGATACTCGATCAGGGTTTCATCGGCGTGGGTGTCGGTATCGTTAAAGCTGGTGACAGCCAGATCGGTGGCGCGATCTGTCCAGGCCGCGCCGTTGATGCGCCGCTGGAGGTCATAGGTGATGCCAGAGCCGGTGTTGGCGACCACCGCCCAGTTGACCCACACCGCGCCATCGGTGTCAAAGTCCACGTCGGGGTCGTTTTCGCGCACCCAGGCGGGAGCTTGCGGCGCGTCCAGATCGATGGTGATGCCGTCGGAAAGACGGTAGGGGCCTGCGGTGCCCGCGCCGTTGATCGGTGTGACGCGGTAGCGGATCGACGCGCCATCGACATAGGTGTCCGAATCGGCGCGGCTGGTGGCTTCGATGCCCTCGGCCACAAGCTGCCAGGCGCCATCGTCCACGCTCTTTTCCAGACGGTAGGTGATGCCAGAGCCGGTATCGGTCACGGCGGCCCAATAGACGGTGAAACTGCCGTCGTCGTCGTAATCCCAGTCGGGATCGGTGGCCACACCCTCGCGCACCCAGGCCGGCAGGGCCGGGATGTTGATGTCGATGGTAAAGCCATCCGAGTTGCCGGGATCACCTTCGGTGCCGACGCCGTTGACCGCCGTGACGCGGTAACGGATCAGGTCGCCGTCGCTATACGAGCCGGAATCGGCGTAAACGTTGCCGGTGAGCCCCTGGGCGACGAGCGTCCAAACGCCGGCGTTGATCTGTTTTTCCAGACGGTAGGTGATGCCGGAGCCGGTGTCCGTCACGGTGGCCCAGCGTACGGTGACCGCGCCGTTGGCGCTGTTGTGGTAATCACGGTCGGGCTCGGCGGTGGCGTCTTCGTAGACCCAGGCAGGCGCGGCGGGCGTCTGGCTGTCGATGGTCATGCCATCGGACTCGCGCCAGCCGCCGGACAGGCCAACGCCGTTGGTGGCGCGCACGCGGTAGCGCACCGTGTCGCCATCGTTGTAGCCGCCGGGGTTGTCGTTGTGACTGGTGCCGGTCAGACCGGTTTGAACCAGGGTGTACGGACCGCCGTTGACGCTGCGCTCCAGGCGATAGGAAATGCCAGAGCCGGTGTTGGGCACGGCGCTCCAAAACACGACAATGTCGCCGTCGGCGTCCCAATCGACGTCGGGGTTGCCCTCGGTGACGCCGGTGGGGGCTTGCGGGGTGGTGGTATCGATCTGCACCCGCACGTGGCCGGCCGGGCCCCATTGGCCGGTGACATCCACGGCGCGCACGTGGAAATACCACACCCCATCGGGTGTGGTGGCGGCGTCGTAGGTGCGCTGGGTGGTGTCCTGAATCTTGTCCGGGATGGTGCCAGCATATTGATCCAGCAAAATGCTGTAACCGGCCACACCGATGGGGCTGTAGGGTTCGTCCCATTCGAAGGAAGGTTGATTGTTATTGTACCACGTGTCCGGATCGGGATGGGTGGTGGAAACCGGAACGGGCGCTTCGGGTGCACCGGCGGCGTAGAGAAAGTTGTTGTTGCCGTAGCTGCTTTCGGGGTTGCCGGCGACATCGGTGGCGCGCGAGTCGACGACATAGGTGTGGCCGTCGGTCAATCTGGCGCCGGGAAAGGCATAATTCCAGGCCGTGGCGCCGCTGGCCAGCACCCACGAGTCGGCTGTACCGCTCCAGTCGCTGCCGCTCCAATAGGCGCTGGCGTCGGCATCGTAGATGCGAATGTGCACCTGAGCCACGCCAGAGCCGCCGTCGCTGGCCCCACCGGCGATCTGGCCGGGCCAGGAGACGGGGTTGTAGACGCCGCCGGTGTCGACGCTGGAATCGGGAGCGGACAGATCGAGGGTGACGCCATCCGAGACGGCCGACCAGGAGCCCGTCCGGCCCGCGCCGTTGATGGCGCGCACGCGATAGGCGATGGCGTCACCATCCGAGTGGCCCATCGGGTCGTCGCCCCAACAACGGCTGGCGTCGCAGGTCAGGCCGGTGGGCGTCAAGTCGTCCCAGGAGCCGGTGTTGACGCTGCGCTGCACCTGGTAGGAAATGCCAGAGCCGGTGTCGGCCACTGTGTTCCAGAAAACATAGTAGCTATTGTCCTCATCCCAGTCGTCGTCGGCGCCCACGGCGTCACCCTCGCCCACGCCGGTGACGGTGGCCGGGTTGGTGGAATCGATGCGGATGCCATCGGAGGCGCGCCAGCCGCCGCAGATGCCGGCGCCGGTGCAGGCGCGCACCTGATACTCGATAAAGTCGTTGTCGTTAAAGGTGGCGGTATCGGTAAAGCTGGTATTGCCGCCGTTGTAACGACCTGCCCAGCCGCCGCCGTTGACGCGGCGCTGAAGCTGGTAGGTGATGCCAGAGCCGGTATCGGGCGCGCTGCCCCAGTTGATGAGCAGGCTGTAGGCCGTGTTGGAATAATAGTCCTGATCGGGATTGCCTTCGTTGAGGTAGGCGGGCGTGGCCGGGGTGTCGGTATCGACGGTAAAATTCCAGACCTCGCTGTAACTATAGCCGTTGGTCCACCCATCGTAGGCACGCACCTGCCAGGTGTATTGACGTTCGGCCAAGACACCTGTTGTATAGTTGGTGGCGGTTCCGACATCTGTATAAGTGCCACCGTCAATACTAACCGCATAGGTCAATGTGTCGCCATCGGGATCGGTGGCGGCGTTCCAATCGAGGAGTGGAGTATTGTCATCGACATACGCATCGTTGGCTGGGGATACCAGGGCAGGCACCGACGGGGCGCGGTTATAGGTCACCCGAACTGGAACCCAATCCAGGCGAAAATCTCTGCTGCCCCAAACGTTGGAAGAGTAGTTGAGTATCCGGACGCGAAAATTAGCGTTGGAAAAGTCACTGGGCGACCAGGTTCTGCCCCAGGTGTCGCTAGTGCTTCCCAGGATCACAGTATGCTCACTAGTAGTCTCCTGTGAATCGGTTTTGGCAGACGTCCAGCTTGATCCACCGTCCCAGGAAAGCTCGACGCTCATCGTGTTCGTATCACTGGTCGAATCCAGCCACCAATCCAGGCGCACTTCGATGCCGTAAATGGTGGCGCCGGTCGGGACGTTGAGACCATAATTATAGTAGCGGTGGCGCTCGGTCTGGTCGCCCAACAGGACACCGTTGTCACGGCTCTCGGCATAGCCGCCGCCGTCGGCATAGGCGTTGGTGGGGTTCCTTTCAAACCCGTTACCGTCGCCGCCGTAGTCGGCTGCGTTAGCCGTCGGGCTGCGCCATCCGGTATTAGCGGCCCAGGCCGCCGGCACGCGCCCCACGAACAGGGCTGTGGGAACGAGCATGGTCAGAACAACCCATACGGAGAACAATCTCCAGGCCAGAGTTTTTTGCGTCGTTGTTGTCTTCATCGTTTTTTCTCCTACCCGGCGGCGCATGGTCGATGCAGCCGTGCGCCGGCGCTGAAATGGAGGGTGATTGCCCGGTTTCTCTCGCGTGATCGCCGGCCCGAACCGCCGGGGCGGCGCGCACTGGGACAGCCAATGCCATTCATCCATCGTTCTCCTCCTCGGACCACAACGGGCCCCAATGAAAAACGGGCCTGTCGCAGGTGCAAAAATGCACCCGGACAGCCCCGGATGGGCCGATCAGACAGCCACAGTGCGCCGCAATGGGCGCGTTCGGTGTGTTGAGCCGGAATGAATCCACGACGTTCCCTTCCCCATCGAACACAGCATCTGACCAACCCCCCAGTTGATCAGTGCAAAAAACAGAGTCGACAGCCCGCGACTCTGTCATCCATCCTAACTTTAGCAAGAATTAGTTAGACAGGGGTTAGAGAGCAGTTATAGTTTTGTAAGAAATTTGGGGAAATGGGGAGGGATTAGTCCTTACAGAAGCGAAGGCAGGTGTGACTGCTCAGCCTACCCTCCCGCAGGCTAAAATCGTTTATCCTGTCCCACAATCTAGCCAACTGGACGCTGGTGAATCGGCAAATTGCGGCAGTGTAGGGCCACGGCATTGCCGAGTCCTCACAAGAACCTGCGGGAGGGTGAGCAGTTACAGGCAGGTTAAATCGACGAGAGGTAAAAGTTGTCGCAAGCCAGAAACCAACCGCGCCACTCAACTTTTTACAACAGGCTGGCCCGGTGGCCCATCGATCCACACCTCGCCGCCCTCGAAAACCTCTTTTTTCCAGATGGGCACGATCTCTTTGATACGATCGATGGCATACCGACCGGCCTCGAAGGCCCCCTGGCGGTGGCTCGAGGCCACGGCGATGACCACGCTCGTTTCGCCCACCTCCTGGCGGCCCACGCGGTGCACGATCGCCACCTCCTCCACCGGCCAGCGAGCCTTGATCTCGGCAGCGATCTGGGCCAGTATGGGCTCGGCCATTTCGGGGTAGGCCTCATATTCCAGGTAACGCACCACCCGCCCGGCGTTGGCGCCACGCACGAGGCCAACAAAACCAACCACCGCCCCCACCGCCGGCCCGCTCACCCGCCGGCATACCTCGTCCACCGAGATCGGTTCCGAGGTGATCTCGTAGAGCCTGACCATGTTATCCTCCACTCACCGGTGGGAACAGCGCCACCTCGTCGCCCTCTTGCAAACTGGCATCCAGGGCGGCATAACGCCGGTTGACGGCCAGCCAGGCGTTGTCGATTGGCTGCTCCAGCGCCGGCAAGGCCCGGCGCAGATGCGCCAGCAGGTCGGCCAGGGTGGCCCCATCGGCCAGCTCCCAGGCCATATCCGCACACCCGGCCGCCTCGCGCAACGAAGCAAAAAACCGCACCGATCCACGCACCGTCAACCCCCGATCTCGGCCATCACCCGCGCCAACGGCGACTGGCCCTGCGTCAGGTGATGCCCGTCTGGCTTGTCCATGATGCCCGCGTGCAATAACTCGGCCAGTTCAGCCTGAGAAGCGCCGGCCCGCAGCGGCGTTCGTAGATCGATCTCGGCATCGGAGAGCAGGCAGGGCCGCAGTTTACCATCGGCGGTGAGGCGCAATCGATTGCACGAGAAGCAAAAATGTTCACTCACCGGCGAGATGAAACCCAGCGTGCCAGCCGCCCCGGCCAGGCGAAAATAACGCGCCGGGCCATTGCCCGCCGGGCCGCCCGCCGGTTCCAGCGGGCCCAAAGCGGTTTCGATGCACTGCCGCACCTCGGCCAGCGGCACGTAACCATCACCCGACCAGGCCGCATTGGCCCCCAGCGGCATGACCTCGATAAAACGCACGTGCCAGGGTTGGTGCAGCGTCATACGCGCGAAATCGGCGGCCTCATCTTGATTCATGCCACGAACGATGACGACGTTCAGTTTGATCGGCGTCAGGCCTGCCCGCTGGGCAGCCTCGATGCCCTGCCACACGTCGTCCAACGCGCCGCGGCGGGTGATCTGCCGGAATCGCTCTGGCTGCAACGTATCCAGGCTGACGTTGATACGATGCAGCCCGGCGGCGGCCAGTTCGTCGGCGTGGCCGGCCAACAGCGTGCCGTTGGTCGTCATCGAGATATCGTCGATACCCGGCACGGCGGCGATCAGGCGCACCAGATGGGGCAGGCCCAGACGGGCCAGCGGCTCGCCGCCGGTGAGCCGGATTTTCGAAATGCCGATGGCCGCCGCCGCCTGGACCACCCGCTGGATCTCTTCGTAACTCAAAATTTCATCGTGCGCTCGCTGACGGATGCCCTGCGGCGGCATACAATAGACACAACGCAGGTTGCAACGATCCGTCACCGAGATGCGCAGGTAATTGATCGGTCGCGCAAAATTATCCAGATAGGGCATGGTAAAACCTTTCCAGGCTCAGCTTTCCGGCTGATCGATGCGGATGGCCGTCACAACATCACCCGGCTGGTGCAGCCTGACGCCGATGGGCAGACGCAACAACGCGTTGGCTCCAACCAGCGAGAGCAGCCGCCCCGAAGTCTGCAAGCCGGTGACGGTGGCCAACCACGCGCCATCGCGCCATTCGATGCGCGCCCGCTGGAATTCGACGCGGTTGCCCTTGCGCTGGATGGGATGTGTCAGCCGGGCCTCTACCGTCGGACGGAAAAGCCGGCTGTGACCGGCCATTTTACGCAGGGCAGGGCGCACCAGGTTCTCGAAACTGATCAGCGAAGCCACCGGAAAGCCCGGCAGGCCAAACACCAGTCGTCGCTGCGGGAACCCGGCGCGATCCACCGTGGCGAAAACGGTGGGCCGACCCGGCTTTTGCCCAACCTGACCAAAATGCACCGCGCCCCACTCTTCGATGAGCACACGAGACAGATCTCGCTCGCCCATCGAGACCCCGCCAGAGCTGATGAGCACGTCGGCCTGCTCCAGGCCGCGGCGAAAGGCGGCCCGCAGGCTGGCCTCGTCGTCGGGCACGATGCCCAACGAAAGGGGCAGCCCACCCGCCTGAACCACCGCCGCCATGATGGTGTAGCGGTTGCTATCGCGGATCTGGCCCGGCGCGGCAGGCAGTCCCGGCTCGACGATCTCGTCGCCGGTGGAAAGAACGGCCACGGCCGGCCGGCGGTAAACGGGCAGGCGCACGCAGTTCATGCTGGCCAGCAGGCCAATCTCGGCCGGGCCGATGGTCGTTCCGGCCTGGAGCGCCAACTGCCCGGCTTGAATGTCTTCGCCCACGGGCCGCACGTTGTCGCCCACCCTGATGGCGCGCTCGAAACGCACCCGCCCTTCGACCTCGATGCTGTTTTCCACCGGCGCCACGGCGTCGGCGCCCGGCGGCAGCGGGGCGCCGGTGGTGATACGCACCGCCTGGCCCGGCTGCACCACCAAAACCTCTGCCGGCCCGGCCCACTGCTCACCAACGATCTCGCGCCAGCCGGCAGAATCGGCGGCCAGCACGGCAAAACCATCCATAGCCGAGGCCAAAAAGGGCGGCAAGGGCTCGGTCGCGCGCACATCCTGGGCCAGCACGCAGCCCAGCGCCTGGTGAAAGGCGATCTGGTGCACATCCAGACGCTGCGTATGCGCCAGGACAAGAGCCAGCGCCTCGTCAAAAGGTGTCAGCGGATACAGGTTCATGACGGCCTGACAGGTTGGGGCAGGTTTTCCGGTGGGATATGTCGTAGCAGAGGGTTCTGCGCATCACGGGGTGAGAGTCGGGGCGTGGTCGTACCCCAGGGCATGTTGATGTCGGGATCGTCCCAGGCCACACCGTGCTCGTCGCTGCCATCGTAATAGTTATCCACCAGGTAAGTCAGGATGGCGTCGCTCAGGGCCAAAAAGCCGTGGGCCACACCGATGGGGATGAACACCCCGGTAGGGCTCGCCTCGCCGATCTCGATGGTCTGCACGGCGCGGTGGGTAGCGGAACCGGGGCGCAGGTCGCACAGCCCCACCCGAATGGCGCCGGCAGGGCAGAACCAGTAATCGACCTGGCGGTGATGATAGTGCAAGCCGCGCAACACGCCAGCCTGCGAATAGGAGGCGTTGCCCTGGAGGATCGACCAGCTCCGCTGTGGAAACCACTCTTTGCGAAAGGTCTCCAAAAAACGTCCACGCTCGTCGGCAAAAGCCCTGAGCGCAACCAGGAACACTCCCTCGATCAAAGACGATTCGACGATCTGAGCCACAACTCATCCTTTCCGAGTGCTCATCAAAAGCAACCCAACTGGCAAGGGCTGGTCTTGACACCCAACGTCTCGATGATGTTGCCCATGTCTGGCCGGGTTATGCCATGCGCCTGCCCGATCTGCCACACCTGGGCGCACGAGAGCTTGCCGCCCTGGGCAGCTTCCCACACCGCCGCTGCCACCGCCTGCGGTACGCTTTCCAGTTGGCGCACGATCTTGTAACCCGGCATGCCCTTTTTTTCGGCGTAACCAAAAAAGCCCAACTGGCAGCGCGTGATGCGCACGTCCAGCGCCGTGGCCTGATCACCCACGTGCAGTGGATCCGTGCCCAGCTCCTGGGCAATGAGATGGGCCGCCTCGCAGGTCAACTGCCCATCCTGATCCAAACGGGCCTGAATCTGAGAACGAATCGTTTTTCCTTCGTCCATTGCGCCCTGAGCCTCCTTCCGAAACAGAAACCGGCCCTCGCAGAGGAGACCGGTCTGGATTCAAGCTGGTTCTCCCTTCCAGGCAAAGGCGTCACCGTTCCCCACGATGCCCTGAATGGCCGCGATGACACCTTCCAAGAACCTGGCCGTTATTCTACACCAGCCAATGTGAAATTGCAAACATCCCAACCGCCTCTTCAGGGCATCCAAGCCGGTCAAGAACCCTTTTCTCACCGCCGGCTGCGCAGAGACCTGTCCTGAGCGTAGCCGAAGGAACACCGAGAAAACCAAAAAACATCCAAAACCCGGCGATCTCGGCGGCTCTGCGGTGAATTCTGCCGCTTTGGGAAAGCCCCGACCGCCTCTTGCCTGCAACCGCCTTTGAGTGTAAAATGAACCGGGCCGAGAACCCGTTTCAGAGGAGAATTCGGTGGGTCGAGACATGCCATCCTGGCGTAACATGCCTGTCATCTACGAGATCAATACCTGGGTCTGGCTGGAGGAGCTCAGTCGCCAGGCCGGCCGCCGGGTGACGTTGGCGAATGTGCCCCCAACCGAGCTGGCACAACTGGCGGACGATGGCTTTGATGCCGTGTGGCTCATGGGTGTCTGGCAGCGTAGCCCGGCAGGTCGTCGGGTGGCTCAAGAGCATCGCGGCCTGCAGGCCGAATATCACCGCGCCCTGCCCGATTTTACCCCCCCGGACGTGGTCGGATCGCCCTATGCCATCCACGCTTACCACGTCGATCCGGCCCTGGGCGGCGACGCCGAACTGGCCGCGCTGCGCCAGCGGCTGCGCAAACTGAACCTGCGCCTCATCCTGGACTTTGTGCCCAACCATCTGGCGCTGGATCATCTCTGGGTGACGCAGCAGCCACATCTCTTTGTACCCGGCAGCCCAGACGATGTGGCGCGCGCGCCGGAAAACTATTTCCGCGCCGCCGAACACATCCTGGCCCACGGCCGCGATCCCTACTTTCCCGGTTGGACCGACACCGTGCAACTGGATTATCGCCGCCCAGAGACGCGCCAGGCCATGATCGAAACGCTGCTGAGTATTACCGCCCGCTGCGATGGCCTGCGCTGCGATATGGCCATGCTCGTCACCGGCGAGGTTTTCCGCCGCACCTGGGGCGGCGCCTTTGAGCCGCCCGATGCCGAATTCTGGCCCGATGCCATCGCCCAGATCAAAGCATCTCGACCGGATTTTCTCCTGCTGGCCGAGGTCTACTGGGACATAGAGTACACCCTCTTGCAGCAAGGGTTCGACTATTGTTACGACAAACGCCTCTACGACCGCCTGCGAGCCGGCGACATGGCCGCCTTGCGAGATCACGTTCGGCTGGCAAGCACAGACTATCAACGGCGGCTGGTGCATTTTATCGAGAACCACGACGAGCCACGGGCCCTGGCCGTCTTTGGGCCAGGGCGAAACCAGGCCGCCGCCGTGGCCGCGCTGACGCTGCCCGGCGCTCGCCTGATCCACCAGGGCCAGACGGCCGGCTACCGGCTCAAATTGCCGGTGCAATTGGGACGGTATCATCCGGAAGCGCCTGAACCGGGTCTGGAGGATTTTTACCGCCGTTTGCTGGCCGCGTTGCACCAGCCGGTCTTTCACGAAGGTCAATGGCGATGGCTGGAACCCCAAAAGGCATGGCCGGGCAATCCCAGTCACCAAACTTTTTTCGCCTCCGGCTGGCAACGAGATCAGGCGCGCTGGCTGGCTGTGATCAACCTGGCCGCTCACCCTTCACAGTGTTACCTGCCACTGCCCTGGCCCGAACTGGCCGGCAGCCAGTGGGACTTGTACGATCGGCTGAGTGACATCGTGTACTGCCGCCAGGGCGACGATCTGCTCACCCCCGGCCTCTACCTCGACGTGCCGGGCCTGGGTTATCACCTGTTTGTATTGGAAAAAAGAAAGGCAGAGCCGTGAAAAATACGATCAAAGCAGTGCTGTTCGATCTGGATGGCACACTCTTGGAAAACGACATGGACGTATTCCTGCCGCATTACCTGCGGCTGCTCAGTGCGCGGCTGGCGCACATTGTGCCACCGCAAGAGTTTGTTCCTCACCTCATGCGTGCCAGTGACCGCATGGCGATCAACGACGGACGCGCCACCAACGAGCAGGTCTTTTTCGAGGCTTTTTTCCCCATCGCCGGCCACTCTCGCCAGGACATCGAGCCGATTTTTGAGGCATTTTACGCGGAAGACTTTGCCAGCCTGCGCCAGCACACCCGCCGCAAACCAGAGGCCCGCCAGGCAGTGCAACAGGCTTTTGACCTGGGCTGCCGGGTCGTCATCGCCACCAACCCTTTTTTCCCCACCACCGCCGTGCAGCAGCGGCTGGAATGGGCCGGTGTGGCCGGGTTCCCCTTTGACCTGGTGACCACCTACGAGAACAGCCGGGCCGCCAAACCGAGCCTGCTCTACTTTGAACAGATTTTGCAGGCCATAGACCAGCCGCCGCAGGCCACCCTAGTGGTGGGCGATGAAGACATGGACATGGTGGCCGCCCACCTGGGCTGCGCCACCTTCCTGGTGCCCGGCCCGCGGACACAGATCTCGCCCGATACCCCGGCGCCCACCTGGCGCGGCACGCTGACCGATCTGACGGCGCTGCTGGCCGGCTGGAAATAAAGAGGGCGAGTCCCAGACTCGCCCTCCTGATCGAGATCGACCGCCCCAGCCTCACGCCGGCGGCGAGGCCGCCCAATCGCGCAGGAACTGGATCAGCAGACGCACGCCATAGCCGGTGGCCCAACGAGGCGTGTAGGGCTTGTCATCGTCCGTCCAGGCCCTGCCGGCGATGTCCAGATGAGCCCAGGGGAAATCGGCGGCAAATTTGCTCAAAAAGCAGGCCGCGGTGATGGCTCCGGCGGCGCGGCCGCCGGTGTGTTTAAAATCGGCCACCAAACTCTTGAGTTGTTCGCCGTATTCCTCAAAGAGCGGCATGCGCCACAGACGCTCGTGGGTGATTCGACCGGCAGCCTCCAGACGGGCGGCCAGATCATCGTTGTTGTCGAAAAGGCCGGCGGCGTGAGCGCCCAGAGCCACCATGATGGCCCCGGTGAGCGTCGCAATGTCGACGACAGCCCTGGGTCGGTAGCGCGCGGCATAACACAGCGCATCGGCCAGCAACATGCGCCCCTCGGCATCGGTGCTGATCACTTCGATGGTGGTGCCGTTCATGGCCCGCACCACATCGCCCGGTTTATAAGCCTTGCCGCTGGGCAGATTCTCTGTGGCCGGCACCATCCCCACCACGTGTAACGGCAGGCCCAGCGTGGCCACAGCTTGCATGGCCCCCAGCACCGCCGCTCCACCGGCCATGTCGCCCTTCATATCCTCCATGCCTTCGCGGCCCTTGATCGAGATGCCGCCAGAGTCAAAGGTGACTCCCTTACCCACCAGCACCAGTGTGTCCAGATCGTCGCGCCCGGTATTGTGCTCCAAAACGATGAACTTGGCCGGTTCGTCGCTGCCCTGGGCCACGCCCAGCAGCGATCCCATACCCAGGTCGGCCATCGCATCCTCATCGAGGATGTGACACGTCAGGCCAACTTCCTGCGCCAGACTCTGCGCCTGTTGGGCCAGAACAGTGGGCGTGGCATAGTTGGCCGGCCGGTTCACCAGATCACGCGCCAGGCTCACCCCGGCAGCGACCGTGCGCCCCAGAGCCACCCCCGCTTCGACCTCGGCCTGTTTATCTGGGTCAAAAACGACAAAGGTCATGTTTTCAACCTTTTTGGGATCGTCGTCGGGCCGGGTTTTGAGCTCCCTGAACTCGTAAAGGGCCAGTTCGGTGCCCTCCACCACTGCCTGGGCGGCGTCGACCAGGTCTATGCTGCCACGACCCGCGCCGTGGACGATGGTGCTGAAACTCTTGACGCGCAGATCGCACACCCGCCTGGCCGCCGTGGCCGCCGCGACGCGGATGGCCTCCAGGTTGAACCTGTCCGCCTTGCCCAGCCCGACCACCAGCACACGTCTGGCCGGGACGCCGCCGTTCGAATAGAGCAGCGCGGTTTCTCGGACTTTGCCCTTAAAATCGCCATCGGCAATGAGCCGGCTGATCTGGCCGCCCAGGGCTTTATCCACCGCGCCGGTCGCCCCACCCGGCGCGGTGACACCCTCGAAGAGGTTTACCACGATCAGCTCACCGTTCTCGTTTTGAATCTCACCCGTTTTGACCCTGATGTCCATCACTTTTCCTCCAGACGCATCCCCTGCAATGATATTTGGATCGCTTACAGATTCAACTGCTTTTTTAACGCACTCAAATGACCCAACGCCCGGCGCAAAAGCGCCCGGTGTTCCGGTCGATTCAACCACAGGCTGGCCCCGGAGGGATGCGGCAGCGGCACAAACCAACGGCCCTGCCTCTGAAAAACCAGACCGATGATCTCGGTCAGGCGGCCCGTTCCGACGAGCCGCTCGATGGCCAGCCCACCCACCGGGATGACCAGTTCCGGGTCGACGAGCGCCAGCTCGCGCTCCAGAAACGGGGCGCACAGCTTTTGCTCCGCCGCGCCGGGCGCACGGTCGCCCCTGGCATGGGCGCCGGGCTGTTTGCCGGGATAACATTTGGTGACCGACGTCACGTATTGGCTCGCCCGAAAGGCCTCCTCCGACCAGCCGGCCTCGGCCAGCCACTGAAAGAGCCGCTGCCCGGCGGCAGCGTTGAAGGGACGGCGGGCCTCCACTTCGGTGATGCCCGGCGCCTGGCCTACGATCATCACCCGCGCCGAGATCGGCCCGGAAAAGATGGCTCCCGGCGCAACGGCGTAACCCGCCTCCAGGCAGCGGCGGCAGGTGCGCATGTCTTTTTGCAGCGCAGAAAAATCGGCGCTCATCCCTGGGGTCATGGTTTTGGCGACAGCCCCAGCCGGGCCAGGAGCGGCGGCCCCAGCAGCAGCAGCCCCACCACGATGGCCGCCAGGGCTGTGATCAACACCGCCCCGGCAGAGACATCTTTGGCGACTTTGGCCAGAGGATGGTAACCCGGCGCAACCAGATCGACGATGGCTTCGGCCACGGTGTTGATCAATTCGGCGAAAAAAACCAGCGCCACGGTCAGCACCAGCACGGCCCAGCGCAGGCCATCGAGGCCGAGCCACAAGCCCATCACCGTCACAGCGATGGCAGCCAGCAGATGGATGCGGGCATTACGCTGGGTGCAAAGGGCATACCACAGTCCGGCAAAGGCATATCGAAAACTCTGCCACACGTTGATGGTCTGCATAGGGCAAACTCAGAGCTCCAGCTTTAGACTCAGGCCGAGCTGGGTCAGGATCTCGGCCTGAGCAGCCCACATGATGGCCTTTTCCCCGGCCGAAGCGTGGTCGTGGCCCAGCAGGTGCAGCGTGCCGTGAACGGCCAGCAGCGCCAGTTCCGCCGCCAGCGAATGGCCCGCCACCTCTGCCTGAGCCGCCGCCCGCGGCAGCGACAGGATCACGTCGCCCAGGTAGGGCGGCTGGCCGGGCGCATCGACAAAGGGCTGATCGCCGGCTGCCGGAAAAGCCAGCACGTCGGTGGGCGCATCGACGCCGCGAAACTGGCGGTTCAGACGTCGTATGGCCGCATCTCCGGCAACCACCAGGGTGAGCCCGGCATCGACCGGCGCATGCTCGTGGCGCAGTGTGGACTCGACAGCGGCGCGCAGATGGGCCTCATTCACCTGCCCGGCAAAAGCGGCATCGACCTGGATTTCGACCCCACCGGTTGTGTTCTCGAACATGGACTTTAAACCCAATACGGTTCAGTCAAGCGCGCGTCGAGAGGTGCGACGCACTTGAAGTGCATGGCGGCGATAAACCTGCGCAAAAAGCGACTCTCGGGCGCGTTGCAAGTGCATCGCACCTTATCTAAATATTGGCTTTAAACCTCACCAGCCGGCGTGAGCGCCTGGCCCGGCGCCGGATTTTCCGGCTCTTGTGAGCCGCCATGCGTCCCCGGCTCGTCCGGACGACGATCGCCCGGGTACTGCACCCGCGGGTGAAAAACGCCCGAGAGATTGTTCGTAAAGGCATCACGGATCTGCTCCAGATCGGCCAGCGTCAGGTCGCACTCGTCCAGTTCACCGGTCAACAATTTACCCTCGATGATTTTACGCACGATCTGGGTGATCTCTTCTTTGGAGCCAGGACGGTTGGCGCGCACGGCGGCCTCGCAGCTATCGGCCAGCATCAGAATGGCGGCTTCTTTGCTCTGAGGTTTGGGACCCGGATAACGGAATCTGGATTTATCCACGTTTTCTGGGCCGCCGGCTTCCTGGCAGGCCTGATGGTAAAAGTAACTCACCAGCGCGGTGCCCTGGTGCTGCGGGATGAAATCGCGAATGACCGAGGGCAGACGGTATTTTTTGGCCATGTCCAGGCCATCCCGCACGTGGCTGATGATGATCTCGGCGCTGGTCTGTGGATCGAGCCGCTCGTGGGCATTGATCTGATCCGACTGGTTCTCGGTGAAAAAATAGGGCCGCGCGATCTTGCCGATGTCGTGATAGAACGCCCCCACGCGGGCCAGCAGCGCATCGGCGCCGATCTGCTCGGCGGCCTGCTCGGCCATGTTGCCCACCAGGATGCTGTGATGGTAGGTGCCAGGCGCCTTGAGCAAAAGCTGACGCAACAGTGGATGGGTGGGCCGGGCCAATTCCATCAGGCGCAGAGTGGTGGGCAGGTCAAACAGATGGCCCAACAGGAAAAAGCCGGCCAGCGTGAGGCTGATGGTCAGCCCGCCGTTGACGACGGTGGTGGCCGCCAACGTCAGCCAGCCTTCCAGATCGGTTTCACCGCCGGGCAGGCGAAAGATGGCCAGCACCGCCAGGTTGGCCAGAATGACATAGATGCCACCCCAGGCAAAGGCCAACAATCGCTGCACCCTGCCCATGACAATGGTCGCCAGCACGCTGCCGCCCAGCGCATACACGGTTAACTCCATCGAGCCATCGGTCATAAAAGCAATGACCACCCCGACAAACACGACGGCTGCCACGGCCAGTTGGCCCTCCAAAAGGGTCGAGACCAGCATGCCCAGGGCGGCCAGGGGCAAAATGTAGGGCAGAATGGTATGACCGGGCACCATCAACCGTGCCGCAACCAGAAACAGGCCCAGCAGCAACAACAAAAGCAGCGGCAAGCGGCCCTGATGCAACAGCGCCGCCTGGAAGCGGATCAGATAACCCACCAGTATCACCACCAGCAGCACGGCAAAGGCCGCCGAAGCGACGACCTGCGGCCAATCCAGCGCCGGCTGGAGCAGATCGTATTGCTCCAGGATTTCGATGGCCTCCCTGGTCACTTGAGCGCCGCGCCGCACAATGACCTGGTTTTCCATCACCGTGCGTTCCACCGGCTCAATCCGATCCCTGGCGGCCTGGCGCTCCGCATCTGTCTTTTCAGCGTTGTAAAAGGTGTTGGGCTGGATCAACGACTTGGCCAGGTTGGCCACCACCTCTCGCTGATCGTCCGCGAGATCGATACTGATGCGGCTGTCGACCAGCCGGCGCGCCTGGGCCAACTGTCCTTCGCGGATCTCTTGGCGCATGACCTCTTCAACGACCAGGACGGTCTGCTCGACCACTCCCTGCCAGGCGTCGTCGGCCAGAGCCAGCGTGTAGCTGATGGCGCTATCGGGCAGGGGCACATTTTCGATGGCTCGTAGAAACGCCCGCTGCTGCTCGCTGGTGGCATAGATGTCGTGCCGCACACTATCGATAAAGTTGAGCACCGCCCGGGCCTGAGCCCGCTGCTGACGGGCCAACTGAGGGTCTGGCCCTTCGAATACCTCCGGCACGGCCTGCTCGGCCTGCAGGCGAGCGCGCTCGGTGAGAATCTGGCTGACAAAGGTTTTCTGATAGGGAGCCACGATCTCTTCCGGGCTGATCTGACCTTCGCGCAACACGATCTGGTTGGTGGGCAGGAAACGAATCGTCAGCACCAGGCAGGTGATCACACCCAGCGCCAGGCCAAACAGAACGGCCCGCACCAGCGCTGGTCCTGAAACACCCCCTCTGCGCCTGCGTCGGCGGTTGGATTCTACATCCCTGGTGGCCGACACGCCTTCCCCCTTTTGTAGCACCGATCCCCGGGGTGCGATCAATCCTGCCCGGCCAGCAGATCTCGCACCACCTGGCTCACCAGTTTACCATCGGCCTGGCCGCGCAACTCGTCCATCAACTCTTTCATCACCAGGCCCATCTGCGCCGGGCCGGTCGCGCCACTTTTTTCGATGGCGACCCTGGCCCGTTCGACGATCTCTTTACGGCCAAGCTGGCGGGGCAAATAGGCCTGCAGAATGAGCAACTCGGCCTCTGTTTCATCCACCAGGTCCTGACGCCCCCCTCTGTGATACTCCAGGATCGATTCCTGGCGCTGCTTGACCTCCTTGTTCAACACGGCCAGCACACCGGCATCGTCCAGTTCGTTTTTTTTCTGCGCCACCTCGGCGTTGGTGATGGCAGCCAGCGCCAGACGAATGGTGCGTTTGCGCATTTCGTCTCGCTGGCGCATGGCATCTTTGAGATCGGCCTGTAATTTTGCCCTGAGCGACATCGTACCTCCTCAAGCCTGCGATTTTTCTAACCCGGCGGCCAGCCCATGCGCCGCCCGCCCAACAGATGCAGGTGCAGGTGCGCCACCGACTGTCCCGCCTGGGGGCCGTTGTTGATCACCAGCCGATAACCCGAAGCGGCAATGCCTTCCTCAGCGGCCAGGTGATTGGCCACACTGACCAATCGAGCCAGCAATTCGACATCACCCGGACCGGCGGCAGCCACCGCCGGAATGTGCCGGTTAGGCACGATCAGCACGTGACTGGGGGCCTGGGGATGAATATCACGAAATGCCGTGACCAGATCGTCTCGATAAAGCACCTCGGCCGGGGCCTGGCCGGTCACGATGCGGCAAAAGACGCACCAGGGTTGTGTTTCGGGCGATGGCTGGGTCATGGCTCCCCCTCGACGATCAGAGCAGTTCGGCGAGCAGGCCGCCATCGATACCGGCCAGCAGTCGCACAGGAGTGATCTGCTGCACCAGGTTGCGGTCGCTCTGGACCAGGATACGCACATAGTTGTCTGTGAGGCCACACCAATGGCCATTGCGCCGCGACTCCCACAACACCTCCACTGTCCGACCGATGAACTGCTGCTGAAACCGCATCGCCGCCCGGCGAGCAACGGCGCGCATGTGGGCCGCCCTGGCCTTTTTCTCCGCCGCCGGAACCTGATCCGGCAGCGAGGCAGCGGGCGTGCCGGGCCGGGCCGAGTAGGGAAACACGTGGGCGCGGGCAAAGGCCAGGCGTTCCACCAGGGCCAGGCTCTCGGCAAAACGATCCATCGTCTCGCCGGGAAAACCGACGATGACGTCCGTGGTCACGGCCATCTCGGGCTCCACCACCCGCACAGCCTCCACCAGCCGGGAAAATTCGGCGGCGGTATAGCGACGGCCCATCCGCCTCAGGATCTCGTCGCTGCCGCTCTGCAACGGCAGGTGCAAATGACGGCACAGGCGCGGATCGCGCCACAGATGCAACACCTGCGGTGTCATGTCCCACGGTTCGATGGACGAGAGCCGCAATCGACGAACCTCTGTGCCGGCCAGGATGGCCTCGACGAGGCTCCACAGGTTATCGTCGCCAGACCGCCCGCCGTCGCACCCGTAGCCACCGACATGCACCCCGGTCAGCACCACTTCCTGGTAACCCGCCGCGACACGCGCCCGTATTTCGGCCAGTATCTGGGCGCGAGGCAGGCTACGCTGCGGGCCGCGGGCAAGGCGAGTCAGACAATAGGTGCAGTGATTATCGCAGCCATCCTGAATCTTGACAAAGGCCCGGCTGCGGCTCTGTGGCAGTGCCGGGGCCAACGTCGACAGCCGCGACGGTTCACGGTAATCACCGCCCAGCACTCGCTCCACCAGGCTGTCCTTATCCATATTTCCCACCACGAGATCGGCATCCAGTTCTCGAGGCGCGACCTCGGCGTAACAGCCGGTGACGATCACCCGCGCCCCGGCGTTGGCCCGCCTGAGACGGCGCACGGCCTGCCGCGATTTACGCGCCGCGATGTGGGTGACGGCGCAGCTATTCAACACACACAGGTCTGCCGCCTGCGGCGAGGCCGCCAGACGATGCCCGGCCTCGACAAAACGGCGCGCCAGTGTTTCGATCTCGCTCTGATTCAGTTTGCAGCCCAGGCTTTCCAGATAAACGTTCATCGCTCGTAACCGCTCGACTGTTCACGGCTCACGGGACGCTCTCGACGACACGAAACTGGACGAGACGCAGCAACACCTCGCCCGACGAAATCTCGACGTGGTAATTTCCTTCCGGCCACGGACGCTCGCTGGTCAGCTCGAAAGCTACGTAGCCCGAACCCGGCTCGTTTACGGTAAAAACCGATTCGTGGATCAACTCGTCGCCAAAGCGCCAGCGAGCAACCAGAATAGTATCGGGCTGAGCATCGGCCACTTGGATGGTGCAATAAAAGGCCTCGTCCGGCGCAAACTGGTCGGTCACATCGATCGGCGCATAGTCACCATCGACCTGACGGGTCATGACGGCGTCGAGGATGGCGAACTTGGGCAGGGGAGCAGTCGAAGACTCGACAGGTGTGGGTGCCGTTGTGTGCTGGCAGGCAGTGCCCAGAGCCACGATGCTCAAGATGACCATGCGGGCGAGCAGGTGTCGTTTCATGGCAGGCCTCCGCGGTTTATGGATAGTATCATCAGATGCGGAAACTGTCAAATGGGCCAGGAAATCAAGAGCCCTTCTCCAGGTCGAGAAGGGCTCTTGGAATTTGTTAATGTCTGGCGCGTCGCCGGTTTAATAATCGGGCATGGGCGGCGTGGGAGCCGGTTTTTCCTTCTCCGGGATGTCGGTGACGAGGGCTTCGGTGGTCAGGATCATGGCCGCAATGCTGGCCGCGTTCTCCAGAGCGCCTCGCGTCACCTTGGCCGGGTCGATGATGCCGGCTTTGACCATATCGCGATACTCGTTGGCGATAATGTCGTAGCCAAAGTTGAGGCTGTCATTTTCCTTCTGCATGCGCCGCACGTTTTCCACCACCACCGCGCCATCCAGACCGGCGTTGCGCATGATGCCGCGCATGGGCTCTTCCAACGCCCGGCGCAGAATGTTGACCCCCGTCTGCTCGTCGGGCAATTCCATCTTGACGCTTTCCAGCGCAGAGATGGCATTCAGCAGGGCCACGCCACCACCAGGCACGATGCCTTCTTCCACGGCGGCGCGGGTGGCCGAGAGAGCATCCTCCACGCGGTGTTTTTTCTCTTTCAGTTCCACCTCGGTAGCCGCACCCACACCGATGACCGCCACGCCGCCGGCCAGCTTGGCCAAACGCTCCTGGAGCTTTTCCTTGTCATAGTCGGAGGTGGATTTGTCGATCTCGACACGAATCTGCTCGATGCGACCCTGGATCTGCTTGTCGTCACCTTTGCCGCCGATGACGGTCGTCTCTTCCTTGCTGGAAACAACCTTATCGGCCCGACCCAGGTCAGCGATCTGGGCAGTATCCAGTTTACGACCCATCTCTTCCGTGATGACCGTGCCACCGGTGAGGATGGCAATATCCTCCAACATGGCCTTGCGACGATCACCGAAACCCGGGGCTTTGACAGCCAGCACGTTGAGCATGCCGCGCAGTTTGTTGAGCACCAGCGTTGCCAGCGCTTCGCCGTCCACATCCTCGGCAACGATGAGCAGCTCGCGTTTGCCGATCTGCACCAGCTTTTCCAGAATGGGCACAATATCGGTAGCAGCCGAGATTTTCTTGTCGTAGATGAGGATGTAAGGCTCGTTCAGTATGGCCTCCATCGCTTCCGGGTTGGTGATAAAGTAGGGCGAGATGTAACCCCGATCGAACTGCATGCCCTCCACGTACTCGGTCTCGAACTCTAGCCCCTTGCTCTCTTCGACGGTGATGACGCCATCTTTGCCCACCTTTTCCATGACCTCGGCGATCAATTCACCGATCTCACGATCTTGCGCCGAGATGGCCGCCACACTGGCGATCTCTTCGCGTGTGCCGATCGAGATGGCCATATGGCGAATGGCCTGCGCCACGGCCTCGGTTCCCTTTTCGATGCCGCGCTTGATGAGCATAGGATTGGCCCCCGCGGCCACGTTCTTCAGGCCCTCACTGATGATGGTGTGGGCCAGCACGGTAGAAGTGGTGGTGCCATCGCCGGCAATGTCGTTGGTCTTGGTGGCAGCTTCTTTGAGAAGCTGAGCGCCCATGTTCTCATAGGGGTCTTCTAACTCGATCTCTTTGGCAACGGTGACACCATCATGGGTGATGGTCGGCGCGCCCCATTTTTTATCCAGAGCCACGTTACGACCTTTGGGCCCCAGTGTGGTGGCGACAGCGGCAGCCAGCGTATCGATACCCTTTTTTAAGGAACGTCGAGCGTCTTCCGAAAAAACGAGCTGTTTTGCCATCTTGTTCTATTCCTCCCAGTTCTTTAATCTTGATGGAAACGGATCACCCTACTAGTCCTCGACGATGGCCAAGAGGTCACTCTCACGCAGGACCAGCACTTTTTTGTCGCCAGGCAACTTGACCTCGGTGCCGGCATACTTGGCATAGAGCACCTTGTCACCCTCTTTGACGTCCAGCGGGATGCGCCGCTTACCGTCCTCGTCCCATCGGCCCAGCCCAACGGCCAGCACCAGACCCTCCTGGGGCTTTTCCTTGGCCGTCTCCGGCAGGACGATGCCGCTGGCGGTGGTCTCTTGCTTCTCCACAGGTTCTACCACAACGCGGTCGCCCAGAGGTTTGAGTTTCATTGCCATTTGTTCATTCCTCCTTTGAAAATATATAGTGACTGTCTCGTAGTCGATTAGCACTCTAACAACGAGAGTGCTAACCCAGCCCATAATATACCACAAGTTTAGGGATTCGTCAAGTCGCAATTGCCGCACAAACCGCTTGACACACCTCACAAAATGATTATAATATCTATCAACGACCAAGAGCAGGAGGAGTAGGCGGTCACGGCCTGCCAGAGAACGGGGGTCACCGGCTGAAAGCCCCCTTTGGGAACGCCCGCCGAACGTCGCCTGTGAGTCGAGGTGCCGAAACTGCAGTAGGCATCTCCGGGATGGCCCGTTACAGCTTGCGAGTGCAATGGCTGTGTGTCCAATCGCAGCCGTTGAACCGAGGTGGTACCGCGTGAGGCAGCCCCTTGCGTCCTTGGATGCAAGGGGCTTTTGATTCTATTGGAGGAGAACCGAGATGACCAAATCCGAAATGCCCTCAACCTACGATCCCCACAGCACAGAAACACGCCTGTATCCATGGTGGGAATCGCAGGGTTATTTCAAACCTCGCATAAACCCGGAACGTAAACCTTTCGTCATCTCTATGCCGCCGCCCAACGTCACCGGCGCGCTCCACCTGGGCCACGCCATGACCGCTTCCCTGGAAGACCTGATGATCCGCTACCACCGCATGAAGGGCGATCCTACATTATGGCTGCCCGGCACCGATCACGCCGGCATCGCCACCCAGAACGTGGTCGAACGGGAACTGGCCAAAGAGGGCCTCACCCGCCACGATCTGGGCCGCGAGGCCTTTATCCAAAAATGTTGGGAGTGGAAGGAGAAATCACACCAACGCATCACCGATCAGCATCGTCGGCTGGGTGTTTCCTGCGATTGGGACCGCGAGCGTTTCACCCTCGACGAGGGGTTGAGCCATGCCGTGCGAGTGGCCTTTGTGCGTATGTTCCAAAAAGGGCTGATCTACCGCGGCAGCTATCTGGTCAACTGGTGTCCCCGCTGCGAGTCGGCCATCTCGGATCTGGAGGTGATCCACCAGGACCATGCCGCTCACCTGTGGTACGTGCGTTATCCGCTGCTGGGCGACGGTTGGAGCGGCCCGGCCGCACCGTGGGGCAGCGGCCGCTGGGCCGAAGGCGCCACACAGTTCATCGAGCTGGCCACCACCCGCCCGGAGACCATCCTGGGCGATTCTGCTGTGGCCGTGCACCCCACCGCATCTCGTTTCAGCCGCCTGGCAGGCCGCACGGCGATGCTGCCGGCCATGAACCGCGCCATCCCCATCATCGCCGATGAGGTGGTCGACCCTGCGTTTGGCACCGGCGCGGTCAAGGTGACGCCGGCCCACGATGCCACCGATTATGAAATGGGCCAACGCCACAACCTGGAACAGATCGACGTCATGACCGACACCGGCCTGATGAACGCCGCCGCCGGGCCTTACGCCGGACAGGATCGTTACGAATGTCGCCGCAACCTGGTGGCCGATCTGGAAAAAGAGGGCCTGCTGATCCAGATCGAAAATTATCAACACGCCCTGGGCCACTGCCAGCGCTGCGATACCGTCGTCGAGCCGCGCATCTCGACCCAGTGGTTCGTCAGGACCCAACCCCTGGCCGGGCCAGCCATCGAGGCCGTGCGCGACGGTCGCATCCAGATCGTCCCGGAGCGGTTCAGCAAGGTCTATTTCAACTGGCTGGAAAACATCCGCGATTGGTGCATCTCGCGCCAGCTCTGGTGGGGCCACCGCATCCCGGTGTGGTATTGCGCCGACTGCAACGAGCTGACGGTGAGCGTCGACGATCCCACCGCCTGTGCTGCCTGCGGCAGCCAGCACATCCATCAGGACGAAGACGTGCTCGATACCTGGTTTAGCTCCGGGCTGTGGCCCTTTTCCACACTCGGCTGGCCGGAAGAGACGGACGACTTGCAGACCTTTTACCCTACCTCGGTGTTGGAAACGGGCTACGACATTCTCTTTTTCTGGGTGGCGCGCATGATCATGCAGGGCCTGGAAATGACCGGCCAGTCGCCGTTCGATACAGTCTATCTGCACGGCCTCATCCGCAACGAGACGGGAGCTAAAATCAGCAAGAGCCTGCCAGACGCCGAAAAGTACGATCCGCTTCACATCATCGACGAGTATGGCACCGACGCGCTGCGCTTCACCCTGCTCACCGGCTCCACGCCGGGCAACGACATGAAGCTCTCGCTCAGCCGCATCGAGGCCAACCGCAACTTTGCCAACAAGGTCTGGAACGCGGCCCGCTTTGTCATCAATAGCCTGGACGAGATCGCGCCAGCCACTGGCGCTGCCACCTGGAACCTGGCCCAACGCACCCTGGCAGACCGCTGGATCAGCAGCCGCCTCAATCGGCTCATCCAGAACGTGACACACCTGATGGACAGCTATCAGTTCGGCGAGGCCGGACGGCAGATCTATGACTTTATGTGGGGCGAATACTGCGATTGGTTCATCGAGATCGCCAAAATCCGGCTGTACGGTCGCGACCCACGCGCCAGACAGACCGCCCAGCAGGTGCTGATCCACGTGCTGGAGCAGACACTGCGCTTGCTGCATCCCTTTATGCCCTTCGTCACCGAAGAGATCTGGCAGCACCTGCCCCTGGCCGATGAGCCCTCACTGGCCGACTCGCTCATGGTGATGCCGTGGCCCGAAGCGGGTGAGCTCGATCCTGACGCCGAAGCCCACATGACCCTGCTCATGGAGAGCATCCGGGCCATCCGCAACGCCCGCGCCGAATACGAAGTAACGCCGGGCCGCGAGATCGCCGCCACGCTGGCCGCCGGGCCACACTATGAGCTGTTCGACAGCCAGCGCGACATTCTCACCCGCCTGGCGCGTATCGATACCAGACGCTTCAACGTGGTCGGCTCGCTGCCCATCAAGCCGGAAAAGGCCATCGCGCTGGTGGTGAGCAACGTCGAGATCTATCTGCCCCTGGCCGATATGGTCGATCTCGACGCCGAGCGCGCGCGACTGGGCAAAGAACTCGACGAAGTAAAGGGCCAGCTCACCCGCAGCCAGGAACTGCTGACCAACGAGAACTTTTGCCGCAAAGCTCCGGCTCAGGTGGTGGAACGCGAACGCGATAAACTGACCGCGCTTCAAGAACGGGCCGCAAAACTGGCCGAACGACTCAAAAGCCTGGCATAGAGCCGATGACGTCATTACCGGCCAGAAACCCTCCCGCAGGTTCGACCGGGGTGCTCCAACCTGCGGGAGGATCAGATCCTCCACTTTTTTAACCAGACTCGAATCATTTTTGCGCACTGCCCCAGGTATGGTATAATACCCACCGCGGGGCAGTGTGCACTGTAGCCTGCGGCCGCTTTCTATTGACCCCCAAAAAGTGAGGCCCAGATGTATCGAGCGGACGGTCGAAAACCAGACGAACTCAGACCGGTGAGCCTCGTGCCCGATTTTGTAGTCTACCCCGAAGGCTCGGTGCTCATTGCCATGGGTGAGACGCGGGTGCTGTGCAACGTGACCGTGCAAGAGGGTGTGCCCGGTTGGATGCGTGGCCAGGGCCTGTCCGGCGGCTGGATCACAGCCGAGTATGCCCTGCTGCCACGATCCACCCATCACCGCACACCACGCGAGACTTTTGGCCTGCGGGGCCGCACTCAGGAGATCCGTCGCCTGATCGGGCGTTGCCTGCGCGCCGCCGTGGATCAGGAAAAGCTCGGCGAGCGCACCTGCATCGTCGATTGTGACGTCATCCAGGCCGACGGCGGCACCCGTTCGGCGGCCATCACCGGCGGTTACGTGGCGCTGGCCCTCGCCCTGGGCAGGCTGATCCAGGGCGGGCTGTTGCCCCCGGAGGTGTTGACCAGCGCCGTGGCAGCGATCAGCGTGGGTGTGGTGAACGGCCAACCGCTGCTCGATCTGTGTTACGAAGAAGATTCAACCGCCGAGGTGGACGTCAACGTGGTGATGAACGCCGACGGCAGGTTCATCGAAGTTCAGGGCAGCGCCGAGGGCGCGCCGTTTCCACGGACGACACTCCATGAGCTGCTGGACCTGGCACACAGCGGCATCGACCAACTGCTGACCATCCAGCGCGAGATGCTGGATCAGAGGCGCGCACCGTTCACGCCCTAAAGCGCCACTGCCACACCACGAGGAGCTTCCCCATGCCCTACAAGCTGACCATCCCCGCCCGTATCAACATCCTGGGCAACCCCTCCGACGCCAACGAAGGTGATTTTGCCACCATCTCTAGCGCGGTGGACGTCTATGCCGGCGCTGTGGTAGAAGCGGCGCATGGGCTGGTGTTGGAAGCGCTCGAATCGACCAACGGCGATCGGGTCACCACTGGCCGTCTGGAGTTCCGTCAGGCCGATATCCCCCTGCCCTACGATGGCCAGCTCGACCTGCTGAAAGGCGCCGTCAATCAGTTGCACTCCTTCAGCGCCGAGTTCCGCGTCAAGTTTGCCCAGCGAGGCGTGCGCCTCGCCACCTGGACCGACGTGCCGCGCCAGAGCGGGCTGGGCGGGTCGTCGCTGTTTGTGCTGCTGGCGCTGGCCGGCCTGCGAGTGTTTTACGATTTGGACCGCTACACCCACAACGATTACCTGCTGGCCGAGCTGACGCAGCGCGTCGAAGCCAAAGAACTGGGCATCACCTGCGGCTTTGCCGATCGTTACGTGCCCCTCTTTGGCGGCATCGCCTACCTGGATTACCGGGGCAAACTGCACCATCGCCAGGCCCGCCAGGAACCTTATGTTACCTACGAACGGCTGGACCCCTGGGTGGACGACGTGCCGCTGGTGGCCATCTCGACCGGCATCGTGCGCGATTCCGGCGATGTGCATAGCCGCATGCGGCCACGTTACCTGGAGGAACACGACGACTGGGTCAAAAGAGGCGGCGACCCACCACCTATGGTGCAGTTCATGGCCGGCGCCTGGGAGACAGCCTGGCACGGCAAGATCGCCCTGCTGGAGCGCGACTGGTTAACCTTTGGCGCGCTGATGAACCAGAACCACCACCTGGTGAACGAGATGATGGCCTACTGCGGCTTTGCCGACGGCGCCGGTTGGGCCAACAATCTACTCATCGAAACAGCCCTGGATAGCGGCGCGCTGGGAGCCAAACTCACCGGCGCGGGCAGCGGCGGCTCTGTCTTTGCCCTGGCCCGTCCCGGTCAGGAGGGTCAATTGATGGAGGTGTGGCGTCAGACCGCCGCCCAGGCCGGTCTGGCCGAGGCGCGCATCTACCGCCCGCACATCGCCCGCCAGGGATTACGCGTCGAAACCATCTGAACCTCGTCACCGGCCTGGGCCACCAGCCATCGAGAGGCCAGAGCGTCGGCTAACAGTGCCACAAAACACGGAGGCAGATAACCATGCAAGGTGTCATCCTCGCTGCCGGAAAAGGCTCACGTTTGCAACCCATCACCCTCACCCGCTCCAAGGCCATGCTGCCCATCCTGGGCAAACCCATCGTCGAGCGGGTGATGGCAGACCTGGCGGTCAACGGCATCGACGACTTTATCCTGGTCGTCAGCCCTGACGATCGTTACATCAGCCGCTATTTCCGCCGCGAATCGCAGCTCGAAGCCGACGTGCGTTTTGTCTACCAGCCAGAGCGGCTGGGCATGGCCAACGCGCTGGCCTGCGCCGCGCCGCTCATCAGCGGCGATTTTATCCTCTCTGCCTGCGATAACCTCATCTCTGCCGCGCACGTGGGGCAGATGTTGCAGACCTGGCAGGCAGAACCTCGCCCCAATGCCGTGCTGACGCTCATGCCCGTCGAGCCGGAGCGGCTGGGCAGCGTGGGCATCGTGGAAATGGCCGGCCCGTGGATCAGCCGCATCGTGGAAAAACCATCGCCGGCAGAGGCCCCCTCCAACATTTCCAGCCTGCCACTCTATTGCTTTTCACCGCGCATCCTGAGTTATCTGCCGCAGGTGCCTCGTTCGCCGCGCGGTGAGTACGAGCTGCAAGACGCCATCCAGATGCTCATCGAGCGCGATGGGCGCGTGGCCGGCGTGACCGTGGAGCGACGGCTGACGCTCACCAGTCCCGCCGACCTGCTGGCTCTCAACCGTCACTACCTGACCAACGGCGATAATCGCCCTCAACTGGCTCCCTACAAAGTGGGCCCCAACACCCGCCTGATCACACCGCTGCGCATCGAAGAGGGCACCGTCATCGGTGAAAACTGCACCATCGGCCCCAACGTCTACATCGAGCGCGATTGCCGCATCGGCGACGGCGTGACGCTCCACAACGCCGTGGTGCTGCGCGAGTCGGTGGTGCCGCAAGGTGAAACGATCCAGAATTGGGTGGTGTCATAACGGGATCGTAACTGCTCACCCTCCCGCAGGCTCTTGTAGGGGCCGCGTCCCTGCTGCCACAATTTGTCGATTCGCCAGCGTCCAGTTGGCTAGATTGTGGGACGGGATGAACGATTCTAGCCTGCGGGAGGGTAGGCTGAGCAGTTACACAGGATCATTTGCACCTTTTGCCGAACAAAAGTATAATCCTTGACGATCCATTCGCCAACAGCGGTCAGCCACAAACAGCGAGGGAGACAATGAGCCAACTGGGTGGCTTTTCAGATGTAGACCTCCGTGTGGGCGCGGCCTCGGAGCCGGGTCGTTACCCGGTGAGCATCGAGACGCCGGCCGGCGACGCCAGCGACTGGATGCAACTCGACACCGGCGATCAATCGCTCCTGCAGGCGCTGCAGGCCATCGAAAACGGCGAGACCGACGAAGACTTTTTTTTCACCTTTGGCCGGCGACTCTTCGATGCCCTCCTGCCCGGCCCGCTGGCTGCCATCCTGCGCACCGCACTCGGCCAGGCCCACGCCGATGCCCGCCGGCTGCGCGTGCGCCTGCACCTGCGCCCCCCGGAGCTGAGCGCCCTCCCCTGGGAATTTCTCTACGACCCACAACAAGACCTTTTCTGGGGCATTTCGAGCCGTGTCGTGCTCTCGCGCTACGTGATGGACGCGGCGGCCTTCAAAGAGCCGCTGGCCGTGATACCACCGCTGCGGCTGCTGGCCGCCTTTTCCAGCCCGGCGGGTGTGCTGCCGCTCGACCTGGACCGCGAGCGCGAGGTGCTCACCCAGGCCACACAGCGGGCCGTGGACGCCGGTCGATTGGCGCTGCACGTGCTGGCGCACACCACCAACACCACCCTGCGTGATACTCTGCGCGACGTAAAACCCCACATCCTGCACTTTGTCGGCCACGGCGAGTTCGACGAGCAACGCCAGGCAGGTTACCTGCTCTTCGAAGACGACGACGGCCAAACCCGGCGCGTGCGAGATCGCACCCTGCGTGAGTTTTTCGAAGACGCCCCCCACACCAAACTGGTCGTGCTCAACGCCTGCCAGGGCGCAACGACCTCCACCCGGCGGGCTTTTTCCGGCCTGGCGCCAGCGCTGGTGCAGCGAGGTCTGCCGGCCGTCGTGGCTATGCGTTACCCCATCGCCGACGACACGGCCATCGTTTTCGCCCGCGAGTTTTACACTGCCCTCACCCACGAGACGCCGGCCGCCGTGGACGTTGCCGTATCCGATGGCCGCCGCGCCATCTACCAGGACGTCGATCCCGATGCCCCCGATTGGGGCATCCCCAACGTCTTTTTGCGCGCCGACGATGGCGCCATCTTTGCGCCGCCACAGGCCGACGCCGAAACGGTCCAGGGCGGCACAAAAATCCAGGTGGGCAATATCAGCGAAATCAGCGGCGGCAGCATCATCATTGCCGGCGGCTCGGTGAAAACCGGCCACACCGGCTAAAAGGGCGATCCTGTGCCAGAATACGTCGATTGGTTCGTGAACCGCACCAAACAATACCTGGGCTTTCAAAAGATGCTGGCCCGTGAAACGCCCAAGGCCATCATGTTGATCGAAGCGCCGGCCGAGATGGGCAAGACCTGGCTGATCCAGAAAATGCGCCACCACTGCGATCAGAACCGCATCCCGGCCATGCACGTCGATTTCCGAGATCGCCGGGCCTACGATTACCTGGCATTGGTTCGCCGTGGCCGTGATCAATTGGGCGCCCGGTTTTTTAATCCGCTGACCGAGGTCATCAACCAGTTCACCACCGCCGAGGTCAACATCACCATCGAGAGCCGCCGCCCGGCAACGCCGACCACCGTGAGCGTCGGCGACATCTCGAACATCTCTGGCGGCGAGGTCATCATCGCCGGCGGCGACGTCAACATCATCAAAGACAACCAGTTCCACATCCAGGCCGACAGCGAGATGGCCCGCCGCGCCGCCGAGATCCGCATCAACGACGCCTTTTTTTCCTGCCTGACCTCCCTGCTCGCCCAGAGCCCCGTTGCCTTTTTGTTCGACTCGTACGAAGACATCACCCTCGAAGCCGAACACTGGCTGCGCGATCACCTGCTGTTTCGCCTCGGCGAGGGCCAGCTCACCCACGCCATCGTCGTCCTCGCCGGTCGCCACATTCTCGAGCCAGAGGCAACCCTCAAGCCGCTGGTGGCCAAAACCGGCCTCGACCTGTTCGACGCGGAACACGTGCGAGAGTACATCGTCGAACGGCGCGGCATCCAGGGGCTGGATCTCGACACCATCTTCAAAACCTCAGGCGGTTTTCCGGGGCTGCTGGCCAAAATGGCCGACGTGGCCTCGATGGACACTCAAGACGACGACGATTGGCTGTGACCCATGACAGAACCCACACACCCGGACGTTTCTCCACCCCCGGCGGCGCAACTCGATCACGACCTGGTGGCCCAATTACTCGACCAGATCCTCGAGCGCGCCCATCCTCTGCTGGCCGAGGGGTTGTACCTGGCCGCCGTACCGCACGAGTTCGACCTGGCGTTGTTCACCGCCCTGCGCGCCCGCGACGACCAACGAGACGAGCGGCTGTTGGCCCGGTTGACCCGCTTTTCCTTCGTCCGCACCACCGACGATCCAGATGCTGCCTGCTTTGCCGTGCAGGCCACCGAGCGGCAGATTCTGTTGCGCCGCTGGATCCAGATCGACCGGCAGGCCTTTGTACAAGCTCACCAGCGGGCGCTGGACTTTTGGCAAACCCATCCTCACCACGATCCGTTCACCCAAGACCTGAACCTGGTGTACCACGCCCTGATCGCTGACCCCGAACAAGGACTGTATCACCTGGGCCGCACGTTCCACACCTACACCGGCGAACGCCGCCTGGCAGAGGTGGATCGCCTGTTGAGCACGGCTGTTGAAGTCCGGCCCTACCTGGAAGCCCTCTCGGCGCCGTGGCTGGCCCATCTCGACGATCTGCTGGCTTATCACGGCGCGCGCCTGGCTCAGTTGCGTGGTCAGTGGCAGGTCAGTCTGGCCCGCCTGCAAGACCTGAACCGCAAGCCCGATCTCTCTCCCCATCTGCGGCCTTTTGTGGTGCGGGCCTACGGGGCGGCCCTGGCGAGAACCGGCCTGCACGTCGAAGCCATCGAGCAATACCAGACGGCGCTGGAAGCTTTTGCCCGCCAACCCGATATGACCGCCGAACAGGCCTTCACCCAGATCAACCTGGGCGATGCCCACGTCGACCTGGCCGTCTCGGCGCGCGGCTACCGCGAGCTGGTGGTAGCCGGCGGCCAGCGCTGGCAGCGTTGGCTGGCGGGGTTGCTCTCGTTGCGCGGCCTGCTGCCGCTCATCGTTTACCTGAGCCTTCACTTTGGTCTGAGGGTGTGGCGTCCGGGCTTTTGGCCGGCGCTCCAGGATCAAGACTGGATCATTGCCCGATTATTCGTCACCGGCGCGCAGTGGTATCGCCGGGCCCGCAGGCTCTTGAGCACGCTGGATACCGCCGCCGGCCGCATCCAGGCCGACGAAAAACTGGCCAACCTTTACCTGACGATGGGAGATGCGGCCCAGGCAGCGACCATTTTCGGCAGGCTGCTGGACGAGAGCCAGAATCTCCTGGGCGAGTATCGCCGCGCCAGCATCCAGGCCGGTCTGGGGCAGGCCTGCCTCCGTCTGGCCAGGTTCGCCCAGGCCCAGGCGCACCTGGAAAAGGCCCTGCCAGTGATCCAGGCCTACCACGATCTGGAACTCGAAGCCGAGACGCACGGCCTGCTGGCCGAAGTCCACATCCGGACAGGCCAACACACCGCAGGGCTGACCCAGTTCCGACAGGCCCTGCGCCTCTACCAAAATGGGGGCGACCGTGTCGGCGCAACCGAGATCGCCGAGCGGTTACAACAACTGACCACCAATCAACGGCTGTCGCTGGAGGAGCGAGAGACCGCCTCCACCACCACCCAGAACCTCACCAGACGCCAGTACCTCAGACGCTTTCAGCACCCGGCCCTGATTGCCTTCCGTCGCGCCGGACTGGTGCTGCTGGCCGTTTTTGCTTTTGCCATCCCCATGCTGGCCATTCACGTGCAGATGGAAAGTATCATAGACGCCGCTGTTCACTTTTACCCCTCGCCGCTGACCGCTCCCAACCCCGATTTCAGTCCCACTCTGAGCCAGACCATGGCCCTGAGTGTGCAGCCCTCTTTTGAGGCCGAGTTTGCCCTTCAGCAGGCGCTGGCCCTGTTGCTGCTCTATCTGCTGGCTTATACCATTTTGGGCGTCGTCCTCATCCTGCGCACCCCTCTCCGAACCGTGCAGGCTGCCCAGGCCGAGACGGTGCGCCTGGACCTGCACGGATTGACGGTGGGTCAGAGCGACACGGAGCAGACCACAACCTGGCAAGAGATCGAGCGCATCTCGATTGCCGACATCGAGTTTTTCCACGGCCCCATGGACGACAACTCGCGCACCATCGTTCAAACGCCACAGGGCCAGCTCGAAATAAAAGGCAGCATCGCCTGGTACACGGCGCTGCAAAGCCACATCCGCGCCTTTGCCGCTCAGGCCCGCGTGACCTCGTTTGGCTACCGGGTGTTGGCCAGTCGTATGGGGGTGCTCTACGGCCTGAGCCTGCTGGGTCTGGCGCTGTTTCTGCTGCTCACCATCTGGGCGCCCCATACCCTGCTCATGGATCTGATCGGGCCCTACAGCCTGGCCGATCTCTACCCCTACCTGTACATCGGCCTGCTGCTGCCGCCCTTCTGGTGGCTCGTCGTCCGGCCACTCTACATCCAGGCACATCTGGCCCCACAAACCCGATTGTTCTGGTGGGTGGGGGGGGCAGGCGTGGCGCTGGCCGGTCTTCGATTCGTCTTTCCCCGGCCATGGCTCATCGCACCCGATATTTACCCCGCCTTGAGCGTCGTTCTGCTGCTGGCCAGCGCCGTGCTGGCGCTGTGGCAGGTGCGCCGCCCGCACGGTTACCCCCTGTGGCTGCGCGCGCTCACCACGGCCATCGCCGGCGGCATCATCGTCCTGGCAAGCCTGCAGATCGGGCGCGAGATGAGGGTTTACCACCTGATGATCCAGGGCAACTCGCAGCGCGACGCGGCCATCCGCGCCGCCAACGAGGATCGGCCCTACCTCGCCGAATGGTGGCTCCAAAAAGCCGCCGATTCTTATAGCCGCCTGCTGCAACTGGCCCCCCAGAACCTCACCGCACTCCGCAGTCGGGCTGCCGTCCAGGCGCAGATGGGCCACTTTGAGCGCGCCATCGACGATTACTCGGCGGCCCTACAACACCCCAACGCCGACAACCAGGATTACGCCTACCGCGCCATGGCCCACGAGAGCTGGGGGCTGGCGCTGCTGGCCGAGGGTGATCAGGCCGCCGGCCAGGAAAAACTCCAACAGGCCCTGGCCGACCTGGACCGGGCCACCGATCTGTACCCTCAAGATGACGTCTTTTTTGTTCGGCGGGGCGCTATCTATCAGGTCTTGAAACAGACCCAGGCCGCTCAGGCGCAATACGAACAGGCACTGGCCCTCGAGCCACAGAACGGCCAGGCGCACCTGGCGCAAGGCTGGCTCCTCTTCCAACAGGCCATCGAATTGAGCGATGCCGCAGCCCAAAAAGAAAACGCCGATCGCCAGCAGGAACTCGAGGCCCAATCCCAGGACGTTTTTGGTCGCGCCCTGACCCGGTTCCAGCAGGCTGCCGCCTCCGAACCGGATCTGCCCGAAGTCTGGCTGGCCGTCGGGTACGGCCATTTCCGGCTGGAAGCGTACGAGGCCACCATCCAGGCCTGGGAAAAAGCCATCGCCCTGGCCCCGGATGACCCGGTCATGATCATCTCGCGCGCCATGAGCCACTGGCTGCTGGCCGACGCCAGCCGCTGCTCCGACGACACAGCCGCGGCCGCGGAAAAACAAGAGGCCGTCGAGCAGCTCAACCTGGCCATCGCGGATCTCGACCGCGCCCTGGCCCTGCGCCCAACGGACGATTGGACCTATCGCACCCGCGCCCAGGTGGAATTCCTGCTGCGCTTCTGCCCCGGCTACGATTACCAGCAACAGGTGCGCCAGGCCATCGCCAGCTACGGCGAGGCGCTGCAATACGCGCCCGACAACGACTTTTACTGGCAGTTTGTCGCCCGCCTGGAAACCGTTCTGGCGCAACACATTTTTCTCAACCAGCCAGGCGACGAGGCGCAGGCCTGGACGATGCTCCAAATTGCCCAGGCCGACATCGACCGCGCCCTCGCCTTGAACCCCGCCGACCAGGCCAGCCAACAATGGCACGCTTACATCCACATCGAAGCCTGGGGCGTTTTCCACTGGCTGCGAGGCTGGAACCACTATCAGGCCGGGCGCTATTACCTGGCCGAAGCCGACTCGGCGACCGGCGCGTTGCTCCTGCCAAAAGAAGCCGAAGTCGCCTTTAACGCCGGCCTGGCGGCCGCCGCTCAGGGCAAAGCCGGCGCGGCAAACGACTGGTATGTCGAGGGGCTACGACGGGCCCAGGCCCACGCCGCGGCAGAGCCCGATGCCTATCTGCCCACGCTTCAGGTGGGCCTGAGTGATCTGACGGCTCACATGGAAGCCAACCCCTCGCTGCGCTGGTTGATCCAGCCGATCCTGGGCCTTTTCCATCGCCAGCTGGGCCAGGAATACCTGGCAGCCGGCGATTACATCTCTGCCTGGGAAGAGTTTACCCTGGCCGCCACGCTGCAACCACAGGACGCCGTGGCCGCCTTCAAAGCCGGATTGCTGGCGCTGGTTCAGGGCAAGAGCCTCCAGGCCGCCGAGTGGTACCAGGAGGGTCTGCGGCGCGCCAGTATCGCCCCCAACGCCGAAACCACGCTCCAAATGGCCCTCGACGACCTGGATGCCATGCAGAGACGTCACCCTGGTGTAACATGGCTGGCCCGGCCGCTGTTAGACCTGTTGTGGTCGGCCATGCAGAGTATCAACCCGACACGTTGAACGTCTGAGCCGACCGGACACCCATGCGCCCAACCAGATCGACCGTTCCGCGACGAGAGAGATGATGAACCCTTCCGCCTGGCAGTGGACGCCCTACGCCGCCCTCTTGATCGGCGTGTCTGTCCTGTTGATTGGGCTGACCCTCTACATCTGGCAACGCTTCCGCGGCTCCCGGATGAGGATCGCCGCCCTGGTGACCGCAGCCATCACCGTGTGGACGATCAGTTATACCCTGAGACTGAGCGCCACCGGCCTGACCACCAAAGTCTTCTGGCTCAAAATCCAGTATCTGGGTGTGGTCAGCGCGCCCATCGCCTGGTTTTGTTACATCCTCTTTTACAGCGGCCGAGAAAAATGGCTCACCCGCCGCAATATGATCCTGCTCGGCATCGCACCGCTGATCACGCTGGCGCTGGCCTTCACCAATCAGGCTCACGGCCTGATCTGGTCGGCCCTGACGTTGGACACCAGCCGTTCGCCTCTGGTTCTGGCGCACCACTTTGGCTGGGGATTGTGGCTTTACGCAGCCTATGCCTATGGCCTGCTTTTGAGTGGCCTGGTCTTTTTGCTCCAGTCGTTGTTTCGTTCGCGGCTGCTCTACCGCCGCCAGACGTTCATGCTGCTCCTGGGAGCGCTCGCTCCCTGGGTGGGCAGCAGCCTGGATCTGGCCCACCAGACCCGCGTCGAGATCGTGCCGCTGGCCTTTGTCGTGACAGGCCTCTCGTTGGCCTGGAGCCTGCTCCACCTGCGGCTGGGCGAAATCATGCCTGTGGCGCACCAGGCCATCATCGAGGGTATCCAGGATGCCGTGCTCGTGCTCGATGCCCAGGGCCGCATCCTGGAACTCAACCCCGCCGCCGAGGGACTCATCGGCCTGAGAGCACGCCAGGCCGTTGGCCAATTCTTGACCCAACTGTTGCCCGAATGGCCCATCGATATGAAACACGACGACACAGCCGTCGGCGTGCGCCGCGAGCTGGCGTTCAACCGGGGGCCACAACAGCCAACCTACGACGTTCGTATCTCGCCGCTCACCGACTGGCGCGGACAACTCTTGAGCCAGGTGATCGTGCTACGCGACATCAGCGAGCGCAAACTCGCGGAACAGAGGCTTCAGGAGAGTGAAAGACAATTCCGCGATCTCTTTGAGGGCCTGCCCGTGGCCTGTTGGGCCTTCGACCGCGACGGCAAGATCCTCCATTGGAACCTCGCCTGCGAGGCACTCTATGGCTGGTCTGCCCGGCAGGCTATTGGCCAGACGATGTACGATCTGATGGTCCAAAAAAGAAACGTTGCCGAAACGCAGCAAACCATCGCCGCCGTGTTCCGCGGCCAGTCTTTCCACGGTCTGGAATATCAAGACCGGCGCGCCGACGGCAACACCTGCGATGTGCTGGTCAGCGAGTATCCCCTGCGCGACGCCAGCGGCCACATCCTCATGGGCATCTGCGCCCAGGTCGATATCACCGCCCGCAAACGGGCCGAGCGAGAAAGCCATCGGCGGGCGGAAATGCTGGCCGCCCTGCACGAAACAGCCCTGGATCTGAGCGCCCAGCCCAGCCTGGACGATCTGCTGCGTGCCATCGTGGATCGGGCTGTTGGCCTGCTGGAAGCCAGAGACGGTGGCATCTATCTCTATCGACCCGCCACCGACGACCTGCAGCTGGCCATCAGTCACGACCCGGCGTCGACTTTTATCGGCGAGGTGCTCCAAAGGGGCCAGGGCCTCTCCGGCAAGGTGTTGGAAACGGGCCAGACCCAGGTGGTGGACGATTACGGTACCTGGGCGGGCCGGACGTCGCAGCACGACGGCGGCCATTTCGCCGCCTGCGCCGCCCTGCCCATCGTCTGGGGCCAGCGGTTGCACGGCGTGCTGTCGATGGTATACGCCCCACCGCTCACTTTTACACCTGAGGATATTGCCCTGCTGGAGCGTTTCACCCCGTTGGCAGCAGCGGCCCTGGAACAGACGCGCCTGCTGGAAGAAACCCGCAGTCGTATGCACGAGGCAGAGACCCTGCGCCAGGCGAGCGCGGCCGTCGTCGAGACGCTCAGCCTGGAGGAGACGTTGGAGCGCATCCTGGAGCAACTGGCGCGCGTGGTGCCCTTTGACAGCGCCTCGATCCAATTGCTGCGCCAGGGCTGTATGGAGATCGTCAGTGGCCGCGGCTTTGTGGATGCAACAACCATCGTCGGCCTCCGCTTCCCCATCACCGACAAAAGTGTCACCCAGACCGTCGTCAACGAGCGTAGACCGCTCATCCTCGACGACGCCCGGACGGCTTATGCCGCTTTTCGGCAGCCGCCTCACCAGCGCATCCGATCCTGGATGGGTGTGCCACTGGCCATTCGCGATCAGGTCATCGGCATGTTGACCATAGATGGTGAGCAGTCGGGCCAGTTCAACCAGGAACACCTGCGGCTGGTGATGCCCTTTGCCAACCAGGCCGCTGTGGCCATCGAGAACGCCCAACTCTACCAGCAGGAACAGGTCCGACGCCAGATCGCTGCCACCCTTCAGGAAGTGGCCCAGATCATTGGCTCGACGCTAGAGCTGAAAGAGGTGCTGCGCCTGATCCTGGACCAATTGGCCAAAGTGCTGGATTTCCACACCGCCGCCCTGCTGCTGATCGACCGGCAAAGAGACGAGCTGTACATCCAGGAATGGCGCGGCTACCCCGAGGACTCGGAAAAGTTTTGCCTGCCCCTGAACAGCGAAAAAGGCATCACCGCCCACGTGGCCCGAACCGGCCAACCCATCTATGTGGCCGACACCACGTTCGACGCCCGTTATCTGGACGGCGGCCTGATCGGCCGGTCGGAGCTGGCCGTGCCGCTGACCGTCAAGGGCCAGCTCATCGGCGTGCTCAACGCCGAGAGCCAACAAGTCGATGCCTACACCCCGGAAGACCTGAGCCTGCTGACCGCCTTTGCCAGCCAGGCTGCCATTGCCATCGAAAACGCCCGGCTGTACCAGGAATCCAGGCGACAGGTGCAAGAGCTGACCAGCCTGTACGAAACGGCATTGGAGCTCGGCGGCGCACTGGACATCGACCTGCTGCTCCAGCGTCTTTACGCCCAGGTACAAAAACTTCTCCAGTCAGATGCTTTTGCCGTCATCCTGCACGACCCCACAAGCGACGATTTTGTGGTGGCATTGGCCGTGGAAAAAGACAGCGTCGTGCCCGGAGCGGCGGGCATACGCGTATCCCTGGCCAGCCCGGGCCTGACCCCCTGGGTGATGCGTCACCGGCAGCCACTGCTGATCCGAGACATGGAGCGTGATCCACTGCCCACCGCCCCGCATCACATCTCGCAACCGCCGGCCCGCTCCTGGCTGGGTGTGCCCCTGGTGGCCCACGATCGGTTGTGGGGCGCTATCTCGGTGCAGTCGTTCCAGCCTGGCGCCTTTTCCCCGGACGACCATCGCTTCCTGGAGGCCCTGGCAGCCCAGACGGCTATCGCCATCGAAAACGCGCACCTGTACCAGACCGTTCAGCGCCACGCCGAGGAGCTTCAGTGGCGTGTCGAGGAGCGCACTGCCGAGCTGCGCGCCGAGCAGGAAAAGAGCGAGGCAGTGCTGAGCAGCGTGGGTGATGCCATCGGCATGGCCGGGCTGGATATGCGCATCCGCTACGTCAACCAGGCCTTTACCGCCCTCACCGGTTACACTGCCGAAGAGGCTATCGGTCGGATGGGGAATTTTTTGGTGGCCGAGCGGCTGCCCGAACCCGAGTGGCAGGCGCTACAAATGGCTATGGCCAGGGGACAAAGCTGGAAAGGCGAGGCCACACTACGACGCAAGGACGGTCGCACCTACCAGGCAAGCGTGACCATCACCCCCATGTTCGCCGATGGAAAACTGACCGGTTTTGTTTCCAGCCACGAGGACATCAGCCGCATCAAAGAGCTGGAAAACGCCAGACGCCGCTTCATGGCCAACGTCTCTCACGAGTTACGCACGCCGGTGGCCAATTTGCGGCTCTACGCCCAACTGCTACGCATGGGCCGCCGTCCGGAAAAGACCGGGCATTACATCGAAGTGGTGGAAGATCAGACCATCCGGCTGACCAACCTGATCCAGGACATCCTGGAGATGACGAGCATCGACAGCGGCCAGGTGCTCGCCACCTGGCAGCCGGTGCGGTTCTCGTCGCTGCTCAACGACATCGCCACCCGTTTCAGCAGCGTAGCCCAGAAGACTGGCCTGACACTGACCGTACAACCTTTGCCACCCGAACTGCCGCCGGTCAACGGCGATCAGGCCCGCCTGAGCCAGGCTCTGGCGCAGGTGGTGGAAAATGCCCTCACCTTTACCCCTGCCGGCGGTCAGGTGACGCTGACGGTAGAGCCAAGACTGGACGGCGGACTCGCCTGGGTGACCCTCACCGTGCAGGACACCGGGCCGGGCATCTCGGATGAGGATCTGCCGCGCCTCTTTGAACGGTTCTACCGCGGCAGCCTGGCCGAATCGGGCCACGTGCCGGGCACCGGATTGGGCCTGAGCATCGCCGACGAGATCCTGCGCGCTCACGGTGGTCACATCAGCGTCGCAAGCCAGGAAGGCCAGGGCAGCACGTTTACCCTGTGGCTGCGCCAGGCCGCGCCCCCTTTTGACGGCTCGCCTGAATGATCGTAACTGCTCAGCCTGTCATTCTGAGCGAAGCGAAGAATCCCGTTCTGCGGGAAACGAGACCCTTCGCTTCGCTCAGGGTGACACCAAAAGCATCCACTCCCGCAGGGGCTGAGTAGTTACGAATGATCGATCTCACCAGGCGTTCAACTGCGCCACATAACTTTCGGTCAGTGCGGCCAGCATCCTGGCGCCCAATTCTGCCGAGGCCAGGCGCGGGTCGGCGCCGATGACGCCGTGGGGAAAGTGCTGGCGAAAGACCAACTCGGTGAGCAATTCGACCGGCGCCGCATCCGGACTGTGCTGCGCCCGCTCCAGGTGCACCACATCCGGGCGCAAGGCCAGCATGGGCGCCGTTTCGCCGGCATCGGCGTGACCAGCCCCCGCCACTCCGATGGCCGCCTTCAACACTTCGTCTACCAGCGGCTCGCGCCACCAGTGCCGCAGCCGGATAGACACATCCGCCAGCTCGGTGGACACGTTGACCACCGCCATCTGCAACGAGGCCACATTGCCGCCGTGGCCGTTGAGCACCAAAACCCGCCGGAAACCGTGACGATAGAGGCTACGCAGGATATCCTCGACCACGCGGGCCAGCGTCTCCGGGCGCAGGCTCAGGCTGCCGGGAAAGCCCAGATGATGCAACGACATGCCATAGGCTACCGCCGGCGCCACCAGCACGCCGACTTGTTCGCTCAACCGGCAGGCCAGCTCCTGCGGGATAAAGGTATCGGTGCCCAGCGGCAGGTGGCGGCCGTGTTGCTCGGTGCTGCCGGTGGGCAAAATGATACGGTCGTCCTGTTCCAGATAAGCGGCCACGTCGGGCCATCCCATTTCAGCCAGCAGATGGGCCATCTCTCTCACTCCCTCTTGCGATACAATTGATGCTGCTCGATGTACGCCTCGACAGCCATCGGCACCAGGTACCGGATCGAGAAGCCGGCTCGCACCCGGCGTTGCAGATCGCTGCTGGAAATCTGGAGCAGCGGCATCTCTAGCATCTGGATGCGGGCGATCGCGCCTGGCAGCAAGCGGTTCAATTCCTCCAGGTCCACCAGCCCGTTGGGCCGGGTGAGGGCCACGATGCGGCACAGGCGAATCAGCCTCTCTGGCCTGTGCCAGGTGAGCAGATCCGCCAGCGAATCGGAGCCCATGATAAAGTGCAGCTCGGTGTCTGGACCGTGTTCGTCGCGCAGCAGCTCGATCGTATCCACGGTGTAGCTGGGGCCAAAACGATCCACATCCACGCGCGACAGGACCAGGTGAGGGTTATCGGCGATGGCCAGCTGCACCATGTTGAGCCGATGCTCCACCGGCGTGACCGGCACATCCAGCTTGTGCGGCGGCAGGCCGGCCGGCACAAACAGCACCCGCTCCAGGCCCAGCCGTGTGCGCGCCTCCTCGGCGGCAAACAGGTGGCCGATGTGAATCGGGTCAAAGGTGCCGCCCAGAACCCCTAGCCGCATGGCCCTCTCCCCAACAGATAAAGAATCGCCTCCAACACACCGCCGCCAACAGCCCGCGCTTTATCCGAAATGGTAAAACAATGGGCCACCACGCCCCTGGGGTCCACGTCGCCCACTTTGAGGCCGGCGGGCACGGTCAGCCCGTCGTGCAACAAACCACGCAGCACCCCATCGATGTGGGCCACGACAGGCTGGCCCGCCACCTCGGCCACGGCTTCGCCAGCCAACACCCGCTGGCCGATCGCTGCCAGTCCGGAAAAGCAGCCTGCCGCCGGCGCCCGACACAGCCGACGGACGGTTTCCCCACCCACCGGGCCGGGCACGCCGGTGTCAGCTTCGACCGCGCCCCGAAAGACGACCCGCCCCAGATCGTGTCCCCGTTTGGTCTCGATGACAGCGTGACAATCGACTCCGGCCTGGAACCCAGGCCCCAGCGCCACCACAGCCGGCGCATCTGTCAGGGTGGTGCCGGTGTTACGTTTGGCCACGATCGCATCCACCACGGCCTCGGGCCGCAGCCAGTTGACGATGCGCGCCTGCGGATCGACCCAGACCGGCACCTCGGCCGCCTCCAGAGCGCGGGTCATGGCTTCCGCGGTCTCTACCCGGCGGGCCAGTAAACCCTCTACCTCCCAGGCGCCTTCGTAGACCGCCGAGGCAAAAGCCACCGCCCGCCGGATGACCAGCGGTTGAGGCAGCTCGGTGATCACCACCTGCATACCGGCGCGGCGCAGCCGATGGACGACACCCGTGGCCAGATCGCCGCCCCCTTTGACAACGACCCTCACGTGTTTGAGCATCTGTTTTGCCACCTCTCCCAACAAGCCAAAAGCGGCCCCGGTTCTAGAGACACTCCGAGGGCCGCCTGTGCCCGGTGAAAGGCCACCGACCTAAGCCGTATCGCGCAACTGCCACTCTACAGGCCGCTCGGCCTGGGTGAGCAACAGCGGCTGCGATCGCTGCGCGATGGTATCGCCGCTGATGACGCACTTGCGCACGTCGCGCCGCGATGGAATCTCGAACATGACATCGAGCAGGGTGCGCTCGATGATGGTGCGCAGGCCGCGGGCGCCGGTTTCCAGCTTGAGCGCTTCCTGGGCGGCGGTGACGAGAGCATCCTCGGTAAAGGCCAGCTCGACGCCGTCCAGAGCAAAGAGTCGCTGGAACTGTTTGACGATGGCGTTGCGCGGTTCGGTGAGGATACGCACCAACGATTGCTGATCCAACTGATCCACGCTGACGACCATCGGCAGCCGCCCCACGAATTCGGGGATCAGGCCGAACTTGAGCAGGTCATCGGGTGAGACACGGCCCAACAGTTCACTCTCGCTCCACTCTCGCCTGCCATCCGGAGCCGCCGCGCCGGGAAAGCCGATGCGCCCCCGCACGCCCACGCGCTCCGCCACCACCTGATCCAGGCCATCGAAAGCCCCGCCGCAGATAAAGAGGATGTTGGTGGTATCCAGTTGCAGGAACTCTTGTTGGGGATGTTTACGCCCACCCTGGGGTGGCACGTTGGCCAGGGTGCCTTCGATGATTTTGAGCAGCGCCTGCTGCACCCCCTCGCCGGAAACATCGCGGGTGATGGAGGGATTGTCGCCGGTCTTGCGGGCGATCTTGTCGATCTCGTCGATGTAGACGATGCCCCTGGCCGCGCGGTTGAGGTCGTAATCGGCCGCCTGGATGAGGCTCAACAAAATGTTCTCCACGTCCTCACCCACGTAACCCGCCTCGGTCAACGAGGTGGCATCGGCGATGGTAAAGGGCACGTCCAGGATGCGGGCCAGCGTACGGGCCAGCAGCGTCTTGCCGCAGCCTGTGGGGCCAATCAACAAGATGTTGCTCTTTTCCAACAGCACATCGTCATGAGGTTGCTGGTGGGCGATACGTTTGTAATGGTTATAGACCGCCACCGAGAGCACACGCTTGGCGCGGTCTTGACCCACCACCCACTCGTTGAGGCGATGGAACATCTCGCGCGGCGATGGGATACGATCCAGTTTGAACTCGGCCGGCGGCGACTGCCCGGCCTCCTGCGTCAGGATATCCTGGCACAACGCCACACACTCGTCGCAGATAAACACCGCGTCTGGCCCGGCGATGATTCGATTGACCTCTTCCTGGGTGCGCCGGCAAAACGAGCAGCGCGTCGGTGATTGGCTTCGCATCCCCTGATCCTCTCGTTCCAATGGACTACCTGGCCTCAGGCTCGGCGGGTTTCAGCACCTCGTCGATGATGCCATATTCTGCCGCTTGCTCGGCGGTCATGTAAAAATCGCGGTCGGTAAAACGTTCGATCTGTTCTGGTTTGAGTCCGGCGTGGCGTTTGAGGATGTCGTTGAGCAGATCGCGCATGCGCATGTACTCTTTGGCCGCAATCTCGATATCGGACACCTGGCCGGAAACGCCGCCCAGCGGCTGGTGCAGGTGGATGGTGGCGTTGGGCAGGGCATAACGCTTGCCGCTGGTGCCGGCCGTCAGCAGGATGGTGCCCATGCTGGCCGCCAGCCCCACCGCGATGGTCGACACCGGCGCCGGGATGAGCTGCATGGTATCGTAAATGGCCAGGCCGGCGTTGATCTGGCCGCCCGGCGAGTTGATGTAGAACTGGATGTCTTTGTCCGGGTCTTCACGGCTGAGAAAGAGCAACTGAGCCACGATGGTATTGGCCACCTGGTCGTTGATAGGTGTGCCCAGAAAAACGATACGCTCTTTGAGGAGCAGCGAAAAGATGTCGTAGGCTCGCTCGCCCCTGCCCGTCGTTTCGATCACCATAGGAATCAGGTTGTTCACAGTGTACATTCCTTTCGTCACTTGACCAAGGGGTGGTTCTCAAAGTTGGCCATTACCCTACACATTCTCCGGCGTTTGCGTTTCCGCTGCCTCTGTTTGAGCATCTGGCGCCAAAGATTCACCCTGGCGCCCGGCAGGAGGCGTATATTCACCCTTGACGATGGCCTTGAGTGTGTCCACGGCGGCCTGGGAAAGTAAATTGTTACGCACCGAATCTCTCATTTCATCCGCGGCCAGAAACTCGCGGAACTTTTCGGCCTCGTCGCCCAGACTCTGCGCCATACGTTCGATCTCGGCATCCACCTGCGCCTCTGACACCGCCAACCCTTCCGCCCGGATCAGCTCTGCCAGCGCCAGCCCGCGCTGCACGCGCCTCTTGGCCGAATCGCGCAACGACTCACGATAGTCCTCTTGGCTCTGGCGCGTCATCACCAGGAAATTATCCAGGCCCAGCCCACGCTGCTGCAACGATTGATCCATCTCTTGCAACATGCTATCCAACTCTCGTTCCACCATCACGGCCGGAAACTCGATGCTCGCCTGTTCGGCCAGAGCAGCCACGGCGCGGTCGGCGTAGTCATGTTCGGCCTGGTGCTCGGCCTCAGCCTGCAATTCCTGGCGCACAGCGGCCCGCCACTCGATGAGCGTCGAATAGTCACCCGCACTTTGAGCCAGCGCATCGGTCAGTTCCGGGGCCGCCCAGGCCTTGAGGCCATGCATATGCACCTCGAACTGCGCCTCCCGACCAGCCCAGGCGGCGTTGGCATGGTTTTCTGGATAGGTCAGCGTAAAAGTGCGCTCCTGGCCCGGCGACATGCCGACGATTTTCTCGGCAAAACCGATCACCGGATAGTTGATGTCTGGGTTGAGAGTGACCGGGCGCTCGGACAGATCCACGACCAACTCGTCGTCGATACGGCCCTGGACGTCGAGCACCGCCACATCTTCCAACTGGGCGACGCGCTCCACCGGCTCCAGTTTGGCTTTCTGCTGTTGCAAACGCTGCATCTCTCGGCCCACGTCCTCATCCGTCACCTGTGGCGCTTGCCATTCCAGCCGGATGTCGCGATAACTGCCCAGCTCGATCACTGGCTCGACCGGCACCGAAAAGGTCAACACCAGCGGGTCATAGGATGTGGTCTCCAATTGCGCCCGGCCAAAGGGCTCCAGAGATACTTCCTCCAGCGCCTGTTCGTACCAGCCCTGGCCTTCTTTTTCCAGCGTCTCGTCGATCAATGCCTCTCGGCCAAAACGGCGCAAAACCACATCGAAAGGCGCCTTTCCGGGCCTGAAACCCGGAAAGCGCATCTCGCGCGCCAACTGGCGGGCGGTCTGGCGCAGCGCCTTTTCCACGCTCTGTGAGTCGATCTCGACGACGAGTTTGACCTCACAGTCGGCTAAGCGTTCTGTCGTAACTTTCAACGTCCGTTCCTCCAAAAACAGAGTATCCATAGTCAGACTGCCAGGTTGGCAGTCGGGCGGCATTATAACACAAAAGCCCGATTTGTGCCAAAGCCCTCAAGCCGGTTTGCGGGCCAACAGCCAGAAATTGGGGCCATCGTGCACCAGCGATACTTGCAGGCCAGCCGTGTCGAACATCCTCGCCATCTCGGTCGAAGAAAAAAATCGGCTGCGCATCAGCAGCAATTTCTCTGCCAGCGCCACCCACTTGACCGCCCGATGGGTAATATCGGGTTCTTCGATCACCAACCGCCCACCGGGAGCCAGCACGCGGGCCAGTTCACTCACCACCTGCGTATGATGGGCCAGGTGATGGAAAGCATCGACCATCAAAACGCGCGGCAGGCTGCCATCGGCAAACGGCAGCCGCTCTGCCCGGCTCTGGGCCACCACCAGCCCCTTGCGCCGGGCCTCCTGCAACATGCCCGGCGATTCGTCCAGCACCACCAGATGGCTCACAGCACCGGCCAGCGTCTGAGCCACGCGGCCTGTGCCTCCACCCACATCCAACAAAAGGCCCTCGGCGGGCAGTTGAAGCAACTCACCGAGCCTCTCCGGCCGGACGGTAGTGATGACCCGGTCGTAAAAAGGCGCCAAAAACCCAAAATGATCCAGCAGAGGCATGGGGTATCCTAGCGCCAGTAAACGGTACGCATATCGCTCAGTGGGCTCAAGATTTCCGTCTCGTGCGAGCCATCGGGCAGTGTAGCCAACAAACGCACCACCAGTACCTGCCAGTAGATCGGCTCCTCGGCGGCCAGGCCCACAGGCCGCATGTCAGCCGGCAAGCGCCAACTGGTGGTTTTGAGCCACTGACCTTCAGGCTGCTCGATCTCTCCTGGCAGGCGCAGACGCACCACGTACCACTCGTCGTCGGCCAGCACGCCCACCGAGGCCCAAGAGAGCAACACCGTGCTCTGATTCAGGATCACCTGACCATCGGGCGGGGTGAGCAACGATGGCGCCGGAAAACCACTCGGCGGCGTGGGTGTGTCGGGCCAGGGAGTGGCGGTGGCGGTGGGGGTGGCGGTGGGGGTGGCAGTGTCTGAAGGAGTGGGTGTGGGTGTGGCAGGCGGCGTGGGTGTGCCCAGCGGAATGATGAGCGTCTCCCCCACCAACAACACGTGATCGAGGGTGATGCCATTGGCCACGAGAATGGCCTCCACCGACACCCCGTAACGCTGAGCGATGCTCTCCAGGCGGTCGCCCGGCTGCACCACGTGCTCGAAAGAGGCGGGCAGATCGCCGCCCTCAACCGGCGGGATACGCAGCACCTCGTCGATGCGCAAAAAATCATCCACGCTGCGCCCGTTAAAACGCGCCAGATCCACCGCATCGACCCGGAAACGATCCGCCACCGAAATCCAGGAATCGTTGGCCTGGACGGTGTAAGTGATGATGGTCACCGGCGTGGGGGTCAAAGTGGGCGTGGCCGTATCGGTGGGTGTCGATGTGCTGGTGGGTGTGGCGGTGAACGTCGGCGTGTGAGTGGGAGTGAGACTCGGCGTGGCGGTGCGGGTGGGTGTGACCTGCGCCGGCAGGTCGATGGGTGTGATCAGCGGCGTCATCAGCGGCGAAACGTGGATACCCACCACCTGTTTCCACGGCTGATTGACCATCAGCAACCCAACGCCGCCCAGTATGACCACCGCCAGAACAAGCGCCAGCGGCAGTTTGAGCACCGTCCAGAGCAGCACAAGCGCCCGCTGCCAGAGCGGATTTTTCGGCTGCGCCACGCTCTCGGCAGCCATCGACGCCTCCGGCTGTGTCAGATCGGCGCCGCACATCAGGCATACTTCGGCGGTACCGGCCACGGGTGTGTTACAGGCAGGGCACAAACGGCTGCCCTGGATGGCGGCATCGTCACCGGCAGCCGCCACACCCTCGGCGCCGACAATCGCCTGCGAGGATGGTTTTGCGGCCAACCGCGCGCCGCACATGAGACATTTTTTGGCCCGCCGGGCCACCGGCGCGCCACAGGCGGGGCATGCCCGCTCCGCGGCCACACGCGCCGCCGGCACAACCCTATCGGCCGGCCGGCGACTGCCCGAAACCGGCAGCTCGACGCCACACATGAGGCACGTTCTGGCTCGCCGGGCCACCGGCGCGCCACAGGAAGGACAGGTGCGCCCACGCCCCATAGCCGTCGCGGTGCGCACGGCCTCAACAAAGGACGATCGGCGCCGCACCGGCGGCGGCAACTCGACGCCGCACATCAGACAGCTTTGGGCCGTCTGCGAAACCTGCGCCCCGCAGTTGGGGCATTGTCGTTGGCGAGGCGACAGCCAGGAGAGCAGGCTTTTGCTCATCCGCCCACGCCCGCCAGGCCCAATTCGTCGGCAATAGCCTGCATGGCGTTCAACACCACACCGATGTGCTCGCCCAATTCGACACCCAAATCTGCCGCCCCCTGTTCCACGTCCTCCCGGTCGACTCCGGCGGCAAAAGCTCTATCTTTCCATTTTTTCTTCACCGACTTGACCGTCACATCGTGAATGCTTTTGCTCGGCCGCACCAGCGCCACAGCCGAAATCAGGCCGGTCAGCTCATCGACGGCAAAGAGGGTTTTTTCCAAGGGTGTATCGCGCGTTACGCCCGCGTACCGGGCATGAGAGAGCACCGCCCGCACTATTTCCTCCGGCCAGCCTCGCTGGCGCAAAATCTCGGCGCCTTTGAAAGGATGATCTTGCGCCGTGGGATAGCGCTCGTAATCGAAATCGTGAATCAGACCCACCACCCCCCACTGCTCTTCGTCCGCGTCAAAAAGGCGGGCATAGGCGCGCATGGCAGCTTCTACGGCCAGAGCGTGCTTGCGCAGATTCTCACTTTGAGTGAACTCGCAGAGCAAGTTCCAGGCTTGTTGTCGATCCATGATCCCACGCCTCCTCCAGACTTTTTTCCACAGCCAGGGCGATATTATACCCCCATCGCAGCCATTGCACAACTGTTACACAAACGCAATTGTGTTCGAGGGCTATACATGATATAATGAGCGCAACGCCAGCGGCAAAAAGGCAGGGCCCGGCGTCGGTGTGGGGGGGGACAAGAGGAGTGACCTGCATGGATCGTCCCTGGTTTCAGTTTTACGACGAGGATGTCCCTCATTCGCTGATATTTCCCCCGCTCACGGCGCCAGATTTTCTGCGCCGCTCGGCAGAGCGGCATCCCAACCAGACAGCCACCGTTTTTTTTGGAGCGCGCCTCACTTATCGCCAATTGAAACAGCACGTGGATCGTCTGGCCGCCGGCCTGCACGCTTTGGGTGTGAGCCGTGGCGACCGCGTGGCCATCCTGCTGCCCAACTGCCCCCAGACCATCATCGCCTATTACGCCACCCTCTCCTTGGGAGCAGTGGCCGTGCTTACCAACCCTCTTTACGTCGAGCGGGAATTGATCCACCAATGGGGTGATGCCGGCGTCGAGACAGCCATCGTCCTCGAGCCGCTCTGGCCGCGCGTGGATCAGGTGCGGCGGCAGATATCTCTCAAGAACATCGTCGTCAGTGGCATTCAGGACTATTTACCCCTGGCCAAAAAATTGCTCTACCCCATCAAAGCCCGGCGTGATGGTTCCTGGACGCCGGCGCCCGATCGGCCAGGGGTCGTTCGTTTCCGGCATCTGATGCGCCGCGGCGGGGGGCCGCCGCCCGGGAACGTATCACCCGACCACCAGGGCA
>JBMOMT010000021.1:0-17613 GCA_049324835.1 Chloroflexota bacterium | reverse complement strand
GGAACCAACCGCGCGAGGAACGAGCCCCTTCGCGGCGTCTATCCTGAAACAGGCTGTCATTCTGAGGAGCGAAGCGACAAAGAATCTCGTTGGCGGTAAGCAGGGAACCAACCGCGCGAGGAACGAGACCCTTCGCTCCGCTCAGGGTGACACGGGAATTTATATCTTTACGGATCCTATCCCTTTCACCCGGAGGAGATCATGAAAAAACGCGCGCCGGGCATCGTGCCCGGAGTCCTGCTCATCTTACTGGGCCTCTTTTTCCTGATGCAGCAACTGGCGCCCCGCCTCTTGAGCTGGAGCAACATCTGGCCGCTCTTTCCCACGCTGGCCGGGCTGGCCTTTCTGGCCGGCTGGCTCTTTGGCCGGGAGCGTGATCCCGGCCTGCTGTTCATCGGCACGGCGGCCACGCTGGTGGGCCTCTTTTTCTTTCCCTTTTCCTTTGGCCTGCTGAACTGGGCCGAGATGGCCCGGCTGTGGCCCGCCTTTCCCATCATCGGCGGGCTGGCCTTCCTGGCCCAGTTTGCCGCAAGCCGCTTCCGAGATTGGGGCGCGGCCGGCGTGGGCTGCCTGGCCACTCTGGTGGGTCTCATCGCCTTTGGCTTCACCCTGTTCCGGCTGCCCCGCCCCCTGGGCGACCTGCTGCTCAAACTCTGGCCGCTGGGCCTGATTTTCCTGGGGCTGCTGGGGTTGGCCTCGGCGTTTTTGCGGCGGCGCGATTGAGCCGCCATGCTCATCGGCATCGACGCCAGCCGGACCACCGTCGCCCGGCGCACCGGCACGGAGAATTATACCCTCCACCTGATCCGAACCCTGCTGAGCCTGTGGAACGGGATGGCATCCCGCCCCCACGTGCGGCTCTATTTCCGCGACCGGCCCGCGCCCGATCTCTTGCCGCCCGATGAACACGTCGAGCAGCGTACCATGCCCTTTCCGCGCCTGTGGACCCACCTGCGCCTGAGCTGGGAGATGGTCCGCCGCCCGCCCGATCTGCTCTTTGTGCCGGCCCACGTCCTGCCGCCGCTGCGCCCGCGCCGCAGCATCGTCGCCGTGCACGATCTGGGTTACCTGCATTTTCCGCAGGCCCACCGGACGCTGGATCGACTCTACCTGGACCTGTCCACCCGCTGGAACGCCCGTGTCGCCGCGCACATCCTGGCCGATTCCCAGGCCACCAAAGCCGATCTGATGCGGCATTACGCCACGCCCGCCGGGAAAATCAGCGTCGTCTATCCCGGCCCAGACGAGGCCCTGCGCCGCGTCGATGACCCCGCCGCCGTGGCCGCCGTCAAAGCCAAATACGGCATCACCGCCGATTATGTCCTCTACCTGGGCACCCTCCAGCCGCGCAAAAACCTGGCCCGGCTGGTCGATGCCTTTGCCCGGCTGCATACGCAATACGAATTACGGAATACACAACTCATCCTCGCCGGGCGTAAAGGCTGGCTCTATGACCAGATTTTCAGCCGCGTGCAGGCGCACGGCCTGGCCGAGCGTATCGTTTTCACCGACTACCTGCCCAACGCCGACCTGCCCACCCTGCTCAGTGGGGCGCGCGCCTTTGCCTTTCCCTCGCTCTACGAGGGCTTTGGTTTTCCGGTGCTGGAGGCCATGCGTTGCGGCGTGCCGGTGGTCTGCGCCAACACCAGTTCACTGCCAGAAATCGCCGGCGACGCCGCCCTGCTGATCGATCCACTCGACACCGGAGCGCTGGCCGCCGCCCTGGCCCAGGCCTTGAGCGACGAACCCCTGCGGGCAGAGTTGATCGCCCGCGGTTATGCCCAGGCGCAACGCTTTTCCTGGGATCGGGCCGCCCGGCAGGTGGCGGCCGTCATCGAGGAGCTATCGCGGTGAGCGCGCCCGCCGCCCGCCACTTTTTCGGCGTCCGCGCCGACGACGTGACCTGGGACGAGTTTCTGGCCCTGGTCGAAGCCTACATCACCACAGGCAGGCCGCACCAGATCGTCACCGTCAACCCGGAATTCGTCATGGCCGCCCGGCGCGACCCCGGATTCCGGGCCATCATCAACCGCGCCGCGCTGGCCCTGCCCGACGGCGTGGGCCTGCTGTGGGCCGGTCGATTGTTGGGCCAGCCGCTGCGCCAGCGTATCACCGGCTCCGACGGCCTGCCGCGCATCGCCGAACGGGCGGCGTTAAGGGGCTGGCGGCCCTTCTTGCTGGGCGCGGCGCCCGGCGTGGCCGAGGAAACCGCCCGGCGGCTGGCGGCGCGCTTCCCCGGCCTGCAGATCGCCGGCGCCTGGGCCGGCTCGCCCGCCGTCGAGGAAGAAGACGAGATCGTGGCTCGGGTGCGCCGCGCCCGGCCCGACGTGCTCTTTGTGGCCTATGGCCATCCCAAACAGGATCAATGGATCGCCCGCAATCTGGACCGGCTGGGCGTGCCGGTGTGCATGGGCGTGGGCGGCGCCTTCGATTTCATCGTCGGCGTGCAGGCGCGCGCGCCGCACTGGATGCAGCGTATCGGCCTGGAGCACTTTTACCGCCTGCTGCGCCAGCCCTGGCGCTGGCGGCGGCAGGTGGACGTGTATCACTTTGGGCTGCTGGTGCTCCGGCAGGCTATCAAAAGATGCACCACCCAAGCACCAACGCCCAAAGAACGCTAAAAACCTTTGGCCCTGGCGTCTTGATGGCGAAATTCCTGGAGAGACGATGAAGAGTAAAAAGCGTGGGTTGTGGATGGCTCTACTGGCCGCGGGCTTGCTCGCCATCATCCTGGGCATCACCAATCGGGCCGACGTTTCCCGCTGGCTGTTGAACGTCACCGGCGAAGAGCAGCTTTTGCCCCAGATGCGCGGCCTGTGGCAGCTCGCCTCCAACGTCACCCGCCCCCAGCCCGAGACCGCCGACGAGGTGACCACCGCCTTTGCCGGCATCGACCCCTTTGGCATCAACGTCTTTTTGGAGCAAGAGGTCGAGATCACCAAACGGGACAAAACCCTGCAGATGGTCAGCGACGCCGGCTTTCACTGGATCCGCCAGGAATTCCCCTGGGAAGACATCGAGATCCACGGCAAGGGTGATTTCTCCGACTGCCGCAACGGGCCGTGCATCTCGGCCTGGGACAAATACGACAACATCGTCGATCTGGCCGAAAAATACGGCCTGCAGATCGTCGCCCGGCTGAGCAACCCGCCGGCCTGGTCGCGGGCCGCCGGAAACGAGATGGGCGCCCACGCCCCGCCCGACGATTTCGACGATTACGGCGATTTCGTGGCCGCCGTCGTCGAACGCTACCGCGGCCGGGTGCGCTTTTACCAGATCTGGAACGAGCCCAACATCCACCCCGAGTGGGGCAACTACCCCATCGACCCGGAGGGTTACGCCGAGCTGCTCAAGATCGCCGCGGCCCGCGCCAGAGCCGCCGACCCCGACTGCGTCATCATCAGCGGCGCGCTGGCCCAAACCATCGAGCTGGGCGATTGCATCGGCGGCGACAACTGCAACCTCAACGACTTTGTCTTTCTGCAGCGTTTGTACGACGCCGGGGCCAAAGGCCATTTCGACGTGCTGGCCCTCAACGATTACGGCATGTGGTCTGGCCCTTACGACCGGCGCATGCGCCCCCGCGTCATCAACTTTTCCCGCCCGCTGTACATCCGCGACATCATGGTGCAAAACGGCGACGCCGCAACGCCCATCTGGCTCACCGAGATGAACTGGAACGCCATCCCGGCCGATCATCCGGCCTACCCGGCCTATGGCCGGGCCAGCGAAGAGCAGCAGGCTCGCTACGTGGTGCAGGGCTACCAGCGCGCCCAGGACGAGTGGCCCTGGATGGGCGTCATCTTTTACTGGTTCTTTAAACGGCCTCACGATTTCGAAAAAGATCAGGCCTGGTATTACTTTCGTATGGCCGAGCCCGATTTCACCACCCTGCCCGTCTACGACGCCATCAAAACCTACACTGCCGATTCGCCCATTCGCTGATTTACCGATTTGACTATGACCCGCAACCAACGTATCCTGCTGATGCTCATACTGCTGCTGGCCGCCGCTCTGCGCTTTTACCGGCTCGACGGCCAGAGCTTTTGGAACGACGAGGGCAACAGTATCCGGCTGGCCCAGCGCAGCCTGGCCCTGGTCACAGCCGGCGCCGCCGGCGACATCCACCCGCCGGGTTATTATGTCCTGCTGTGGGCCTGGATACGTCTCGTTGGCGACTCTGAATTCGCCGCGCGGAGCCTCTCCGCAATCCTGGGCCTGCTGCTGGTGGCCGTCACCTGCACCCTGGGCCGCCGGCTGGATCGGCCCGCCCTGGGCCTGGCCGCCGCTTTTCTGGCTGCTGTGTCGCCCTTTCAAGTCTATTACTCCCAGGAAGCGCGCATGTACATCCTGGTGGCGCTCATCGGCGCCGCCGCCACCTACTTTTTCTTGCGCCTGATTCACCCTGCGCGCTCGCCGCTCGCCGCTTGCCACTTGCTCCCTTGCTTCCTCACCTACGCCCTCCTCACCGCCGCCGGGCTCTACACCCACTATTCCTACCCGCTGATCGTGGCCGCTCATAATGCGGTTTTTGGCCTGTGGCTGCTGGGTACCTGGCGGCAGGGACGCGTCGGCGCGCGGCTGGCGGGCTGGATCGCGGCCCAGTTCGGCGCGCTGCTGCTCTACGCCCCCTGGCTGCCCACCGCCTGGCCCAAACTCACCGGCTATGGCGCCATCAGCGAAGCACACCCGCCGGGCTACATCCTGGGGCAGGCGCTGCGCCATTATACCCTCGGCCCCACCGCCGGCGACGCGCCCTGGATCACCTGGGCCCAGATCGGCTTCACCGCCCTCGCCCTCATCGGCCTGGGTCGCCAGCTCACCGCTCGCCGCCGGCCGCTGGCCGTGCGCCTGCTGCCCTTTCTCTACGCTGCCGCCCCCGTGGCCCTGATGCTGGCCCTCTCTTTCAGCCGGCCCGCCTACCGCCCCAAATTCTTTCTCGCCGGCACGCCCGGCTTTCATCTCCTGATCGGTGCGGCGGCGCTTCCCATCCTGTCGATCAAAAAACGATGGGCCAGCCTGTGGCCCACCGCCGCCCTCCTCCTGGCGGCCCTCGCCGCCGCGCCCGGCCTCGACCACTATTACCACGACCCCGCCTGCGCCCGCGACGATTACCGCGGCATGGCCGGCTACATCGAGGCCGCCGCCCGCGACGGCGACGCGGTCATCCTCAACGCGCCCAACCAGTGGGAAGTCTTTACCTACTATTATGGCGACCGGCCCAACGTCTATCCCCTGCCCCGCTCCCGCCCGCTAGACGAGGCCGCCACCGCCGCCGAACTGGCGCGCATCACCGCCGGGCACGACCGCATCTTTGCCCTCTATTGGGGCGTGGCCGAATCGGACCCCAACCGTTTTGTGGAAAGCTGGTTGGAAGCCCACACCTATCGCGCCGCTGACGCCTGGCACGGCAGCGTGCGGCTGGTGGTCTACAGTGTGCCGCAGATGACCGGCAGCGGCGCCCCCCAGCACACCCTGAACCTGACGCTGGGCGACGCCATCGCCCTGCGCGGCTATTCCCTGGCCGCCGATACCGTGGAGGCCGGCGATGTGCTGCAACTGACCCTGTTCTGGGAAGCGACGCAAGCTCCCGCCGGGCGCTACAAAGTGTTCGTGCAGCTCCTCGACAGCGCCAACCACATCGTCGGCCAGCTCGACAGCGAGCCCGGCGGCAACCTGCTGCCCACCGATGCCTGGCCGCCCGGCCAGCCGATCAGCGATCGTTACGGCGTGCTGGTGCAGCCCGGCACCCCACCCGGCGCGCACCGGCTGGTGGTGGGCATGTACGGCCTGACCACCGGCGTGCGGCTGCCGGTTCAACAAAACGGCCTGCCGATGGGCGATCACGTGGCGCTGGGCGCGGTGAGTGTGGCCCGGCCGCCCGCGCCGCCGCCGGCGGCGACCCTGCCCATGCAGCATCGCACCGATTGGCAGCCCGATGGCCTGCACCTGCTGGGCTACGACCTGCACAAACTGGGCCAGCCAGACGCCCCCCTGCGCCCCGGCGACGCCCTGCACCTCAACCTCTACTGGCAGGTAGAGGAGCCCCTGGCCGCCGATCTGCGGCTGCAACTGCGGCTGCTCGACAGCGACCAGGTGGAACGCGCCGCGCTCGACGCGCCCCTCAGCGGCGTGGATTATCCCCTTTCCCAATGGGCCGCCGGCGAGATCGTCCGCGCCCAATTCGATCTATTCATCCCCGGCCAGGCTCCACCCGGCGGCTACCGCCTGCAGGTCGGGCTGGTGGATCAACCCGGCGGTGAATTGGATAGCTGGTCTTCAGCGCCCTTTGCCGTAAAATAGCCCCCACGGACACTTGACAAATCCCGTTATCTGGATTATAGTAGAGCCATACACGACGCGCCAGGCCATTTTGAACTGCGGGCAAAGGGGGAAACGATGGCCTGGCCTGTCTATCTTGCCATAAGGAGGCACACGCTATGGGGCAGAATAGCGACTGGCTCCGCCTAAAGCCGTTGATAGCCCTGGGACTGGTGATCGTGATCGGCTTGACGGGCTGTGTCAAGGTCAAGGTGATCGATCTTCAGGCCGGTGACAATGTAGAACAAGCCATCTCTTCCCCAACTACTCCCAACGAACACGATCTGGCCATCCTGGCCGTAGACTTTGACCCTCCCCTGGACGATTACGAGCAGCTTCTTGACGACCCGGATGGCATCACGTTTCTGATCGCCATCGAGAACACGGGCCTCTCGACAGAGACGAGTGTCTCGATACTGGCCCAGCTCTCCACCGACGAGGGTGAGACGGTGCTCGTTGAGCGGCAGGCCGAGATCACCTCGATCGCGCCGGGTGAGACGCAGGTGGTCCGTTTTACCCACATCCCATGCCCACCCTATCGCCCGACTTATCAGCTCTCGGTTGAGGCAGTGGCCGTAGCCGGTGAGACCAACCTGGCCAACAATTTTCGAAGGTACGATCTGCAGATCATTCTGGCCTCAGAAACCGACTAGATCGCAAAACCCCCACCCGTCAGGATCGGCCGGGTGAAAAACAGGCCGATCTGTACCACGCCTTGAGCCGCCAGCGTGAGGTGGAGAACCTCAGGTTCCACATGCCTCCGGCGGCTTTTGTTATGGTTGAGAAAGGGCAAACCGTGAGTGTCCGATTGTCCGGCAGGAGCCGAATGTTTTCCTGGCTGCTGGTGGCCGTGGCTTTTGGCCTGCTGCTGAGCCTGCAATTGAACTCCTGGCCATCGGCAGACGTCACGCCGTCCGAGGGACGAGAAGGCGCCGATGAGACGATCCACCGCCTGGAGCGGGAACAGATCACACTCAAGGAACGCATCGGCCAGTTGCGCCGCGAGCTGGCGGCCTATCAGCAGGAAACGGCTGCCACCACCGAGCTGTTGGAAGAGATCGGCGCCGAACTGCGTTACCAAAAAGCCATCGCCGGACTGTTGGCGGCGCAAGGGCCTGGCGTCGAAGTGACCCTGGACGACTCGCAGCGGCAGGCCATTCCGGCGGATGAAGATCCATCGGCCTACATCGTGCACGAGTACGATCTACGGGACGTGGTGAACTTGCTCTGGTTGGCCGGCGCCGAGGGAGTCGCCATCAACGGCGAACGGGTGGTGGCTGTCACTTCGGTTTATTGCGTGGGCAGCACGGTGATGGTGAACGACACGCGGCTCTCACCACCCTACCTGGTGCGGGCCATCGGCGATCCGGTGCAACTGGAGGATCATCTGCGCAACGTTTCCTATCTGGCCGAGTTGAAAGAAAAAGCCCGACTCAAGGGCCTGATCTTTGAGTACCATCGCTCGCCGCAGGTGCAATTGCCGGCCTACCAGGGCAGCCTCGTATTGCGTTACGCCCGGCCCGGGCAATAGTATCTTGACGATGAAATCCTTGCACGTTTGGCAAGAAAACACACCACCAAGGCCTGAATGACTGACAAAATGCCCAAGCCGTTGTTCAGCGCCGGGTACAGGACGCAGATTAACGCTGATTGCCGTAGATTCTATACGCTTTTTTCATCCGCGGTTATCTGCAAAATCTGCGTCCAAAAAGATTTGTCAGCCAATGTAACTGCTCACCCTCCCGCAGGCTTGAAGTGGTTTCGAGTAGAAATGGGCCCAGGTATCAGTCGGTTTTCCAGCCTGCGGGAGGGTAGGCTGAGCAGTTACCAGCCAATCAGCCACCAAGGCACAAAGCCTTTTTTTCTTGGCGACTTGGTGTCTTGGTGGTTATCTGTTTGGTTCCGGCCTGGCCGGGTCAGGATGATGCAGGATGCATTGGCCCTCTCGGATCACGCTCATAACGATGGCTTTTATCCTGGGGTTACTGGTCATGGCGCAGGTTCAGACCCAACGCCTCACCAGCAAGGCCCGGGCTTCTGGCTCCAGCGCCGATCAGGCTGCCATCCTCAGTAGCCTGGTGGAGGCCAACGGCGCCTTACGCGCCGAGGTCGATACGCTGGAAGCACAGTTGAGCAATTCCCGGCGCGGCAGCGATCGTGGGTTGCTGGAGACATTGGTCGAAGAGTTGAACCGCACCAAGACCATCAATGGACTGGTCGAAGTCTCCGGTCCGGGCATCGAGGTGCGGTTGAGCGGCCCGCTGAACGCCCTCAACGTTCAAGACCTGGTCAACGAATTACGCAACGCCGGCGCGGAGGCCATCGCGCTCAATGGCGAACGACTGGCGCTGTGGTCGGCTATAACCATGGAAAAAGAGGGCTGGCTCTCGGTGGATGGGGTGCGCCTGGCTTCGCCCTACCTGTTTCAAGCCATCGGCGATCCGGACACGCTCGAGACGGCGCTGATGCGCAGCGGAGGGCTGATCGCCGTGTTTCAGCACACCTACGAGGGACTCAAGGTTCAAATCAGCCGCCGCGATCGAATGGTATTGCCGGTACACCGGCAGCCCCCTGAGTTCCAGTACGCCGTATTTGTAGAATAGGAGACCAGATGACACAGAAAACGCAGGTATTGGTCACCGGAGCCAACGGTTTCGTAGGCTCGCATCTGGTCGAGGCATTGCTGGCAAGAGGCTACGGCGTGCGCTGCCTGGTGCGCCGCAGCAGCGATCTGGCCTTCATCGAGCACCTGCCGGTCGAGTGGGTTTACGGCGATGTGTCCGGCGGCGAGGGTCTGGAAGTTGCCTGCGCCGGCGTGCAGGCAGTGTGTCACCTGGCCGGAGCCACCAAAGCCCGCGACCGCGAGACCTATTTTCGCGTCAACGCCGAGGGCACGCGACGTTTGTTGGAGACGTGCGCCCGGCTTGCGCCCGAACTCGGTCGTTTCGTCTACGTGTCCAGCCTGGCGGCTGCCGGGCCATCACCCGATGGACACCCGATCGACGAGGCGCATCCGCCCAACCCGCTGACCTTTTACGGCCAGAGCAAACTCCAGGGAGAACAATACTGCCACGATTACATGGCCCGCCTGCCGATCGTGATGATACGACCGCCCGCCGTTTACGGCCCCCGCGAGAGAGACATCTATTTCTATTTCCAGATGGTCAACCGCGGCATCAAGCTGCTTCTGGGGCGTGGGGCGCGGCGGGCCAGTTTCGTATTCGTGGCCGATCTGGTCTCGATGGCGCTGCACGTTCTGGAAGATGAGCGGGCGGTGGGCCAGACCTACTTTGTGACCGAGGCGCAAGACTATGACTGGCAGCGACTGAGCGAGATGGTGGCATCGGCGCTGGGCCGGCGGGCGTTGCGGCTGGTGGTGCCGGAGGGTTTCCTGCCGGTCATCGCCGCGGCCGCCGGTTTGCAGGCCCGTTTCACGCGCCAGCCGGCGCTGCTCAACGATCAGAAACTGATCGAGCTGCGCCAGCGATTCTGGGTGTGCAGCGGCGAAAAGGCACGCCGCGAGCTGGGCTTTGAGACCCTGTATCCGCTGGAAAAAGGGATCAGAATCACGGCACAGTGGTACCGGCAGAACGGCTGGTTATAAAACAGAGCCTTGAGGTTTTAGAAACCTCAAGGCTCTGTTGGTTTCTAGATCACACCGATCTGTTTTCCAACCTGCTCGAACAGCTCGAGCACCCGCTCCATCTGCGCGTCGGTGTGGGTGGCCATGTAACTGGTGCGTAGCAACGACTTGTTGGGTGGCACTCCCGGCGGAATGACGGCGTTGGTATAGACCCCGGCGTCAAACAGGGCGCGCCAGAGCCTGAAGGTGGGCATGTCGTCGCCGATGATGATGGGAATGATGGGCGTCTGACTGTCGCCGGTGTTGTAGCCCAATTGCTGGTACCCCTGGCGCATACGGCCGGCGAGGGCCATCAGTTTCCTGGGTCGATCTGGCTCGGCGCGCATGACCTCCAGAGCCGCCAGGCAGGTGGCCACGTTGGCCGCCGGCATGGAGGCGCTGAAAATCAACGACCGGGCATGATGCTGGATGTAATGGATCGGTTCTTCGTCGCCAGCGATGAACCCACCCAACGAGGCAAACGATTTACTGAACGTGCCCATGATCAGGTCCACGCCATCGGTCATGCCGAAATGATCCGCCGTGCCGCGACCGTTGGCGCCCAACACGCCCACTGCATGCGCGTCGTCTACCATCAGCCGCGCGCCATGTTTTTTGCACAGAGGGACGATCTCGGGCAGCGGCGCAATGTCGCCACCCATGCTAAAGACGCCATCCACCACCACCAGTTTTCCCCGTCCGGGCTCGCATTGCCGGAGCACACGTTCCAGATCGGCCATGTCGTTGTGGCGAAAGCGTAACATCTTGCCGCGCGACAACAGGCAGCCATCGACGATGCTGGCGTGGTCTTCTTTGTCGGTGATGACGTAATCGCTCTTGCCCACCAGCGACGAGATGGCGCCCAGGTTGGCCTGATAGCCGGTGCCAAAGACGAGAGCCGCTTTTTTGCCTACGAAATCGGCCAGTTCTTCTTCCAGTTGTTTGTGTAGATGAAGCGTGCCGTTGAGAAAGCGAGAGCCGGTGCAACTGGTGCCGTATTTTCGCAAAGCCTCAATGGCTGCCTCACGCACCTTGGGATGAGTGGTCAGGCCCAGGTAATTGTTGGAGCCGATCATGATGAGCTTGCGCCCGTCGATGATGACCTCGGTGCCTTCGGTATCGGATAAGGGAATGAAAAACGGATAATAGCCGGTGGCCATGATTTCTTTGGCCAGGGTGTAATTGTAGCACTTTTCAAAAAGGTCCATCCTATTTCCTCCTTCTACTTTGCTGAACCATTCATTCATCGGAGCGGCGTGTTCAGCGGCCAGGCCAACAGAAACGTCAAGCGGTGGAACCTCGATGGCCACTTTTGCTCGGAAGGTTGAGGAGAATCAGTGGTGGGCGCAGGATGAGCAGTTGCGTGTGCCGCAGCCAGCGCAGTCGCTGCATGTGCCGGTGACGGAACGAGCCTGGCCGTCGCCGCTGCGGCTAAAGGCAGCAAAGGTGGAAAAGACGCGCGAGGTGTGTGTGCTGGCGCAGCTTTGGCAGGCAATCGGCTCGTCGGCCTGGCTCATGCGTCGCAGCAACTCGAATCTGGTGTGACAGTCATCGCAGACATATTCGTACAGTGGCATCCAGTTCTCCCTGAACAGGTTTGGCGTATTTTACCCTACTTCCATCTTTTGGTCAATTGTGCCACGAGCCGGTCGGGGCTTTCCAGCTTTGGAGGCTCGTTTGAGAGCCTGCGCAATGTGTGATATAATAGCAGGCCACCTGATACTTGCATGCCTAAACCTCCCGCAGGTGTGGCACAGCAGCAGGATACGAGCATGGCCATCGACGAAGACAAATTCTCCAAAGCACGAGAGCAGATGGTTCGGCACCAGATCGCAGCACGGGGCATCCGCGATGCGCATGTGCTGCAGGCCATGCGCGCCGTCCCGAGGCACCTTTTCGTCCCGCCGGACTCGCGTTACTCGGCCTATCACGATGGCCCGGTGCGTATTGGCCACGGCCAGACCATCTCGCAACCTTACATCGTGGCTCTGATGACCGAGGCATTGGCGCTGCAAGGCCACGAGCGTGCCCTGGAAGTGGGCACCGGCTCCGGCTATCAGGCAGCCGTTCTCAGCCGGCTGGTGGCGCACCTCTACACCGTCGAGCGCATCGAAGAACTGGCTCACAGGGCCAGGGATGTGTTGGCGCAACTGGGCTATCACAATGTCTCACTGCGCGTGGCCAACGGCACACTGGGCTGGCCAGAGCACGCTCCCTACGATGCCATCATCGTCACCGCAGCCGCCCCAAAAGTGCCCGCCCCACTCACCGATCAACTGGCCGATGGGGGTCGCCTGATCGCTCCCGTAGGCGGTACCTGGTCACAGATGCTGGTGCGCATCCGCCGGCAGGGTGAGCATCTGCACCAGGAAGAACTGAGCGCCGTGGCCTTTGTCCCGCTCATCGGCAGACACGGCTGGCCGGAGAGACTATGAGCCCCAGAACCGATCACCCAACACACTGGCAACCAGACATGCCCATTTTTGCCAACCGGGTCGAGGCCGGCAGGCAATTGGGCGAAGAACTGAGGCTGCGTGGTTATGGCGAAGTGCCAACAGTGGTGGTGGCCATCCCGCGTGGGGGTGTGCCCGTGGGTCACGCCGTGGCGCGCGCCGTCGGCGCCACACTGGAGATCATCATCCCACGCCGGCTCACCGTCCCGGACGAGCCCCAACTCACTTTTGGCGCCATCACGCCAGACGGCACGATGGTGCTGGATCTGCCGCTGGTCGAGAGCCGTCGCTTGACGACGCTGGACATCAAGCGGGTGGCCATGGAAACCCTGGCCGAAGTGCGACGGCAGCGGCGCGCCTATCGCGGCCAAGATACCCCCCTGGAGTTGATCGGCAAAACGGTGATCCTGGTGGACGATGGGCTTTCATCCGGTTTCACCATGCTGGCCGCCGTGCGCGCCATCCATCGGCACCAGCCATCGCGCATCGTCGTGGCTGTGCCGGTTAGCTCGCTGGGCTCGTTGGATCGTCTGTTGACCCAGGTGAACGAGCTGGTCTGCCTGGTAGAGCGGGACAACGAAAACTTTGCAGTGGCCCACTGCTATCGTGATTTCTCCGACCTGACCGACGATCAGGTGCGGGCCTTTCTGACAGATCCCAACCTGGATGGGCAGCCATGAAAGCCTTGCTGCTAGGCGCTACGGGTATGATCGGTGGCAACCTGGCTCGTGCGCTGACCGCCCAGGGCATAACTGTGCGCGGCTTGAAGCGGCCCAATAGCCCCACCCGGCATCTGGAAGACACGCCCATCGAATGGCGCCACGGCGATCTGATGGATCGGCCCTCATTGGTGGCTGCCCTGGAGGGCTGCCAGGTGCTCTTGCACGCGGCGGCCTATTACCCCCAGAATTCCTACGATTTGCGCGGCGATCTGCGCACGGCCATCGGGGGTTTACGCAACGTCATCGCTGCCGCCACCGAGATGGGTGTGCAAAAGATGATCTATACCAGCTCGTTGACCACGATTGGCCCGCCGGCGGAGCCAGATCGCCTGGCCGACGAGCGGGACGAGTATCTGCCAGGCAGCAGTCGCAGCGCCTACTTTGAGGTGAAATACGCCCTGGAGATAGAAGTGTTCCGCGCTGTGACCGCCGGCTTGCCGGCGGTGATCGTCAACCCGACGGTGGTGCTGGGGCCGGGTGATATCAAACCGACCACCGGGGCATTGTTGGTGAGCGTAGCCAGGGGCCAGATGCCGGCCTGGGTGCCGGCTATGGTGAATATCGTGGACGTGCGCGACGTGGCTGCCGCCCAGGTCGCCGCCCTGGAACGGGGCCGGGTGGGCGAGCGTTACATCCTGGGTGGGCACAACGTGTCTGTACAAGAGGCGCTGACCCTGGCAGCCACACTGGCCGGTGTGCGCCCGCCGCGCCGCGAGGTATCGCTGGCCTGGGTGGAGAGACTGGCCGATCTGGCGGAGGCAGTGGGACGATTGCCTTTTATCTCGCTGCCGTCTATGGAGCACGCCAAGACCATGAGCCGTTGGCAGCCTTTGAACACCGAAAAAGCCCGGCGAGAGTTGGGCCTGACGCCGCGCCCGCTGGAGCAAACCTTAAAAGATGCCCTCGATTGGTTCCGCGCCCACGGCTACCTCGCCTGAATGGCTCATTTTCGATTGCCTATTCAACAAAAGTAAGGTATAATTGCTCGCGCCTCATCGGGCCGTCACCATCAACAACGGGGACAAGGGAAGGCAGTGATCGGCAAAGTACTCGGCAACCGCTACAAGCTCATTCAAGAGGTGGGCAGTGGCGGCATGGCCTGGGTTTACCTGGGAGAGGATCGGCTTGACGGCCGCAAAGTGGCCGTCAAAATGCTGTATCCCCAGTACACCGAGGACATGGCTTATATTCAGCGCTTTGTGCGTGAGGCCAAACTGGCGATTGGCCTGGATGACCCGCACATCGTGCGCGTTCTGGATTACGGCGCCGACCGGGATGTGCATTATCTGGTGATGGAGTACATCGAGGGCAAGGACCTCAAAGAGATTCTAGAGATCCGGGGGCGTTTGCCCTATCAGGAAGCGTTGAGCATCACCAGCCAGGTGGCGCAGGCGCTCAGGCGGGCCAACGAACGAGGCATCGTTCACCGCGACATCAAACCTCAGAACCTGATGGTCACCACCGAGGGCATCATCAAAGTGCTCGATTTTGGCATCGCTCGGGTGAGGGCGTTGCCCTCGCTGACCCAATCGGGGTTTGTCGGATCGCCGTATTACATCTCGCCGGAGCAGGCCATGGGCGAAAACGTAGACATTCGCTCCGATATCTATTCGCTGGGCGTGGTGCTCTACGAGATGCTGACGCACACCCTGCCTTTTGATGCCAACAGTCCCTGGTCTATCATCAGCCAGCACATCGCCAGCCCACCGCCGGTCGCGCCACTGGAACAGGCCGAAGTGCCGCCGACAGTGCGGCAACTGGTGCTCAAAGCGCTGGCCAAACGCGCCGAAGATCGTTTTCAATCGCCGGAAGAGATGCAAGAGGCCGTGCAGGCAGCCATGGCCGGCCAGGACCTACCCACCGTGCTGCCACCCAAGTCGCCTCAGGCCGACCGGGTGCATCACCTCTTACTCAACAGCCTCTATGGCCGGGCGCGAGAGGCTTCCGACAGCGAGCAATGGACATTGGCTGTCAACCTGTATGCCCAGATCCTGCGCTTTGCACCCGATCACATGGACGTGAGTGAGCGGCTGGCCGAGGCCGGTCGACAGAAGCGGCTCAAGGCCCTGTACGCGGCAGCCGAGGAGGCCATTGTTGCCCGGCGCTGGCGCGAGGCCATGGACGAGCTGGAAGAAATCTTGGAGCAGCAACCAGACTATCAGCAGGCGGCCGATCTGCGGCTGCAGGTGGCCCATGTGCTGGAAAAACAGGAAAAAGAAGAACGGCTGGCCGTGTTGTACCAGCAGGGCCTGCGACATCTGGTGGTCGAAGAATGGCAAGAGGCCCTCGATTGCCTGGAGCGGGTTTATCAGCAGGACAGCAGGTACAAAGATGTTGTTGACCGGCTCGCGGAGGCCAGGCGGGGCGCTCGCAAGGCCAGCTCGATCTTTGGGCGGTTGACTGCCCGTTTGAAGGGTAAGAATCAAGACCAGGACACAGACCCTGAAGGGGAATGACCTCGTTGGATTTTGCCGTCACGGCCTGGAACAGCGCGGGACCAACGGCAACCAGACTCGTGGGAGAGTACGATGGGTGAAACACCACAACAACGCATCGAGCAAACCCAGGCCAACGTCCGCACCTTGCGTCAGCACCTGGACAAGTTTGTCCAGGCTACTGATCACCAGCAAACTGCCCTGCGACGCCTTCAGGCCGCGTGGCAGGGGCAACCATTGGCTTCGGTTCAAGAAAAAGCGCTAAAGGACGCCCTGGCCTATTCTCTGGCGCTCAATGCTCTGACGCAGCAGATCGACCAGCTATTGCCCCAGCTCGAAAACTCGCTGGCAGGGCTGATGTCTGACCTGGCCGCGCAGGCCAAGGAGCACCAGCAACTGGCGGCTCTGGCCAAGAGCGCCGAAGTGATCAATTCGACGCTGGATCTCTCCGAGGTGCTCAATCAGGTGATGGACATGGTCATCAGCCTCACCGGCGCCGAACGCGGCTTCCTGATGCTCCTGGATCAGGAATCCGGCGAGTTAGAGTTCCGTGTGGCGCGTAACCTGGATCGGGAAGCCATCGACGGTTCTTCGTTCGAGATCAGCCGCACCATCGTCAACGCCGTGGCCCGCGAGGGTGAGCCGGTGGTGACCACCAATGCCCAGGCCGATCCTCGTTTTCGCGCCCAGGAAAGCGTGGTGAGTTATTCGCTGCGTTCCATTTTGTGCGTGCCGCTAAAGGTGAGAGACAAGATCACCGGCGTTTTTTACGCCGATAATCGCATCAAGACGGGGCTTTTCACCGAGGCCGACCGCGATTTGTTATCGGCTTTTGCCAACCAGGCGGCAGTGGCCATCGAGAACGCGCGTTTGTTCGAGAGTGTGGCCATCGCCAAAAATCTGATGGACAACGTTTTCGCTTCCATCACCAGCGGGGTCATCACCACCGACTATGAAGGGTTTATCACCCTCTTTAACCGCGCCGCCGAGGCCATCCTCGGCGTCGATGCGGAAATCTGCCTGGATGTGCCGTTCACTCAGGTGCTGCCCGTGCTGGGTGGCTCGTTGCCTGAGCTCGTCGAGACGGTCAAGACCACCGAAGAGGCAGTGGTGGCCCACGAGCTGGAGCCAGAATTGCCAGATCGTGGTGTGGTGAACCTGAGTCTAAACGTGGCCCCTTTAAAAGACGCCAACGAACAAACGCTCGGTGTGGCCATCGTCATGGACGATCTGACAGAAAAGAAACGTTTCGAGCGCGAGCGCTCCATGGTCAAACGTTACCTGCCTTCCGAGCTGGTGGATAGTCTGGCGTCGCTCAGGGAGCTACGTCTGGGAGGCGCGCGCGAAGAGGTGAGCATCTTTTTCGCCGACATTCGGGGATTCACCACTTACAGCGAGCAGCACGATCCGGAACAAGTGGTGGAAGCCATCAATACCTATTTCAGCCTGGCGCACAAGGCCATCCGGGCCAACAATGGCATCGTGGACAAGTACATGGGCGACGCCGTGATGGCCCATTACAACACCCCGCTCCTGCCGCTGCCGGATCACGCCTGGCTGGCGGTCAAAACGGCCTGGGAAACCAAAAAAATCATAGAAGAGTATCACCGCACGGTGGGCGTGCAGGCGCGCCTGGAGTTTGGCATCGGCGTCAACACTGGCGAGGCGGTGGCCGGCAACGTGGGGGCGCGCGACCAGATGGAATACACCCTGATCGGTGACGCGGTGAACCTGGCCAAACGTTTGCAGGAAAGCGCCAGGCCCAGCCAGATTTTGCTCGGTGAGCGCACTTTTGAGCTGGTCAAAGATCGGGTGGTGGCTACCAAGCTGGCGCCCATTCAGGTCAAAGGTCGCGTGGCTTTCGAGCAGGTGTACGAACTGGTGGCCTTAAAAGAGTAAAACACCGGTTGTCCATACGCTTCCCAAAGGTCAATACTCGACTTTTGCAGTAGCCCGTGAGGGCAAAGGACGTTAACAATAACAGATATTCAAGGCTCAGTTTTGGGAGCGAGACGCACGCTCCCGTCCCAGCCACTTTGAGTGGCCGGGCTAGAAGGAAC
>JBMOMT010000020.1:0-18139 GCA_049324835.1 Chloroflexota bacterium | reverse complement strand
TAAAAGAATAACTTCCGCCACTGTCATTCTGAGCGCCCTTACGGGCGCGAAGAATCCCGTTTGAGTAGAACGAGACCCTTCGCTTCGCTCAGGGTGACACGGGAATTTATATTTTTACGGATCCTTACGAGCCTGCGGGAGGGTAGCAAGACACCAGGCCTTTTTTTGGTGTCCTGGTGGTTGTCTTTGCTTCCGGCTCGGCGGGTGGGAGAGGCGCAGCGGTGGCTGGCTTTATGGGTGGCGCAGAATGTCGTCGTTTGATGCGGACAGGTGAAGGTTATCCGGCGATCTTGTGCCAATCGTCGAGAAATTGTTTCAGACCGGCATCGGTGAAGGGGCTGGAGATCATCTTTTGTAGCACCGGGAAGGGCATGGTGAGGATATCGGCCCCGGCCAGTAACGACTGTGTGACGTGATAGGTATTTCGGATGCTGGCCGCCAGCACTTTGCACGTCAGGCCATAGTTGTCGAAAACCTGCCGTGTCTCCTGGACGACCTGTATGCCATCCAGACCGGCGTCATCCAGCCGTCCCACAAAGATAGAGGCATAACTGGCGCCAGACTTGGCGGCCAGAAAGGCCTGGTTGGCGGAAAAGATGAGTGTAGCATTGATCCGCCCGTTGGGCCAGCGCGAGATCTCGTTCATCGCTTTGAGGCCCTCCGGGATCGCCGGTATTTTGACGTAAACGTGCTCCGACCAGGACAGAATCTCTCGCGCTTCCCGGATCATACCGGCGGCGTCGGTGCTGATGACCTCGGCGCTCACCGAACCGCCGCCAATGAGGTCGATGATTTGCAGCGTGGTCTGTTTGCGGTCGGCGGTGCCGGCTTTGAACATCAATGAGGGGTTGGTGGTCACGCCGTCCAATATGCCCCATGCTGCGGCCTCTTTGATCTCGTCGAGGTTTGCCGTGTCCACGAAAATTTCAGCCATTGTGTGCCTCCATGAAGGTATTAAGAGCAGAGAGGGGGATCTCTGACATGGTTTACGCAGCCAAGTGTACCATACAAACGTCTTGTGTGCAAGGCTGGCGCGACTTTGGCAGGTGTGTTACCAAACCGAAACACAATGGCATGGGGCTGGCTTTGACAAGCGGCCCTTTTGATGATAGAATGATGAATACCCATTGATGCCCTGTTTTGGCTGCGTGCACGATGTTGTGCCTCGGTTCTTCCGGTTGTGTCAGAAAGGTCCCCATGTTCAGCCCGGGTTTGCACGCTGCTTTTCTCGTTCAGTTTTCTCGGCCATTTGAGCGTTTTGCTGTCTCAAAACGGCAAAACTATAGGCTCGAAGGGCAGTTGTCCGATCACTTTTAATGGTTGCATCGGCTGCTGCTCTTTTTCTTTTCTTCCGTCGCAGTCAAGTGAGATGAGGAGGTGGTTCGATGACTGAGCAAATCTGTTGCGTCTGCCACAAAGCGGTAGGGCCAGACGCGCCACGCCTGGGAGCTCGCGCTTATTGTGATCTTCACTACGCCAGGGTGAATCAGGATCGCCGCAGCCTGTGGACCTCCGGCGTGGTGCAGATCCTGGGCGTGCTGGTCTTTGTTGGCCTGGTGGCGGGCCTGGTGTCTATCGTCGATTTCTCGCTAGAGGGAACGGCTCTGCTGCTGGCGGGTATCGTGTTGGCCCTGGTGCCGGCGCTGCTCTGGCTGGCGTTCTTTTATCAGCAAGATCGTCTGGAGCCGGAACCCAAGCAGTACGTGCTCGGCGTTTTCCTGCTGGGTGGCCTTTTGGCCAGCGCGGTGGCCATTCCTGCGGTGCGCGACTTTTTCCAGGCCCAGGATTGGATGCCCCGCAGTACAGCGGCCAACCTTCTGGGCAGTGTGCTGGTGATCGGTTTTGTGCAAGAGTTTTTGAAATACGCGGCGGTGCGTTACAGCGTCTATCTCTTGCCCGAATTCGATGAGCGTATCGACGGCGTGGTGTACGGCACAGCCGCCGGGTTGGGTTTTGCCACCATGCTCAACATCCAGTACGTGGTGGCCAACGCCGGCGTAGACCTGGGCGCGGGCGTCATTCGCATCGCGGTGACGGCCCTGGCCCAGGCGAGTTTTGCCGGCGTCAGTGGCTACTTTTTGGGGCGGGCCAAGTTCGAGGAAGAACCGGTCTGGTGGCTGCCGTTGGGTGTGACCATTTCGGCCTTGTTGAACGGCCTGTTCACCTATGTCCGCGGCGAGATCGTCACCGTGGGTCTGAACTATAAACCGGTGAACGGCCTCATTCTGGCGGCTGTAGTGGCCCTGCTTACCTTTGCGGCGCTGAACGTGCTGATGCGCCGCGCCAACCGGCTGACACTGGCCGCCGGATCGGCCGGCTAGGAAAGGAGGCAATCATGGCTGGCAACAATACCGTTCGAACGCGGCGTGATCGTTGGGCCGATTGGCTCGTCGTGGGTGTCGTTGTTGTGGCCCTGGCTCTGGGTTGGGCGACCAAGTCCTGGGCGCAAGGCGCCAGAGAATCGTTCACTCTTTCCGAAACAGGTCTCACCGTCGCCTATCCGGCCGGCTGGCTGGTCGGCAGCGACGAAGACTATGCCTTCAGGGCGCGCGATCCACACTCTGGGGCCTTTAAAACGTCTTATCTCATCGAGGCCCAAAAGCTGGATCCGGCCCGCCCGGTGAGCCTGGTGGACGCTGTAAATCTGACCTCGGTGAGCCGGGCGCGCAGGTTGACAGCCTTTCGTATGCTGGATATCGACACCATGGGCGAGGAGGGTCAGACGCCCAGCGCCATCTGGGCGCGCTACGTTTACGTCGAAGAAAAGCCCGATCCGTTCCGCGAAACACTGCCCGCAGTGGTGTTGGGGCTGGATTACGCGGCGGTCAGGGGTGAATACTTTTACACGTTCACTCTTTTGGCTGCCGAGGCCGATTTCGAAGCGGCAGAGGCAGGATTCCGAGCCTTCATCCAGGACGCGGGCTTTGACGGCTAGAGGGAAAGGAAAAAACCATGCGACACAAAATTCCCACAACGCGGGCCTTGCGGGCCCTGAGCATCGTGTTGATCGTGGCCTTGCTGCTGGGAGCGGTGGGTGTAACGCCTACCCAGGCCTTGGATCGCAAAACACGCCAGGATGTGCTCAAATCGGTGGTGCGCATCTATGCCACCGTTGAGGACAGCCGTGGTAATCTGGATCCGTTGTGGTGGGGCTCGGGCACCATCATCGATCCGGAAGGGCTGGTGCTCACCAACTGCCATGTGGCCCTGCCGACGGCCATGGGTTATCCCGATGATTACCAGTACGACGTGCTGGTGGTGGCGCTGACCATCAGCTCCGACGAACCGGCGCGCCCCACCTACCTGGCCGAGGTGGCAGCCTACGATCCGGTTCTCGATCTGGCCGTCATCCGCATCACGCACGATCTGGACGGCAGTCCGGTAGAGGCGGCAACGCTCAAGTTGCCGGCCGTCAGCCTGGGCGACTCGGACACGCTGGTGGTGGGCGATCAACTCAACATCTTTGGTTACCCCGGCATCGGCGGTGAGACGATCACCTTTACCTCTGGCAACGTCAGTGGCTTTACCCACGAGGCTGGCGTGGATGGCCGGGCCTGGATCAAGACCGATGCCACCATTGCCGGCGGCAACAGCGGCGGCACTGCTGTCGATGAGGCCGGTTTGCTGGTGGGCGTGCCCACTCAGGGCGGCGTCACCGACGAGATCGTCGATGCCCGGCCGGTGGCCGATACCAACGGCGACGGCATCGTGGACAGCCGCGATGCCGCCGTGCCCATCGGTGGTTTCATCAACGGCCTGCGACCGATCAACCTGGCGTTGCCCCTGATCGAGCAGGCCCGTTCTGGTGTGATCGTGGAAAAAGACGTGCCGGGTCGCGAAACCTACGAAGGTGAAGCGCAGCTCAGCCGTCTCTTTTTTGCTTCCCAAGTCAACGACATCAACCTGCCCATGGACGTGGTCACCGGCTTGCCTTCCGGCGCGCACAGCCTGTACCTCTTTTTCGATTACAGCGGCATGGTCGATGGCGTCGTGTATGGCATGAAGACCTACATCGACGGTCGAGAGGCGGAAGATTGGAGTCTACCGCCGACGGTGTGGAACGGCGGCGAGAGCGGCATGTGGTGGATCGGCTGGAGCGACGCCGAGTTCGAGGACGCCACCTACGATCTGGAAATCTATGTGGAAGACGATACTCTGGCCGAAGCGTCCATCGAGGTCGGCGGGCAGCCGTCTGGCGATCCGGCCTTTCGTAACATCGTCTTTTCCGATGGCGTGACCAGGAGCGACGAACCCACCAACCCCGGTTACCTGCTGACCGCAGGCGTGACAGAGGTGTATGCCTTTTTCGATTTTCAGAACATGGCTGCCAGCAGCGAGTGGAGCCAGGTGTGGTACTCGAATGGTGAAGAGGTCTATAGCGAGAGTGATCGCTGGAGCAGCGATGAGGAAGGCAGCTTTTGGATCAGCGTTATCAACAGCGCGGGCATTGAAGCCGGACGCTACCGGCTAGAGCTGTACATCGAGGATATACTCTCGGCCACGTCCGATTTCTGGGTGGTCGGCGATTCCACTGGCCAGGGCGATGGCGCCTCCTTTGACGAGATCGTCTTTGCCGAAGGGGTCACCCGTCGCGGCGAACCGACGGGGGAAACCGATGCGTTTCCGTCTGGCGCACAAGAGATACACATCTTTGCCGATTACCAGGGCATGCAAGACGGTCTCGACTTTGAAGAGATGTGGTACATCGATGACGTGATGGTGCTGGAAATTCCCTACGAATGGGATATGGGCGAGTTGGGTACCTTTTACGATTATATCTACTCCAACAGCGGCCCGCTGCCCGATGGTGATTACCGTGTGGATCTGATGATCGAGGGCCAGGTGCTGCGGTCTGGCGAAACCACGGTGGGCGAAGGTCGCCAGGACAAACCCCCCGACGACGAGGACGATACGGAGGGGGTTGTGCTGGACGGTTACGTCAGAGATGCCAGCACCGCCAAAGGTATCCAGGGCGCGTTTTTCATCGTGCTGCTGCCCGATGTCACACTGGCAGACTTTGAGTGGGACGAAAGTCAGGTGTTGGTGCTGGCCGAGACGGATCGTAACGGCTATTTCCAATTGGAAGATGCGCTGGATCCTGAGGAGTCTTACAGCATCGTTGTGGCGGCTCAGGGCTACGAGCCCATCGGCGGCGACGATATCTCTATCGCCGAGCTCGCTGAAGAGTTGCCTCTGGAGATCGTGCTGGAGGCCAAATAGGCCCTTTCAGCCGGTCAGGTCTGAACGCGCGGGGCACTGCCCCGCTCTAGATCACGAGAGCCAAGGGTTGCCCCAAACCCTTGGCTCTCTATGTGAAAAGGAGGAGAAAAAGAAGCTGATTGTAGTATACCCCACTGCCCGTTTTTTTTCTGGACGAGAAAACTACGATTGGCCTACGATTGCTGTCGGTGTATGGGTGCATGTCAGTCAGGGTCGCTGAACAGAGGCAGGCAGTTTTTGCGCGCCGAAAACCTGCGGGGGATGAAAACCCGCCCCCAAAGTGAAATACACTTTGGGGTATAGGATGGTTGACGCTTTGCGGCGAAGCGAGTATACTATGCAACGATAGGCGTGAGGATCGATGCGGTTCGACAAGCTTCTGTGAGGTCTGGTAATGAGGGTGATTTTCCAAAAGAGCCTGATCCTGGCGACCATCACAGTGATATGGCTGGCAGCTATGCCACTATCACCGGGGGCCGCCCAGGGTGAGCCCGACCCGGTGCTGGTGTTGATGAGCCAGTTGACGGTCGAGGAAAAGGTGGGCCAGCTTTTCCTGGTCACGTTTGTGGGCCAGGACGCCGGTGATTCGTCGGACATTGCCCGCTTGATCACCGAATATCACATCGGCGGCGTGGTGCTGTTGGAGGTCAATGGCAACATCTCGAACGAGGGTGATACCGCGCGCCAGGCAGCCGAACTGGTCAACAGCTTGCAAGGCTGGGCCCTGGCGGCCAGCCAGACGCTCACCACCACGACGGGCGTCACTACCACCGAAACCGTCAGGCCGTTTGTGCCCCTCTTTGTGGCTCTGGATCACGAGGGTGATGCTTATCCCTACACACGTCTGACCAACGGTTTCACGCCGATGCCCAACAACATGGCCCTGGGCGCCACGTGGAGCGAGACCCATGCCGAGGCCGTGGGCACGATCGCCGGCCACGAGTTGAGTGCGGTGGGCGTCAACATGCTGCTTGGCCCCTCGCTGGATGTGCTGGAAGAACCGCGTCCCGGCCTGAAAGGCGATCTCGGCACGCGCACCTTTGGCGGCGATCCGTTCTGGGTGGGCAAACTGGGCCAGGCCTACGTGCGTGGCCTGCACAGCGGCAGCGATGGCCGTCTGGCGGCGGTGGTCAAACACTTTCCCGGTTTTGGCGCCAGCGACCGGGACGCCGATCAGGAAGTGGCCACGGTGGACAAATCGCGCGAGACGTTGCGTCGCATCGAGTTGCCGCCCTTTTTTGCCGTCACTCAAATAGAGGGCGCCGATCCGCTGGCGGTGGCCGATGCCATGATGACCACCCACATCCGCTACAAGGGCTTCCAGGGTGATAACATCCGCCAGTACACGCGGCCCATCAGTCTGGACACACAACACCTGCCGCTGCTCCTGTCGGAGCCGGAATTCGAGCCGTGGCGCACAGGCGGGGGAGTGCTGGTGAGCGATGCGCTGGGTGTGACGGCCATCCGCAAATACTACCTGGATCAGCTCGGCACCTTTCCGCACCGTCGTATTGCCGAGGAGGCTCTGCTGGCCGGCAACGATCTGTTGCTGCTCTCCCAGTTTGCCGAGACGGATCTCTGGGCGGATCAGTTGGCCAATATCCAGGACACGGTCCTCTATTTCCGTGAAAAGTACACTTCGGATCCGGCTTTTCAATCGCGCGTGGACGAGGCTGTCTACCGTATTCTCAAGCTCAAGATGCGCCTGTATCCCGAGATGACGCCAGAACAGGTGCTGGTGGATGTGGAACAGGTGGTGGATCAGATCGGCAAAGGCCGGGAGATGGTTTATAACGTCGCCCGCGATGCCATCACGCTCATCCACCCCACTTCCCAGGAACTGTCGGGCCGCATCCCCAACCCACCGTCTAACAAAGATCGTATTCTGATTCTCACCGATGACCGCCAGCGTCCCGATTGCGCCGAAGCGGGTGATGACGCCTGTTATTTCATCGCGCCTCAGGCGCTGGAACAGACCATGCTGCGGTTATATGGGCCGGAGGCCAGGGGGCAAATCGACGCCGATCGGGTGACGTCGTTCACTTTTTCTGACTTGCTGGCTTTTCTGGAACCGCCTGAGGCCGGGCCTCCTCTGCCGGAGCCATCGCCCACCGTCACGGCAACGGTGGCCTCGCCAACGCCTGAACTGTTGCCCACAGCCACGCCCCAACCGGATATCGAAGCCGAGCTGGCGGCGGCCAACTGGATCATCTTTGCCATGCTGGATTATAACCCCAGGAAATATCCCCAGTCTGGCGCGGTGCAGGAATTGCTGGCCCGGCGCTCCGATGTGTTACGCGATAAAACGGTGGTGGCTCTGGCCTACAACGCGCCTTATTATCTCGATGCCACCGAGATCAGCAAACTGGATGCCTATTACGGCGTCTATAGCAAGACCCAGCCGTTCATCGAAGCCTCGGTGCGGGCGCTGTTCCGCGAGTTTCCACTGCAGGGTGATCTGCCGGTGGACGTGGTGGGCACCAATTACAACCTCTCCACCCAACTGGAGCCAGACCCGGCTCAGGTGATCCGTATCGTGTGGCCCGAGATGGACCCCACCACAAGCCCGCCGGAGCAGATCGAGTTGCAGGTGGGCGATCAGATCCACCTGCGGGCCGGGCCGATCCAGGACCGTAACGGGCGGGTGGTGCCCGATGGCACGCCGGTTAATTTCAAGCTGCTGTGGAGTGAAGAGGGTCTGACCAAAATCGTCGAGCGGGAAACGGTGAATGGCCTGGCCGAGGTGGAGGTGGAGGTGGATCGCACCGGGCAGTTGGAGGTCACGGTGCAGAGTTCACCGGCTCTGACTTCGATCCTGTGGTCGTTTACCATAACCGAAGGCCAGCCGGCGGTGGTCGAGACGGTGGAGCCGCCCACACCCACACCCACCGCCACGCCAACCTTCACCCCAACCCCCACCGATACACCCACACCCACGGTCACGCCCACCGCCACCCCAACGGCCACGGCCACGCCCACCGCTACCGTCACGCCTGCCGCCACGCCCACGCCCACTCCTCTGCCATCATCGGGACGGCCTTTGGTGTCGGTTCAGGATCTGTGGCGTTCGCTCCTGGCCGTCTTTTTGGTGGGTATCACCGGTTTTGTGGTGGAGCTCAGCGGCGGCCAGAATTGGTCCAGGGGCATACGGGCTTTTCTGTGGGCGCTGGTTTGGGGGTTGGTGGGCTACAATCTCTACGGCCTGGGTGTGCCGGGCTCTGGTTGGGTGCACGAGATCGCCAGCGAGTGGGGGGTGATTCTGATTTGCCTGGTTTTCGGCTCGGTGCCGGTGGGACTGGCGCTGTGGCGTCGTGTGACCGAGCGACAGCGCTGAGGCTTCGGCTGCTGGTTGGTTAACCCAACGGTGAGGTCGGTTGTATCCAAAAAGTGATGACCAGCGCCACCAACAGCAGGCCCAGCGTCAGCCCAATGAGGATACCGTTATCGCGCAGGGCGGTGGTCAGGTTGGCGGTGGGCAGATCCAGCGGCGTCATCTCTTCGGTGGTATTGAGGGGGGGCAGCGGGGCCGACCCCAACAGTTCGGCGCGGAATTGGGCAATGCTGGCCGGCCGTTGCTCCGGGTGCATGCCCAGAGCGTGCAGCAGAGCGCGTTCGGTGCGCAGCGAAAGGTTGGGCTTTAGCTTGCGCGGGAGAATCAACGAGCCCGGTCGGAGAAATCGCTGTTTGGCGTCCAGCGGCGGCTGGTTGGTCAGCAGGTGATAGAGCGTGGCAGCCAGCGAGTAAATGTCGGAGCGGATGTCGGTGTGGCCGGTATCACCGCCGTATTGCTCCAGAGGAGTGTATTGCACGGTGCCGCGCCCCTGAACGATGGTGATGGTCGTGGCGTCGTCGGGCACCATCAATTTGACCAGCCCAAAGTCCACCAGCTTGATGGTGCCGTTGGGGGTGAGTTTGATGTTGGCCGGTTTGATGTCGCGGTGGAGCACCGGTGGGTCCTGATTGTGCAGATAGTTGAGCGCGTCGCACAACTGGCCGGCCCAGGTGAGCACCTGTTTTTCCGGGAGCATCTGCCCGGCGGCGCGGGCTTCGTCCATCAGCTCTTTGAGATCGCGGCCTGGCACGAAATCCATGACCAGGAACTCGCACGGGCCTTCGGTGAAATAATCGGACACCTTGGGCAGGTTGGGATGATCCAGGCGCGCCAGGATGCTCGCCTCGCGTTGAAACTGGGCCTGAGCCTGGGCGCGAGCCGATTCGGTGGGCTCCAGCTCCAAAGAGATCTCTTTGATGGCGCATTGACGCCCTTCGAGACGCAGGTCTTCGGCGCGATAAACGGCTCCCATGCCGCCGGCGCCCACCATCTCGGATATTTTGTAGCGTGAACGTAAAACCGTTCCGACTGTCAGGGAAGCCGGCACAGTTGCCTCCCAATGTTAGTTGAGGAGTGGGGCTGAGGTTCAAGCTATAAGCTTATCTCATATTGCAGAGTTTGTCAAGAACGGTGCTGTGTGGCAGGAGGTGCCGCATGTTGCGGGCTGAGTCTCCGATATTGGTCATGAAGGAAGGGATAGAGGTGGGGCGCAAGTGGACGATCTCTGGCGAGAGACTGCTCATCGGCCGGGGAGAAGATTGCGACCTGGTGCTGGCCGAACGCCCTGTCTCGCGTCACCATGCCGAGATTCGGAGAGAGGGCAACCGTTATCTCTTGATCGACCTTGACAGCAAAAACGGAACCTGCCTCAACGGGCAAGAGATCGATGGGTCGGCGCCTCTACAGGATGGTGATGAGATCCAGATCGCTCTGCGGGTCAAATTGCTCTTTGTGGGCGCCGACGCCACGGTGCCCCTCATGTTGGACGATTCCCAGGGGCCGGGTTTGCGTCTGGACCAAGTGGGCCGCCGGGTGTGGGTGAACGATCAGGAGCTGACGCCGCCACTCTCGCTGGCGCAGTATCGGGTGTTAGAGTTGTTGTACGAGGGCCAGGGGCGCGTTTGCAGCCGCGACGAGATCGTGGCGACGGTCTGGCCGGAAGAAGAGTCTTCTGGTGTGACCGAGCAGGCCATCGATGCGCTCATCCGTCGCCTGCGAGATCGATTGACGGAGCTGGATCGGGGCCATCAGTACGTGGTGACGGTGCGCGGCCACGGTTTCCGGCTGGAAAATCGGGAATGAATTTCCGTAAAAACTCACCGCAGAGAACGACCCCTCGGCGAAAACGATCAAGAACTCGGCGCACTCGGCGTCTCAGCGGTGAAGAATAACGACGCGCCGGGATAGTTACAAATTCCCGGCGCATTCGTAGATGTCAGACACAGCCCCTCGCAGCATCAGGCGAGGGGCTGTTGGCTTGAAGCAGGGCTGCCTCGAGCCGGTCATCTGTCCATGACTTGCGTGACCTCGCCGCGCAGTGATTGGAGGAAGGCCAGGTCTTTTGTGCGACCGTCCTCTGCCAGGTCGTGGGCAATGCTGTCGATCAGGCGCAAAAATTCGGCGTTCAACAGTGTTTGGTTTTGCTCCAGGATGCGCTGCCTTTTTTCCGACGATTCGGTCTCCAGGAGCCGGTTTAGCAACTGGATCTCTGGTGGTGCGTGCTCGCGGGCGACGATCATGGCCAGGTCGATCAGTTGCCGCAGGGTGGAGGCGGCCTGTTCGTGGCCCTGTTCCTGGGCGATGCGAATGTTGCTGCCCAGGATGGTCAGAAACACCGAGTCGATCTCTTGCCAGTGGGGTTCCAGGGCGGCGCGCCAGTCGTTGCTCCTGAGCACCTGCTCGATGAGCCTGGCCTTGCGTTGCCAGATTTTCTGCGCCTCGGTATCCATCTCGTCGATCCAGGCCAGCAGTCGAGTGCGCAGGTTCAAGAGTTGTTCGGCCCTGGGCTGATCTCCTGCCTTTTCTGCCTCTTCCATCCTGGTGGTCAGGCTCTGGAAAAACGTGTAATCCAGCAAAGGGCGAATAGCCGCGACCAGCTCCTTTTGTTGGGTCTCGTCCTGAATTTTCAACAGTTGCTGGATCAGCTCTTGCGGCGAGATGGTTTCGGCCCTGTCTAGCAGTTCCGATGGCGTCAACTCGCTGTGCTCCAAAAGCGTGGCCCGCAGCGCCCTCAGTCGATTGGTTTCTGCAACGTTGCCCAGTTCTTGCGTGTGATCGAGGATGTTCTGGAGCATGGCGAAAAACTCGTAATCCAGGTCTCGTCTGTTTTCCTGGGCGATGAACTGGATGACGTCGTCAGAAGTCGCCCCAAGCAGCCGTTCCAGCAGACGAAACTTGCGTTTCTGGGCCTCCAGTTGCTCCCGCGAAAAACCATCGGCGATCATGATCTCGTCGATCATGGTATCCAGGCTCAGAAAGGTGCGCGGCTGGAACAGATAACCCTTGCGTCTGTCTGAGGGCAGGGTGGTCATGATGGCGTTGACCATCGAGCCGATGAACCGTTGTTGCTGCGCATCAGACAGGTTGCTGGTTGCCGGCGTGAAGGCGAACAAAAGCTCTTTGAGCGGATCGTGATACACAAAGGGCGCGTTCAAAAGACCACCTGCGCCACAACGTGGGCAGGTGGCCACGTTGACCTGACCCGCCAGAAAACGATTCTTGGCGGCGGGGTCCTGGCCAACGTCGATGACGCTCTGGACAGAGATGGTAAACTGGTGCTTGCAATTGGGGCAGACCAGCGCGGCGGTCTGTTTGGGTATCTGGGCCATAATCAGACGAGTCCTTTCTCTACTATTTCGGCGGCAAGAGTATAACCGATTCCGGGAATTTTGCAAACGGGCTGTCATTCCTGCCCGACGGCGATGCCGCCGATGAGCAGCTTGTCGTCGATGGCGCGGCCCTGGTCGTCGAGCAGCGGCAGGCGGGCCATCGTCCGCAGCAGGTAAACACCCACTTCGATTTGATAATCGCCCGGTGGCGCGTCTGCCTCCAGCGGCACGCGGTAACGGTCGATGATCACCTCTCCCACCGGCCAGGCGCTGGTGGGAAAAGTGCCGTCGTGCGGCCACACATCCACCTGACCGTGGGAAAGGCCATCCGGCCCCAGCAGGTGGACAAAGATGGTATAGTCCTCGTCCATGTCGTTCAGGGCCTGCCACGTGAGGCTCATCTCTAGCGCCTCGCCGGGACGAAGGGCCTGCTGAGAGATATCGTGATGCAGTAGCAGCATCTGGTTGCCCAGGTTGAACGCCGCGCCCTGACCGGGCAGAGGGACGGCCAACACATTGAGGTCGGTGAGGGCCACCGGCTGCCAGTGTTCGGATTCCAACGTGAGGCGGATCGTTTCGCCGGCCAGAGAGGGCGTCATTTCGATGGCATGCTCGGTGATGACCATCGTGCCAGGCGGCCAATCGGCGGTGGAGTAACGATCCGGCCAGGCCGCCTGACCGTGGGAGAAGGGGTAGGCCCGCTGGCGGCAGGGTTGCCACACCATCAAGATCGGTTCCAGACTGGGCAGCGGCTTGGAGACCTGCCAGTAGAGCCTGAGCCGGGCCAGGCTGCCGGGGCGCACCTGGCGGGGCGCGTCCAGGCCGAGCAGTGTCAGACCTGGGATGAGTTGGTCGTGGCGGACGATAGCTGGCCTGGGGGGCGCGTCCGCCCAATCGTGAGTCACCGTCACCGTGCCCAGCAGGGCCAGATCGGTGGAACGGTCGCTCAGCGTCAGGCCGGTTTGGGCAAAAGGTCGAAACAGCCCTGCCAGGAGATGATACTCGCCTGGCTGGAGGGTGTCGTCGATGGGGATGGTATGATAATCGGCGATGATTTCACCGGGCCGCCAGGCGTTGGTGGGATAGTGGTCCTGGACCGGCAGGTGGCCCTGCTCCTCCCACCAGATACGACCGGCCGCGTCCACCAGACGCAGGCGCGGCTGATAACTCTCTGCAACAGGCTCATCGGGTTGCCAGTACAGGGTGACGTGCAACACGCTCTGGCGAGACGCCGACAGGGTTGCGGCGTCGTGGCCCAATAGCCGGATGCCATGCTCGAAGGTGGTGTCGAGGGGGCGGGCCAGGGCCGGAGGTTGTGTGAGCGGGTTGAGGCTCACCTCGACCAGCGGCCCCAACGAGCGCAGGTGATACGCGCCGCCCAGGTTGGGCAGGTAACGGGCCAGGTAGATGGGCAGTCCCTGCACCAGATGGGCCTCCAGAGCTTTGATAAAAGAGGGCTCGTCGGGTAACACGACGACATGGATATCGGGGCGGATTCTTTCGACGGTGGTCAGGTAATGCAGCGGGGCCACTTTGACGCTGTCGGCGAGGATGGTGGCCCCGGGCGGCAGGTCCAGGCTCAACACGTGCTCGGCCCAGGGGAGGTCGTTGTACGCCCGGCTCTGATCGACCTGGGGCAGATGCGTCCAGATGAGCGATAGCGGCAGCAGCGCGGCCAGTGTCCAGAGGGCGGTTTTTGTCGCCGGCAGCCGGCGGCTGGCCCGTCCGGCGCGGCGCAACAGTGAGTTCAGCCCGTCGGCGATGGCCTGCAGGCCCGCAGCGATCCACAAGGCAAAGACCAGGTGCGCCGGCAGGAAATAGTTCACGTCGTTATAGTAGGCGTGGTAGCCGATGCCAAAGATGACGTAAACCGCCCAGGTGACGAGAAAAAAGAGAGCCACGCGCCAGCGGCGGCGTAGCAGCGCCAGCCAGCCGATGATACCCAGACCTATGCCTGTAGCGCCGAACTGGTCGTGCAGGAAACGCAGGTAGGTGGCCCGTCGTTCCGGGCTGGTGAGCCATTCGTCGAGGCGAAGCGCGGGTGCGTAGGCGCTGCCGCTGATGTGGGTGAAAAATTCGGGCAGCGACATGCGCCAGCCCTGAGCGTAGGCGCGCCAGGGGATATAGAGGTAGAGCAGCAGCGGGGCAGCGAACCAGCCCAGGGCAATCAATAGCTGTCTGGGTTGGCGCGCCAGCCGGGGTTCGGTGAGCAAAACCCACAGGGCCAGTCCGGGAAGCAGCAACAGCATGGTGCGGTGATGGGTCAGGCTCAGGCCATAGGCGAAGGCCAGCCGGTAAAACCAGCACGTTTTTTCCGGGCCAGTCGCCTGGGCCCACCGCACGGCCAGATACATGACCACTGCGACAAAAAAGACGTTCAGGGTGTATTTTTCTGGGATGCTGGCCTGGGTCCAGAGAGTTGGTATGAAGGCAAAGAGGATCGCTGCCAGAGCGGCCGGCGCTCTGCTCTTGAGGATGCGCGAGCCGATGGCATAGATCACGGGGATGCTCAGGGCGGCCAACAGGGCGCACATCAGGTTGATGCGGTAGGCCGGGCTGCCGAGCGGCACCAGGGCGATGAAGGATCGACCCAGCAGGGTGAACAACGGGTAGCCGGTGGGGTGGGCGATGCCCAACGTGGCCGAGACCACTTGCAGCTCAAAACCATCTTTGGCGCCCACGCCGGGTGTCAGCGTGCGCAGATAAAGGAGCAAAGGCAGGGCCAGCATGCCGACGGCGAGCAGCCGGTTGAGCCAGTGCTGAGAGAGGCATCCCAGGCGGGTTAACAATCGGACTCGGAGGGTGATCCAGAGAATCAGCGCCCCGCCGAGCAGTGACCAGATGAGGACCGCGTCGGTGTGCCAGCGGGCAAGGGGAGGACAGACGCCTGGCAGCGGGGCTGCGGCTGCCTTCAAGATGAGGTTCAGGCAAAAGGGTGACAGCAACAGCAGCGGCAAATGGCACAGCCCATCTCGCCCAAGCAGCCGGGTCAGAGGTTGGTTGGCCCGGCGTGCGATGTGGCGGCTAAACTGCTGCCAGGAAAACCAGACGATGGCTGCTACGCCCAGGCTGGCCAAAAGTGTGGCTGGCAGGTTGGACGCATGGTAAAATTGGATGTGGCTGACGGCCAGGGCCTGGGTCAGTGCGGCGCCGAGACAGAGGCCTGCCAACCCCACCAGGATGGTGATCCCAATCAACGAGGTTCCTTTACCGGGTTTCTGGAGCGTAAAACAAACGAGCCAATTATAGTCGGTTCGGGCGCTAAGAGCAACTGGCATCGAAAGAAAAAAAGAGCCTCAGCGTTGGCTGAGGCTCTGGAAAGTTGCTTCGAGTGAACGTTACTTGCGCCGACCGCGTGCGTAGCCAGCCAGCGCTGCCAGCCCGCCGCCCATCAACAGGATGGTGAGCGGCTCAGGCACTTCGTTGGGCGTTTGTTGCGGCGGTATCGGTGGCAGAATGGCAGGTGGTGTGGCGGTGGGTGTCGCCGTCGGTGTGACGGTGGGCGGCGTGCCGGTTACGGTGGGGGTCGCCGTTGGCGTGACAGTGGGTGTGGGTGTGGCGGTGGGTGTGGATGTGGCAGCGGGTGCAGTTGGAGTGTCTGTAGGCGTCATGGTGGGTGTGGGTTCTTGTTGGGCGGCTGCCCGGCAAGTATCGATTTCCCTGGAATCGGTGCCGTCGCTGTCTGTGGCGGCCAGGTTGCAGATTTCTGTGCCGTCTGGAATATCGGCCTGGATGATCACGCGAAAAGTTGTGGTGATGATAGAACGAGCAGGCAGCACGTTCCAGGTGAGGCGGATGGCAGTGACGGCGGAATCTGGATCGCCCGATGGGCCAACAGGCGTATAGGTGAACGTGCCGCTGCCATTGTCATATTCGGCATTGTCGTGAGGCGGGATAGAGTCAATGCTGCCTACCAAAAAGTCTGTGTAGGTGTAGGGCAGTGAATCGGTGAGAACGACATTGGACATGGCTCCAAAGCCGTTGTTTTCGATGGTGATGGTGTAGGTCAGGGTATCCCCACCGCTGACACCGCCGCTGGTGTCGGCATCTATGGCCAGATCGGACATTTTGTCGATGATGGGGATGCCGATGGCCAGCGGCGTGTAGCCCAGGTCCAGATAGGGTGATCCGCGGTCTGCGGCGCACGCATCCTGGCCCCAGGCGACGGCGATCTTGTGGGAAAGGTCTGGGGTGTAGATGATCGCGCCGCGCAGATCACGGTCGTTCGGATCGCCGATGCGCAACACCTGCCCGGTGTTCAGGGCAATGCCGAGGTTGGAGGTAGTTTCATTGCCCAGTCCATAGACATTCAGGTCACTCGCGTCGCCATCGCCGTTCATGTCAAAGGCATCGGCCACGCCATTTTGATCCAGGTCCACAAAGACAGTGGTATTGACAACAGCAGTGACAAAGGCCAGGTTGCCGTTATTAGTGGGCGGATCGTTGTTGTTGCCCGGTGCCCAGCCGACGACCACCTGCGAGCTCAGGTTCCCAACAGGCACCAGTGAGTAGCCCCAGTCGTTGATACGAGGTTCGTTGTTTTCGCCGGTGACGGACGACGAGTCGGCCATTGAAACGGCCCAGAAGGGTGCGGCGGCCGTCAGGTGAATGCCTTGCGTGTTGTTTGCATCTGGCGGTAAATTGGCCCAGCCGGTAGCACCCAACACGCTCTGCGTGGTATGTGCGGGCACGACGACGATGGTGCCATCAGAAGCGGAGCCGGAAATGTTCAACGTGACGTTCAGGGCAGAGTCCTGGGGGTTGTGGATATAGATGTCTACGTCGCGGTCGTTACCTCCGGGCGGGTCGTCCACATCTATGTTGCAATCCGAAACGGCGTCTTGGAAGTCTGGCACCGGAGCCCAGTATTCGTTCTCCCAATCGCTCAGCGGCAGCAGGGTAAAGCCCTGAGCCGACCAGCCCAGCAACATATCGCAGCCGCCCACAAAGTTCTGCACCTGCACCGCGGCGGTGGAGGTGATGACGTCGCTACTGTCCACTCCGCCGCCTCCGCCATCGTCGTCGGCGCCGTTCACAAAGTGATAGTCGCCAGGGCCAAGCCCACCGGCTGCAAGGCTGCCGTTGTAATAGACATCGGTGTTTTCTTCTGCGGCCATGACCAGCAGGCCGGCAAAGTCAAAATCATCTGTAAAGCCGCCGTTGACATCCAGGTCTTCGCCGATGGTGGTAATGTATTCGGTGCCCCACTCGGCGACTTCGGGCACTTCCCAGGCCGTGGCCAGCACGACGCCCGGATTGCCAGGATCGTACGTATTTTCCCAAACGTATTCCGGGTAAACCATGCGGGTCACGGAACCGGCTTCACCAACCAGCGTGAGGCGGTCGCGGCCATCGTATTGCAGGTTGGCCGGGCTGCCCAAGTCGGTGGTGTCTACGGTGTCTGGAAAGGTCTGGGTGTCTCCGGCGTTGAGCGTGCCGATCTCGGTGGTGGCGCCGGGGATCAGCGGGTCGGCGTCATAGTTATCTTCCCAGTGATCGTAGTACCACTCGGTGCCATCGGCGCTGGCTGTCAGTGAGATAACGGATATCAGGGTATCAGAGACATCGCCATAACCAACGTGCTGGCAGCGGTTGGCATCGGTAAAGAGTTGCCACAGAGACCGATCCTCAAAGGGGACATAATACTGGTGCAATCCCGGATCGACCACGGTCACATCGGCCAGCCCGACGTCGCCGGCGCTCATCTGGCCGTCCTGATCCAGATCGGCATAGACCACGCCAGAGATGGCATCATCCTGGTAGGTGGCTTCCAGCACCACCCAGGTCGTCACGTTTTCAGAGACAGAGGTGCCGGGGTTGAGGTGTAGCCTGGTCGATAGCCCGGGCAGTGGAACTCGCCACTGCTCTGGTAGTGTGCTCTCGACAAGGTAAAGCTGGTGGGTTGCCAGTTGCAGGGAGGAAAAGAGAAACTGGCCATTCTCGTCGGTCTTGGTCGTAGGCAGATTGGTTGCTCTGTCAGAGGTCGGTTGATTGATGGGAACAACAGCCTGGGGGTGAGAGGGAGCGAGCGGTGTCGCTCTGGCGAGCAAGAGCAACCCAATCGCGAGGGACGACACGAGAGGGAAAAATTTCTTCAGCATAGAATCACCTCCGTAGGAATTGAAATCGTTGGGTAACTGCTCACCCTCCCGCAGGCTCTGGTAGGGGCACGGCATGCCGTGCCTCCTTGTGCCGCTACATTTTGCAGATTTACCGGGCCCAGTCGGCTAAATTGTGGCACAGGATAACCGATTTCAGC
>JBMOMT010000019.1:0-128640 GCA_049324835.1 Chloroflexota bacterium | reverse complement strand
ACGATGAACTGGCACGACATCGAGTGGGAGAAGGTTCATCGGAACGTTCGGCGGCTGCAAGCGCGTATCGTGAAGGCAACCCAGGAAGGCAGATGGGGCAAGGTGAAAGCTCTACAACATCTGCTGACCCGCTGCGCGACCGTGCCATAGTGCTGGTACTCGTGGATACCGGTATCCGAGCCGGGGAATTGGTCGGCCTGAAGATGAAAGACTTGTCTCTCAGAGAAGGGGAGATCAGGGCCTTTGGGAAGGACCAGGAGGAGCGGTTGGTGCCCATAGGCCGTCAGGCCATCAAAGCACTGACCCGCTATCTGGAGAGCCGCCACGATCATGGTAACAACAGGCCGGTGTTTATCAGTAAGCACACTGATGAAGCGCTTACCGTTCACGGTTTGCGGCAGATTCTCAAGCGATTAGCCCGAAGAGCAGGCCTGGAAGAGCGCATATATACTCATCTCTTTCGTCATACCTTTAGTCAGCGGTGGATGACAGATGGAACAGACGGAGGAGATTTGGAATCGCTTCGTCTGGCCCTTGGCCACAACCAACTGAGCACAACCCGGATCTATGCCGGCCTGCAGATTGAGGAAGTGAAGCGAAAACATCAGAAGCTTTCACCTGCAAACCGTCTCCTTCAAGCAGAGCAACTGCGCTTGTGGTGACAGTGGCGAAAACGAAAAGGCGGGGTCATGTGGCTCCGCCTTTTTGCACTCCTTCAACGCTTATGCTGAGCGTGTTGCAAAGGTTGAGCGCGCTCCTGCTTGGCAAAACAAGCGACTTGGTGTATCATTGGGTTGATTTGGGAGCGTTGTCCGGCAGGTATAGAGGCAGCCAAGATGGAACTAATATCAGAGTAGGGAAAGGTTTCCAATAAAGAGCGTCTCCCTGCGGAGGAGAAGGCCGTGCGTTCGAATCGCACCGAGGGTACCTGGCTGGCGGGAGCAGCCCGCCCGAAAAGACTCCCGCCGGAAGTGGCGGGAGTTTGTGTTTTGTGTCTAGCGTGAGGAGACCCTCATGGCCAGCCAGCTCGAAACCTGCATGCCTCTGAAAGAGGCGGTCGGTGAGCGTCAGGGGGATGGTGTTGGAGATGATGCCGCCGCAGGCGTCGCCTGCCCCGAGGAAAATCGAGGGGTAGAAAGCGCGGCCCACCACCGCGCCGGCGTCATCGGTGAGCGTGATGGCCGAGCCAAAACGGTCGCCGTGGAGGTAGCCTGGCCTGGGCTGCCTGGCGGCAGCCAGGCCGGACCAACCCGCAGCGCGGCCGCTCCCCCGCCGGCAGAGTAGTAGCGCGTCTCCTCGGCGGCGTCCAGCTCCTCTGGTTCCAGCACGTCATAGACCACGTTGGCCGCCTCACCGGTCAGGTGTTCGGCCGTCCAGGCCCGGCGCGGCGGCCAACTCCTGGCCGTCGGTGGCGCTGCCCAGGGTCAGGGAGAGCAGGCCGCTTTCCGCCAGCGCGGCGCAGTGGACCTGGCCCGCATAATCCGCTTCTCCGTAACCATCGTAACCCAGAGAACGCGGCTCGTTCCAACAGAGGCCAAGATCGCCATCGTTGTTGAGGGCCAGCGCAGAGGCCGGTTGGGCATCGCCCAGGTCGGTTGGCAGCCGTTCGGTTTCAGCGTCTATTTCCTGGGCGAGACGCTGGTGAAATGAGGACCGGAACGCGGAAAAGTGTTAGAAATTTTAAACCGGAGCCCACCTGGCGGTTAAATCTATTGACGGCGGCGGTCAAATATGTTACAATGAGCCATATCAATCCATGATGCCAGCATCAACGTGGCCCCAGATGTACCCGAGGATGCATGGTGGCACAGACTCTTCCTGGACAGTGCGATAACCCTGCCAGTTGAAACGCCAGAACGGACCTGCTGAGGCCCTGTTCTGGCGTTTTGCCTGTCCGGCGTAATAAAAAGCCTCGGCGCTGCTGACAAGTCCGAGGCACGACCGGGGCACTTGTCTTGTACCTTTTCCCTGGACCAAAGGGCCAGGGGCTGGCAAACACCTGTCCTGCACCGGACAGGTACAGGGTACAGGGCGGATAGCACACCCACGGTAGCCCGCCCGCCGTTATTCCCGGCGTGGCGGGTTGTTGTTTCGTACGCACACATCTTGTTCGAGAGGGGAACGATGGGTAACTATGGCAGAGAAAGCTCCTGGCTGGTCATCCAGCGCTGCCTGAGCATCGTGCGGCGTTTGATGCGCGGCCCGGCCAGCGGCCAGGAATTGATCGCCTTCGTGCGCCATCAGGTGGATGCAGAGGCGTACAGCCGTCATCCCTCGGCTGCACAACGGGCTTTCAAACGCGACCGGCAGCACTTGAAAGACAAATTTAATGTCGTTTGGGACTATGACCCGGTCACCAGTCAGTATATGCTGACCTCGCCGGGAGAACTGGCCGCTCTGGATCTATCCGATGAGCATCTGGCAGCCCTGAACGTGCTCTACAGCACCTTCGAGAAACACGAATCCCCCCAGGTAGCGGTGAAGCCCGTGCTCGACCACCTGGTTGGCCTGCTGACTGACGAGCGACGGCGAGACCTGGCGCGCCTGGCCCAGGTGATGCGCGTCGAAATTCCCGAACTGGACGAGAACCGCATCTCATCCCGCGTGTGGGACAGGGTAGAGTTGGCAGTGCGCAGCCGCCGCCAGTTGGCCTTCCACTATTATTCGCCTCAACAGGATGACCAACGACCCCGCTACTGGATGGTGGCGCCCCTGGAGATCCGTTTTCGGCAGGGGCACTGGTACCTGCACTGTTGGACGGTATCCTGGCATAGTCACCGGGGCGAGGGGCACGACTCGCGCTACTTTCGCTTTCGCCTGCGCTACATTGCCGACGACGAGCGCCTGGAGGTGCTGCCCGCCAAAGTATCGGTGGCGCACCGCCGGCCACCGCGCTTCTTTGTCCACTATCTGCTCAAGCCGGTTGTGGGTCGAGGGGACATCAGCCAGTACTTTGAAGAGACGACCGTGGAGCGGCAGCCAGATGGCTCGGCGCTGGTCAAAGGCTTCACCGACGACGCCTGGGACGCGGTGCGCACGCTGTTGGGTTACGGTGAGAACTGCGTCGTACTCGGCGGCGACGAGGTACTACATCTGATGCGCCGGCGGGTGCAGGGCATGGCAGAAAATTACGGGTTTGCTTGCCGCTCGCCGGGGGTGGGCCGCCCATGCGGGCCAGAGGATGTGGTAGAATGAGGGTAAAGATGAGGATGAGGAGTGAGTAACGTGCATATCACAACGTTGCCCGTGTGGTCAAAACTGGCGCAGGAAAAAGATGTACCGCCGGAGGTCGCGGCGCGATTGCCGGAGAGTTGGCGGTTGTCGTCGCACCAGGTAGAGACGTACCAGGCGCTCACCACAGGCGACGCCGATGTCATCTTTAACACGGCGATGACGGGGGATGGGAAGAGCCTGGCGGCGTATTTGCCGGTTCTGATCGAGCCGCAATACCACACTTTTGGCATGTATCCCACCAACGAATTATCGCGCGACCAGGAGCGGCAGTTTGAGAACTATATACGCGCTTTCAAGCGTTCGTTTCCCTACTGCGCCTTGTCGGGAGCGGCGATCACACAGTTTGCCGAGCAGTACGAATTCAATCGCCGGGGCGATGCGCTCAAAGAACGTTTCGATAACCACAACGTTATCCTGACCAACCCGGACATCTTTAGCCTGGTGATGAACTATCGCTATGGTTCGGGCATCTTTAGCGAGCAAGAGCTGCCCTACAGTCTGTGTACCAACTTTGACTCGTTTGTCTTGGACGAGTTTCACATCTTTGCCATGCCGCAGATTATCGCCGCGCTCACGGCGGCGCTGTACATCCACGAAAACGGAGGCAGGCACAAATTCCTCTTTTCCTCGGCCACGCCCAACGAGATTTTGTTCGAAATGGTCAGGCGGAGCGGCTTGCGCTACCAGACGATTGAAGGTGTGTACAGCAACGAAGGCAGCTCAGACTGCCGGCCGGTGCTACACCCGGCCGCGTTGAGCATCCACCGCCTGGGTGAAAAGCAGTCCGCCGAGGATTGGCTATATGAGCACGTCGAGGAACTGGACGCATTTTGGGAGAGCCAGTCGCCGCGCCCCAAGTCGGCCGTCATTGTCAACAGCGTGGCGGCAGCGCGACGGATAGCGCGGATGCTGGACGAGGTCTTGAGTTCGCGAGGCATCAGCGTGGGGGAGAACACCGGCCTGACCGACGCCGAACGGCGCAAGGTGTCGCTGCAAAAAGACATCGTGGTAGGCACTTCGACGATTGACGTGGGTGTGGATTTCAACATCAATCTGTTGATTTTCGAGTCCACCAACGCTGGCACGTTTCTGCAACGGTTGGGACGGCTGGGGCGTTACAGAATGGGCGAAGCGGCGTTCGAGCGTTACGAGGCGCACGCGCTGATTTCCGGCAAGACGCCCTGGGTTTACGAGCGGCTGGTTCAGGCATTGGCGGAGCATGGCGTAGCCGACGGCGGCGCAGTCAATCGCGCAGAGCACCTGACGCCGGCCGTTCAGTCGGCGTTTCCGGTCGAGAGCGATTTCTTCAAGTATGCCAAGCGATGGGGGGTATTGCAAGCCGTACACATCGTCAATGTGTTGGGACTGAATAAATCGCAGAGGGCTTACGATGGCCTGGCGGCTGACCTGACACAACGCTACGAACACTTGCTTCAACTGGCGGACCTGGGCAGCGCGCGCAAACGGTACTGGTATTTGTCGGACAAACAACACGCTCAAGAGCGGATGCCGATCCTGGATGAGGTGATCGCCTTCCGGGGCAGTTCGCCATTTCAGGTGGGCTGTTGGGACGCGACGATCGAGCCGGAGAGCTTTCTGGCCTACGATCTATTCTCGCTGGTGCAAAGCGCGGTGTACGAGGTGGTCACGCAAGATGAGTACGAGCGCGCCGTAGCCAAGCGGTTTGCCGATGCAGTGCAGCGCAACGATGCGCGGGCTGCGCTCAAGTATACGATGCGAGGCAAAGGTGACCGGCCGCTGGTCCTCAAAATCGTGCAGTTCAACGCCGAGCGCGAATGGCTCAAGCTCAAGGTGAGTGAAGACCTGTCGCTGTGGAGCGATCAGGTGTTCGTGTTACGCGGACTGGCGATTGCCGAGCCGACGAGCGTGCAGTTGCCGGCGGTCAACGAAGTATTGAAACGGCAGGCAGTGGTGTGTTACGCCACGCGACGCGACCCCCGCGAGCTGCGGCGGATATTGCGTCTGCCAGCGCACTTTCCGCTCTACACGGCGGTAGACATTCACCGCAACCGTGATTACACGCTGGCCTTTGGCAAAGCGGCGCTAATGTTGGAAGCGCAGTTGTTGGGCTGGAAGAACAAGGATGTGGAAAATGAGCCGATTATTTGTTAGGAGGCAAAAATGATTCACCAGACTTTACTTCGTCGCGCCGTGGCCGGACGCGACCCGGCATTGGTTGACTTTGTAGAGGCGTTGGCTCCGGCCATTCTGACCCACTTTGCCGCCGTCCCGGCGCTGGGCGGGTCGGGACGGGCGCAAGTATTGGACGACCCGCGCCTGCCAGCAGACTTGCCGCGCGTCCCGCCTGAAGCGCTGGAAAAGTTCAGCCACAAGCACGACCAGAGTATGGCGACCCACATCCTGAACGGCGTCTTTGCCGGCATGCGCGTGGCCGAAAAGCTGCCGCCGGACAAGGCATTGAACGATCGGGAAAAGCGGCTGTGGTTGCTGGGTTACGTCGTCCACGATTACACCAAAGTCTATGGCATCCGGGTAGCCGCCGGAGATTTGCCCGTCATTCGGCAGGTCATCGCCAGTTTGGGTGAAACGTTGAACTTTGACGGCTTTCTGGTAGAATGGCAAGAGTACCTGGACGACATCGCCTTCCTGGCGCAGAACACGCAGACGGTCGAGGGAGCTAACCTCAGCGTGCGCGAGTTTACCGGCCTCAAGACGCACCCGCGCCGCCTGGAAGTGTTGCGTCTGCTCTCCTCGTTCGCTGACGTGCTGGTGCATATCACCTCGCCATCTGACGTGGCCGAGCGCGGGGCCGACGACCGCGACCGGGCAACCAATCTGAGCACCAAGCTCAAGATACTGTTCGGCGCAGAGCAAGCGCCCCGGCTGGCCTATCACCGGTTGACCGAGGTACGGGGCCTGATTTCCAACCTGATCAACAACGCGATGATGCAGTCGCTCCAGGCGCAGGGGTATGAGCCGTTTCTATTTTTTCCGAATGGTGTGGTGTACCTGGCGGCGCCGGGAGTTGAGGCGCAAACAAACGCTGACACGCTGGCGGAAACAGTCTGGGCACAGATCGTAGACATCGTGAGTAACAGTGAGAATTTTGGCGTGCGTCGGGCCGGCACGGGCTTTATTCCCTCGTCGGCGTTATACGAGTTGACTGGCCTGAGCGGTGTGCTGGATGCCGGGCGGCGCAAAGCGATGCGCATTGCCATCAGTCACGCCACGCCGCGCCTGTATGGATTCTTTACCGGTGAGTCGGTCAATGACGTGCTAAAGCGTGTGGGCGACCCTGTACAGGTAGAACAGTTGCAGACTGACTTGGTCCGGTCAAAAGAGTTGCTGGATGACGTGCGTGTGGATCGGCTCGGCGAGTACCTGACGTTTGTGTACCGCACCGTGCGCGATACGTTCAAAAAAGCGCCCGATGTAGCCCCCTTGCTATTGAGTGTGTTGGGCCTGAAGCCGGAAATCTCGGCCGAAGAAGCGACGCGACAAAAAGGCGGCACATATTTTGGATGGTTTTACGCAGCGGCGCGCTACGTGCAGGCTCACAGTGGAATTGACGATAGCCAGATTGACGAATGTATGATGGATTTGGCCGAGCGAGTGCAGTTCTGGATTGAAGAGCAGGGCATCGAGGGCCGGGCGGCGAACTCGATTGGCGATAGCGTGAAAGACTATATCGTTTCGCGCGTTGAGGTGAGCGGCCAACACCGGGTAGAAGGTGGACATCTCAAGTTCGCCGAAGAACTGGGCTGCTACACGGAGAACAAAAGCCGCCGCCGCCCGGTGTGCAGTCTGTGTTCCAGTTCGTATGATGGCGTGCCGCAAGAAACAACCGAGATCCCTTTCATTAACCAGCAGTATAGCAACAAGAATCCTCTGGCTGGTACGACAGTCATTCGAGGGGTATGCCCTGTATGCCGCATTGAGATGATCCTGCGGCGCGTGCAGCAGCCTGGGCTGGATGAAGGCAACAAGCCGGTTCAACTTTACCTGTACCCGACCTATTTTTTCACGTCGGAGACGGCTCTGGTGGTAAAAACCTATCTCAACGAACTCGAGGACATGAACATCTTTGGGCTGATCAATCACTTGCGCAAGAATGGCTTTACGGCGGCGAACTTGGTGACCTACGAAGGTCTTGAGCGCGGCGACGAAGAGGGGCATAGTTACACCATTCTGCGCCCGCACTATTCGGAGCACGCCGCCGCCGGACTATTCTCGTTTGCGCTGCGCCCGTTGGGCAAAAAGCCCACCGACACCGACGCCTGGGTTCTGCCCACGCTCTATGGCCTGGCGCTGCCGCTGCTACTCAACGTCAAGGTCGTCATCACGCCGTCGTTCGCGCCAGTGTTCGGGACGGGGGCGGATTTCCGCGAGACGACGGTGCTCGATGCGCCGCACGGCTTCACCCGCCACATATTGGGCCGCGACCGCTTCCGCGTGGACGAAACCGGCGATTATTTGATCCGTCTGCTACAACTCTATGACCTGCACCTGGATGTGTTCGCCGAACCCAAAGATTTGCACTGGCCGCAGATCAACGCCGTCGCCAAAGACGTGGCGACCGACCCGCTGCACGTGTTTGCCTATTACGACCGCAAAGCGCGCAGCAAAAAGAAGGACAAAGGCAAAAAAGGAGGCAATGAGCCAAAAGGCATTCCCGATTGGGACGTTCAACGGTACGTTGAAATCTATCAAGCGTTAGGAGGTGAAGCAAACATGGGCTTTATTGGCGAGATCGTAGACGCTTATGCGCAGTTTTACCAGGCCGAATTTGGCAAGCTAGATTCGGCCCACGCCGTGCTGCGCCCGCTGATGACGGCGCTGGATGTGACCATCGAGAGCGATCCACAAACTGATGGCGATGATCTGTCACTGCTGGTTGCCGGCGCAGTCAATGACGACCAGGAGCGCGTGCGCGGTGGGCAGGCCGATGGGTTCGACCCGATTGCCACCAACAAGGAAATAGGGTCTTATCCTGAGCGCATTGCCTTGTCGCGCCAAAAGATCGAAGAATTTGCCCGGCTGTTTCTGGACGAGGTCTTTAACAGTTATTGCTATGGCGATCGAGCGATCTTGCGCGAGCGGACCAACCGCATCCGTTCCGCAGCACGCTTTTATTACCTGCAACACTATGGCCGCAAGGCCAAATCATAAGGAGGAAAGTAATGTCTAACATGCTCGATTCACTGCAAGGCAATGCGGCCCTGTTTCTAGACGCCATTCCCCAGGTTCCGCAGGGGCGCTACGTTCACTTTGCGCTGGTGCGCGAAACTGAGTCGTTCCCGTTGTTCCAGACCGACGGCACGCTGAACGTGATTCGCGTGCAGGCCGGACTGAAACGCAGCGCGCCGCTCTCGCGGCTGGTGATGTTCAAGCGCAAGCAATCGTCGCCGGAGCGGCTGACCGGGCGAGAGCTGTTGCGTTATTACGACATCATCTCTGCCGACGGAGAGAGCAAGTGCGAGTACAACAGTGACGCTTTCTGCAAGCGCTGCCCAGACTGCATCTTGTACGGATATGCGATTGGCAGCGAGGGCGCGGAAAAGTCCAAGGTCTACGTGGATTCGGCCTTTTCGATCACGCCCTACGAGCAATCGCACAAAGCGTTTTCGTTCAACGCGCTCTACGAGCACGGCACGATGACTCAGAAAGGTGAGACACGCTCATCCTTCGGCGAGCAAGACCATATCGTGCCACAGGTGTACTTTCCGGCGGTGGTCACGCTGCGCGACCCAACCTACGAGGGATTCGTGTACGTGTTGGGCAACCTGCTGCGCACCGACCGCTACGGCGCCCAGGACACCCGCACTGGCAAGGTCCACAATCACCTGATCGCTGTCGTATTCGCCAATGGGGAGATTTTCTCCAATCTGCGCTTCTCTCAGGCCATGTACGACGTGCTGCAAGATAACGACCGGTGGAGCGAGCCACTGACGCGCGAAGCTGTCACAGCTGCTGCGCAAACGGTTTATCGCACCTTGATTGCCGATGATCCGGTAGCCAAAGTGCGGGAGATAGTCGGAGCGGACGTAGAATCGCTGCGCGGTGAGGTGACGGCGCTGTATCAGGACGAAAAACGGCTGGGAGGATTGCTCAAGGTATTGAGCAAAACATCGGACGATTACGCTCAAACCTATGGTGCCAAGAGCAAAAAAGGCAAGTAAGGAGGCCGCCGATGGTCATCATGCGGTGTCGCCTGACGTTGCACGATTCGTTGTTCTACGCCACGCGCGAGATGGGCACGTTGTACGAAACCGAGCGTTACCTGCACAACTATGCGCTTGCTTATGCGCTGTTCAACGAGCGGTTGATTCGCGCGCCTTACTTTGCCAGTGGCTATCGGCCCAACTATGCTGGGGACCTGGCAAAGCTCAACGACGTGGGTATCTATGTCACACCGGCGAGGCCTCTTCAATGGGGCTATTTGTTGATCACGTGGAAAATGGCGCAGGTGACGTACTATCGCAAGCCGGAGCGGTTCGGCCCGCGAGGCAACTTTCCGGAGAACTATGGCCGGGCCAAAGAGCTTGCCCCGGAGAGCGAGTTCGAGTGCTTTGTCATCAGCCAGCAGCCGGTGACGTTGCCGCGCTGGATCCGGATGGGTAAATGGGCTAGCAAGGTGTTGGTGGAAGCGAGTGCGCCGCTCAAGCTCAATGAGCGTAGCGGTTCATTCATCTCAGCCATCCCACTCAATCCTTTGGACGTGCCGGGGCAATTGGCAACCTTTGATCTGGTCTCCATGCCCCCGGTCAGTCTGGTGGTCAACGCGCGCATTGAGGGACAGTACTACGAATTGCCAGATGGAATACGAATCCCCGCCGGGATGGCCTACACCTTTCCCGAGTTGTAAACGAGCCAGGGCCAGAGACCCAATGGGTTTCTGGCCCTGGCCAGGTAGCTCAGTCACCAAGAAATCAGGAAATAGACCAGCGTCCGACACACCCATTCTCTTTTAACCTTTGTGTCTTGGTGGTGAAAAACTGTTTTTGGTTCCGGCTCGACCGGGTTAGGAGATGTTCATGAGTAACAACCACGGCACCATCCACTCCCTCGCCGTGCGGCTCACCCCCACACGCCCGGCCACTGTGCGCGCCACGCTGGGCCACCAGGCCCACGCCGCCTTTCTGCAGACCGTCCGTGAGGCCGACCCGGCCCTGGCCGAGGTGCTGCACGCACCGCAACTGCCCACGCGGCCTTTCACCGTCTCACCCCTGCTGGGCGTGGGCCAGGCCCAAGATGGTCTCGTCACGGTGCAGCCCGACGAGGATTACTTTTTGCGCTTCACCGTGCTCTACCAGCCCATCTTTGAGCAGTTTATGGCTCGCTTTCTCACCGGCAAGGGGCGACCCGTCGTCCGTCTGGGCCGGGCGCTCTTTGTCGTGCGTGAGATACTGGCCACGCCCGAATCTTCACCCTGGGCCGGTTACACTTCCTTCGGCCAGCTCGCCCGCCAGGCACAACCCCAGGACGAGATCGACCTCGACTTTGGCTCGCCCACCGTTTTTAGTTTTGGCCGCCAGGCCTGGGGCCTCAAGATGGTGCCGCTGCCCGAACCAGACCTGGTCTTTCGTAGCCTGTGGAAAAGGTGGAACACCTTCACCTTCCCCGAACTGTTTCTGGACGAGGACTTGTTAGCATACGTCGCCGAGAATGTGGTCGTCAAACAATATCACATCGAAACCAGGATGCAACACTTTGGCCGCTCGCCGCAGGTGGGCTTTTTGGGCCAGGTCACGTATAAACTCATGGGCCGGGGTGAACAAGCGGATCGTTTTCGTTGTCAGCTCAACCTGTTGGCCGATTTTGCCTTCTACAGCGGCGTGGGTTACAAAACCGCCCAGGGCATGGGCCAATGTCGTCGGGTAGTCGGGTAGTCGGGTAGTCGGGTAGTCGGGTAGTCGGGGAGTCGGGTCGTCGCCTGGTCTGACCAAACGACTATCCAACTATCCGACTAAACGACCACCCGACCAAACGACTATCCGACCATCCGACCAAATGACTAACGGACCAACAAACCAATGGACTATTTGCCCATCTCCATGCTGAACCAGCTCGAATACTGCGCCCGCCGCTTCTGGCTCATGTTCGTCCAGGGCGAGATGGAGGTCAACGCGCCGGTGCTGGATGGCACCCTGCGTCACGAGCGCGCCCACACTGCCGGGCGCGAACGCGAGGGGGATAAAGAGATCCACCGCCGCGTCTATGTCTACTCGGACGCGCTGCGCCTGGTTGGTTTTATCGACGTGTTGGAAGAGGTGGATAACCAGCTCGTGCCCGTCGAATACAAACGTGGACGCATGGGCCGCTGGCTCAACGATCACGTGCAACTGTGTGCGCAGGCCCTCTGCCTGGAAGAACGGCTGGCCGCCGACGAGCCCCAGGCCAGCGCGCCGGATGAACGTTTGAGTGTGGCCTCGTACGGTTACGTCTTTTACTTTGGCAACCGCCGCCGCGAGCGGGTCGAGTTCACTGCTCAACTGCGCCAGCAGACCCAGGCCAGCGTGGCCCGCGCCTTTGCCCTGCTGCAGGCAGGCGAAATGCCGCCGCCGACGGAAAAGCGGGCCAAATGCCACGATTGCAGCCTGGAGCCGATCTGTCTGCCCCGCGAGGTCAGCCAGTTACTCGGATAGTCGGGCGGCGAGTGGTTGCACTGGCCGGAGCCCCCAACTTGTTGGGGGAAATGATTTTCCAGATTTTCTGCGTTCTCCGCGGGCTCTGCGGCAAACAGATACGTTCAAGGAGGCAGCGTCACCATGTACAACCCTCACACCACAGGTGTGGCCGGCGCCTATCCCATCGTCCGCTGGCGCGGCTGGCGACCGGGTTTTCTCACCTTTCAGGCCGGCGAGCGCGGCGGACAGGTGTGGCTGATTCTGGATCGAGAGGGCGACCTGGCTCTCCTGCCCTGCGCCGAAATCGGCTACATCTATTACGCCCCCGTGGCCGATGACGCCCCCGAAGGCTGGGACGACTTTCGCCTGATCCAGGCGCAGGCCCCCCACCGCGACGACGTCCTGGCCACCGTGCGCCGTCTGGAAGACGAAGGCTGGCGCGTCGTGGGCCGGTTGGAGGCCACCTTTATCGGCCTGGAGACCGAGTGCGCCTTTTGGGAGCATCTGCCCGTCAGCGGCCTGCGGCCGGCCTCCACCGACGACGAGGAAGGATAAACGTATGGCCACCCTGTATCTGACCGAACAACGCAGCATCGTCAAAAAAGACGGCGACACCCTCGTCGTCCACATTCCGGAGGACAAAAAAAAGGGCACGGAAAAACGCACCGTGCGCCTGCCCCTGATCAAGGTGGATCAGGTCGTCGTCCAGGGTGATAGCACCCTCACCACGCCGGCGCTGCTGGCCCTGTTGGAGCAGCGGGCCGATATCTGCTTTTGCTCCTATCACGGCCAGTTTCAAGGGCGGTTGGCGGGCGGGTTTTCCAAAAACTCGTTGATCCGGCTGCAACAACATCGCTGGCACGACGATCCGCAGCGTTCGCTGGCGCTGGCCCGACTGTTTGTGCAGGGCAAACTGGCCAACCAGCGCACGCTGTTGTTACGCACCAACCGCAAACGCGCCGACGACGCCGTGGCCAAAGCGGCCGGCGACATCAAAGGGGTACTGGATCAGGTGCCACTGGTGCAGCGAGCCGCAGACGAGACGATCGACCCGCGCCTGCCGCAGGCCGGCACCGCCTGGGGCAGCCTGCTGGGTCTGGAAGGCGCGGCGGCCGCCTTTTACTTTGAGGCTTTCCAAAGACTGTTACAACAAGACCTGGGTTTTTGTGGCCGCAAAAAACGCCCCCCCACCGACCCGGTCAACGCGCTGTTGAGTTACGGCTACACGCTGCTGCTGAACAAAGTGGCCTCGGCGGTGCAACTGGTCGGCCTGGATCCGTACATCGGCTTTTTGCATTCGTCGCAATATGGCAAACCGGCGCTGGCGCTGGACCTGATGGAAGAGTTCCGGCCGGTCATCGTCGATAGTGTGGCTCTGACGCTGGTGAACAATCGTATCCTGCAGGCGGGCGACTTTCGGGAAGAGTTTGGCGTCTATTGGCTCAAGGATGAGGCGCGCAAGACCTTCCTGGCCAAATTCGAGGAACGGCTGAACACCGAGGTGCAGCATCCCACCTTTGATTACAAAGCCACCTACCGCAAATGTCTGGAGCTACAGGTGCGGCTGCTGGCCAAAACGTTGACCGCCGAGGTGCCGGAATACCGTCCCTTTATCGTGAGGTAGTAACTGCTCACCCTCCCGCAGGCCTGGAAGTGATTTCGAGTAGAAATCGGCAAGTATCCAGGCCGGCAAACGATTTCAGTTGGTTTTCCAGCCTGCGGGAGGGTAGGCTGAGCAGTTACGTGAGGTAAAACATGAGTCCAGGCCACACTGCTTTTTACGTCGTCGCCTACGACATCCCAAACGACCGGCGGCGCACCAAGGTGCACAAAATCCTCTGCGGCTTTGGCCAGTGGACCCAGTTTTCACTCTTTGAATGTTACCTGAGCGAAAAGGAACGGCTCACCCTGCAGGCCAAACTGGACAAGGTGCTGGACGAAGCCCAAGACCGGGTGCGTTTTTACGCCCTGTGTGAAGCCTGCCTGAAAAAGGTCGAAACGGTGGGCATGGAGCAGCCGGCGGAAGATCGGGTTTACATTGTTTGACATTGGGGGTATAATAGTGGCCTGGCGGCAAAAACGGCCCACGCCCCTTTGCGAGCGGCAAAGCACCGGCGGAAAAGCCCGCTCCCGCTCGCGCGCCTGGATGCCCCCAAAGGGCTCCAAAACGCTGTGTGGCGCTCTGGGAGGGCCCGGCGGCGCGTTGAAAGGGGCAGCCACCCCTGCGCGGGCCCTGCCGCTCGCCAAAAAGCTCGAAAGACGAGGGCGCGCTGCATGATACACAACCTATGGGCCATGAACAAAATAGCGACCCTGGCCGTTGTGCCCACATCCGGCGGCGCGCTGATACGGCGGCGAGCAGTCTGAACCCACAGAATCTCGATCAGGAGATTGAAACTTAACCTCCAGAGAAACAAGCCTGTAGGGAAGGACAAGTCTGAACCCACAGAATCTCGATCAGGAGATTGAAACGCGCCAGATATGTTATCCGAATCGAGCTGGGTGATGGTCTGAACCCACAGAATCTCGATCAGGAGATTGAAACTATACGTCTGTGGCCAAAGCCAATGAGCGTCGCGGTGTCTGAACCCACAGAATCTCGATCAGGAGATTGAAACTTGAGTCGGCGGCTGGTGAAGGCATCGTAGTCGAATTTAGTCTGAACCCACAGAATCTCGATCAGGAGATTGAAACTCCGGCGCACTTCAGCGCCGTAGCTTTTCAGCGTCGTCTGAACCCACAGAATCTCGATCAGGAGATTGAAACGTCGCTGGTAAAGCGACGACTCATCCAGTACGACTACGTCTGAACCCACAGAATCTCGATCAGGAGATTGAAACGGGCGGATCAGGCTCGCTAGAATAGGCACACCTGCTGTCTGAACCCACAGAATCTCGATCAGGAGATTGAAACAATTTCACCTATAACAAACTCATAATGTTGCAGGAAGTCTGAACCCACAGAATCTCGATCAGGAGATTGAAACTTGGCGCGCCGGCTCTGGTTGGCGTCCAAGCCAAGAGTCTGAACCCACAGAATCTCGATCAGGAGATTGAAACATGTTGTTGATGAACGAGTCGATGCGTTTGACCAGGGTCTGAACCCACAGAATCTCGATCAGGAGATTGAAACATCAGTCGCCAGCCACAGATAGGCGTTTCCATCCAGTCTGAACCCACAGAATCTCGATCAGGAGATTGAAACTGGGAAGATGCAGACCATGCCGTTTTGGACTGGGCGTCTGAACCCACAGAATCTCGATCAGGAGATTGAAACTGGCGCGCTGAGTACGCGGTGCTCGTCGATCCAGGCGTCTGAACCCACAGAATCTCGATCAGGAGATTGAAACGGCTGGCTCGTGGCCGCTCTCTCTGCTGCTGGGAATGTCTGAACCCACAGAATCTCGATCAGGAGATTGAAACAGGAATTCAAACTGCGTCGGATACAGTTCGATCTGCGTCTGAACCCACAGAATCTCGATCAGGAGATTGAAACCAGCACTCGGAAAAATAACCCAGTCTTTCAACGCGAAGTCTGAACCCACAGAATCTCGATCAGGAGATTGAAACTCTTCGTCTTGGCATGTTTCCCTCCTCAAACTCTGGTCTGAACCCACAGAATCTCGATCAGGAGATTGAAACACCCGAAGTGTTTGACAGGAAGGTGGCATTTCTACATAGTCTGAACCCACAGAATCTCGATCAGGAGATTGAAACACGGCCCAGGCCGGGATCGCCAACGTCGGCATAATGGGCGTCTGAACCCACAGAATCTCGATCAGGAGATTGAAACCTCCTTGTCGGTCGGGCAGCGCGGGCAATATCCGAGTCTGAACCCACAGAATCTCGATCAGGAGATTGAAACCCCATGCGCGTGTGGAGGTTTGGTCAAGCACAAAATCGAGTCTGAACCCACAGAATCTCGATCAGGAGATTGAAACGCCGAGTATCCGCGGCGCTCTTGACGCCGCTTTGTGTCTGAACCCACAGAATCTCGATCAGGAGATTGAAACTTGCTTCACGACCGCATCCAGCTTGCTCGCATCAGAGTCTGAACCCACAGAATCTCGATCAGGAGATTGAAACTCCCTGCTAAAGCCATCGTACACCAGGCCCTCGAATCCGAGTCTGAACCCACAGAATCTCGATCAGGAGATTGAAACGCCTATACCTACCGCACGATCACCGGCTCCAGTTCTAGTCTGAACCCACAGAATCTCGATCAGGAGATTGAAACTCATTGGCTTCTACGCCAGGCCACAGGATGATGAAGTCTGAACCCACAGAATCTCGATCAGGAGATTGAAACAAACTCGAAACGGCCCGTATGGCGACCGCGAACAGTGTCTGAACCCACAGAATCTCGATCAGGAGATTGAAACTTCGAGTTCTTCCCACCTACCCGACGATTCCGCTGGGTCTGAACCCACAGAATCTCGATCAGGAGATTGAAACACGGGATCGATGATCCGGGACGGCAGGGCGCTTAAATGTCTGAACCCACAGAATCTCGATCAGGAGATTGAAACATGGCGCGAGTGGCCGACTGGGCAACCAGGGCAACGGGTCTGAACCCACAGAATCTCGATCAGGAGATTGAAACTCCTCACTCATTTTCACCTCCTCGAATACGGTCTGCGTCTGAACCCACAGAATCTCGATCAGGAGATTGAAACTGGTGCATGGCCTGGGCCATCGCTGTGATGGCCTGGTCTGAACCCACAGAATCTCGATCAGGAGATTGAAACTTCCGAACATACCTGGAAGACCCGTCCAGGCAGACGCGGTCTGAACCCACAGAATCTCGATCAGGAGATTGAAACCTGAGTTGTTGTGCGGTATCCGAACCGCCAGTAGACGTCTGAACCCACAGAATCTCGATCAGGAGATTGAAACCGGTATCCGGGTGAAGACATGATCAGATACGAAATGGTCTGAACCCACAGAATCTCGATCAGGAGATTGAAACCGCTCGAGCTCGGCCTGGACACACTCGCGCACCTGGTCTGAACCCACAGAATCTCGATCAGGAGATTGAAACAGAAACTTGATTCACACGCCAGCGGAACTGGCAACGTCTGAACCCACAGAATCTCGATCAGGAGATTGAAACTACCGACTGGCCGTGCGGGCCAGGGCGAGAAAGGCCAGTCTGAACCCACAGAATCTCGATCAGGAGATTGAAACTCGCCATTCTACTTGCAGAACTGCGTAGAACCGCAATGTCTGAACCCACAGAATCTCGATCAGGAGATTGAAACGACTGCGCTGCCATTCTCCAGACTGAACTGCCAGTCGTCTGAACCCACAGAATCTCGATCAGGAGATTGAAACGTGGGCAATCCGGCCATGTGAGGCCGGTACTTGTCTCGTCTGAACCCACAGAATCTCGATCAGGAGATTGAAACCTGAGCCGATCTTGCCAGCCAGCACCTTGATGTTGGGTCTGAACCCACAGAATCTCGATCAGGAGATTGAAACTACCCTCCTTCACCACATGAAGGCTCTTCGTCAAGTCTGAACCCACAGAATCTCGATCAGGAGATTGAAACCGAAATCGCACTATGGCGAAAAAATTAGCACATCGTGTCTGAACCCACAGAATCTCGATCAGGAGATTGAAACGACATCGAGGGCATCGAGCGCGGACAACTGCACGATGGTCTGAACCCACAGAATCTCGATCAGGAGATTGAAACTTGCCGGCAAGAACGAACAGCCGCCGGACACGTGCCGTCTGAACCCACAGAATCTCGATCAGGAGATTGAAACAGCCCACCTACGTAGGCCAGGTGCTGGTCGATCCGCGGTCTGAACCCACAGAATCTCGATCAGGAGATTGAAACTTGATGTTCGCAGGGCTCGCGCCCTGCTGCCTGCCCAGTCTGAACCCACAGAATCTCGATCAGGAGATTGAAACAGGGAATCGATGATCAATACATCGTATCCCTTCCCTGGTCTGAACCCACAGAATCTCGATCAGGAGATTGAAACGTTTCCGTCTAGCAAAGCCTGTTCTGGTTGTGGGTGTAGTCTGAACCCACAGAATCTCGATCAGGAGATTGAAACTGATAGATGCGGATCAGTCACAAATGGCCTCCAGATGGTCTGAACCCACAGAATCTCGATCAGGAGATTGAAACTTTTCGTGGATTTGGGCCAGTTGTTCGGGAGAGAGCGTCTGAACCCACAGAATCTCGATCAGGAGATTGAAACACGTATGCCCGCAATGCCTGTTTCGACATTGCACGGGTCTGAACCCACAGAATCTCGATCAGGAGATTGAAACTACTGGACGGGCGAATTGAATGAGCAGAGCCTGGTGGTCTGAACCCACAGAATCTCGATCAGGAGATTGAAACTGGCAGGCGCGGGCGCGTGGTGAGCCTGCCAGATAAGTCTGAACCCACAGAATCTCGATCAGGAGATTGAAACAAACCTTCGATAGATTCCTCATATGCTGTAGAGCTCCAGTCTGAACCCACAGAATCTCGATCAGGAGATTGAAACTTGCATTTCATCATCACAGTGCACCTCCGTGCCAATGTCTGAACCCACAGAATCTCGATCAGGAGATTGAAACCATGTTGGTGCTCCGACGGGCGCTACTGCTCATCGTTGTCTGAACCCACAGAATCTCGATCAGGAGATTGAAACATGGCGCAGGTGGCGGACTGGGCGACCAGGGCAACGGTCTGAACCCACAGAATCTCGATCAGGAGATTGAAACCTTCAAGATACTGAGCCTGGGCGAGGTGCTGACCCGGTCTGAACCCACAGAATCTCGATCAGGAGATTGAAACGCCTATACCTACCGCACGATCACCGGCTCCAGTTCTAGTCTGAACCCACAGAATCTCGATCAGGAGATTGAAACTCGGAGCTGGCCGCCGTTCACGACCGGGATCGTGTAGTCTGAACCCACAGAATCTCGATCAGGAGATTGAAACAACACTCCCGCGTCTGCCGCAGCATCTTTCAGGATGGTCTGAACCCACAGAATCTCGATCAGGAGATTGAAACTTCTCCTTCGACGCGCCAAACGACGAGGAGGACATGGAGTCTGAACCCACAGAATCTCGATCAGGAGATTGAAACGAGCAGCCGTGCGCCGTCCTCAGACGTGATCAGGTAGTCTGAACCCACAGAATCTCGATCAGGAGATTGAAACTTCGAGAACTGGAGATGGAGGTGAAGATGAGTGAGGAGTCTGAACCCACAGAATCTCGATCAGGAGATTGAAACCGGTTTCGCCGCCACCGGCCCGCAAAGTGGAACTCGAAGTCTGAACCCACAGAATCTCGATCAGGAGATTGAAACCTTTCTTTTTTCTCATACTCGATTTTGATATGTAAGTCTGAACCCACAGAATCTCGATCAGGAGATTGAAACTTTATTTGCATTCGGGAGGCATCATGGAATTGTCAGGTCTGAACCCACAGAATCTCGATCAGGAGATTGAAACTCACCAGTTTCACCCGTCAAAGGCACACTATGACAGGAGTCTGAACCCACAGAATCTCGATCAGGAGATTGAAACAACACCGCCACGCACATCACCATCCATTTGTGAGGGTCTGAACCCACAGAATCTCGATCAGGAGATTGAAACGAAAAATAAGACGGCGGGAATAGAAGAAAGACGAAGTCTGAACCCACAGAATCTCGATCAGGAGATTGAAACGGCATGGCAGTATCAGCATGGCGATAGGCCATCTGCGTCTGAACCCACAGAATCTCGATCAGGAGATTGAAACGCCGTGATGGCTGGAGCGTCTGATTTATCCTCCACGAGTCTGAACCCACAGAATCTCGATCAGGAGATTGAAACGAGTGGTTCGGCCTCGGCATCGTCTACTGGTCGCGCGTCTGAACCCACAGAATCTCGATCAGGAGATTGAAACAGACGGTGGCGTTGTAGCCCAGCGCCACGGCCTCGTCGTCTGAACCCACAGAATCTCGATCAGGAGATTGAAACCTAAGGAGGCTTTCTGTTGCAGGTTCATGCTCCATGTCTGAACCCACAGAATCTCGATCAGGAGATTGAAACCGCCCTCGCGCACGCCCTAGAAGCTAGCCCACCAGTCGTCTGAACCCACAGAATCTCGATCAGGAGATTGAAACAGGCCGTTGCCGTTCGACGCCCTGTAGTCGGCGCCGAGTCTGAACCCACAGAATCTCGATCAGGAGATTGAAACGAGTGCCACGCCTGCGGCGGCACGGGCGGCGTCGAGTCTGAACCCACAGAATCTCGATCAGGAGATTGAAACTGCAAACACACATCAGGATGATGTGGCTTGAACACAAGTCTGAACCCACAGAATCTCGATCAGGAGATTGAAACGGCAATGCAAAGCGCGGGTCAGGTCTCGAAGTGCCGGTCTGAACCCACAGAATCTCGATCAGGAGATTGAAACCTGGCTGTAGCCAGCCTCCCGCCACGCCTGCTCCAGGTCTGAACCCACAGAATCTCGATCAGGAGATTGAAACAGGCGGAACACATGGGCGAGGCCCAGGAATGGCAATGTCTGAACCCACAGAATCTCGATCAGGAGATTGAAACACTTGGGAGACCGGTGCAGAGGAGCTCGTATCGATGTGTCTGAACCCACAGAATCTCGATCAGGAGATTGAAACCACAAAAGTAGCGGTTTTGGTTTTAGCCGCCAAGAAGTCTGAACCCACAGAATCTCGATCAGGAGATTGAAACGTAGGTGATCTCTACATGGGCCAGGTGCGAGTCTGTCGTCTGAACCCACAGAATCTCGATCAGGAGATTGAAACGTACCGCGCCGGTGAGCTCCTGCTTCGTTGGAGCATGTCTGAACCCACAGAATCTCGATCAGGAGATTGAAACTTCAAGAAACCAACTGAAACCGGTCGGAAGATACTCGTCTGAACCCACAGAATCTCGATCAGGAGATTGAAACGAGTTGGCGGCTAGCAAGCTCCGTGATCCATGGCCTGGTCTGAACCCACAGAATCTCGATCAGGAGATTGAAACCTTGATTGACATGGCAAAACGCTGAAGCAAACAATAGTCTGAACCCACAGAATCTCGATCAGGAGATTGAAACAGCCTCAAGGCCAACGTCATCAAACCAGACAGAGCCAGAGTCTGAACCCACAGAATCTCGATCAGGAGATTGAAACTCAGCTTGCGCTTCTTCCTGGCCTTGGCCAGCTTGGTCTGAACCCACAGAATCTCGATCAGGAGATTGAAACTGCGGCAACTTCTGGAGCAAACTCATGGACCAGCCGAAGTCTGAACCCACAGAATCTCGATCAGGAGATTGAAACAAATTGCCACAAGTTGTCAGACAGGATACCAGTCAGGTCTGAACCCACAGAATCTCGATCAGGAGATTGAAACCTTGCCGCTTATACGTCTGAGGACAAGGCCAATGAGGTCTGAACCCACAGAATCTCGATCAGGAGATTGAAACTTCAATGAGACCGCGGAGGCGATTGGTGATCTCCTGGTCTGAACCCACAGAATCTCGATCAGGAGATTGAAACCCTTGGTCAGGCGGGTCATCGGTCTCTCCTTGTTTGAGTCTGAACCCACAGAATCTCGATCAGGAGATTGAAACAAGCACTTTGCGTTTTCCGGCGGTTGAAAACCCCTGGGTCTGAACCCACAGAATCTCGATCAGGAGATTGAAACCGGCTTTCCCATCTTGCTGTGCCCTGTTCTCAAACAGTCTGAACCCACAGAATCTCGATCAGGAGATTGAAACTGCTCATGCGCTGAACTGTTCGCCAGCGGGATCAGGGTCTGAACCCACAGAATCTCGATCAGGAGATTGAAACTCCAGCTCGAGCTGGTCATTCAGGGCCATGTTGTAGTCTGAACCCACAGAATCTCGATCAGGAGATTGAAACAGGTCTGCGGCGAGTTCCTGTCGCCGCTGGAAGGAGGTCTGAACCCACAGAATCTCGATCAGGAGATTGAAACAGATAAACGTCCTCCTTTCCTGAGTAGACATTTTGCGTCTGAACCCACAGAATCTCGATCAGGAGATTGAAACTTTCTCGTAGGACTCCATGAACTGCGACCGGGCCACGTCTGAACCCACAGAATCTCGATCAGGAGATTGAAACGAGGGCCAGAAGCCGCGCCAGCAGGCTCTCGTCGTCGTCTGAACCCACAGAATCTCGATCAGGAGATTGAAACACTATCACAGGGCCATGATGATGGAGGAATCATGTCGTCTGAACCCACAGAATCTCGATCAGGAGATTGAAACCAGACGTAATCCTCCGCCTCGCTTTCGGCGATGTGGGTCTGAACCCACAGAATCTCGATCAGGAGATTGAAACTGCGTCGATGATCGCAACCCGGATCGCTCCGCCACGTCTGAACCCACAGAATCTCGATCAGGAGATTGAAACCGGCAGCTTGAGATTGAGCGCCTCGATGACATACTGCGTCTGAACCCACAGAATCTCGATCAGGAGATTGAAACCAGGGCAGGCGAATACTGCCCGCACCGAAAGGCGTTGTCTGAACCCACAGAATCTCGATCAGGAGATTGAAACTCATAGCACGCGGCCTGTAGCCTGTTCCATACGGCGGAGTCTGAACCCACAGAATCTCGATCAGGAGATTGAAACTCAGAATGGGTCGGCGGCGCAATCATCCTGATCGAGTCTGAACCCACAGAATCTCGATCAGGAGATTGAAACAAGCACTAAATCATTGTTATGATGGAATTCGTAAAAGTCTGAACCCACAGAATCTCGATCAGGAGATTGAAACGGCCATTTCGGACGAGATGATGAACGCCGCAAATCGGGTCTGAACCCACAGAATCTCGATCAGGAGATTGAAACCCTATCCATAGCCGACTTGAGCCAGTCTAGGAATTCAGTCTGAACCCACAGAATCTCGATCAGGAGATTGAAACTCAGGATGTGAAAATCAGAACGGCAGATACTCAAGAGTCTGAACCCACAGAATCTCGATCAGGAGATTGAAACGTACAGGCCAGCCGATTGAGCAAGTCCTCAATCATGGTCTGAACCCACAGAATCTCGATCAGGAGATTGAAACCGACAGCTTGAGATTGAGCGCCTCGATGATATGCTGGTCTGAACCCACAGAATCTCGATCAGGAGATTGAAACTCATGGATGGACGCATTGGCTGGCGCTGGATTACGGGTCTGAACCCACAGAATCTCGATCAGGAGATTGAAACAGCTGGATCAGCAGGATGCGGCACGCATAAACGAAGTCTGAACCCACAGAATCTCGATCAGGAGATTGAAACCTGTTGTTGTACTTCTTGCCAGTTTGTATCTCTACAAGTCTGAACCCACAGAATCTCGATCAGGAGATTGAAACACGACCTGGTCGCAAACAAGGCCGCCTCTATCATCGTCTGAACCCACAGAATCTCGATCAGGAGATTGAAACAACGATCTGGCTGGCCTGATCTTCAACTGTGAGGAAGTCTGAACCCACAGAATCTCGATCAGGAGATTGAAACTGAGCTCGTTTATGTGTGTCTGAACATCTGCTCGGAGTCTGAACCCACAGAATCTCGATCAGGAGATTGAAACTCACTCGACGATGCGGCCAAAGCCGCTGTGAATTTTGTCTGAACCCACAGAATCTCGATCAGGAGATTGAAACAGGCGCAGCGGGAAACCGGCATTATCTGCGGCAGCGTCTGAACCCACAGAATCTCGATCAGGAGATTGAAACTCGTGCTGATTGGCTCCGAGCGGTTCGTCTACACGTCTGAACCCACAGAATCTCGATCAGGAGATTGAAACCATTGTCAGCAGCATTGAAACATCTCTACACCATGAAGTCTGAACCCACAGAATCTCGATCAGGAGATTGAAACACTCTTTGGCCTGTGGCTCAGGCGGGCTATGCAATGGGGCCTGAGTCTGAACCCACAGAATCTCGATCAGGAGATTGAAACGCCAAACTCGTCAAGCATTTCGATCTGTGGCTCAGCATAGTCTGAACCCACAGAATCTCGATCAGGAGATTGAAACGCAGCAATCATCTCGGCCCTGGTGGTGTTGTTGATGGTCTGAACCCACAGAATCTCGATCAGGAGATTGAAACTGAGCTCGATAGTTTCAGTCACATAGCACCTCATCATGTCTGAACCCACAGAATCTCGATCAGGAGATTGAAACATTTCTGACTTGCGTTGCCCGTCGAAATTTTTAAGTATAGTCTGAACCCACAGAATCTCGATCAGGAGATTGAAACATGTGACCGCCGACAACATCTCAGACCACATCACGCGTCTGAACCCACAGAATCTCGATCAGGAGATTGAAACTACCGCGTGGCCCGTGGTATGGGCATGTCGGTCAGGGTCTGAACCCACAGAATCTCGATCAGGAGATTGAAACTCACCTGGCGCGGTGGCTGTGGCGCTGGATGCGCTGGTCTGAACCCACAGAATCTCGATCAGGAGATTGAAACCAGGTCCGTGTCCGATACGCTGCCCCAGGTCACTTGGTCTGAACCCACAGAATCTCGATCAGGAGATTGAAACCCTGTATACGGCCGTAACGCGGGCCAAGAAATACTGCATGGTCTGAACCCACAGAATCTCGATCAGGAGATTGAAACCCGCTGGATAGAAAAGAAGTTCGACCTGAGCTAATCCGTCTGAACCCACAGAATCTCGATCAGGAGATTGAAACCTGCATCGGAAGTTACATCATATGGTGAGGGAGAAAGTCTGAACCCACAGAATCTCGATCAGGAGATTGAAACCACAAGGCCCCGGCGATTGCGGCATACCTTCCAGAGTCTGAACCCACAGAATCTCGATCAGGAGATTGAAACCGTGTTTCACCAGCCACAGCTCGCGCTATCGGTGTATGGTCTGAACCCACAGAATCTCGATCAGGAGATTGAAACCTGCTCCTCTTGTTCCTCCAACACGTCACGGTTCAGGTCTGAACCCACAGAATCTCGATCAGGAGATTGAAACGCGGGAGAGAGCCCCTCAGCAGCCAGCCATCCCAGGGTCTGAACCCACAGAATCTCGATCAGGAGATTGAAACTTTTCATCGTGAGCTCCTTCCGGGTGTGGCCCATATGTCTGAACCCACAGAATCTCGATCAGGAGATTGAAACCATGACTCCCCCTACAATAACCCGACCAGGAACTTGGTCTGAACCCACAGAATCTCGATCAGGAGATTGAAACAACAACCACAAAACGCGCACATCGGTCAACATTGAGGTCTGAACCCACAGAATCTCGATCAGGAGATTGAAACACAAGGGGTGGAAGGATCGATTGGTGGTAGTGACGAGTCTGAACCCACAGAATCTCGATCAGGAGATTGAAACTGCCCTGGACATCAAAATGGTGTCCCATATCGTTATGGTCAAGCGCTGGGCCAACAGCGGGCTCTCCACTTGGTTTTTGGGCCGAGTGGCCGAAAAATAAGTCACGGTACCAAGAGCGGACCCGGGGTTGGCTTGACAATTCACCTCACCTGATCTATAATTTCCTCGTTGCTCAATCAATCGTTTGACGGAGAGCGCTGTGGCTTTGTCAGATGGTGAGCAGACCAGCAGTGATAGCCTGGAGCGAATCCTCGAAGCCGCCACCGTGCTCTTTGCCGAGCACGGCTACCACGGCGTCTCCACCCGCGCCCTGGCCGAGGCCGTCGGCCTGAATATCTCGACCATCAACTACCACACCGGCAGCAAACAAGAGCTGTACCGTAAGGTCTTTCACCGCCTCTTTCTCCAAGAATTTGAGCTGGTCTCCCGCTTTACCGGCTTTGTGGACGACGCAGTCGTCCACGACCCCGTCGCCCTGCGCAACCTGCTGGAGCGGCTGGTGGACAGCCTGATCGATATGACCCTGGCGCACCCGGAGGTCCCCCGGCTGTGGGTACGCCGCTGGCTGGAGCGTGAATTCCGTTTCGACGAGATCGAAGTGGACTATTCGCTGCCCCTCTACGAGATGGTCCGCAACCTGCTGGAGCGCGCCCGCGCCGCCGGCGCCATCCGCGCCGACGGGCCGGATGCCCGGCTGTTCCTCATCAGCTTTACCTGGATGCTGTACGGCTATTTTACCGGCGGGCCGATCCCCTGGAATGTGGCCCACGCCGACCCCTTTGAGCCGGAGCAGATTGTAGCCTTCAAGGCTTTTCTGCACGACCATATCCGTCGCATGTTAGAATTGCCGTGATGCGGGGTGCGTGACGCGTGCGTTGAATACCACGCACCACGTCTTGAGAGAACCAAAAACCTGGCAGGAGGGAGGAGATCACATGAAAACGTGGAAAAAGTGGACCTACGGCATGGGCAACTTTGCCAACACCGTGGTCCAGCAGGTGTTCAACAACCGCATCCAGTTCTTTTACATCGACGTCGTTGGCCTGAACGTGGCGCTGGCCGGCGTCATATGGTTCATCTTTGGCCTGTGGAACGCCGTCAACGACCCTCTGATGGGCAACATCAGCGACCGCACCCGCTCCAAGATGGGCCGCCGCATCCCCTACATCCTGTTTGGCGCCATCCCCCTGGGCCTGTCCTTCTTTTTGCTATGGACGCCGCCCCGCAATGCCGCCTGGCTCACCGCTTCCTACTTTTTCATCTTTTTGTTCCTCTACGACACCATCTACACCCTGGTCATCATGGCCTACAATTCACTCTTTACCGAGCTGGCCACCGAGCTGAAGGAGCGCTCCGGGCTGGCCGCCGTGCGAGAAGGCCTGGCCGTCATCGCCCTGTTGTTGGCCTTCATCCTGGCGCCGATCCTGTCCGAGGAGCTGGGTTTTGTGACCATGGGCATCGTCATCGGCGCCTTTACGGCGGTCGGCTACCTGATCTCGGTCATCGGCGCCAAGGAGGACCCGGCGCACATGACCGGCGAGTCGATGGGTGTCTGGGAATCGCTCAAAATCTGCCTCAGCAGCCGGCCCTTCCGCTGGTACATCGTCGCCAACCTGGCCAAAGAGTACCTGTTCGTCGTGCTGCCGGCCACACTGCCCTTCTGGCGCAAATACGTGCTTCAAATCCAGGGCGAGGCCCCGGTGTTCGGCGCGATGATGGGCGCCGGCGACCAGGAAGCGATCCTGCTGGCCGTGCCCTTTTTGTTGTGCGTGCCGCTGTTGATCCTGTGGAACAAGATCACGCCGCGCATTGGCGTGCGCCGGGCCTGGATCTATTCCTTCTTCCTGTTCATCCCCGGTTTGTTGATCATCATGCTGGCCAACGATTTCTACACCGGCCTGATCGGCACGACCCTCATCGCGCCGGGGCTGGCCGGGTTCATGATGCTGCCCATCGTCATGCTCACCGAGGTGATCGACGACGACGCGGCGCGGACCGGCGAGCGGCGCGAGGGCATTTTCTTTGGCATCAACGGCGGCATCATCAAACTGGCGTTCTCCTTCCAGGGCATCCTGTACAGCGTCGTCTTTACCCTCACCCGCTACGACCCGAACCTGGCGGTGCAGCCGGACAGCGCCGTGTGGGGCATCCGCTTTATGATGGGCGGCTCGCCGATCCTGGCCCTGCTGCTGGGCGCCTGGGCGTTGAGTAAATACCCGCTGCGCCACGCTCACAAGTAGGGCAAATTGCCAATTTGCCCCACAAAGCAAATTGCCAATTTGCCCTACAAAGGAGGATGGTATGAGTGCTAGAGTTTGGTTCATCACCGGCTGCGCCACCGGCTTTGGCGCGCTGCTGGCCCAGCGCGCCCTGGACCGGGGCGACGCCGTCGTGGCCACCGACCGCAACGTGAACACCCTGGATCATCTAACCGCGCCCGACCCATCGCTGCTGCTCAAGGCCCAGCTCGACGTGACCCGCGACGACGAGATCGAGGCGGCGGTGGGCGCCGCGCTGGACCGCTTTGGCAAGATCGACGTGCTGGTCAACAACGCCGGCGTGGGCCACGGCGGGCCGATTGAGGAAGCGAGCATGGGCCAGGTCCGCCTGGTGATGGACGTCAACGCCCTGGGCGTCATGGCCGTCACCAAGGCCGTGTTGCCCCACATGCGCCAGCGCGGCGAGGGCCACATCATCAACCTCTCGTCCGACAGCGGCAAAGTGGGTTTCCCCTTCCAGGGCCTCTACACGGCGGCCAAACACGCCGTCGAGGGTTTCTCCGAGGTGCTGTGGCACGAGGTCTCGCCCTTTGGTCTCAAAGTGACGATCATCGAGCCGTGCGGCATGTTCAAGACGGCCATGCCCCGCGACGCCATCGACGGCGCGCTGAAAAACGTCAAGCCCGACAGCCCCTATTACGCCTGGGCCTCGCACATGGGCGCCGAGATGAAGGCCGGCTGGGAGCATTCCACCGACCCGGCCCTGGTGGTGGATGCCATCCTGGAGGTGGCCGACGCCGACAAGCCGCCGCTGCGCCGCCGGGCCGGCCTGCCGGACCGCACCGGGCTGGTCGGCCTGCGCAACCAGATGCCCGACGAAGAATACGTCCAGTTCATCCAAAAGGTGACGCGCGGCGCGGTCCAGGCCGGCGGGCAAAAGGGCCGCCTGACCGGCGGCGGGCTGGTGGTGCGCACCCTGGCCCGGGCGGGCGTGACCCACTGCTTTACCATCGTCGGCGGCCACAACTATCAGCTCGTGGATGCCTGCCTGGACGAGGGCCTCACCGTCGTCGACGTGCGCCACGAGATGAACGCCGCCCACATGGCCGACGCCTGGGCGCGTTTCACGGGCAGGCCGGCGCTGGTGACGGTGGACGCCGCGCCGGGACTGGTCAACGCCTTCCCCGGCATCGAAGTGGCCTGCGAGGCCCAGGTGCCCATGATTATCGTCTGCGCCCAGGGCTCGCTGGAGGGCCGCGACGTGGGCGTGATGCAGGCCGTCGACGAGCTTCGCCTGCTGCGGCCCGTCACCAAGTGGCAGCGCACCTGTTTCGATCTGAAACGCCTGCCCGAGTACGCGGCCACCGCCGTCCGTTATGCCACCACCGGGCGACCCGGCCCGGTGTTCCTCGACTTTCCGCTGGAGCTGCTGGGCGCCACAGTCGAGGAGAGTGAAATCACCTGGCCGCAGGGCTATCGCGTCGAATCGCGCCCACTGGCCGATCCGGCGCTGGTGCGCCAGGCATTGGACGTCCTGAGCAAGGCCAAGAAACCACTCATCGTCGCCGGCAGCGGCGTCTTTTGGGCCGGCGCGGGGGCCGAGCTGCTACAATTCGTCGAAGCGACCGGCATCCCCATCCTGACCCGCAACCTGGCCCGCGGCCTGGTGCCCGACGATCACCCGCTGGCCTGCGGCTTTTATCCCACGCCCTGCGCCGGGGCCGACGCCTTTTTCATCCTGGGCACGCGTCTGGACTGGACCATCGGCTTTGGCCAGTTCCCGCTGTTCGACCGCGAGGCCAGGGTCGTCCAGGTGGACATCGCGCCCGAAGCCATCGGCAAGAACCGGCCCATCCACGTCGGCATCCACGCCGACGCCGGGCAGGTGCTGCGTCAACTGCTGGCCGAACTGCCGAACGTCCAGGGGTGGGCCATGGACCCGGGCTGGCCGGCCCGCGCCCGGGGCGCGCTGCTGGTCATGCGCCAGGAGACGGCCGCCGGGGCGAAACTCGACGAGCGGCCCAAGGACAGGCTGATGCACACCATCCAGTTGGTACAAGAGCTGGCCCGCTGTCTGCCCCGCGAGGCGATCAAGATCGTGGACGGCGGCTACAGCGGCGCCTTTGGCATTCAGTATCTCGACGCCAACGCGCCCGGCGGCGTGACCTGGGTGGGCAGCGCGGCCCACCTGGGGGTGGGCGTGGCCTACGCCCTGGCCGCCAAGCTGGCCCATCCCGACCAGCCGGTGGTGGCCTTGATGGGCGATGGCTCCTTCGGGCTGTGCGCCATAGAGTTCGACACGGCTGTTCGACACAACCTGCCCATCGTGGTCGTCGTGGCCAACGACGAGGGCTGGGGTGAGGTGCGCGACGGCCAGCGGCGGCGCTTTGGCGAGGAGCGCATCGTCGCCACCCAGCTCGGCGCGGTGCGCTACGACGAGATGGCCCGCGCCCTGGGCGGCTACGGCGAGTTCGTCGAGCGCGTGGAGGACATCGCGCCCGCCATCCGGCGCGCTTTCGATTCGGGCCTGCCGGCGGTGATCAACGTCCACACCGACCCGGAGCAGCGCAGCACGGCGGTGGCCGGGCTGCCGTGGATTACAGAGTAGGTGGAGCGTATGCTTGATGTTGTGTTGACCTATGCCCGCGAGCACCGCTCGATGCACCTGGAAGCGTTGTTCGACCTGCTGCGTATCCCCAGTGTGAGCACGTTGGCCGGGCACGCGCCCGACATACGCCGGGCGGCGGACTGGCTGGCGGCCTACCTGCGTGGGATGGGGATGCCCGAGGTCGAGGTGATCGCCACCGCTGGCGCGCCGGTGGTCTATGGCGCGTGGCTGGGCGCCGAGGGTGCGCCGACGCTGCTGGCCTACGGCCACTATGACGTCCAGCCGGTCGATCCGTTGGACGAGTGGCGCACGCCGCCCTTCGAGCCGACGCTACACGGCGATGATCTGTTTTGCCGGGGCGCGTCGGACGACAAGGGGCAGCTGTTCGCCGTGTTGGCTGCGGCGGAGGCGTATCTCAAAACGGCCGGCCGGCTGCCGATCAACCTCAAGATTGTATTCGAAGGCGAGGAAGAAATCCTTGGCGAGAGCCTGGCGCGCGTGCTGCGCCAACGGCGGCAGGCGTTGGCCGCCGACGCGGTGTTGATCTGCGACGAGGCTTGCCTGGACCCCCAGACGCCATTGATCATGTACGGCGTGCGGGGCAACTGCTACCTGGAGATCGAGGTGCGCGGCCCGGCCCACGACCTACACTCGGGGACCTTTGGCGGGGCGGTGGACAATCCCTTCAACGTGCTGGTGCGGCTGCTGGCCGCCTGCCAGGACCCGGCGACCCACCGTGTGCTCATCCCTGGCTTTTACGACCGGGTGCGTCCCCTGGACGCCGAGGAGCGGGCGTTGCTGGCCCAGGTACCTGTCACTGACGAGATGGCTCGCCACCTGACCGGCGCGCCGGCCCTGGCCGGCGAGGAGGGCTTTGGCACGCTGGAGCGGGCGAGCGTGCGGCCCACCTTCGACATCCACGGCCTGCCGGGCGGCTTTACCGGCGAGGGCAAAAAGACGGTCATCCCGGCGCGGGCGGCGGCCAAGGTCTCGATGCGTATGGTACCCGACCAGGACCCCCGCGAGATTGCCCGGCTGTTCGAGTCGTACCTGCGCGCCATGGCCCCGCCGACAGTCGAGTTGTCATTCCGCGTCTGGGGAATATCTCAGCCAGTGCTGGTGGACTATCAGGCGCCGGCCATTCAGGCCATGGCCGACGCCTTCGAGCGGGGCTTTGGCGCCCGGCCGTTGTACATGCGCGGCGGTGGATCGCTGCCCATCGTCCACGACTTTCAGGAGGTCTTGGCGGTACCCATCGTGCTCACCGGTTTTGGCCTGCCCGATGACAACACCCACGCGCCCAACGAAAAGCTACACCTGCCCACCTTTTACCGCGGCGTGACGACGCTGATCCACTACTACTCGCTCCTGAGCACCATGCCCGGGGCACAATGATCCCTTGCCGGTGCAGGCCACGGCGGCGGAGTGGGTGTCGAGCGCTTTGGTCGCCCGGTCGATCACGTCCGGCGGGAAGGCCAGCGCCCTGGCCACATCGCGCAGCGCCGAGCGGGCGCGGTAGGTGACGACGTTGCATACCATGCCCACGTGGGCCTCGCTGTAGCGCGCATAGCAGCGGCGCGCGCGACGAGCGCCTCCGGCGACGACGCGCCATCGAGCAGCGAATAGAAGCTGTGGCAATGTAATTCGACGTACTCGACCGCCATGCGTCCTCTCAGTCGTACAGCCGGGCCAGCAACCAGCCGCCGCCGATGACCACCTTGAGGTACTCGCGCCAGACGATCTCATCCGGCTGCCACCAGCGGTTACACACCTCGACGATGGTGTGAGTTTCTCCTTGCCACGCGAAACCACTGGGTGATGTTTCCTCACCCCACACCTCTATCGGTTCGCCGTCGGGCCACAGGCGCGTCACCTCGCCGCCTCCCCATTTGTCCGATGTGGTCTTTTTGTGGTATAATGCGACTACAACCAGCAAGGAGTGTGTGGCCGTGTCTCACCTGACCGTCGGTATTCGAGAACTGAAAAAACGACTCAGCCGCTACATCCGCCAGGTCGAGTCGGGCGACACCGTGGTCGTGACCCTGCGCGGCAAACCGGTCGGACGCATCGTTCCCCTAAAGCCCTCGCTCGAGGCCCGCCTGCAGGGCGTGTTGCAGACCGGCCTGGCGGCCTGGAGTGGGCGAAAACTGGCGCCCATCGAGCCGGTGACCCAAACCCAGGGCGGCCGCACGGTCGCCGACTTGCTGCTGGAGGACCGGGAATGATCCTCTACCTGGATGCCAGTGCGCTGGTGAAGCGTTACGTGGCCGAGCCCGGTTCGGCGGAGGTGAGCCAGGTGATTTCCCAGGCAGAAGTGGTTGGCACGGCGCTCATCAGTCGGGCGGAAGTGGCGGCGGCGCTGGCCAAAGCGGTGCGGCTGGGCGCTCTTTTGTCCGCAGGGGCGTGGGCCAGCCTGCAAGCCTTTCGGAGCGAGTGGCTCGACCTGATGCGCATCCAGGTCAGCGAATTGACGGTAACCCGCGCCGATGCCTACGCCTGGGAGTTTGGCCTGCGTGGTTATGACGCCGTCCACCTGGCTGCGGCGGCGGTGTGGCAGGATGCGCTGGGCGAACCGGTGACACTGGCGACGTTTGATCGGCCTCTGTGGACGACTGCCGGACGCGTGGGATTGGCCGCCACTCCGGCAGCGGCGCGCCGGGCGGTGCTGGCCCAACCCGGCGCAGCCGGGCCGCGCCAAAGCGGGCGGCCAGATAACACTGCCCCGCTTGCAGCTTTTCCCGGCGCGTATCCTGCGGGAAGAGTGGCCATTTCGAAGGCCATTCCAAAAATCTGTGCTCCCACGTGGTTCCTGGTCGCTTGACTTTTCACCCGGTCTCTGACATACTATGGCCGTTGGTTTTTCCAAATGGCTTCGAAGAAACTCTGCCTGCTGCCATGACTCCCCATGCAAGACAGGCACTGCGGCCATCAGGGTTGAGGGGTTAGAAAAAGAGCAAAGAATCTGCAGGAGGGTGGAAATGAGCGACATGACGTGTGCTGCTCCCAAATACCGGGTCAAAGAGCCCTACAATCTCTCCCCGCGCATCCAATGGCTGCGGGACTATTATTTTCAGGGCCTCGACCGGGCCTGGAACAACGAGTGGACCTCCTGGACCACCGGCACGCCCTGGGATTTCCAGTACGAAGAGCTGCCCTACTACATCGTGCCTGAGACTTACCCCTTCTTTTCCACCTTCCGCGCCGCCTTCAAACAGGCCGCCCGCCCGGTGACGCTCCCTCCCGATTTCTGGTCGTGGAGCCTGCCCGAGCGCAAGGCATGGTTTGTCGAGGAGGTGATGATCCATTACCTGCCCCACGAAGTCCTGCCCGGCGACCTGATCGCCGGCGGGCGCTTTAACGTGCAGACCTCCACCTGCCTGAGCAAGGGCGAGGCCAAAGAGTACGCCAGGTTGGTCTACGCCAAAGGTGGCACGCGCGAGGCGATCAAGTGGTTCCACGACCACGGTTATGGCAACGCCGGCGTCACCAGCGGCCATCTCATCCCCGATTACGAGCGGATCATCAGCCACGGCTGGCAAGCGATCCACGCCGACGTGCAAGCCCGCTACGACGCGTTACCCCAGGCCGACAGGCAGGGCCGGAAAGGGGCCCAACTGCGGGCGATGCTCACCGCCGCGACGATGGCCCGCGACGTGGCGGCTCAATATCGCCAACTCTGCCTCGACCTGGCCGGGCGCGAGGCGGACGAGGCGCGCCGGGCCGAACTGCGCCAGATGGCCGACAACCTGGCCCGCGTGCCCTGGCAGCCGGCCGAGACCTTTTGGCAGGGCGTGCAGGCGCTGTGGCTGACCCACATGCTGATCATGAGCGAAGAGAACTATCCCGGCCCCGGCGTTTCCTTTGGCCGCATCGACCAGTTTTTGTACCCGCTATGGACCAAGTCGCTGGCCGAGGGCATGGATAGAGAATTCGGCAAAGAGATCCTGAAATGTTTCTGGCTCCACGCCAACACCGCCTACGACGCCATGATCCGCGTCGGCGGCAACCAGGGCATCACCGCCGGCTACGGGCAGCTCATCACCCTGGGCGGTTTGGGCGCCGGCGGCGCCGACCTGACCAACGACCTGACCTACGCCATGCTGGAGGTCATCGACGAGCTGTCGCCCATCCTGGAGCCCAAACCCAACGTGCGCCTGCATCGCCACACGCCCGACGCCCTCTACGACAAACTGGTGGACATGATCGCCGCCAGCCAGGGCGCGCCTTTTTTGCTCAACTTCGACGAGCGCTCGATGGCAGGTTTGATGCGCCAGGCCAGGCTGTCGGGTGTGGAGCACCTGATCCACGAGGGCAACGTCCACGACTATGCGCCGGTGGGCTGCCTGGAGAACACCATGGCCGGCAACGACCGCTCGGGCACGGTCGATCTCAACCTCAACCTGCTCAAGGCGGTCGAGCTGGCGCTGACCGGCGGCTACGACCTGCACCCGTTCACCGATCCGATGAGCGGCAAGACCGAGCCGCCCCGGCGCTGGGGGCCGGCCACCGGCGACGCCACGGCCTTTCAGACCTGGAACCAGTTCTGGAATGCCTACGCCGTCCAGACGCGTTTCATCGTGGGCAAAATCTGCGCGCTGTTCGAGCGCACCGAGGCGGTGCTGGCCCGCTTTTCGCCCACGCCCTACCTCTCCTGCCTGGTGCGCGGCTGCGCTGAAAAGGGGCTGGACATCACCCAGGGCGGCCCCGAGCTATGGTATGCCACCGTCGAGGCGGTGACCTATGGCACCACCGTCGATTCGCTGCTGGCGATCAAGTACCTGGTCTTTGACAAAAAGCTGTGCACCATGGCCGGACTGATCCAGGCATTGAAGGACAACTGGCAGGGTCACGCCGTGCTCCAGGCCCAGGCGCTCAACAAGGCGCCCAAATATGGCCGCGACGACGACCAGGCCGACGAACTGGCCCGCCAGGTGATGGATCTGTGGGCCGGGGAGACCTGGCAGCACCAGACCCGCACTACCGGCCGCCAGTTCCGGCCCGGCATGTTGAGCTGGAACTATTGGATCGCCGATAGTTTCATCCTGCCGGCCAGCCCCGACGGTCGGCCCCAGGGCAAGTTCCTGTCCAACGCCCTCTGCCCCTCCAACGGGGCCGACACGGAGGGGCCGACGGCCAACGTCAATTCGGTGGGTAAGGTGCTGGGCGGCAAGGCCGCCAACGGCGGCGGCGACTGGGGCGAATTCCTCAACTCGCTGCCCAACGGCGGCAGCCACACCATGACCTTCAGCCCGTCGCTGCTGCGCGACCCGGAGCACAAGGAGAAATTCAAGGCCTTCCTGCGCGGTTACGTCGAAAACGGCGGCACGGCGCTGCAGATCAACCTGATCGACGCCGACATGCTGCGCGACGCCCAGCGGCACCCCGAGAACTATAAACACCTGCTGGTGCGTGTCACCGGCTACAATGCCTATTTCACCAGCATCGGCAAAGAGCTGCAGGACGAGATCATCACCCGCGAGGCGCATCGGATGTGAACCCATCACCATGACTGACGAGCTTGGACGAATTCTGCACCTGCAAAGGCTTTCGACAGAAGACGGCCCCGGCATCCGCACGACGGTCTTTTTCAAGGGCTGCCCGCTGCGCTGCGCCTGGTGCCACAATCCGGAGAGCCTGTCGTCCCGACCGCAGGTGCAGTGGCTGGAGAACCGCTGCATCGGCTGCCGCACCTGCCTCGACGCCTGCCCCAGCGGCTGCCTGGCAGTGACGGACGACGGCGTGCGCATCGACCGCGAGCGCTGCCAGGGTTGCGGCGCCTGCGCCGAGGCCTGCCCGACCAATGCCCTGGAACTGTTGGGCGCCCGCGTCACGGTGGATGAATTGGTGCGTGAGGTGATCAAGGACCGCGCCTATTACGATACGTCGGGCGGCGGCGTGACGGTCTCCGGCGGCGAGCCGCTGATGCAGGCCGGGTTCGTGGCCGAGTTCCTGGCGCGCGTGCGGGCGGAGGGCATCACCACCGCGCTGGACACCTGCGGCCTGGCCTCGCCGGCCAGCCTGGAAAAGGTGCTGCCCCACGTCGACCTGGTGCTCTTTGACCTCAAAGAGATCGATACCGCCCGGCACCGCGCCTTCACCGGGCAGGGCAACGAGGCCATTTTCGAGGCCCTGTGCCTGGTGCGCCAGCACATCACCCGGCGCGCCCCGCAGACGCGGCTGTGGCTACGCACACCGCTCATCCCCGGCGCCACCGCCCGCCGCGAGAACCTGCTCGGCCTGGGGGCATACATCGCCGCCCAGCTCGACGGGCTGGCCGAACGTTGGGAGCTGTGCGCTTTTAACAACCTCTGCCGCGACAAATACCGCCGCCTGGGTCTGGACTGGCGCTATGGTGATACGCCGCTATTGACGGCGCAGGAATTGGACGAGTTGGCAGCCAGGGCCAGTGGATCGGGCGTGACGCCGGGCATCGTCGTCGCCACCGGGGCGACCCGGGCCACTCAAGAGTTGGGAGGAATGTAATGACCACCGAGGCGCTCAAGACCTTTTCAGAGGCCGACATCCAGGCCCTGTCGGCGGCGATGAAAGTCGGGCTGCTGGCAACGGTCAACTCCGAGGGGCTGCCTCACCTGACGCTACTGGCCAGCCTGCAGGCCAATACGCCCACCCAGATGACGTTTGGGCAGTTCACCGAGGGCGCGAGCAAACAGTTCATCCGCCAGAATCCCAAAATCGGCTGGCTGGTGATGACCCTGGATAAACAGATGTGGCGGGGCACAGCCCATTTCACCCACACTGCCAGCCAGGGCCCCGAGTTCGAGAGGTACAACAGCACGCCCATGTTCCGCTACAACGCCTACTTTGGCGTGCACACCGTCTACTACCTGGACCTGGTGGCCCATTCGGGCCGGCGGGCGCTGCCCATGGGTCGGGTGGTGTGGGCTGCTGTGCAAACGATGGCCGCCCGGGCGCTGGCGGGCAAGGGCAGCGCGGCGGAGGCGCTCAACCCCTGGACGCGGGCGCTGCTGAACAAGCTCGACAATTTAAAATTCGTGGCCTACGTCGGTGGCGATGGTTATCCGGTGGTCATCCCCGCCATCCAGGCCCAGGCCGCCGATGCGGAGCACATCCTCTTTGCCACCGGCGCGTTCGGCGACGATCTGGCGGCCATCCCCGCCGGGGCGCCGGCGGCCATCTTTGGCATGTCGCTACAAATGGAGACGGTGCTGCTGCGCGGCGAATTCGAAGGCATCCGGCGGCTGGCTGGCGTGCGCTGCGGGCGCGTTCGTATCGACTGGGTCTACAGTCCCATGCCGCCCAAACCGCAGCAGATCTATCCCCCAGTTCCCCTTGAGGCGGTCACCTTTTGAGGGTGTTTGCTCACCGCTTTCCAAGCCGCATCGTCTTGGCCTGACTGCCACCCCTTGGCAGTGCATCGATTCCAAAAGTGGTTGCCATCGAGGAGCGAGAACGCCAGCGATTGAGTCGAGAAGAGGGAACACATTCATGACCCAGAAAGGCGAGAGGGGCAAGAAGGCCATCCTGTACATCTCACTCTATCTCGACCAGGGCGAGTCCTACGAGTTCGCCGAGACGCAGCTTGATGCGGTGATCGAGCGTGCTCTACAGGATCGGCGGAGTGCGGCCAGGCCAGGCAGATGGCTCAATACCTGCTGCGCTACACCGACGAGTAATACCCTGTCGTATACGCCCTCTATGCCGGTGTCACCGACGACGACGCCAGGCGACCCATGCGCGACAAACGCGGCGCGGAGCTGGTCGAGGCGGCCGCCACGCTGTCTGTCGTGCTCATGCTCATCCTGAGCCTGATCGGGTTCGGCTGGGACCTGTATGCCTGGCGTGGTGCAGGTGACCAAATACTACCACTTCGGCCAGCGGGCCAGCCCTGAGCCGAAACCCTGAACGCGGTGAGGGGTCAGCAAAAAGCCCGGTGTGCACTGCCATTGGGCTTTTTGCGTGTGTGACGCTGTTTTAGGGTCTGTAAAAGAATAACTTCCGCCACTGTCATTCTGAGCGCCCTTACGGGCGCGAAGAATCCCGTTTGAGTAGAACGAGACCCTTCGCTTCGCTCAGGGTGACACGGGAATTTATATTTTTACGGATCCTTAGGCTGCTGGGGGTGATCGAACGTCGGCTGCGGCATGGGTATGTGGTCAAATAGGCGGCTTTGCCGGAAGTGGGCAAGGGTGGTATAATCTCCGGCACTGGGGAGGGACATCCCTATGCGGCTGCACGATGAGATGGAGAGCGAAATGTTTGAAAACATTACCTCTGATCCGGCTATCCTGGGCGGCAAACCGTGCGTCAAGGGCACGCGCATCAGCGTAGAGTTCATCCTGGAGCTCTATTCCAGCGGAGCGACACTCGACGACATTCTGGAAGCCTACCCGCAACTGACCGCAGAGGGTGTTGCTGAGGCGTTGCGTTACGCGGCGCGTTTTCTCAAGAACGAGGTGGTCTTGACGGCTGAGGTCGCGGTGTGAATCCCCTCGACTTTTCCCTGCTCGCCGACGAAAACGTCCACCCAGAGGTGGTGCGCTTTTTGGCCGACCGAGGGCACGACATCCAGTCTGTCGCCGGACAGGGTCTGGTTGGCCAGAGTGACGCCGGCGTAATGCGCCTGGCGCACGCGGCGGGGCGGGTCGTGTTGACGCACGACAGCGACTTTGGCACGCTGGCCATCGCTCAGGGGGAGCCTTTCACCGGCATCATCTATCTGCGACCGGGGCACATCCGTCCTGGGTTCACGGTTGAAACACTGGAAACCATTGCAGCACAAACGCTCGACGTGCGAGCGCCGTTCATCGTGGTGGCCGCCCGCAGCGAGCGAACGGTGCGGATCCGCGTCCGGCAATTGTGAAAACGGGCCGAGCGCATGGACTCGTTGGACGACGAGAGCCTGGAGTAATTTCTCCGGGCTCTTGTATTTAGTACACATAACTGTCTTGCGGGATGTGGGCAGAGATGATATAATGTTCATACCATAACAAAAAAAGTGCCTCGGCCCTTCCCGAGAGTCCGAGGCTGAAAGACCAGGGTGGTGAGGGCCACCCAGGTATCGGCACTATACCACGACGGCCCATCCACCGCAAGGGGATGGGCGTTTTCTGTTCTGTGTCTTTATGGGCCAAAGAATTCCCAGGTCGCGGGAGCGTCACCATGTCACTACCTGCCGTTCCACCCAAAGCTATCGTACGAGGCCCCTTCCTGCCCGAGCCGGTTGAGGTCATTATCACCATACCGATGGGTGATTCCCTCAAGCTCGTTGGCCGAGGGGTCAGAAGCGGCATGTCGTATGATCCCGTGCTTTCCTCCAGCCAACTGGCGATCTTGGAGATCTCCCCCCAGCGCGAGCCTCTGGATGGGGATCCAGAGCGGTTCAAGCTGGGCATCGAAGCGGCGCGGCTGGCCCTGGCCTACGAGTACGACCCGTTCTTTGCCCTCTCTGTGGCGCGGATCGATCCTCTGCCGCACCAGCTCGAGGCGGTCTATGAGTACTTTGTTAAACTGCCGCGCATCCGCTTCCTGCTGGCCGACGACCCCGGCGCCGGCAAGACGATCATGGCCGGGTTACTCATCAAAGAGCTCAAAGCCCGCGGCCTGGTCAAACGCACGCTGATCGTCAGCCCGGCCAAGCTCTGCTTTCAGTGGCAGCGGGAGATGCTGGACAAGTTCCGGGAACGCTTCGACATCGTCAAGGGCGACGTGCTGCGGGCCAGTTATGGGCAGAATCCCTGGAACGATCGAGACCAGGCCATCACCTCCATCTCCTGGGTGTCGCGTATCGAGGATGCCCGCGAGAGCCTGATGCGCAGCCGTTGGGACCTGATCGTGGTGGATGAGGCGCACCAGATGAGCGCCTACAGCCCTTCCAAAAAGACGCTGGCCTACAGGCTGGGTGAGCAGCTCTCGGGCATGACCGACCACTATCTGCTGATGACGGCCACGCCCCACAAAGGCGATCCTGCCAACTTTACGCTGTTTCTCAGCCTGCTCGATCAGGACGTATACGGTGACGTGCGCAGCCTGGAAGAGGCGATGCGGCGTAACAGCGCTCCGTTCTATCTGCGGCGCACCAAAGAGGCCCTGATCTCCTTCCCCGACCCGGATACGGGGGTGGTAAAGAAGCTCTTCACCGAGCGAGAGGTGCTCACGACCACCTTTGACCTGGATGGCGCCGAGTACGAGTTCTACGATGCACTGACCCGCTACGTGGAGGATCAATCGATCCGGGCGGCCAGCGACGAAAACCAGGCCCGTGGCCGGGCGTTGGGTTTTACCATGGCCATGCTCCAGCGCCGCTTTGCGTCGAGCGTTTATGCCGTGCGGCGCACGCTGGAACGGATGCGTTACCGCCGCAAACAGATCCTGGCCGATCCACGCGACTACCTCCGGCGCCAGATGGACATCCCCGAGGATTTTGACGAGCTGCCCGAAGACGAGCAGATGGAGATCATCGACGCCATCGAAGAGGCAGCCATCAACTTTGATCCCACGGCGTTGCGTGAGGATATTCTGCAACTGGGCAAGTTGATCGACCAGGCTAACGAACTGGAAGGACGCGAGGTCGAGAGCAAGCTGGTTCGTTTGAAGAAACTGCTGACCGACGAGCAGGTTTTCAGCGATCCAACGATGAAGGTGCTCATCTTTACCGAGCACAAGGATACGCTGGACTACCTGGCCGGCGATGGCCGTGATGGCCGGCCCTACGGCAAGCTGCGGGAATGGGGCTTGACGCTGACCCAGATCCACGGCAGCATGAAGATCGGCGATCGGGACACGCCGGGCACGCGCATCTATGCCGAGCGGGAATTCCGCGAAAAGGCCCAGGTGCTGGTGGCCACCGAGGCGGCCGGTGAGGGCATCAACCTCCAGTTCTGCTGGTTCATGATCAACTACGACATCCCCTGGAACCCGGTGCGGCTGGAGCAGCGCATGGGCCGCATCCACCGCTACGGCCAGGAGCACGATTGCCTGATCTACAACTTTGTGGCGGTCAACACTCGCGAGGGACGGGTGCTCAACCGGCTGCTGCTGAGGTTGGACGAGATCCGCAAGGAGTTGGGCATCGACCAGGTGTTCGACGTGGTCGGTGAGATCTTTCCCTCCAACCGGCTGGACCACCTCTTCCGCGAGATGTACCAGCAGCGCACCAACGTGCCCAGCATCGAGGCGCGCATCGTGGAGGAGGTGAACCCGGAGCGCTTCCGGGCCATCACCGAATCGGCGCTGGAGGGGCTGGCCAAGCGCGATCTGAATATGGCCGTCATCACCGGCAAGTCGGCCGAGGCCCGCGAGCGAGGGCTGGTGCCGGAAGTGATCGAGGCGTTTTTCCTCAGAGCCAGCCCGCTGGCCGGCCTCCTGCCCCAGCAAGTGCGCAAAGACAGCCACGTGTATCGGGTGGGGCGCATTCCCCGCCACCTGCTGCCCCTTGGCGCCCGCCAGGAGGAACGCTTTGGCCGCTTGGGCCGCGAGTACGCGCGTATCGTTTTTGAGAAGGCGTTGCTGGCCCAGGATGCCACCCACGAATGGGTGACACCGGGCCATCCCCTCTTCGAGGTAGTGCGCGAGTACGTGGCCGGGCAGACGGCGGATGACCTGCGCCGGGGTGTGGTGCTGCACGATTTGAACACGGAAGAACCGTACCGCCTGGACCTGTTTGCCGCTTCGATCAAAGATGGGCGCGGGCGGACGATCCACCGCAAGATCTTTGTGGCCCGCACGGCGATGGACGGCGCGCTCTCGATTCGCCAGCCGACCCTGTTCGCCGACCTGATGCCGGCGCCCGCTGCCGAGATTCCAAAGGCGCCAGGCGATTCAAACCTGCCGGGCAGAGACGAAATAGAGCACGCCCTGGTCGAGCAGGCCTTGCAGCCCCTGTTGGAGCAAGTCGCGGCAGAGCGTGGGCGGGAGCTCAAGACCATCCGCAGCCACGTCGAAATCTCACTCAACGAGTTGATCCACCGCCAGAATCTACAACTGGCCGACCTGATCCTGCGCCAGCAGCAGCCCGACGCGCCCTCGGGCCTGGCCGGGCTGACCGCCCAGGCCGAGGCGCACCTGGATGAGCTGAACAACCGGCTGGAGACGCGGCGCGCCGAGTTGGAGCAAGAGAGCCACTTCACCATCGGCGATATCCAGCGCCTGGGACGGGCCTGGGTGCTGCCCCATCCGGAGCGTTGTTCGCCGGAGCTGGCGCCGATGCGTTACGACGCCGGCATCGAGCGTTTGGCCGTCGAGGTGGCCACCCGCCACGAAGAGGAGCGCGGCTGTGTGGTGCAGAGCGTCGAATTGGAAAACCGGGGCTTTGATCTCATCTCGCGCCGGCCACACCCCCACGATGCGGCATCCTTTACCGAAGTACGCTTCATCGAGGTAAAGGGGCGGGCCGGGGTGGGCCATGTGCTGCTCTCCCGGAACGAGTATCACATGGCCCAGCGGTTGGGGGACGAGTACTGGCTCTATGTGGTCTACGACTGCGCCGCCGAGCCCGAATTGCACACCATCCAGAACCCGGCCCACTTGGGCTGGTTGCCCCTGGGGCAGGTGGCCCACTACCAGATCGACGCCCCGACGGTCGTCGCCGAGGCAGAGCGGCAGCGCGCCCCCAGGGGTGCGGCCCAACAGGCTTTTCAGGAGTATTGGGACAGCCGCCTGGCCGAGCTGGGAACGTACAACATTCTGGTGGAAGGGCTGACCGACAAGCTCTACCTGGAGCTGGCCGCCGAGCGCTACCGCCAGGCCCACGGCGTGGACCTGCTGGAAGGCGGCGCGGTGCGGGTGCTGGCCGGCCGGGGCACCAAACGGCTGGGGCCGGATTTCGGCGTGTTGCAGTCCCTGGAACCCCAGGGTTTCCGCTTTGTGGTCATCCTGGACGGGGATGACGCGGGGGCGATGGCCGCCGAGGCGATGTCCCGCTTTGGGGCGCAAAAGAACCGTCACTTTTTCCAACTGGCGCGGGCGGATTTCAAGGACAAGGGTGGCAAGAGTTGGGATGTAGAGATCGAAGACTTGCTGTCCCAAGAACTGGTGGAAGGGTTTGTGCAACAGCATCCCCAGGCCGTCGAGGAGCGGTTGCAACGCCGGGATGTGGTCAAGTTTGTCATCAACGGCAAGCCGGTGGACAGAGAGGGCCAGACCTGCGATTACAAGATGATGCTGGCCGAGTATGCCTGCCAGCACGCGACGCTGGATGACCTGAAACCGCTGGTTGATCTGCTCATCCAGGCCCGCAAGTGCCTGAGCCTCGAGAGTTGAACCGAAAGGGCGCGACGGACGCCAAGAAACACAGTTATGCACGGCGTGGACGGAGGTTGTCTTTCCCGGCGACTAATGTTATAATGCACAGTGAAAGGAAAAGTCATGCTGGAGATGGTCTTTGATACGAACGCTTTGATCACCTGTTGTCAGGCTACAACCCAAGACATCCCAGCCATCGAAAGCGTCCTGGAAGTATGTGTCTTGCGCGTTCCGATGGCAGTTCACCAGGAAGTGCTCGCGGCCCGCGCCCTGTTCCCGGATGCGCGCCTGGCTGACCGTATCATTAGTGAAGGGCGTATTGAAGTCATCCCCACAAGTCTGCCCCCCGATAACGTGCTGGACCATTATAGATTGGGGTCTGGTGAGAAAGAGAGTATTGCCCTCTATCTAGATCAAGCAGACGAACTGGACTTTCTGGTCACGGATGATCGGCTGGCCTATGTGGTCAGCCAACGGTGCGGTATCCCTTGCCACCTGTTCCTGGACATGGTTATCGAGTTGGTCGAGCGCAAATTGTGGAAGCGAGCTTTGGCCGAGGATGTGGTCAAAGCCGCACAGCACAGGTTTTCGGGCGGCTTTGTGCCTCACACCCTGACCATATTGAAGACTGGAGATCGAAGATGTCTGAAGTAGCAGTCCATTATCCTACCAAGCCGCAGCTAGAAGACATTAGCCAGCGGCTGTTGCGTAAAGCGGTCCCTAACCCATCGCCGGTGTTGGCAGACCTGGTGCGACGAGGCTTTGAGCAAAAGTTGGCCGAGTTGTACGAGACATTCCAGCAAGGTGAGTGCAGTCTAGGCTACCTGGCGGAGCAACTGGACATCAGTTCCTGGGAAGCCATCCGTCTACTGGAGGCACGGGGACTGCGCACGACAAACCTGTAATCTATCCCTCGCAAAGGTGTGCCATGCCCATGCCTGGCGTGAGAAACCCATCCGCCACGGGCATATCTCCACCTTGCACTCTGATAGGCGCGGAGACTGCTGGATGACCCAACTCTACCCCAAGCGCCTGATCGAAGTCGACCTGCCCATCAAACGCATCAGCGCCCACGCCCGGCGCGAGAAATCGATCCGCCACGGCCACATCTCCACGCTGCACATCTGGTGGGCGCGGCGACCGCTGGCTGCCTGCCGGGCGGTGCTGTGCGCCGCGCTGTGGCCCGACCCGGCCGACGAGTTGTGCCCACCCAGCTTCCGCGAGGCAGCGGCGCGGCTGATGCAGGCATTCGCCTTCACCGCCGCCCAGGAGCGGAGCGTGGCCGACTTGTGCGATCCCATCACCTGGGGATACCTGTCAGCGCTGCGGCAACCCGAAGGAGCGCTCGCCCCGGACAAGCCTAATCACATGAGCGTGCTGCGCACAGTGCTACTTCAATTCATCGCCGATTTTGCCAACTGGGATGCCTCCACCGAGCCGCACTACCTGGCGACCGCCCGCGCCCTGACCCAGGCCGCCCACCAGGCGCTGGGCGGCCAACCCGGCACCCGGCCGCTGGTGGTGGACCCCTTTGCCGGCGGCGGAGCCATTCCCCTGGAAGCGCTGCGGGTGGGCGCCGATGCCTTTGCCAGCGACCTGAACCCGGTGGCGGTGCTGCTCAACAAGGTGGTGCTGGAATACATCCCCAGGTACGGCCAGCGCCTGGCCGACGAGGTGCGCAAATGGGGCAAATGGGTGGAAAGGGAGGCCAAGAAGGAATTGGCCGGGTTCTATCCCAAGGATCCCGATGGAGCCATGCCGATTGCATACCTGTGGGCGCGAACCATCACTTGCGAGGGGCCTGGTTGCGGTGCGGAGATTCCGCTGGTAAAGGATCTGTGGTTAGCCAAGAAGCGCAATCGCACTATCGCATTGCGGCTCGTGCCACTACCTAGTGAGAAACGAGCAAGCTTTGAGATTATCGAACATGCTATTCCAAAGCAAGTTGGAGTGGGTACGATACGTGGAGGTTCCGTCACTTGCCCACTGTGTGGTTACACCACACCTGTAACGTCCGTGCGAAAGCAATTGAGCCAGCGCCGAGGCGGGGCTGCGGATGCTCGTCTTCTGAGTGTAGTGACCATCCGGCCGGGACAACAAGGGCGCTTCTATCGTCTGTGCAACGATCGGGATCTGGACATAGTGCGTCGTGCAGAGACGAAATTGGAACGTCGCAAGCAGGAACATAAGGAGGAGCTAAGTTTGGTGCCGGATGAACCATTGCCACCTCAAGGTGCCCTGGGGTTCCGGATACAACTCTACGGAATGGAACGATGGATAGACATATACACTGCTCGACAAGCGTTGGCCCTGAGTACACTGGCACGGCTTGTGCGTGCAGCAGGCAGAGAAGTAGTGACACGCCATGGAGAAGACTTGGGAAAAGCAGTACAGGCTGTTCTAGCACTTGTTTTGGACAAGTTGGTAGATGTGGGTGGCACCTCCCTTAACTATTGGAAAGTCGATGCCGAGTGTCCCGTCAATGTGTTTGTACGTCAGGCAATTCCAATGATGTGGGATTTTGCAGAGGCTGTACCCATTTCTGAGGCGAGCGGATCATGGGTAAGTCAGTGTGGCCGCCAATGTCGTGCGCTTGATGCGGCTACATTCGATTACTTGCCAGGACAAGTAGCCAAGTCTTCAGCAACGAATCAGATTCTACCGAATGATGCGTCAAATTGCTTCTTTACTGATCCGCCCTACTATGACGCAGTTCCATATTCTGACTTGTCGGACTTCTTTTATGTCTGGCTCAAGCGCACATTGGGAGAGCTCTATCCTGAGGTCTTTGTGGATTACGTTAGCCCCAAGAATGACGAGTGTATTGTGGACAGAGTGAGAGGCAAGGACAAGCTTTTCTTCGAAACTACTATGGGCCTTGCTATGGCTGAGGGCCGACGAATACTCGCCCCGAATGGTATTGGAGTTGTGGTCTTTGCACACAAATCTACAAGTGGTTGGGAAGCCCAGCTTCAGGCCATGATCAATGCTGGCTGGGTCATAACTAGCTCTTGGCCAATTGACACTGAACAAGCCCACCGTATGCGGGCACGTGACTCTGCTGCTTTGGCGTCTTCTATCCACCTGGTCTGTCGCCCCCGCGAAAACCCTGACGGTTCTCTGCGCACGGATGCAGTTGGCGAGTGGCGCGATGTGCTGGGCGAACTCCCCACTCGCATCCATACCTGGATGCCCCGCCTGGCCCGGGAGGGTATCGTCGGCGCCGATGCCATCTTTGCCTGCCTCGGCCCGGCCCTGGAGATCTATTCGCGCTACAGCCGCGTCGAGCGCGCCGACGGCACACCCGTCCCCCTGGGTGACGTGCTGGACGAGCGGGGCAACGTCGTCGAGCGGGGCTACCTGTCCCACGTCTGGGAGGCGGTCTCCCACGAAGCCCTGTCGATGATCTTTGAGCAGGCCGACACGGCCGGATTCGAGGCCGACGCGCGCCTGACGGCCATGTGGCTGTGGACGCTGTCCACGGCAGATGGCACGGAGACAGGCAGCAACGGCAAGGTAGTCAAGTCGCAGGGCTACAGCCTGGAGTACGACGCCGCCCGCAAGATCGCCCAGGGCCTGGGCGCCCACCTGGACCAGTTGGGCAACCTGGTCGAGATCAAGGGCGATCAGGCCCGCCTGCTGCCGGTCGCCGAGCGGACGCAGGCGCTTTTTGGTAAGGATGGCACCCTGAGCGCGTCGAAGGGGGGCGTCAGCGCGCCGCGGGGGCGCAAACCGGCCTCGGCGCAGATGTCGCTCTTTGAAGTGGAGACCGAAGAGGGTATCGCCGCCATCGGCGACCTGGGCGCGCCGCCCCACGGTACGACGGTGCTGGATCGGGTGCACCAGGCCATGCTGCTCTTTGCGTCGGGGCGGAGCGAGGCGCTGCGCCGCTTCCTGGCCGAGGAAGGCATCGGGCGGGAGGCGCGCTTCTGGACGTTGGCCCAGGCGCTGTCGGCGCTCTACCCGGCCAGTACGGACGAAAAGCGCTGGGTCGATGGCGTGTTGGCGCGTAAGAAAGGGCTGGGCTTCTGATGACCGGCAGTTTTGCCGAAGCCTGGTACGCGGCTTTCATGGCCACCTTGCAGCGCCACGAGGCCGCCAGGCCACTGAGAGAGGCCGCCGCGGCCGGTCGCCTGGGCCATTGGACGCAGGCGCTGACCGGCGTCGTGGTCGACGTTTGCCAGCAAATGGGCTGGCAGACCGCCGCTCGCTGGCACCGCGCCGACGTGCTGCCGGTTTCTCGCAGCGAGTACCTGGCCCTGGATGCCGTGGCCTTTGATGCACGGCAGGGGGCCGATTGGCCCTTTCCCGCCGCCGTTTTTGAGTTGGAGAACAGCCGCCAGGATGACAAGGTGGCCTACTCCCTGTGGAAGGTGCTGTGCGTGCGGGCTGCCCTGCGGGTCGTCTTTTGTTATCGGAACGACGTGGCTGCCGGCAGTGTATTGGTCCGGCGGCTGGAAACGGCGGTCGTGGGCTCCCTGACCATCAAAGAACGAGTCAGCCTGGCCGGTGAGACTCTGCTCATCGTCGGCAGCCGGGCCGAGGAATCCACATTCCCCTATGGCTTTTTCAAGGACTGGGTACTGGACAAGAACACCGGCTGCTTCTCAAGGACCTGAGGAAAAGAAGGAGAGTAGCATGTCACTGCCACCGTGGTACAAAATCGTCACCCCTCGCGAGGACTTGCGCGAGGGCCACCCGCTAGACGCCTCCGAGTTTGCCGTTCACCTGGATCAGGTGCGCGAGGGCCGGGCGGCCGAGGACTATCAAGAACCGGCGCGTTTTTTCGAGCGCACCTATCTCACCCAGAACCTGCTGGGCCTGGCGGCCCAGGTGGTTCGCCGCCTCTCGGGGATCAAGGTGGAGACCTCGGCCGTGTTCAACATGGCCACCCAGTTCGGCGGCGGCAAAACCCACGCCCTGACACTGCTGTACCACCTGGCCAACGGCGGACCCGGGTCGGCTGAATGGCGCAGCGTGTCGGCGATCCTCAAGAAAGCCGGTGTGGACAGGATGCCCCAGGCGGCGGTGGCCGTGTTTGTCGGCCAGCAATTCGATCCCCGCGGCGGCGACGATGGCACCCCGCACCGGCGCACCCCCTGGGGCGAGATCGCCTTCCAGTTGGGCGGCGCTCAGGCCTACGAGGTCGTGGCCGGATTCGATGCCGAGGGCCGGGCGCCCGGCGGCGATACCATCCGCAAGTTTTTACCCGCCGACCGGCCGGCCCTGATCCTGGTCGACGAGATGATGAACTATGTGGGGCGCAACCGCAAGTCGGGTTTGAGCGACCAGTTCTACCATTTCCTGCAAAACCTGTCCGAGACGGCGCGCGGGATGGACCATGTGGTTTTGGCTGTTTCCGTCCCCGCTTCAGAGCTAGAGATGGCAGCCGAGGATTTTGCCAACTATGAGCGCTTTAAAAAGATGCTCGACCGGGTAGGCAAAGCCGTGATCATGGCCGTAGAAGACGAAACGTCCGAGATCATCCGCCGGCGTCTGTTCGACTGGAGCGGCCTGCCACCCGAGGGCCGGCGAACGGCGGCCGCGTATGCCGATTGGCTGTTGGATCATCGCTACCAGATGCCCAACTGGTTCCCGGTCGATCACGCCATCGAGACCTTTGAGGCCACCTATCCCTTTCACCCGATGACCCTCTCTGTCTTTGAGCGCAAATGGCAGACTTTGCCCCATTTCCAGAGAACGCGCGGCATTCTCCGGCTGCTGGCCCTGTGGGTTTCGCAGGCCTACCAGGATGGGTACAAGGGGGCGCACAAAGACCCACTGATCACACTCGGCACGGCCCCGCTGGACGACCCGCTTTTCCGGGCGGCCGTATTCGAGCAATTGGGCAGTTCAGAGCTGGAGGCCGCCGTCACCACCGACATCGCCGGCAAGCGGGACGCACACGCGGTCCGGTTGGACGAAGAAGCCGTGGAGGCTCTAAAACGTGCGAGACTCCACCGCAAGGCTGCAACCGTGATATTTTTCGAATCCAATGGTGGCGTGGTCGCAGCCCAGGCCGATGCCACGGTGCCCGAGATCCGCCTGGCCACAGCCGAACCGGACCTGGACATCGGCAACGTCGAGACCGCCCTGGAAGCGCTCACCGACGCCTGTTACTTTTTGGAGCCACGCCACAACCGCTATCACTTTAGGCTGACGCCGGGCCTGAACAAGATTCTGGCCGATCGCCGGGCGACGATCAAGGCATCTCAGGTACGGGAATGTGTGAGGGCCGAGATTCAAAAGGTCTTCAAAGAAGGCCCCCGTATCGAGCGTGTCTATTTCCCAGAAAAGAGCAACGATGTCCCGGATCGCGCCGCCCTGACACTGGTCGTTATGGCTCCAGAGTACACGGCGCGGGAAGCAGAAACCCTCCAGTTGGTCGATCAGATCACCCGAGAGCATGGCACCTCGGGCCGCACCTTCAAGAGCGCCTTGATCTGGACCGTGGCGGACGATGCCGGCCAGCTCATGGACGACGCCCGCAAGCTGCTGGCCTGGGAGGACATCGAGCTGGAAAAGGCGGCGTTGGGGCTCGATGCGGCGCAGCAGAGAGAGTTGCAAGAGTCGCGGCGGCGGGCAGATCGCGATCTGCGAGAATCGGTCTGGCGCTCCTACAAAAAGGTGCTTCTCCTGGGCAAAGACAACGACTGGAAAGAGATCGACCTGGGTCTGGTCCATTCCAGCGCCGCCGAGAACATGGCGACGCTGATTCTATCCCGGTTACGCCAGGATGACGAGGTCACCGAGGGCGTAAGCCCCTACACTTTGCTTCGCAACTGGCCGGCCATGACCGCCTGGAGCACCAGGGCACTGCGCGACGCGTTCTATGCCTCGCCCCAGTTGCCGCGATTGTTGGATGCGGAGGCGTTGCGCCGCACGGTCGCCGATGGCGTGGCGCAAAAGCTGCTGGCCTACGTGGGTCCCACGGGCGACGACGGCAAGTACTATCCCATTGTCTTTGGCGAAACGTTGCTGCCTGGTCAGGTCGAGTTCTCCGACGACATGTTTGTGATCCAGGCGGAGGAAGCCAGGAGACAGATCGAGGAGCCCCGGCTGGCCCGGCTGGAGGTGCGCCCCGCTCGCGTCCAACTAAAGCCTGGCGAAAGCTACAACCTGGCCGTGCAGGGCTTTGATCAGCACGACCGTCCGTTCGTGGTGGAACAGGTGGCCTGGGAGGTTCAAGGCTGCCGGATTGACCCCGCCGGCAAGGTCGTGGCCGAGGAACAGGAAGGCTATTACACAGTGACGGCCAGGGTCGAGGACATTAGCGGGACAGGGGAGGTAATAGTCGCCAGAGAAACCATCAAACCGCCCCCGCCCCCGCCACCCCCTCCATTGGCCGAAGGTCTCGTTTGGGAGGGGCAGGTGCCACCACAAAAGTGGATGAACTTTTACACCCGCGTGCTGGCCCGCTTTGCCACCCAGCCGGATCTGAAGCTGAGGGTGCGCTTTGAGGTGAAGGAGGGCGTCTCGCAGCAAAAGGCGGATGAGACCCGGATCGCGCTGCGGGAATTGGGGTTGGAGGAGGGTGGGTTACAAGTCGTTGAGGCTGAGTAGGGTCCACCGGGCTTTCCACCATTTCAACCGGCGCTCCGCCGTGGGGCAGAGGAACAGCGGAGGACGATCGATCCGGCTGCCGGATCACGGTGCCCACATTCGCCGCCATAAACTGTCGAGAGAGTGGCCTCTTATGGCACTCCACTCCGTTACGTGCCTGACTACGAACATATTGTACGAGGAGGAAAACAAATGGATCCCATCATCACCCCTATCGTCATCATCCTGGGCAAATACGCCCTGGACAAAGGCGTCGAGTTGGGCAAAGAGATCGGGCCCAAGGCGCTGGAGACGGCCAGAGAGCTGTTCACCGCCGTGCTGGAGCGGGTGGGCCAAAAGCGGCCCGAAACCGCCGCCGAGTTCCCGCAAGACCCGGAAACCTATCACAAGCCGCTGGAAAAGGCCCTGGAAGCCGAGGCCCAGGCCGATCCAGACTTTAAGGCGCAACTGGAGGCGCTGCTGAAGCAGTACCAGCAGGCGGCCCAAGAACACGCCGCGGCCGTCGGCACCTCGTCCCAGGCGATGCACACCGGCGAGGGCGACATCATGCAGAACGTCAACGTCACCGCCGGCCCTGGCGGCATCGCCGTCGGTCGGGACATCCGCGGCGGCGTCCACCAATACGGCCGCGATTCCGAGACCTGACAGGTTTTCCGAAACCTGTCAGGTCTACGGGGGAGGAGGGACTCATGACCGACGACAGGGCCAAACGCCTGGCCCAACTGCGCCAGGCGTTTGAAAGAGGCATTCTGGACGAGGACACCTACCGCGCCGCCGTCGCCGGGCTGGAGGCGGAGGCCGGCGCCGCGGCCACCCAGACCGGCGCCGGCGGCCTGGCCCAGGACGGCAGCGTCGCCGCCGGCGCGGAGGGCGTGGCCGTGGGGCGTGACGTAAGAGGTGACGTTTTGGCGCCCGGCGCGCGCAAGGAGGTGCATCACCACGCCCCCCAGGGCGCCGACCTCACCCCGCTGCGGCAGGCCTACCTGCACCGGGTCTTTGAGACGGCAGCCCACCTGTCGCTGGCCGGCGTGGACCCCAAGGCGGCCAGCGGCGAAGCCGAGGCGCGCCTCAACCTGGGCGCCGTCTACACCGCCCTGCTGACCCTGACCGCCGAAGGCCACGAGCGGGACCTGGAGCGGCAGCGGCTGTCGGCCGTGGACCAGCTCGACCGCCACGCCCGCCTGGTGTTGTTGGGTGATCCGGGCAGCGGCAAGAGCACGTTCGTCAATTTTGTGGCCCTCTGCCTGGCCGGCGAGGCCCTGGGCCGGGAAGACGCCAACCTGGCGCTGCTGACCGCTCCCTTGCCGTCGGACGAGGACGAAGCCCGGCGGCGGCGCGAGGAGGCGGAACCCAAGCCCCAACCCTGGCGTCACGGCCCGCTGCTGCCGGTGCGTATCGTCCTGCGCGACTTTGCCGCACGCGGCCTGCCGCCGCCCGGCGAGCGGGCCACCGCCGGGCACTTGCGGCGCTTCCTGGTCGCCGAGCTGCAAGCCGCCGCCCTGGGCGCGTATGCCGACCCCCTGGCCCGCGAGCTGCTGGAAAAAGGCGGCCTGTTGCTGCTCGACGGCCTGGACGAGGTGCCCGAGGCCGACCGCCGCCGGGAGCAGATCCGGCAGGCGGTGCAGGACTTTTGCGCCACCTTTGGCCGCTGCCGTTTGCTGGTCACCAGCCGGACCTACGCCTACCAACAGCAGGACTGGCGGCTGCCCGGCTTTGCCGAGGCGGTGCTGGCGCCTTTCACCACCGGCCAGATTCAGCGTTTCGTCGATCGCTGGTACGCCCACATCGCCGCGCTGCGCGGCCTGCACGCCGACGATGCCCAGGGCCGGGCCGAGCTGCTCAAGCGGGCCATCGTGGGCAGCGAGCGGCTGCACGCCCTGGCCGAGCGCCCGTTGCTGCTGACCCTGATGGCCAGTCTACACGCCTGGCGGGGCGGCAGCCTGCCCGAAAAGCGGGAGGAGTTGTACGCCGACACGGTGGACCTGCTGCTGGACTGGTGGGAAAGCCCCAAGACGGTGCGCGACGCGCAGGGGCAGGTGGTTGTGCTGCAGCCCAGCCTGGCCGAGTGGCTGAAGGTGGATCGCGACCGGGTGCGGAACCTGCTGGAGGAACTGGCCTACCAGGCCCACGCCGCTCAGCGGGACACCTCGGCTGAGCTCGGTGCCGGTCCGGTCGGCACAGCGGATGTGCCGGAGGGTGATCTGGTGTGTGGGCTGATGCAGCTCAGCCAGAATCCCGACGTCAACCCGGTGCGCCTGGTGGAGTACCTGAGCCAGCGGGCGGGGTTGCTGCTGCCGCGCGGCGTGGGCGTCTATACCTTTCCCCACCGCACCTTCCAGGAGTACCTGGCCGCCTGCCACCTGACCGACCACGACTATCCCGACCTGGTGGCCGACCTGGCCCGCCAGGGGCCGGGTCGCTGGCGCGAGGTGGCCCTGCTGGCCGGCGCCAAGGCAGCGCGGGGAACCGCTTCGGCAGTGTGGTCACTGGTGGAGGCGCTGTGTTACCGTGATGTAGGGCAAGATGGCATCTTGCCCAACGCCGACGCCTGGGGCGCGCTGCTGGCCGGGCAGGCGCTGGTGGAGAGCGGAGCCGTGGCCGGCGTGAGCGAGCGGTACCGGCCCAAGGTGGAGCGGGTGTGCAGCCACCTGGTGCGTATCCTGGAGGCCGGGCGCTTGCCGGCCGTGGAGCGAGCCGCTGCCGGCCGGGCGCTGGCAGTTCTTGGCGACCCGCGGCCTGGCGTGGGCGTCATTCCCTCCCCTGTTTCACGGGGGAGGGCTGGGGAGGGGGTCCTGCCGGACATCCTGTGGTGCCAGGTGCCGGCCGGGCCGTTCCTGATGGGCAGCGCCGACGAGGACGAGATGGCCTCGAATGACGAAAAGCCGCAGCACGAGCAGACCATCCCCGCGCCGTACGGCATCGGCAAATACCCGGTGACGGTGGCCCAGTACGCGTGTTTTGTGCAGGCGGGAGGCTACGGCGAGCGCCGCTTCTGGACGGCGGCCGGCTGGGCCTGGCGGGAGAAGGAGGGCGTGGCCGGGCCGCCGGATTACGGCGAGCCATACAACCTGGCCAACCAGCCGGCGGTGGGCGTGAGATGGTACGAGGCGGTCGCTTTCTGCCGCTGGCTGACGGAGGCGCTGCGTGAGGCGGGCGAGTTGAGCGAGGGCCAGACGGTGATGCTGCCCTCCGAGGCCGAGTGGGAGAAAGCAGCCCGGGGCGCGGACGGGCGTATCTTTCCCTGGGGCAACGAGTTCGATGCGGACCGGTGCAACATGACCGACACCGGCATCGGCGGGACCAGCGCGGTGGGTTGTTTTCCCGGTGGGAAAAGTCCGTATGGGGTAGAAGAGCTGAGCGGCAACGTGTGGGAGTGGACGCGGAGCGTGTGGGGCAAGGACTGGGAGAAGCCCGATTTCGAGTATTCCTACAAGGCGGAGGACGGGCGGGAGAATCTGGAACTTGACGGTACCTACCTCCGGGTGATGCGGGGCGGGTCGTTCGACGACCCTCGTCTCCTCGCCCGTTGCGTGTGCCGCTACAGGGGCCCCCCGGACCTCGTCTGGCTCATCCTCGGCTTTCGGGTAGTGGTCTCTCCCATCTCTCCCACCTCTGCCCTCTGATCCTCTGCACTCTGAAACTCTGATCTCTGGGGGATGGGGTCTGGGAAAGGGGGCGAATGCCCCCTTTCCCAGGAAAGATAAATTCGCGCGAAGCGCGATCGCCGCCGGCGCGGTTTTTTAGACCTGAGTCAGGTCTCGAAGCGCCTAACCCCGTCCAGGAGGGCGTCCATAGCAGCGCTGCGAGGTGGAAGGCCATGGTAGACCAGATCAAAATGCCACGAGACCACGAGATGGTCATCTTTACCCGCAGCTTTGATTTTCTCACCAGGCCGCTACCCGTAACCAACGGCTTTCCGCGGGCGCAGCGCTTCACCTTCACTCAACGCCTGCTCGACGCCGCCTTGGACCTGCGCGAGCACCTGGAAATGGCCAACCTGCGCCACAGCCATGCCCGGTTACAACAATTGCGCCTGGCCGACGAGGCGCTGGCCAGGGTACGGCTCTACCTGCGGCTGGCCGAGTATTGGAAATGGCTGAGCCCGGGTCGGTACCGCCACGCCGCCGGCATGGTGGCCGAGATCGGCAACCTGCTGGGCGGCTGGCTCACCCGCCCCGCGTTGCGGGGGTCGGCTCGCAACACCACCGGGTGGTGCGCGGCGGCTCGTTCAACAACAACCAGAGGAACGTCCACTGCGCCTACCGCAACAGGAACAACCCGAACAACCGTGGGTGGCCTGGACCCCTACGAGTTGCGCCGGGAGCTGCTGACCGGGCGCGCCCGGGTGGTGGTGGAACTGGCCGCCACCCAGGCCGGTTGGGGCAGCCCGCTGCCCGAAGGGTGAGGGCGGGGCATGGCCTACTATGCCACCTTTGGGGTCACCCACGTGGCGCAGGAGGTCGAGGTTTCTGTGACCCCGGACGGTATGATCCGGGTGCATCGCGTCGTGTGGGCTGTGGACTGCGGCGCCGTGATCAATCCGGACACGGTCGAGGCCCGGATGGAGGGCGGCATTGTGTTTGGGTTGACGGCGGCGTTAAAGGCGGGCATCACGATCGAGAAAGGCCGGACACAGCAGAGCAATTTCCACGACTATCCGCCGTTGCGCATGGCCGAGCATGGCCCGGCTAAAATCTGTGGGAAACCCTCCCGCAGGTTCGATGGATGATACGCTTTCCCTGAACTTTGGCCCATGAAAACCCTCTCTGGAGGCACGATTTTTCCTCAACCTGCGGGAGGGTCAGACACCTTTCACGATTTTTAGCCAGACTCGGCCGAGCATGGCCCGGCTGTATCGGCGGAGAAAACGCGCATGAGGGCAGTTTCCCGCGCCGGTTTCTGCCTCTGTCTGATGCTCCTGGGTGCGTGTGCCCGGTCTCCAACGACTGCGTCCACCTCCAACCCGGACTCAACCTGGAGCCGCGCCACCGACGGCGCAGAATCCGCAGGGGCCAGGTTCGGGCGTGCGTAAGGTCTTCCGCGGAGGCTCCTGAGGCTATCCACCGGCCTTCCTGCGCATCAGCGACCGCGCCCGGAATCGCGCTGCGCTGAGCCCGGTTTGAGGCTTCCCTCTGGAATCCAGGACCCCAGGAGGAAAAGGAGACCATTTCTGATACGCATCGAGAAACCCGATCCGGGCATCCTCACAGGCTGGTACCTGGGACCCTGGGACTCGGCGTTGCCCGTGTCTGTGGGGTTTGCCTACCAGGGCGTCGACGAGCCGCTTGACAAGATCCACCAGGCGGTGTTATAGTGGGCCTGCATTCAGTGGAATCGAACCAGAGATGATCCAGGAGATGTTGCCGATGACCGAGTATTCAGGACCCATATGCGCCATCTGCAGCGTGCAGGCCTGCAGCGCCGAGCCGGGCAGCAAACAGCCGCCCAAATTCTGTCCCATGCCGGTTGAGGTGGAACTGCTGCAAAAAGTCGAGAGGGTTTACCTTGAGCAGGAGGACGTGCGCCGGCTGGCTGTCGAATCGGCCCGCACGGAATCGGCCGGCTATTGCCAATTGACACGTATCGAAGAGATCATGGACTTTGCCCGGCGCCTGGGCGCCGAAACGCTGGGCATCGCACACTGTGTGGGCCTCATGCACGAGGCCAGGCTGGCCCGCGATATCCTGATGGCCGGAGGATTCGAGGTCTATACCGTCTGCTGCAAGGTGGGCTCGATTCCCAAGGAAATGATCGGCCTGAAGGATGAGGAAAAGATCCGGCCCGGCCAGTTCGAAGCTTTGTGCAGCCCGGTGGGGCAGGCGGCCTTGCTGGCCCAGGCCGGCACCCAACTCAACGTGGTCATGGGCCTGTGTGTGGGCCACGACAGCCTGTTTTTCATGCACTCCAAAGCCCCAACAACGGTTTTGTTAGCCAAAGATCGCGTCCTGGGCCACAATCCGGCCGCCTGCCTCTACACCAGCCACTCGTATTACCGGCGGCTGAGCAGGCCTTCAGGAACCTAGCCGCGGAACGCCGAAAGCCGCCGTCTCGGTTTTTGGGCGCGGCCTCGCCCGGTAACTGCTCAGCCTACCCTCCCGCAGGCTGAAATCGGTTATCCTGTGCCACAATTTAGCCGACTGGACGCTGGTGAATCGACAAATTGCGGCAACAGGGACACGGCCCCTACCGGAGCCTGTGGGAGGGCGATTTATCGCCCTTTTTGCTTTCAGCCCGATGCTTGAGCATCGGGCAATCGTTGCCACCCGAAAAACCTGCCCCTAAAAGGTCTCAGCGGGGCCGCCGAGTTTGGGCTTTTTTTGCTTTTCTCAGCGCACTTGTCCTGGACTGGCAAGTACAGGGTTCTCTGCGGTGAGAAAAGGGTTCTTGACCGGCTTTTGGAATGCTCTGCTCGGCGCTGCAGGGCTTTGGGGCCGTCGCGGCGGGCCAGGCCGCCCCTACGATTGCGATCAACCCCCTTCAGGGCATCGGATGGCCGAGCAGCTCAGCCTCTTGCCTGCGTCTCATGGGCAGAGAGGAATCTCTCAACCTCGGCGATGAACCCGATTGTTTTCTCCTCGATGCTGGCGGTCAGCCCGTCGAGGTCACCAAAGTCCAGGTCTTCGACCAGATCGCATTCAACGATCGAGTCAACACCCTTGGCGGGTGTCGCCACACGGTATCCAGTCCATTGGCTGTCGCTGAACAGTTCCCAGTACTTTTGCTGAACCTGCCTGTTGCTTCCCGAAAGCCAGGCTTCGAATCTGAACGCTTTGTAGTTAAAGACGATGGCGACCTTCAAGTTACGATGCTTGAGTGACGGCGGGACGATGGCAAAGTAGGACATATCCATGTATCCCTGATAGAACCCTGAAATGGAATAGCCTGGATACCTGTTCTTAAAATGCGTTCGTAGATCCATCATGTAACCGAGCAGTGCTCTGTATGCCTTTTGTACCGACCCGGTCCTGAGTTGCCCCCGAAAGTCATTCATATCTTTCTGGATCGATTGCATGTCTCACTCCCTGATTTTGCTCAAGATAGCCTGACGAAACCTGCTGCCGCCGACCAACCCGCAACTGCAACCCGTTGTCAGGCCGCCCAGTTTGTTCGAGAGTAACTGCTCAGCCTACCCTCCCGCAGGCTGAAATCGTTCATCCTGTGCCACAATCTGGCCAACTGGACGCTGGTGAATCGACAAATTGCGGCAACAGGGACACGGCCCCTACCAGAGCCTGCGGGAGGGTGAGCAGTTACTATACGTCACCGCATTCCTCCACACATCGCAACCAATGGCAATGATCGAAACTGTCAGCGTTTACCTGCCCTCATCTGCGTCTTTTCGAAAAGCCAGACGCCGAGGCCAAAATACAGGGTCGAGAGCAGGGTGAGCGCGCCAAGCTCAAAGGCCACCCCCTGCAAGCCGGCGCCGAGGGTAAAGATTTTGTTCAGAGCCACGACGGCGTGGGTGGGCGGCAGCAGATCGGGCAGGGCAAAGTCGCGCTCGAACAGAGTGAACAGCGTGAGACGTGGCAGGGGAAAGGCCGCGCCGGTCAGAAACATCAGAAATCCAAGCGGAAAGTTGGCAATGACAAAGGCTTGCGAGACGGTCTTGGAGAAGCAGGCCACCAGCAGGCCAATGCCGATGATGGACAAACTGGTGATGGCCGTCACCAGAACAGCCAGCCAGAACGGCCCCTGGCTACGAAAACCGAGCGCCACCGCCGTGGCAAAAGTCAACAGCACCGCCGCCACCGAGACCAGTCCCAGCCAGAGTGATGTGCCGCCCAGGTAATCGAAGGCGGTCATCGGTGTCAGCCGCAGGCGGCGCAGGGCCCCCGATTCGATATCGCGGGCCGGGGTCATGGCGGCCTGGAAAATCATCAGCACCACCGCCAGCACGAACAGTCCAGGGACATAGTTTTCGAACTCGGTGCGTGCTGCCGAAGACCCCAGCGGGATTTCTACCAGTTCCACCGGGCGGGGGGCCCCGGTGAAGCTCTGGGTGTAGGTATCTATGGCGGTCATGGCCATCACGGCCGCCACGGTGTAGGTTGGATTGGTCAGATCGCCGATGAAGGTCACATCGGTGGCGACGCCGGTGTCGCCGGAGCGAAAGGCGGCCAGTTGGCCGGAAAAATCGGCGGGGATGATGACCAGCGCCGCGGCTGCCCGATCGCGCAGTTTCTGCTCGGCCTTGCGGCGGTCTTGGGTCAGCGTTACCCTCAACAACGGGCTGCCATTTTGGTACACCAGATCGCGCAGCCGGGCGATCACGTCATCCCCGGCGGCCAACCGGGAGCCGTCAACCAGGGTTAGCGGCACGTCCTGGTTGATGACCAGCACGCCATAGGAGGTGGTGCCGGTGCCGCCGGTCATCAGCCAATAGATAAAGACGAACAGTGGCGCAAAGGCCAGGCTCAGGCCAATGACCCACAGATCGCGTTTCTGCTCACGGATGCTCTTGATAAAGACCTGCCACAGTCTCATTCGCGCAGTCTCCTTCCGGTGAGTGCGAGAAACACGTCTTCCAGCGTGTTGGCCCGCAGGCGCACATCGGTGGGCTGCACGCCCGCGGCGCGTAAAGCCTGAAGCAGTTCCGGCAGCCGTTCGATCAGTCCGCGGCCGCGCACCGTCAGCGTGTGGTCGATGGTGGACACGTCGGCGAAGAAACGGGCCGCGAGGGCGGAAGCCGCCACGGGGTGCGCAGCAGAGCGGGGCGCAGCGTCGGCCAGATCCACCTCCAGCACGTCGCCTTCGCCCACGGTGCGTTTGAGCGCCTCGGGCGTGTCCACCACCAGCAGCCGCCCGTGGTCAACGATCGCCACCCGGTCGGCCAGACGGTCTGCCTCATCCATGTTGTGGGTGGTCAGGATGACGGTCTTTTTGCGGGCCAGGGAGCGTACGTATTCGCGCACCAATACGCGGCTCTGCGGGTCGAGGCCGGCTTCGGGCTCGTCGAGGACGAGGATTTCAGGATCGTGGACCAGCGCCAGGGCCAGGTTCAGGCGGCGTTTCATGCCGCCGGAGAATTTCCCGGCGAGATGGTCGGCCTTGGCTGACAGGCCGAGGGTTTCGAGCAGAACGGCGCCGCGCTGGCGGGCGGTTCGAGGGGAGAGCCCGTAGAGGCTGCCGATGAATTCGAGCTGTTCCAGCCCGGTGAGTTTTTCCCACAGGATGGTCTCCTGCGGGCAGACGCCGACACGGGCGCGCACTTTGGGCGTACCGCCGTGGACAGGCTGCCCGTGGATGAGCACGCGCCCGGCGTCCGGCTGGAGCAGGCCACACATCATCGAGATGGAGGTTGTCTTGCCCGCGCCGTTTGGGCCGAGGAAGCCGAGTATCTCGCCTTCATGCACGTCGAGTGTGAGGGCGTCCACGGCTGTCAGGTCGCCATAACGCTTGGTCAATTGTTCGGTTTGGAGCACGGTGGTTGGCATAAGACCCTTTCGTAACGTGTGGTGGAGCACACCCCTTGTTCGCACTGCCAAAACTGTCGTAACCTGACAAACAACGACGACAAAACAGCCGCTCAGTGGCGCCGGGTTCAGCCGCCTGTCTGCCACAGGCAGGCCTTCCGATGACAAACCCGGCCGATGCACCGCTGCGCAGTGAATCAAGTCGTTATCAAAAGATCCCAAGACAGCCTGTTCGTTTCAACGTGGATAGCCGGGCGTGATGCAAACGAGGCTTCTTTGGCTCCACCCACCGAGGCGGCAAAAAAATCAAGGCTCTCTGCTTTCAGTACTACCGCGACCAGGGGAAAGACTTTATCGTGCAGATTGGGCAAGTCATCTACGGCGCTCTTGGACCACACGTGCAGCTCGCCCACCCTGGGTATTTCTGTCACGATGCCTTCCCCAACCAGGTGCGAGAATCTGTTGAGGCTCTCAACCTCCAAATCAAATACCAGCCCCACAACACCTTTTACCGTATTGGGATGAGCTGTATCATACTCTCTCACTGGCCGGGGGGCCTCAAGCTCAGTCAGCCAGATAAAGGTGTCTGTCACTACCGGCACGCCAAAGTTCAGATAGTTCCACCCCGGCCCTCTGGGAGCCAGGCTGCCGTCATAATTTACGTGCAACAGGTACGGACGCAGCCGCCGGAACTCTTGCTCAAAATCTCTGATCGTTTTCCCTGAGCCTTCAGGTAAGGTCAACGAGATACCCGGACAGTAAGGTATCATCCCCTGAGGAACAAAGTCCAGATACTCTTGGTGATCCTCGACCTCGATCACCTCAAGACAGGGCCCCCCATTAAAATCGATAAAGCGACATATCTGAGAGCCCATATACCTGGAAACCTGGGGCCGTATCCTGAAACCCAGCGTTTCTAGCCTGGACAACTGAGAACTGCCAAACCCGTGTCCATAGATGTTGCTCATGGTAAGCATTCTATACTCCTCCTACTCGAATGAAACTGGCCTGTAAACCTTGATGCTGTCTAGAGCTTGGATTCTCCCCGCATAGCTTTCTCCAGTATGGGCTTGAGCGTCTTGGTCCAGATAACATAACCCTCTGGTTTCATGTGCAGACCGTCCCACTTGAACAGGTCACCTCTGGGCAACCCCGCTGCATCGAGCATTGCAGTTGCTACATCCAGATATGCGACCTTTTGTTCGGCGTCTGTATACTCTTTTACCAACCGATTCGCCCTCTGCATCTCGGCCCACAGATTCCCCCTCCGTTTCGGCGGTTTGATGGATACAAAGTAAATCATCGTCTCGGGCAATTTTTTGTGTACGGCCTCGCAGAAATTCCTGAATGCTTCGAGCACCTCCTCTGCCTTTTTCTTTTTTGAGAATTTGACGCCCGCTATATCATTTTCACCTGCATACAATACCACCACCTTGGGCTTGTAGGGTAGAATGATGCGGTCGGCATAGTATGTGACTTGATGAATCTGCGAACCACCAAAGCCGCGGTTCACCACCGGTAACGGGGCCATGTCCTCCGTCAACGTCTTCCAGAAACGTATACTCGAGCTTCCTGTGAACACGATCCCACCCAAAGTGGGTATGTTACGCCGATCTTTCCGCTCAAACCTGCGAATTTCCCATTCCCAAAAGGCCGGATCACCTCTGGCTGCCTGGATAGTCTTTTTCACCATGCCGACAAGTACAGCCGCAACGAGAATCAGGGCCAAAACTGTGTGAATGACTGAATTGTTTGCCATTACTCGCTCCTGAATGCTCTGCAAATGTGCCGTCCACCGGCCCGCGCCTCGGCCGCCTGTTTGCCTGGGCCGGCGGGCCGCTGACTTGATGATCTGTTACTGCTCCACCTGGATGCCTAGCCGTTCCAAAAGGTTGCGGCACAATTCAGCCCGGTATTTGATGGGCAGCTTGTCTGGTCCATGTGAGTCGGAACCCGCACTGGTCAACAAGTGATGTCGCCGGGCATACTCCTGGTACATCGCCGTCTGGGCGGGCGTATGCAGCGGATAATAGACCTCCAGGCCGTCAATTGGAGCCTCCTGGCGGAATTCGTCTAACAATGGCACATCATAGGTGACAAAACCGTCGTCGCGGCCAGGGTGAGCGAGCAGGCACACGGCTCCACTCTGGTGAGCCGCCTCCACGACAGCCGCCGGGTCGTTTGTCGCAAATGTGCATCCTGCCGCCATAACGATTTCCCCCGCCGAAGGTTCGCCGAGGCCATAGCCGTGTTTTTCCAGAAGGGCGACCAGGGCGTGTGGCTGCTGCGAGCCGGGTTGGGCCAAGATGGCCGGCAATGTGTCGGGCGAGAGGGTATAGCCCTGTCGCTGCAGGTTCTGGCACACTTGGCGGGTATTTTCCTGTTGACGGCGCAACAGGTCTTGGGCCAAGTCGTTCAAGGTGTTGTGGTTCGGATCGAATCCAAAACAGAGCAGATCGGTCAACTCTCCCTTCCAGGTGGTGGTCATTTCCACGGCCACGAGCAGGGGCAGGTGTTTGTCCAGCGCCAATTGTTGAACGGCAGCGACAGTATCCGTGCGATCATGATCGGTAATCGCCGCCAGGCTGAACTGCTCACCGAGCAGATGATCGAGCAGCGACTCCAGTGTCCAGCGGCCGTCACTGTAGGTGGTATGCAGGTGGAGATCAATAGCCGAATCGGCAGCGAGACGGAGGCCAGTCGTAGACAAGTTCATGAGAATACCTTTCCTGGTAATTGTTCACCCTGCCGCAGGCTTTTGTAGGGGCCGTGTCCCTACACTGCCGCAATTTGTCGATTCGCCAGCGTCCAGTTGGTTAGATTGTGGGACAGGATGAACGATTTTAGTCTGCGGGAGGGTAGGCTGAGCAGTTACTGCGATGCAAGATATGGCCACATCAACGGCTGCATGCGTTACGTAAGCGCACATCTCACCCATGCAAGAGCACCCCCTCTCGATACCCACCGAACAGTCCTTCTACGGGGTGGAGAACGCAGTTGCCACCTACCATAGACTGCTCTAGCGATTCTGTCTACATCACACGGGCTATTGTCCACTGTCCCAGGAATCTGCAGGAATGATATAATCAAACTGCTTTGTTTCCCCAGGAGATATTTCAAAAAAAGGGCTGACACATCCAATCCGCACGCCATCGGGCTTTGTGTACTGGATGATCAAGTAGTATGTCCCACCTGCCAGACCGCCAAAGTATACTGTGTTACCATCATCTATATCATATCCAGAACCCACCGTATACTCGGTGTTATTGTCAGTCACTCTGTTCAATTCGATGAAAAGATCTGTGCCGGGTGGATTGGAAAGAAGGTTCTTTGTGGTTCCATTTGCATCTTGGTACCGGATGACACCAGAAAACGCACTGCCGGTAACAGGATGCACCATTATATTGAGCACGTATGTATCACCGATGATCTCATTTTCGTTGATATAGTAACCACTGTCTTCGTATACTTGGTCATACTCTTGTGGACTATAAAGCCAAATCTGGTACTGGCCTCCCTTCACTCTGGAAAGGTTATTGAAGGCATACTCTCCTGTCTCGTCTGTGAATACGCTCTCATCCCAAAGCCATTCCGTAGGCCCATCGACTCTTTCTCTATAGGCTGTAAGCGTCATGTAGACGTCTGGAGCAACAGCTCCTAAACTATCTTTTACGACGCCTCGAATGGCGAGTTTTCCGTCCATTTCCGCATCTACCTGGCCGATAGGGGGCGCCAGCTCGGGAATCTCGCCCTCAGTGGCCCACATCCGTCGCTCCTCATCGCTCAGTGGCTCCGGTGGAGACGGAGGCTGGCCCGGTTCGACCGTCGCCTGCTCTGCCGCCGCCACGGTCACGCTCTGCTCCTGGGCTGTCAGTTCGACCTCACCTTCCGCTACGGAGACGAGCGTCTCGCCGTCGGCAACCTTGACGCTGAAGCGGGTATCGCGCACCGTTGCCACCGCGCTGCCCGTCTCCACGGTGAACTCGTGGGGCCAATCAGACGTCAGGTGGACCCACAGCCGTCCCTCCTCCAAAAAAAGCGTCGTCAGCAGCGTGCCCCGGCGGGTGACGCTTTTCTTGACGGTGAAGATACTATCGGCCGAAAGGCACACTGTCCCCTCCAGCAGTTCCAGCCGCGCCGAAGACTCTGTCCCCGCGCGCACCTGCCCACCACCATAGATCGTCATGTCCACGACGGCCGGTAGCCAGTTATCCTTTGGACGTGGATGGGCGTCTACCTCGTTGACCGCCTCTATCACTGTCGCTGTGCGTTCCTGTTCCCTCAACGAGAACAGGAGAATGACAATGATGACTACAACCACTAACACCAATCCACCAGCGATCCAAAGTCTCTGTTTCATGTCACACCTCCGTCCCGGATAATCCTAGTACCACGGCACACGAATTGGTTCTGTTTTCCTTTTGGCGTGCAGGGGAGAAACGTCCGGGCCCACCGGTACATGGTCACAAGTGGTCTGAGAGAAAAGATAGTCGCGCCAGGTTGGCCGTCGTCGCCCTCCCGCTCGATGCGACGTGCCGGCACTTTTTTGCCGCACGGCTGACGCAGTGACACCAGCCAAAAAGCAAAACGCTGCAAATACGACGCACCCTTTAAAACACTCGATGGCGCGGTCGACCCTGGCCTGTCTGCGCAGGCAGGCCTGTCTGCGAAGGCAGGCCTGCCTGCGGAGGCAGGGGGCAGGCCAGGCCAGCTCTCAGTGAGTCTCATGGTTTCATCTATTTTGGTGATCTTGTGGTCTTGACAAAGGGGTCAACCTTACCACAGACCTCCTCCCCAACTCTGCCGAGAGGATTTTTGCGATGACCCTTTCTTGCCTCTGGCGCCCCCCAATTTGTCGGTCAGTCATGACCCACTCCCAATGATTGATCCACACGTAATTGCCCAAACCTACTCTATTATAGCACAAATACCGAAGGTTTGAGCATCTTGACCGAAACCTCAAACGTGCAACCAATGACTGGCGTCACCTGCTGGGCAGTTGCGGCGTGAGAGCCTTCGCTACCGAGTTGGCCACAATGCGCGCGGAGCAGTTGAAATCGCACGAGACAGTCCAGTCGAGCGCAAGCCGTTATTGGGCGGCGCTGTGCCTCAACCAGAACCAGTGACAGCCTGCTCAACCTCCCTTCGAGTCACGCTTGAACAACTGAAGTGTATCCCAGTTTTCGGTTTTCGGGTACCCTGCGCACGCTTTCACGTGATTTGACATTTTCGAGGAAAAAAATACAATGAGGGCATTCTCAATATCTTTGGCGTCACACAAGGATCGGCCATTTCCCAACGTCTACTCAAACCATATTCCACATCCCACATAGGAGGAGCCAGATGATATTCCCCAAACAATCCAAAACCATACATGTAGAGATGTTGAACGACGAACTGTGCCTCTACGACTGGCAGCGCAAGGAGGTGCACGCGCTGAACCCCACCGCGGCGACGGTGTGGCAACTGTGCGACGGCCAGACCAGCCCGCAACAGATGGCCGGGCAGCTTAAGGGCGACCTGAACGCTGAGCAGGCCGAAGCGCTGGTGTGGGCCAGCCTGGAGCAACTGCGCGAGGCCCATCTGTTGGAGAGTGAGATCGCCAGGCCGGACGGACGACCGATCCTGACCCGGCGGCAGGCGCTCAAGGTGCTGGGTGGCGCGGCGGCGGGGGCGGCCCTGCTGCCGGTGGTCAGTTCTATTGTGGCGCCAACGCCGGTAGAGGCCCAGTCGCCTGTGCTCGGCACAGGGGACTTGCAAGTGACCATAACCTGGGATGCGCCTGGCGACGTAGACTTGCACACTGTCGAGCCAACCGGTGAAACAGTGTATTACAGTTCGCCATCCGGTCCGACGGCTACATTGGATTTTGATTCCGGCAACGTCGGGCCAGAGAATATCTTTGTGGCGACAGGGGGTGCGGCAGCCGGCACTTACCAGGTCTACATCGTGAACTATAGCCACCCGTCCTCAACAACGGTCACTATCGTGATCAGGACTTTTGTGGGCACGGCATCAGAGACAAGCCAGACATTCACACGGACGCTGAACCCACCGGCAAACTCGAACGTTGGCATCAATGTTGCAGACATTACATATCCAGCCGGCACGGTCGTGGAAACCACGGGGACGCGAACGCCTGTTCCATAACCAGAACTTTGCTCTTTGATCAAGCGGCATCGTCATCCCAACCCTGACCAAGGCCAGCAGTAACTTCCAAACCCATTTTCAAATCAGCAAACAGGTTGGACCGGGCCACAGCTCGGTCCAACCTGCTGCTTTATCCTTGGAGCAACAATGTCATCCATTCCCTTACCCTATCCGCCCCATCCCACTATCGCACAGGAAAAAATAGACCGTCTAGGCTGGATGGATGGGCAAAGTTTTACCGCCTACGGCCTGCGTTTTGGGCTATGGAGCAACACCCCTGCCTCGCTGGAACAGGCCGCCCCGCATTTGCCCCTGGGCTGGCAGCCTGTACCTGGCAGTGAGGCGGATATTCTCTACGCACTCTACCTGGATCCGCCCAATTATCACCTTTACTGCGATTCGGCCCTGATCGGCTGCGGCCCGGAGCTGTTGCCTATTTTGCGGTTGTTCCAGCAGCACGCCGCAAAGCTCACCGCCTACCGGGCGCAGGATTGTTTGTTTGTCCACGCCGGGGTCGTCGGCTGGCAAGGGCAGGCCATTCTTATCCCCGGCCGCAGCATGAGCGGCAAATCCACACTGGTCAAGGCCCTGGTAGAATCCGGGGCGACCTATTACTCGGACGAGTTTGCCGTGCTGGATAAGCAAGGACACGTGCATGCCTACCCCCTGCCTCTTTCCATTCGCGAAGCGGATGGTCAGCCAGCCCGGAAAACCCCGATCGAATCGCTCGGCGGGCAGACCGGGATCGAGCCGCTGCCGGTGGGGTTGGTCGTCGTCACCCGCTACCAGCCCCGCGCCCGCTGGCGGCCGCAGACGCTCTCCCCCGCCCAGGCCCTGCTGGCGCTGATGGACAACACCGTCGCCGCCCGGCGCGAGCCGACGTATTCGATGCCCATCTTGAGGGAAGTGGCGATGGCTGCCCGGGTTGTCCAGAGCAAGCGCGGCGACGCCAAACGGGTCGCCCTGGCCCTGCTCCAACTGCTCCGATGACGCACTCAGAAGACCTGTTTGCTCTGCTGGCGCTGTGTGCACGAGTGCAAGGACATGCAGCCCAATATGAACAGCTCCGGCAACGCGCCCGGGCGCTATCATGCTGGGATGGCCTTCCCGCCCAGGCCCAGGCGCACGGCCTGGAGCCGCTGCTCTACGCCCACCTTCAAGCAGCCCAGGTTCCTATCCCACCTCACGTCGCACAGCAGTTGCGCATCCGCACCATACAGCACGCACACGCCAACCACGTCCGACTCAAGGTGCTGGCCGAAGCGCTGGCCGCATTGCAGGTCGCCGGCATCCCGGCCCTGGCGCTCAAGGGATCGGCGCTGGCCCACCTGGTTTATCCCAGCCCCGGCCTGCGCGTCATGCGTGACATCGACCTGCTGGTGCCCGACGCGCCGGGCGCGCAAGCGGTCTTGCTCAACCTGGGCTTTCAGCCGCCGTCCTATGATCTGCCGCCCGACCACTCGCACCTGCCGGCGGTCAAAAAATGGGTCGATGGGCAGCAGGTGACGGTCGAAATCCACCATAAACTTTTTGCCTCAGAGGCCGGCCTCGGCATCACCACCTATGACGATCTGGCCGCCGCTGCGCAGCCGTTCGCACTGGGCGGCGGCACTGCATACGCGTTGGGCAAAGAAGATATGCTCTGGCATGTCTACGCCCACGCTTTTCAAGTGCCGCTGACCTATGAGCCGTTCCGATTGATCTGGATCGCCGATCTGGTCAGCCTGGTCGAGGCGTGGGTCGACACGATCGACTGGGATGCGGTGCGTCGGCACGACCGGCGCGCGTTCAACGCCCTGCCGATGTTGCATCATCTCACCCCCTGGTCAGACCACGTTCTGGATCGGCTGGACATGGACGTGCGCCGTGTCCCGGCCGGCGTCGGGCAGACTTTTGCCGGCTGGCCGCGTTTTTCACTGACCACGCAACGGGAGAAGGGATTCGTGGGCATTTTGCGAGATACCTTCTATCCCCCGGCGTGGTGGCTGCGCCTGTATTACGGGCTGGGCGGCGGTCTGGCGCTGTGGTGGGGATGGCTGGTGCGGCATCCGTTGCACATCCTGGGGTGTGTGGGTGATTATCTCGCCGGGCGAGTCAGACGGAAAAAGGCATAGTCTGTCCTGCTGTCTACGAGATTTCCTCAGCGTGTTTCGATCTCACTAGAAAAAAAACCGAAATGCAACGGTCTTTGCGCGGGCTGACGGACCGCGGTTCAGCCGCCTGTCTGCCTGCCTGTGACTTGTCTGCGCCGCGAGCGCGGCAGGCAGGCGCACGGGCAGGCGGCAACGGATTGTTAGCCGCGATTTTGCAGACCTGCTGGGCCTACTGGTGCAACCAACACTTTATCTACGCGATGCCCATCCATGTCTACCACTTCGAATCGTAATCCGCCCCATTCAAAGTTATCACCAGTGGATGGGACTCGTCCCAAACTGGTCATCACCAACCCCCCCAACGTCTGGTAACGTGCTTCTTCCTCATAGGGCAGCTTTTCAAGCCGGACAATCTCTTTCAACTCGTCCACAAGTAGACGGCCATCCATTAACCACGATCCATCCTCCCGTTGAACCACCTCCGCCTCGGCAACCTCATCCGGCAACGGAATGTCGCCTACAATCGCTTCCAGAATGTCGTGGATGGTTATCAAACCCTGGAACCCCCCGTATTCATCTATGACCAGCACAACTTGCGAGTACGTTTCCTTCAATCGCTCCAAGACATCCAATACCAACATGCTTTCCGGCACATACAGCGCCGGTCGGAGCGCAGCTTGCAGGTCGATGAGTTGACCATCCAGGATTTGAGTTAGCAGGTCTGTGGCATATACCAGGCCCAGCACGTTGTCAAGCTCACCTTGCGCTACAGGGAATTGGGAATAGCCACTCGCTGTGATCTTGCGCCGAACCTCTTCGGGCGAGTCATTCGGGTCCAACCAGATGACCTCGGGACGGGGTATCATCAGCGCACCCACGGTCCGGTCTGCCAGGCGAAACACTTGTTTTACCATCTCTTGCTCGGCCGGCACGAAAACCCCCACCTGTGTTCCTTGCTCAATCATCAGTTTGATCTCTTCCTCGGTGACAGGCGTTTCCAAAGACGGCCGCATGCCCAGGGCTCGTAAGACCAGTTCTGTAGACAAGCTGAGCAGGCGAACAACAGGAGACGCAACCCTGGATAACGTCTGCATCCATGGAGCAACCGTGGAAGCAATCCGTTCGGCATTGTTCAGGGCAAGCCGCTTTGGAGCCAACTCACCCACGACCAACGAGAGATAGGTAATGCCCATCACAACAACGCTTACGCCGATGGCTTCACTGTACGGCGCCAGCCATCGGACACGGCTCAACTCTGCCGCCAGCTCTTCGGCCAAAGTGGCCCCGCCAAACGCACCCGCCAGGATGCCAATCAAAGTGATGCCGATTTGAATGGTGGACAAGAATTGGTTGGGGGTATTCGCCAGCTCGAGCGCCATGTGCGCTCCTCTGTCGCCTGCATCGGCTCGTTGCTGAAGCCGCACTTTGCGCGCTGAAACAACAGCGATCTCGGACATGGCGAATATGCCGTTAATGATGATTAACAGGATTATAAAGAGTACTTCAAGAGCCACAGCATTCATTTCTCTTCACCTGTTCCCCTGGCGTTTTGCGCCCAGCGGCGCGGCGGCTGAAACGGCGGGCGAAACTGGAAAAGACGCCCTCAAAAACGAAACCCGGCAACAACGGCAACCTCGATCAGCCTGTCTGCGGAGGCAGGCCTGTCTGCGAAGGCAGGGGGCAGGCCAGGACAGGCGGCGTGCGCCGGTTATGCTGCGCCCTCCTGAAGGTTCTGCTTTCTACCCCTGTACAAGCTTATCCGGGCTCTCTCCAGTGTCACCAAACCCTCGAGAATTGCCTCGTCGATAACGTGTAAAAAACCCTCGAGCCTCTCGTGTGTGTCCACGATTTCAACGACAATGGGCAAATCTTCCGACAGACGCAGTATCTTGGTGGTATAAACACGACTGCTTGGCCCGAACCCCATCATTCCTCGCAAAACGGTTGCCCCCGCCAACCCCTCCTGACGCGCCTTTAGCACAATCCATTCATACAAGGGCTTGCCTTCAAACCTATCACTAGTGACCCAACCCGATCATAGCGCTTGTTCATAGCCTTGGTGTAGGAAACGGAGAAACGCATCATCGCCCTGGAGACCGCCGAGGTTTCAGGCGGACCCCCGGTTCGCACAACCTCGGTGGTCTTGATCCGCACCAGCAGATGGTAATGGGTAGGCATCAAGCAATACGCTACCACATCGAGGATAGGCAAGAGATGTTGGCGCAACTGCCGTAGGAAGAACAGATAGTTCTCGCGCTCGAAAAAGATGCGTTCCCGGTTGTTGCCACGGTTGTAGAAGTGATAGAACTCCCCTGCGCACAATTGAATATCGCGTCGCGGCACTGTGTCTCCTCTCCAGACCTCGGAGGTCAGACTAATCCTCGACGAACCGCTTCGCCGATGCGAACTGATTGAAAGCCACCCCTTCGCCTCTGGTTAAGATCATCTCGTACTGGAGCCTCTCCGGATTCAGCCCCACCCATCACTGCACGGCCATCGCCTTGCCGTTCTGGCCGTCCACGGCGTCGTCGCGAAAGCGGGCGTCTCGAGACCTCCGAGGTCTTCCGAGACCTCGGAGGTCTCTGGCTTGACCGATGAACATCGTCTTGCCGGCGCCCATGGCCAGGGCCAGGATGTAGCTGGGATAGTCGAGGGTGAGAGTTTCGTGGACGCTTTCGAGCTTGTGGGCGAGATCAAAGGTATGGGGTGTGCCCTCGACGAGGCGCAGGTACCAATAGGTCTCCAGGGCGCGGAGCTGGGCGGCGCGCAGGAAGCGCAAGCTCTTGTTCTCGGGCAGGATGGCGTAATCGAGTATCTCGGCGATAGCCGAATAGTCGGCGTGGGGGTAGCCATCCTTGCGCCAAGTGGCGACGTTCTGTTGGATCAGTTCGTAGAGGTGGGTCATTGGCTGATCAACCTCCGGCTCGTTGGAGAGATTCGGAATGGGTGCAGGGGCCAACCCCCATTATAGTCCAACAGCCACGCTTGCACAAGCACACTCTCTCAAAAACAAAGCGGCCACCTGACGCCCCACACATCAGCCGCACGCCTGCCTGCGCAGGCAGGCGGCTGAAACGACCACAAACGAAACCCGGCAACAAGCTGTTCGTCAACGGCCTGCCGCTGGCCGTCATCGAGCTCAAGAGCCCCGCCGACGAGCGCGCCGATATCGGGCAGGCGTTCGACCAGTTACAAACCTACAAACAGCAGATCCCATCCCTGTTGGTCGTAACTGTCTAACGAAGCTTTGCCTCAAACCGCCAAGTTTGTCTCACCGCCGAGACGCCGAGGGCGCCGGGTTGTCTGGCTGTTTCTCTGCGCCTCTGCGGTAAAACTGGTCCACGTCAGACTGTGCACCCCCTCGTTGACTATTCCCATCTCTGCAAAACCTCCACAGAATCTCCATCTCAATCTGTTAAAATAAGGACGCAATACGGTGGAAAATCTGTCCTCAAGAGGATCATTCCCCGGGTGAGCCTGGCTTTTCTGAGAAAGTGGTTTTCTTTTGGCACCGGTGTGTAATGCCAGTCTTTGTCCAGTTCTCTTTTTTTCAGCGGGGAGATTGTCGTGTCGAACCTCAGCCACATCATTCGTAAATTTGATCGCTTTGAGCTGAAATACCTGGTGCCTATCGAGGCCGCCGAGGCGTTCAAACAGTCGCTGCGCGCCTATCTGGTGCCCGACGACCACGGCGATACGGTCGGCAGTTATTACCTTTCCAGCCTGTACTACGACGGGCCGGATTTCTGCTTTTACCGGGAAAAAGTGGATGGCATCAAATTCCGGCGTAAACTGCGCATGCGCTATTATGAATCGAGCGGGCCGCTGGCAGCCGACACGCCGGTTTTTGTCGAGATCAAACAGCGTATGAACCGGGTCACACAGAAACGGCGCGTCCTGCTGCCCTACGGCCAGGCGCGGCGGCTGTGCGACCAGCGCCAGGTTCCCAATCACGCCCCCCAGGACGCCGCCGTGATCGACGAGATCAGCGGCATGTTGTGGCAGTACAATCTGCGCCCGGCCAGCGTGGTGAGTTATGCCCGCCAGGCGCTGGTCGGCACCGATTACGACATCGGCCTGCGTGTCACGTTCGACACGGATCTCGGCTACCGCGTCCATCACCTGGCTCTGGACGGAACGGCGAGCAACCTGCCGCTGTTGCCAGCCGGCTGGACGGTGGTCGAGATCAAGGTCAACGAGCGTATTCCCTACTGGCTCACCGAACTGGTGGCGCTGCACAACCTCAAGCTGGTGCGGGTCAGCAAATACTGCTGCAGCATCGAACGGGCCCACAACCTGCCGGCGCCGGCCTTGCGCCTGGCGCTGGCCTGAGCGTCGATCATTCAAAAAATAGGCGTTCGGATCAAGTCTTTTCTAATCACCAAGACACCAAGTCACCAAAATTCGGAGGGAAAAATCGTTCTTGAATTGGCTTTTTTTTTGTTTTCTTGGCGTCTTTGCCTTTGGTGAGGATTTCTGGCTCCCCTCGAACGGTTACCAAACGAATTCGCACAGCGGAGGTTTTTCGTGGAAACATTGTTCAACTTTGAGGATCTGACCGGCGTGTTCTCGGTGGGCGACGTGGTGATCTGCCTGCTGCTCAGCTTTTTGCTGTCCGCAATCATCGGCGTGGTGTACCAGAACACCCATCGCGGCGCGTCGTACACCCAGAGTTTTGTGCACACCCTGGTGCTGAACGGCATGGTGGTGGCCGTCATCATGCTGATCGTGGGCTCGAACATCGCCCGGGCTTTTGCCCTGGTGGGCGCGTTGTCTATCATTCGTTTTCGTAATGCCGTCAAGGAAACGCGCGACGTGGGTTTTATCTTTTTCACCATGGCCATCGGCATGGCCATCGGCACCAGGTTTTATCTGCTGGCCATCATCGCTGCCGTGGTCATCAGTCTGGCCATTCTGATCATGACCCGCTTTAACTGGTACGCCCGCCGGGAAGTGAGCCAGATCCTCAAGATACGAGTGACCAACGACCTGGCGTTCGACACGCTCTTCGACCCGCTGTTCCTGAAATACACCGCCTCCTCCGAGTTGATCAGTATCGATTCGGTGCAAAACGGCATGCTCACCGAGCTGACCTACAGCGTGGGGCTCAAAAAGCAGACCCGGCTCCAGGAATTCCTGGCCGAGATCAAAAAGCTCAACGGTAACAACCGCGTGACGCTGATCGCCGGTTATAACAGCACCGACCTGTAACGCATCGCTGCCAGGGGCAGGGAGAGGCAGATGAATCTGAAATTCAAGCGGCACTATAAACTGATCCTACTGCTGGCGCTGGTATCGACCGTGTTGATCATGGGCCTGGGCGATCAACACATCGTCGCTTACAGCGTGCCGGACGGCGGGCAGGCGGCGGAGCAGATCACCAGCGCGGGCAGCACTGTGGCTCTGTCGGACGAAATAGCCGTTTACAATACCCAGGTTTTCATCTCTGATACCATCTCGCAATAGACGAGTGACATCTCAAAAAAGGAGTCTGGAATGAATAAAGGAAAAATCGTCGTTTTGCTCACCTGGCTTCTGGTGCTATCCATGCTCGCCGCGTGCGGCGGAGCGCTGGAGCCGGTATCGTCGGCCCAGGAACAGGTGACCGGCGCCGTGGTGAATTCAGACCCAACCGCAGTGGCGACTGCCGCTGCCGCGACCGAAAGCAGCCAGGCGGCCGAAGAGACTGTCGCCGGCTCGGTGGCCGAGGCAGCCGCCGAAAACAGCCAGGATCACGACGATGCCAGCGATTATGTCTGGGACAGCGCCCAGGTGGTAAACATCGCCTTGAACGGCAGCACCATTGCCGCCGACGGGGCCGGTGTGACGGTGGATGGCAGCACGGCCACCATCACGGCAGCCGGCACCTACAGCCTGAGCGGCTCCCTGATCGACGGCCAGATCGTCGTCGACACCCAGGACGAGGCCACGGTCAGGCTCGTTTTGAACGGCGTCGAGATTCACAGCAACACCAGCGCGCCCATCTATGTGGCTAACGCGGAAGAAACGGTCATCATCCTGGCCGATAACAGCGAGAACTATTTCTCCGACGGTGAGTCTTATGTTTTTGCAGACCCGGAAGAGGACGAGCCCAACGCCGCCCTCTTTAGCCAGGATGACCTGACCCTCTCTGGCGGCGGCTCGTTGACGGTGGAGGGCCATTACAACGACGGCATTGCCAGCAAAGACGGGCTGGTCATCAGCGGCGGCACGATCACCGTGAACGCGGTGGACGACGGCATCCGGGGCAAGGACTATCTGGTGGTCAAAGGCGGCACGGTCACCGTCACCGCTCAGGGTGATGGCCTGAAATCCGACAAAGATCAAGACGCCGCCAAAGGATACATTGCCATCGAGGGGGGTATCATCCACGTCACCTCCGGCGGGGATGCCATCCAGGCCCAGACAGATGTCATGATCGCCGCCGGCAAAGTGACCCTCACCGCCGGCGGGGGCAACAACAGCCGCATCGACGCCGAAACCTCGGCCAAGGGGATCAAGGCCGGCGTCAGTGTCCACATCGATGGCGGCGCCTTTGACATCGACGCCGCCGACGACGCCATCCACTCCAACGGCAGTCTGGTCATCAACGACGGCGCGTTTGTCATGGCCACCGGCGACGACGCCATACACGCCGATTCGACCCTGGAGATCAACGGCGGCCAGATTCACATCCGCGCCTCTTACGAGGGTCTGGAAAGCGCCGTGATCACCATCAACGAGGGTGATTTTTACATCACCTCCAGCGATGACGCCATCAATGTGGCCGGCGGCAACGACGCCTCTGGCACGAACTGGGGCCCCGGCGCTCCTCCGGGCGGAGGGCCGGGGCGCGGTGGGATGCCGGGCCAGGATACCTTTGCCTACTCGGGCGATTACTTTTTGTACATCAACGGCGGTTATATCGTGATCGATGCCGGCGGCGACGGCCTCGATTCCAACGGCGCCATCGAGATGACCGGCGGCGTGGTCGTTGTGAACGGTCCGACAGAGAACATGAACGGCGCGCTGGACTACCTCGGCTCGTTCAATATCACGGGTGGATTTCTGGTGGCGGCGGGCAGCGCCGGCATGGCCGAAGCGCCCAGCGAGTCATCGACCCAGAATTCCGTGCTGCTCAACCTGAACGGAACGCTCCAGGCAGGCACCCTGATCCACATTCGAACCAGCGGGGGCGACGAAATCCTCACTTTTGTGTCCATTAAACCCTACCAGTCTATCGTGCTCTCTGCGCCGGAACTCGCCATCGGCACGACCTACGAGGTCTACTATGGCGGCAGCTCGACCGGCGCGGAAAAAGACGGCCTCTACCAGGGTGGAAGTTATACCGCCGGCAGTCCATACACGAGTTTCACGGTTTCCAGTGTCGTGACCAGGTTGGGCAGTTTCCGCAGATGACGTTTGTCTGGAAACCGGGATGGCCATCGGCGGCGCGGTGACGATCTGCCAAGTCCCCCAGCAAGCCCGGCTGCCCCAGGGCTCGAGGCGCGGAATACCCCTTAAAAAATGCGTTGCGCTGTGATTTGTGGTATACTGGACACTGACGGCTCTGCCATACCGGCAGTGTTGCGCGCCGTTTTGCCTGCCCACATCCTGGCAAAGATCGATAGCCTGTTGTTTCGGCTGGGGGATTCGAGAAAGGGGAGGGTCATGTCTAGTCGTCGCCAGGCAGTCACAGCCATACTGATCGGCTTGCTCTTTGCCGCCGGTTGCCGGGGACCTGCGCCGGTTCAAAAGACGGTCACTTTACCTGTCCAGACGCCGCTCCCCGCCCTGCCTGACGAGCCGTTGGCCGGGACGGGCCGCATCGACCGCACGATCCTCACCTGCGACGATCTGATGGAGGGTTTCGACGCCGGTTCGCCGGTGAGCGAAGATGCTCTTGCCCTGCCCGATGAAGCCGCCCCTGCCGGGCACATCTTTGAGGGCCGGCTGGAGCTGTTGGGCGAGCATGCCGGCGGCGACGCGGAGATGCTCAGAGGGGAACTGTCGCCGGAAAAGGTTCATCTCCCCGAATTTGACTACGAGTTCGTACAGAGCGGCAGTTATCTCGTTCCGGTGCAGCGTGGTCTCATCATCACCGATCATCCCAACTGGAATTATATCATCGGTCCGGGCCGCGTCTGGCAGGAAAACGGCGATCAGGGCTATTCCCGCGCCTCCTTTCCTTTTGCGCTGGTGTGGAAAGGCAGCAACGCGACGTTCAACGGCACGATGGTTTTTCTGTTCGATGACAGGCGTGTGTCGCGGGTGTGGTACCAGATCACCCAGGAAACCACCACCTATACGCGGGCCAATTTCTGGGGACTGTTGGAGGCCGCCTACCATCCGGCTACCGTGACCGACGCAGGCCAGCTCCGCGCCGATTTTGCCCGGGAGCTGGCCAATCGTTTTCCCACCAAACCCATCGAAGAGCTGGCCGTGGATTATGCGGGCGTGGATGTTTCTGCCTTTGGCCGGGGTGTCAGCGCGGAGCACATGACCTGGTACGGCCTGGTCGTCAACGGGGTGAACTATGTGGGCGGCTGCCGCACGCGTTTTGGCCGGTATGCCTATTGCGATTGGATGCGGGCCACTTCTTATTCCACCGCCAAGTCGGCTTTTGTCGGCGTGGCGCTGATGCGACTGGCGCAGTTGTATGGCCCACAGGTCGCCGACCTGCGCATCAGCGACTATGTGCCGGAAGCGACTGCCAGTCCCGGCGACTGGACGCGCGTCACCTTTGATCACACCATCGACATGTCCACCGGCAACTATGCCTCAGATGGTTACATGGTCGACGAGGACGGCCCGCAGATGGAGCTGTTTTTTGGCGCTCAACCCTACGCCGCGCGCATCGCCGCCGCCTTTGACTGGCCGCACTCGTCCACGCCCGGCAAGACGTGGGTTTATCGTACCTGCGATACGTTCATTCTGACCCGCGCCCTGCACAACTATCTACAAAGCCAGCAAGGCTCTAAAGCCGACATCTTTGAGTTCGTGGTTCAGGAGGTCTACCGGCCGCTCCAGATCGGCCCCGGCGCCTTTACCACCATGCGCACCGCCGACGATAACTGGCAGGGCCAGGCCGAGGGCGGCTACGGGCTGTGGTGGATTCCGGATGACATCGCCAAGGTCGCCACGCTGCTCCACAGCGGCGGTGCGGTCGATGGTGTGCAGCTTTTGCATGCCGGCCTGTTGGCCGCCGCCCTGCAGCAGAACGCTCGCGACCGGGGTGTGGGCATCGACCGCGGCCGGAAATACAACAATGCCTTTTGGGCGCAGAGCTACGGCCGGGCAAATGGGTTCGATTGTGAATTCTGGGTGCCGCAGATGTTGGGCATCAGCGGCAACGTGGTCGCTCTGATGCCCAACGGCTCGACTTATTATTATTTCAGCGACGACCGGCAGTTCACCTGGGATGCGGCCGTTCGCGAGTCGGACAAGATCGCGTCCCATTGTCCGTAGACCTTTCGGGCGTCCCGAACAGAATTTGTGCGCCCGGAAGGTGGGATAAATTGCCAATGCAAAACAAAACCGGGCTTCCATAGGCTCTGCCCATGGAAGCCCGGGCGTTTTACTGCCTCACTGCCTTATTCTCGCCGGTTCAGAGTTTTTCGAACCACATCAGGAATCCCATGCCCACGAACAACACCGCCGCTGTTTTGCGCAGGACCAGCTCGGGGATAAAGCGGGTGAGCAGTTGCCCGCCGAGCACGCCCAGCAGGGTGACTGCGGCCAGGGCCAGAACGGCGCCGATAAAAATCCAGAGCGGCATCTGGTGTTTGGCCGTCATGCTGATGACCGCCAGTTGGGTCTTGTCGCCCAGTTCGGCCACGAAAAGAAGGGCAAAGGCGCTGAACAAAACTCTCAATTCTTCGGGCATCGTTGTCTCCTGAATGATGTGGTTATTTTGACGTAACTGCTCAGCCTACCCTCCCGCAGGTTAAAATCGTTCATCCCGTCCCAGAATCTAGCCAACTGGACGCTGGCGAATCGACAAATTGCGGCAGCAGGGACACGATCCCTACCAGAGCCTGCGGCAGGGTGAGCAGTTATGCTTATTGTATCATAGGATGCTCAGAATTCAAGGCGGCAGCCGCCCGCCGACTGCTGGCCCCAGCGGCAAATGCGCCGCTGTTCGCCGCCCGAGGGGTATGGCACAAAATGACCATCGAGAAAACAATGGCCGAAAGCGGCGCGGTTGCTCTGGCGCGCAACAGGTGTTATAATGCAGCCGCCACACCACCCGGACCGACGATCTACGAGGCGCACCATGTCGATGGCGCAGCCATCCACCACAACCAAACTGGCTCACTGGGAGCTTGTATGCCTGGCAGTCATCTTGCTGCTGGCCGTGCTGGCCCGCGTTGTCGATCTGGGCCGCGTGCCGCCGGGCCTCTCGGCCGACGAGCTGGCCAACTCGCGTATGGCCGAGCGTGTGCTCAACGGCGAGCGGCCCATCTGGTTCGAGGAGAGTTTCGGCCACGAGCCGCTGTATCACTATGCCCAGGCGGTCACGATGCGGCTGTTTGGGTTCAACGTGTGGGGCATCGTGCTGCCCTCGATCCTGGCCGGCGTGGCGGCCGTCTGGCTGATCCACGCCCTGGGGCGGCGCGCCTTTGGCCCGGCTGTGGGCCTGATCGCCGCCGCTGCGCTGGCCGTCACCTGGTGGCCGGTCTTTTTCAGCCGCGTGGGGTTACGCATCGGCGGCCTGGTTCCCCTGACCGTTGCCGCTGTCTATGCCCTGTGGCGCGGCCTGGAGCCAGCCGACCTGGCCGGCGCCAAGCCTCCCAGCCGGAGGCAGAGGCTCAACGGGCTGGGCTGGTTTCTGGTCGCTGCCATTTTCCTGGCTGCCGGGCTGTACACCTATTCGGCGGCCCGGGCTTTGCCCATCGCCCTGGCCATTTTTATCCCGTACCTGAGCCTCTTTCACCGCCCTGGATGGCGGCAGCACGGGGCAGCGCTCTTGCTGGCCGCCCTCCTGGCGATGGGGCTGTACTGGCCTCTGCACCGCTACCTGCAAACGCACCAGACGGCCGATGTCCGTTCGGCGCAGATCAGCGCGCCGCTGAACGCCCTCAAAAAAGGCGACGTCGGGCCGATCTTACAAAACACCCTGACCACCCTGGGCGCTTTTGGCTTCAGCGGCGATCCCAAATGGCGTCACAACGTCGCCGGGCGGGCGATGTTGACTCCGGCGGGCGCCGTCTTTTTTTACGGTGGATTGCTGCTGGCCCTGTGGCGCTGGCGGCGGCCCGGTTATGCCCTGGTGGGGCTGTGGTGGGCGGCCGGATTGTTACCCGGCATCAGCACCATCGACGCCCCCAGCAGCAACCGCCTGATCGTCTCCCTGGCGCCGGCCTGCCTGCTGCTGGCGTTGGGCATGGTCGAGGCCGGGCGGTGGCTGCTGGCTCGCCGCCGCCGCGCGTTGCCGCTGCTGATCGCTGCTGCCGTGGCGATCGTTCTGTGGGAGGGCGTCGCGGCGCTGTGGCCCTATTTCCGCACCTGGCCGCATCACCCCCAGGTGCGCGAGATCTACCAGGCCACGCTGACCCAGGTGATGCACGATCTGGACAGCCGGGTCGATGGCCTGCCTGTCTGCATCGGCGAGCCGTTTGTGTACGACAATTACCTCTGGCTGCCCAGCCGCACCCTGCGCCGCGCCGACCCGGCGGCCATCCGCTGGTTCAACCCGGCCAGCGCCTTGATCTTGCCGGCCGGAGGCGCAGAGGCCCGTTACGTCCTGCCCGATCACGCGCCGGCCCTGGAGCTGGCCCTGGACAGTGGCTGGTTCGCCGATGCGACCGTCGAGGCGGTGGGTGCGCAGCAGGACGAGTCAGGCCAACCGGTCTATATCATCTACCGCCTGGATGCGCGCCGTCCCCTGGCGGAAAAACTCGCCGCGCTGGCAGCCTCCGGGCCGGTCTGGACCAGTGACGAGGTGGTGTTTGCCATCGATGCTCCGCCCGGCGCACGCCAGCCCCGAGCGTTGCCGGTGGATTTTGGCCATCAGTTGGCCTTTTTGGGTTACGAACTGGCGGCGGCCGAGATCGCAGCCGGCGACACGCTGACGGTGTTGACCTACTGGCGTGTGCTGTCGCCGGTGGATCCACCGCTGGCGGCCATCTTTGTGCATCTGCTGGATGGCCAAAGCCAGGTGCGCGGCCAGCACGATGGCCTGGGGGCGCGCTCGCCCGACTGGCAACCCGGCGACGTGATCGTCCAGTTGCACCGCTTTCAGGTCTCGCCGGACGCTGCGCCGGGCCACTATTGGCTGGAGCTGGGCGCTTATACCTGGGTCAACTGGCAACGATTGCCCGTCTACGTCGACGACGCTGCGGTGGGGGATCGGCTGCTGTTGCAGGGATTGATCCTTCGTTGACACATTTCTTTGAATGGATTATACTTGAACGAACGCCACAGGCCCCGTTGGACCATCGTCTACGTTTTCCCCTCGGCGGCCCACTGCGCGGCGGCAGTGGCGCTATCACCGGTTTGTCACCAGGAGCGAGCATGCCCCAACCGAGTTTTACAGAACTGGCCGCCCGCCGCGCAACGGCGTTGGCAGGAGGCCAGGTTTTTCATTCGACCGAAACTGCTCTGACCGGCCTTACCGCCCGGCAACGCCTGGCTCGCCTGTTGGACGAGGGCTCTTTTTTCGAGTTTGATCCCTTTTTGACGCGCCGCGAGGATCGTTATGCCGATGCTCCGCCGCCCGATGGTGTGGTGGCCGGTTTCGGCAAGATCGAGGGCCGCCGCGTGGCCGTCTTTGCTCAGGATCGGGTTGCAGGCGCCTTTTCCGAGATGGGCGCGCAAAAGACCTGCCAGCTCATCGAGCGGGCGCGTGAGGGCGGCCTGCCGATTCTCGGCCTGTACGATTCGGCAGGCCCGGCGCCGGAGGAAGGGGCCTATGGCCTGGCTGGCCCGGCCGAATTGTTGTGGCAACAGACACAGGCCAGCGGCCTGGTGCTCCAGTTGGCGTTGGGCCTGGGGCCCGCGCCCGGCGCGCTGGCGCTCTCGGTGGGCCTGGCCGATTTTGTGATCGCCGTGGCCGGTGAAGGGCAGGTATTCCTGGAGCCAGAGACTCTGCCCGCCGCTGCAGACACGCCCGATCTGGAGATACTCGGCGGCGCGGCGCTTCACAGCCGCGAGAGTGGTCTGGTTCATCTGCTGGCTGCCGACGAGATCGAGGCCCTGACGTTGGCGCGACAACTGCTCGGTTATCTGCCGTCCAACAACCTGGAAGCGCCGCCCTACCGCTCACCGACCGACGATCCCTGGCGTATGGAGGTCGCGCTGGACACGCTCGTGCCCGATGATCCCGCTCTGGCTTACGACATGCGGGCTGTGCTGGAGGCCGTGTTCGACCGCGGCAGTCTGTTCGAGATTCAGGCCGGGTTTGCGCAGAACGTCATCGTGGGGCTGGCGCGGCTGCACGGCGCAACGGTGGGCATCGTGGCCCAACAGCCGATGGTGCTGGCCGGTGTGCTGGATATCGACGCCTCGGACAAAATTGCTCGTTTCGTTCGCACCTGCGATGCCTTTAACATCCCGCTGATCACTTTTGTGGACTCGCCCGGCTTTTTGCCCGGCGTGGCGCAGGAGCACGGCGGCATCATCCGTCACGGCGCCAAGATCGTCTATGCTTATTCGGAAGCCAGCGTGCCCAAGATATCGGTCGTCACGCGTAAGGCTTACGGCGGGGCCTATATCGTCATGAGCAGCAAATACATCCGCACCGATCTCTGCCTGGCCTGGCCCAACGCCGAGATCGCCGTGCTGGGCGCAGGAGGGGCGGTGAACATTCTCTACCGTAAACAATTGCAGCAGGCCGCCGACGCCGAAGCGACGCGCGCCCGGCTGGTTCACCAGTTTGCGGCCCAATTCGGCACCCCTTTCCGCCCGGCGGCCAGCGGTCACGTGGACGATATCATCAAACCCGGCGAGACCCGCCCGCGGCTGATCGCGGCCCTGGAGATGCTCAAGGACAAGCGGGTCGTCGGGCCGGGCAAAAAACACGGCAACATGCCGATGTAGATGCCGGCTTTTCAGATCTCGATGGGGGAGCGAAATGAATCCAGTCACGCACGGCCTCATGCTGACCGTCGTGGGTATGGGGCTGGTTTTTCTGGCTCTGGTTATTTTTCTGGTCTCGATCGTCGTCCTGAAGCGGCTGTTTCCCAGCCGGTCGACCGTCGGCGCGGACGAGATCGGCGAGGCGGTTGGGTCTGGCGTCTGGGAACCGACACAGGAAGAGGCGGCGGCCATCGGTGCGGCCCTGGCTATCTGGATGTCTCGGCCTGCGGGCGCCGGAGGTGATGCTCGCCTGGGGCAGACGCTGGCGGCAGGTGCTTCTCCCTGGGGAGTGGCGGCCCGCCACCCGCTGCCCGGCCCCTGGCAGTCTCAGTAGATCCAATTTTTAGACCTGACAGGTTTTTCATAGGGGCATAACCGGCAAAATCACCTCGATTATCAACTGCATTGGCCCCAAAAAGTGTCTCTAAAAACCTGTCAGGTCTTGTAGCCCTCAAGAATTTGGATCTGTTGAGTCTGCCGGAGAGGCTAACCGCCGCGCCACATAGAGGCAGTGGAAGCCCGAACGAGTTGGGGACTCTCCCGCGCCCAAAACGTTCTTCGCCAGTCTGCCAGCCCGTACAGGCGGCAAACAGGCCCGGCACAACATCCAACGGAGGATAGTATGACTGAAACCCTGCACCTCACCGTCGAGGGTAAAACATTTGTCGTCGAGGTAGACGATCTGAGCGCCTCCCCGCTGACTGTGCGTGTCAACGGCCGGCCTTTTACCGTCGAGCTTGCCGGGAAAGCTACACAAGTATCGAATCCGCCTGCCGCCGAATACGGTGATGGGCCATCCTCGCCGGCGATGGGCAGCGGCGATGTCGACGTGCGGGAGATGCGGGCGCCCATGCCCGGCAACATTCTGGATCTGGCCGTCGGGCCGGGTGATCGGGTGGTTTACAGGCAGGTGTTGTGTAATCTGGAAGCCATGAAGATGAAAAACGCCCTGCGTTCCCCCCGTCAGGGCGCCATTGCTGCCGTCCACGTGCGTGAGGGCCAGACGGTGGCCTATGGCGATTTGCTTTTCACCTTCGAGTAGGGTCTCAGGGTCTGTAAAAGAATAACTTCCGCCACTGTCATTCTGAGCGCCCGTAAGGGCGCGAAGAATCCCGTTTGAGTAGAACGAGACCCTTCGCTTCGCTCAGGGTGACACGGGAATTTATATTTTTACGGATCCTCAAGGAGCGCATCGTGGATGGGTCGACTTTGCTTCAGGAATTGACCAGGGCACTGACCAGCCTGGAGCCGGGCAACCTGGTCATGATGGCCGTGGGCGGTGTGCTGGTCTATCTGGCCATTGCCAAAGAATACGAGCCGGTGCTGCTGCTGCCCATCGGCGTGGGCGCCATTTTGTCCAACATTCCCCTCACCGGCATGGGCATCGGTCAGGAGCACGGCCTGTTTGACATCCTGTACACGACGGGCATCACCAACGAGCTGTTCCCACTGCTGGTTTTTATCGGCGTGGGGGCCATGACCGATTTTGGCCCGCTGCTGGAGAATCCCATCACCGTGCTGCTGGGGGCGGCGGGCCAGTTTGGCATTTTCGGCACGCTGGTGGTGGCCACGCTGCTGGGTTTCGACATCAACGAAGCCGCCTCTATCGGCATCATCGGCTCCGCCGATGGCCCCACCTCTATCTATGTGGCGGCCAAACTGGCGCCGCACATGCTGGCGCCCATCGCCGTGGCGGCCTACTCGTACATGTCGCTGGTGCCGGTCATCCAGCCGCCGGTGATGCGCCTGCTGACCACCAAAGAGGAGCGGCGCATCCGCATGCCCTACACCTCGCGGCCGGTTTCGAAAACGACGCGTATTCTCTTTCCCATCGTCGTCACGCTGGTTTCCGGGTTGTTGGTGCCGCTGGCCACGCCGCTCATCTCGATGCTCATGTTTGGTAATCTGATGCGCGAGGCGGGCGTGGTGGAGCGGCTCAGCCGGTCGGCGCAGAACGAGCTGATCAACGTGGTGACCATCTTTTTGGGGCTGAGCATCGGCGCCACCATGACCGCCAGCAGCTTTCTCAACTGGGCCACCATCAAGATCATCGCCCTGGGGCTGGTGGCTTTTGCGCTGGATACGGCGGGTGGGTTGTTGTTCGGCAAGCTGATGTGTGTGCTCTCTGGGCGGCGCATCAATCCACTCATCGGGGCGGCCGGTATCTCGGCTTTTCCCATGTCGGCGCGAGTGGTGCATCGTTTTGCCCAGGACGAAGATTTTGAGAATTTCATCTTGATGCACGCCATGGGGGCCAACACCGCTGGCCAGATCGGCTCGGTGATGGCTGGCGGCGTGGTGCTGGCCCTGCTGGCCGGGACGTGAGGGCAAGGTGCGAACACCCGCAGGCTCTGAATGTAAATTCTATTACGAAGATTTCCATCGCGGCCGGACCAAACAAGAGTGCCGCCTGCTCCAGGGCAATCCGGCCTCGGAGCCCTGGCGACCCCAACTGTGCAAGACCTGTCCGGCGCCGGCTATCCTGCGGGCCAATGCCTGTGCCAACATGGTGTTGCAGGCGTGGGTGGGCCGCCGCTGGGGGTTGCTCAGGCAGGTGAAGGTTTCGGCCTACTGCCTGCTGGCCAAACAGGAGGTGACCGAGCCAAAAGTGGGCTGCGGTCGCTGTCACGAGGCGAGGGAAGGGCTGCGGTGACCATCTATGCGGCCTATGCCCGCGTCTACGACCGTTCGGGGCAGATCGGGTTTGCCCTCAAGATGCTGCCCTACCTGGAAAAGGTGCTGGCGCGGCACGCCTTTATCGGCGATTCGGCGGTCGATGTGGCCTGCGGCAGCGGCACGCTGGCTCTGGCGTTGGCCCAGAAAGGCTGGCGCGTCTACGGCGTGGATGCCTCACCCGACATGCTGGCCCAGGCCCGTTGTAAGGCCATCGAGCTGGCGCAGCCCGCCGCCGTGACCTGGCTCCAGGCCGACATGCGACAGTTCTCGCTGCCCCGGTCGGTGGATCTGGCCATCAGCACCTACGACAGCCTCAACTATCTACTGACGCTCGACGACCTGGCGCGCGCTTTTGGTTGCGTGGCGGCCTCGCTGCGTGCCGGCGGGCTGTTTGTTTTCGACATGAACACCGAACAGGCGTTTCAACAGACGTGGGACAACAGCATCTTTTTCGTCGAAGACGAGGCGCTGGCGATCGTACTCAGGGGCACCTACTGGCCTGAAACGCGGCGAGCGCAGACGGTCATCACCGGCTTTGTGCGGCAGGGTGAACGGTACGAACGTTTTCAAGAGACCCATACCGAGCAGGCTTACAGTCGCACCGAGGTGGTAGAGGCGCTGCAAGCCAGCGGTTTTCAGGTGGCGGCCAGTTACGGCTGTTTTACCTTTGAAGCGGCCGATGAGGCCAGCCGTCGTGTGTTGTGGGTGGCTCGCAAAAAGTCGGAGCAGGCAGCATGAAACTGGCGGGGGGCTTGCTGCAACTGGGCTATCGTTTGCAGCGGCATCGTTTCTGGGCTTTGCCGCTGGGTTACTGGCCCCTGATGTTCGGCTTGTTGGGGAGCGCCGTCTCGTTTGGCACCCGTCTGTGGCCCTACACACTGGCTTTGGCGGCGGTGGGGCTGTTGCTGGTGATGATCATGGTGGACGCCCGGCGGCAGCGTTACGTGCGTTTTGCGCCAGACGAATCGCTGGCGGCGCATCTGCCGCCCGATGTGCCGGTCGTCAGGCCAGATGAAAAGCTGCCCGTGCGGGTGACCGGCTTTTTGGAGGTGCGAGACGCGCGCCAGTATTTCGTCGAGGCTGCGGCAGACCTGGCCACCATGGAAACGCGCGAGCATATCGTGATGGCTCGCATTCCGCTCAGCCGTATGTGGCTGGTGGCCCGTTCGCCGGCAGGGGAGGTGGGCTGGTGGTATGCCTTTATCCAGCCGGTCTACATTCGTAGCATCCAGGTGGGCTGGTTGCATCACGGCCTGCGCCGCCGGCCGGCGTTGCGCCTGCTCTACCAGCGCCGCCGCCTCATCGAGGGCAAAGAGATCGTCACCCAAGATACTCTTTTCCTCTCGGCCGCCGACCGTCTGACCCTTCACCGGTTGCTGGAGAACCTGGTGCGCGACGCCGGCCGGCCTGTCGATGTGCAGCAGTACGTGCCGCTGTAGCCCCGCGACGAGTTTGCTGCCGCGCCTGAAAAGAGCTTGACCTTCACCGGGTTTGGTGGTAAAATGATAGGCGAGGCAAGGGGGCTTGTCGAATCCAACACCAATCCAATACCAACACCAGTCATCACGACCCTTTAGCGCTACCTGCCGAAGGGTCGTTTTGCGTGAGAGGAGGTGATTTAGCGACGATCGTTCAAGTTTTTACATTGGGGTCTCGTTTTCCAAGTCTCGTGCTCGACCAGGGGGGTTGAGCGATTCTTTCGAAGCGTAAAGGAGCGCGAGAAATGAATGCGATAGTGGTTTTGATCTTGTCTATCCTGGGCATCGGTATAGGCTACGGGTTTTACGCCAAAACCATCGACAAAAGCGTCATTCAGCCAGATCCCAACAAGACGACGCCAGCCAAGATGTACATGGACGGCGTCGATTTTACCCCGGCCAACCGTAATGTCCTCTTTGGTTACCAGTTCAAGTCCATCGCCGCACTGGGCCCCATCACCGGCCCGATCATCGCCGTCAAATGGGGCTGGCTGCCTGCTCTGGCCTGGATCATCCTGGGCACGTTTTTTATCGGCTGGGTGCAGGACTATGCCAGCGCTGTGATCTCGATGCGCGAGGAGGGTAAAACTTTTGGTGCTCTGAGTTATACCCTCATTTCGCCGCGTGCCCGGACCCTGCTCCTCATCTTCATCTACTTTTACCTGTGGCTCATCATGGGTGCTTTTGGCACGCTGGTGGGCTTTAGCCTGATGACCAACCCCAGCATCCCTCTCGGCGTGATCCTGGTGGTCCTGTTTGGCCTGCTGGCTGGTCAGATGACCTACAAGTGGAAACAGGACATTGTCCTCACAACTGTGGTGACAGTGCTGCTTTCGTTCTTTGGCATCTGGCTGGGAGCGGGTATGCCGGTCGGCGACCGGAACCTGCTGCAGGCGATTCCAGATCTTTTCGCCCGCATCTACGGCACCTATGGCGGCGCAACCTCGCCCACCTGGTTCCTGGAGGTGACTCAGGCCAAGTTCATCGGCAGCCTGCTGGTGGTGATCATCTGCTATTTCGGCGCTGTGCTGCCCATCTGGCGTTGGGCGCAGCCGATCAACTATGTCGCTTTCTGGATCGTGCTGGTGGGCATTGTCGGCGGCGTGGTGGGTCTGTTGATCTGGCGCCCCGGCATGGGCGACTTTCCGGCCTTCACCTCGTGGAACGTGGAGGGCCTGGGCTGGTTATGGCCCATCCTGTTTGTCACCATCGCCTGCGGGGCTATCTCTGGCTGGCACAGCCTGGTCTCCAGTTCCGGTACGGCCCGCCAGCTTGAGAACGAGACCGACGCCTTGTTCGTCGGCGGCGGCTCCATGTTCCTGGAGATGTTCTTTGCCACCATGGCTTTCCTGACGGCTACAGTGGCTTTTGGCAGTTTCGACGGCTACGTGGCAGCAGGTTCGGCGCTTCAGGTCTTCTCCAAGGGACTGGCCGTCTTTATGAATCAATGGGGCCTGCCGAAAAGCATCGGCGAGCCGTATGGCGGCGTGTTCCTGGTGCTGATGGCGTTGACCATCATGTATCTGGTGGTGCGTTTCATGCGCGTCGCCAGCGCCGAGTTCCTGGGCGATCAGGTGCCGGCCTTGAAGAACGCCCACGTGGGCAGCATCGTGGCCCTCATCTTGACCCTGGTGCTGATCTGGCTGGTGCCCTTTTTGCAGATCTGGGTGGTCTTTGGCGCGGCCAACCAGCTCATGGCCTCGCTGGCCCTGCTGCTCATCACCCTGTGGCTGATGCAAAAGGGCAAGAACTACCAGTGGACCATCTGGCCCTTCCTGTTCATGTACGTGACCACCATCGCCGCCCTGGTCTGGAAAGCCGTGGAGTCTTTTGGCAAGCTGGCCGGTGCCGACCCCAAGGTGTTCATCGCCAACCTGATCATCGGCCTGGTGTCGGCCTTCCTGGTGGTTGCTGCTTTGTTCCTGGGCTGGGATGCCTGGCAGGCCGTGCAGCGCACCCGCGCAACCGTCAAGGCCAAGGCGTAAGCAGTCGTATCCCTTGCCTCTTTTCGTGGGAGGGCCTCTCACAGAGGCTCTCCCACTCTGATTATGACACAGATGTGGCCCTGGCCGCGGCCTGTTGTGTCTCAGACAGGAGCCCAGGGTGAAACCTCTACAGACCGAACACCGTGTTGGAATCTAGATTGGCGGCGCGTTCGCCATGAAGATGGAAATCGGACGCAGGTTGCGCGCCCTGGTGCGCGCCGTGGGTGAAATGATCTATGGCGCAACGATCTATGAGATGGTGCGCGACCTGAGGCAGGAACGGGCGCGGATCGAGCATCTCTTTGTGTTGATCGTCTTTGGTGATCTGTTGGGCATCCCGATTCTGCCGCCCTATTATGCCCTGCGGCTGCTGCCCTACGTGGCGCCTTCTATCGAGACCTGGAAGCGTAACATGTTACGCGAGCGTGATCTGACCGACCTGGCCGACTTTGACACGTGAAACGTATTGCGTATTGCGTATTGCGTGGTGCATGACGGAATACACAGTACGTTTCACGCCAGAGATGTTTTGAGTTTTGCGTTAAGGAGAGAATACATGACAGAAGAAGAAAAGAGAGGCGGGTTTCGCCGGTTCTTGGATGCTTTCAAGAGCACCCTGTATGGCATGGCCGGCCACGACATGACCCGCTATGCCCTCAAGACCCGCGGCAGCATGGAGCACCTGTTCATCCTCATCACCATGGGCGATCTGTTGGGCATTCCCATCCTGCCGCCCTATTATTCGTTGCGCCTGCTGCCCTACGTGGTGCCCCAGATCGCCACCTGGAAGCGGCGCATGTTGCGTGAACGCGATCTGACCGACGCTCTGGCATAGGGCTGGGAAAAGGAGGTTACGTTGTCACTGGCAAAAATCTTTGACGAACACCCCGAACGGCGCTACATCATGTTCGGCGGCAAAGGCGGGCTGGGCAAAACCACCTTTTCTGCGGCCACCGCCTATTGGCTGGCCCAGCAGGGCCACAGGGTGCTGGTCTTTTCGGTCGATCCCCAGGCCTCGTTGAGCGATATCTTTCAGCGTGATATTTTCGGCAGGGGCGCGGTCGAGATCATGCCCAACCTGTTTGCCCAAGAGATCGACGCCGATCAACAGATCCGGGAATACCAGGACGAGATCCGGCACAAGATCCGCGAGATGTATGGCATGGACCAGGTGCCGCCAGAGATCGACGATTATATCCAGGCCGCCGCCGCCGAACCGGCCATGGAGGAAAGCGCCATCTTTGACCGGGTGGTGGATATCGTCGTCGGCGGCGAGTACGATTATTACATCTATGACCTGGTGCCGCTGGGCCACGCTCTCTATTACCTGAGTATGGCCAGCGTCTACGACGAATGGATTGGCAAGATCACCGCCCTGCGCGAAGAGATGGAGGAATATGCCCAGGTGGCGGCGCTGATGAAGCGCGACAAAGAAACCGAGGAGGATAAAATCCTGCGTGAGCTGCAGGACATCAAATATCGCATCAACACCTCGTCCAGCATCCTCACCGACAAGATCAGGACGGCCTTCTTTTTCGTCATCATCCCGGAAGAGATGGCCATTCTGGACACGCGCAAAGCGGCCGGTCTCTTTGCCAAATTCCAGGTGCCTCTTTCCGGTTACGTGGTCAACCGGGTGATCCCGCCGGAACTGGCGCAGCAAAACATCCCCGACTATTTGCGCAACCGTTTAGCGATGCAAAAGGGCTACCTGAAGCGCATCGGCGATCTGTTTGGCGACGAGGTGCTGGCCCACATCCCCGAGTTCGAGCGCGACATCACCGGCCTGCCGATGATCCAGAAAATGGCCGAGGTCATGTTCGGAGGTGCGGCATGATCGAAAAAGATATGGCTCAGTTCCTGGTTGAACATCCCAACCTCAAATATGCCTTTTTCGGCGGCAAGGGCGGCGTGGGCAAAACCGTGCTGGCCGGTGCGGCGTCGCTCTGGCTGGCCCAACAGGGTCGGCGCACCCTGCTGGCCTCCACCAACCCGGTGCACAGCCTGACCTCCATGCTGGATCAGGATGTGTTCGGCAAGCCGACTGCGGTGACCGGCGTGCCCAACCTGTGGGCCTACGAGATCGACACCCGCGAGACCATCGAAAAGTCCAAGCGTGAGATCCGCGAAAAGATCGAGTGGTTCCTCAAATTCGCCGACATCAAAACCAAAGCCGACGAGTTCGTCGAGTCGGCCACCATGAATCCGGCCTTTGAAGAATCGGCCATGTTCGAGAACATGATCGACGTCATGTTCGAGGACAAATACGAGGCCTATGTGTTCGATACGGCCCCCACGGCCAACGCCCGTCGCCTGCTGGGTATGTCGTCGGTTTACGGCATGTGGGTCAACAAGATGATGCAGAGCCGGCAGGAAGCGCAGAGCCTGCGTGATCTGCTCTCCTTCCGCAAGAAAAAACAGGAAAAAGACCCGCTCATGGAGTATCTGGTCAACTTTCGCCAGCGTATGGAACACGCCAAAGGCCTGCTCACCGACGACGCCAAGACGGCCTTCTTTTTCGTCACCCTGCCGGAAGCGCTGCCCATCGCCGTCATCAAACGCTTTATCGCCTGGTTCCACGATTTCGGCATCCCGGTGGGTGGGGTGGTGGTCAACATGCTCATCGAAAAAGAATCGGTGGGTGATGACGCTCCCGACTTTGTGCGCAACCGGGTGGCCATGCAGAGCGATTACATGGACGAGATCTGGCGCAGTTTCCCCGACGTTCGTTCGATCGTGCCGCTGTTCGAGACCGAAGTGCGCGGCGTGGAGATGCTCAAACGCACGGCGGAGCACCTGTTTGTCTGAGCGCCGGGCCGTGAGGGAGGACAGAGCGTGGAGCCTCATCTGCTGCTGGTTCTGATCGCCCTGCTCTACATCCTGGGCATGGGCAGCCTCTCGGTGCTGCGCCGTGAGGGTTTTTCGCTCCAGTTTGCCATCGAGGTGATCGTCGTCGGCGGCCTCTTGCTGGTGATTTCGCTGGCTGCGGGGCAGTCGCTTCACCCGGTGTTTTTCATCCTGGTCATCTATCTCATCACCATGCGCAGCCGGTTGTTGGTGGATGTGGGCAATCAACTGGCCCGCCGGGGGCGTCACGCGCCGGCGGCCTGGTTGTATCGCCTGGCGCTGCAACTCCGGCCCGATGGCCCCGGTCGACAGGTGGCTTTGTTGAATCAGGCGGTGCACCTGTTGCAGCAGGGCCACCTGGCCGCAAGTGTGCACCTGCTGGAAGGGTTGCTGGATGGCGCCTCCGGCTCGCTGGGTCACAAGCACGAAGCCGCCGCGCGCTACAACCTGGGAGTGGCCTGTCTACGCCAGGGAAACGAGGCCCGGGCGCGCACCGAGTTCAACAAAGTGATCGACGAGATGCCCGGATCGTTCTATGCCGCCGCCGCCCGGATCGCGCTCAAAAAAGGGCGGCAGCCCAAAGAACCAACCGCCGGGTTTCCGGATGTCCCTTCGGATGGCTAAAGCCTGCCGCCTGGTGTGTGTTTCAAAAGGGCCGGCGCACAGCCGGCCTTTTTTGCGCACTACCCTGGGCATAGGTGTATTTTGCTTTTGGGGCAGTCTATCTTCCCGCAGGTTCAGTCGGGGCGAGTTGCACCCACGTAGCGTTGCGGAACGGGAGGAAACGGCTTTGGTGCACCAAAACCCTGCAGGAGGATGAAAATTCACCCCCAGACCGAAATGCACCTCTGATCGCGGGTCGGTTTGCCTGTGACGGGATTTGCAGGTACAATATCGCCCATGGAATGCGCCGTCGCTGCCGGGCTTTTTTAGCCCGGCGCAAGGAGGCCGATCTTGCTCCACACCATTCTGAACGAGCAACAGCGTCAACAACTCAAAGAAGAGCGCCGCCAGTTGGAGGCCCTCACCGTGGCCCTGGCCCGCTTCGAGGCCACGCCTGAAGACCTGACCACCCTGCAAAAATCGTTGGCCCAACTGGACGAGCTTTTTCTGCTGGTCGTCGTCGGCGAGTTTAACGCCGGCAAATCGGCGGTCATCAACGCTCTGCTCGGCCAGCGATTGCTGGCCGAGGGGGTCACGCCCACCACGGCTCAGATTCACGTCCTCAAGTATGGGCCAGAAGTGGTCCGCGAGCCTGCGGAGGAGTTTGTGCTGTCGCTGAGCCTGCCGGTGAGCTTTTTGAGCGAGATCAACATCGTGGATACCCCCGGCACCAACGCCGTCATCCGCCGCCACGAAGAGATCACCCAGGACTTTGTGCCGCGCAGCGACCTGGTGCTGTTTGTCACTTCTGCCGACCGTCCCTTTACCGAGAGTGAACGCGCCTTTCTGGAAAGGATTCGCAGTTGGGGCAAAAAAGTGGTCGTCGTCGTCAACAAGGTGGATATCCTTGAGGACGAAGCCCAGGTGCAGCAGGTGTTGGATTTTATCGCCGAGAACGCCAGGCTGCTGCTGGGTTTCGTGCCCGAGATGTTTCCCGTTTCGGCCAGACTGGCCCTGCAGGCCAAGAACGCTGCCGACCCGGAAACGCAGGCCCGGTTGTGGCAGGCCAGCCGCTTTGGCCCGCTGGAACGTTACATTCTGGAATCGCTGGATCAAACCAGCCGCATCCAGCTCAAATTCCTCAACCCGCTGGGTGTGGGCCAGCATTTGACCAGCCGCTATCTGGAGGTGATCGGCTCGCGCCTCAACCTGCTGCAGGCCGATTTTGCGACCATCGACGACATCGAAGGCCAGACCGGCGTGTACACCGAAGACATGCAGCGCGACTTTCGCTTCCGCCTGGCAGACATCGAGAATCTGCTGCACGAGATGGAAGCGCGCGGCCTGGAGTTTTTCGACGAGACGGTGCGCCTGGCGCGGGTGCTGGATCTGATCAACACCTCGCGCGTGCGGGGCGCGTTCGAGCGCCAGGTGGTGGCCGATACGCCGCAGCGCATCGACAGCGCCGTGCAGGAGCTGATCGATTGGATGGTGGAAAAAGACCTGCGCCAGTGGCAGGCGGTGATGGATTACCTGGAAAAGCGCCGCTCGATCAAAAGCGACGACCGTTTCATCGGCCAGGTGGGCGGGCAGTTCGAGTACAACCGCCGGGCGCTGCTCGATTCGGTGGGCCGGGCGGCCTCGCGGGCAGTGGCCAGCTACGACAAGGAACGCGAAGCCGCCGAGCTGGCCGAAAGTGTACGCTTTGCCGTGGCGCTGGCGGCGTCTATCGAAGCGGGGGCGGTGGGCCTGGGCGCCATCCTCACCATCGCGCTGACCACCACTGCCGCCGATGTCACTGGCGTGCTGGCCGCTGGCGCGCTGGCCGCCCTGGGGTTGTTCGTGCTGCCCTCTAAACGCCGCCAGGCCAAAACCGACTTGAAGAACAAAATCGCCGACATGCGCGGCCAGATCATGGCTGGCATGACGGCTCAGTTCGAGCGTGAGCTGGCGCGCAGCACCCAACGCATCCAGGAGGCTATCGCGCCCTACACCCGCTTTGTGCGGGCCGAGCGAGAAAAGCTGGCAGAAGTGCAGACCAGCCTGCGAGGGGTCGAATCGGCGCTCAAGCTGCTGCGGGCGCAGGTGGATGGGGAGTGAGAGAAGAAAAATGCTGACGCTTGGAGATATTATAGAAGGCTACAGGCTGGTCAACGAATGGGAAAGCGAGGAAGAGAAACAACGGCTGCCACGCTTGACCGTCGAGGATAGTCTGCATCAGTACTTTGAGTTGCATCAGTTGGCCCGACACGTTGCTCCCGACTCTTGGCAAGTCTTTCATCAAGAACGCATCGCCTATTGGGTTGAACGGCACAAGAGACTGCGTCGCGCAGCCGGGGTCATGCTTCACCAAGACAACTGTGGAACAATTAACTGAGGCACTGCGACAACTAAAGAGGTTCTTGGAGAAAGAAAACATCCCGTATATGGTCATCGGTGGGGTGGCTAACGCCATCTGGGGCCGCCCCCGCGTGACCTATGACGCCGATCTGAAGGTGATTCTCAGAGAGCGCAGCATCGTCGAATTTGGGGAACTCGTTGGCCAGCATTTCTGCTTTCGTCGTGCTGACGCCATTTCATTTGCCCAACGGGTCTACGTGTTGCTCATCCACGCGACCGAGCAGGTGCCTGCCGACTTGTGAGTCTTTGCGGGGCCGCGTGCTGGAGGAATAGACAGCTAGGGTTGGCCAACCCTCAGCGGCATATCCAACAGCAGTCGATCATCCTGCAACGGCTGCCCGATGTTATCGAAGGCCGGCAGCCGCTGCAGCGTCGCCAGGTCGTACAACCCCACCGCCAGACGGTACTGGCCTGCCGGGGCGTGCCCGTCGACCAACACGAGACGCCGATCCACAACCACCGTCTCCGGCGACCACAGCGTCGTCGGGTAGGCCCCGCCCACCGGCTGGCTATCCCCCTGGCCGCCTATGGCGCCCGTTTCATCCAACAGATGCACAAAAACGGTATAGTCGGTCGCCACCCGCTGCTGAGCGTGCCAGTAGAGCGTCAGCGCCATCTGCCCGCCGGGCGCGCTCTCTGGCGTCTCCAGGTGATAGCCCAGCAGGGCCAGAGAACCGCCAAAGGTTGCCTGTGGCAGCTCCAGTTGCGCCGTCAGCGGGTAGGGCAGCAGCCAGGAGCGCGCGCTCTCGATCTGCGGGGCGCACCACAGCCCCGGCGAGGTCTCGTTTTCCTCGCCTACGGTTCTTAACTCCAGGCGCACCTCTTGACCGCCAAAGGGACTCAGATCGATGGTCGCCGACGCCGCGTCTGGCCCGTGCAGCTCGCGGCTGAACAGGCTCGGCCCGCCGGCGAGGCCCACCTCGAAGCGGCGCCGCGCGCCGGCGGTTTCCAGGGCCATGCCCAGGCGCAGCGTGGATTCCGGCGGCAGGCGCAGGCTGTAACGCAGCGTCGAATCCGGCGGCGCGGCGACGCACGGCTGCGGGCGGCCGTCCACCCCGGCCCAGGCCGTGGCAAAGAGGCGGCGCTCCGGCAGCTTTTCGGCAGGATAGAGGCCGAGCAGCAGATCGTAGACCAGGGCCGGGCTTCCGACGTCGCTACTCCGAACAAGTTCGGGATTCCCGGGGCCGGCTGACAGGGCCGTCGCACGCCGAGGCCAGAGGATCACCCCCGTCGCGGCCAAAACCAGCACGCCCAGGGCCAGAGCCGCCGCCAGCCGGACGATCCATCGTCCGGCTGAGGACCCCGGGCCCGCTGGAGCAGGCTGGCCTGGCCGGGCGACGATCAGCCAGGCCGCTGCCCCTGCCGCCATCGCCGCCAGCAGCCAGCCAAAGGCGCTCCCTTTTAAGAAGCCGGGTTTGTACTGTTGCAGCCGCGCAGCGAACGTCTGGGGCAGTATCTGCTCGGCCAGCGCGTCCAGTAACCACCCTTCGACAGGCTCTGGGCGGGCTCCGCCGGGCTTTCCGCGATGATAGGTCGCGAAATCCAGGTTGCCGGCGGCGGTGTATTCGTTGAGCCGCGGCACGCCGCCGGCGCGGTCGCCGGGGATGACCCGCAGGGCCACGGCTTGATCGGCGCCGGCCTCTGGCGCTTCGACGAAAAAAAAGTAGACCTGTCCTGCCGAATCGGTCAGCGGTGGCAAGGTAAAGGTGTGATAGCCATCTCGTTCCAGGCGGATCGTGGCCGAGGCGAGGGTATCGGCCCGATCCGGGCCGGTTCGTAGACTCAGGACAACCTGCTGGCCGGCTGCGCCGCCCAGCCAGAGGCGCAACAGGGCCAGGTTGGCGCAACAACTGCGGAAGCGCTGCCCGACGACGTTGGGGCCATAGACGGCGGCGAACGGTGCAGGCTCCGGCGCGCCGGGCGCCAGTTGGGCGCGCGTCCAGGCGCGGGGATACTTGTACTGGTCCACATAGTGCATCGGCTCTTGCAGCGGCGCGCCAGGGCCGCTGCCGCGCCAGTAGACCACGCCCGCCAGGCCGTAGAGGGCCAGCGACAACACGGCGATAGAGAGGCAGATGGCTACTTTATTTCTCATATCTGGAACTCGATAAAGTGTGGCCAAAATCTGCGGGAAACCCTCCCGCAGGTTCGACCAGGGTGCTCCCACTCTATTTTGGTCCCTGCAAATTCGCTCTTGAGGCCTCATTTTTCCTCAACCTGCGGGAGGGTCGGGCTTTGATCAGACCCAACTCCATTCACCTTTTGAGGTGAAACGGGACATCTATGATCACCCGTTGAAAGCCAAGATGGCGGCGGCGATAAAGCAGCGCAACTTTGATCGACCAGGCCGTCTGGTTGTGAAGCATAGCCTGCCACCACCTGGCAGTGACGAATTCCGGCAAAACGAGGGTGGTTAGCTGCCCGTCGTTATGCCGGCGATCCATTTCGTCGAGAAAATCCAACAAGGGCCCAACGAGCGAGCGGTAGGGTGAGGAGCGGATCACCAGCGGCACGTCGGGCCACCAATGCTCCCACTTTTCACGGAGGCGCTCCCCGGCCCCCGGCTCCAACTCGATGTACACCGCCGTGACATCCTGAGAGATAGAGCGGGCAAAAGCGATGGCATCCATCATGCCCCGATGGATGCCAGAGATGGGCACCACCACCCGGGGACGGGGAAAGGGCTCGAGGGAAGGCGGCAGGCCACGCAGCGACAACTGCTCGGCTACCTGCCGGTAGTGGGCGCGGATCTGGAGAAAGACCAACACCAGGATGGGGATCAGCAGCACCGTGATCCAGGCTCCCTCGACGAATTTGCTGGCCCCAATGACCAAGACGGTGATCCCTGTCGCCAGAGCACCAAAGCCGTTGAGCGTCGCCTTTAGCCACCACCCCTGGCCCCGCTCGCGCCACCAATGAATCACCATGCCGGCCTGAGAGAGTGTAAAGGCCAGGAACACCCCCACAGCAAACAGCGGCACCAGTGCGTGACTGTCGCCGTCGAAAGCGACGATCAGCCCACCTGTTGCCCCGGCCAGGAGCAGGATGCCGTTGGAGAACACCAATCGATCTCCCAGGCCGGTCAGTTGACGGGGTAGAAACCTGTCATCGGCCAGAATCGCTGCCAGGCGGGGAAAGCCGGCGAAACTGGTGTTGGCGGCCACGGCCAGGATGAGCATGGTGCCGGCCTGGATCAGCAGGTAGATCGGCCCGCCGCCCAGCAGCCGCCGCGCCAGCGCCGACAGAATCGTCTCCTGCGGCCCGGCGACCACGGCCAGGGCTTGCGTCAGCCCGATGCTGCCCACAAAGAGCAGGCCCATCAACAGCGCCATGACGATCAGTGTCCGGCCCGCGTTCCTGGATTCGGGAGGCTGGAAGGCCGGCACGCCGTTGCTGATGGCCTCGATGCCGGTCAGGGCGGTGCAGCCGGCCGAGAAGGTGTGTAATACCAGGAACACCGTCAGCGGTTGGCTCGGTGGCGGGGCAACAGCCTCCAGCGTTCCAGGCCCCTCCGTCAAAAGGCGAACCAGGCCATAGGCCAGCATGGGCAGGTAGGTGAACAAAAAGAGGTAGACCGGGATGGCCATCAGCGTGCTCGATTCACGCAGGCCGCGCAGGTTGAGCAGCGTGATCACCACCAGAAGAAAAAGAGACAGGGCGACACGGTGAGACCACAATACGGGAAACACGGAGGCAATCGCTTCCACACCCGCCGTCAGGCTCACCGCTGCCGTTAAAAGATAGCCTATCAGTAACGCCGCCGCCGCGATCAGCCCCGGCAACGTGCCCAGATTCTCGCGGGCCACGATGTACGAGCCGCCGCCGGAAGGATAACCGTGGATGGTCTGGAAATAGGACAGAGCGACGATGGTCAGCAGCCCGACGATGGTCAAGCCAATCGGCAGGGCCTGAGAGAGCCCCACACTCCCGGCGACGACCAGCCCCAGATAGATCTCCTGGTTGGCGTAGGCGATGGATGACAGGGCATCCGGCGAAAAGGCCGCCAGGGCGCGTATTTTGTTCAGCCGCTCGTGGCCCAGTTGTTGGCTGGCCAACGGAGAGCCTAACAACCAGTGCTTCATTTTGTTCAGCATGTGACGACTCCTCTCAAGCGAGGGTGCTATCGAACACGCCTGGTGTTACAGATAATAACGCGGCAAAAAGACCCCCAGCAGGCAGTAAAAGTTGGCGGCGACCATGCCCATACGCAAGGCGACGTGGCCTGCGCCGTGCCAGCGGCGGGGCAGCAGCGCCAGCAGCCCGGTCAGCAGCAGCACAAACAGCGCCGCCATCTGGCCAAAGAAATACCGCCCCTGCAGACCTCGCCCCACGCCGTACGCGATCCAGTAGGTGTAATCGTAGATGTGCATCATGATCACCGGCGAGAGCACGGCAGCGGCCAGCAGCAGCGGCGGCCCGGCCGCCGCCCAGGCGCGGCGGTGGACGACTCGCGCCAGCCAGAGGGCCAACCCCAGCAAGCCGGGCAGCGTCACGGCGTCGATGAGGCGGTAGTAGGCCGGGGCGGCGGGTGTGTCCAGCCAGCCGAAAGCAGCCCAAAAGCTGCTCCACACCCCGCCCACGACGGAGGCGTAATAGTCGGCTGCGTGTTGCCAGGGATGGCCGCGGTAGTCGAAAAACGGCTCGGTGATGATACGGAACCCCTTTTTGACCTCGTTCATGTACAGCTCGCCGTCGTTGAGGTCAAAGCTGCGCACCAGCCACCAGCCGCACAGGGCCAGCGCCACGGCCAGGGTGAACAAACCGAGCCACACGATCCTGCGCCTCTCGCCCCGCCGCTGCCACCATTCGCGGGCGAAAACCCAGGCCACGGGCAGCGCCAGCCCGGCGATGAGCGGTTTGGCCAGCATGCCCAGACCCAGCGTCGCGCCCAGCGCGGCTGCCCGCCGCGCCGTGAGGCCCTGCCGCCAGATGCGCAGCAGCACCCAGATGGCGGCAGTGGTGAGTAGATTGAGTAGAATGTCGTTGTTGACCACAGCCCCGATAAAGGCCAGCATCGGCTGGAAGGCCACCAGCGCCGCGACGGTGAGCGCCGCGTCGTGGTTGCCGGGCAGGGCTTCGCGGGCCAGGCAGTAACTGACCCACACCATGAGCCCGAGCAGGGCCACAGAAAAGAGCCGCAGGGCAAACACGCGGCCCAACAGGTCGGCGCCATAAGCCAGGCGGTAGATCACGGCTCCCAGGATGTAATACAGCGGCGAGGTGTGGTTCAGTTTGCCCGGCGCGCCGAGGGCGTAACTGGTGCGTGTGGCCGGGTCGAGAGCGCGCAGCTCGGCCTCGTGGGGCCCGTCTGCGCCATCGCTGAAGGCCTGGCGCAGCTCGGGGTGGTTGTGCAGCTTGCCGGTGTCGGCCAGATCCGCGGCCAGCAGCAGCTCGTCGGCGCGAAAGCCGTCGGCGTGGCCGGGCAGCCGCAGATGCTCGGCGACGAATTGCACGGCGGCAAAATGGCCGTCCTCGTCGGGGCCTTGAAAGAGAGGTGTGGCCGCCGCCCACAGCAGGCCGTTGAGCAGGGTGAGCAGGAGAAGGCATATCAGGCTGAGAGTCGGCCGGCGGCGGGTGGTTCTACTGTTCCGTTGATTGAGAACAACTGCAGGTTGGATCATCAGGCCTGATTGTAGAGCACTTGCTCGTTGCTGTCAAGACGCTGCCTCAGGAGGCCATACAACAGCAGCCCGGCGCACAGCAGCAGCGCCAGCGCACTGATGCCCGCCCCCACGAGGAAAGACAGGGGGCGGAAGAAAAAGCGCACCTCGTGCTCGCCCGGCGGCAGGTACACCGCCCGCAGCACGTAATCGGCCTGGTAGACGTGGGTTGGCTGCCCATCCACCGTTGCCTGCCAGCCGGGGTAGCAGGTATCGGCCAGCACCAGGTAACCGGGCGTTGCGGCGCGCGCCCGCAGCGTCACGCTGTTGAGCCGATAGGCCGTGATCTCGATCGTTTCCTCCCCCCCGCCGGACGCCACGTCCGGCAGGGTATGTTCCGGCGGCGGTGGCTCCTCCAGGATGACCGCGCCGCGCAGGTCGAAGGCCGGATCGTTCAGGCGGGCCAGGGCAGCCTCGCCGTCGGGCACAATTTCGACGCGGTGGACGAAAAAGGCGCGCGGAAAGTAGCCTTCGTTCAGGTAAATGCGGCTATCCTCGGCGGCGCTCTCAAAGACCAGATGGTCGTAGGGGGCAAAATAGCTGGCCAGGCGCAGGCCTCTGGCGACGCTGGCCTGAAGATGCACCTCCCCTTTTGCTGTCACCGCCAGACGAAAGCGCCGCCCCCACTGGTCAGCGAGGGGCGAAAAGTACATCGTGACCGGCTCGCCCTCCGTCCAGCCAGCGAGGTCGACGGTGGCGTGGGCCACTTCCAGGCCATCGGGGTCGGCGCTCAGGCGCAGGGTGAGCACCCCCGTCGATGGCGGGTCGTCCGCCGGCCACAGATCGATGCGGTGCAGGCCGGGGTGCTGCACGGCGATGGTCTGATCGAATGGCTGCTCCGGTTCCAGCGTCACCACCGTATCGGCCTCCGGCTGGGCGGTGTCGGGCGCGTCGGCGGGCTGCCACAGCTCGGCGCCGGTGACGATGTACTTGACGTTGAGCACATCCAGCAGCGGCGACTTGTAGTCGCTCATAAAAATGTGCCGCTCCATGATCAGCGCCTCGCCGCCGTTGGCCGCCGCCATCACCTGCACGTATCGGCTGGGGGCGGTGTTTTCGTAGCCGGTTGCATCGGACAGGCGGAAGACCAGGCCGGTGTTGGCTGCCAGGGCGGGTGAATAGGCCAGGGTGACGAAACGGTGCGGCTCTGGATCGGCCTGAAGGAAATGGATGGTTTCCCGCGGCGGGTAGATCAGATCGCTGGGCGCGACGCTGTTGTAGCCAAAGCCAAAATGCCACAGATCGGCAGCCACGATGGCTGCTGCGGCCAGTTGAAAAGCGCGCCGTCCAATGCGGCCTGTTCCGCGGAGTGTGATCAACGCGCCGCCGCCGAGCAGTAACGCCAGAAAAAGCGCGGCTTGTGGCTGGAATTCGCGCCAGCGAGGCCATACCTCGGCGCGGTAATGCCAGCCGTAACCGGCGGCGACGGCCAGCAGCAGCAGAATCGCCGCGCCGACGAGCAGCCCCATCTTTGGCCAGGGGCGCGGTCGCGCCCGGGCCAGGCCGTCCAAAGCCAGACCGGCCAGCGCGGCCAGGGCCAGGTTGGCCAGGTAGAGCAGCCGATCCATGCGCAGGCCGTTAAAGCCGGGCAGCGGGTAGAGCAGGCGGTAGAGCGGCGTGCCGGCGACCAGCAGCAGAGCCAGAACGGCCAGCGCGGCGAAAAAACGGCTGAAGCGATCCCGGCGCACGGCCAGGGCCAGCAGGCCGAGCAGCAGCGGCAGCACGCCCAGGTAGGCGGTCGTCTCGGCGAAATTCTCCGGCCCCCAATAGCCGCTCTGGGTGGGGTTGCCAAAAAAGTTGGGCAGCAGGTAGACGATCAGGCGGTTCAGCGCGCAAAAGCGGGTCAATTCGGTGTAGGGCAGGGCGGCGCGATGGCCCTGGCTGAGATACTCGACGGCCGGCAATAGCTGCACCGCCGCCAGCGCCAGGCCCAGCGCCAGCAGCAGGGCGGCGGCGAACGCCGCCTGCCGCCGGGTGGCCGGTTCTGGCCAGACGACGCGGAAGGCCAGGTAGAGGCCCAGGCCCAGCAGGCCGTACAGCATCCATTGCGGATGGCCGCCCACCAGCAGTAATGCCAGCGTCGCGGCGGCCAAAAGCGTATAGCGCCATCGCCCACGGCGCAGGGCCAGCTCGAAAAAAGTCCAGACCCAGGGCAGCCAGACCGCCGTGCCCAGGATGGTGTGCCACTCGAGCCAGACGACAAAGACGCCGTTGAGCATGAATACCACACCACCCACGAGAGCCGCCAGCCGCGAGCTGCCGAGTGTCCGCAGAAAAAGGTACAGGCCGGCGCCGGCCAAAAAGAGGTGCAGCAGCAGGTCCAGATCGTTGGCCGCCAGGGCCAGCGTTTCGGGCAGCAAGTGACTCAGGGTGGCGGGTGGGTAAAAAAGGCTGGCCTGGAGGTTGGAGACAAAGGGATAACCACTAAACAGGTAGGGATTCCACAGCGGGAATTCACCCTGACGGAGCGATTCGGCGGCGAAATGGCGGGTGGGATAGATATAGTCCACCACATCGCTGGGCAGCGGGTTGTGCAGCGGCGCGGCCAGCTCGACATTCCGCCAGGGACGGAAAAGCGATAGGATATCCATCGGCATGAGCACCTGGCCGGGCCGCAGACCGGGCGACAGAAAGGCCATGGCCAGCAGGAACAACCCGGCCAGGGCGGCCAGATCCGGCCAGTGTTGGGACACGGCATGCCGTGTCCCTTGCCGTGCCTCTACCGGCGGGATCGTGTTCATTGACCACCTGCCTGCGTCACACGCACGGCCTGCAAGATTGCCACGTCGTTTGGCAGGCGGGTTCCGCTGGCATCGATGGCGGGCAGGCGCTCGCCGGTGGCCAGCAGATACCAGCCCACGCCCAGGGTATAGTCGCCGGCGGGCAGTTCGTCGCTCAGCGGGATGAGCCGCTCGTCGGCGATCGGATCGCCTGTTGCCCACAACGTGGTGGGATAATCGCCGTAAAACGGCTGGCCGTCGGCCTGAGAGACGGGCTGGCCTGTCGCGTCCATCAAGTGAACCAGGACGGTGTAATCGGCGTCGGCGGGGGCGAGCGCCTGCCAGTGCAGGGTGAGCGACAGCAGGTCGCCGGGGTCAGCCTCGGTGCGAGAGAGATCGTAACCGCGCAGAGCGACAAAACCACCAAAGGAGGCCTCTGCGGGATGCTGCGGCATCGCGGCAGCGCGCGAGGGGCCGATGATGATCCCTTCCAGCTCGGCCGTCTCACCCAGGGAGCGGCCACGGGCAGTGGCGGCGGGCAGGGGCTCTCCAAAGCTGCGCCATTGGATGGATAACCGCGCCCGGCTGGGTGGCAGCCAGTACGGGATGCCGGTGCTGTGGCGCGTGATAAACATGTCGCCGTGTTGCCAGCTCAGCGGGAATCCGGTGTCCTTTTGTAACGACAGGTAGTGTCGCCCGAGCAGTTTCACGGTCATTGCCGGCCAGGGAGGAGAGTCGCTCAGGGCGTGCCAGTAGAGTGTCAGGTGCAACGTTTCGTGGGGATGGACGCGGCTCGGATGGATGTCGTAGGCGGCCAGCTCGAGCTGGTCGCCGAAGCGTAGACAGGGCTCGGCCATCGCGGGCAGCGTCGCCGGGGCGTACAGGTCGGGTGAGGCGTAGGCTGGCCGGATCAGGCCCAACAGGGCGGCGACCGATAGCAGGCACAGGCTGGCGCTCAACCCAGACAGCACTAGACGCACCCGGCGCGTTTCGATCAGTCGAGACAGGCCGAGGACGAGCAGGATCGCCAGCGAGGGTATGGCCGGGAAGAAGAGCCGGCCCTGATAACCGGAGGCGTTGATCGTCTGCACGTAACGCACCATCGAAGCGCCCACGCCCAGCAGGGCGGTGATGACCAGCCACAGGCCGGGGGAGTATTGCCGGCGCCGCTGCCGCAGGTCGAGCAGCGCGCCGATCAGTCCCAGGCCGCAGACGACCGCCAGGGCGACGTACAGCAGCGAGGGGAGCTTGAGGCTGAGCCAGCCAAAGTATGCCCAGAACGAAGTGAAGGAGGTGACCACGAACGCGCGCAGGTCGGCGGCGGTGAACGGTCCGCTGCGGGCGACGTAACGCCCCAGCGTGTCGAGCATGATCTGCCAGGCGAGGGGATCGCCGTAGAGCAGTTGATTACGGACGTACCACCAGCCGGCGATGGCCACGGGCAGGCCGACGAGCAGCGCCAGATGGCGCAATGCCTCCCGCCCGTCGCGTTCCTGTCGCCACTGCCACAGGAGGGCCAGGAAGGGCAGGGGGGCCAGGGCAAAAGTGCTGTATTTGGTCAGCGCGCCCAGACCCAGCAGCAGGCCCATGAGGGCGAAATCGCGGCGGCGGGCAGGCTGTGTCACGGCCCGCACCGAAACGAGCAACAACAGCGCCGAAAGGGCTGTCGCCAGGTTGTCGTTGTTGATCGATGCCTGGATGAACAGGAACTGTGGATTAAAGGCCACGGTTGCCGCCGCCGCCGGGGCCAGCCAGCGCCGGTCCGGGAAGAGCAGGCGACCCAGGCGGTAGGTGGCCCAGACGGTGACGCCGCCCAGCAGCACCGAGAGCTCGCGCAGCAGGTGCAGCCCCAGCCAGAGACCACGGAAGGGAAACGCTTCGGCCTCGGTGTGTTGAAAGGCGGCCTGCCAGCCGGGGTCGTGGGACTGCCAGGCAAAGCAGGTGTTGGCCGTGGGCGGGCGAAAATCGCGTGTGTCGTCGGCCAGGGGCAGGATCGTTGCTGCGCCGAGCAGGTAATAGAGCGGCGGCTGATGGCCCTCGGCGCTGAGGTTGGCCTCGTAGGCAGGCTGCTGAACAGGAAAACGATGGTGTTGGAGCAGGTGCCAGACGTAGGCCAGGTGGCCCGGCTCGTCGGGGGCTTCGTAGGCCGGCACGATCAGGCCGTAGGCCGTGGCCAGCGCCAGGTAGAGGGCCAGGATGACGAGAACGGCGCCGTTTTCCTTCCACCAGGGGCGACTCATTGTGCCTCGATCCTCACGGCTTGCAGCAGCAGACGATCGGTAAGGGCCGTCGCGTCGGCGTAAACCGCCCAGCGATGGCCGTTGTCCGGTCGGTAAACGCCGATCTCCCCGTGATATTCACCGGCGGGAACATCGGCCGGTATGGCCAGACGATGGGCCTGCACGAAAACGTCGCCCGTTTCCAGGCCCACCGGATCGATGGCGAGGCCGTCGTGCTGGGCGCGCACCTGCCCCGATTCATCCAGCAGGTGGGCGAACAGCGCCAGCGGCGGCTCGAAGGGCCGCTCAACGCGCCAATAGGTGAGCAGCACCAGTTCCTCGCCGGGGTGCAGGCGGTCGGTGGAAGGCTCGTAGCCCAGGAAAGCCAGACGGCCCTCGAAATCGGCGGGCAGAGGCAGTGGGCGGCGCTCAAAGCCGGCTGGAAAGGTCGCCGCCGGGCTCCACCAGGCCGGCGATTGACCTGCCGGCATGGACAGGCGGGCCACGTCGGCGGCAGAGAGGCGATACAGCACATAAGGCCGCCCGTCGATGGTCTGTCGTTGGCCCCAGGGAGAAAGGGTGGCAAAGAACCGGGTTCGTAGCGCCGGATCAGGCGGCGTGGCCTCGGCCAACAGATACCAGGCATCGCGCTCGCCGGCGGGCAGCACCAGCCCGCTGCGGGCATCGAACCAGCGCAGGCTGAGGTCGTTGGCGCCAAAAGCGGCGTCAAAGGTCTGCACGTCCACCTGGTCTATGGCCAGCCCAGAGAGGCCCACGTAGACCGGCGGCCCACCGCTGTGAGGCACGTCGTAGATAAAGATGGAATAGCCGATCTGGGCCGTCGGCTGGCGCCCGCGAAACCAGGTGTAGGTGTCGTGGTCGGCCAGATAGACGCCCTGCAGGTGGGTGGCGCTGATGGCATACGTGCCGGGGGGCGGGCGCTGGGGGTGGTACACCCGATGCCACGGCTCAGCGTCGAAAAGTGGCCAGCTCGGCAGCGGGGTATAGGTCACACCGTAGCGCTCCGGCGGCGCGTCGCCGAACCAGGCCAGGTAGACGCGCTCCAGGTCTCGGTTTTCCATGTAGGCGCGCAGGCCGGGCAGGTCTTGCCCCCAGTCCAGGTTCGAATCGACCAGGTAACGCCAGCCGTTCTGTGGCCCGCCGGCCAGCTCGTTAAAGTAGGCCAGGTGATGGGGGTAGAGGCGGAGGGTGCCCAAGATGGACCAGCCTATCAAAACGGCGATGGCGGCGTGAGGGGTGAAATGTGAAACGTGAAACGTCAAATGTGAGGCGTGAGGTGTGAGGCGCGCAACACCGCTGGCCAAGAGGAACAGGAATGGCAAAAGCGGCAGCAGGTAACGATAACCGATGTTCACCCGGCTGGTCAGGCTGATGGCAAAGAGGAGCAGCGGCGGCAACACCAGAAAAGCCAGGTCGCGCGGGCGGCGGCGCAGGCTCACCAGCCCGGCGGCGGTGAGGATCAGCAGCGGCAGGGGTGTCTTGAGGGCCAGAGCCACCGGAAAGTAGGTCCACCAGCCGGAGGTGCTGTGTTGGCCCATGAGAAAGGCGGCATGGCCGGTGGCAAAGTGCAGGCGCTGCCAGTCGTACTCGGCCAGGAGGGTGGAGGGGTCGAAGCGGTAGGCAGCCAGCAGCGCCAGCGCGGCCACTGCTGCCAGGCCGGCCAGGCCGACGAGCCCGCGCCGGGCCTCGCCGGGCCATTGCCGCCGGTCGGCAGGCCACAGGCTGAGGACGGCGAACGCCGGCGCGAGCAGGGCTGTGGAAAACTTGGTCGCCAGCGCCGCGCCCAGCGCCAGCCCGGCCAGCATGAACCGCCCCGGCGCCGGGCGCATCCGGTAACGCCAAAAGAGATAGGCGGCCCAGAGCGTGAAACAGGCCGCGCCCAGATCGGTGGTGGCCAGACGACCGTGGGCCAGGATGTTGGGATCAAAAACACAGAGCAGGGTGGCCAGCAGGCCAGCCGCCGGGCCAAAAAGCTCCCGCGCCCAGCGGTAGACGCCGGTCGCCAGCAGCAGCGTCAGCGCCATGACCGGCAAGCGCGCCAGGAAAACCAGCCGCAGGGCGTGGTCGCCGTTGGTCTGCCACAGGAATAGCTGGCTGATCTCTTGCCAGCGTGTGCCGGGCCAGAGTGGGGAATCGGTGGGCAGACGGGCGTCGTCCAGGGCCAGCAGCGGTATCGCCTGCAGGATGTTCACCAGCGGCGGGTTGCCGACGATGACCCGCTGTTCGGCAGATACAAACCAGCTCACGCCGTTGAGCAGGTGAAGCTGCTCATCCATCGTAGCGGATTGGTGGCCGGCGCCGAGTATCAGTTGGATAAAGAGGGCCAACAGCAATAAAGCCGCCGCCAAAAAGTGATACAACTGCCGTGGCCCAGAGTCTTTCATCGTAAGATGGTCACTGTCGTCGGATAACAGATGTGATGGCCGACGTCGTCTTCGTCAATCCACTCGTACATGGCGCGGTTGGCAATATAGATGTCGCCGTTGACAGGGCTGACTGCCACGTCGAACGGGTCGTCGCCGGTGGGCAGGGTGGTCACGACCAGGCCGTCGCGCAAGACGGTGACGGTGTCGTCATCGCGGTTGGTGACAAAGGCATAACGGCTGTCCGGGTCGACGGCCACGGCCCACGGTCTGGCGCCGACGGCCAGGGTGTGGATCAGTTCCGTGCCGCGCAAGACGGTGACGGTGTTGTTTTTGTGGTTCACGGCATAGATATAGCCGCCTTTGGGGTCTATGGCCAGGTCGTTGGTCGCGGCGGCGGTGTAAAGCATGTCCACGATGCTGGTGCCGCTGATGATGGTCAGGTTGTTGGTGAGATGGCCAACAGGTTCAGAAGCGTCGGCCTGCTCGTTGGCCACATAGACGTAGCCAGTGTTGGGGTCGATTTCGATGTCACGTGGTCCCCATCCGACGGCAGGGATATCGGCGATGCGCTGGTTACCGCTGATCACGGTCAGGGTGCCATAGGCCCAATCGGCGGCGTAGACCAGACCGGTATGGGGGTGTGTGGCCAGGGCCAACGGCCAGCCGCCATAGTTGAACTGATCGACGATCTGGGTGTCTTGAATCTGGCGGACGATGCCCAGCAGGCTGCCCACGTAGGCCAGATGGCTGGTGGGATGGACGATGACCGAAAAAGGCTCCGATCCGGCGCCCAGTGAGATGTTGGTGCGCAATGTGGCCCCGTCAAAGGCCGAGACCGAACCGCCCAGCAGGTTGGTCACATAGGTGCGGTTGGAGTCGGGATCGCTGGCGATGGCCGTGGGTTTATCGCCGGTGTTCACTGTGGCCAGGACGGTGCTGCCGTCCAGAATGTTGACGTTGGCGCTAAAGCTGTTGGCCACGTAAACGTAACCGCTGGCCGGGTTGACCTCGATGGCATTGGGGCATGACGCGCCGGGCAGCGACACATTGGCCAATACCCGGGGCACGGGCCGGGCTTTGGAAACGAGAGGTAGATAGGAAGTAAAGTAACCACTGGCTGTGATAGATGTCTGGTTGGGTTCCTGCACCGGCGTGTCGGCGTTGCCTGCCGACGATCCCATGACTGCGGGCAGAGCCAGTGCGGTGAACAGCAGGATCGCTGCCATGGTCAGGGCCAGGAACCAGGCGGTCCATCCCTGGATTCGAAGCTGGGATGTGTTTGTGCTCATGTGTGCATTATCCTCCTGATAATCCACAAGATGTAAAGATGGGGCAAGCGATGTCGCCATCGTTGGCAGCCCGCTGGCCCGGCGAACAGCGCAGGATTCTAGCACCATTTACCCAGCATGTCAAAAGGAGGATGTTATTTGAGGGTTGCCGGCTGCAACAACAACCGATCGGCGACGCCAGCCGCGCCGTCGAAGATGGGCAGACGGGCCAGCGTCTGGCTGTCGTACCAGCCCAGTTCAAGCTGATAGGTCGCCGCTGGGGCATCGGCGGGCCAAGTCAAACGATGGATCTGGACAAAAATATCACCCTCGCGCCAGCCTGCCGTCGGCACCTCCAGGCGATCCTGGCCTGTCACGAGCTGTCCGGCCTCATCCAGCAGGTGGACGAATATCTTGAGGTCGCGGCGTTCAGAGGCTTCGACCCGCCAGCAGGTGAGCAGCGTCAGGTCGCTGTCCTGGACGTTTACGGTGTAGCCGGTCAGCGCGACCGGTCCCAAATTCACCGGCAGGGCCAGGGCGTGGCGCTCAAAGCCGGTGGGTGGAAACGCCGTGGCCGGACTCCACCAGACAGGCGCGGCAGTGTCTTTTGCCGGGCAGATGGAGGCGCCGCCCGGCAAACGATAGGCAGTGTAGGCACGGGCCGGGCGCGGTTCCGGCGCAGGCAGGGCAGCGGCGAGGGCCGGATCGAAAGGGGTTTCGGCGGCGATCAGTAGCCAGGCGGTTTCTTCGGCGGGCAAAACCAGGCTGTAGCGGGCGTCGAACCAGCGGGGACGCACGTCGTTGGTGGCCAGCAGGGCATAGTCATCGGGCGCGATGTGGTTCATACCCAGGCCAGAGAGTCCCAGGCCAACCGGCGCGCCTTCGGCGGGCACGTGGTACAGGTAGATCGAATAACCCAGGCGCGCATCTGGCTCGCGCCCCCGGAACCAGGCAAAGGTGTCCGGATCGGTCAGAAAGACGCCCTGAAGGTTGGTGACGCTGATGGCGTACCAGCCGGGCGATGGGTTCTGCGGGTAAAAGGCATAGCGGGCCGGGTCGCCGCGCTCCGGCATGGCCTCCCAGGTGGGCAGGGGGGCAAAGGGAATGCTATAGTGGCTGGGCGGCGTGCTGCCAAAATAACTCAGCCTGACTTCCGAGATGCCCTGCCTGTCCAGGAAGGTTTTTAAAGCGGGCAGGTCCTGGCCCCAGTCGATGTTCGAATCCACCAGGAAGCGATGGCCTCCACCGGGGCCACCGGCCAGCTCGTTAAAGTAGGCCAGGTAGTGCGGGCAGATGCCGAGAGACCGCCAGACATACCAGATGAGCAGACAGAAGGCAACGGCAACCTGCGCGAGACGCGAAACGTGAAAGGTTGTGCGTGGCGCGATGGCCTGACCAACATAGAGGTGCAAAAAGGGCAGGATGGGCAGGATATAGCGGTAGCCGCGTTCCAGTCCGCCGCCCAGGCTGAGCGCCAGGAAAACAGCCACCGGCAGGATCAGCACCCCATGCTGGCGCCATGCACGGCGCTGTATGGTCACGGCCATCGCCAGGATCAGGCCGAGGAGCAGCGGCAACGGCGTCTTGATGAGCAGCGTCACGGGCAGGTAATACCACCAGCCTGAGGTGGAAATGCGCCCCATGAGAAAAGAAGAATGGGGAATCTGCATATTGTAGACCAGTTGCCAGCGCAGGTCTTGCAGATAGGTGCTCAGCGGGATGCCCGGCCCGCCGTCGGGCAGGGGAGCTATCTCGAAGCCATAGATGGCCCACAGACTCAACAGACCGACGAGCATTACGCCGAGCCAGGCGGCTGCGGCTGCCAGCCACCAGGGCATCAGGACGCCAAAAAACGGTCTTGCCTTTGCGCCTCGCTCTCTGGGTAACCAGGCAATGAGGGCCAGCAACAGCAGCATCGGTGGCAGGGCAAAAGCAGAGAATTTTGATCCCAGAGCCAGGCCCAGGGCCAGGCCAGCGCCGATCATCCACAGTGGATGGCCGTGGGTCAGATAACGCTGCAAGAGATACACCGTCAGCAGGAAAAAAGCGGTCACTGCCAGATCGCTGGTGGCCAGGCTGGCGTGGGCCAGGATGTTGGGACACAGCACGTACAACCCCAAGGCGGTCAGCCCGGTCAAAGGCCCACCCCACTCACGGCCCCAGCGAAACAGAATCACGCCCAGCAGCAGGGCCAGCCCCATGATGGGCAGGCGCGCCAGAAAGACGATCCGGTCGGCCAGAGCCCCGTTGGCCTGCCACAGAAATTGCTGTCCAAAGACCGCCCAATCACCCTCGGCCCAGGCAGGGTGATCGGTGGGCAGGTGAATGTCGTCGCCCAGCGACAGCAGCGGCAGGGCGGCCAGCAGGTTGGGCAGGAGCGGGTTGCCATGACGCAGGCGCAGGTCGCCGGTCGTCAGGTAGACGTAACCGTTGGTGATGTGATAGGGTTCGTCTACCACCGGCGACTGTTTTGAGGCGCTGAGCAGCATCTCGCCCCACATCAGCAGCAAGAGCAGGACCGCCCCAAACTGAATTTTCCTGGAATGACCTGACCGGGTCTTCATGCCAAGGTTGACAGAGGATTTTTTGCGTCTATAATGAGAGTCGCGGGCCGTTTTTTACCCGTAACTGCTCAGCCTACCCTCCCGCAGGCTAAAATCGTTCATCCTGTCCCATAATCTAGCCAACTGGACGCTGGCGAATCGATAAATTGCGGCAGCAGGGACACGGCCCCTACAAAAGCCTGCGGGAGGGTGAGCAGTTACTTTTACGCTGGCATTATACCCTTGATGAAAGAGAAGGGCAAGCAGGTTGAGCGAACGAGGTTCTTCTCAAAAGCCCTGGCCTGGGTTGTGGGTGATGGCCGTTTTCACCGTCGGCTACCTGATCGCCGTCTTGCTGGATGCCTCCCCCTGGCTGCGCGGCACCGACGAGTGGCACTGGTGGGCCGCCGACCGCCCGTTGAGCTGGCGTGTGCTGCCGCTGTTACTGCTGCTGGTCGGGATCGCCGCGCTGGCGTTCTGGCTGGAGCGCCGCCGTCCCACGTTCCACTCGCGCTGGCTCAGAGGCGGCTTTCTGACGCTGCTGGTCGTTCTCAGCCTGGGGGAGCAGGTGGCGGTGCTGACGCTGGAGCCAGATGGCCCCCTGGCTCAGGTGTTGCAGCGCACGGTCTCACCCATGAGCAACGGTTACTACACCGCCGCCCTGGACGTGGGCCCAGATGTGGCCGATCTGGCCGCCTTTCTGCGAGATTATCCGGCGCAGATGTCCCAATTCGTGGCCGAACACCCCCGCACCCATCCGCCGGGCCTGCTGATCGGTCACTGGCTGGTGATCCAGGGTGTGCGAGGCGTCCCGGCGCTCGCCGATCCGCTTGAGACCTGGGCCCGACGTTACCAGTGCCCTGTGATGGTCGGTGAAGGGCGGTCCGCCGCCGACCTGAGTGGCGCGCTGGTCGCTGGCGGATTGCTGATGCTCGTCGGCGCGCTGACGGTGGTGCCGCTGTATCACCTGGGCCGGCGGTTGGGCGGGAACGCGGGCGGCTGGCGGGCGGCGATCCTCTATCTGTTGCTGCCGGCGGCGGCCCTGTTTGTCCCGGAAACCGACCACCTCTATCCCTTGCTGACAGCCACCAGCCTGCTGGCTCTTGTCGTTGGATTGGAGGCCAGGCAGCCTGTCCCGATTTTCATCTCTGGCCTGCTGGTTTCGCTGGGCAGTTTTTTGAGCCTGGGCTGCGGCGCGCTCGCCCTGTTCCTGGCGCTTTGTGTGCTGTTTTGGCCTGGTCGACCCTCCCTCCGGGCTTTCAGGGAGTGGCTTTCTCTGGCAGTGTCATTTGCTGTGGGACTGGCAACGGTGTGGCTGATCTACTGGCTGCTTTGTGGGGTCAATCCCTGGCAGATCGCCGCCGTCGCCCGGAGCCAGCATTATGCCCTGACCGTCTCTCATCGCTCGTATCTGACCTGGCTGGGCTTCAACCTGTACGATTTCCTGGCTTTTCTGGGTTGGCCGGTGACCTTTTTGTGGCTGAGGCTGGCACTGACGCGGCGAGGAGGAGCAGTGCGCGCTGTGGCCTGGGCGCTGTGGCTGACGCTGCTGCTGCTGGATCTGTCTGGCACGACGCGCGGCGAGGTGGCCCGGCTGTGGTTGTTCTTGATGCCGCCAGCCATTGTGGCGGCAGCCGTGACAGCCGGCCGGGACCTGGGGGGGCGATCCTGGCAGGCTGTCGTTGGGTTACAGGCAGTCCTGGTATTCGTCCTGGCTTTTTCCTGGCAGGTGATCGCCTTTGCGACCCATCCGGTGGCCGCTGTTTCCCGCCGTTTCGAATCGCCGCCGCCGGCCCACCAACAGTTGGCTGTTTTTGGTGATCAGATCGAGCTGCTGGGTTACGATCTGTCTCCCGACCCCGTCCGGCCCGGCGAGACGCTCAGCCTCACCCTGCACTGGCGCGCTCTGAGCGAGCCGCCGCACAGTTACAAGGTCTTTGTCCACCTGCTTGGCCCGGACGGCGAAATTCGCGCCCAGGCCGATGGTGTGCCGGTCGATTGGGCGCTGCCGACGATCTGCTGGCTGCGCGGCGAGGTCGTCGCCGATCCGTATGCGCTCACCCTCCCGGCAGACGCGCCAGCGGGCGATTACACGTTGGCCGTGGGCTTTTACCTGGAAAGCACCGGCGGGCGACTGGCGGTCGGGGAAAGCGATCACGTATCGTTGGGGCCGGTGAGGGTGGAATAAGGCGGGATGGCATCCTGCCCTAGCGCCGGCTGGCCTGGCGCAAAAGTTCGCCGGCCCAGGCAGCATCCTCTCCTTCCAGCGGGGGGTCCGCCTCGGCGCGATAGTCCACCCGCAGGTCGTACCCGGCGCGGTCATAGAGCGCGTGCAGCAATTGGTTCAGGTCTACGAGAGGTGCCTCGTCGCCCTTTTGCAGCGGCAGGCGAAAGGCAGGGATCGGTCGGCGCACGCTGAAGGCGAGCAGGTCGCCGGTGGGGCGTTTTTCGGCGTGGCTGATCAGGATGCGGTAGTGGCCTGGCGGCACGTCGCCACGCACGGTCATGGTCATCGGTTCACCGGCGCGCAGCAGGTCGATCTCCACCAGGTGGGTGAGCGTGCCGAGCAGGAGCAGGCGCTTGTGCTCGTAGAGGTTACGTCCCTCTCCGGGTCGCTTGTTGCTCGGTGAGAGGATTTCGATGACGGTTATGACCTTGTCCGTCTCGACGGCGCGCACCTGCAGGTAGGTCTCGCGCACGTAATCGGGCAGGGGCAATTCGACCGGAACCACCTCCAGTGCCGCTACCCCGACGGCGGTCGCCGTCTCGTAGGCCACACGCGGTTCGTCCACCACGGCCACGTCAGGGCGGCCGCTAAAGAGCAGTTCTTCCGGCCCGGCCAGGTAGGTGCGCTCCTCGATGGCGACATAGTAGCGCGGGCGCAGCCGGGGAGCCAGTTCATCTGCAAGGGACACGATCAGTCGGTTGTGCACATCCGGCCAGAGGTCTGGCCGTTCCAGGTAAGGGTCCATACCAGGGAATGGTGTGGGCATGGGGCGCCTCCTCTGAAAAGTCTACCCTCCCGCAGGTTATAGTAGACCGCCTTGTGGGTGCAAATCGTTATTCGAGACGCCCTTTTGCGGCGCAGACTCGCAAAACCTGCGGGAGGATGACAGGTAATCGCTTCGCCTTCATTATACTTCCTCTGGCCGACGGTGACAAACGGAGAGCTTGCCCCTACGGCCCCACCCGGACGTGCATTAACAGCACCCGCCCGCTGCCGGCGTCCGGGCCGCGTGTCACCGGCAGGCGGGTCATCGTCGCTTCGTCGTACAGGCCGGTTAACAACCGGTATTCCCCTGGCGGCGCATCCGGCGCAACGGCCAGCACGACCTGATCGCGCACCACGTCGCCCGGCTGCCAGAACGAGGTGGCGGCCAGCCCGTTCACGGGGTGGCCATCGTGCTGGCCCCAGATGCGCTCGGCGTCGTCGGCCAGATGGACGAACACCTTGTAGTCGGTCTCGGTGGCGGCCAGGCTCTCCCAATAAAGCGTCAGCCGCAGATTCTCCCCTGGCGCGATCTCGCCGATAGGTGAAAGGTCAAAACCGCGCAACCGCACCCATCCGCCCAGTTCGACCTCCAGCGGATGGTCGATGACGGCATCGGTCACGTAGGGCCAGTCTGGCCGGTAGACGATCATTTCGTCGCCGCCGGCGATAGTGTTGCGCGCCAGCCGCACGGCATGGATCGGCGTGAGCACCTGGCGGTTGCGCGTCAGTTCGGGGTACCAGTCGGGGAGGAGAATGGCATAATCGGCTCCTGTCAGGTGACCGTCACCTGACGTGTAGCTTAGAAAACGGCACAGCGCCATGTCCAGTTCCCGGCCGGCGGCGCGACCCTGCAAAGCGTCGATGGCTTCTGGTGAGACCAATCCCACCACATCGACCACCCGCCGCTGCGAGAGGTAACCGATGGCCCCGATGTCGTTGAGGGCCAGGACCGCATCCGGCGGTGTGTTCCCGGCGACCCAGTGTCCCAAAGAAACCTGCATGTCGTTGATGTTGTCCACGTTCCAGGCAAACTGATCCGCCCACCAGAGTGCGAGAGGCAGGGCGACGACGACGGCCAGGGCGGTCAAAATCCGGCGCGCGGAACCGCTGTCGCCCCTTCTTTTTTGCCACCAGCCGTGCAATGCCAGCAACCCGGCTACGCCCAACAACACCGTCAGTGGGATGAGCGGCATGACATATCGGCCGTGATGGCGCAGTCGCGGCGCGATCCAGGCGCTGAGCAGTGGCAGGCCCAGCCACCAGAGCAAAACAAGCGTCCATGGCCCTCGCCGTCGGATCAATAACGCGGCGAGGCCCAGGGGCAACAGCCCGGCCAGCAGTGGATGATCGCGGCCAACAAAGGCCAGATATTCCCGCCCGTAGCGCCAGGGTGAATAGCCGATGTTGCCACTGACGGCTCGAAAAGTGTTGGGCAGCCAATGGCCGGTGGTGGTGAAAGAGAAAACCAGGTAGGGAGCGATAAAAGCCAGGTAGAGGGTGATGGTCGAAATCTCCAGGACCAGCCGTCGCGACCTGGCGGTGCTTCGATGCCGCCCCAGCCACAAGCTCAGCCAGCGATCGAGGGTGGCAAAGCCGAACAGCAGGTAACCCTCCGGGCGCAGCAGCGAGGCCAGTCCGAACAGAGCCGACGATCCCCAGGCCGGATGCCCACCGCGCTGCTCGGTGTCGTGGCGCAGGATACCCAGCAGGCTGAGCAGCGTAAAAAGGGTGGTCTCCATGCCCGACGATCCGGCCCAGGCCAGCCGCCCAGAGAGCGCGGTCAGCAGGCCGGCCAGCAGGGCGGCGCGTCGATCCTCGGTCAGCCGCCAGGCCAGGGCATAGGCAGCCAACGCCACGAGCAGGAAAGCCAGCCCGCTGAGCACTCGCGCCGGTATGAGCAACGCGCCAAAGAGGCGGTAACCGCCGGCCAGCAGCCAGGCCCACAGCGGCGATGTCGAGCCGGACGTGGGTTGATCCGGGTTGAAGGCCAAACCGTGCCCGGTGGCCAGGTTACGAGCAAACTGAAAGTGAATGTAAACGTCGTCCAGTGGCGCGCCAGGCTGCCCACCAGTCTGCCGCCACTCGGCGATACCAAAAACGACCAGCACGGCCAGCGCCACGCCGATGATGAGAGCCCTGTCACGCCACCGATCAGACTTCTCTGAACCCACACTCGCCTCCGACGTTACTCTCCCAGGCGGACTTTTTCCAACAGCACTCTGTCGCCGATCACCTGCCCGGCCCCGTCCACCAGCGACAGGCGCTCCAATGTGGGCAGGTAGTAAAATCCCACTTCCAGCTCATATGCGCCCGGCGGTGCGTCGGCGGGAATGTTGAGCGTGTATTCATCCACGACGATCTCACCTGCTTCCCAGGCGACGGTGGGGAAAGTGCCGTCGCCGGGTTGGGCGTCGTGCTGCGCCCACAGCGGGCCGTTCGTCGCCGGGTTGAACTGGCCCAGCAGATGGACAAAAAAGGTGTACGGGAGATCGATCTCGGTCAGAGCCTGCCAGTAGACGGTGACAGGCACGGTGCCGCCGGGATGGAATGGGCCGGCGGGCAGGTCGTAACCCAACAGGGCGATTTTGCCTGCCCAGTTGGCCGTCAATGGCGTGGACGGTTCCACGCGCGGGCCATCAGCAGGTACGCGATAGACGGTGAAATGCGGTCCGACCTCCACCACCTGCCCCTGCGGCAGCCAGCGCTCAAGAAGCGGCCGCGCGGCCTGGTCGGCGGGGCGGATGAGATAGGTGACGGGGTGACCCTCGCGCCCGGCCGGCAGCGCCCCCGCCGCCGCGGCAAAACTCCTGATCCGGTCGTGCTCCGGCCCGCCCTGTAAAAAGAGGACCGTGGCGTACTCGTCGGTCGGCGGTATCATGTAGAGACTCTCGTCCGGCGGCAGGCTGCGGGCGTACTCACCCAGGGCGACGAGCTCCACCTGGAAGGCGGCCTCCAGACCCGGATGGCCCGCCCAGCCCACAAAGTAATCGCGCGCCGTGCGGGCGCCGGTGTAGATCAATCCCGCCGCCAGGGCCAGCCCCACGGCCCACCTGGCCCCTTTTCGAGCCTGCCCCCATCTCCACAGGCCGTCCATGCCCAGCGCCATGAACAGCGCCAGCGCCGGAACGACGCCGATGGCCCGGCCAAAGTGGGGCGCGTCGCTGGTGAGATAGGTGGGCAGCAGCATGACGAGGAGCCAGAGGGGGAGTGTGAAGCGGGAAACGTGAAACGTCGAACGGGAAATGTGAAGGGTGAGGGCCAGGCCGAGGAGGAACCAGATGGCCTGGATGGGGTCGAGCATGGGCCGGCCGGGAAGGTTGTGACGCAGGTTCTGCTCGCCGACGAAGAAAAAGCCGCGCACGATCAACCATACGTTGGTCAGCAGCATCTCGCTCAGGCTCTGAACCTCCACGCCGACGGCGTCGGTGGCGACGTATTGGGCGCGGAACCAGGTCCATTCCGGGTAACGAACGAAAAAGGCGATCAGCGGCGCGGCGACGATGGCGGCGACGGCGGCAAAGGCCAACCACTCGCGCCAGCGGTTTCGGAAAAAGCCTTTTTCCCGCCAGGCGACGACGGCCAGCCAGCCGAAAACGGCCAGGGGCAGCATGCGCGCCGGGGTGTAGGTGTAGAGGCTCAGCCCCAGCCAGAAACCACCGGCTGCCCAGGCCAGGCGCGAGCCGGTGCGTTGACCACGCAGCAGGCTGGCAAAGGTCAACGCGGCGACCAGCGCCAGCAGCATGGGCCGGATGCCAAAGCGACTGAAATGCACCGGCCAGTACCAGATGGCCGCACTCAACGCGGCCAACAGCCCGACCCGACGGCCTCGCACGGCGTCGTCGGCGAGCAGCTCGCGGGCCAGCCAGTAAACGGCCGGCGCCAGCAGCACCCCGGTCAGCGCGGGCACCAGGCGAATCGCCAGAGGTTCGATGCCCACGATCGCCAGCGAAAGCGCCAGCAGATAATAGAACAGCGGCTCGCGGCCATAGTTGCCCACCAGATACAGCGGCAACCGACCATGGGGCAACGTCGTGGCCTGATCGGCAAAAGCCACCTGTTCCCAGACCTCGAAAAAGAGGGGGCGAGGCTCACCGCGCAGCAGGGCCAGCGCGTCCAGGCCGTTGTAGGCCTCGTCGTGGTACAGGCCCGGCGGCAGCGCGTCGAGGCGGTAAAGGCGCAGCACGGCAGCCAGCAAGACGATTGCGGCCAGCAGGCCCAATTCACGCCACGTTGGGTTACGCTCGTTGTTGGAGGATCCGCTCACGGGTTCACCTGTACGCCTGTCAGCAGCGCCCGGTCGGCGATGGCCGCGCCCGCCGCGTCCAGGATCAGCAGCCGGACCAGCGTTTCGCCGTCGTACCAGCCGATCTCCAGTTGATACGTCCCCGTCGCGTCGCCGGGCAGGGGCAGGTGATGGAGTTGCACCAGGAGGTCGCCCACGCGCCAGCCGACCGTCGGCGCGTCGAGGCGGTCTTGACCGGCCCTGACCTGTCCCCCGCTGTCGAGCAGGTGGGCAAATAGCTTGAGGGGGCGGTCGCTGGCCTGCTGTACGCGCCAGAAGGTCAACAGCGTCAGCGCCTCGCCGGGCTGGGGCTGGGCCGGGCTCACCTCGTAGCCGAGCAGGGCGACGGTGTTTCCCCAGTTTGCCGGCAGCGGCAGGGCGTAGCGCTCAAAGCCGTCCGGAGGAAACGTGGTCGCCGGGCTCCACCACAGGGGAGCGTTTGCGGCGGGCAGCGCGGCGACTGTGGTCAGGCGGTGCAGGCGATAGCCCACGGCGCCATCGCGGCTGCGGTGCTCGCTGCTGCTCTCGGCTGACGACCAGAAACGGCTGGCCAGGGCCGGATCGGGTGGCGTCCCTTCGGCAATGGCGTACCAGCCTTCGCCGTCGGCCGGCAAGACCAGGCTACTTTGGGCGTCGAACCAGCGCAGCCGCACGTCGTTGGTGTCCCAGGCGGCAAAGGCGTCTCGGTCGAGTTGATCGATGCCCACGCCAGACAGGGCCACGTCGACCGGGCCTACGCCTGTGCCCCAGCGCGGCACGTCGTACACGAACACCGAATAGCCGATCTTGGCCGTCGGCTCCCGCTCTCGGAACCAGGCATAGGTGTCGGGATCGTCCAGCAGCACACCTTGCAGGTTGGTGACGCTGATGGCATACACGCCGGGAGCGGGCGCGACGGGCGAAAAGGTGCGGGCGGCGACGTTTTCGCGGTTCGGCGGCCAGCCCGGCAGCGGCTCATACCGGACGCCGTAGTACTCGGGGCGCGATTCGCCGAACCAGCCCAGCTTGACGCGCTCCACGCCGCGCTCGTCCAGGTAGCGTTTGAGCAGGATGGCGTCCTGGCCCCAGTCGATGTTACTATCGACCAGGTAACGCCAGCCGCCGTCGGGTCCACCGGCCAGTTCGTTGAAATAAGTCAGGAAGTGGGGATAGATGAGGAGGGAGCCGAGGGTGTACCAGCCGATCAAGAGGGCGAGGAGTGTGAGGCGTGAGGCGTGAAACGTGAAACGTGAAACGTGAAGCGTGAAACGTGAAAGGTGAGGCTGGGCCGCGACCTGGCTGACGAATACCAGGACGAAGGGCAGCACCGGCAGCAGGTAGCGATAGCCCAGGTTCAGTTTGCTGGTGAGGCTGAGGGCAAAATAGATCACCGGAGGTAGGATGACGGCCCATTCGCGCCGCCAGGGGTGAGGTGCAGCCTGCGGCGAACGGCGAAAGGAGAGGACGCCGGCCCACAGCAGCAGGATCAACGTGGGCAGCGGCGTCTTGAGGACAAAGGCAACCGGGAAATAGGTCCACCAGCCGCTATCCGAGTATTGACCCATGAGAAAAGCTGGCGCGCGGCGTATTTCTTCGCCTGCCAACCGGCCCGAGATGTCCAGCCACTGGCGAAAATGCGTCGCTGCCGGCACGGGAAGGCCGCCCTCACTGATGGGCGCGATCTCGAAGCCGTAGGTGGCCCACAGCACGAGGAAACCGATCCCTGCCATCGCTGCGCCGGCCAGCGCCAGGGAGACCATGCGGCGGGGCCAGGCCGGGCGCGGCGCGGTCAACAGCCACACCAGGCCGACGGCGATCCACACCGGCGCGATGAGCAGGGCAGAGAACTTGGTGCCTTGTAACAACCCCAGCGCGACGCCGGCCCACAACAGGTTGGGCCAGCTTGGGGCTTCGAGATAGCGCCACAAGCGGTACGTGGCCAGAAAAAAGAAAAACGCCAGGCCGAGGTCGGTCGTTGCCAGACGGGCGTGGGCCAGGATGTTGGGCGAGAGCACGGTGAGAAAGAGGGCCAACCACCCGGCGCGCGGCCCGTAAAGCTCTCGCGCCCAGCGATAGACCACTGCCGCCAGCAGCAGCGAGAGGACCATCGTCGGCAGCCGGGCCCAGAACATCACCCGGTCCACGTCGTTGCCACTTTCCCACAGGAAATGTGAACCGATATCGTGAAAATCGGTGCCCTGCCAGGTGGGATGCCCGGTTTCCAGATGGACGTCGGGCAGCAGCAGCAGCGGCAGGGCGTTCCAGGCGTTGAGCATCAGCGGCGTGCCGATGAGGATGTGCCGATCGCCGGATTTGACGTAGGCATAACCGCGGGCGATGTAGCCCTGTTCGTCGTAGGTGGGCGATTTAAGACGGGCGCTGCCGATCTCGAGTGCTAACATGAACAACAGCGCCAGCGACACCCACAGCGCGCTGCGTCCTCGGAACGTGTGCATGAACCGCCTTCCTCGATGTGTGGTGAGGCCATTATACTTCAGCGACAGTCAGAGGGCAAGCGCAGACAGTTTTTCGATTCTTACGGCTTTCTTACTTTTTTCTAACGAAATTCTAACCAAGAGGTGCTATATTATGGCTGTGCGCTTCAGACAATCCAACATTCTCTCCATCCGAAAAAGCGCCGCATCCCCTCCGGCCCGGCCTGGCTACACTTTTCATCGCAACTATCGTAGCTCCAACCTCAGTTGCCAGGCCGGGTCAAATTTTCTGATAGCGACACTTTCCATTCATTGCGATCAAAAATCTCTAGGCAGGAGAGATCAATGGCCCCAAGGAAGGTTGTCATTGTTGAGGAAAGAACCTGGAACGTCCTCCAGGTCAGGATCGAGCGGTTGATGCAAGAGAAGGTGCGCCTTCTCGATGAATGGAGCAAAGCTACCAAACAGGCTTATCTGGCGCCGGTGCCTTATCGTTACGATGCCATCAAAAACGTAGGCCATCGATACAGCGACCTGGTGGACGCCGTGGACGCGCATATCAACACCCTCCGGGCTGCCAGAGGCGAGTTCCCCAGCCGCATCGAGCAAGTGCTGTTGCGCACGGGGCGGCAAGGCATTCACTGACCCTTTCCCACGCCTGGAGAACAAAAAAAGAGCCGATGCGTCGAGCATCGGCTTTGTGTGTTGCAGTGTAACTCTGGCCTCAGGTTTGCAGGCCCCTGTCCAGAGTCTCGATCATCATCCGGTAGCGGGCCTGAGCCGCCTCGACCGTCGTTGGTCGAAAACGCACCTGGCTCTTGCCCGGCACACACTGGGCCAGCAACGGAATGTCGGCGCGGACGACGACGGCGATTTGAGTGTAACCGCCGGTCGTCTGACGGTCGGCCAGGGTGACGATGGGCTGGCCGCTGGCCGGCACCTGCACGGCCCCCAGGACAATACCGTCGGACACGATATCGGCGGAGGTGCGGTGGGTGATGCCTGGCCCTCTGAGCCGATAGCCCATGCGGTCGGAGGCAGGCTCGACGGCGTATTCGCCGCTCAAAAAGGTGGCCATGCCTTCAGGCGTAAAAGCCTCCTGCTGTGGCCCCAGGATCACCTCCAGGGTGGGGTTGTCGCTGTACGGTGGGTGCGCCCTCTCTGGCAGCCGTCGCCCGGCCAGCTCCAGGGGAGCAGCAGAGGGTTCACCCACGGGCAGCCTGTCGCCAGGGCGCAGCGCCCGCCCCTCGTAACCACCAAAACCGCCGCGTAGATAGGTGGACCGTGAACCGAGCACTGCTGGCACATCGATGCCGCCAGCGACGGCCAGGTAGGCCCGGCAGCCCCACTGTTTGCCCTCGAATGTGATCTCCCAGCCTCGCCGCACAAACACCGCCATCCAGCCTGGTAGACGCCAGCCGTTCACCCGCAGACCCAGGTCGGCGCCGCACACGGCGATCAGGCAGTTCTCGTCGGCTCGCAGTCGCGGCCCGGCGAGCGTCATCTCCAGACCGGCGGCATCGGGTGGATTGCCCACCAGGCCGTTGGCGGCGCGCAGGGCGTATTCGTCCATCGCCCCGGCCACCGGCACACCCAAACGCTCGTAGCCCCGGCGGCCCAGGTCCTGGACTGTGGTGAGCAACCCCGGCTCAAGCACTTGCAGACAGGCGCTCAAACTCCTCCTCCGAAACAGGCACAAAGTGGACGCAATCGCCTGCTGCCAGCAGGGTAGGTGGGCTGCGATACGGATCGAACAGTTTGAGCGGCGTGCGGCCGATGATCCGCCAGCCGCCGGGTGAGTCGATGGGGTAGATGCCCGTCTGCTGCCCGGCGATGCCCACCGAGCCGGCGGGCACGTGGGTGCGCGGCGTGTCCAGGCGCGGCGCAGCGATGGCCGCGTCGAGGCCGCCCAGGTAGGGAAATCCCGGCGTAAAACCGAGCATGAACACGGGGTAGGTTGAGCCGCTGTGAATGCGGATCACATCCTGCACAGATAGCCCGTTGTGCGCGGCCACGAATTCGATATCGGGGCCGAACGCGCCGCCGTAGACGGTGGGCATCTCGACCCGGCGAGGCGGCGGCAGAGGAAAAGTCTCGGCCCGGTTCGTCCGCTCCCACACCCAGCGCTCGATGGCGGCATAGTCCAGGCGAAGCGGGTCGTAATGCACCAGCAGCGAGCGATAGGTGGGCACGGCCTCACCCAGGCCGTCGAGGGACTCCTGGGCCAGCAGCGCGGCCAGCGAGCGCACGCGCCGATTGATGGCCTCGTCGATGCCATCACCAAACTCGATCAACAAGGCGGCATCACCCAGCGGCAGGAAACGGGGCCAGTCGTGCTGCGCCATACATCCCTCATCGTAACTACTCACCGCAGAGGCGCAGAGACCGCTGAGCCAGTCGTTGGGCCGCAGAGAACGGTTCTCGGCGACAACGACAAAGAACTCGGCGCACTCGGCGTCTCAGCGGTGAAGAATAAAGACGCCCTGGGTAATTACCGGTCATCAGACAAAGCGGCCCAGCGGCGCCACCTGGATGCCGGCCGCGGCCAGCTCGCGGCGCACAGCCTGGACGATGTCCAGCGCGGTGGGGGTGTCGCCGTGGATGCACAGCGTATCGGCCTGCACACGCACCTGCTCGCCGCCGTGAGCGACGACGACGCCGTCGCGGGCCAGTTGAACGGCCTGAGCAGCGGCCTGCTGCGGCGATTCGAGCACCGCTCCCGGCAGGCGGCGCGAGCGCAGGGAGCCATCGGCGTTGTAGGCCCGGTCGGCAAAAGCCTCCTGGGCCACGCGCAGCCCCATCTCCTGCCCGGCCCGGATCAGCGCCGAGCCGGACAGCCCCACCAGCACCAGGTTCTGGCCAAAGCGGGCGACGCCGCGAGCGACGGCGAGGGCCATGTCCCAATCTTGGGCGGCCATGTTGTACAACGCGCCGTGGGCCTTGACGTGGCTCAGTTCGACGCCCTCGGCCTGCGCAAAACCGGCCAGCGCCGCCACCTGATATAACACAAAAGCCTCGATCTCTGCCGGGGAGAGGTTCATGTTTCGCCGGCCAAAGCCCTGCAGGTCCGGAAAGCCCGGATGGGCGCCAACGCTCACGCCGTGTTGGGCGGCCAATTGCACGGTGGCGGCCATCACCAGCGGATCGCCGGCGTGCAGGCCGCAGGCGATGTTGGCCGAGGTGATGTGCGGCATCAGGGCGGCGTCCTGGCCCAGCGAATAGCGGCCAAAGCTTTCGCCCATGTCGCAGTTGAGGTCGATGGTCATGGTAAAATCCTCACGTCACCCTGCCGCGCGTTCCAAACGCGCGGCAGGGCACATGGATCACCGGCGTAGCAGGCCCAGCTTGAGCGGCTCGCCGGCCAGTTTCATCTCTTCGACGTAGGCGTCTGGGGCCGGTTCACCCTCGACCAGCGAAACGCTGAGCGTCTCGGCGGCGATGTACCCGGCGTGGGTGGTCAGGACGGCGGCCAGCCGCGGCCCGGTTTGGTACGTGGTGGTGATGCGGTCGGCGATGTCGAAGCCGGCCTCTTTGCGGGCGTTCTGGATGCGGCGCACCAGGTCGCGGGCCAGGCCCTCGGCCTCCAGCTCTGGCGTGAGGGTCACGTCGACGCCGACGATCAGGCCACGCTCCTCGGCTACGGCGTAGCCCTGGCGTGGCTTGAGCCGCACCTCTGTCTCCTCCGGCAGCAGGGTGAGCGTGTGTCCGTCTACCTCAACATCCACCGACTGGCCGCTCTGGAAGGCCCGCGCCAGGGCGCCGGCGTCCAGGCTGGCTACGGCGGCGCGGAGTTTGGGGAACAGCGGGCCGTGCTTTTTGCCCAACACGTTGGGCAGCAGGCCGATCTCGTATTCCACCAGGTCGCTGGCCTTTTCGGCAAAATCCAGCGCCTTGACGTTGAGCTCGTCCACCACCAGATCTGCCAGGCGCGACAATCGCTCGCGCTCGGCTTTGCCGGCCACGACGACGGCTTTGGCCAGCGGCTGGCGTAGCTTGACCGCCGAGGTGCTACGCGCCGAGCGGCCCAGGCTGCTGACGCGCATCGCCAGCTCCATATCGGCCATCAGCTCCTCGTCCACCAGGGTGGTGTTTGTCGTGGGCCAGGCAGTGTGGTGGACGCTCTCCGGCGCGCTGCCATCCACCGTCCGCACCAGGTTCTGGTACATCTCTTCGGTGACAAAAGGGACGAAGGGAGCCAGCAGCCGGCTCAGGGTGGTGAGACAGAGGTAAAGTGTGGTGTAGGCGGCATCCTTGTCGGCGTCGGCTTCACTCTTCCAGAAGCGGCGGCGGGAGCGGCGCACGTACCAGTTGCTCAGGTCGTCCACAAAGGCCTCAAAGTGGCGCGTGGCGGCATAGGCGTCATAATTGTCCAGGCAGCCCGTCGCCTGCTGGATCAGCACCTGCAAACGAGCGAGTATCCAGCGGTCGAGCAGGTTGGTAGTTGGTAGGGTTCCCAGTTTACCGGGCGTCCATTTATCCAGGTTGGCGTAGGTCACAAAAAAGCTATAGACGTTCCACAGCGGGATGAGAAAACGCCGCCGGGTTTCATCGGCGCTGTGGTAACCAAAGAGCAGGTTGTTCTCCGGCTTGTGGGCGCAGTACATCCAGCGCATCACATCCACGCCCATCAACTCGGCGGCATCGTCGAACCAGATGGCGTTGCCCCAGCTTTTGTGCATCTCACGACCGTCCTCGGCGTAGAGGCTGGCGTAACTAAAGACGGAATCGAAGGGCCGCTGGCGAGCCATGATGGTGCTCAGCGCCAGCAGCGAATAGAACCAGTTGCGGAACTGGCCCGGAAACGACTCGCTGATCCAATCGGCGGGATACCACTTGCGCCAGTAGTCAGGATCGGTGTTGAAGCGCAGGGTGCTAAAGGCGACGATGCCCGCATCGAGCCAGGGGTTGCCCACGTCCGGCACCCGCGAGATCGTCGCGCCGCATTTGGGGCAGGCGATCTTGACCGCATCTACGTAGGGTCGGTGAGGCGTGTGTCCCTCGAACGTCTGCCAGCCTTCGACGGCCCGCTTCTGGAGCTCCTCGCGGCTGCCGATGATATCGAACGCGCCACATTCGTGGCATTCCCAGATGGGCAGCGCCAGCCCGGAGTAACGTTTCTTGGAGATCATCCAGTCGTCCATGTTACGCAGCCAGTCGAGCTCGCGCTTGAGGCCAAATTCGGGTATCCAGCGGATCTCGTTGGTGATATCCATGATCTGGTAACGCAGGTTGGCATCTTTTTCCTGCGGCGTGACCTCTTCCAGTGGTTTGTCGAATTTGTGGCCCATAAAGATGAACCATTCGTCCACCAGGCGGAAGACGAGCTCACTCTCGCAGCGCCAGCAGACCGGGTAGCGGTGGGTGTAGTCCTCGACCTTGTAGAGCAGGCCCCTGGCTCGCAGGTCCTCAAAGATCGGTTTAGACGAGTCGTAGACGTGGCTGCCGCTGAGAAACCCCAGGCCATTCACAAAGGCGCCGAACTCGTCCAGCGGCGCGATAGACGGCAGCCCGTATTCCCTGCCCAGCAACAGGTCTTCCTTGCCGCAGCCGGGCGCAATGTGTACGATGCCGGAGCCTTCGGCCTCACTCACCTCGTCCCACAGGATGACGCGGTGGGCCGCCGGCCCGCCGTGTGCCTGCTGGATGGGCAACTCGTCGAAGGGGCCGTCGTAGGGCCAGCCTGCCATGTCGCGGCCTGGCAGCTCGGCCAGCACTTTGACTTTACCCTGAAGGGTGGGCAGCAGCCCTTTGGCCAGGTAGAGCACCTTGTCGCCGTTGCGCACCCTGACGTAGGTCAGATCGGGGTGCACGGCAGCGGCCACGTTGCTGGTGAGCGTCCAGGGGGTGGTGGTCCAGACGAGCAGATACTCGCCCGGTCGCCCGCGCAGCGGAAAGGTAACCGTCAGGCCGGGATGGGTCATCTCGCGGTAGCCCTCGGTGACGATCTCGTGCTCCGAGAGGGCCGTGGAGCAGCGCGGGCACCAGGGCATGACGTCGTTGCCCTTGTAGATCCAGCCTCGTTCGTGGCATTTTTTGAGCGCCGTCCAGATGGTATAGTTGTTCTCGTTGGAAAAGGTAAAGTACGAGCCGCCCAGTTCCGGCATGCCCAGCCGCCCGACGATCATTTCCACGCTGCCGGTGACGGGGCCAAGCGGCCCTTGCACAGTGATGAGCTGTTGGGCATCCTCGGCCATTCTGGCAGCCAGGTGGCGCAAAGTGTCAGGATCGTTCCAATCCATCCAATACCCCAGCCGGATCGATTGCTCGGTCTGAATGGCCGCAAAGCGCAGCACACGCTCCTTGCAGCGCTGGACAAACTCGGCCAGGCCGTAGGTTTCGATATCGCGTTTGGATTCGAATCCGAGTTCCTTCTCTACTTCGACCTCGATCCACAGACCCTGACTGTCAAAGCCGTTCTGGTAACGCAGCTCGTGGCCTGTCATGGCCTGGTAGCGTTGGAACAGGTCTTTGTAGGTGCGTCCCCAGGCATGATGCACACCCATGGGGTTGTTGGCCGTGATGGGGCCATCGATGAAGGAGAAGCGGGCCTGGCCCTTGTTCTTTTCCACCAGTTTACGAAAGGCGTTGCTCTCGCGCCAAAAATCGAGTATTCGATGCTCGAGCTGGACAAAATCTATGCTCGTAGGTACCTCTTGGAACATGATTGCTCTCCTCTTTAGGCATCCAGTGCGATGCGCAAGCGTTTGTTGATGCGTCCTTTGCTGGTGTGGCCCACCACCTGGATGCGACCCACCTCGCGAGTATTGCGCACGTGCGTGCCGCCATCGGCCTGCAAGTCCAGCCCTTCGATCTCGACGACACGCACGCGGGCGATTTGCGGCGGCAGCAGGTTGATCTTGGTGCGGATGAGATCCGGAATCTGAAAGGCTTCCTCGCGGGGCAGCTCGCGCCAGCTCACCGGCCGCGCGGCGGCGACCTCCTCGTTGATCTTGTGCGCCACCGTCTCGGCAAAATCGACGCTCATGCTCTCCAGCTCAAAATCCATGCGCGCCTCGCCCGGCTCCATGTTGCCGCCGGTGACGGACGCGCCGTAATCGCGCCAGATGACGCCGCACAGGATGTGCAGCGCGGTGTGGGTGCGCATCAGCCGGTAGCGGCGCTGCCAATCGAGCCGGCCGGCGACGACCGTGCCCACCGTGGGCAGGTCGCCATCGAGCCAATGCCACACGTCGTCGCCCTGCTTTTTGACCCTGGTCACGGCTCGCTCATCACTCTCCCAAAGCAACACGCCGGTATCGTGAGGCTGACCGCCGCCGCCGGCGTAAAAGGCGGTGCGATCCAACACCACTGCGCCGTCTTGCGCGGCGGTGACGGTGGCCGAGAACTCGTGCAGGTAGCTATCTTGCATGTAGATCAGTTCGGTCATCGGTTCCCCCTAAAGCGCACACCACATGCGGTCCATATAATCCTGGCAGCCCACGTTGCGCCAGAAGGCCTGGGAAGTAGGGTTTTTTACAGCCACCCGCAGCTCCACGTGGCTGGCGCCGTTTTCCCGGAACCAGTCCTTCAATACTCTCGGTTCGCTCATTTTTAGGGTGGAATCGCAAAATGTGCGAGCCGCGTATAAATCTCTGCCGGCAAGTCCAGCAGAGCAAGTATCTTGAGCTGTAACTCGGAAAGCGGCGTCAGATGATAGTC
>JBMOMT010000018.1:15811-20544 GCA_049324835.1 Chloroflexota bacterium | reverse complement strand
GGATGGGTCTTGGCGGCTTCCACTGCGCTGAAGGCCTTCTGCGCCGCAACCAAGAACTGAATGTAGTCCATTTCGTCACATTTTGCTGGGTTCATACCCTTGATTCTATCACACTTCATCCAACTGCATAAGTCCTAAGGTTTTTCATAGTGGCATAACCGGCAAAATCACCTCGACTATCAACTGCATTGGCCCCAAAAAGTGTCTCTAAAAACCTGTCACACCAATTTCCCTACGGAGCATTTGAGACTCCTGCTTTGGCAAAAATATCCTCCGAGATCACAGTGGTGGAAAAGCCGATTTTCAGTCCACAGAAAGTGTTTTTGGCCGCATTTTGACCGTTTTCCCATCTCGAAGGCGCAGTCCTAACACTTCTTTGGCCCGAATCACATACCTGGATTTCTGCCAATTCGATCCAACTCGGGGAAATTGGTGTGTCAGGTCTTGTAGCCCTCAAGAATGTGGATCTGTTGAGTCTTGACATTCCCCTTCCTTGGGCTATAATGGCCTGCTCAGGGGGGTGAGTTACATCAAGGAAGAGGAGCTGCAGATGTTTGGAGAGCTGGCCATTTTCAGCGGCAGCGCCAATCGCCCCCTGGCCCAGGAGATCTGTCACTATCTGGACGCGCCGCTGCAAGACGTCACCATCGTCGATTTCCCCAACGAGAACATCTTTGTTAAACTGGGCAAGAGCGTCCGCGGCCAGGACGTGTTCATCATCCAGCCCATGACCAGCCCGGTGAATCGTAACATCATGGAGCTGTTGATCCTGATCGACACCATGAAACGCGCTTCGGCGGGCCGCATCACGGCTGTGATGCCCTATTATGCCTACGCCCGCAGCGACAAAAAAGATCAGCCCCGTGTGCCCATCACGGCGCGCCTCATCGCCGATCTGATCACCGTCGCCGGAGCCAACCGTTACATCACCATCGATCTTCATGCCGGTCAGATACAGGGTTTTTTCAACATTCCCGGCGATGAGCTGACGGCCTTTCACATCCTCAGTGATTATTTTGTGAAAAAAGAAATTCCCAACGCCACCATCGTCAGCGCCGACCTGGGTTTCGCCAAAAAGGCGCGCAACTTTGCCGAAAAGCTGCACCTGCCCATGGCGTTTATCGAAAAACGCCGCGTCAAGGGCGGGCTGGGAGTGGAGGATCTGTCTATCATCGGTCACGTGGAGGGGCGCAATTGTATCCTGGTGGACGACGAGGTGGACACTGCCGGCTCGATGGTCGAGGCGGTGCTGCTGGTCAAGGCCAACGGCGCGCGCCAGGTTTGCCTCAGCTTTACCCATGCCGTCTTTTCCGGCCCGGCCATCGCACGGCTCAGAGACCTGCCCATCGACGAAATGGTGACCACCAACACCGTCTTCCTGCCGCCAGAAAAACGGCTGCCCAACATGACGCCCCTCTCGGTAGCGCCGCTGTTGGGCGAGGTGATCCGCCGCACCCACGAGGGCATGTCGGTGGGTGAGTGGCTCAAGGACGTTTAACGGTAGTCCAGTTTGGCGGCAAACTGTTCCAGCGTGTCTTCGCCGCGAATGCGGATGCGCGGCAATTCGAACAGCGTCTCTGAGATGTGCCGGCTGCCCTGCTCGGTGGTGACGGCGGCCCAAAAACCCGCCGAAGCCAGCACGTCGATGACCTGTTGATCGTAAGAGCCGGCAGGGTAGGAAAAGAAACGCACCGGCTCTTCGATACGCTCGGCGATGGCCTGCTGCGAGCCGACGATCTGCCACACCAGGTAATCCACACTCTGACCACGCAGATCGGGATGCGTGTAGCTGTGGGCGCCAATGGCCATGCCACCCCGATGCATCACCCGCACCTGTCCCCAGGTGAGATAATCGGGCCGGTTGTCGTCGATGAAACCGGTGACCAGGAAAAACGTGCCCACGCTGTGGTAGCGGCGCAGCAGGCGATAGGCCTGGAGAAAATGGTCGCGGTAGCCATCGTCAAAAGTGAGGATCACCGGGCGTTCCGGCATGGGATAACCCAGCGTCAGGTGATACACCAGGTCGGTGAGGGTGATGGTGGTATATCCGTTTTCGACCAGGTAACGTAACTGCTGCTCAAAGTTCTGCGGCGTCACCGAGAGATCAAGGCGGTAGAGATCGGCGTCGGGCGGCGGTTCCGAGATGTAATGATACATCAAAATGGGCACACGCACCTGGCGCGCCTGGCCGTCGGGAGTGGGCAGTGGTGTTGGGGTGGCGGTGGGGGTGCGGCTGGGGGTGGCAGTGGGCGTCGGGCTGGGTTCTACAGCGGGCGTAGCCGTGGCGGTGGGAGCTATCCACCGGCTGATCTGGCCGGTGGCGGCAGGCTGTGGCAGGCTCATCAACGGCATGAAGACCAGATACGTCGCCGATCTGATCGGTGGGGCGACCAGGTTAGCCGCCTTGTGCATCTGACGAACGGGCGTGGCGCTGGCCGCAGGCAAGATCACCCTGACCCTTTGCTGGCGAATGTGAGGGGCAGCAAGGCCCACCAACACCAAAGCTATCAGGCTCACCAGCAGCAACCCCCAGGCCGAGCGGGGCCGCGCCGCGATCGTTTCCAATTCCAATCTTTCCTCCTCTTGGGCGGGCACAGGATACATCAAATGGGCCGGCTTGTCAAATAGCATCACTCGCGCTGCCGCCACGTGTGCAGTGGATTACCAGACCAAAGCAGCCATCCCAAACTGCGCCGCGTTTTTCTGATCCTCAAGTGGCTCTTGACAAAATTGTTTTTAAATGGTATAATGTAATTACATTATTACAAAGTCCCAGCCCCATTTTACCCCGAACCACTTGGGGATCACTCACAAAAAGCGGGACAGCATGTTCGAGATCGATCCTGGCTCGCCCATACCCATCTACCATCAACTCAAACTGGCGATCAAAAAAAGAATCGAAGCCGGCGATTTTGAAACGGGCGAGCGCATCCCTACCGAACAAGAATTGTGCGAGCGCTACGGCATCAGCCGTACGCCGGTGCGCCAGGCCCTCAACGAACTGATGTACGAAGGGCTGCTCACCCGTCGTCGTGGTTTGGGCACCTTTGTGGCCGATCAGGCCTCAACGGCATCACCCTCTGCAACACCCATTCGACTCATGGCCTCAGACGTTCGCTGGGCGACAGTCATCGAGCGGGCGGCCCGCCAGTGGAACGAGGTCCACCCCACCGGGCGCGTTCACCTGCGCACCGAGCTCACCGATCACGACGCCCTGCATCGTGCGCTCAGCACCGCCGTCGCCCAAGGCACCGCCCCCGACGTGGTCATGATCGACAGTGTCTGGATCGCCGAGTTTGCCAACGCCGGCTTTCTCATCCCACTCGACGAGCTGGATGCCAACTGGACACACGATGAATATGCCAACGATCTGTATCCCGCCTTTGTAGAGGCCAACTACTTTCGCGATCATTTTTACGGCCTGCAGGTCGAGGCCGATCTGTCGATGCTCTGGTATCGCAAAGATTGGTTCGCGGCTGAAGGCTTGCAGCCGCCCACCGACTGGCGCGAATGGCTGGCAGTGGGGCAGCATTTCGCCCGCCCGGAGGTGCGCCAGCGATACAACCTGGGGCCGCATCCGATGATCTTTCCCGGAGGCAAAACCGCCGGCGAAGCCACAGTCTACAACCTGCTGCCCCTGATCTGGTCGGCGGGGGGGGCGGTGATACAGAACGGTCAGATCAGCCTCAACAGCCAGGCCAGCCGCGAGGCGATGCACTTTATCGACGAGTTGATCAACCAGCACGTGCTGGTGTCACCAGAAATCGTCCACTGGACCTGGGATGACGTGCCGCGGCGACTGGCCCGTGGCCAGGCGGCCATGGCCCTGGGAGGCAGCTACGAAAGCCTCACCATCCTGGAGGAGAGCAACTGGGACGAGCGCGAGTTTCTAAAGCGCATCGATTGTTGCCTCACACCGGCAGCGCCCGGACGTGAGGCAGCCGCCTCGGCGGGCGGCATGAGTTACGCTGTCTTGAGGCAATCGCAACATCCTGAACTGGTGATGGGCATCCTCAAACTGGCCGCCGACAAGAATCTGATCGCCGAATTCTGCCGCCTCACCTACCAGAACTCACCCCGTCCTTCCATGCGTGATGCATTCTCGCCGGGCACTGCCCCTCTGCTGGCCAAAACCTCGCGTCTCCTGGGTGCGGCGCGAGCGCGGCCCATCACACCCGATTACAATAAAGTCTCCAAACAATTGCAGACAATGTTCGAGAGCATCGTCACTCACAGCAGTTCTGTCGAAAGCGCCGTTCGACGAACCGCTGAATTCATCGGCGCGATTACCGGACTGTCTCTCCGGCAAGAGCACGATTAGAAAGGAGGTGATGCGTCCCGTCACAGTTTTGTCCATAGTTTTGAATCAGTTGTCGAGTTTAACACTTTCCAAGAACCAAGGAGGAAGAAATGTTTAACAAAAAATGGTATAGCCTCTTGGCTCTGGTGATTGTCTTGAGCCTGGCTTTGGCCGCCTGCGCCAAGACAGAAGAGCCCACGGCAACGCCGGCTCCCACCCAAGCCCCAACCCAGGCCCCCACTACTCCATCGGAGGAAAAAGTCACTATCCGCCTGTTGAGCGGCGCGGTGGGCCAGGAATTGGAGTTGACCCAGGCCGCTGCCCAGCGTTACATGGACGCCCACCCCAACGTCACCATCGAAGTGTTCGACACCCCTGATGCCGTCCAGGACCGCCTGGGCGTCTACCTGCAGTACTTTGAGACCCAGTCTGC
>JBMOMT010000018.1:0-15711 GCA_049324835.1 Chloroflexota bacterium | reverse complement strand
GTACAATGAGGTCTCCACCCTCTTTTTCCAGGCCGTCCACTCGGTCCTCACTGGCGATGTGGACGCCCAGACCGCCCTGGAAGAGCTGGAGCTCGACCTGGTGGACCTGACCGGCTTTGAAACCGGCACGCCGGAAGGCGCAGCCGCACCCCAGCCGGTGGCCGGCGGTGAACAAGTGACCATCCGCCTGTTGAGCGGCGCGGTGGGCCAGGAATTGGAGCTGACCCAGGCCGCTGCCCAGCGTTACATGGACGCCCACCCCAACGTCACCATCGAAGTGTTCGACACCCCTGATGCCGTCCAGGACCGCCTGGGCGTCTACCTGCAGTACTTTGAGACCCAGTCTGCCGAGGCCGACCTGTACCAGATCGACGTCATCTGGCCCGGCGACCTGGCCGAGCACCTGGTGGACCTCTACGAGTACGGCGCCGACAAGGCTGCCGCCGAGCACTTTCCGGCCATCATCAAGAACAACACGGTGGATGGCAAGCTGGTCGGTATCCCCTGGTTCACCGATGCCGGATTGCTCTTCTACCGCACCGACCTCCTGGAAAAGTACGGCTACGCCGGTCCGCCTGCCACCTGGGAGGAGCTGACCGAGATGGCCCAGACCATCCAGGACGGCGAACGCGCCGCCAACCCTGACTTCTGGGGCTACGTCTGGCAGGGCAATGCCTACGAGGGCCTGACCTGCGATGCCCTGGAGTGGGTCTACTCCAACGGCGGTGGCACCATCATCAGCCCCGACAAAAAAGTCACGGTCAACAACCCGCAGGCGGAACAAGCCCTCGACGGCGCCGCCGACTGGGTGGGCGTCATCTCCCCGCCGGGTGTGACCGGCTTCCAGGAAGAGGACGCCCGCAACATGTGGCAGGCCGGCAACGCCGCCTTCATGCGCAACTGGCCCTACGCCTACTCTCTCGGCCAGAGCGACGACAGCGCCGTCAAAGACAAGTTCGGCGTCGCGCCTCTGCCCTTTGGCGCCAGCGGCCACGGCGCCGCCACGCTGGGCGGCTGGCAGCTGGCCGTCTCCAAGTACTCCAACCACCCCGATGTCGCCGCCGACGTGGCCCTCTTCCTGGCTTCCCGCGAGGAGCAAAAGATCCGGGCCATCGAGGGTAGCTTCAACCCGACCGTCATGGACCTCTACCAGGACGCCCAAGTCTGCGCCGCCAGCCCCTTTATGTGCCAGCTCTACGACGTGTTCATCAACGCCGTCGCCCGGCCATCGACCGCCACCGCACCCCAGTACAATGAGGTCTCCACCCTCTTTTTCCAGGCCGTCCACTCGGTCCTCACTGGCGATGTGGACGCCCAGACCGCCCTGGAAGAGCTGGAGCTCGACCTGGTGGACCTGACCGGCTTTGAAACCGGCCAACCGACCCCTTAGTCGTTTCGAGATCGTGCTTTCAGGTCGGGCGGGCAAGAACCCCGCCCGACCTGAGCCCTGGCTGGGGGTGGATCTAGGATCCACCTCCAGCGAACCCTATCGGCAATCCAGCGCTCGGAAAGGAGACCAAGCCCCATGACAAAACAGGGCAAGAGAAAAGCAGGCTTGTCGGAGGTTGCCAAAAAAGAGGAACGGCTGGCCCTCACGATGCTGGTGCCCGCTTTCCTCATCATCGTGCTCATCGCCATCTACCCTCTTTTTACGGTCTTTCGCGACAGTTTTACCAACAAGGTCTTTGCCAGTGGGCAAGAGGCGGAGTTTGTCGGCCTGGAGAACTATGCCCAACTGCTGAGCGTCACCATCAAAAAGCTGCCAGCGGTGATGGACAAAACCACCGGCCAGCAAGCCCTCGATGAGCAGGGTCAACCGGTCTATGAAAGGCCGGTCAGTGTTCTGCCCCGGGAGCCACGTCGCTATCGGGAGCTGGCTCAGTTCAGCCTGTTGGGCAACCGGTACGTCATCGGCGCCACGGAACGGGATTTCATCAAGGGCATCAAGGACACCGTACTGTTTACCGTGGTCTCTGTCGTCTTGGAGACGGTCCTCGGTCTGGGGATCGCCCTGGTAGTGAACAGCGGCTTCCGGGGCCGGGCCGTCATGCGCGCCACTATGCTGGTACCCTGGGCCATCCCCACCGTCGTCTCGGCCAAGATCTGGCAGTGGATGCTTGGCCCAACACGCACCGGCCTGTTTAACGTCCTCGCCAGCGGGCTGGGCTTCAGCGACGGCCAGATGGCGTTCCTCCGTGAGGCTTCGCTGCAACTGCCGGCCATCATTGCCGTGGACGTATGGAAGACGACGCCCTTTATGGCCCTGCTTTTGCTGGCCGGCCTGCAACTGATCCCCGGCGACCTCTACGAAGCCGCCGACGTGGATGGCGCCGGGAAGGTTCGCCAGTTTTTCGCCGTCACCCTGCCGTTGCTGAAACCGGCGCTGACCGTAGCCCTCATCTTCCGCACGCTTGACGCCTTGCGCGTTTTCGATGTCTTCCAGGTGCTTCTGTCCCGAACGCGCTACTCGATGGCCAGCTTTGCCCAGGATCAGCTCATCCAATACCAGGCCGGCGGCATGTCCTCGGCGGCCAGCGTCGTCATCTTTATCCTGATCCTTGTCTTTGCAGTGTTGTACATCCGCGCCCTGGGGGTGAAGACAGAATGAACAAACAAATCAGAAACGCAGTTGGCCGAAGTCTGTTCTGGCTGTTGATCCTATTTATCTTTGTGTACATGATCTTTCCCTTTTATTGGGCGCTCAATTCATCGCTCAAGACCGAGGGAGAGCTCCAAGAGACGCCCGCGACCTTCTGGCCAAAGAATCCCGTGCTGGACAACTATAAGGCCATCTTTCAGAATGAAAAGTTTGCCCGGGGGCTACTCAACAGCGCGGTTGTCGCCTTTTCCACCACCGCTCTGTGCCTGGTAACCGGTTCATTTGGCGCTTTTGCCCTGGGCAAACTCCGCTTCCGGGGCAAGACGCCTTCCCTGTACCTGATCCTGGCCATGACCATGTTCCCCCAAATCGCCGTTTTGTCCGGCCTGTACGCGGTCATCACCACCCTCAGGCTACACCCCATCCCCAGCATGATCCTGTCGTACATGATCTTTACCATGCCTTTTACGGTCTGGGTCATGACCAGCTTTTTCCAGGCCCTGCCGACCGAGATCATGCAGTCGGCGCAGGTGGACGGGGCCACACCCTTCCAGACTTTCTACCTGATCCTGCTGCCCCTGACGGCGCCAGCGTTGGTGACCACCGGCTTGCTGGCTTTTATCGCCGCCTGGAACGAGTACCTGTTCGCCTTGACCTTTACCACCATTGACCCAGCCTCCCGGACGGTGCCGGTAGCCATCGCACTTTTCACCGGCACCATCGCCCGCCAGGAACCATTCGGAGAGATCATGGCTGCCTCGGTGGCCGTCACCGTGCCGTTGATCATCCTGGTGTTGATCTTTCAGCAAAAGATCGTGGCCGGCCTGACGGCGGGCGCGGTCAAGGGCTAGAGCCTAAAACGTCAACACGTCATTTTCACACTCTCCAAGAGGAGTGCATGAAAAGAGAAACGAACTCGGATTCGCAGAATTTATGGTGGCAAACCGGCGTCATTTACCAGATCTATCCACGCAGTTTCCAGGACACCACCGGCAACGGCGTCGGCGATCTGGCGGGCATCATCCACAGGCTGGATTATCTGCATCACACGCTGGGCGTCGACGCCCTGTGGCTCTCGCCCTTTTACCCGTCGCCCATGGCCGATTTCGGCTACGACGTGGCCCATTACACCGACGTCGCCCCTCTCTTTGGTGATCTAGCCGCCTTTGATGCGCTGGTACAGCAGGCCCACCAACGTAACCTCAAGATCATCGTCGATCTGGTGCCCAATCACTCTTCTGACCAGCACCCCTGGTTCGTTGAATCTCGCGCCTCGCGCCGCAACCCCAAACGCGATTGGTACACCTGGGCCGATGCCAAACCGGATGGCGCGCCGCCCAACAACTGGCTCAGTGTCTTTGGAGGATCAGCCTGGGAGTGGGACGCCGTCACCGGCCAGTATTACCTGCACTCGTTCCTCAAAGAGCAGCCCGACCTCAACTGGCGAAACCCCGAGGTCAAAGCAGCCATGTTCGATGTGGTTCGCTTTTGGCTGGATCGGGGCGTGGATGGGTTCCGGATCGACGTAGCCCACTATGTCATGAAAGACCCCCAGCTCCGCGATAACCCGGCCAACCCCAGGCCCGGCAAGAGCATCCACAAACCCATGGGCGACTATGACTCACAGCTCCACCTGTACGACAAGGGGCACCCCGACGTGCACGGCGTCTACCGCGAGTTCCGTCAACTGCTCGACCGCCACAGCGCCAACCGCCCCCGCGTGTCCATCGGCGAGATACATATCTTTGACCGGGCCGAGTGGGCTGCTTATTATGGTGACAACCTGGACGAACTGCACATGCCCTTCAACTTTCAGTTGTTGGGCGTGCCCTGGCAGGCCAGAGCCGTGCGAGAGTCTGTGGATGCGCTGGAGGCCGCGCTGCCGCCGGGTGCCTGGCCCAACTATGTGCTGGGCAACCACGATGAGCCTCGCCTCGCCAGCCGCTACGGTCGCCCCGAAGCCCGTGTGGCGGCCATGCTGCTGCTCACCCTGCGTGGCGCCCCCACCCTGTACTACGGCGACGAGATTGGCATGACCGACGTCGCCATTCCACCCGAACGGCAGCAAGACCCCTGGGGACGGCGCGTGCCGGGCCTGGGCCGCGACCCCTGCCGCACGCCCATGCAGTGGAACGCATCGCGCCACGCCGGCTTTTCGCCGCCAGAAAGCTCCGAGCCCTGGCTGCCCCTGGCCGACGACTATCGAACGGTTAACGTCGAGACACAACTGGACGATCCCACCTCGATCTTGAACCTCTACCGCCGCCTGCTGGCCTATCGTAAGGCAACCCCTGCTTTGCAATGGGGAAGCTACCAGCCCATAGAACAGGTGCCACCATCGTGTTATGCTTTTCTGCGCCAGACCAAGACCCGGAATATCCTGGTAGCGCTAAACTTTTCTGAAAAAGAGCAACGGCTGGCCCTGCCCGCACAGGCCAAGATCGCGTCGAGCGCCGTCCTTTCGACGCATCTGGACCGCGATGGGGCTTTGGACCTGACCGGGTTCGCCCTGCGGGGAAACGAGGGTCTGATCGTCGAGCTGGCGGCAGGCTGAACGCCACGGCGGTCAGCGCGCTTTTGCCTGTTCCTGCGCTGGCATATCACAACCGAGGATACCATGAAAACCAACACCGATTCTCTCTGGTACCAGGACGCCGTTTTCTACGAGCTCAATATCCGCGCCTTTGCCGATGGCAACGGCGACGGCATCGGCGATTTCGCGGGGCTGGCCGCCAGGCTCGATTACCTGCAATCGCTGGGCATCACCTGCCTGTGGCTGCTGCCCATGTACCCCTCCCCCCTGCGCGACGACGGTTACGACATCGCCGACTATTACCACATCCACCCCGATTTTGGCGCGCTGGACGATTTTAAACGCTTTGTCACCCTGGCCCACGAAAAAGGGCTGCGGGTGATCGTCGATCTGGTGCTCAACCACACCTCGGATCAGCACCCCTGGTTCCAGGCCGCCCGCGCCTCCAAAGACTCGCCCTACCGCGATTATTACGTCTGGAGCGACACCGGCCAGGAATACGCCGGCGCCCGCATCATCTTTGTGGACACCCAGACCTCCAACTGGACCTACGATCCGGTCGCCGGGCAGTATTTCTGGCACCGTTTCTACAGCCACCAGCCCGACCTCAACTGGGATAACCCCCGCGTCCGCGAAGAGATGTTCCGGGTGGCCGATTACTGGCTGGCGATGGGCATCGACGGCTTTCGCGCCGACGCCGTGCCCTACCTCATCGAGCGCCAGGGCACCAACTGCGAAAACCTGCCCGAGACCCACGCCATCCTCAAAGAGCTGCGCCGCCACATCGACGCCCACCACCCGGGCCGTATCCTGCTGGCCGAGGCTAACCAGTGGCCGGAAGACGTGCGCCCCTACTTTGGCGACGGCGACGAGTTCCACATGGGCTTTCACTTTCCGGTGATGCCCCGCCTCTACATGGCCCTCAAAAAAGGCGACGCCACCCCCATCTATGACATCATGCGCCGCACGCCGCCCATCCCCGCAACCTGCCAGTGGTGCGTCTTTTTGCGCAACCACGACGAACTCACCCTGGAGATGGTCACCGAGCAGGAGCGGCAGTACATGTGGGCCCGCTACGCCCCGGAACCGCGCATGCGGCTCAACCTGGGCATCCGCCGCCGCCTGGCCCCGCTGCTAGACAACGACCGCCGCCGCCTGGAGCTGATGAACGCCATCCTCTTTACCCTGCCCGGCTCGCCCATCCTCTACTATGGCGACGAGATCGGCATGGGCGATAACATCTGGCTGGAAGATCGTAACGGCGTGCGCACGCCCATGCAGTGGACCAGCGGCCCCAATGCCGGCTTTTCCACCGCGCCCGCCGAGAGCCTCTACGCCCCCGTCATCGACGATCCGGTCTATGGCTACCGGCGCGTCAACGTCGCCGCCCAGCAGGCCGATCCTGGTTCGCTGCTCAATTTCACGCGGCGGATCATCACCCTGCGCCAGGCCCACCCCTGTTTTGGGCACGGCAGCTTTGAGCTGGTCGAGACCGGCGATGCCGCCGTGCTGGCCTACCGCCGCGAATACGGCGGCGAGCGGGTGCTGGCCCTGTTCAACCTGACCGGCGCCGCCCGAACGGTGACTGTGGACGCCGGCCCGCACGTCGATCTGCTGACGGGCGGGCCCCATCCCAGCGGGCCCCTGACCCTGGCCCCCTACGGCTATCACTGGCTCGCCCGCCCGTAATAAAAAGGTGCAACGCACTTTCCGTAAAGTGCGTTGCACCTCTGATAGAGGTGAACCATGCACATCGCCTTTTTGAACCCTCAGGGCAATTTCGACCCCGCCGACAGTTACTGGACCGCCCACCCCGATTTCGGCGGCCAGCTCGTTTACGTCAAAGAAGTGGCCCTGGCCCTGGGCCGCCTGGGCCACCGGGTAGATATTCTCACCCGCCGTATCATCGATCCCGACTGGCGCGGCTTTGAGGCCCCTCTCGACGCCTACCCCGGCGAGCCCAACGTGCGCATCGTGCGGCTGCCCTGCGGCGGCGACCGTTTTCTGCGCAAAGAGGATCTCTGGCCCCACCTGGGGGCAGAGCAAAGTCCAGAGTTTAACGAAGGATGGGCGCCCCACATCGCCGCCTTTTACGCCAGCGAGGGCCGCCAGCCCGACGCCGTCACCGCCCATTACGGCGACGGCGGCCTGGCAGCGGCCCTGTGGTTGGATCGGGGCGGGCCGCCTTTCACCCTCACCGGCCACTCGTTGGGCGCACAAAAACTGGACCGGCTGCTGGAAAAAGGCGAGTCGCTGGCCGAGCTGGACGCCCACTATCGTTTTGCCCGGCGCATCGCCGCCGAGCGGCTGGCCATGAACCACGCCGCGCGTATCATCACCAGCACCCGCCAGGAACGGCTGGAACAGTACGGCCACCCGGCCTACCACGGCGCTGTCGACCCGGCCAGCGAGCGGAAATTCGCCGTGGTGCCGCCGGGCGTCAACCTGCGCATCTTTGACGCACAAGTGAGCGGCCCCGATGATGCCCGCATCGCCGCCCACGTGGAGCGTATGCTGGCCCGCGACATCGCCGCCGGGCGGCGCGGTCTGCCGGCGGTGCTCTGCTCCAGCCGCCTGGAACCAAAAAAGAACCACGTCGGGCTGGCGCAGGCCTTTGCCCGCAACGCCGATCTGCGGGCCGCCGCCAACCTGCTCATCGTGGTGCGCGGCGCAGAGGACATTCACAGCCGCGCGGGGCTCTCGGCCAGCGAGGCGGCCGTGCTGGACGAGATCGTGGCCATCTGCGAAAAGAACGGTCTGTGGGGCCAGGTGAGCGCCTTTTCGTTGACCAGCCAGCACGCCCTGGCCGCGGCCTACCGCCACCTCTCGGCGCGGCGCTCCGTCTTTGCCCTCACCGCCCTCTACGAGCCCTTTGGGCTGGCCCCGCTGGAAGCGATGGCCGCCGGGCTGCCGGCCGCCGTCACCCGCAGCGGCGGCCCCAGCGAGAGCCTCTACGACGCCGAAACGAATACCGGGTACGGCGTGCTGGTCGATCCCACCGACCCGGACGACATCGCCGCCGGGCTGCTGCGGCTGGTGGGGCCGGACAACGAATGGGACGATTTCCAGCGCGCCGGGCGCCAGCGGGTGCTGGATCGCTACACCTGGGAGCGCACCGCCGAGGGTTATCTGGCCGTGCTACGAAACCTGACCCCGCCGCCGGCCCAGACACGACTGCCGATCCCGGCCTATTTTACCCATCCCACGCCCGAGAACGACATCGGGCTGGCGCAACTGGCCGGGTGGCAGGCAGGAGGGGCATCGTGACCACGAAGGAAGGAACACTGCCAGAGCCAGACCTGGACGTGCTGACCATCGGCGAGACGGTGGTCGATTTCATCTCCATCGAGCAGGCCGACGAGGGTCTGCGCCACGCCACCTCTTTCCGGCGCTACCTGGGCGGCTCCCCGGCCAACATCGCCGTTTACGTCTCCAAGCTGGGAGGCAAAGCGGCGGTCATCTCCAAGACGGGCATCGGCGCCTTTGGCCAGTTCCTCAAGGCCGAGCTGCGTTATCACGGTGTGGACACCCATTACCTGATCATGGATCACCGGGTGCACACCACGGTCATCTTTGTCTCGCGCACCAGCGGCACGCCCGATTTCGAGGCCCTGCGCAACGGCGACGCCCAGCTCGCGCCGGAAGAAGTGCCGGAGGAGGCCATCGCCCGCGCCCGGGTGGTGCACGCCTCTACCTTTGCCCTCTCGCGTGAACCCTGCCGCTCGGCGGTGGGGCGGGCTTTTCAACTGGCCCGCGAGATGGGTAAAATCGTCTCCCTGGACCCCAACTATAGCCCTCAGGTGTGGCCCGATTACCCGGAGGCGCAGCGCGTGGTGCGCCAGATGTACCGCTACGCCACCATCACCAAACCCTCGCTGGACGACGCCCGGCGCTTCTTTGGGCCCGGCCCCTCGCCGGAGGAATACGTGCGCCTGTTCCACGCGCTGGGGCCGGAGACGGTGATCCTGACCATGGGCAAAGAGGGGACGCTGGTCTCGCAGGGCGGCGAGGTGCTGGCCCGGCTGCCCGCCCGCCCGGTGCAGGTGGTGGATGCCACCGCCGCCGGCGATTCCTTCTGGGCCGGCTTTTTGGTGGCCCTGCTCGATGGCCACCCGCCGGAGCGCTGCGCCCGCTTTGCCCGCGAGGTGGTCGAGATAAAGCTGACCACCGTGGGGCCGCTGCCCGCCAACCTGGAACGGGCCGAGATTTACGGCCGGCTGGATGATTGACGGGCTTTATCGGGCGAGGGTGTATTTCACTTTTTGGGCAGTCTATCCTGCCGCAGGTTTTGGGTGCACAAAAGTCGTTTCCTCCCGTTCCAAGACTCTACTTGGGTGCAACTCGCTCCGACTGAACCTGCGGGAGGATAAAAACTCGCCCTCAGACTGAAATGCACCCGTCAGACGATAGGGCGTTGCTCCGGCGGGCCGGGCATGGTATAATAACAACAGGTGACTGTCACCTGTTACCCGCCTTTAATTGTTCACCAAACAAGGAGACAAAGATGTCCGACAAATTGGATTTCATGCGGCAGGAACTGGCCGTCTTGCAGGAAGAAAAACGTTTCATCAACGTCCGCACCATGGAGTCGCCGGCCGACGCCTGGATGCTGGTGGACGGCAAGCGGGTGCTCAACTTTTGCACCAACAACTATTTGGGGCTGGCCAACCATCCTGAGCTGAAAAGACGGGCCAAAAAAGCCATCGACGATTGGGGTGTGGGGCCGGCAGCCGTGCGGATCATCGCCGGCACACAATCGCTGCACGTCGAGCTGGAACGCCGGCTGGCCGGGTTCAAAGGCGTGGAGGCGTCGCTTTTTGTGCAATCGGGATTCTGCGCCAACCAGGCGGCCATCCCGCCGCTGGTGGACCGCGAGGACGTCATCTTTTCCGACCGGCTGAACCACGCCAGCATCATCGACGGCGCCCGGCTTTCGCGGGCCAAGATCGTGGTCTACGAGCATTGCGACGCCGCCGACCTGGAGGCCCAAATCAAGGAGCATCTGCCCCACTACCGCCGCGGCCTGATGATCACCGATGGTGTGTTCAGCATGGACGGCGACATCGCGCCGTTGGACAGGCTCTACCAGGTGGCCGAAAAGTACGGCGTGTTGACGATGGTGGACGATGCCCACGGCGAGGGGGTGCTGGGCGGAGGGCGGGGCATCGTACATCACTTTGGGCTGGCCGGCCAGTTCGATGTGGAGATCGGCACACTCTCCAAAGCCTTTGGCGTGGTGGGCGGCGTCATCGCTGGCAAACAGAAAGTGGTAGACTATGTGAAACAAAAGGCGCGCCCTCACTTTTTCTCCAGCGCCACCACGCCAGCCGATACCGCTGCCTGCCTGGCGGCGGTGGATATTCTGGAAAGCTCGACCGAACTGGTGGAAAAGCTGTGGGCCAACGCCGACTATTTCAAAAAGAGCATGAAAGAACTGGGCTTCGATACCGGCCAGACGCAGACGCCCATCGTGCCGGTGATGCTGGGTGAGGTGGGCCTGGCCAAAACCTTCTCGACCCGGCTGTTCGAAGAGGGTGTGTTCGCCATGGCCCTGGGCTTTCCGGTGGTGCCGCGCGGCCAGGCGCGCATCCGGGTGATGAACACCGCCGCCCACAGCCAGCAAGACCTGGACTTTGGATTATCGGTGTTCGAGAAGGTGGGCAAAGAGCTGGGCGTGATCTAGACCACCTCAGGTGCGACGCACCCCATTCGAGCCGCCGAAACAAAAGAGCCGACCGGCTGACCGGTCGGCTCTTTTTTGTGGGCCCTGCCAGGGTCATCTTTTCAGAGAGGCCATAAAGGCGGTGGCATCCTCTGCCTCCAGGTGGCGCGGCTGCACGGGCAGCACCACGTGAAAGCGGCTGCCGGGGCAGGCCGCTTCGTCGTGGCCGGGACTCTCGACCCAGATGCGGCCGCCGTGCGCCTCCACGATGCCCCGGGCGATGGTCAGTCCCAGGCCCGGGCCAGCCCCCTTGAACTTGGTGCGGCCGGTGCTGTGCAGCAGCACGTTGCCCACACGATAGAACTTTTCAAAGATGCGTTCCCGATCCTGGGCCGCGATGCCGATGCCCGTATCGGCCACGACGACCTCGATCGATTGATCCGGCGGCAACACGCCCTCCCCCAACAGCCGCCCGCTGATCTGAATCTGACCACCATCGGGGGTGTATTTGATGGCGTTCTGCACCAGATGTGAAAAAACCTGGCCCAACCGTTTGCCGTCGGCCAGGATCAACGGCAGTCCGGCCAACCCCGCCACCGAGAGCGTCTGACGCCGTTCCTCAAAGGCCGCCGCCCAACTGTCCGAAACACCGGCCACGATGGCTGCCAGCGACACCTCCGACGGGTTGAGTGACAGCGTCTGGGTATCGATCTGGGAGACGTCGAACATGAGGTTGATGATCTCTTCTAACCGTTGTGAGGCCTTGCCGATGCCCTGCGTCATCTGGGCGGCCAGCTCGGGCGAGAGTGAGCCATCGCGGCTCATCTCGTTCAGGATATCGGTATAACCCCGCACCTGGGTGAGCGGCGTGCGCAGCTCGTGTGAGGCCACGTTGATAAAATCGGACTTGGCTTCATCCAGCCGGGCCAGCTCGCGGTTGGCTACGGCCAGCTCTTCGTTCAGGCGTTCGTTCTCGGCGTTGCGCATCTGAAGGTCCTGGAACAGGCGGGCATTCTCCAGGGCCACCGCCGTCTGATCGGCCAGCGTGCTGAGCAGCGCCAGGTCCGGATCAAAGTAGCGATCGCCAGAGACCTTGGGGCCCAGCGCCAGCAAACCGATCCACTCACCCTTGGCATAGATGGGCACATAAACATCCATGTCCAGGCTCGCAAGCCAGGCCCGTTCAGAGGGCGGCATGGCGCGAAAGCGCGGCAGCAGATCAACATCGTACTGGGTGAGCGGTCGATGCTCCCGCCGCAAACACTGCGCCACCGGGCTTTGGGCCGCCAGAGTCCCCACCGGCGACTGATCCTGACCAGCAGCCCGCACAGCCTGCAAGACAAAGCTGCCGTTATGCGGCCCCTGGCCATTGTTCCCGTTCTGACGGCTCACCAGAAACAGCGTCCCCTGTCGGATCGCCATCGCTTCCCCGATCAGGCCCACGATCACTGTCGCCAGCCGCTCCAGGCTCAAGATGTTGCTGATGCTCAGGCTATACTCACGCAGCGCCCGATCCGGGTCGTATTCGGTGGCCGGGATCAGACGGTTCATGCCGCGCTGAATCCAAACCAGCAACGGTCGAAAAAGCATTGCCAGCGCCAGCGCCGACGCCATGCCCACCAGGAGGGTGGCATAGTCTGGCGCGGCGCGCAGCACAAGATAGCGCCCCGCCGCCAGGCTGCCGGCAAACAGGGCCATCGTCGTCAGGGTGACGATCAGGTAAGCCATGAACTGGCGGGCCGTCTGGCGGATATCGGGCAGGCGATGGGTCAACACGGCATAGGCGGCCATCGACGCGCCGACGAGGGAAAAAGCACTGCCCAGCGCCTGCCGACCGGCCAACCCCAGGCCGCCGCCGAGGGCCGTAAAACCCCAGACCAGCGGCCAATATTTGATGCGGTTCTGGTGCAGCGGCTGCTGGGTCTGCCTGTAGACGCCGATGGTCAGGGCGAACACGCCGGCCATAAAAGTGGCCCAGCCGGCCAACAACAGCGGAAAAGTGATGGCCCGCGCCGATCCACGCCAGACCTCAGCGATGCCCAGACGGGCCGGCAGCGCCATCAGATCAAAATCCAGCACCACCGCCGCCGCCAGACAGAGCGTTCCCAACACCCACCAGCCCAGGCCGGGGCCATCGAGGCGCAGGAAAGAGCGGCTCAGGTGCAAAAAGAGCCAGGCCATGATCAGCGCGCCATAGGACCACAAAAAGTCACCCGGAATCGGCGGCAGATCGCCGTTGCGGCCCAGCCAGCTCAGGAGGGGCAACAGGCTGTAAAAAAGGGCCATAGCGGTGTAAAGGATCAACCAGCGGGCCTGGCGCTCTTTCAGGCCGCGCCTCAACAGGGCCGTGACGCATATCAACAGGTAGAGCAGGGCCGCCGCGGCGGCGATGAGGGTATCCTGTTCGAACAGCATCCTGCCTCCTGCCGTGACATTTCGGAGCGGCGCCCCCTGGCTGTATGGCTGCGCCGTTCTGTCACAACATCTCGATCCGGTAGTCGATCAGTTCCACGTCCAGCCGGTGTTGCTCGATCCACCGGATCACCTGAGCCAACAACCCGTGGGCGTACTCTTGATCGTTGGCCACACAAGCCACACCAATGACCGCCGACTGCCACACGTCGTGCAGGTCTACCTCGGCGATAGAGACGTTGAATTGGTGACGTATCCGCGCCATGAGCGATTTGAGCACCGAGCGTTTGCCCTTCAGCGAGGTATTGGCCGGCAGGTGCAGTTCGATGGTGCACAGACCAAGGACCACATCACACTCCAAAGGCCTGATGGCGAAAGTCCCGAACCAACTGTTCGTAGCGCGCGCCACGGGGCCGAAAGAGCAAACCGCGTTTGCCCTGATCCAGGTGGCGGAGATCCAGCCACAGATGCGCTTCTGGCAGTTGCCCCGCTGCCAGGCGGTCGGCCCATTCGATGGCGCAGACCCCGTCGCCGAAAAGATAATCCTCAAGGCCAAAAGTGGCCGTCTCGGTCGCGTCCTGGATGCGATACAGGTCGATGTGATAGAGAGGCAGGCGTATCGCCGGACCGCGATACTCACGCACCAGAGTAAAAGTGGGGCTGACGATGGCTTCCACCACACCCAGGCCGCTGCCCAGGCCCTGCACCAGGCGCGTCTTGCCCGTGCCAAGCTCGCCCGCCAGGGCCAGCACGTCGCCCGGCTGCAACAGGCCCGCCAGACGCATCCCCAGACGGTGGGTCTGGGCCTCGCTGTGACTGATGACGTCCAGCATGTCTTCGCTCAAGACAGGCATAAGACTCCACTCTCCTGCGAATGTTTCTATTATACCGCCATTGCCGCCGGGCTTCAACCCCCCATTGGTCACATCTGACCCCGGCGACTCGAGACAGAGTAGCACCACACCCTGAAACCCCAACCGACCGCCCGTCAGATGGTCACCTCGATTGGGTTGCCGTCACAATCCAGCACCCGGCTTTCATAGTAGCCATCGCCCGTCCACCGGGGCCCATCTATCACCCGATAACCGTCTTTTCTCAGCTTTGCCGTCAGACTATCCACCTGCTCTTTGGAGCCAACCGAGATGGCCAGGTGGCAGTATCCTCTGAACGGCCCCTCGCCATCATCCGACCGGTCCACCACAGCGGGGGTCTGCATCAGCTCCAAACGGGCCCCTGAAACAAAACTCAGGAAACAGGATTCGAACTGTTTGGTGGTATTGACGTACCTGGGAGCCGCATGAGCCTGAAAGTAGGTTTCGTAGAATGTCTTGAGACGCTCCAGGTTTCTGGTCCAAATGGCCAGGTGTTCGATGTGCATGGTATCTACCTTCCGGGTCTGGCCGGATTCGGTTTTTTCCCTTTGAGTCCTTCGTGACCCTGGTGGTGAAAATTTTGCCCAATGGGCAAGGATTTGTAACTGCTCACCCTCCCGCAGGCTCTGGTAGGGGCGCGGCATGCCGTGCCTCCTCGTGCCGCTACATTTTGCAAGTTTACCGGGCCCAGTCGGCTAAATTGTGACATAGGATGACCGATTTCAGCCTGCGGGAGGGTAGGCTGAGCAGTTACAAGGATTTTATCATCAAGGTACTAGAGGCCCAACAGTTGCTTTTTCCTGGCTTCAAAGTCGTCGTCGCTGATGACGCCCCGGTCGCGCAGGCCGGCCAGCCGTTCCAGCTCGTCAAGATAGGACGCCTGGGGTTGGGCCGGCGGCGACTGGCCTTTTTGGCCGGTGATGATGGCCCGGTCGTTCTCGTCTAGCGCGATCGATTTGATGCCCAGATCTCGCATCGCCGCGACCAGCTCTTCTTCGGTCAGCTCTTCGACAGAAGCCCCGGTATGCTCCTCGATGCGCCGGGCGTCCTTTTGCGTCAGCTTGATGGCTGCTGCGGCGCCGCCCGCTGCCAGGAGCACCATGCCGCCGACCACAATCCGCCTGCGCCAGCGGCGCCTCACGATCCGCCGCGCGGTGCGACGGGCAGCTCGTCTTATAACTCGTCTCGCACGCATCGTAATTCCTCCTCTTGTGCCAGCCTGGCTCTAACGACCCATTTTCCAGGGCTGCGGCGCGATGGTATGCCTCTTTTTCACTTGCTGGTGGTTGGAAAGCATACCATGACATTCCTTTTGAGTCAACTCACAGGCGCGATCTGACGCTGCCGTATGGATCGCCTGGGTTGTAATGCGCTGCCGGGCTGTGTGGGGTTTGTTACCAGGTGACCGTCACCTCTCTCCGTCAATGCGCTGTCGCGCTGTGGGGGGGTTGCGACACCCCCCTCCGGCTCCCCCCTGAAAGGGGGGATACAGGGGGGTCAATGCGCTGCCGGGCTGTGTGGGTTTGTTACCAGGTGACGGTCACCTTTGAGGTGACCGTCACCTCTCTCCGTCAATGCGCTGTCGCGCTGTGGGGGGGGTTGCGACACCCCCCTCCGGCTCCCCCCTGAAAGG
>JBMOMT010000017.1:0-2870 GCA_049324835.1 Chloroflexota bacterium | reverse complement strand
GAGCAGAGCGACGAAGAATCTCACTTAACTTCAGAGATCGCCTGGGCAGAAGCGAGATTCTTCGCTCCCTTTGGTCGCTCAGAATGACAGAATTCGGCAGAGTTGAAAAAAGTGTCCGGTAGCAAAGCTGTGGTTCATGGACAATCCCGATACCAAAGCAAGCTGACTTGTGCTATAATGTATCAAGTGTGGCTAAAATCTGTGGGAAACCCTCCCGCAGGTTCGATGGATACGCATCTCCTGAGCTTTGGCCCATGAAAACCCTCTCTGGAGGCATGATGCTTCCTCAACCTGCGGGAGGATCAGACACCTCCCACGATTTTGGGCCACACTCTAATGTGTCCAGCCCACCACAGGTTCGTCCCAAGCAGCGATTGGAAAACTGCTTCAGGCGCACGAGACCACACCATCCCACAGGAGGGAAATCATGGCTCAAATTCTGCAAACACAAGGACTGCAAAAACAATATCACATGGGCGAAGTAGTGGTAGACGCCCTGCGCGGCCTGAATTTTGAGGTGCAAAAAGGCGAGTTTGTAGCCGTGATGGGGCCATCGGGCTCGGGCAAATCTACGCTGCTGCACCTGATGGGCGGGCTGGACACCCCCACCGATGGCGATGTCACCGTGGACGGCAGACGGCTGGCCCACATGACCGACGACGAGATCACCATCGTCCGGCGGCGCAACGTGGGTTTTGTCTTTCAGTTCTTTAACCTGCTGCCCACGCTGAGCGCGGCCGAGAACGTCGCCTTGCCGCTGCTCATCGACGGCAAACGGCTGGAAGATTATGCCCTGCGGGTCGATGAACTGCTGGGCCTGGTGGGCCTGAGCGACCGCCGCGATCACAAACCCGACCAGCTTTCCGGCGGGCAGCAGCAGCGCGTGGCCATCGCCCGGGCGCTGGTCACGGAACCGGCCATCGTGCTGGCCGACGAGCCCACCGGCAACCTGGACAGCAAATCGGGCAAAGAGGTGCTGGCCCTGCTGCGCCGCGCCTGCGACGAAAAAGGCCAGACCATCGTCATGGTGACGCACGATCCCTACGCCGCATCCTTTGCCGACCGGGTGGTCTTTTTGCGCGATGGCGCCATCGTGCGCGAGCTGAAAAGCGACGGCGACGGCTTTGGCGCGCAGGCGATCATCGAAGTGATGGCTGAATTGGAATTGTGACGTCATTTCGTATGGCGTATGGCGTATGACGTATTGCGTATTGCGTGTGGCGTATGGCGTATTGTGTATGGCATGGAGGGGCACGGTGACGAATTATGAAGAGTGGCTGGCTTTGGTTCCATCGGAGTTGAGTGGTGATCCTCTCTGGCGGATAAAAGTGTATCGGCTGGCTCTCTTTGCCAGTGATCTGGCGTGGTGCGATGTTTCCAAGTTGATCAAGGACAGGCGCACTGTGGGTCTGGCGGATCAACTATATCGCGCTATCGGCTCTGTGGGGGCCAACGTCGCCGAAGGGTACAGTCGTCGATCCGGCAAAGACCAGGCACGATTCTACGAATACTCTCTGGGTTCAGCCCGTGAAGCCCGCACCTGGTACTATCAGGGACGCCACGTCTTATCAGAAACCGTTGCCACACATCGCATTGGGCTGTTAACCGAAATCATCCGCTTGCTGCTCACCATTATTCCCTCCGAGCGCGGTTTCAAGCTGGCAGAGGAGCGGACGTCTTACGATACAAACAACACGGCCCTACTCAACAACCCGCCAATGCCATAATACGCAATACGCAATACGCAATACGCACCATGCAGTAGGAGCACCCAATGCGTTCTCTCAACTCTCTCGCCCGGCGCAACCTGACCGCCCACCCCCTGCGCAGCGCCCTCACCGCGCTGGCCATCGCTCTGGGCGTGGGCATGGTGCTGGCGGCGGCGGTGGTGGGTCAGGCGGCAGGACGGGGCGCGGCGGACGTCTCGGATACAGGCCCGCGCGTGCAGCTCGAGGTCTTTGCCCGCGACGATGCCCTCTTTGAGGAGACAATCCTCTCCACCCTCCGCGCCGCTCCCGAGGTCGAATGGCTCTCGCCCATGCTGCACGTGGAGGCCGAGGGCGTCAACCCCATCATTCCCCGATTGGTACTGGCGGGCGTCGACCCGCAGGTTTACCAGACCCTGCACCAGCCCGATCTGGCCGGCGGCGACTTTCTCGACAGGCCGGATACGGTGGTGCTGCCGGTGGCCATCGCCCTGGGCCACAACCTGAACATCGGCGATGCAGTCACGCTGAGGCTCGGCGAACGATCGGTCACCCTGACCGTCGCCGGGCGGCTCGAAACTGAAACCAACGTCGAGGCGCTGGCCGGCGGTTCGAGCACGGCCTTTGCGCCGCTGCCCGCGGCCCAAAGCCTCCTGGGCGCGCCGGGCCAACTGGATCGTGTTCAGATCGCCCTGCGCCCCGGCGCCGACGTGGAACAAACCCGCGCCGAGCTGGCCCGGACGCTTGGCCCGGAGCTGGCCGTGGTGCGCGCCGCAGCCGAGGCCAGCGTGCTGGGCAACGTGGTGCTGGTGCAGGCCGCGCTGGTTGTGGTCGGCCTCATCATCCTGCTGGCCGCCGGCTTTGTCATCCTCAACGCGTTCGCCATGTCGATCACCGGGCGCACCCGTGAGATCGGCGCGCTGCGGGCGCTGGGCATGACCCGCCGCCAGGTGATGGGCACGGTGCTGGTCGAGGCCGGGCTGCTGGGCCTCATCGGCACGGCTGCCGGGTTGATCGCCGGGGCGGGACTGGCCTGGTCGGTGATGCGTATCATGGGCGCCTTGCAGGATGCGCCGTTCGCCGTGCCCTGGTGGGGCCTGGTCGCGAGCGTGCTGATGGGCCTGGGCGTGACGCTTTTGGGCGCGCTGCAGCCGGCCTGGCGGG
>JBMOMT010000016.1:0-2946 GCA_049324835.1 Chloroflexota bacterium | reverse complement strand
TGAGGAGGCGTGACGCGCTTTTGATTGTGAGGTGGACGATTGGCCTGCCGGCTGTAATATCAGCAGTGACGCTTGTTCGGCTTCGACCTGGGCCCGGGTAAAGAGCATGGGGTGATGCCGCACCTCTCGCCAGGCCTGGATCATGTCGGCATAGTGTTTGTACATCGGTTGGCCCGATTGGCCCGTGGTGTGCTGCGAGCGGCAGTTGGTCCAGTCGCTCAGGTCGACGATCTGGCGGTAGGAGGCCACCGTGCGCTGCTGGAATTGGTTGTTGTAGCCGGTGTTGTTGATTGTGTAGCCCGTGCCACCCATGGGGAAGGGGCCACGGTTGACCAACTGCTCCAGAATGGCGATGCCGCTCTGGCCCACCGGGTCGTTGACAAAGGTGGCGGTGTGCAGTTGTCCCCAGGCCCATTTTTCCGGGCGATTGCCCAGCAGCTCGCTGAGGCGATTGGCCGTCTCGTCAAAGGCTCGCTGCACGATCTCGCGGCGGGTCTCGATGGCGGCTGTGGTGACGTCGTCCAGCCAGGGGTTGTTGGCGTCGGCCAGGAGGGCTTGCAGGGTGGGGTATTGTACGCCATAGTCGCCGTACAGACTCTCACCCAGCTCGTCGGCCAGGATGGCGCGTGTGATCTCTTGGGCAAACACGGCCAGCACCGCCGCGCCGGGGCTGTCGGTGCTGTGGATGCCGTCCCACGCCTGCACCTGGGCCAGGGTGCGTTCCTGGAGCTCACTCTCTGGCGAAACCTCTTGTAACAGGTGAGCGACCAGAATTTGATCCGGCAGCGAGGTGATGTCGGCCTGGATGTCGCGGAAATCGTCTGGGGTGAGAGGGCCGTCGGCGGCCTGGCTGGTGAGCAGGTCGATGATGCGGCGGGCGCGGTAGCCGGGCGCCCAATCGGTGCCCAGGAGGTAGGGATAATCGTCGGGCACCACTTTGTGGTTGGCGGTGACCACATAGTGGGTGGGGGGATTGTAGACGTAGGGCAGCTCGTCGAAGGGGATGTAAGCCGTCCATTCGTATTCGCCCGTCCAGCCGGGCACCGGCGCGGTGCCGTCGCCGTTGGCGCGGATGGGAATACGCCCCGGCGATTGGTAGCCGATGTTGCCGTCCACGTCGGCGTAGACAAAGTTCTGCGAGGGGACGTCCCAATCACGCAGGGCGTCGCGGAAATCCTCCCAGTTCTGGGCCAGGTCGACGCGGACCACACTGTCAAAGAGGCTCATGGGTTCCAGGGCCGTCCAGCGCAGGGCGGTGGGCTGCTCCAGCCCGCTGACCACCTCGTTGAGCAGTGGGCCGTGGCGGGTGATGCGCACCTCCAGCATCACCGATGCCTGCCCTTTGATCACGATCTCTTCGTTGAGCACCTCCATCTCTTCCCACTGGCCCATGAATTCGACCTGGTTGGGGTTGGCCGGGTTGAGTTTTTCCAGGTAGAGGTCTTGCACGTCGGGGCCGAGGTTGGTCACGCCCCAGGCGATGTGATCGTTGTGGCCGATGATGACTGCCGGTGCGCCGGGGAAACTGGCGCCCACGACGTTGAAATCGCCGCTGTGCAGGCCGATCTCGTACCAGATGGAGGGCATCTGGATGCCCAGGTGGGGATCGTTGGCCAGCAGGGGTTGGCCGCTGGCGGTGAGAGAGCCATCGACCACCCAGTTGTTGCTGCCGATGCCGGGGCCGTCGGCGCCCAACAAAAGGGCGATAGGATCGACCAGGACAGGGTCGCCCAGGTCGGCGTAGCTGCGGGCCTCTGGCGGAATGATGAACGGGCCGGCGTCCGGGTAGGGGGGCATCAACTCCTGGGCTTTTTCTTCGCCCAGGCGGGCGACGATTTTGGCGCGCAGCAGTTCGGTGTCCCAGTTGCCGCCCAGTTGCCAGCTCATCACCTTGCCCCAGGCCAGGGTGTCTATCGGCGTCCAGGGCGCAGGCTCAAAACCCAGCAGGGTGAATTCGAGCGGCAACCGGTCGCGGTGGCTCTCGATGAAGGCGTTGATACCATCGGCGTAGGCCTCTAGCATCTGGCGCGTGTCGGGGTTGCAGTTGTCCCAGTCCTTTTCGGCGGTGCGGTGCAGACCGATGGTGCGCAGAAAGCGGTCTTTGTCCAGGGTTTTGTCACCGATGACCTCGGAAAGGGTGCCGCTGGCGATGCGGCGGTTGAACTCCATTTGCCACAGTCGATCCTGGGCGTGGACGTAGCCCTGGGCAAAGAACAGATCGTGGTTGTTTTGAGCATAGATGTGGGGCACGCCCCAGCGATCGCGGCTGACCTCAACGGTCGCTTGAAGGCCGGGCACCTGGATCGTGCCGTGGACGGTTGGAAAGCTGCGCCGGAGCCACAGGTAGGCCCCGCTGCCGACGACGAGAACGAGCACCAGCAGAACGACGAACAGAACTCCCAGAGCCGTGCCAATCTTGCGCATGATACCCCCCTTTTGGCAATCGATCTTGAAGCTACGGTAATTACCAGCAGATCGTTATTCTTTACCGCTGAGACGCCGAGTTTTTGATCGTTGTCGCCAGGGAGGGGCCGTTCTCCGCGGCCCAACCACTGGCTCAGCGGTCTCTGCGTCGCTGCGGTGAGTCGTTACAAGCTACGGACAATAGTCTGGGTTGTAAAGTGAATCGATCCACACCGGCTTTTCTTTTTCCTGCCCATCGCCTGAGGTGACGATGATGCCGCCCACCACCGGGAAGCAGGCGCGGGCTTTGACCTCGAATCGCTGTTCGATTTCACGTTCGCGGTTCCAGTTGTAGGTATAGTTGCCGTCGCCGCCCCAGGCCTCAATGACCACGATGACGGCCCAGTCCTCGCTGCCCCAATCGTATTTGATGATGCGCAGGGTGCTCGTGTCGGGATGCCAGTTAAAGTCCAGCGGGATGATCGCCACGGTGTGGGTGGGCGTCGGCTGCGGCGTAAAGGTGGGGGTGGCCGTGGGCGGGCG
>JBMOMT010000015.1:0-22731 GCA_049324835.1 Chloroflexota bacterium | reverse complement strand
TTCTTCGGTTGTTAAGACAATGGCATACTTGGGCTTCGGTCCACGCATGTTTCACCTCCAGCCCAAGTATACATGCGTTCTGCGTAACAGCCAAACTAGGACGTAACTTGCAGGTCGGTGTACTAAGAACCACCCTTGTGTTTTCAAACATTGCTCCACTAGTCATAATGGGTTTCCTCTCCACTCTGCCAGTCCCAGTCCTGATGCTTACCAAATGGCCTCCGGATTGTCAAAGGTGCCGGGGTCATATGGCCAATCATCAGGTGGGGGGACGAAATTCGTTGGCGGGACCACTTTCGCAAGTCTGTCTGCATACTTGTAATCAACCAGGAAGGCCCTGAACTCTGCCTCTGTCACGTCGGCGCCGTATTTCTTGTACAATTGGTAGCCAAAGTCCACAGCGTAGTAGTCATCTACCTGGTCTAAGAATGAAGGTAGAATTGGGCCGATGTCGTCCTTTGGGTTGTCAGATCTTAGATCATCCCAAATCTGTGCAGCACTAGCGCCGAGATGTTGTTCCACGATGGTGAAGCCGGCCGCTGCTCCGTTGAAACCATATAGAATATTGCCGGCGGTGGAATACTCGAACCACTCATCACCGAGCCTGATAGGATCACCCCCGAATTTTCTATAAATCTCATCTTTGAAGTCCCAACGAGCACTATCTTTGACCAAACTAATCCATATTGGCCAAGAAAGTCCTCTGCAAATGCCAAAGGAAGGAGACTCATTTATAGCTCTTAACAGCATGACTTCCACAGAAGTAGCATCTGCGTTTGCTTCTGCAACAAGCCAGTATGTCAGATCACGGCCGTCAGGTGGCGGCGGTAGCTTATCCTGTGGACAATTGTAGCCTGGGATACAATGCCCACTGGGGTCGGTGTATTTGAGCGGGTTCCCGAGAACATAAGAGTATCTGTTGAACGCCTGCGGCGCCGCCGGGTTGGGGATGATGGTATCGGCAGAGATGAAACGGGCAAGATAAGGGTCGTACCACCGGGCGTGGTAGTCGTACAGGCCTATTGTACTCTCGTTGCGCTGGCCTGTAAAGTGGAAGTCTGTGGGGAGTTCGCCGGCCGTGTAGCGCGTCTCACCGTAGGGGTAGTAGCCCTGCCGCGAGTGCACCGCACCGGCGGCCGTCGTCGCCAGGCTGGTGCTGCCCAGGTGGTTGGTGTGGAGGTAAAACACGCCGTCGGGTGTGCGCATGGCCACCCGCCCCCCACCGAAGGCGTAGTACTTGGTCACGCCGGCCACCGAAACCTCGGCCTCGGCCCAGGCCCCGACATTGCCGGCGGTGTCCGTGGCGCGGACGCGGAAGGTGTAGCTGTGGCCGTACTCGCCGGCGTACTCGTAGCTGGTGGCCTGGGTATCGGTGAGCAAGCGTTGCTATTCGCCGCCCTGCCCTGAGCCCTGAGCTTGTCGAAGGGTCGCAGGGTCTACACGCACCTGCACGTCGTAGCCCGCCACGCCGGAGAGGGCATCGCTGGCCGTCCAGGTGACGGGGATGGTCGGCGTCGTCACGCGCGCCGGGGCGGTGATGGTCACGGTGGGCGAAGCCACATCCCGCACTACGGTAAAGGACACGGTGGAGAGATTGCCTGCCCAGTCGGTGACGGCGCTGCTGCCGCCAAAGCTGCTGACGGCGTCAAAGGTGTAGACGTGACCCGCCGTGGCGGCATAGGCACCGTTCTGCGGATAGACCGCGCCGTCGCTCGTCGTTGCGAGGGATGTAGACACTCCCCCTCAACGATATATAGCTCGCTCAGTCGGAGTTTTCAAGCGGTTTCTCCAGGTACTGCGCCATTCGCTCGTCAATCGCTTTGACCACCGCTTCCATTAGCTCTATGTCTGCCAAAGACACTTCACCAGGAGGCACTCGTGCTCCGAAAAGTACGATGTATTCTTCATATTGAGCGCCCCACTGGCAATACACTCCCACATTCCCTGCCATATTGCCGCAACCGAAGTGTGATTGTTCGGCCACTGGGCTGTGGTACTCCCACTCTCTCACTGGGTTAAGCGATCTGTTTTTTGGTAGATATACTTTCTCGAAAGTGCGTCGCGCGATGCCTGTGTTGAGGTAACGATAGATATCGTGTCTGCCATATTCTATCGAGCTTTCGTCTTCCGTTGCTGTAAAGCCTATTGAAACACACTCGGTTGTGCATAGATCATCTCCGGAGGGAAAAAGGGGATCGCCAAGTTCCCAGCCAGATGGCACAACGCTCTGGTCAATCAACAGGTTCTCTAGCACGAAAGAACGCTTTGGGGCGCGTGGCTCCCAGAATCTAACACAGGCCGTTGAGAGCCATAACACTATGATAGCCACCAACATCATGGACACTATTCTCCAGTTCAACTTGTAGCATAACCTTTTCATTTGCATCATTCGTCTCTCTAATCTTCAGGGCGCTACAGCACCAGGAGGAGGATCGGGTGGCTCCCCATATTCTGCAATATAGGCCTCCAGGGCACTGAAAAAAACCTCGTCGTCCAGACCCTCTAGCCGGTACTCGTTGTAGAGGTAGATCCCAAATTGTATAGACCAGCTTGCATAGGGATGGTCGCAGTAATAGGTCCCGTTGCACACGCCTTTGTCATTAGGATCTTGGGTATCTCTGTAGAGCATCTCCTGTGCAATACCAGCGGCAGCTACAAGCAACTTGTCGCTAAAACCAGCCGCGCGCCCTACAAAGCCAAAGTGCATATTGGCCACAGCATCGAAATTGAGCGTCTGGCCGCCAAGTTTAACATCGCGTTCGCCCTCATTGAACCACTTGGTTCTTTCAATATCCACTTTGAAGTCCCAAATCGCACCGGTACCGACAAGGGCTGTCCAGGCTTGCATTGCCGCATCCTGTTTCAGCAGATTACCACTGGTCCAGTTCCCTCGGATGGCCTGTACAATGTCAGATTGGGCGTTTGTTGCCATTTGGTTGAGCAGCCATGCAGTCATATTGTTCGAGGTGATCGGGTCATCAACCCTGTCTGTTATCATCACAGGGGGATCCCAGGGGACAACATGCAGGTCTGGATCAATCCATTTGGCAATCTTGTAGCCGAGAACACCTCCTTCGATAACTGCTATCCACCATGGTAGATGTCCATCAGAGTCAGTGAAAACCAGCGGTCGGTTGTAAACGTACGAATAGCGGTTGAGGCTTTGCGGGTTGGCGGGGTCGGGCACCAGCGTATCGGCGGAGAGGAAGCGGCCCAGGGCGGGGTCGTAGAAGCGGGCGTGGTAGTCGTACAGACCTATTGTACTCTCGTTGCGCTGGCCTGTAAAGTGGAAGTCGGTGGGGAGTTCGCCGGCCGTGTAGCGCGTCTCGCCGTAGGGATAGTAGCCCTGCCGCGAGTGCACCGCACCGCCGGCCGTCGTCGCCAGGCTGGTGCTACCCAGGCCTGCCCTGAGTCCCTCGACAAGCTCGGGACAGGCTCTGACGAAGGGTGAAGTGAAAGGTCGCTCATGAGTGTGTCACGAGCGACCTTCTATCCAAAAATGACTTTCTGATAAGGCGACGTTTCTACTCTTTCGCCTCTTCCAAAATCGTCTGCACCAGAGCTGGTGCCACATGAAAGCCATACTCTCAAAGCTGCTCAATCTTCTCCCGAACTGAGCGAATTTCTCCCCGCAAACGAGCTGCCAGCAGCAGGCCTGGCAATATAAACTGGAAGAACTCAACCGGTATTTCTGGCAAGCCTCTTCGATGCCTATTGGATTCCCAAGTGCTCTATCCGCTTCCAAAGCTCGTCCCGTTTGCTGAGCTTTTGGGCATCTCCTTCTGCCACCGCGATCCCTCCGTTGACACGTACTGCCTTTATTCTACCATCCCGCACCAGTCGTGTCAACGTCCTGACAGGGACGTCATACTTTCTGGAAGCTTCTTGCAAGGGGATGTGGGTTGGAAGTTCCACAGCCATAACCCGCCTCACCAGCAGTATCCAGGCTCCTCGGGTAGGACTTGAACCTACAACCAACCGGTTAACAGCCGGTCGCTCTGCCGATTGAGCTACCGAGGAATGTCTTGACGCGGCGGAAATTATACCGCCAATGAACCATTTAGTCAAATCTGTTGCCCAAATCACCCCAAATAGTCGCGCAGTCGCTTGCTGCGATGAGGATGGCGCAGCTTGCGCAGCGCCTTGGCCTCGATCTGCCGAATGCGCTCACGGGTGACGCCTATCTCCTGGCCCACTTCTTCCAATGTCCGGCTCCGGCCATCCCTCAGGCCAAAGCGCATCTCCAACACCTCGCGCTCGCGGGGCAAGAGATTGCCCAGTTCGCGCCGGATCTCTTCGCGCAACAGCATCTGGGCGGCGGCGTCCACCGGCTGCGGGATCTTTTCGTCCTCGATAAAGTCGCCCATGGTGCTGTTTTCTTCTGAACCGACCGGCGTTTCCAGCGAGATAGGCTCCTGCGAAATGCGCACGATGCGACGCACTTTGGAAGCCGCCCGCCGCCAACGCCGCTCCAGGATTGGCTCCACCGGTCGGCCCTCCTGACGAGCGCGCAGAATGGTGCGCCGATCTTCTTCTGTCAAAAGACCCATCTCTAACGCGATCTCTTCTGTGCTGGGCTCGCGGCCCAATTCTTGTTGCAGGGCGCGTTCCACCCGGGCCAGACGGTTGATCGTTTCCACCATGTGAACCGGGATGCGGATGGTGCGCGCCTGATCGGCAATGGCGCGGCTGATAGCCTGACGGATCCACCAGGTGGCGTAGGTGCTAAACTTGTAACCCTTGGTATAATCGAACTTGTCCACCGCCCGCAGCAGGCCGATGTTGCCCTCCTGGATGAGATCCATAAAGTGGATACCCCGGCCCATGTACCGTTTGGCCACGTTGACCACCAGCCGCAGGTTTGCCTGCACCAGTTGCTGCTTGGCCTGTTGGGCCCGTTGAAAGATGGCCGTAAGCTGTCCGCTGCGCTCGTCGGTGGAAGACAGGGCGCGCTGGAACTGCCGCAGTGAGGGCAATTTGTTCCTGGCCTGATAGTGCTCGATGACAAAGGCCTGGCTTGAGGAGGGTAACAGATACAGTTCCATGTAGGCGTCGAAAAGCAGCGCTGTAAAAGCCACCCAACGTGGATCTACCTGGCCCGCCCCACTCTGTGCATCCATGCTGCGAGCATCGAGGATGGGCCGGATGACCGAGTCCTGATCGATCATGGTGCGGAAATCCAACGTCTCGACCTCACGTATCAAGACGACCATGTCTGGCGCATCGATCTGGAGTTCGGCGCTATCGTGGAGAATGGCCTGCCAGTTTTGGACAAACAACTCAAAAACATCCAGCAAAATAGAGGCAGGGATGACCAGCTCCTTTGGCGGAATCTGCTCGTGTAGGATGGCCTGGTGGAGCGAGCGTGAAAAATGTTCCATCTCGCCCGGAATGTGTTTGTGCTCGGCCGCTGTGCCCAGCACGTCCAACAGGCGCTCGGGCTCTTTGATGGCCTCTTGTCCCAGCCGAGGGTTCCTCTCGCCGGGCTCGGTCAACCACCTGGAAACGGCCTGCGCCAGTTGTGGCACGCTCAGGCCGATGTGTTTGGCAAACCACGCCACCAGCAATTTGACCAGATAGTGAGGGGCCGTCATCTGTAACGCGATGCGCATCTCTTCGTCTGGTCCAAGCAGATCGACCTGGCCGATCTCTCGCAGATACATACGCACCGGATCGCTGACAATGTCACCCGAAGCATAATCATCGCGCTCGGCGCTTTCTTTGAGCTCTTCGTCCTCGTCAAAATCAACCAGCGCGATCTCGGTCTCCAGACCGATCAGATCCTCCGGGCCGGCATCGTCGATCTCGTCGACGTCTTCTTCACCCTCGATGTCAATCTCGTCTTCTGAATCCTCGTCCTCGTCCTCCTCATCCACTTCGAGCGCCTGGGTGATGCGGATGTTCCGCTCCAACAAGAGATCGTAAAACAGCGCCACACGCCTGTCTTCCAGCTCCATGTCCGGGAAAAGGCGCAGGATCTCGTCTTGGGAGAGATGGCCCTGAGACTCGCCTTTGTCGATCAGAGCCTTCATTTTGGGCGTCAGTTTGAGCTGTTCAGCCATTATCCCTCTGGCTAGAGTTGAACCGTCAAAACGCACGCTGAGCCCTCGGAAAAGGATGTCACTCTCAACTTCTGATGGGTGCGGCTCAGCCGAGGCTGTCTTGTTGGCGGCGCTGACCCACCAACGAGCGCGCGGCCAGTGCCTGGTCTACCCGACGTTTGGCCGCTGTGTGGGCCCGCATCTGTTCGGCGTATTCTTGAGCGCGGGCATCTCCGTGCGCCATGGCCTCCTGGAGAAGAAAATGCACTTCTTCGCCCCAGCGTTTCAGATTGCTGGCCCTCAGCCGCAGCACGGCGTCGCCCAGGTCTTTGGCCACCTCAACCGGGCCGATAGCGGCGGCATCGACCCAGCCTTGCCACAGTGCCCGGAAGACTATCTGGAGGCTCGGTGCGGCATTGGCCCCCAATTCCTCGACGTCGGCGTTGTTCAAGGCCGGGTCTCGCTCGAAAGCCTGTCGAACCAGCGAGAACAACTCTCGCAGGGCCGGTCGTGAAAAATCTTCCGGGCGTAGATGCGGCTCTCCGATCTCGTGCAACAGGGCATCCAGGGCGCCGAGCTGCTCCGGATAACGCAGCAGGCGAGAGAGGCAATATTCCTCCAGGCCAAAGACCACGCCTTTGGATGGCGTTTTCGAGACTGCTGGCGGGGCCGTCTGGCGTATATCGGTTCGCTGGCTGGCGTTTATCTCTTGCGCCAGCACTTTTTCGCTCACGTGCACCAGGCGCGCCAGCATCTGGATGTAATGCATACGCTCCACCGAATCGCCGATCTCGCGGATGGTGGCTGTCAGTCGCTGCACCGCCTCCGATTTGCCGCCAACCGAGTTGAGATCCAGATCCGCCGTCGCCACCCGGAAATAATAGTCCACCACCGGTTCGGCTTGCTGCACCAGCCGCCGCCACTGGGCCGCGTCGGTGCGGATGACGTCATCCGGGTCCTGGCCCGGCGGCAGGGTCATGATGCGTAGGGTGGCATCCAGTTGCGAGTCGTAACGCATGCGGCCCTGGGCCGTGGGTACTGGCACCGCTCGCCGCGCCAGCGTCTCGCGGGCCACCGTGAGGCCACGCAGCGTAGCCTGACTACCGGCTGTGTCGGGATCGAGCGCCAGGACGAACGAACGAGTGAAACGGCTGAGAAGCTGGAGCTGCGCCTCGGTGAGAGCGGTGCCCATCTGGGCGACCACGTTGGCCTCGCCGTGCTGGTGCGCCTGCAACACATCCATGTAGCCCTCGACGATGACTGCGTAACCCGCGGCGCGGATGGCGCCTTTGGCCATGTCCAGCCCGTAAAGGGTGCGGCTCTTGTCAAAGAGCGGCGTCTGGGGTGAGTTGAGATATTTGGGCACACCCTGTGGGTCTAGCGTGCGACCACCAAAACCGATGACCCGCCCACGATGATCGCGTATGGGAATGATCAGCCGACCCCGGAAACGGTCGTAATAACCGCCGTCGTCCCGCGTAACGATCAACCCTGCCGCCACAAGATCGTCGCGCTCGTACCCTCGGTGCAAAAAAGAGTCTGCGAGCGCTCGCCATTCGTCCGGCGCATAGCCCACTTGAAATCGGCGCACCGTTTCATCCGCGAGCGCGCGCCTTTCCAGATAAGCCCGGGCTGTTGCGGCCCGTTCGTCGTTTTTATCCAGGAGCAGACGGTGAAAAAATTGGGCCGCCGCTTCGTTGATTTCACGCAGTTTTTCGCGCTGTTGGGCCCCGGCATCGGCGCGCTGGCTTGGTGGCTCAAGCTCCACCCCGGCCTGCTGGGCCAGCATGTGGAGCGCTTCGGTGAAATCCAGGTTTTCACGCTTTTGGATAAAGGTGAAAACATCACCACCGGTTCCGCAGGCACCGAAACAGTGCCAGTTTTGTGAATCCGGGAACACGACAAACGAGGGTGTCTTTTCAGAGTGAAAGGGGCAAAGCCCCTTGTAGTTGCGGCCCGCCTTTTTGAGCGACACGTAGGCCGAGACAACCTGGACAATATCCAGCCGTTCTTTGATCTCGTCTATCACACTCATGTCTCGTCCCTGCGCTCCTGGCAGGATTCATTATACCGCATCGGCCCAGTGATGTCAAAACGTTTGCGGAAAAAAAGCGAGGGTCGTTCATATGCCCCTCGCCGTCGAGTGTTCTGGATCGTGTCTATTCTATCACAGCAGTGGAGGGAGAGCAAATGCCCTCAAATTCCGGGTGCGACGCTCAATTTACCAATTCACCAACTGTGTGCTATAATCTCCACCACCATACCAACGGGAGAAGAAATCATGCGTATTCTCATCACCGGTCACAAAGGCCAGTTGGGTCGCGCCTTGTGGCGCGTTCTTGCAAGTGAACACGAGCTGATGGGCATGGACCTGCCCGAATATGACATCACCGATCCCACCGCCATCCGGCCGGCGATCATGGCTTTCTGGCCCGACGTGATACTCCACCCGGCAGCGCTGACCGATGTCGACCGCTGCGCCCGCGAGCCGGAACTGGCGCTGCGTGTCAACGGCCTGGGCACACATAACCTGGCTCTGCTGTGCCTCAAAACCGACTCTGCGCTGCTCACCGTGAGCACCAACGAGGTGTTCGACGGCGCCAAGGGCGCGCCCTATTACGAGTACGAGGCCACCAACCCCATCAATGCCTACGCCCGCTCCAAACTGGCCGCCGAGTTTTACACCCGGCTGCATCTCGGACGTTTTTTCATCGTGCGTACGGCCTGGCTCTATGCTCCCGGCGGCGCCAACTTTCCGTCCAAGATCGTCGCCGCCGCCGATAAACACGGCAGCCTGCGCGTCGTGGCCGACGAGATCGGCAATCCCACCTACGCGCCCGACCTGGCCGAGGCCATCGCCAGATTGATCCGCACCGAACATTACGGCATCTATCACTTGACCAACAGCGGCATTTGCTCGCGTTACGAATTTGCCCGTGCGATTTTAGAGCTCGCCGGGCGAAGTCACGTGCCGGTGGAGCCGATCACCTCGGATCAGTGGCCGCGGGCCAGCAGGCCGCCGCTGCACTGCGCGCTGCACAACTTTGCCGGCGCGGCCCTGGGCATCACGCTGCGTCCCTGGCGCGAGGCGCTACAAGCCTGCTTTGATCAGGATTCCGATGACTGATACGCCGCTCGTGTCCGTCGTTGTTCCCAACTGGAACGGCGAAAGGCTGCTGCCGCTCTGCCTGGCTAGCCTGCGCCAGCAGACGTACCGCCCCCTGGAGGTCATCGTCGTCGACAACGGCTCGACCGATGGCTCGCTGGCGCTGTTGGCCCAACGTTACCCGGAGGTGCGCGTCGTCGCGCTGAGCGAGAACCGGGGCTACGCCGGCGGCGTGAACGCCGGTTTCCGCGCCGCCCAGGGACGGCTGCTGGTTGCTTTCAACAACGACGCCGAAGCCGAGCCGGATTGGATCGCCGAACTCGTCGCCGCGCTGGATCGCCACCCGGAGGCGGGCATGGCCACCTCGCGTGTGCGTCTCTTTGACCGGCGCGACCACCTGCACACCGCCGGCGACTTTTACCGGCTCGACGGCATCCCCGGCAACCGCGGCGTGTGGCGGCCAGATGGCCCGGCCTTCGACGAGGAGTGTTGGGTTTTCGGCGCGGCGGGTGTGGCCCCGGCCTACCGCCGCCAGATGCTCGACCAGATCGGCCTGCTGGACGAGACCTTTGGCTCCTACCTGGAGGATGTGGACCTCTCCTGGCGGGCGCAGTTGGCCGGTTATGGCTGCATCTATGCGCCGCGCGCCGTCGTTTATCACATGGTCAGCGCCACCGGCGGCGGGCCGATGGCCAGTTTTTTCGTCGGGCGCAACACGCTCTGGGTCATCGTCAAAAACTATCCCGGCTCGCTGCTGCGTCGATTTTGGCCGGCCGTGCTGCGGGCGCAGTTCCGCATCGCCTGGCAGGCGCTGCGCGCCTGGCGGGGGGCGGCGGCCCGCGCCCGGCTGCGGGGTCAGATGGCGGCGTTGCTGGGCCTGCCGCGCCTGCTCCGCGAACGCAAGCTTGTGCAGCCTGGCCGCTGTGTATCGGACGAATATCTGTTGGGTATTCTCACCCCCCTTGACGAAATATCGGGGTAGGGTAGCTGCTCAGCCTGCCCTCCCGCAGGCTAAAATCGGTCATCCAATGCCACAATCTGGCCGACTGGTAAATCTGCAAACTGTGGCGACATAAGGAGGCGCGACATGCCGCGCCCCTACAAGAGCCTGCGGGAGGCCGAGTTGTTACAGGGTAGGTATCATTCGATGATTAGAGGAGAGACAACCATGGACCACCCATCCCATCCACCCGTCCTGGGCATCACAGCCCACCACGACACGACTGGCGTCGGCGTCAAATCGGCCATTCAAGGCCAGTTGGAGAGCTATTTGAGAGCCGTGGCCGGCGCCGGCGGCGCGCCGCTGCTCATCCCACTGAATCTGGAAGAGGCTTCACTGCGGGCCATCTTTGAACGGCTCGATGGCCTGCTGTTGCCCGGCGGTCCGGATATGTCGCCGGCCCATTTTGGTCAGGAACCCGATCCCAACCTGGGCCGTGTGGACGACGAACTGGACCGCACCGAATTGTTGTTGACTCGTTGGGCTGTCGAGGCCGATCTGCCCCTGTTGGCTATTTGCCGTGGCATCCAGGTGCTCAACGTGGCCCAGGGCGGCACGCTCTTCCAGGACCTGCCATCGCAACTGCCGGAGGCCCTGGAGCACCATCGTTTTCGCCACCTGGGTTATGCGGCCAACGATCAGGCCCACGAGGTGGCCGTGACAGCCGGTAGCCGCCTGGCCGCCGCTCTGGACGCTGCCGTGGTGATGACCAACAGCCGCCACCACCAGGCGATCCAGTTGCCCGCGCCGTCGCTGAGCGTGGTCGCCCGCACCGCCGACGGCCTCATCGAGGGCGTGGAGATGCCGCAGGCGCGTTTTCTGATCGGTGTGCAATGGCATCCCGAAAACCTGGTGGACGAAAACCCGCCCATGCGTCGCCTTTTTGCCTGGTTCGTGGCGGCTGCGAGAGGTCGAGATTGAGCATCGTCATAAGACTGGCCACCGACATCGAGGAAATCCGGGTCTGCACGGCGCTGGAGCACCACTGGACCACCGATCTCGTCTGGCAGATGGATGCCCGCGAGCAGAGCGATGGCATGCAGCTTGCTTTTCGCAGCGTGCGGCTGCCGCGCACGCTGCGTGCGCGCTACCCACGCAGTGTGGACGAGCTGCCAGCGCGCTGGGAAAACGGAGAGCCGATCCTGGTGGCTGAGGATGGCGACCGCATCGTGGGTTACCTGCACCTGATTCTGGAAGATCAAGAAGGCGGCGGCTGGGCGCGCAACCTGGCGGTGGCGCCGCGCCAACGCCGTCGAGGCATTGGTACGGCGTTGTTGCAGGCAGCCGCCAACTGGCTCCGCCAGCGTAACCTGAACCGGTTGACGCTCGAAATGACGACCAAGAATTATCCCGCCATTTGTTTGGCGCAAAAACTGGGCTTTGGGTTTTGTGGCTACAACGATCGTTATTACGCCAGCCAGGACATCGCCCTCTTTTTTTCCAAGAGCCTGCGCTAAATCAAAAAGGAGCGGGGCGAGTATCACTCGCCCCGCTCCTGGCTCAAGAGCCAGTTGTTACTCCACAGCCCACACCTTTAAATTGTCAAAGTGGACTCTCACACCGGGCTCACCGGCGGCCTCGACCATGAACCCCACATTGCCCGATACAAACTCGGAATCGGTCAACTGTTCCAGCAGGTAGCCATTGACAGCAAAGGTCATCTGAGAACCCTGACAGGTTACCTGCAACCTGTTGTTTTGTTTGCCAGGGTGGATCAGGTCAGATTCACGCCAGTCCACCAGGATCACCCATTCACCGTCCAGTTGTTTACCAATGCTATAGTAGCCATCGCTGCTCACTTCAAAGTAATAAAAGTGATCGTTGTCCTGGTAGCGGAACACCACACCGTAGCCGTTGTTATCCGAGCCTGCCACAGCCTGGGCGTCTACCTCCAGATCGAAATCGTCAAAGAAGAGTTGCTCTGAGGTACCCCATGAAGCCCACTCGGTGTCATCGACGAGGACAAAGTAAACCCCATCCTCCACCCCTTTTTCACCGTGCTCATCCTGCCACACCGACCACTCGCGGCTGTTGCTGCCGAACGTTTCCTCCAGAATAGGGGCAGCCGCAGGCACGCCGCTCCGGATGGGCCGCGTGGGCGGAGGCTGCGTCCCAACCTGGAATGCCAACTCTTGTTTGTCGCACGAGAGCGTGATGACCAGAAGGGCCACACAGCCGCAGATGCCGATCACGATGGCAGCCGCCAAGATGCCCACAACGATCCAGAGCGCGCCCCGCCTGGGCGCAACGGGCGCTGTTGCCGCGACGGCCGGCGCTTCGATCACCTCGAGGGTGTCGATGGGCAGCTCGGTTGGCGTCGCTGGGCTGGTGCTCAGGCGTGCGCCACACTCGCCGCAAAAAACATCCTTTTCCGAGACATTTGCCCCGCAGTTGGCACATTTGGCCATCGGATCACCTCCCAGACTCGAAACGAGCCCTCGTGCTGCGATGCCTCTTGAGCGCCGGATGCTACTTGGACAGTCCCAGCGCTTTCAAGATGGCTTCCAGGCAGCCGCCTGGCTCTGGCCCTGGCTCAGGACCGGGCTCTGGCTCCGGCTCTGGCTCCGGCTCTGGCTCCGGTGTGGGGCCAGGCTCGACCGGCTTGAGGCTGGCGTAGGCGTTGTAAACCTGCACCCGGCCAGCGCCCTGGGTGTTGGCATCCAGGGCCAGGTCTTTGGCCGAGCGCATCAACACGTCTTTGATCTGATCGGGTGTGAGGTGGGGGAAGGCCTGCAACAGCAGAGCCACTGCGCCGGCAGCGTGTGGTGTGGCCATGCTGGTGCCGCTGGCCGAGGTGTAACGATCGTTCACCGGCGTGCCCATGCTGGTGCCTGCTGCCCGCGCGGCGACGATGCTCACGCCTGGCAAGACCACGTCTGGTTTGGTGCGACCATCGGCTGTGGGGCCGCGTGAGGAAAAGCTGGCGATGCCGTCGTTTTTGTCGCTGGCGCCAATGGTGATCACCCGGCGGGCCACGCCCGGCGGGCCCACGGTGCTGGCCCCTGGTCCGGCGTTTCCGGCGGCGGCGCAGACCACCACCCCCTCGGCTACGGCAGCATCACACAGCGTCGAGAGGGCGTCGTCACCATCGCCCGGGCCAGGTGCGCCCAGCGAGAGGTTGATCACCTGTGCGCCCTCGTCCACGGCCCACTCGATGCCGGCCATGACATCGCTCATCATGCCGCCGCCATCGTCGTTGAGCACCTTGGCCACATAGAGCCACGCCTCCGGCGCCACACCGGTGTATTGGCCGCCACTGGCGCTGCCGCTGCCGGCGGCGGTGCTGGCCACGTGCGTGCCGTGGCCGTGACCATCGGCCACCGTGCCCTTGCCGGTGAAATCGCGGCTACCCTGGATGCGACCGGTGAAATCGGGGTGGTTGAGGTCGATGCCGGTATCGACGATGGCGATCTTGGCGCCCGCGCCCTTGACGCCATCGGCCCACACCTGGGGCGCTTGTAACAGCGATACCGAATCGTCGAGGCAAATGTGCACCGGCAGGTCGGGCCAGACGCGCTCCACGGCGTCGTCGGCTGCGTAGGCGCTAATGTCGCCGGCGCGCAGCGTCAGGGCCCGGGCCGGGATGCGGCGATAGGTGTAGCTGGCCTGGCCGCCGCCGGGTATTTTGCGGGCGGCGATGACGTCGGCCGCCATGCCGGCGCGATACTTGACGATGACGCGCATCTCTGCGCCTGCCGCCGCCGATTTCAGGCTTTCGGCCAGCATGGCATTGAGTTTGTGTTCGCTCATGTTTCCCTCCTGTCACACGACGGCCAGAGGTTAGCTGCCCATCGTGCTCACTGGTTGATCCTCTTCAATCGAGAGGACCCACGGCTCATCGAGCAGGGCCAGGGCAGCGTTGGCCGGGCCACGCAGCGCCAACATGCGGCGCAGTTTGAATTTTCGGTGCACCGATAACCCCAGCGCCTCGACGCGCGGGACGAACGCGGATGGTGCGCCGTCGGTGGTGGCGATGAGGGCGACTTGCATGGTCGGATCGGCGCGTAGTTTGGCCGCAAATTCTGGTCGAATCTTCATGTTTTTCTCCCTCCTCGTTGCGCCAGACCTGGTTACATGATACCACCATCCGTCGCTGTGGTCAAGGGGCAGGGGGCGCCGGGCCGCTTTGGGCGCGTTGCCACTCGCGGTTCAAGTAGCTCTGACTGATGCCGCTGTCGACGACCTGCCAGGGCAGGGGGGCGTCGGGAGCGCGCAAGCAAAGGTATTCCTCAGCGGTCAGCCCCTCGGCGCGCAGGGCGCGTCGCCAGCCTGCTAATGTGGTCTGATCTGTCAGGTGGGTCAGAGCGTGGGCCAGCCGCCGGTCGCCGCGGGCCAGCACTCCCTGCACGGCGGCCCAGGCAGGGCTGTCGGTGCGCACGGCCACGCCGCGTGGTTCCAGGGCGCGGCTCAGAATGCGCAATCGATCCTGGAGCGTTGTCGCCGCTGCCATGGCGGCGCGCTGAAAGGGGGTGTGAGCCTTGGGCACAAAGGGGGTGGCGTCGATGGTCACGCGCCCGCCGAAACGGGCCTTGACCCGCCCCACGAGATCGATGATGGCGGCGATGTCCGCTTCTGTTTCACCCGGCAGGCCGATCATGAAATAGAGCTTGAGTTGGTGGAAGCCGTGATGGGCAGCCAGGCTGGCGGCGCGCAGCACGTCATCCTCGCTCTGGGTTTTGTTGATGAGCCGCCGCAGCCGCTCCGAACCGGCCTCCGGCGCGAGGGTGAGGGTGCGGGTGTCACTCTCGGCCAGGGCGCGGACGAGCGGCTCCGAAACAGGATCGATACGCATGGCAGAGGCCGAGATGCGGGCGCCCATGCGGCGCAACTCGGTGACGATGGCATCGATCTGCGAGTGATCGCTCACAGCAGCGCTGACCAGTCCCAGCCGGTCGCGTTGTTCCAGGCCGCGTTTGGCCTGGCGCAGTATGGTTTCCAGGCTCAACTCGCGCACGGGGCGATAGGTGTAACCGGCCAGGCAGAAACGACAGCCGCGCCCGCAGCCGCGCCCGATCTCGATGAGAAAACGGTCGCCGAATTCGGTATCAGGGCTCAAGATGGCCGTCGATGCGGGGTGATCGTCGAGGCAACATTGGATTTGCCGGGCGATGGGTGGATCGGTGGGCCGGTGGATGGCCGGAACGTAGAGGCCGGGGAGCCGGGCGAGCGCGGCCAGGAGGTCGGCGCGGTTTTCGTGGATGGCGTCTCGGAGCAGGTCGAGCAGGGGGGGGAGAATGGCCTCGGCCTCGCCGATGGCAATCGCGTCCAGAAAAGGGGCCAGCGGTTCCGGGTTGGCTGTCAGGGCCGGCCCGCCGGCGATGATCAGCGGCTGGTGGGCGTCGCGCGCCGCGGCCCACAGCGGCAGACCGGCCCGGCGCAGCATGTCGATCAGGTTGAAATAGTCGAGCTCGAAGGAGACGGAAAAGGCCAACAGGCTGAATTCCCGCAACTCACGATCCGATTCCATCGAGCGGGGTGTGGCTGCGTCCCAGAAAACGCGCTCGCAAACCAGGTCGGGCGGGGCGTTGAGCTGGCGGTAGAGGGTGTGTACGGCCAGACTGGACATGCCCAGGGCATAGGTGTTGGGAAAGATCAGGGCCACCGGCAGCCGTCCGCCCCATTCTTTGTAGACGGTGCCACTTTCGCGTTGTAACAACTGGCGATTGCTGAGGGACGATGTGCGCCTCAAGCCTGGCCTTTCATCTGGCGGGCAGTTGCCGGCCGCATTTGCCGCAGAACTTTTTGCCAAACGGGCTTTCCTGGCCGCAGGTGGGGCAGATCACGGTGGTGGGTTTTTCGCGCGACGAGCCGCACTTGCCGCAGAATTTGCGGCCCGGCGGCAGCGGGCTGCCGCAGAGCCAGCAGGCCACGGTGAGCTTGTCCTGGGTCTGGCGCAGCAGGTCGGCGGCGTCGCGATAGGCGGCGTTCTCGGCGGTGATCTCGTCCAGCAGCGCAGCGGCGGTGGTCCAGTCTTCCAGGGCCATGGCCGTTTGGGCGCGGCTGTAACGCTCGGCCAGGCCGGCCTCGGCATCCAGGCCCGTCTGGGCCCGATCCAGCAGTTTGGACAGGTCTTTGTAGTCTGGCTCCAGGGCCGCAAGTTGATGGAGGCCGGTCAGGGCAGCGGCCCACTGTCGCAGGCCCAGGTCGATCGTGGCCTGGCGGTACAGTTCTTCCAGGCGGCGGTGTTTTTCCAGTAGCGTGTGGACGCCGCGAAAACCGGGGCCGAGTTTGTCGATGCGTTCCAAAAGGTCGAGGGTGCGATCCCACTGGCGGGCGGCGAGGGCCTCTTCCATCTGGGCGTGGAGTTTGTCCAGGGTTTGGGATTTGGCCTGGGCAGTGCGCACCGCCGCGATGCGCTGAACCACGTCGCGGTAGGTCGATCCGGCAGCCGTCTGCAGTGCCTCCAAGCCGGCCAGGGCTTCGTCCCAACGGCCGGCATCGAGGGCCTGCAGGGCGCGGTGGTACTGACCGGCCCACTCGCCCTGCTGCTGCGCCTGGCCCAGCCGGGCCTGGGCGTCGGCGTGGCTGGGGTCATCGGATGGCACCTGGCTCAACCACTCGATGGCGGCGCTCCAATCCTCGTTTTCGATGGCTCGAAGGCCGTGTTCGTAGGGTGTGGCCGGTGGTGGGGGGGGCGAGGGCGTCTCTTGAGAGGCGACCATGATGGCGGCAAAGATCTCGCGGAAATCTTCGATCAGCCGGTCGGGCCGTTTGACCTGACCGGTCTGGTAGCTGAGATATTCGATATCGCGGTCGCGGGCGCTTTCGTTGAGGAACATGACGTCACCCTGGGAGACGATCATCAATGGGTGCAGGCTGAGTTGGGGCACGTCCTGATCGCGACGGCAGAGGTAGAGCTGCTCTTCGATGCGGTAATCGTCGGGGCTTTCGGCCAGATAGGCGTTCTTCATACGCATGGGCGGCGTGCTGCCCATAAAGCTCAGCATCTCGTGGGCGTACTGGCCCCGCCGCAGCCGCACGTCCTCGATGAAAACCAGGCGATGATCACGCACAAAGGTGAGCTGGCCGAGCATCTCTTCCAGGCCGTCGAGCAGTGGCTCGACCAGCGGCTCGCACTGAGCCTGGCTGAGTGCGCCGTGGCCCACGGTTTTGTTGCGATAGGTGATCATCAAGTCGAAGAACTGGCGCAGTGAAAGGGCGGTGAGAGCGCTGTCGGTGCGGTTTTCGACCAGGTTGCGCAGGGTGTTGTAGGTGCGACACAGAGCCGGGCGCTCTTTGGACTTTTGAAAGTAGGCCTCGTACATTTCAGGGATAAAAAGGGCGTCGCGCCTGGCTGCTCGATCATAGTAAGAAAGGATCTCACGCAAAAAGCCGTTCCACTGGCCCAGGGAGGGGCGCGACAGGTCTTGCAAGGCGTGATTCACCCGCTCGTCGTTGCCTTCCTGGCGCACGTACTGGGCGATGGTGATCGAGGCCAGGTATTTGAGCACCACCTCGAACAGCCTGAGGCGTTGATCGTGGGCGGCCATCACCTCGCGGGCGTTTTGGGCGTTGTGGTAGGTCAGCGCAATCGGGTAAGGATAACGATACAGAATGTCAGTTCGGGTTTCCATTTACCCTCCGGGAAACAAACGAAAAGCGCAAATGGCTTACGACCCACTTTTCGGAGCCAGAGCTTGCTGAGCGGCGTTCTGAAGCGTTTGGTTGTTCAGGCGAGTTGCAACCTCTAGCGTTTGGCGCCACCATTGCCGGGCGGCTTCGACCTGGCCCCTGGCCTGGGCCAGTTGGGCCGCTTCGTGGGCCGCCATGAGCCGTTCGTAGTCTTCGTCTTTCAGGCGAGGCAGGGCCTTGTCCAGCCAGGTCTGGGCCGCCTCCAGATTCCCGGCGAGCCGTTCCAGCCAGGCGCACACGCGGTCTGCTTCCGGCTCCATCCAGGAGCCACGAAGCAGAGCCTGGCCCTGTTCGGCATGGGGACGCGCCGCCTCCGGACGATGCCGGCTCAGTTCCAGGCGAGCCAGCCCCAGGTGGGTGTAGCCCCGGCTTCGATCTCGCTCGCTCGCGTCAGGAATGGCGGCAGCGACGGTCATGGCCTCGGTCAGGGCGGCTTCGGCGGCGGAGAAATCGCCGGCCAGCCGGTGGGCTTCGGCGAGTGAGTTGAGCAGTTGCTGGATCCAGGCTGCGTTGGCCTCGGCCTGCTGGCGCAGAATGTCCAGGTCTTTTTGATAATACTCGGCGGCCTGGTGGGCGCGCCACTGGCGGTGGTAGAGCCGGCCCAGGCCGCCGTAGGTCATGGCCAGGCCGGGTTTGTCGCCCAGGCGGCGCTTGATGGCCTCCGAGCCTTCGAAGGCGGCCACGGCTTTGTTCCAACGACCCAGACGCACGTAGGTTTCGGCCAGGGTATTGAGGATCTTGGCCTCCTGATGGGGTTGCCGGGTGTGCTGCCGCGTGATATCGAGCGCTTTGTTGAGGATTTCGATGGCCTGTGGCTGTTCACGGCGGCCCAGCGAGACCCCCAGGTAGTGGTAACCCTCGGCCAGGGCCGAGTGATCGGCGGCGGCCTCGGCCAGGGTGATGCCTTTGTGGAAAAGCTCTTCCGCTTCGGCCCAGCGGCGCTGCTGGCGGATCAGGTTGCCCAATTCCAGATAGACGCGCGTCAGGGCGGCGTCGTCGTCCAATTCCTGGCCGGCAGCGATACAGCGCTCAAAGTGATCGATGGCCTGCCCCCAGTTCTTTTGCGCTGCCTCAAGTGCGCCCTGGTAATAGTCGATCTGCGCCCTGCCGCGCCGGTCGCCCAGCATTTCATAACATGCGGCGCTTTGCCGCAGGCGTGTCGCTGCCTGGCTGAAATCGCCCTGCTTAAAGTGGAGCCAGCCCAGACTGCCGAGCAGGTCTGCCCGGCGTGGGTCGTCGTCACCGACGAGTGACAGCGCCTGCTCCAGCCGCCGGATGGCGGCGGCCCACTCACCGGCCTGTTCGGCGGCAAAGGCCGCTCCATAGAGCAGATCGTGCTGTTGCCCGATGCGCTCGTCTGTCGGCGGCAGGTGATTCAGGGCGGCGATGGCCAGCTCGTAGGTTTGTAGAGCTTCGGGATAGGCCGCCTCACGCATGAGCTCAGTGGCGGCGCGTGAGGCCTGCTCCAGGGCGGCGGCGTGATCGCCGCCGCGAAAGTAGAGGCGCGCCAGAGGGCCGGGCGGCGGATTGGCATCGACGTGCTGCCAGCCCTGGGCCAGGCGCAACTGATCGCGCCGCGCCAGCGGCCCCGGAATGCGCTGGACCAGGTAGGCGTGCAGGTATTCGGACGTGAACTGGAGGGTGTCGTCGTCGCCGGTAAAGCTCAGCACGCGCCCTTCGCGGGCGAGCTCGGTCGCCGTTTCCAGGATGCGACGCTCACCGAGGCCCAGGTAGGTCTGGATGGCTGTCGCGGTGAGTGGTAGCAGCGCAAAGTGTCGTCCCAGGGCGGCGGCGCACTCGAGCAGGGCGATGGTTTGCGGTGGGTAGCACTCCAGGTAGCGGCGAACAACGGTCTCGATCGCGGTGGACGGTTCACCGGTTGCAGGCGAATCACTCAGCGGGTCGTCGCCTTCTGCCAACAGGTGCACAATTTCGGCGGTGAGGCCTGGCAGGCCGTGGCTGAACTCAAAGATGCGATCGAGTCGTTCCGGTGACAGCGGCAGGGTTGGCGAAAGGCGCTGCACCAACGTTTGTGTTTGGGTTGGGTCGAGGGGTGGCAGGGGGAGCAGCTCACCCAGCCGGCGCAGGGCTGGCGAGGGCTGGCGAGTCGTTGGGCTGGGCTGCCAGGCGGCGATAAAGAGCAGGCGAGCATGCTCCAATCGGGTGAGTAGATAACTCACCAACGAGAGTGTGGTCTCGCCAGCGTGGTGTAGATCGTCAAAGCTGAGCAGGATGGGCCGCTTGCGGCGGCGACCGATCTGCTCAAAGACCTGGCGCACGAATTCAAAATTGCGGTTGATCAACTCCTCGCCCTCCAGCGGACGACGGCGAGCGTCGATGACCCGCTTGCCCACCAATCCGAGCGCGGCCACTGCTCCCAAAACGGGGATATCCACCACTGCCGAGAGAATATCGTCCAGGGGCAGCGAGTCGACGATGCTGGTCACGCTGCGGTCGTTGATCAGGCGGCCCTGGGTATCGAAACACAGGCCCAGCGTGGTGAGAAAGGGGTTGTAAGGATCGGTGGCGGTGGAGGTTTCGCAACTGCCGTTCAACACCACCCAATCGTCGGCGTTAGCGGCTGCCTGGAAGGCGCGCAGCAGCGACGTTTTACCTGTGGCCTCTTGACCGGTGAGGATCAGGGCGGTGTTTTCACCGCTGCTCACCTGGGTCATCAGAGCGCCAAAGCGGTTCAGTTGGGCGCTTCGCCCGATGAGGGTCGATGGGTCGATCACAATCATGGTTTTTCCTGGTACCCAATCCACTTTGGGACAGGGATGTGGCGGACTGCCAAACGTGTTTGGGTCTGCCCCACCTGGGCCTGAAAAACACCCCCAACAAATTGGGGATTCCCCGCCGTCTGAAAAACCTACCCGTGAAAGGGCCAGAGGTGGGGGGCATGCCGATGCAGGCATTCCAGCAAGGGGTACAGATTGGGTTCTGGCAAGACGATGTGTGCAGCGGCGCTGACCTCCGGCCGGTCTGGATTGACCGCTACGCCCACGGCGGCGCGCTCAAAGAGGGCAATGTCGCCGCGGGCGTCACCTACGGCCAGGCATTCGTCGGGCGAGACGCCCAGTTCGGCCTGGAGACGATCCATGATGGGGCCTTTGCCGTGATGGGTGAGGTGCGCCCGCACGTGGCCGTTGACGACGGCCTGAGGGCCGTCGCCGTCGAAAAAAATCTCGTTGCCATAGGCCGGACCGATGTCCAACTCGGCGGCGACCATCTGGGCGTGGAGCAACAGGCCGCTGCTGATGAGCGCCACACGCACGCCGCGCGCCTTTAGAGCCGCCACCGTCTCTTGCGCGCCGGGCACATAGGGATTCTGGCGAAGCAGTGTTTCCAGCCGGCTCCTGGGTGTGCCGCGCCACAACTCGGCGTCCAGACGCAGCCACTCTTCATACTCGATTTCGCCGTTCATGCCCTGGGCGAAAAATGCATCTGCCGCTTCCGATGTGCCCAGACAGCGATGCAGATAGACGTAAGGATCGCGCGCTTGTTTCAGTGTACCGTCGAGATCAAAAATGGCCAGTCTGAGCATGGTTGGTTTGCCCAAAAAGTGTGTTTGTGGATGCGACGCGCCTGTGTCACAGGCGCGTCGCATCTTGTGTGCGGGAAAAACCTCGCTGTCAACCTACTCTCGATGAGGTGGCTGCCGATCAGGGCATCCAAACTGCCCACAGGTCGTCGAAAACGGCCTCTGTGGGTGGCTGGTCGAAGGTGCCGGCAAACAGGCCCACGTCGCCCTGAGTAAAGGTGCTATCGGTCACACTGGCCAGCTCGTGATCGTTGGCGTAAACGATGATTCGTTCGCCCTGGCAGACCACTTTGAGCAGGTTAGGCTCGCCGGCAGAGTAGACGTAGGGCGACTTGCGCCAGCTGACAAGGGCTACCCACTCTTGGTTTTCCAGTTTGAACAGGGCAAAGGAACCGTCGCCGCTGACATCAAAGCTGTAAAAGTTGCTGCTGTCTGTGTAACGAAAGATCACGCCGTATTCGTTGGTGGCATCGCCTGTCAGTTGTAGGGTTCGTACCTGGAGCGTAAAATCGTCGAGGTTGTAACCGGCCGTGCTCCATACCGCCAGGTTGTCCCGAATGACGTTGATGTAATATTCGCCATCGCGATACCCCTGAGAGCTGTCGGTGTCCTGGCTTTCTGACCAGCCGCTGTTCGGGTCGCTGAAATCGTCGAACAGCAAAGGTTCGACGATCTCAAAGCTGCCACCAGCCACCCGGGTTCCGCCGACGCTCAGTTGCCACTCGTAGGCGCCTGCCACGAGCGGATCTTCGTCAAAGAGGCGGATGCGTTCGGCGCCGCTGGCCTTGCCCCACCATTCCAGTGTGCCGGAGGCGTTCACCTCACCGTCGACGAGCCAGGTCGATTCGACCTCGGTCACGGCTTCAAAGCCGGTATAGTCAAAGAAGGCAAAGACCTCGGTGACGCCGTAAGGAAAGACCTCTCCTATACCCAGGGGCAGGTCGTCGTCGGTTTCGGCCAGCGCAAAACGTACGTGATCTATCTTTGCCGCGCTGGGGGCCAGAATGACGAATTGACCATAGAGCACGAGGTGTTCACCGACATAGGTTTCCAGCTCGTAATCGCCGGGGGTGAGGCCATCGTCGTTAAAGATGTTCACCCAGCTCGTGCCTTGCTCACCAAATTCCCACTCCCAGGATTTCTGTAATTCTTCCTCGCCGTCGCGGTACCAATAGACATCGTAAACGGCGCCGTCCTGCATGCCGCTAAAGTCAAAGACGGCGTAGACTTTGGTGGTGCCGGCGGGAAAGGTATCACGGGGGTCGATGGGCTGATCGTCGTCTGTGACATCAGGAGCAAAGGCGATCAGGGTAAAGGTGGGCACGATGTCGGTGGGTGTGGCCGAAGGTGTGGCTGTCGCTGTGGGCTGGGGTGTGTGGGTGGGTGTGGCTGTGGCCGTAGGGGTGTGGGT
>JBMOMT010000014.1:0-25671 GCA_049324835.1 Chloroflexota bacterium | reverse complement strand
TGCCGTGATCCACGTTGACGTCGGCCCAGCCGCCGGTGTTGTGGCATTCGGAGCACTGGGCGTCATAGTGATCCGCCGGCGCGTCGCCCGCGTGGCACGACTGGCAGTCGGTGTAACCATCGTGGCTAAAGTTCACGTCGTCCCAACCGCCGGTGTTGTGGCATTCGGAGCACTGCCCAACGTAGGTGTGACCCACTGGCGGTGTGTGGCACGATTGGCAGTCCACCAGATTGCCGTGATCCACGTTGACGTCGGCCCAGCCGCCGGTGTTGTGGCATTCGGAGCACTGGGCGTCATAGTGATCCGCCGGCGCGTCGCCCGCGTGGCACGACTGGCAGTCGGTGTAACCATCGTGGCTGAAATTCACGTCGCTCCAGTCATTGGTAGTGTGGCACTCGGAGCACTGGCCGGCATAGTGACCGGTCGGCGGCGTGTGGCACGACTGGCAATCCACCAGATTGCCGTGATCCACGTTGACGTCGGCCCAGCCGCCGGTGTTGTGGCATGCGGAGCACTGGGCGTCATAGTGATCCGCCGGCGCGTCGCCCGCGTGGCACGACTGGCAGTCGGTGTAACCATCGTGGCTGAAATTCACGTCGTCCCAACCGCCGGTGTTGTGGCATTCGGAGCACTGCCCAACGTAGGTGTGGCCCGCCGGCGGCGTGTGGCACGACTGGCAGTCGTAAAGGCCATCGTGTGTGAAGGGCTCGTCGCCCCACTGCCACCCGTCGGTGTTGTGGCAGAGGGAGCACTGGCCGCTGTAGGGGTGACCCGCCGGCGGCGTGTGGCACGACTGGCAGTCGATCAGATCGTCGTGATCGACATCCACGTCGTCCCAACCGCCGGGTGTGTGGCAGTCGGAGCACTGGCTGGGGTAGTGCCAGGGCGGCGGCGTGTGGCACGATTGGCAATCGGCATCGTCATCGTGGTCAAAGCCCGGATTCTCCCAACTGCCAGGGGCGTGGCAATCAGAGCATTGACCCGCATAGTGATCGTCGTTGCTGTGACAGCCGATGCAGTACCAGGCCCCGTCGTCGTTGTGATAAAAAGACCAATCTTGTGTGGTGTGGCAGAGGTAACACTGACCGCTGTAATGATCGGTTCGGGCATGGCAGCTCAGGCAGTCGGAAAAACCGGCGTGATTCACGGCGACAGCGCGCCAATCGCTGGAGGTGTGGCAACTGGCACATGGTGCGGGATAATGATCGTCCGGCGGGACGTGGCAGGTCGAGCAGTCGGTCCGGTTCTGGTGCACAAAAGTGACAGCGCCCCAGTCTTCGGGTTGGTGGCAGTTGCCGCAGAACCCCTCGTAATGATCCGGCGGCGGCGTGTGGCAGACGCGGCAGTCGGTCAGGCCGCTGTGATCGAATGCCGCCTCAGTCCAGTCATCGGCGGCGTGGCAATCGAGGCACTGTCCATCGTAAGGATGGTTCTGAGCCGGCGGGGTATGGCAGGTCTGGCAGTCGACCAGGCCCACGTGATCGACCTCCACGTCTTGCCAGCGGTCCGGCATGTGGCAGTCGGTGCAGGGTTCGGAGAAGGGATGATCCTGCTCTGGCGGCACGTGGCACGACTGGCAGTCGGTATAGTTGGTGTGGTCAAAGCTCACGTCGGTCCAGTCCATCGAGTTGTGGCAGTTGGAGCAGTGGCCCTCGTAATGATCGTCCGGGGCCTGGCTGGCGTGGCAGTTGACACAGTCGTGATTAAAGGGCACGTTATCCCAGTTGTGGGTGTTGTGGCAGTTCTCACAGTCGCCATCGTAATGCTCGTCTGGCACCTGGTTGTAGTGACAGGTGAAACAATCGGCCAGGCTGCCGTGATCGTAGCTGCTGGGCAGGTGACAGTCGGAACAGGGCCGTTGTGGATCGCAGGAGCCGGGGTTAGGCTCGTGGCAACTGGTGCAGGCCGGGTCCAGACCGCCAAAGACGGGGCTTTCTGTGTGGCAATCGCGGCACGTGAGGGAGGCGTGGAATCCGCCGTGATAGTCCCAATACTGGGAAAAGTCCATGACGGTCAGGTCGGAGACGCGCCAGTCCACGCCGATGTCGTGGCAGCGGGCGCAGTCGGTGTCTTCCAGGGTCTCGTGACCCGTGGTGTGACAATCGACGCAGTGGTAACCGTTCAGGTTCTTGAAATCGGGCCAGGTGTGGCAGTCGAAACAGCCGATCTCGGCGTGCCGGCCGTGGCTGACCAGTTCGGGATGGATGAGGCCCTCGATGTCCGACCAGGACTCCAGGGAGGCGTGACAGTCGTTGCAGGAGAGGCCGGCAGCAACGTCGTGGGGTCCCACGTGGCAACCATCGCAGTCGGTCAACTGGATCTCCAGGTTCTGCGACTCGTGACAGTCGGCGCAGACGCCCATGGAACAGACCACCTCGCCGGAGACGGGGTCAAAACCGTGGCCCACCGCGCCGTGACAATCGCTGCAGGTCACGCCGCAGGGCTGGCCCTGCAGCACCCCGTCGATGACGCGGCCGTGGGGGGTCTTGAGCCTGTCGCTGGGGATCACGTCGGGTAGCTCGGAGTGGCAGACCACACAATCCTGGGGCCGCTCGGCGCTGGCATCGACGATAACGCCGGCGTGGGCGGTGGCTATGGCGCTGGTTTCGCCGTTGCCGTTGTGACAGGTCACGCAGCCAAGGGGCGCGTGCACCGAGTCGCGCGAGGCCGGATCGATCCAGACCCGGTCCACGTCGGCGCCTTCGGGGGCGCTGGCAGCCAGGGCGGCCTTGTCAAAGTGACAGTCCGCGCAGCCATGGGAGCTGTTGCCGGTATAACTGATGCGATGGAGCTCCGGCGTGGGTGTCAGATCGGGCGCCAAAGCCAGCGCCGCCGGTTCCAACAAAAGCCCGGCACCCACGATGAGCGCCAGCAAGACAAAGGCGACAGCGATGATAGTCCATTGGGGCCACTTGGAGGGGAGCATGTTGACTCCTTACAGGACGAATGTGATGCCACTACTGAGAATGATGTAACGCAAAAAGAGACCGGCAAACACGATGCCAATGCCGGATCCGATACCAGAGAGGGCTGAATGGCGGCCCGCGCCGATGGCATAGGCGTGCACGGAAAAGGGATAAACCAGCCCGACGAACACGAAACCCACCCAAAAGGCGACCCGCATGTGCCCGCTGACGATCATGTCTACTGATTGAGACGCAGCGCCGCCAAGACTCTTGGCCGAAAAGAGCAGCAGGCCCACCAGTATCGCCTCGATGCCAATGGCAGACATGTGGATGACGGGCAAAAAGCGGAAACGATGTGGCGTCTCTGGCTCAGAGATGGTGGCTGTCATATCGATGGTCAGCCCCATGCCGGTGGAGACGGCCGAAACGAGAAACAGCGCCGGCAGCAGCGGGATGGAGAGCCCCGGCCAGAGGGGAGCGCTCCACAGAGGGATGGCCGGCCCCACAGCGCAGAGCAGCACGCCGGTGTAGATGCCCGTAGACACGGCAAAGACGCTGCCCATGGCGGCCAGCATACGCTTGACCCGCCGCACCGGTATCTTTTTCAGAAACTTGAAGCGAAGCTTGGTCATGATCCAGGCCCAGGCGTCAGGATAGGTATCCATCACCTCGAAAAAGCCATAGAGCATGGCGATGGGGATGAAAAGCGTCAGGATCCATATGCCCCAGGTCATCACAGAGGAAAAGTGGGTGAACATATAAGGGATGCGCCACGGCTCTCGCAGGCCGGCGCCCAGCTCGATGACCAACAACACGGCCCCAATACCCACCGCCGGGCCAGAGATGGTGGAACCCACCAGAGTGATGGGGCAAAAGGCTTGCCTGTCTCGATCTCCTGTCAGCTCGACGATGGCGGCGATAAGAAACGCCCCCGCTCCCAACCCACCCAAAAAGAGATAAATGGCGGCCAACCAATGCCAGACTTCTTGCATCCTTGCACCTCAATTCCAAGCGGCGATCTAGGTTTTTGATTCGATGATGTAATGAAGCACGGCCGGCTCTGTGCCCAGCTCAGGGTGCAGCGGCCTGGCGCGTCCAGAAGCAATCAGCCGTGAAACCTCACTGCCGGGATCGTCGAGGCGCCCGAAAATGCGAGCCTCCATGATGCAGGCCTGAGCGCAGGCCGGCTTTTCTCCGCGCTGCACGTAATCCAGGCAGAGCCAGCATTTGTCTACCACGCCGATTTCCTCGTTAAAACGGCGCGCCTGATACGGGCAGGCCACCTCGCAGTAACGGCAGCCCACACAAAGTTTGGTATTGACCAGCACCACGCCGCTCTCGTGGCGATAGGTGGCGTTGGCAGGGCACACCGTGGCGCAGAATGGATCGGCGCAGTGCTGGCACTGCACCGGAAGAAAGACCTTTTCACCGCCGGTGTCTTTGACATCGATGCGAATGTAGCTCATTTCCTCGGGCAGTTCGTTGCGCTGGCGGCACGCGTCGGCGCAGGCGCCACAGCCGGCACATTTGGTGGTATCGATGATGAGGGCGTACCTGGCTTTTTGTGAGTCTTTGGCCTCTGCCCTGGAATGGGTTACCACCGTTACGCCTGCGCCTGCCACGAGCAGCGCACCTGCAGCCAGTGTGGAGCCGATAAAATCACGTCTGGAGATATTCTCAGTCACCATCAGTCCCTTTTAGAATGATCACAAATATGGCCCAGAGCCGCACACGATGGGCCTGGCCAATGTTTTGTCACGCCATCACACAGGTTTTATACTTGAGGGCAGCAGGAGAAATGTTGAGCGAGAGAAAGACGGAAGGAAATACTATTTTGAACGAGATGGGGCCAACAGGATCGAACATTCACCCTCGTCGTTGAGTAGAATGGAAACTGCCAGAAACCACATAACATTCTAGCCGGAAAGGGAAAGGAATTCAACACCCATAGGGGTGGATCGTCCTCCCGCGTGTGGGTAGGTGATCCGAATTCCCTTCCCTACCCATTTGCATAGGCCAGACTACCAAAAAGGGTAACTGCTCAGCCTACCCTCCCGCAGGCTGAAATCGGTTATCCTGTGCCACAATTTAGCCGACTGGGCCCGGTAAATCTGCAAAATGTAGCGGCACAAGGAGGCACGGCATGCCGTGCCCCTACCAGAGCCTGCGGGAGGGTGAGCAGTTACCAAAAAGGATAGTTTTTTGGTCATGCGCCAAGCCGCTGGTATAACAGAGCGAATGGGGCGCTCAGGTGACTATTTCGACATCCTGCGGATGCTTGCGGAGACTACGCAGATACTCGCCGATGGACATTTCACCGCAATGCTCCTGCACCTTTCCTCTGATTGCCTGGCACATATAGGCGCCCAACAACGTCCACACCAGGGCTGGCACAAAAAAGGCCACTGCCCCACACACCACTGCTGCAATAACTACTTGAAGTTCTTCCATCTGCCCCTCCTTCAGAGCCTGTGCATGGTTTTCCCCAGAATCTTGGTAAAAGAACCTGGCCGGCTCGCCTTTTCGTCGGTGAGCGACCGGGCTGAAGAACCCTATTGGGTGGTGGCTGCGATGGAATAATTATGAATCGGCGTAACTGCCTAACAACGCTTCGCCTCAAACCGACAACAGAAATAGGACACGGATTAACACGGGCTGCGCACGCCGAGACGCCGAGTTCTTGGTCGTTGTTGCCAGGGAAGGGCCGTTCTATGCGTGGCCCAGAACTGCCTCAGCGGTCTCTACGGTGAGCAGTTACGAATCGGCAATCTTTTTAGGCGACGACGAAAAAAGGGATGTTTTCAAGCAGAGAGAAAAAGGGCTGAAACGAGGACTATGACGCCAAGAACGTTTGAATAGAGCACGAAAAGAAGGTTTTTCCTCCATCCATCAACTATTATACCCAACAAGGGAGGGTGATTCAACACCTTTTCGTGTAGATTCACCCCACTCTTGTGCGCAGTGGAGGTGAGAAAAAAAACCACCCTTGCGGGTGGGATTTTACGTCCAAATGGGTGAGTTGGCGGGGGAGAAACCCACTAATCTGAGGGGGCTGCCTTCAGCAAACCGACCTGGATAGCGCATGTGGCGGCCTCGGTCCGGTTCTGCACGTTGAGCTTTTGGAAAATATTCTTCATGTGATACTTGACCGTGTTCTCGCTGATGGACAGTGATTGGGCGATAGCCTTGTTCGATAACCCCTCGACGACCAGCCGTAACAACTCTAGCTCCCGCGAGGTCAGATCGGCTTCGGCGTTGCAGGGCCTGGGCGTGTCGGAGCCCAAGAAGCCCAGCAGCCGGGCCGCCGTTTTGCGGGTCATGGCCGCCTCGCCGCGCTGGATGCCCTCCAGCATTCTGAGAAACTCGGTCGCTGTGAGGTCTTTCATCAAGTAACCCATGGCGCCATTCTTGACCGCCTGCATCAGGTCTCGATCTTCGTTGGAGACGGTCAGCATGACCACGGGCGTTTCTGGCGAGAGGTGTTTGATCTCACGCAGCGCTTCCAGGCCGGTCATTTGAGGCATGGTGATATCCATCAGCACCAGATCGGGGCGCAGGCGCAGGGTTTCCGAAACGGCCTCGTTGCCATCACCTGCCTGGCCCACCACATTGAACCCGGCAGCTTGGAGCAAACTGGTGATGCCATCTCGGAACAGCGAGTGATCGTCAGCTACCAGTACGCGCATTTTCTTCCTCCAGACCAACATGTACTTTTATCAGAGTTCCGGCGCCTGGAGCGGAGAGCAGGTTGAACTCGGCGCCGATGGCCTCCGCCCGCTCACGCATCGAACTTAATCCCAGGTGTGGGCGGTTGTTGGAACGCAGTTTTTTAGGATCGAATCCCTGGCCATCGTCTCTGATTTCCAGCTTGAGCATGCCTGCATCGATCTGGATACAGATCCAGACCTGGGTGGCCGAGGCATGTTTGCGCACATTCGTCAGCGATTCCTGAACGATACGCAGCAGTTGCAGCTCGGTTTCCGCCGGCAGAGGCAGCTCATCCAGAGCCGGCGCCAGATCGAGATCGACCGGCAGCCCGCTGAAGCGGCTGAACTGGGCGGTGAAATCGTTGAGGGTGGTGGTCAGGCTGGCGCCGAGCCGCCCCTCCATTTTCAGATCGAGGATGGCTTCTCGCACGTCCACAAACAGTTCTCGGGCCGCTTCTTCGAGTTGCTCCAGATGCTTGCTGGCGGCGTCCACCTGCTGCTTTTGTAACATCAAACGCACGGCCATAGCCTTGGTGTTGACATATCCCAAAAGCTGGGCCAGTCCATCGTGAAGCTCGCGGGCAATACGCTCCCGCTCTTCCACGATGGCCCTTTGCCGCACCTGGCTGCGTTCTTCGCGCTCGCGCTCGTGACGCTCCAGTTCGTCGGCCATGTGATTGAAAGCATTGGCCAGTTTGCCCAGCGCGTCGGTGGGGGGCGGGAACGCCGGCAGGCGCGAGGAAAAATCCCCGGCAGCGAACTCGGCCAGCGGGTGGCGAAAAGTCTCCACCCGCCGCACCACGGTGCGGTTGATCAACAGGTAAACGACAGCCGTCACCAGCAGGGTGATGCCGATGGAAAAGACGGCATCCACCCGCAGGGTTTCCCGCAAATGACCCTCGATATCAACCAGTGATACGTCGGCGAGCAGCGCCCCCAGAATAGGACTCTGATCGTCGTGGCACTCGTAACAATCTGGCTCGTTGGGGATCAGCGTGGCAACCCGAAGTATGGCCAAAGAGCTGGACAGATTCACCGTGTTGGGCCGGGATTCGGTGGGAATCTGGTGACACTCCCGGCAGCCCACGTCGTCGGGCTGGCGCACGGTGCCCTGGTTCTCGATCTGGCTGGAAACGCGCACCTCGCCGGCGATGTTGATGATTTGCACCTGTTCGATATTTTCCATGCTGCCCACGTCGTTGACGATGTTGGCCACCATTTCACAGTCGTTGACCAGCATGGCATAACGCAGGCTGCCTTTCATGATCTCGCCCAATTGCAGAGCCGTCAGCCGGATCTGATCTTCCTGCCGCCGGCGCTCGCGCCAATAATTCACCATCACCAATGAGGTCAATAACACCAAAACCGGCAACGCCACACCCAGAGCCACCCTGGCCCGCAGGCTGGTTCGAAAAGGTTGAAAGCGGAATTGTTTCTCTGCTTCGATGTTGGGATCCTCCATGACAGTCACAGTCCCGATGCCGAGCTGCTCCTCTAAATTTTCGATGGGCAGGGGATGAGAGTTTCCAGCCTGGGAACCTATGGGCTCAATGCCATCTCAACAAAAAAGCCCCGTCAGAAGCGATAAAGGGTCCTGCTGCTGCCACAGCATCTTTTATCGTTCCAGGGGCTACTCGGCATAAATATGTTTTGACTAAACGCGCTCAAGCCAGCCCGAGTCAAAAGGTCTACCTGGGCTGGCAGGCATTGTTCATTGTGAGCATCCCCTCGCAGAATAAGACGCAGAAACGCCTGAAACCATACGGCCAGAGTGCGGATTTTCCCATTTTCATCGAAAAAAAAGAAAACCCCACTGTCAAAAGTGGGGTATCCTGTCAGCAGATGCGCGGCAACTGCTCGCCGACCAGCATGTCCACAGCCCGACGCGCCCCCAGCGGCGTGCGTAGCACCAGCCGCCCCGGATGCCCGGCCACCACCCGCCCAATGACCGCCGCATCGACGCCGTACTCGTGGGCGCGCAGGGCGGCCAGCGCCGCATCGGCCTCGCCCGCGGCGGCGACGGCCACCAGCTTGCCCTCGTTGGCCACGTAGAGCGGATCCAGCCCGAGAAGCTCGCACAGCCCCCGCACCGCCTCGCGCACCGGAATCTGTGTTTCCTCGATTTCGATGCCTACCTTGCTGCGGGCAGCCAGCTCGTTCAGCGCCGTCGCCAGGCCGCCGCGGGTGGGATCGCGCAGGCAGTGGACGTTCGGCGCGGCCGCCAGCAGCGCGGCGACCAGCCCGTTGAGCGGGGCGCAGTCGCTTTTGAGCGGCGTGCTGAAACTGAGCCCCTCGCGCTGGCTCATGATGGCCATACCGTGATCGCCCACCGTGCCGCTCACAAGGACCACATCGCCCGCCTGGGCGCTGGCTCCGGAAACCGCCACCCCCTCGGGCACGAGGCCCAGCCCCGCCGTGTTGATGAACAGGCCATCGGCGCTGCCCCGCTCCACCACCTTGGTATCGCCGGCCACGATCTGCACCCCGGCGGCCCGGGCCGTGGCGGCCATCGAAGCGACGATCCGCTCCAGATCGTCCAGCGGCAGCCCTTCCTCCAGGATAAAGCCCGTCGTCAGGTAGAGCGGCCGCGCACCGCGCATGGACAGATCGTTGACCGTGCCGCACACGGCCAGCTTGCCGATATCGCCGCCGGGGAAAAAGAGCGGGTGAATGACGTACGAGTCGGTGGTCAGGGCCAGGCGGGCGCCGGCGAGCGGCGGCAGCACCGCCGCATCGTCCAGATCGGCCAGGATGGGATTGTGCAGGTGCCTGAGAAAGACCAGCTCGACCAGCTCGTGGCTGAGCTGGCCGCCGGAGCCGTGGGCCATGAGGATTTTATCGGACCGGGACATCAGATCTCCTCGCCGTACAAATAGTGGGCCGCGCACGCGCCTTCGGCGGAGACCATGCAGGGGCCGATGGGGTTCTGCGGCGTGCAGGTGCGCCGGAAGAGCGGGCACTCGGGCGGCGAGACCACGCCGCGCAGCACCTCGCCGCAGCGACAGCCCTTGTGCTCCCGCACCGGGCCAGGATCGACGTCAAAGACCCGCGCGGCGTCGAAACGGGCATAGGCCGGCCGCAGCGACAGCCCGCTCTGCGGCACGCTGCCGAAACCGCGCCACCCGGCGTCGCTCACCTCAAAGACACGATCCATCACGCCCACCGCCGTCCGGTTGCCCTCCGGGCGGACGCTGCGCGAATAGGTGTTGATCACGCCGGGCCGGCCGCTCTCGACCTGCTCCACCAGCGCGCGCACGGCGCGCAGAATATCCAGCGGCTCGAAACCGGCCACCGCCACCGGGATGCCGTGATCGCGGGGCAGAAACTGCCAGGCCTCAGAGCCAATGACGGTGGTGACGTGTCCCGGCCCGATGATGCCCGAGAGCCGCACCTCGCCGGCGCGCAGGATGGCCTGGGTGGCCGGCGGGGTCAGCTTGTGCATCGACAGCACGCAAAAGTTGTCCAGGCCCAGGGCCTCGGCCTGGAGCACGGCGGCGGCAATCGTGGGGGCGGTGGTCTCGAAACCCACCCCCAAAAAGACGACACGCCGCTCCGGGTTCTGCTGGGCCATCTGCACCGCATCGAGGGTGGAATAGATCATACGCACGTCGGCCCCTCCGGCGCGGGCGGCCTGCAGGCTGGTGCGGCTGCCCGGCACCTTGAGCATATCGCCAAAGGTGGCGGTGATGACCTCCGGCAGCCAGGCGATGGCGATGGCCCGGTCGAGATCGGCGTTGGCGGTGACGCACACCGGGCAGCCGGGGCCGGAGAGCAGCCGGACGGTATCCGGCAGCAGTTGGCGGATGCCGAATTTAAAAATGGCGTGGGTGTGCCCGCCGCAGAACTCCATCAGATTGACCGGCTGCGTCGAGCGGGCGGCGATGTCGTCCAGCAGCCACCGGGCCAGGGCCGGGTCGCGGAACTCGTCGATGTATTTCATGACGATGCGTCTTTCCAGAAATGGGCGATGACGGCCTGCCCCAGCGAGAGCCCGCCGTCGTTGGTGGGCACCTGGCGGTGGTGCAGTGCCTCGAAACCGGCCCCGCGCAGGGCCGGAACGACCGTTGCCAACAGCCGCCGGTTCTGGAACACGCCGCCGCTGAGGGCCACGGTGCGTTGACCGGTCTCGCCGGCGATGGCGCGGCACGTTTCGACGATCATGGCCGCCGCCGTGGCGTGAAAGCGGGCGCTCATCTCCGGCACGGGCACGCCGGCCGCCAGATCGGCCAGCAGCGTGGCAAAAGTCTCCCGCAGGCGGATGATCCGGATGCCCGCTTTGCTCTCCAACGCAAAGGGATAGGCGGGCCAGCCGGTGGGTTCGCCCGCTGCCAGCATCTCTAGCTCGATGGCCGCTTGGGCCTCGTAGGTGGCCCGGGTGCAGACGCCCAGCAGCGCGCTGACGGCGTCGAACAGCCGCCCGGCGGAGGAGGTCAGGGGCGTGTTGATGCCGCGCTCGATCTGCTGCTGCAACAGCACCCACTCCCCCTCCCGCGCCGCCCTGGCGACTGGCAAAGTTTCCCACCCGCCGATTTTCATCTCGTGCAGGTAGGCCAGCGCGATGCGGTAGGGGTTTTTCGTCGATGTATCGCCGCCGGGCAGGGGCAGATACTCCAGGTGGGCGGCGCGGCGATAGCCGGCGTAATCGGCGATGAGAAACTCGCCTCCCCAGATGTGGCCGTCGTCGCCCAGGCCGGTGCCATCCCAGGCCACGCCGATGACCGGCCCGGCCTCCGGAAACCAGCCGTTGTCGGCCAGGCAGGCGGCGATGTGGGCGTGGTGGTGCTGGACGGGGACGCGCGAGATTTGGGGCGCGAGGCCGGCGGCAAATTTGGTGGCCAGATAGTCGGGGTGGAGATCGTGGGCCACGCGCTCCGGCTCCAGGCGAAAGAGACGGCGGTAGAGGGCCACGCTGGCTTCAAAGTGCTCCAGCGTTTCCAGGTTTTCCATATCGCCGATGTGCTGGCTGAGAAAGGCGTAATTTTCTTTGGTGAAACAAAAGGTGTTCTTGAGCTCTGCGCCCACGGCCAAAACCTGCCGCATCTCAAAGGGCAGCTTGACCGGGTAGGGGGCATAGCCCCGTGAGCGCCGCAACGGCTGGGCGATTTGCTGATCTGCCGATTTGCCGATTTGCGCCACCAGCCACACGCTGTCGTCGTAGCGGGCGTAAATATCGCGGTTGTGGAATAGAAAACCATCACACAGATGGCCCAACCGGCGGCGGGCCTCGTCGTTATCCTGGGCGATGGGCTCTTCGGAGAGGTTGCCGCTGGTCATCACCAGCGGGCGGCCGGCATCGCGCAGCAGGACGTGGTGCAGCGGCGTGTAGGGCAGCATGACACCCAAATAGCGGTTGCCGGGAGCCACCTCCCGGGCCACGCTCGATTCTGCTTTCCAGCGCAGCAGCACGATGGGGCACTGGCGCGAGGCCAGCAGCGATTCTTCCCCGGCGTTCACCTGGCAGTGGCGGCGGATCTCGTCCAGGGTGGCCATCATCACCGCCAGCGGCCTGGACGGACGGCCCTTGCGCTGGCGGAGGCGGGCCACGGCCTCGGGGTCGGTGGCGTCGCAGGCCAGGTGAAAGCCCCCCAGCCCCTTGATGGCCAGAATGCGGCCGCTGCACAGCAGATGGGCGGCCTGGGCAATGGGATCGGCGAGGGTGGGGGGCGGCTGCGGTTCGAGCCAGACGTGGGGGCCGCAAACCGGGCAGGCGTTGGGCTGGGCGTGAAAGCGCCGGTCTAGCGGATCGTCGTACTCGGCCTGGCAGGCGGGGCACATGGAAAAGATACGCATGGTGGTCTTGGGCCGGTCGTAGGGAATATCGGCGATGATGGTGAAACGGGGGCCGCAGTTGGTGCAGTTGGTGAACGGGTAGCGGTGGCGGCGGTCGCGCGGCTCCAGCAGCTCGCGCAGGCAATCTGGGCAGGTGGCGATATCGGGCGAGATGAGCTGGTAGCTGCCCGCCTGGGCCACGCTGTGGCGGATCTCAAAAGCGGTGTAGCCGTTGGGTGTTGTGTCCTCGGCAGTGATACGCTCGATGCGGGCCAGCGGCGGGGCCTGGGCGCCGAGATCGTGCACAAAGGCATCCAGCGCGGCGGGTAGGCCTTCGATTTCGATGTCCACGCCGCCAGAGTGGTTCAGCACCCAGCCGGTGAGGTTGTGATCGCGGGCCAGGCGATAAACAAAGGGGCGAAAGCCCACCCCCTGCACCACCCCGGCGACGCTGATTTTCCTGGCGCGTGGTTCCGTCATGCCCCTGCCCGATGCTTTGCCACCTGATCCACCAGCCAATCGACCCAGGCAGCGATGCCCTGCCCCGTTTTGCAGGATACCTCGAAACTCACCACGTCGGGGTTGAGCACCGCCACGCCGCGTTTGAAATAATCCAGGTCAAAATCCAGGTAGGGCAGCAGATCCATCTTGTTGACGATCAGCACGTCGACGCCGGTGTACATGGGTGGGTATTTGTAGGGTTTGTCGTCGCCCTCTGGCGTGCTGGCGATGACCACGTTGAGGTGGGTGCCGATCTGGAAATTGGCCGGGCAGACCAGGTTGCCCACGTTCTCCACCAGCAGCAGGTCCATGTCATCCAGGGGCAGGTCTGGCAGGGCGTTTTTGAGCATGTTGGCATCCAGGTGGCAGCCGCCGCCGGTGTTGATCTGCACGGCGGGGATACCCCGCGCCGCAATGCGGTCGGCATCGAGCGAGGTGGCGATGTCGCCATCGACGGCGCCCAGGCGCAGGCGGCCGGCCAGGGCGTCGATGGTGGCCTCGATGAGGCTGGTTTTGCCCGCGCCGGGCGAGGCCATGAGGTTCACCCCCAGCACGCCGTGGGCATCCAAAAGGGCCTGGTTTTCCTGGGCCAGGCGGTCGTTGGCAGAGAGAATTTTCTCGACGATGGGAACTTGCATCGTGTTCACTCCACTTCAATAGATTCCACGCGAAACTCGCGCCCGGCTACCACCTCCACACGCACGCCGCCGCACTCGGGGCAGAGATAGACGCGGCCATCGGGCGCAAAGGTGGCCTGGCAGTCCCAGCATCGAAGCTGGCCCGGCACGCGGTGAAAGACCAGCCGGGCGTTTTCGGCCAGCGTGCCCTGGCTGATCAGGTCAAAATAGAACTGCACCGAGTCATCGACGATGCTGGACAGATCGCCGATGACCAGATCGATCTGGGTGACGCGCGCCGCGCCGGCCTGCCCGGCGTGGCGCAGGACGATTTCCATGATGCTTTCGGTGATAGAGAGTTCGTGCATGGGGATATTATAGACGAACGAGAGCGCAAAGCAAATGCTCAGGGCGTCAGGCGCGAGGTGTGAAACGTGAAACGTAAAACGCGAGCCGCCGCGGGTCTGTTGGCGTCCTTTGGCCTGGGGAAAAAGATTCACTGTAGAATAGGCGATTGGGATGCCCTCCAGAGGCGAGCATCCCAATCGCTGACTGTTTCAATCCCAGGATAGGGTTGTGGCTATGGAAAGTTGGTCACGATGACGCTTTGGTTGGCTTCTACCTCGTACGGCAGCAGATCGTCGGCTGTCAGGAATATCTCCGCGTTGCCGTGACAGGCATCACAGCTTTCGTTCTGCGGCGTCCGTTTGGCGATGCTGTGCGGCGTGGCATAGGCCCACGTGGGCAGCGCATCGAAATTGGGCAGCAAACCTTCGCCGTAATAGGCAAAAGACTCCGGGTCGACCGGCACGTGTCGCAGAACCACGTACTCCCACGGCCGCTCCTCACTCTGGCGTGGATTGAACCCGATCTTGAGGCCCATCTCGGTCGGCTCGGTCTTGTAGTAGGGCACGCCGTGCTCGTCCTTTTGCACGTGGCAGGAATAGCAGTGTTTGTAGGGCTGGGCATGGCACACCTGGCAGCTCAGTTTGGTCAGATGGTTTTCATCGTGCATCTCGACCGCATCGTCTGCGCCGCCGACCCCCTCGTGGCAGTCCGGGTCGGTGCAGCCGGGCTCCGGCGGGCCGTCGTAGCGGTGATCACGCTCACCCAACGCGCCGTGCAACTCGTCGCCGGTGTGGCAGTCGAAGCAGGTCATGCCCTGCCGCGTCCAGTGGGCGTCGCCGCGGACGCCTTCGTTCTGCCCTTTGTACTCGTCCTCGATGCGGCTGCCGTGGCAGGCGGTGCAGTTCAGGTTCATCGACGGCGTTTCGCTGAACTGGTGCCCTTTGACCAGCCCACCCTTCACCGATGTGGGAATACTCACGTGGCACTGGCCGCAGGTGGCGTGGCACGAGGTGCAGTGAATCTCAAAGCCCACCATCAACTGTTCCCAGTGGGCGTCGTCGGAGCGCTGACGCAGCACAGTGTAATAACCTTCCAGGTCGGTGTGCAGGCTGTCGCCGACGAGCATTACATCTTGCTCGTGGCAGGTGGCGCAGGCCTGCCCCTGACTGGGGTCTCGTACCAGGCCTTCGTGAGCCTGGGCTTTGATGGGGGTATCCGATACCCCACCGTGACAGGTGATGCAGCCGTAACGGGCGTGCAGGGTCTGGAAGAATTCCGGATCGGAGACGTTGACCTTTTCCCATACCTCCAACGGAGGCACGTCGCCCCCTCAGCCTTCGCCTTCAGATTGCGACTCGACGACCTCGACCGCTTCGGCGTTGAGTTTGATTTTCTCCACGTCGGTGTGGCAGTCGATGCAGTTCTGGCTGCTGGGCCGGGCGGCCGCCGCGACCGGTACGAGGGTTGGGGCGGGCAGCGGAAAGTTGAGCGTGGCCGGCGTCGGTGTGGGAGCTATTTCTGGCCCTGGCGGGTGAATGATCTCGATGGGTGTGGGAGTGGGGGCAGCGATGGCCGGCGATTGAACGGCGCAGCCCGCCGACAGCGCTGCCAGGAACAGAAAACCCGTTAACGTAACTTTTGTGCAACTGAAAGCCGATCTGTTACAAACGGCTGAAAAAACGAACTTTTACAACTGACCCTTGCTGAGTATGCTTGTGGCATCTTGCATTGAAGGAGCTGCCATGAGCGAAAACGTCACCACACTTCAGACTCAACACGCGATGCTGGTCGTTTGGGGCGAGTATGCCCAAAGCATCGGGCTGGTCAAGGGTATCGAAAGCGTGCCGCTGGAACAAAAAACGGTCGATCATAGCCCATGCTCGAGTTTCTGGTGGCGGTTCTGGGCGGGCTGCCCTACCTGAAAGACATCAGCCGGTCGGCGCACCCACTGGATCGAGACCTGGCGGTGGCGAAAGCGTGGGGCCAGGACAACTGGGCCGACCAGAGCGGGGTGAGCCGCACGCTATCTGCGTTGACGATGGCCCAGGCAGAACAGGTTGTCGAGGTGCTGCGCCAGGTCAGCCGACCGTTCATTGACCGGGCAGTGATGTTGGCGCTGCGCGACCAGGGCAAGGTGGTCTACGACGCCGACCTGACGGGACGTCCTGTATCCAATAGCAGCACGACTTATCCCAACGTTGCCTTTGGTCACATGAGCGACGGCGTGGCCTTGGGCTACCAGGCGGCGATGGTCAGCATGCATAGTCCGACCTATGGGCGAGTGTGGCTGTCGGTCAAACCGCATCCGGGCGACAAGGTTGCCTGCGCCTTGTTGGAAGAGCTGGTTCGTTCAGCAGAAGCGCAGACCGGTGTGCGCCCGTTACGCAGAACGGACTTGCTGGCCCAGCGGTTGGCCCAGCAGACCGAAGCACAAGCGGCCCTGGTTTCACAGCTTGACCGCGCCCGGCAGCGCCTCGACCAGGCCCGCGAGGCTCGAGGCCAGGTCATCCAGCAGCTCGAGACAGGGCAGCAGCAGGTGAATGACCTGGAGGCTGCATACGCGCGCCAGGGCAAGCCGGAACGCCCGCACAGCCGACTGGCCCAAGCGCGGCGCAAGGTCGAGGTCTATACGCGTCGCCAACGCCGTCGAGAGCAAGCCGTCGCTCAGGCAGCGCAGCACCTGGAGAAGGTCCAGGCCCGGTTGGCCCAGCATCAAGCGGAAACGAGCCAACTGGCGCAGCGGCTGGCCTCGTTCGAGCGAGAAAACGCCGCCAACCCGTCGCCGATTCGGGCCGATTTCCGCATCGACGCCGGATTCAGTCCGCCGGAAAACGTCGCCCTGTTGATCGAGCTGGGTTACCAGGTCTACACCAAGCCCTACGGCGCCTGGCTCCGAGCCGACCTGAAGCGCCAGACCGGCGACGAAACCGAATGGACACCGGTCGGCAAGAACGCCGAGATGGTCGCCTGGGCGGCGCAACGGGGCAACAAGTGCCCTTATCCCCTGGATGTCGCGCTGCAACGTTTCTATACCGGCGATACACTCAAATACAGTGCCTTGATCCACTATGGACAGGATGCAGTGACCAGCGACCTGCCAGCCTGGTTTCATACCTACAACGGGCGTCAAACGATTGAGGCTGGCATCAAAGAAGGCAAAAACGTCTTCCAGATGCATCATCTCAAGGTGCGTTCGGAAGCCGCGCTGTTCTTACAAGAGCACTTGGCCGTCTTTGCCGCCAATCTGGTACGCTGGGCTGCTCACTGGTTGGTGACCGAGTGCCTGGCCAAGCCGGATGATCTTGACCTGGCTCGTCATCCGCAAGTGTCCATACCGGGGGTAAAAGATCAGGTGCAGACGCTAGCCCACACTTCTGCTTATGTGACCTGGTTCGAGCAAGGGTGTTTGTTAATGTTCACCGAACACAGCCTTCTGGCTGGTTGTATCTGGTATATCATTCGGCAGACAGCCATTCAACTGGCGCTGCCGCTGTTCAAAAGTTGCATTTTTGCGCCCAGTTGACCATTTTGGCCTCTGGTTGCACAAAAGTTACGTTAGGATATTGCTCTCCATGCTTTTTGACCTCTCGATCCAACTGCTTCGAGAGCATTATACCACAGTTTTGAAAAACCAGGGCAAAGCCTCCAACCCTGGAGACCTCTTTTGTCGCGGCTCTGTCACACTTGCAGACTGAAATGCACCCTGCGCATCATTTCAGATTGACAGAAAGGCTTTTATGTGGTATACTTCACAAATAACTGAATAAAAAAACACGTTTGTTTCGGAATCACCGTCGATTCCATTAAAGTCAGTCTTTATGGCTGTGCAGGCTTCGGGGACCTGTTTGACAGTGGTTCCGGGAAGCTTTTTTTTTGCCAAGGAGTCCGAGGAGGGAAATATGCCCAAGATTCTGATTGTCGATGACGATCCGGACTTTGTACTGATCTGCCGTACGGTTCTGGTGGCCGAGGGCTACCAGGTGTGCGAAGCGGCCAACGGTACCGAGGGGCTGGAAGCCATGCGCCGAGAAAGACCAGACCTGGTGCTGTTGGATGTGATGATGTCTACCACGCTAGAAGGTGTAGATGTCAGCAAAGAGATGAAAGCCGAACCTGACCTGAAAGACCTTCCGGTGGTCATGATCTCATCCATCGCCACCACCGAGTATGCCTCCGATTTTCCCGACGACGAGCGCATCCCTATTGATGCCTGGCTCTCGAAACCGATCCAGCCGGCCGTGCTTCTCAAAACAGTCAGACGCTTCATCAACTAACGGCTGAAGGAGGAAATCTACCATGACTGCTTCAAAAATGCCGGCCTTGCTCACCGAGACGGCACTGGATCGGGAATTCATCACCCAGGTGGAGCCCGATTGGGAAAAGCTGCTCACCTGTTTTCAATGCGGCACGTGCAGCGCCTCGTGCCCGGCTGCCGAGCTGATGGACTATTCGCCGCGGCAGGTGTGGCAGATGATGCGCCTGGGCATGCGCGACCTGGTGATGAACAGCCGCACCTTTTGGTTGTGCACCCAGTGTTACGCCTGCCAGGTGCGCTGCCCGCGCGGTATCAAGATCAGCGAGACCATGCGCCGCCTGCGCGAGTGGGCCGTGGCCCAGGGTTACGAGATCCCAACGGCCATCACCAACCTGCGCCAGGCCGTCAATGACACTTACAACATTCTCAATGAGGACAACGACTCGCGCATGATCTGGAGCCAGAACCTGGAGCCGCTGCCCGAAGGGTTGAAAGAATCGGCCAAGGGCCACCCCGAGGTGCTGCTCTTTACGGGCTGCGTGTCGTCGTTTTACCCCATGGCTTACACCATCCCGCAGTCGTTTGTACAGATTCTGGAGCAGGCCGGCGTGACCTATACCACCCTGGGCGGCGAGGAGTGGTGCTGCGGCTACCCACTCTTTGGCGCGGGCATGGAGGCCGACGTGGCAGCCCTGGCCCGGCACAACATCGAGCACGCCAGAACGCTCTCTCCCGGAAATCTGGTGGCGACCTGTGCCTCCTGCTACCACACCTGGAAGCACCTCTATCCCGAGTACACCGGCGGCAATGGCGATTGGAATTTCAGGGTGCTGCACGCCAGCGAGTACCTGGCTCAGCTCATCGACGAGGGCCGCATCAAATTGGCCGAGATGCCCCTGACCGTGACCTATCACGATCCCTGCGACCTGGGCCGCAAGAATGGCGTCTATGATGCGCCGCGCGCGGTTATCAACAGCATTCCCGGCATGGAGCTGCGCGAGATGGTCAACTGCCGCGAAGATGCCCTGTGCTGCGGCGGCGGCGGCGACGTGGCCATGATGGAAGCCGACGCGGTGGAGCACATGGCCGAGCGGCGGCTGGCCCAGGCCGTGAGCACCGGCGCGCAGGCCATCATTTCGTCGTGCCAGCAGTGCAAGCGCACGTTGCTCCAGGCGGCGCGCAAAACCAAGACGCGCATCCGCATTTGGGACGTCACCGAGTTGGTCTGGCAGGCAATGGAAAAGTGAGCGTAAAGTGTGACGGGTGAGGCATGAGATCACGTTTCACGCCTCACGTTTCACTCTATTGGCTGGATTGGAGGGTACTTTCATGGAAAATGACAAGCCAAGAATTGGCGTCTACATCTGCGAGTGCGGCATCAACATCGGCGCGACGGTGGACGTGGCCGAAGTGGTGCGTTTTGCTCAGGGGCTGCCCAACGTGGCCGTGGCCAAGCCGCACCGTTACACCTGCTCCGAGGCCGGGCAGGAGATGATCAAGCAGGATATTCAGGCGCAGAATCTCAACCGGGTGATCGTGGCCTCTTGCAGCCCGCGCATGCACGAGACCACTTTTCAGAACGCGGTGGCCTCGGCCGGCCTGAACCCCTATTACTTTCAGATGGTCAACATCCGCGAGCACGTCTCGTGGGTGGTAAAAGACCCGGCCGCAGCGACGGCCAAAGCCAGGCGGCTGGTGAGCGCGGCGGTGAGCCGCATCAACTGGCACGAGCCGCTGTTCGCCCGCAAAGAGGCGGTCACCCCGGCAGCGCTGGTGGTGGGCGGCGGCATCGCCGGCATCCAGGCTGCGCTCAACATCGCCGAGGCCGGCTATCCGGTCTACCTGGTCGAGCGGCAGCCATCCATCGGCGGGCGCATGGCCCAACTGGACAAGACCTTTCCCACTCTCGACTGTAGCACTTGAATTCTCGGCCCCAAAATGATGGATGCCGGTCGGCATCCCAACATCAGGCTGATGACCTACAGCGAGGTCAAAGAGGTGTCGGGTTATGTGGGCCACTTTAAAGTAAAGGTGCGCCAGCGTCCGCGCTACGTGGATATGGACCTGTGCACCGGCTGCGGGGCCTGCGTGGAGGCCTGCGTGTTCAAGCGCGGCGTGCCCAACGAATTCGACGAGGGGCTGAGCAAGCGCAAGGGTGTCTATATCCCCATGAACGGCCAGGGCGTGCCCATGAAGGCCGTCATCGACGAGGACGCCTGCTTGTTTCTGGACCGGGGCAAGTGCACGCAAAAGTGCCTGGAGGTCTGCCCCACCAACGCCATCGATTTTGAGCAAAAAGAGACATTCGTCGATATCGAGGTGGGCAGCATCATTGTGGCCACCGGATTCGACAAGTTCGACCCGGCGCGGCTCTCGGCCTATTCCTGGGGCAAATCGCCGGACATCATCGACGGCCTCCAGTTCGAGCGGCTTTCCAGCGCCACCGGCCCCACCCAGGGCGAGATTCTCACCTCCAAAGGCAAAAAGCCGGAGCGGGTGGCCATCATCCACTGCGTGGGCAGCCGCGACGAGAACGCCAACGTCTATTGCTCGCGCGTGTGCTGCATGTACGCCTTGAAGCACGCCCACCTGGTGCGCGATAAAACCGGCGCCGAGGTGTTCGAGTTTTACATGGACATCCGCGCCTTTGGCAAGAGCTACGAAGAGTTTTACGAGCGCGTGCAGGCAGAGGGCGTCTATTTTGTGCGCGGCCGCGGCGCCGAGGTGATGGTTCTGGACGGCGGCCAGCTTCAGGTCAAGGCCGAAGATACCACGCTGGGCGTGCCGGTGGCGGTCAACGTGGATATGGTGGTGCTGGCCACGGCCATGGAAGCGCAAAAAGACGCGGGCCAGGTGGCCTCGCTCTTTGGTCTGAGCCGCAGCGCCGATGGCTTTTTCCAGGAGGCGCACCCCAAGCTGCGCCCCTTCCACACCAACACCGACGGCGTTTTTCTGGCCGGAGCGTGCCAGTCGCCCAAGGATGTGCCCGATACAGTGGCCCACGCCAGCGCGGCAGCCGCCGAGACGCTCTCGCTGCTGAGCCGCGGCGAGGTGGTGATTTCGCCCACCGTGGCCGTGGTGAATGAAGATCTCTGCTCCGGCTGCAAGACCTGCATCTCGCTCTGCCCCTACACCGCCATCAGTTTTCAAGAGCGCGCCGACGGCGTGGGTGTGGCCGTGGTCAACGAGGCGTTGTGCAAGGGTTGCGGCACCTGCGTGGCCGCCTGCCCCGCCGGAGCTATCACCGCCCGCCACTTTTCCGACGCGCAGATCATGGCCGAGATCGAAGGTCTGTTCCGCGCGCTCGCCGTCGACGCAGAAAAGGAGCTGGTACGAGCATGAGCGACAACGGCTTTGAACCACGGATCGTGGGTTTTCTGTGCAATTGGTGCACCTATACCGCCGCCGATAGCGCCGGCGTGGGCCGCATGGCCCAGCCGCCCAACGTGGACGTCATCCGCGTGATGTGCACCGGGCGCATCGAGCCGGCCTTTATTCTCAAGGCCTTTGCCGAGGGCGCCGACGGCGTCATCGTCTCCGGCTGCCACCCGCCTGGCGACTGTCACTATACCAACGGCAACTACAAGACCTTTCGACGCATGCCGCTGGTGGAGGCGCTGCTGGATCAGTATGGCATCGAGAAGGGCCGCTTTCATTGGGGCTGGATCTCGGGCGCCGAGGCGGTCAAGTGGGCCCATCTGGTGCGCGATTTCACCGAGCAGGTGCGCGCGCTGGGGCCGCTGAACTGGCAGCGCGAGCTGGCGAGCAAGGAGGAATAACATGACCACCAACGGCAAGCTCAAGCTGGCCCTCTACTGGGCCGCCTCCTGCGGCGGCTGCGAGATCGCCATCGTCGAGTTGCGCGAAAAGATTCTGGATCTGGACGCGGCGGCCGAGATCCTCTTTTGGCCTTGCGCCATGGATTTCAAATACAGCGACGTGGAGGCCATGCCCGACGGCCACATCGACGTGTGTCTCTTTAACGGGGCCATCCGTAGCACCGAAAACGAGCACCTGGCCCACCTGCTGCGCCAAAAGGCCAGGGTGCTGGTGGCCTTTGGTTCCTGCGCCCACGAGGGCTGCATCCCCGGCCTGGCCAATCTTTACAGCCGCCAGTCCATTTTCGAGCGGGTCTACCTGGAGACGCCCTCCACCGATAACCCCAACGGCGTGCTGCCCCAGACCTCCACCCAGATGCCCGAGGGCGAGCTGCACATTCCCAAACTCTACAACACGGTCAAGACGCTGGATCAGGTGGAGGACGTGGATTATTACGTGCCCGGCTGCCCGCCGCAAGCGCCGCAGACCTGGGCCGTCATCGAAACCATCCTGAGTGGAAACCTGCCGCCCAAGGGCAGCGTGGTGGGGGCCACTCAAAAGACGGTCTGCGACGAGTGCCAGCACAAGCGCGAGGAAAAGCGCATCAAGCAGTTCTACCGCCCCCACGAGATCATCCCGGAGCCGGGCCGCTGCCTGTTCGATCAGGGCATCGTCTGCGCCGGGCCGGCCACGCGGGGCGGCTGCGGCGCGCTCTGCCCCAGCGTGGGCATGCCCTGCCGCGGCTGTTACGGCCCGCCGCCGGGCGTGGTGGATCAGGGCGCGGCGCTGCTCTCGGCGGTGGCCTCGGTGGTCGACGCCGACACCGAGGAAGAGGCGGCGCGCATCGTCGGCCAGATCGTCGACCCGGTGGGCACGTTTTATCGCTTTGGCCTGCCGGCGTCGCTGCTGCACCGGGCGAAACTGGAGGAGTGAGAGGCATGCAAAAGATCAGCATCGATCCCATCACCCGGCTGGAAGGTCATGGCCGGATCGACATTTTCCTCAACGACGAGGGCGACGTGGCCAACGCCTATCTGGTCATCCCGGAGCTGCGCGGCTTTGAAAAGTTCGCCGAGGGCCGCCCGGTGGAAGAGATGGCGCGCATCACGCCGCGCATCTGCGGCGTCTGCCCGGAGGCGCATCACATGGCCTCGGCCAAGGCCGCCGACGCCGTCTATCACGTCGAGGTGCCGCCGGCGGGCAAAAAGCTGCGCGAGCTGCTCTACTCGGCTTTTTACGTGGCCGATCACGCCGTGCACTTTTACATCCTGGCCGCGCCTGATTTCGTCGTCGGGCCAGACGCCCCGCCCGCCGAGCGCAACATCCTGGGGCTGATCCACAAAGTGGGCGTCGAGATCGGCAGCCAGGTGATCCAGAGCCGGGGCAAGGCCATGGACGTCGTGGGCCTGCTGGGCGGCAAGACGATCCACCCGGTGGGCGCGCTGCCCGGCGGCGTGAGCAAGGCCATCAACGAAGAAGAGCGGGCCCGCATCGAGGCCATCGGCCACGACCTGGTGGGCTTTGGCCAGTTCAGCCTCAAGCTGTTCAAGGACGTGGTGCTGGGCAACCAGACCTACCTGGACATGATCCTCTCCGATGCCTACACCACGCCGATGTATTACATGGGTATGGTCGACGAGAACAACCGCGTCAACTTTTACGACGGCCAGGTGCGAGTGGTCGATCCGTCGGGCAAGGAATTCGTGAAATACGGCCCGCAGGAATACCTGGACGTGATCGCCGAGCACGTGGAGCCGTGGACCTATTTAAAGTTCCCGTATCTCAAAAAGGTGGGCTGGAAGGGATTCGTCACCGGCCACGACAGCGGCGTCTATCAGGCCACGCCCCTCTCGCGGCTCAACGCCGCCGACGGTATGGCCACGCCGCTGGCCCAGCAAGCCTACGAGGAATTTTACGACACCCTGGGCGGCAAGCCTGCCCCCGGACGGAACGGGAGGGGGCCGGTGCACGGCACGCTGGCCACCCACTGGGCGCGGCTCATCGAGCTGCTCTACGCCGCCGAGCGGCTGATGGAGCTGGCCACCGATCCCGAGATCACCAGCCCGCACGTGCGCAACATCCCCACCGCCACCCCCACCGAGGGTGTGGGCATCGTGGAAGCGCCGCGCGGCACACTGACGCATCACTTTATCACCGACGAGCGGGGCATCGTGCGCAAGTGCAACCTGATCGTCGGCACCACCAACAACTATGCGCCCATCTCCATCTCGATCAAAAAGGCGGCCGAGGCGTTCATCAAACAGGGGCAGGTGATCAGCCAGGGTATTCTAAACCGGGTCGAGATGGCCTTTCGATCCTACGACCCTTGCTTTGGCTGCGCCACCCACACCCTGCCGGGCCAGATGCCGCTGGAGGTGCGGCTGCGCGACGCCGACGGCAATGTGCTGGACGTGCTGCGGCAAAAGCTGGATTAACGAATCTCCGGTGACAGCCATCTTCAAGGTGGCTGTCACCGGCGTGGCGGCAAGGACCGGAACGTGAAGACGCTGGTTTTGGGCCTGGGCAACCCCATTCTCACCGACGACGGGGTCGGCATTCACGCCGTGCGAGCACTGGCAGCGCGCTGCCGCCTGGACGGCGTGACCTTTGCCGAGGCGAGCGTCGGCGGGCTGCGGCTGCTGGATACCCTTGCCGGCTACGACCGGGTGGTGCTGGTGGATGCCATCCAGACGCCCGATGGTGAACCCGGCACGATCCACCGGCTCCAGCCCGGCGATCTACGCACCTCGTGCCATTCAGGCTCCACGCACGATCTTTCTTTGGCCGGTGCGCTGGCCCTGGGGCGCAGCCTGGGCATGGCCCTGCCAACTGATGACGAGATCGTCATCGTGGCGGTAAAAGTGGAAGACGTGTGGACCTTTGGGGAAACCTGTACGCCTGCGGTGGCGGTGGCGGTTCCCCAGGCCGTGCAAGCGATTTTCGACGCGATCGGATCGCGCTCCAAAGAGGTAAAAGATGTGTCTGGCCATTCCCGTGCAGATTAAAACCGTGGGCTCCGATGGGACCGCCACCGTGGAACTGAGCGGCGTGGAGCGACAGATCAGCTTGATGCTGACCCCTGAAGCGCGCGTGGGCGATTACGTCTTGCTGCACACGGGATACGCCATCGGTGTGCTGGACCCGGCCGAGGCGCAGGCGTCTCTGCGGCTGCTGTCTGAGCTGGCTGCCGGATAGCCGTACAAAACTGTGCTTCAAACCGCCAAGAAGAACAGGATACGTCTTTTTCTCTTCCGCCGCGCAGTCGGTGGTTGTGCCCTTTCTGATCGCCGTACTCTTTCCCTGATCGGTCATAACCAGTCTGGCCTCATCCTCCTGAAACATCATATCATCACACAGTCGTCTCGAACGTTTGACACAGCCTGGTGATTGTGTTATAGTCTGTACGCTTGCGTTTTTCCCGTGAGAATCTGTGTGCATCGCTGTGGAGAATCAAGCCGATTGAAATTTGCCAGGGTCAGGTTATGGCCAGAGGGTAGAAATTGGTTCCACCTCAAGGTGTTTTGCACGAGCTGCTGCGAGCAACGGAGGAAAAGCGCCCCGCCGCGCTGGTGACGGTTGTCGACGCCGAAGGCTCAAGGGCCAGGGCGTTGGGCCGGCGAGCGGTGATCTGGGAGCTGGGCCAGCGCGTCGAGGTGAGGGGCGCGCTGGGCCTGGGCGATCTGGAACAGCCGGCGCTGGATGCAGCCCGGCAGGTGTTGGAGACGCGCCGCTCCAGTCTGGTGGACGTG
>JBMOMT010000013.1:0-26382 GCA_049324835.1 Chloroflexota bacterium | reverse complement strand
GCCCCCCACCTCTTGTTGGATTTGGGGCCGCGGTCAATCGCCCAGTGGACGGAAATATCGGATGTCCAGGATAGAACCCTCCCGTTCGGCAGGCTCTTTGAACACCGCCTCTACCTCCATGCCGATGCACACACATGCCGGGTCTACCTCACCCAAATAGTGCACCAGTCCCCCGTCCGAGCCATCCAGCCTGACGTAGGCCAGGATCGCCGGTGGGTTCAGCGGCTGATCGTCCAGATCGCGGTGCAGCACGGTAAAAGTGAACACCTCACCCCGGCTTTCCACCGCCACCCACTCGTCCAGGTGGGCGAAGCAGCGCTCACAAAACATCGTTGCCGGCACGTAGGTCAGATCGCAGGCCGGGCAGCGCGTGCCTAGAATGCGGGCCTCATCCTTGAGCGTACGCAAGAACCGCTCACCGGCGATGCCGGCCGAGTAACGGCTGGTGATGGGAATCTCACCCTGCCAGGCCACCGCCTGGTGCAGTTTGTCAACTTTTTCCAGAATGGACATGTTTGCCTCCTAAACCGGCTTGAAATACCTGATGTCCAGGATCGAGCCTTCGCGCTCTGCAGCCGGCTTCCACACCGCCTGCACCCTCATGCCGATCTTGACCGTTTTGGGGTCCACTCCGCCCAACTTGTGCATGATGCCCACCGGCGGATGCGTGCCGTCGATGTCGATCACCGCCGGGATTTCGGGCTCGGTCAGGTACTGCATGTCCCAGGTGACGTAACACAGCGAAAAGGTGTTCACCGTGCCGCTATCGGGCAGCGCGACCCACTCGTCCATGGGGCGGAAGCACCACTCACAAAAGTTGCGCGGCGGGACGACGGTGCGGTTGCAGGTGTGGCAGCGCACGCCGATCAACCGCCCGGCTTTTAACTCGGCCAGGTAGCGCCCGATGGCCACGCCTGCGTCCCAGGCGTAGCGGGCGTTGGGCGTCCACTCGGTAAAGATGACCTTCTTTTCGGTGAAATCCGACTCCTTCAGGTAGGTGCCGGGGAATTCTTTGATCTTGACAGTCATGGCTCTCCTCCTAAACACCCATCACGATCACAGCGCCGACCTGCATCAGGTCGCCCCAGGCCTGGGCCACACCACGCTTGGGCTGGCCGGGCACCTGGCGCCCGCCGGCCTCGCCGCGCAATTGCCAGAACAGCTCGGCCACTTTCATCAGCCCGGCAGCGGCGATGGGGTTGCCCACGCCCAGCAGGCCGCCGCTGGGGCACACCGGCAGGTCGCCGTCGCGCTGGGTGATGCCCAGGGCGGTGGCCTCCGGCGCTTTGCCCCGCTCAAAGAGCAGCAACCCTTCCAGGTGATGCAGCTCTTTGTAGTCGAATGGATCGTACGGCTCGGCGATGTGGATCTGTTTACGCGGCTCGGTGATGCCGGCCATGTCGTAGGCCAAACGGGCCGCGTTTTCCACGTAGCGCGGGTAACACAGATCGCGGTTGGTCCAGTAGGTGGTGTCCAGGTTCCAGCCCACACCCTCGATCCACACCGGTTTGTCGCTGATGCGCCGGGCGACGTGTTCGGCGGCCAGCACCAGCGCCACTGCGCCATCGGTGACGGGGCTGACATCCAGGCGTTGCACCGGCCAGGCCAGCACCTCGGAATTCAGCACATCCTCCAGCGTGATGTCGGCGTCGCCCAACAGGCTGCACGGATGGTCGGCGGCGTTACGTTTGTTCTTGACCGACACCCGCGCAATGTCCTCTTTTTTGAGGCCGTAGGTTTGCATGTAACGGTTCATCTCCATGGCAAAGATCCACAGCAGATTCGGCCCCAACGGACGCTCGGTGGTGTGATCAAAAATGGTCAGAAACGCGCCCTGCGGGTGCGGCTGGCAGGACGACATTTTCTCCTCGCACACCACCAGGCAGATGTCGAACAGGCCGGAGGCGACGTGATACCAGCCGTGGATGGGGGCGAACACGCCGGTGCCGCCGCCCACGTAGCAGCGGGTATAGGGTTTACGCCAGCCACCGGAGCCATCGGAAAGATACTCGCCCTTCATGTGCACACCGTCGAAAGAATCCGGCGCGGTGCCGTGGACGACACAATCCACCTGATCCAGCCTCAGGTCGCAATAGTCGAGGGCCATTTTGGCCGCTTCGAACGACAGTTCTTTGCCTGTCTCCTGGGCGCGGCGGACGAATTTGGTCATACCGGCGCCCACGACAGCCACTTTTCGTATTGCCATCACTCGCCTCCTAGTTGCTCAGCACCACGGCTGCGCCGCTGGTGGTGGGTACGCCGCGCCAGCCGAAGGCCAGCCCCGTTTCGACGTCGGGCAGTTGACGGGCGCCGGCCTCGCCGCGTAATTGCAACACCACTTCAGCTACGGCCCGCATGCCAGAGGCATCGAGCAGGTGACCGTTGCCCAGGCTGCCGCCAGAGACGTTCACCGGCAGGTCGCCATCGGCCTGGGTGATACCTTCCTCGGTGAGCAGCCCGGCCTCACCCCAGCGGCAAAAGCCCAACGCCTCCAGGTGCTGCAACTCTTTGTACGAGTAGGTATCGTCGATTTCGAGGAAATCGATCTCTTGCTGCGGGCTGCGGATGCCGGCTAAACGGTAAGCCATCTGGGCCGCGCCTTCGGCATAGACCGCCCGCCCCCAGGCGCGGCTTTCCAGGCTGGGCGCATCGTTGCACCAGCCGATGCCGCGGATCCAGATGGGGGTATCGGTCAGGCTGCGGGCCACCTCGACCGCGGCCAGCACCAGCACGATGGCGCCATCGGCGTGTGGGCTGATGTCGAGCCGGGTGAGGGGGTAGGCGATCATCTCGCTGTTGAGCACGTCCTCTGCTTCGACCGCCGCGCCGTAGGCGGCAGCCGGGTTGTACAGGGCGTTACGTTTGTTCTTGGCCGCCACCAACGCGCACTGCTCACGCGTGGCGCCGCTGACGTGCAGGTAGCGGGTCATCTCCATGCCGGCGATGAAGGCCGGGTTGGCGCGCAAAGGCCGATTCAGCACCGGCTCCATGGCATAGGCGGTGATGTAGGGCAGCGTGAGCACGTTGGAGGCTTTGCTGTGCGCCTCTACCACCACCACGTCGAACAGGCCGCTGGTGATCTGCATGTAGGCCGTCGCCAGGCCGTGGATCGCATCGCCGGGCACGGTGACGTTGGGTTTGAGCAGGCCGCCGAGCTGATCCGGCACGTACTCGTCGAAAATACTCGTCCCCTCGATAAAATCTTCGGCCACGGTGACGAAACTGTCCACGTCGCTGCGTGGATTCAGACCGGCGTCGTCGTAGGCCCGCACCGCGGCCTCGTACATCAACTCTTTGTACGAGACCTCGGGCGTGAGGGGGCGGAAGCCGGTGTAGCCCAGGCCCACAATGGCTACGTCTTGGGACATACTCTGCCTCCTTTTGTTAAACTCCAGGTGGATCGTCCGTTGTGAAGAAACACCGTTTCATCGTTGAGCGGTTATTACCCGGTCTACCCTCCCGCAGGCTGGCAAATCGGTCGGAATCGTTCGTTTCATCCACCATTTCGACCAATTGCCGCCTGAAACCGCTGTCGAGCCTGCGGGAGGGTGAACCGTTACGTTGAGTGATGGTCATCACCTCCTTGTCGGCAAAAAAACCAAGACGTGTCACCCTGACACGTCTTGGTTTGCTCGGCGCAAGCATCGTGCGTTGCCAGCGATAGGTTCTGTTCCCCATGCACCGACACAAAGGGGTGGAGTGAAACAACCTGCGGAAGCGCATAACACACGGGGTACCTCCCTGTACCGTACTGGCAGACAACGGAAACGAAACCGATCGCCACGCCAAGATTATAACCACACTGCGTCTGGTTGTCAAGGCGGCGTGTAATTGCCTGACGAAGCTTTGCCTCAAACCGACGAATTTGTCTCACCGCAGAGACGCCGAGGACGCAGCGACTTGCTGATTTTCTCCCCGCGTGCTCGGCGGCCTCGGCGGTGAAATCTTGCTCTTTTTTTTAACATAAGATTTGACCAGGTTGTGGAAAATGGCATAACTGGATTCTGAGCGCAACTGCCCGGCGCCAAAGACGCCGGGCTTGGAGAGCAAAGCCCCTGAAGGGCTACAAAATAGCCCGAAGCATGTCCTGAGCCTGCCGAAGGAGGCAGGGATTTCAGCCTACCCTCCCGCAGGCTATCACGGGTCATATCTATGAAGCGCTGCATTCACCAGGATGGAGTTTTCTGGCTCGAAAGCGTCTGAACCTGCGGGAGGGTGAGCATTTATGGCGGCGCAACCTTTGTGGAGTCGCTGCGTATTACGAGATAACCAGAACAGACCAAACGCCATAGTTTGACTATTTTACATAGGGAGGTAACAATCATGGACCAAGAGATCCTGAATCCGGAAGAAAGCGTGCAAGAGGAAACGCCTGCCACCGCGGAAGCGCTCGTCGAGGCCGCCAGGCCCGAGCCGCGCAGTGTGCCCACCCGCGAAGACCTGAGTGTGGCTGCGCTGGCGCATGCCAGCATCCTGATCACCTTTATCGTTGGTGTGGGCAGCGGCGGCTTGGGCGCCATCCTGGGCGTGCTCATCCCGCTGGGCATCTGGTACGCCTACCGCGACAAATCCGAGTACGCGGCGCGCCAGGCGCTTCAGGCCACCGTCTACCAGGTGGCCAGCGTGTTGGGGGTGCTGGCCTTTCTGGCCATCGGAACCATCCTGGTGGTGGCCGGCTGGGCCGTGTCCGGCGCGCTGGCGGCAATCCTCATCGGCCTGTGCCTGATGCCCTTTGCCTTGTTGATCACGTTGCTGTTGGTGGCGGGCGTGGTGTTGCTGCCGATTGCCCTGTTCGTCTACGGCCTCTATGGCGCCTACGAGGTCTATCAGGGGCGCGATTTCCGCTACAAATACGTGGCCGACTGGATGGACCGACAAAACTGGAGCTGACGGCCACTCCCTTTCCCTGCTACTCCCTCTCCCAGAGCCTGGGAGAGGGAGTTTTTCCCCCCGCGACGGCTTCCCAAACTTGTTTGGGTTGGCCCCGCTTGAGCCTGAAAAACACCCCCACCAAGTTGGGGATTCCCCAACGTCTGAAAAACCTACCCACGAAAGGGTCAGATGGAGAGCTGCCCATTTTGACCTGATACGAAAATATGGTAGAATGTGAGCAACTGCTCAGCCTGCCCTCCCGCAGGCTTTCGTAGGGGCGCGGCATGCCGTGTCCTGCCGCAATTTGTCGATTCGCCAGATTCCGGCCGGCCGGTGTGGGGTAGGATGCACGATTTTAACCTGCGGGAAGGTGAGCAGTTACGAATGTGCCAAGTCGCCGCCGCTCTGCGTCCAAAAGGTGGACGCGGGTTTGGAAAGGACGGTCACAGCCATGGACAGCCGATCCCTCATTTGCCAACCAGACCGAGGGTCATCGGTTGTTTCTTTTTGGGTTGAGCGAGACCTCAGGTGGGAGGTGGCATGAGTGACGAAACGATGTCCAGGGAGGAACTGCTCGCCGAGGTAGGCCGCTTGCGCCGGCGAGTGGCAGAGCTGGAAGCGCCTGAGACCAGGCAGGTGCAGGCCGAGCAGGCGCTGCACCAGAGCGAGGCGCGTCTGGCCCGGGCGCAAGAGATCGGCCATCTGGGAAGCTGGGATTGGGACGTGACCGGCGAGACGCTGCTCTGGTCCGACGAGTTGTACCGCATCTGGGGCGTCGAAACGGACTTTACTCTGACTTTTGAGAACATCGTGGCGCTGATCCACCCCGAGGACAGGCAAAAGAATAACCAGACGCTGCAAGAGCTCTTTGTGTCTCTGGACGAAGGGGCATTCGAGTTTCGTATCGTCCGCCCCGATGGTCAGGTGCGCCACATTCACCAGAGCATTCAGGTCTCGCGCAACGCCGCCGGGCAGGCCGCAAGAATGTTCGGCATCATGCAAGACATCACCGACCGCGTGCAGGCCGAGCGGGCCCTGGCCGAGAGTGAAGAACGGCTCCGACTGGCCCTGGAGGCTGCCAACGATGGCCTGTGGGACCTCAACCTTAAAACCGGAGAAGCTCATTTTGGCCCGCGCTACTTTACCATGCTGGGTTACGAACCGGGCGAATTTGCATCCTCGGTGGAAGTGTGGCTCGATCTGATTCACCCGGACGACCGACCGCGCGCCCTGGAAGTCATTTTCAATGCTATAGAGGGCAACGGCGAAGGCTTTGGCGTCGAGTTTCGCCTGCGCACCAAAGGGGGCGACTGGTGTTGGGTGCTGGACAAGGGCAAGGTGGTGGCCTGGGACGAAAATGGCATTCCAAGGCGCATGGTCGGCGTCCACGTGGACATCACCGACCGCGTGCAGGCCGAGCAACAACTGCGCCAGAGTGAAGCGCGCTACCGCGCCATTGTTGCCCAGGCCTATGACGGTATCTCGGTGGTCAATGAACAAGGCCGGGTGATGGAGTGGAATCAGGCCATGGAAACCATCACCGGACTGAAAGCAAAAGACGTGCTGGGACAGCCCATCTGGGACGTGCAGCTGCAAACAGAAAACCCGGATCAACGCACGCCGGAGCGATACCAGCAGCTCAAGACTTCTCTCACTCAGTTCAGCCAGACAGGCCAGGCCCCCTGGGCGAACCAGTTGATGGAGCGCCAATACATGCAGCCGGATGGATCGCGCACGACCGTGCAGGGAGTCGTCTCGGTGGTGGAAACCGATCAGGGATTTCTGCTGCTCAGCACCTGCCGCGACGTCACCACGCAAAAACGGGCCGAGCAGTCGCTGCGAGAATCGTACGCCCGTTTTCTGGCCGTGCTGGACGGCATCGAAGCGCACATCTATGCCGCCGACCTGGATAGCCACCGGATTCTGTACATGAACCGGCGTATGAGCCAGGACTTTGGCGCCGATCTGACCGGCGAGATCTGTTACCGCGTCTTTCGCCAGGAACCGGTGTCCTGCGCTCACTGCACCAACGATCGTCTGCTCGATGCAGCGGGCCGGCCCGGCGGCGTGTATATTTGGGAGGGGCTGAACCCCATCACCGGCCGCTGGTACATGAACCACGACCGGGCCATCCCCTGGGTGGATGGCCGCATGGTGCGTTTGCAGGTGGCCGTGGACATCACCGAGCGAATTCAGGCCGAGCGGACACTTCAGGAGGTCAATGGGCGCCTGGAAGAAACGCTGACCGAGCTGCAATCGGCCCAGGAGCAGTTGGTGCAGCAGGAACGATTGGCGGCCGTGGGCCAGTTGGCCGCCGGCATCGCCCACGATTTTAACAACATCCTGGCCGTCATCGTGCTCTATACCCACATTGCCCTGCGTGATACTACGCTGTCGCCGGAGCTGCGCGAGCGGCTCAAAATCATCGATCGGCAGGCCAAGCGGGCCACGGATCTGGTGCAGCAGATACTGGATTTCAGCCGCCGGGCGGTGCTGCGACGGCAGGATATGGACCTGGCGCCCTTTCTCGAGGAGGGGGTGAAGCTGCTAAAACGCACCCTGCCGGAGAGCATCCAGCTAGAGCTGAGCCACGGCCCCGGCGTATACGCCATTCAGGCCGACGTTACCCGTGTGCAGCAGGTGCTGATGAACCTGGCGCTCAACGCCCGCGACGCCATGCCCCACGGCGGCAGGCTGCGTGTTGGCCTGGAGCGGCTGCTGGTGCGGGCCAACCAGATGCCGCCCCTGCCAGAGATGGCTCCCGGCCACTGGGTGTGCCTGTCGGTGGCGGATACGGGCGCCGGCATCGCGCCGGAGGTGTTGCCTCACATCTTTGAACCCTTTTTCACCACCAAACTGCCGCACGGCAGCGGCCTGGGCCTGGCCCAGGTGTACGGCATCGTGCGCCAGCACGGCGGCTACATCGATGTGGAGACAGAACTGGGCCGCGGCGCGACCTTTCGTATCTACTGGCCGGCGCTGCCCGGCGACGAGCTGGCTGTCTCCGAAGAGGAGGAGACCGGCCTGAGCAAGGGCCGGCGCGAGACGGTGCTGGTGGTGGAGGACGATCCGATCGTGCGCCAGGTGCTGGTAGACTGCCTGGAGATGCTCAACTATGGCGTACTGGAGGCGGCCAACGGCGAAGAGGCGCTGCAGGTGCTGGATCGTCGCGGAGACGAGATCGCCCTGGTACTCAGCGATTGGGTGATGCCGGTCATGAGCGGCGGCGCGCTGGCGCAGCACATCCGGCAGCGCCAGCTGGCGGTCAAAATGGTCATCGTCACCGGTTATCCGTTGGATGAGCTGTACCGGGACGGGGATCCAGAAATAGTGGCGGCCTGGGTGCAGAAACCACCCAGCCTGGAGCAACTGGCCGAGGCGTTGGCCCGCGCCCTGCGTAACGAGTGAGGCCGGCGGAAAAAAACGCCCTCCCAGAAGTGGGAGGGCGTTTTGGTATCTTTGTCAGATGTAGAGCTTTTCTTTGTCCACCTCTTCCCGCAAGATGCGTAGCTCTTTCTCCGTGGGTGGTGGATTCTGGCCCACCTCGTCGGCGATGAGCAGTTCAAAGCCGGTGTTCTGGATCACCTGCTCTACCGAGATGCCGGGGTTGGTGGCCAGCAGTGTCATGCGTTTGCTCGCATCGTCGAAACCCAGCAGCGCCAGATTGGTCACCACGCGGTAGGGGCCGCTGCCGGGCGGCAGGCCGGCCTCTTCGCGCGCGCCGGGCCCGCTGAGGTAACCGGGGGTGGTGAGAAAATCCACCTTTTCCACAAAGCGGCGCGTATCGTGGCGCATGATGGCGATGGTGCGCCAGCAGAGTGAGCCGACATCGTTGGCGCCGCCGCTGCCGGGCAGCCGCACCTTGGGCGGCCAGTAATCGCCGATGACGGTGCTGTTCAGGTTGCCGTAGGGATCGATCTGCGCCCCACCCAAAAAGCCATACTCGATAAAGCCGCGCGTGGCCGTCTCCATGATGTCGCAGATGCCAGAGGCGGCCACTGCCCGGTGAAAAGTGCGCCGCTCACCCACGGCCAGCGGCAGTTGCTCCAGGATAGCGCCCGTGCCGCCGAATTCAAAAATCGGTACCAGGTTGGGGGCGTGCATCTTTTGCGCCAGCGCCGCCGCCAGCATGGGAATGCCGGTGCCGATAAAGGCTGTCGTGCCGTCCTCCATCAGGCGGGAGGCAATACAGATCAACAGCTCGTTGGGATTATAAGCCTGTTCGCTCATTTTTGCCTCCTTCTCAGCGATACTTTTTCGCCAGCGCCGCCAGCTCATCCAGCCGGGCCTGGTCGTGCAGGGCCAGGTAACCCTGGTGATTTTTCGCGCCATAGACATACCTGTCCAGATAGGCCCCGGCGCCCTCCTGGGTGCCGGATGCCGCCACCCATTCTTTGATGCGCGGCTCGTCACGCTCGTAATAGTAGACCATCTCACCGGGGTGGGAGCCAAAGGGGGCGTGCACCACCGCGTCTACCAGGTAATAGGGAATGGTGGTGCGATCTGGGTGCTGGCGGATCTCGTCGGTGGGCACGATCTCTTCGGCGCTGATGATGAGCCGTTTGCTGGCCCGCGAAAGCTCGTGGGCAAAACCGCTGATGCCGTCGATCTGGGCGTTGCCGTGTTTGTCGGCGCGGTGGACGTGGATCAGGCCCACGTCGAGGATGAGCGCCGGCAACAGGGCCACTTTTTGGCCGGTAAAGGGGCATTGCACCACCTTGGCCGAACTGTATTTGAGGGTATCCGTGCCCAACATGGCCCGCACCGGAATAAAGGGCACGCCCATGGCGGTGGCTTTAAAACGCCAGGTGATGCCGCCGTTGCTCCATTCCACCGTCTTGATGCGTCCGGCCTCCACTTCGCGGCGCAGCGGCTGCGACGTGCCATAGACCTCCATGCCGATGTAGGTGATGTCCAGCGCCCGCACACGCCCGGTAGCCAGCAGGAGGTCCAGCTCCAGCACCCCCTGACCGGCCACGCGCAGCTCCTTGAAGCCCTGGCGGATCAGCTCCCGCATGAGCGACATGGGCGCGCGCACCGTGCCGTAAAGCTCGGTGCCGATGTAAGCGCCGTCGAACATGAAACGTGAGATGGCCTCCTGTTCGGTCATACGTTTGTCGATCAGGGCCTTGGTCTTTTTACGATTCCACTCGCGGAACGCATCCAGGTCGGGTGGTTGGAACATCTCACCGACGCCTGATTGGATCACTTGCATTGTGCCTCCTCTTTTCTTTCCAACGTTGCGGGATCATCGGCCGGCGGCCAGGGCGGCGGCCAGCGCCAGGGAAAGTAACCTCGTTTCGGCGTCATCGGCGCGTGAGTTGATGAGGATGGGCGCCTGAGCGCCCACGATGATGGCCGCCATACGCGCGCCGCCGAAATACATCATGCCTTTGGCAGCGATGTTGCCGGTGGGCACGCTGGGCACGATCAGCACGTCGGCCTGGCCGGCCACGGCGCTCTTGACGCCTTTTTTGCGCGCCGATTCGGGCGAGATGGCCACATCCAGCGCCAGCGGCCCGTCGACCAGCGCGTTCTTGATCCAGCCTTCCTGGGCCATACGCGCCAGCGCCAGCGCATCCACCGAGGCGATCGATTTTGGATGAACGATCTCGAACGCGGCCAGGATGGCCACCAGGGGTTTCTCCAGCCCCAGGCGGCGGGCCACATCCACTGCGTTACGGATGATCTCGAGTTTCTGCCAGATGGTGGGGTACATCACCACGCCGCTGTCGCTGAGGTAAAGCAGCCGCTCGTAACCCGGAATCTCGAACAGGCCGACGTGGGTGAGCAGCTTTTTGTCGCGCAGGCCGCTGTGCCGATCCAACACGGCCTCCAGCAGTTCGTTGGTCTTGAGCTGCCCTTTGACCAGGATGTCGGCCCGGCCCTCGCGGCACAGCGCCACGGCCTGCCGCGCCGCCAGCACACTATCGGGCTGGTGGATAATGTCGGCGCCGGCCAGCGTCAGGCCGGCGTCGGCGGCGAAACGCTCGATGGCCGGGGCATCACCGATGAGCGTGGCGCCGGCGATGCCGCGTTGCCATGCCTGCTCGACCGACAGCAGCACTTCTGGATCGTGCGCCGCGGCGATGGTCATGTGTCGCGGGCCGTGGGTTCTGGCGATGGAAAAGAGTTGGTCCAGTGTTTGTAGACTCATCCTGACCTCAGGTCAACAAATAACCGCCGTCTACGAAAATGGTCTGGCCGGTGACCCAGCTCGACAGCGGCGAAACCAGAAACAATACCACCCGCGCCATCTCTTCCGGCTGGCCCAGCCGCTTGAGTGGGGTGCGCTCTTGCACCATGCGCACCAGTTCCGGGGCCTGGGCGCGCAGTGCGGGGGCATCGGTGAGGCCAGGGCCGATGGCGTTGACGCGGATGCCGTGGGGAGCCAGCTCGGCGGCCAGCGAGCGGGTATAGGCGATGACGCCCCCTTTGGAGGCGTCGTAATGGGCCGTGCCGCCGTAACCGGGATGCACGCCGTTGATGGACGCCAGGTTGACGATGCACCCGCCCTGCCCCTGGGCGATCATCTGTCGCGCTGCCGCCTGGGTGCACAACCACAGCCCCTTGAGGTTGAGATCAAAAACGGCGTCCCAATCGGCTTCGCTCAGCCCGGTCTGCGGGGCGGTGGTAAAGACGCCGGCATTGTTGACCAGGATGTCCAGCCGGCCAAAACGCTCCAGAATGGCAGCCAGCATCGTATTCACCTGGGCCGGCTGACGCAGATCGGCCTGCACGGCCATCGCGGCGCGACCGGCGGCCTCCAGCCCGGCAACGAGGTCTTGGGCGCCCGATCGGCTGCCGTGAAACGTCACCGCCACGCTTGCGCCTGCCGCGCCCAGCAGCCGGGCAATGGCCTGCCCGATGCCACGCCCCCCGCCGGTGACGACCGCCACCTGCCCGGAGAGATCCAGCCAGCGGCTCACGTCCATCTCTTGCACCGTTTGAGCAACCATACGACCCTCGATCCTGCATTCTGGAACGTGCGGTTGATGCAAGGTCATTATAACTGCCCCTAAATCAGATGTCAAGCAGGCCGTCCCGTGGAGCGTGGTCAAAACCTTGCTTTTTCCGGACGGGCGTTGTATAATGCTTGCCATTAATCCGAGCTGTTCACTCCTGTTTTTTCACGAGGCAGGGTCATGCCTGAGGCCGATCTGATCATCCGCGATACCAGCGTGTTGACGATGAACGCTGAACTGGCGCTGTTGCCACACCACGATGTGGTCATCAACGGCCAGGTGATGACCGCCGTCCGGCCAACCGGCCAGAACATGACGCCGGCCAGAAAAGTGCTGGACGGGCGCGGCCTGCTGCTGATGCCGGGGCTGATCAACGCTCACACCCATCTGGGCATGTCGTTCTTTAAAGGCACGGCAGCGGCGGCAGAGCTGTTCGAGTGGCTCGACTGGACGGGGTATTACCAGAAACGAATGACCCCGGAGGACGCCTACTGGTCGGTGATGCTGGCCGCTGCCGAGATGATCCGGGCCGGCGTGACGACCTTTGCCGACATGTATTTTGTGCAGAGCGCCGCCGCCGAGGCCATCGCCGGAGCCGGGCTGCGGGCCTGCCTGGGCGAGGGCATCATGGAACCGTTTGGTGAGGCGGGCCGTCAGGCAGTCGATGTCCAGATCGACCGCGCTGCCCGTTTTGTCCAGGATTGCCGCGGCGCGGCCAACGGCCGCATCATCCCCTGGCTGGCGCCCCATTCCCTCTATGCCTGCTCCGAGCGCACCATCGAGCGGGTGTTGGAGGTGGCGACTGCGCTCCAGGCGCCCATCCACACCCACCTTTCGGAGACGGCCAAAGAGGTGGCCGATTCGCTGGCCCAGCACGGGCTGCGCCCGCCAGAGCGTATGGAGGCGCTGGGCATCCTGGAGCACCGCGTGCTGGCGGCCCATTGTGTTCACCTCTCACCGTCCGATATAAACATCCTGGATCGGCCCACTTTTGGCGCGGTGCACAATCCGGGCAGTAATCTCAAGCTGCAGAGTGGGTTGGCGCCCCTGCCGCAGCTCGTGGGTCGCCGGCTGGCGTTGGGCATCGGCAGCGATGGCAACGGCAGCGAAGACACGCTGGATATTTTCAGAGCGATCTATCTGACCGCCGTGTTGCATCCCTGGAGCCGCGAGCAGCGCCCGGCCCACACGGCTCTGGCCATGGCCACCCGCGAGGGGGCGCGCGCCCTGGGCCTGGAGCAGCAGATCGGCACGGTGGAGGTGGGCAAAAAGGCCGACCTGATCCTGGTGGACGTGGGCCGCCACCCGCGCACCACGCCGCTCAACGATCCCTATTACACGCTGGCTTTTACGGCCCGTGGCGACGATGTGCTGACGACCATCGTCGATGGCCAGATCCTCATGGAGGATCGTATCATCAAGAGCCTGGACGAGGCCGAGGTGTTGCGCCAGGCTCAGGCCCGGGCCGACCGCATTTTTCAGGGTGGTAGCCTCTAGCAGCCTGTCGGAGCACTCCAGGGTGTGGGGAATCCACAACTTGTTGGGGTTGGTGGCGCAGGTTCCCCAACAAGTTGGGGACTCTACCTGAACATGGGGTCGGCGCTCACCCATCGAATCACAGTTGACAGAGCCTGGTCGCCGATAAAAGGTGCGGCGCGGTAGGCGTGGCCAAAAGCGTTGCGCCTGAGAGCTTGAAAGGAGGTTCGTAGTGAGCCACGCCGCGGAGCAGAGTGGCGTCCTACGGCACTCCACGTCGTTACGTGCCTGACTACGAACGTATTATACGAGGAGAAACCCATGCAAACCCGACCTTTTGGCAAGACCGGTCAGCGTTTTCCCATTCTGAGTTTTGGCGCACAACGCATCGTGGATGAGCACGGCTGCACCCAGGAACAGGCGGTAGCCATCCTCAATACCGCCATCGACCGTGGCATACGCTACTTTGACACGGCCTGGGTCTATTCGGCGGGCCAATCGGAAGAGCGGCTGGGGCTGGTGGCCAGACATCGTCGTCGAGAGATGTGGATCGCTACCAAAACCAACGATCGCAGCCGCGATGGCGCGCTGCGCCAACTGGAGCAAAGCCTGGCGCGACTGCAAACGGATCAGGTGGACGAATGGCGTCTGCACAGCATCTGGAGCTTTGAAGAGTTGGACAGGTGCTTTGCCCCTGGCGGCGCCATCGAGGCGATGGTGCAGGCCAGAGAGCAGGGTGTTGTGCGGCATATCAGCATCAGCGGTCACACCGACCCTCAAATACAGATCGAAGCCTTACGCCGCTTCGAGTTCGACAGCGTGCTCGTGGCGGCGTCGGTGATGGATCATTTCATCTATAGTTTTGCCGAGGAATTCCTGCCTGTCGCCAATGCCAGAGGGGTGGCAACGGTGGGTATGAAGGTGTTTGGTTTTGACCGGCTGGGCCATATCTACGACCGCGCCTTGCGTTACACGCTGGGCCTGCCGCTGAGCACGGTCATTGTGGGCTGCTCCACGATGGAGCAGTTGGAAAAAGACCTGGCCGTGGCCGAGAGTTTTGAGCCGCTCAGCGGGCCGGAGCGGCTGGCGCTTTTCCGTGAGGTGCTGCCGCTGGTCAGGCCGGAGAACCTGCCCTGGAAGGCCGATGAATGGGGCCATCCCTCGGCCTGGAAGCCGCGGCAGGAGCCGCCCGCCGTGTCAGGTGGGGGGTAGTGATGCGCGCCCTCAAGATGCTCTGGGCTTTGCCCAACACGCTGGTGGGGTTGTTGCTGGGGTTGCTCTCTTTTGATTGGCCGCGTTGGGAGCCACGCGGCGCACTGGTGTTCGAGAGCGAGCGGGGCTTTCGCAAGTATCACTCCGACCGGGGTTATGCCGCCATCACCTTCGGGCACGTCATCATCACCGGCCCCCGGCCGGGTGAAAAACTCTTGCGCCACGAGCTGGCGCACGTGGCGCAATACGAAAAGTGGGGCCCGCTTTTTATGCCGGCCTATGTTTATCACTTTGTGCGGCTTGCGCTGGCCGGTCAGGATGGCTACACCGATAACCCCTTTGAGCGCGAGGCGCGCGAAGCCGAACACGACGCGCTCTGAGGGGCTGTCTGCCCGGCCGGAAACGCGCCGGCCTGTTCCGGTGCGGTTGGATCAGGGGTTGGTTTTTGATCTCGGCGGGCGGGCTACGACCGGCGGTTTCTGCCGGTCGAGAGGCAGGTAAACGGTAAAAGTGCTGCCCCGGCCAATCTGGCTCTGCACGTCGAAATGGCCGCCGTGCTGTTTTACGATGCCATAACTCACCGAGAGGCCCAGGCCGGTTCCCTGGCCCGGCTCTTTGGTGGTGAAAAAGGGGTCAAAGACGCGGCTCAGGTTCGCCGGCGGAATGCCGATGCCTTCGTCGGTGAGGGCAATGGCCACCTGTGAGGCCTCGACCCTGGTTTGAATGGTCAGCCGTCCCCCCTGGGGCATGGCCTGGTAGGCGTTCAGCATGAGGTTGACGAAAACCTGTTGCAGTTGATGCGGATCGGCCACGATAGAGGGCAGGTCTGAGGTATAGTCTCGCACGATCTCGACTTTTCCCCTGGAGAGTTGATACTCCAAAAGTTGATAAGTTGACTCTAAAACCTGGTGCAGGTCTATTTCGAGCATGGCCGGTTCGCTCATGCGGGCGAAATCCAGCAGGTTTTGTACGATCTGTTTGCAGCGCATCGATTCTCGCTCGATGGCTGCCAGCGGCTGGGCGCAGACGTCGTCGGGTGAGATCTGGCGTTGTAGAAACTGGCTGAATCCCAGGATCACGCCTACCGGATTGTTGATCTCGTGGGCTACGCCGGCGGCCAGTTTGCCCACCGAAGCCAGCTTTTCCGATTGGATGACCTGCTGATGGGCCTGACGCAGTTCCTCGTTGGCCTGGGCCAGTTCGCGTGTCCGCTCCCAGACACGCCGCTCCAGTTCCTCGTTTAACGATGCCAGTTGTCGTTGCGCGGCGACGATGGCGTCATAGTAGAGCACATTGTACACCGAAATGGCCATCTGGTGGGCCACCTGGGAAAACAGGCGAATGTCGGAGCGGCCAAACGACCGCCCGCCGGCGCGTGGTCCAAGCGTCATGACGCCCATCAGCTCGTCCTGTACCTTGAGCACCAGGCAGACCTCGGCGCGCCACTCTTGCAGCCGCAACTCGGCGAGATCACGTATGTCGTAATAACGCGGATGGGCCGTGACCTGGGCCAGCTCCAACACGTCGCCCTGTTTCAGTGTCTGTAGGTAGCCGAAAAAGGGATCGTTGACCGGATACGTCCAGCCGTCCAGTTCTCCCAGTCCCCGGCTGTAGCGCAGCTCAAAGTGTCCGCTCATCTGATCACGCACAATGATGGCGCCACTCGTGGCATAGGTGGTTTCCAGCATAAACTCGACCACACCCGGCAAAAGTTGATCCGAACCGACGACGCTGGTCAATTGGGCCAGAAACTCGCGCACCGATTGTTCGTAGGCTTTTTGGCCCGGGTTGAGCGACCGATCGACCAGATCGCTCACCCTGGCGCGAAAGGCGCACAGAACAGCGAACCCCAGCATGGTGATGAGTGAGATCTGCCCCGTGGGCAGCGTGCGCCAGGCCGGGCGTAGCAGCGTGATGGCCGAAAAGATGGCCGCCCCCAGCAGCAGCCAGGTCAGCGCATGGGCGACAGCCCGGTTCAGGATGGTGGCCAGCCCAAGCAGCCGGTAACGCAGCACGCCGTAGGTATAGAGCACACCGCTAAAGGTGAGCAGCAGGGTGGAAGGGTCGATGGGCAGCAAATGCGGCGCGATCACCCGCACCACGTGTCCACCCAGAACCAGCGCCGTGGCTCCCATCAGGATGCCGGCCTGTTTTCTCTGCAAGGTGTTCTCGAGGCGCGTCGCCGAACGGCCCATGAGCCATATGGCCAGGATCACCTGGCTGTAGGTCAGGGCCAGGAATCCCCAAAACAGCGGCCCGCGCACGCTGACAAAGCTGCCGTCTTGCAGGTAAAAACGGTAAAAGAGCTCGTGCCGGGCGTTGGTCAGGCGCAAGAGGTAAAAAAGTGTGTTGGGACCATAGAGCAGGGGGTAGAGCCAGCGGCGGCGCGTGAGGGCGCGGCGGCGGGGAAAGATCAGGGCCAGGTGCAGCCAGGCGCAGCCCACAAAGCTGGAGCCGAAATAGTTGACCAGCGCGTTGACCTGCAAGACGTAAAAAGCGGCCAGCGTGACCCGCCCCGTCTCCAGGATCGAGGCGAACAGGCTGGTGCTGCCCCAAATGACCACCAGACCCTGGATGGCCGAGACCAGACGGTTGACCGGGTTGCGTGGATCCCACAGAATGAGATACAGCCCCAGGGCCAGGTTGATCGCCAGTCCCACGGCGATAACCGCCGCATAGACCTGGACGACGGTTGGCAAGGCAATCAAGTTAGCCCTCCTGGCTACCGTTGCCCCCGCGCTCCACTGGCAGCGTGATGACAAAGGTGGTGCCCACGCCTACCTGACTTTCCACTTCGATCTTGCCGCCGTGCGACTCGATGATGCCATAACTGACAGATAGGCCCAAGCCGGTGCCTTTGCCCACTTCTTTGGTGGTGAAGAATGGGTCGAAAATGCGCTTCAGGTTCTCCGGTGGGATGCCCACACCCGTATCGGCGAAAATGGCCTGCACTTTATCTCCTACGGCGCGGGTGGTGACGCGGATCTGACCACCCTTGGGCATGGCGTGATAGGCGTTGATGATCAGGTTCACGAAAACCTGTTGCAGTTGGTTGGCATCGGCCTGAATCTGGGGCAGGTTGGGCGCAAACCCCTTGACCAGGCTGACATTGTTGATGCTGAACTGGTGCTCGATCAACTCGCAGGCTGCCTGAACCGTCTCGTTCAGTTGTACCGGCTGGAAGGTGGGTGTGGAGCGTCGAGAAAAATCCAGCAGACCCTGGATGATCTTTTTGCAACGCAGTCCTTCCCGCTCGATAGAGAGCAGCGGCTTGCTAAAAGCATCGTCCTCTGGAATTTTTTTGAGGATGACCTGGGTAAAGCCCAGAATGACGCCCAGGGGGTTGTTGATCTCGTGGGCCACGCCGGCGGCCAGCTCGCCGACGGAGGCCAGTTTTTCCGATTGAATGAGCTGCGCCTGGGTCTCTTGCAACTCGCGGGTGCGCTCCTGAACTTTGCGCTCCAACTCTTCGTTAAAGGACTTGACCTCGCCGAACAACTGCGCGTTGACGATGGCGATGCTGGCGTAATCGGCCAGCGCCGAAAGCAGGTACAGGTCGTTGTCGGTGAAAGGCCGGTTGGAGGCTTTGTTGTCCACCGACATCACGCCGATGACTTTTTTCTGCACCCTGAGGGGCACGTAGAGCAGCGATTTCACCAGGTAGCCGGTTTTCACCTTGAGACGTGCCTCGTCGCCGCTTTCGATGAAGGGCTTGCCTGTTTTCACCACCTGCCCGGCGATGCTATCGTCTACCTTGATACGAAAGCCGCGGGCAAACTGCTCGCCCAGGTTGCGGGCGGCGCGCAGGTACAGATCGCCGCTGTCTTCGTCGATCAGCAGCAGCGCCCCCTCTTCGGCGTTGGTGACGTAAACGGCGGCCTCGACGATGCGGTTGAGCACTTTTTCCGGGTCCAGCAGAGCCGTCACCGACTGGCCAACGCTGTAAAGGATGCTCAGCTCTTTGACCCGCCGCTCCAATTGGCGGTTCGTCTGGACCACTTCCTGGGTGAGCTTGTCGCGCTCCTTACGCAAACGTCGCTCCTCCAGGGCGCGGTCGATGGCTGCCAGCATCTCTTCGGTGTCGAACGGCTTGATGATGTAATCTCTGGCGCCCAGCCGAAAGGCCTGCACCGCCGTCTCTTCCGAGCCGTGAAACGTCATCAGCACCACCGGAATCTCGGCCTTGGTTTTTTTGAGCGCAGCCAGCACCTCCAGGCCGGTCATCTTGGGCATGCGCTGGTCCATGATGATCAGGTCGGGGGTTTCGTTGAGGGCGCGCTGCAGGCCTGCCTCGCCGTCCTTGGCGGTGATATAGTGGTAGCCATTAGGTTTGAGGATGTATTCGGTCATGAATTGGAGACTATCGTCTCGATCGTCGATGACGAGCACTTTTTCTCCGGCCAATGCCTTCCTCCTGATGGTGATCGTGCGCCCCCGCCGCACTATCTGTCTGTTGTCGCTTCAGCCTCTTTTTGCTCCAACGGTTGTGGCCCCACCCGAAAGCGAGCCGCCCAGGGCAGGAAATGGCTGAAAAACGTATCTCGATCTATCTCCTGGCCATCTTTTTTGAACACCCGATAGATGGTCACGTCCAGCCCGTCCTTGGGCCATTCCATCTGCACCTGCTGCCCCGGCTCCAGGCTGGGGTCCTCTTCGTAGATGGGCTCCGGAAAAGGCACGCGGTTGCTTTCGAACGGCCCTTCCATTTCGACCGTAAAGTCGGGCCTGGTGCTGTAAAAACGAAACCAGAGTGTGGCCGCGGCCTCGTTCACCTCGGTTTCGATGAGTAGATAATGGGGCGAGTCGTTCAGGAAACGAAAATCCACCTGCGGGGCATAGATGGTGGCATCGAGGCCCACCGGCGGCTCGTACCAGCCCACCCGAAAGGCGTGGGCGTGCCGCTCGACGATGGGATAACCGGCCCAGAAGGCGGCCCGGAAGGCGGTGGTGGAAACCTGACACACCCCGCCGCCCACATCCGAACGGGTGCGGTCGCCCCAGATGATGATCGATTCTTCGTAGCCGGCGGCCGCGCTCACCTCGCCCAGGTGCTCGTTGAAAGAGAAAATCTCTCCCGGCGGCACGATCACCCCCTGAAAGCGAGCCGCTGCCACGCGGATGTTGGTGGCCCGGCCGCGAGAAGAGCCCTGGAAAAAAGAGACCCCTTCGCCGATCATCTCCCGGATGCCCAGCTCGGCGGCGTTGGCCGCAGAAATCTCGGCCTCGATGGGCAGCAGCGGCAGGGTAACGGTGCGCTCGTGGGTGGTCACCTGGGCCAGCGCCAGGTCGAGCGCGGCGGTGAGGTCCAGATCGCGACCGGGCTGGCTGGGCGAGGTCTCGGAAACGGCGCCGCTGGTAGTATCGAAATCGAGGCGTGCGTTCACCGGATCACGATGCACCTCCTGAGCGATGGTCGCCAGCAGGTCGGCGATGGGCTGCGCGTCCAGGTGGGCCTGCCAGCGGCCGGCGCCACTCTCGTCCTGGATCACTTGTAGAACGAGCATGCCGGCCAGGTCGGTGGGCAGCAGCGTCCAGGGGCCGGCTGGGTTGGCGTCGGACTCGGACGGGGGCAGGGCGAAGGTCAACGGCCCGGCCAGAAAGCGCTCGATCTGGGCCTGAGCGGCCGTGGCATCCACTATCTGGGGCGCGGTCTCGCGCACGAACAAGGGCACCTCACCTCCAGAGTGCGTCAGCATCTGGGCAAAGAGGGCGGCGCGTGTGGTTTCGATATCGACCGTGCGGCCCACCACGCCGGGGATGGCCTGTGGCTCCAGGTTCAACATGGCCAGCGTGGCATCTTGCGGCAGGCGGTTCACCTGTTCGGCCAAGAGTTGCAGGTACAGCCAGGACTTGTCCTGGTCGAAGGCCCACATTTCGGGCACATCCTGGCCCTCGAATAACAGCCGGGTCTGGGTCTGGAGACTCGCCAGCAGGTTGTCGCTGCGACCGTGGCCGTAGGCGGTGTGCAAGATGGCCACGGTGTCCAGGTGAACGCCCAGATCGGCGGGAGAGACCGGCCAGCGTTGGTTGGTGCCGGCGTCATAGAGGATCACCTTGGGGCCGGTGATGGGTTGGGCGCGCTGGGCCAACAATGCCGCCGCCTCGTTGGGGGTCAGGCCGCCCAGGGGCAGGCCCATCGTGGTGACGCCGGGATAGATGCGGCCGGCATAGAGCAACTCGAAAGCTGGCACGGCCACAGCCATGCCCAACACCAGGGTCAGCATCGCTGCCAGCAGCAGACGCACCGTCGTCTGCCAGATGTCGAAGGGCGGTGACGGGGCAGGCCGGACCGGCAGGGTGACGGTTTCCTGGCCTCCCTCGACAACGGATTCTAGGCTCATCTGGCACGCCTTTCTGAGCGGTGGATCGGTCAGTCCTTCATTGCGCCTCGGCCCAGATGCGTTGGAACTCGGCTAAATAATGCGCGGCAAATTCAGCATCGTGGACGATCAGCACGTTTTCGTCGTTCTTTTCGTCGGCGCTGTTGCTCAAGTTGTACGAGCCCAACACCACCGTCTGCTCGTCGATGATGATGACTTTGTGGTGCATGACGTAGGGATTTCCGTCCAGACGCACCTGTACCCCTTTGACCTGTTTGAGCCGGCCATATTCGCTAAAAGTGTCGTCCACCTGGCGGTCTTCAAAGACGCCTTGAACGTTCACGCCGGCCACTGCCCGGTCGCGCATGGCCTGGCCGATGTCGTCGTGGGTGAACGAAAAGGCCATGAAGCGAATGCTCGACTGCGCCCCTTGCAGCAGTGGGACGAGTTTGTGGGCCACCTGATCCTCTGGCGCGAAATAGTTTTCCACCTGCACGCCGCCGATGTTGAGCTCTGGGTGTGGCGTGTTTGCCGCCGAGCCGGGCCCGAAAGACCGCTCTTGGAACATCTCTTCGAATTCGGCAGTATAGTTTTCCGCCAGTCGCACCGATTGTACCACCACCACGTTGTTGTTGTTGCGGTAGGTGCCGTTGTCTGTCAGGTTCCAGGAACCGGTCCAGACCGTCGCGCCGTCGATGACGACGAATTTGTGGTGCATGATGGCGCTGCGCTCGTCATCCACCACCACGATGCCGGCTTTTTCGAGGTCACGCACCGGCTCCAGATCGACATTGTCGGTATCGACCACCACACGCACGCGCAGGCCCTCGTTGTGGGCAGTGATGAGCGCCTGGGTCACGCGGGTCAGATCCAGATCGTAGGCCGCTACGTCCACCGACTTTTGCGCCTCGCCGATGGCCGTCGCCAGCCGTTCATCCAGACCGTCGTGGTGATACTCGTCCTCGTCCGGATAACGCGGCGCAGTAAAGTAGACCTGGTACCACGCGCCGCCTGGCTCTTCGACCACCGGGCCGGAGCCGCCGTCCAGCAAGTTCAACTCGATGACGCCGAGCCAGTCCAGGAGTAACAATCCTGCCACCAGCAGGATCATGAGCAGCGTGCTGCCCAGCGAAGCGGTGCGGCTCGTTTTGTTGGTTTTGGTCATGGGAGTATGTCCTCGTCGGTTTCGTCATCGCCTTCGGCGGCGCAGGTGATGGCCCAGGCCGCGCTGGGGCCGTCGATGTTGCCTGCGCGCTCGGAGGGGATGCCGCCGCTGGCGGATGGGGTATTTTCCCAAGGGGCCGCCTCGCCAGTGCCCAGCAGCCTGACCAGCCGCTCGACCAGGGTTTCCTCGTCCAGGCCGGCCCTTTCGAGCAGCAGCGACTGCGCAGCAACCGTTTCTGGCAGGCGTCGTTGGTGCAGCCTGGCCGCGGCCAGCGCCATCAGGTCGTTCACCTCGGCAGCAAATTCGGCGTCGTCGAGGCTGGCCTGCCGGGCCACCAGGCTGTTGACGCGCCGCATCACACGGCGCAGCCCGCTGGTGGCCTGATCGGGGTCTTGATCGGTGGTGGCCGTGATCAGCCGTTCAGCCTGGGCGAGGCCCCAGGCCAGCAATTTCTTGGCGGCAGCATCTTGCAGGTCGTCGGTCAGTCCTTCGCTGTCGAGCAACATCTCGGCGGCCGTTCGCCTGCGATGTTCGATGTCGTCGGGCAGGTGGGGCATGGTGGTTCTCCTGGTGTCTTGTTGCACCCATTGTACCAAAAGGTGATTGAAAAAGCAAGAAGTTGCCGCGCCCTCTTTTTATGCTATAATCGTTCAGCCTGCGGTCTGCAGGCTCTGGCGAGGGGCGCAACGTCCGGCTGGCCGCATGCGTATTGTCTTCAGGGTTTGTGAAGGATAGCGACTGGATCGTGGCTATGGGGGAGAACATGCCGACTGTAACCGTTTCTCACGTGAGCAAATCTTTTGGCCCTGTCAGGGCCGTCAGTGATGTTTCGTTCGAAGTGCATCCCGGCGAGATCTTGGGCCTGCTGGGACCCAACGGCGCCGGCAAGACGACGACCATCCGCATGATGCTCGACATTTTTAAGCCGGATAGCGGTCTGGTGGCGGTGTTGGGCGGCCCGCTGGACGAAGCCAAAAAGAACCGCATCGGCTACCTGCCGGAGGAGCGCGGTCTGTACAGAGACCTCAAGCTGGAGCCGACGCTGGTTTATCTGGCCACGCTCAAGGGCCTGGACGAGGCCACAGCGCGCCGGCGTCTGACCGAATGGCTGCAACGCCTCGACCTGTACGAGCATCGTCAGAAGAAGGTTCAGGAGCTGAGCCGGGGCATGCAGCAAAAGGCGCAGATCGTCGCCACGCTGCTCCACGAGCCGGAGCTGATCGTCGTCGACGAGCCGTTCTCCGGCCTCGACCCGGTGAACACCCGGCTGGTCAAACAGATCATGGAGGAGCAGCGCCAGGCAGGCAGGACGATCATCATGTCTACCCACCAGATGTACCAGGTGGAGGCGTTGTGCAACCGCATCGTGCTCATCAACAAAGGGCGCACGGTGCTCTATGGCGCGGTGGAGCAGATCAAACGCGATTTCGCCGGCAACGCGGTGGTGGTCGAGGGTCAGGGTGATTTTGCCCATGTGCCCGGCGTGCTGGAAACCCGTCAGCAGAACGGCGAATGGCACATGGCCCTCGAACCGGGAACCAGTCCCCAGGATGTGTTTCGCGCTCTGGCCACCCGCGAGGGGATCAAGATCGAACGGTTCGAGATCGCCGAGCCTTCGCTCGACGACATTTTCATCTCCGTGGTGCAGGAAGAAAAGCACGAGGAGGCAGGCCATGGGTAAGCTGTGGCTGGTGGCCAGGCACGAGTATCTAAAACAGGTGCGCCGGCGCTCATTCTGGCTGGTGACGCTGGGTCTGCCGCTGCTGATCGCTGCGGTCATCACCGTCGGCATCGTCGTCTCCATCGGCAAAACGGACGACCGGCCCCTGGGGTACGTGGATCGGGCCGGCGTGTTGGCTGCCGGCCTGCTGCCCGAGGGCGAAAGCGTGGCGATGCGGTCCTTTCCCGATGAGGCGGCGGCGACGGCTGCCCTGGAGAGGGGGGACATCCAGGCCTTTTACGTTCTGCCGGCCAATTACCTCGAATCGCCAGAGGTGACGATTCACTACTGGGAGGATTGGCCGGGCGAATCGGCGCGAGACGATTTTGACGCGTTTCTGCGGGTCAATCTGGCCGGTAGTGTGCAAGATGGCCTGCGGCAGCGTGTGCTGGAGGGGATGAACCTGGTCGTCCGCTCGGCCGATGGCCAGCGCGAGATGAGTGAGCAGAGTTTCATGCAGTTCGTCATTCCACTGGTCATGGCCATTTTTTTCTTTTTTGCGGTGATGGCCTCGGGTGGATACTTGTTGGAGGCCGTGACCGACGAAAAGGAGAATCGTACGGTCGAGGTGATTTTTACCTCGCTGACGCCGGAGCAGCTCATGATCGGCAAGGCGGTGGGGCTGGTATCGCTGGTGCTGAGCCAGTTATCGGTTTGGGTGATGACGGCTGCCGTGGGTGTGATCGTCGGCGCGCAGTTTTTGGAGCCGCTGCAAAACATCCAGGTGCCGTGGATATTCCTGCTGGTGGCCGCGCTCTACTTTCTCCCTTCCTATGTGCTGATCGCCGGCATGATGATGACCATCGGCAGCATGGTGACCGAGACCCGCCAGGGGCAGCAGATCTCGGGTGTGCTCAACATGCTCTTTGTATTGCCCTTTTTCTTCATGACGCTGGTATTCTTTAACCCCGATAGTCCGATCCTGGTCGCGCTGACGTTGTTCCCCACCACGGCCTTTCTGACCGTCATGCTTCGCTGGGGGGCGACGGCCATCCCGGTCTGGCAGTTGATCGGTGGTTGGGGGCTGCTGGTCCTCACCGCCGGACTGAGTGTTTGGGCCTCGGCGCGTATCTTTCGTGTGAGCATGCTGAGCTACGGCCAGCGCATCACACTCCGGGGGCTCGCGCACGTCCTGCGGCTCGGGGTTTAGTGGGTTTGAATGTGTGAAGGGGGAATACCATGCACAATGTCTTGCTCATCATCAAACACGAAATCGCCACCACTCTGGGCAAACGGTCTTTTTGGCTGATGACGTTTCTGTTTCCGGCGCTGATCGTGGGCCTCTCGGCGGGCACACAGTTGCTGGCCGAAAAATCCATCGAAGAGAGTCAGGAGGAATTTGCGCCGGGCAGCGAGGTGGCGGATACACAGGTCATCGGCTATGTGGACGAAGCCGGTCTGATCGTCCAATGGCCAGAGGGAATCCCACCGGCGATGTTTCGCGCCTATCCGGATCGGGCTGCGGCGCAGGCGGCGCTGGAAACGGGCGTGTTGCGCCGGTATTTTCTCATCCCGGCGAATTTTGTCGAAACGGGTGAGGTGGTTCTGATAGACAGCGACTTTATGCCCTTTCGCAGCTTTGAGGGCGGCGGCGGCGCGGGTGTGTTCGAGTATGTCGTGCAATACAACCTGGTGGGTGACGAAGGCCTGACAACGGTGCTGTTGAATCCCACCCCCTCGGTGATGGGAAAAAAGCTGGCGCCTGAGAAAGACACCACCGAAGGGGCGAATTTGAGCGGTTCGATGAGTTTCTGGGTGCCCTATGCCACGATGTTCATCTTCTTTTTTGTCATCACCATGAGCAGCGGCTTTATGCTTCAAAGCGTGACCAAAGAAAAAGAGAATCGGGTGGTGGAGATTCTGCTGCTCAGCCTGCGCCCCCGCGAACTGATGCTGGGCAAGGTGGTGGGTTTGGGCGTGGCGGCCCTGCTTCAGATGGGCATCTGGGCCGGGGTGGCGCTGTTGGGCTTGAACCAGCGCCTGGATCTGTTAGACGTGATGGGGACTTTTACGCTGCCGCCGGGGTTTCTTATCTGGGGGGTGCTGTATTTCTTGCTGGGTTATTTGCTCTACGCTTCGGCGTTGGGAGCCATCGGCGCGCTGGCCCCTACGGCGCGCGAGGGGACGCAATTCACGTTCATCGCCCTGTTGCCGTTGATGGTCCCCTTGTGGTTGAACACCGTTTTTTCCCAGACGCCGCACGGCGGGCTGGCGACGTTTCTCAGCCTGTTCCCGCTGACCGCGCCGACTTCGATGGTGACGCGGCTGGTGACGGGCGGCGTGCCGCTGTGGCAGCCGGTTGTGAGCCTGCTGGGCCTGGCAGCGACGACGTATCTCTTGGTGTTGCTCTCGGCGCGCCTGTTCCGCGCCGATACGCTGCTTTCGAGCGCCGGCCTTCACTGGCGGCGGTTTGTGGAGGAATTCAGACGGTGAGACGGTAGGGGCACAGCATGCTGTGCCCCTACAAATCGCCCCGCTCCAGGCGTCGAGCCGTTCGAGTTGGCCCACCACAGGGAGCGGGGCGATTTTGTATTTGCCCGTCCGAGCGTATACAGACGGCCAGGAGCAGGCCGCGCCATGTTTCAAAGCCTCGTCCGCGCGCGGCATAGTGAGCCGGGCGGAATTTCTGGCGGGCAAGGAAACACGTGGGAC
>JBMOMT010000012.1:0-27023 GCA_049324835.1 Chloroflexota bacterium | reverse complement strand
GGGGTGGGGGTGCGGCGTGGTGTGGGGGTGGGGGTGGCGCGCGCCCGTTCGATGGTTTCCAGCGTGAACGAGATGCCGCGGCTGGCGAGGATCTGCCCCGGCTCGGCGGCGAAATCTACGCCGCCGTACAGCCCGAGAAAGAGGGTATCGTGCCCGGCCTGCGGTTGGGCGCGCCAGTACAGCCGTTTGCCGGCCGCCTCAAAGGTCGATTGCAGGCTGTTGGCCTGCTCGATGGCATCTACTGCCAGGGCATCGTCCTGGCTCAGGCCCATCAGCGGCACCAGATGCACCTCATCACCAAAAAAGTGAGGAAAGTCGGTCAGGGTATAGACCCGTTCCGCGCCGACCAGGAAATCGGCAATGTTGGCAACCAGGCGGTTGTTATCGGCGCTGCCGTTGTAAGGCTCGGTCATAAAGGTGAAATCGGCAACGGCCAGTACCTGACTGTTGCCGTCCAGACTGACCGTCACCAGGCCGCCGGTCTGCTCGCTCAGTGAGGAGGAGGTGTGTTCATCGGCGGTGACGACAGCCTGCTCGCCGGTGGCAATCGAGTGGGCGGCGTAAAAGATCACCTGCTCCAGGCCGGCGGTCAGCGGATGGGAGGCAAAATCTTGGAGCACGACGTACTGAAAGTTGCCCGCGTTCTCGGCGGTGTTATAGATATAGTCGTCGGCAAAAGAGAGGCCAAAAGCAGCCGCCAGGCTGTTGATCGACGCCACGTCTGATTCGGGCACGGCATACTCGCCATAATAATCGTCGTACTCGTAGCGGAAAGAATAACGGCTCGGATCGGCTATCAGCAGCACCCGTCCACCCTGTTCCACAAAGCGCTGCACGGCCTCGATCTCCCAGACCTGAAAGGGCAGATGCGGCGCAATCACTACCAGCGCTATGGCATCACGCAGCGCGTCTGAGAGTGGATCGCCGGGCAACAGGGAAACGGTCTCGATGCTGCGGGCGGTGAGACGGGCCAGCAGCACGTTCAGGTCGGCATCGTCGAGCGTGTTTTCGTGCGCCCGGTCGATCACGATCCGTCCCCTGCCCTGTCGAACGTCCCGGTCGGCGGGGGCTTCCAGGGCCACGGTGGGCACATCGACCGCGCCGAGTTCGGGGCGCGGCACGGCCTGGGGCGCATAGATGCGGCGGTAGTAAAAGCCTGCCCGCAGCGCCGTGGGCAGCAGCAACAAAACCAAAAAGAGAGAGACTCGACCAAGCGTCAGAAGGAGTTTTTGGGTTCGCGGCTTCACGGCTACTACCTCCTCTTCTCAGGCTCGATGTAGAGATAATAAAAGCCCTGTTTCCAGGCCGGGTCGCTCTGGGCCAAGACCTCTTCGAGGCTGCCGTAGGACGATTCTTCCAGCGGCGGCTGTTCGCCAAAGACCAGCGCCGCCACATCCACCACCTGATAGTGAGCCAGTTGCGCCAGACGGGCGGCCTTTTGCACCGCCTCGCTGTTGGCGCCCAGATCATCCACCAGGCCCAGCCGCTGCGCCTGCAAGCCCAAAAAGACTTCGCCGCTGGAAAGCGTTTGCCGATCGATCTGGAGCCTGGCGCCCCGCTGGGCAAAAACGGCCTCCAGAAAACCCAGCTTGATCAGCTCGATCTGGCGCATGTAATCGCCGCGGCTGCCGCCTGAGAATTTGAACGGCCCGGTAGAGACGTAATCCTCGTCGGTGAAGCGTTGCTCATCCACTGAGGGCAAAAAGCTGATGACGCCAACATTGCCCACAGTGGAGGCCGGTTTGGCAAAGATGTGATCCGCAGCGGCGGCCATGTAATAGCCGCCGCTGGCCGCCATCGAGTCGATGCTGACCACCAGCGGTTTGGTCTGGCGCAACTCCAGGAGGCGGTAATACAGCTCTTCAGTGGCCGTCACCTCACCACCCGGACTGTCGATCTCGAGCACGACGCCTCGAATGTTGGGATCGTCGCGGGCGCGATCCAGCAGCACGCTCAGGCCAGCCGCGCTCTCGCTCCAGATGACATCCTGAAAACGAATGACCCCCACCTGTGGCACAGGCACCAGAGCCATAGCCAGAATGATGCCCACCAACAGAGGCAAGATCACCCACAGCACAAAGCGGGCCGGTCCCAGGAGCGGTGAAGGCGCGGGAGAGTAAACACGACGACTGGTGCTCATGGTTCGATCCTTTCGGGCTTGCAGCCAGGCAGCGAGGTGATAGACGCGATGCAGACTGGCCGCATTATACTCGCAAAGCCCAGGAAACACAAAAGCTCCTTGTCAAGCCCCCAAAAGTGTGCTAAACTTGTTTCAGTCAATGCCTTTGCGCCTCTGCAATAAAGAATCAAAATGTATTGAGAGTTACGTCTTTACAAGATCAAGGACTCAGCAGGTGAGGCCAAAACTGCCGGCAACACTACGAGACATTCGCTCTTTTCTGACCTCGCTGGATTGGGAGACCCTGGTGCAGCAGGTGGAGCAGGAAACCCAAACCCAGATGACCATCGTGGGATCGGTGAACGCTGGCAAGTCCACGCTGTTTAATGCCCTCAATGGAGCCGAGGTCTCGGCCGTGAGTGCACAACCCGGCACCACCCGCATCCCCCTGCGAGAGCGACTGGGGCCGTTCATCCTGGTGGATACACCCGGCTTTGACCAGGTCAACGGCCTCGACCGGGCCAGACTGGTGTGGCGCAGCGTGGCAGAATCTGACCTCACCCTGCTGCTGCTGGACGCTGCCGCCGGCCTGCGCCAATCTGATCTGGACCTCTATCGACAGCTCAGCCAGATGAACCGGCCGTTAATGGTGGCGCTCAACAAGATCGACCTGTTGAGCCGGGCCGAGCTGCCCCAAGTTCTCGGCCACATCGAAGCACAACTGGGCACTATGGTCGTGCCCATATCGGCCAAAAGGGAGACCGGCCTGGCCGAGTGGCTCTTTCCGCGCATCATCGAAGCCCACCCAACCCTGGCCGTTTCGTTGGGCCGGGCGCTGCCGGCCTATCGTCGTCAGGCGGCCCGCCGCCTGATGCGCAACGCCTGCACGTTTAACGCGCTGGTGGGGGCCGAGCCGGTGCCAGGCCTGGATATCCCGCTGCTGTTGAGCGTCCAGGTGCGGCTGGTGTTGCGATTGGCGGCCATCTATGGGCAATCGGTGACAGCCCGCCGCGCCAGAGAGCTGGTGGGCACCATCGCCGGCGGCATCACTTTCCGTTACCTGGCCGCCAAAGTGACCAAGTTGCTGCCCGGCGTGGGGTGGGCCGTCTCGGGAGTTATCGCCGCGGTGGGCACCTGGACCATCGGCCAGGCAGCCATACGTTATTTCGACAGCGAGCGCAGCCTCACACCCCAGCACATCAGGCGTTTGTGGCGCTGGTTGACGCGTCGCCGCAGTATTCAGGATGCCTGAAACGCAACACCCGGATGGAGAGGAGATAAACCACCATGTTGACCTACGAGCAGGCCCGGGCCGCCTTTGAGGCCGGCGGACGGTATTATCAGGGCGATAGGGTGTGGCTGGTGACGCGTGTGCTCCGTCCAGAGGAGATGGGTGAGGTGTTCTGGGTCACCGATGCCGATAGCCTGGGCGACGTGGGCACGCTGTTTTACCCCGATGGTCGCGTGGAGATACGCCGGCCATCCGTCTCAGACGACAGGTCTGGCGCCTGAGCAAGAGGCAAACCCATGAACCCACCCGAGATGGTGCAACGTCTGAAGCGAATCGATCGCCTGGCGCTGTTGGAAGACGAGGCGCTGCAAGACCTGGCCCGCGTGGTGGTTCACGAGCGCCATCCACAGGGCACGGTGATCTGCCAACAAGGGGCGGAAGAATCCAAGTTCTACGCCATCGAGATGGGACGGGTGGCCGTGCAGGCCAAGGTCGGCGATAGAGACACCGAGGTGGGTTATCTCTCCAATGGCGACGTTTTTGGCGAACGGGCCTTGATGGGTCACCGGCCACGCTCGGCCTCGGTCATCGCCGAAACAACGGTCGATCTACTTTCCCTCGACCGGCAAGATTTTCAGAACCTGACCCAAAAACATCCCACCATCAAACGACTGCTGTTGGGGCCGGAGGCCCTCCCCCTGCTCGAACAGGTGCCGCTGTTCAGCCAGCTTTCCGAGGAAGAGCTGGCAAAACTCGCCAGTTACGTGGGCATCATTTTTTACCCCCCGGCGCGGCGTGTGGTGGAGCAGGGCGATATCGGCACCACCATGTTTATCGTCAGCGAGGGTGAACTGGTGGCCTATCATATGGACGAAAAGGGTCAAAGCAGACCGGTCAAGGCCATCAAACGGGGCGATGCCTTTGGTGAAACCTCGCTGCTGGTGGGTGAGCCTCGCGACGCCACCGTCGTCACCAAAACCTACGTCGAATTGTGTTACATCAACAAAGCCTCTTTCGATCAGTTTCTGGAGAAAACCCCCAGCGCCCTCAAAAAATTGCAAGTCCGGCCGGAGGTGGAGCGCAAGCGGGTAGCCAGCCCCTTTCCCGGCCAACAGCCGGGTGAAATCGTCGAGATCATGGATCTCAAACACTGGGTGGCCCTGGTGCGCGCCCTTGCGCCGTCGGCATTACTGCTGGGACTGCTGGGCGGAGCCCTGCTCGCGGTGGATGCTTACTGGCTGGGGCCCCAAAACGTAACCAGCGGTCTGGAGTGGCTGCCCCTCTCGTTTACTGCCGTGTGGCTCCTCACCCTGATCGGGGTGTTCGCCTGGCACTGGATAGACTGGCGCAACGATTATCACATCATCACCACGCAGCGCGTGATCCACATCGAAAACGAGCTTTTTCGCGCCACCTCCCGCCAGGAGCTGCCCATCCACCAGGTGCAGAACGTTGGCATCGTACAAAACCTGTGGGGTGAGTTGTTGGGCTACGGTCACGTGCGTATCACCACCGCCGGCGCAGCCGGTGGACTGGTGGAACTGGTGTACGTGACCGATCCCGAAGAGTTCCAACACGTGATATTTGAGCAGATAGCGCGGGCCAAGTTTCGTGTGATGGCCGCCGAACGCGCCGAGCTGCGTCAGACCCTGCGGCAGGCCATCGGCCTGGGTGTGCTGGACGACGTGATCCAGGAGCAAGCAGCCCCGGCCAAACCTCATCGTCCGGCCTGGCTGACTTTGCTCAGCGAAAACTGGCTGGCGCGTCGACTGCGCCAGACGATGACCGGTTCGGGCATCGCCACCTTTTTGCGCCACCCGCACCTGCCGCGTATGGAAATCTGCGAAAAGAACCAGGTCATCTGGCGCAAACACTGGGGCGTCCTGCTCAAAAGAACCTGGCGCCCCATGCTGCTGTGCGCCGTGTTTGCGGGCCTGTTAGGCGGCTTTGTCAGCTGGCGTATGGGATGGTTTCTGACGGACTCGTACCAGGCTGCCGTGGCCGATACGACGCTGTTGATCCTGGGCCTGCTGACCATTCCCGCCTTGGGCTGGCTGGCCTGGGAAGTGGAGGACTGGCGCAACGACCTTTACATCGCCAGCGACACCCACATCATCGACATCACACGCACGCCCCTCTTGTTGCGCGAAAGCAGGCGGCAGGCCAGCCTGGACAACATCCAGAACACCAGCGCCTCCACCAAAGGTTTTTGGGCCAGCATACTCAAACTGGGCGATGTGACCATCGAAACGGCCGGACAGGGCATTTTTGAGTTCAAACAGGTACGCAACCCCAACAAAGTCCAGGCCGAAATCGACAAACGACGCGAGGCCTATGCCGCCCGGTTGCGCCGGGAGGAGGCCGAGCGAAATCGCGCCACGATGGCCAAGTGGTTCGAGGCCTACCACGACGTCTCCCGCGATATCGCCAGCATCATCCAGCGCCAGACGGAACAAATGCGGCCCACCGGCTGGGCCCAAGAGCCCAAAACAGACACTGACACTCGAGCCGATGTTTGACAAATCTCCCCTTGTGTGTTACCATCTGCCCACTTGCCCCGGATAGGATTTCTGCAATTCAGCCTGCGAGGAGCACGACATGCGTACCGTCGAGTGGCACCAGGCCAAAGTGCGGCTGATCGACCAGCGCCAGCTTCCGCACGAGTTGGTGTTCGTCGAGTTCGATGACTATCGCGACGTGGCGTGGGCCATCAAAGATATGTACGTTCGCGGCGCACCAGCCATCGGCGCGACGGCAGCCTATGGCCTGGCTCTGGCCGCCCAACAGAACAGCGCCGCCACCGTCAGTGGGCTGCTGGCCGGCCTGGCCCGCGCCGCCGACGACCTGCGCGCCACCCGGCCCACCGCCGTCAACCTGGCCTGGGCCCTGGAGCGGCTGCTCCGGCGCGCCCGTGCCCTGGCAGACCAGGATGCCACGCCAGATGACATCCGGCAGGCCCTGATCCAGGAGGCGTTAACTCTGGCAGACGAAGACGTGGCCATCAATCGACGCATGGGCGCTCACGGCGCGACACTCATCCAGGATGGCGACAACATCCTCACCCACTGCAACGCCGGCGCGCTGGCCACGGTGGATTTTGGCACCGTGCTGGGTGTGGTGCGGACAGCCTGGGAACAGGGCAAACAGATCCACGTCTGGGTGGACGAAACACGCCCCCGCTTGCAGGGCGCGCGCCTGACCGCCTGGGAGCTATTGCGCGATGGCATCCCCTGCACGCTCGTCGCCGATAACGCCGCCGGTCACCTGATGCGCACCGGGCAGGTGGATATGGTGCTTTTTGGCGCCGACCGTGTGGCGGCCAACGGCGACGTGGCCAACAAGATCGGCTCGTACAAACTGGCCGTGCTGGCCCACGAGAACGGCCTGCCCTGTTATTCTGTATCGCCCGTTTCTACGGTGGACCTGGCGCTGCCCGACGGCGACCAGATCCCGATCGAGGAACGCTCGCCTCGCGAGGTGACGCACTGCGCCGGCCATCCGGTGGCTCCAGAAGGAGTGCCGGTCTACAACCCGGCCTTCGACGTGACGCCCCATCGTTACCTGACCGGCATCATCACCGAAAATGGCGTCATCTACCCACCGTTCGGGCGCAATTTGCGGCAGGCTGTCCTGGCCGAAACGTGACGCCCTGTGAAGAGAGAGTCTGAATATGAGGCGTTTTGAACCCAACCTGTTGCCCATGCACATCGGCAGCATGCCCCACGCCGATGCGACCATCGCCTGCGAGTTGACCTTCCGCCATTTTCCCCAAATTCCCACCTGGCCCCAACTGCCCCGCCGCAGCCCGCTGGAGAACATGTACACCCAATTCAGCCAGCGTTTTCCCGGTCTGGTGGTCGATTCGGAAGCCAATCGCATCTATGTGGATCGAGAGGCCGATCTGGACGCGGCGTTGGAGCAGCTTTACCTGGCGTACCTCAACAACGACCTGGAATTCGGCCGCGTCACACCCGATCACGCGGCCGGTCTCGAGGCCTTTTTGCAGCGCCTGCCGCAGCACAGAGCGACTCTGCTGGCCATCAAGGGCCAGGTGACCGGGCCGGTGAGCTGGGGCCTGCGTGTATCAGACCAGACCCGGCGACCGCTGCTGTACGACGAGATCCTGGCCGATGCCATCGCCAAATTCCTGCGCCTCAAAGCCGCCTGGCAAGAGCAACAGCTCCGGCGCGCCTTTTCCGAAACGATCGTCTTTGTCGACGAGCCTTACCTGGCCAACTTTGGCTCGGCGCTCATCCCCATCCAACGCCATCAGGTCATCACCCTCATCGAAGAGGTGCTGTTGGGCATCCAGGGGCTCAAAGGCGCCCACTGCTGCGGCAACACCGATTGGTCGATCCTGCTAGAGACGAGCATCGACGTGCTCAGCTTTGACGCCTACGGCTATGGCCACACACTGGCCCTCTACCCCGACGCCGTGCGCGCCTTTTTGGAGCGCGGCGGCGTGGTGGCCTGGGGCATCGTGCCGCACAACGATCACATCCTCTACGAAACCGCCGAGAGCCTGCTGGGCCACCTGGAGCGCGCCTGGAGCCACCTGGAGCGTAAGGGCATCCCACGCGAACAGATCCTGGCCGCCTCACTCGTCAGCCCTGCTTGCGGCACCGGCACGCTGCGCGAAGACATGGCCGAGCGCGTGTTCGAGCTCACGGCGCAGGTCTCGGAACTGGCGCGGGAGAAGTATTCGTGCAAGTGATCATCCTGTGTGGCGGCGCCGGAACCCGCATCAGCGGCGGCGACCGCACGGTGAAAAAAGAGATGGTAGAGATCGGCGAGCGGCCCATCCTGTGGCACATCATGAAGATCTTTGCCGCCTACGGCCATCAAGACTTTGTATTGCCCCTGGGTTACCGGGGCGACCTGATCCGGCGTTATTTTCTCGATTATGAAATGATGAACCGCGATCTGTCGTTCACGCTGGGCCAACCGTCCGAGCCGGCCTTCCACGATATGAACCACGAGAGCGATTGGCGCATCACCCTCATAGACACCGGCCTGGAGGCCAACAAAGGCGCCCGCATCAAGCAGGTGCAACCCCACATCAACACCAGTCCTTTTTTTGTGACCTACGGCGATGGCGTGGGCGACGTGAACCTGGATCACTTGCTCGATTTTCACCGCCAACACGGCCGGCTGGCCACCGTCACCGGCGTCCAGCCCAACTACCAGTACGGCATCATGACACTGGCAGAGGGTGATCGCGTGACCGGTTACGAGCAGTATCCCCGACTGGGCCACTGGATCAACGCCGGCTTTATGCTCTTTGAGCAAACCGTGTTCGATTATTTGACCGGCGACAACCGCATCGACCTGGAAAGCGGAGCGCTGGCCCGCCTGGCCGCCGATGGCCAGTTGATGATGTACCCTCACCGTGGATTCTGGCAATCGATGGATACCTTCAAGGATGCCCTGACACTGAACGAACTGTGGGACAGTGGAAAGGCGCCGTGGAAGGTCTGGCCGTGAACGGCCAGCCAGGCGCTTTTTGGCGCGACCGAAACGTCCTCGTCACCGGCTGCACCGGCATCCTCGGCTCCTGGCTGACCATCGAGCTGATCGACCGCGGCGCCAGCGTCGTCGGCCTCATCTTTGACGAGGACCCCCGCTCGCAACTGGCCCGCTCCGGCTACGACCGGCGCGTCCGGCGCGTTTACGGCTCGGTGACAGACTATGAGCTGATGCAGCGTCTGCTGAACGAGCGTGAGATCGAAACCGTCTTTCACCTGGCTGCTCAGGCCCTGGTGCAGCCGGCCAACCGCGCCCCGCTGCCCACCCTCGAGACCAACGTGCGGGGCACGTGGGTGCTGCTGGAGGCCGCCCGGCACAGCCCAACGGTCAAACGCATCGTCACCGCCTCCACCGACAAAGCCTACGGTTTACAAGACAGGCTACCCTACAGCGAAGAAATGCCCCTGCGGGGCCAGTATCCTTACGATGTTTCCAAAGCCTGCGCCGATCTCATCGCTCAGGCGTTTGCCAAAACCTACCACACGCCGGTGTGTGTCACCCGCTGCGGTAATATCTATGGCGGTGGCGACCTGCATTGGGACCGCATTGTGCCGGGCACGATGCGCGCCGTGCTGCGCGGCGAGCGGCCTGTGGTGCGTTCTGACGGCACCATGACCCGCGATTACCTCTATGTCAGAGACGTGGTGGCCGCCTACCTGCTGCTGGCCGAACGCATGGACGATCCGGGCATCCACGGCGAAGCCCTGAATTTTGGCATGAACGATCCCAAAAGTGTGTTGCAAATCATCGATGCCATCTGCCGCGTCGCCGGGCGCAGCGATCTGAAGCCGATCATCCTGAACCAGGCGCCGCACGAGATCCAAGACCAATACCTGGACAGCACCAGGGCCAATCGCCTGCTGGGCTGGAAACCGGCCTGGAGTCTGGAGCAGGGCCTCCAGGAAACGCTGACCTGGTATCGCACGTTCTTGGAAACAGGCTAACCGGGAAGCGCAGTGTGAGCAGGCTCATCCGGATCGTATTCATTCTCATCGCAGGCGCCGCAGCCGGCAGGCCCATCACGCCCCGGATCATCGGCCCGGCGGCCGCTTCTGGCGGCACAATCTCGCCGGCCATCGTCACCGATCACGGTCATCTCCAGATTCTTCACCTGCGCGGCACACCCTACGAGATGGGCTACCAGCACGGCGCCGCCCAACGAGAGAACATTCAACGCTGGCTACGAGAAGCCATCTACGACCGAACGATCCTCCAGTCGGGCGAGTCGCACGGCATCCTGCTGGCCCAGGCGCAACAGATCGAGGCCCTGCTGCCCCCTGAACTGCAACAGGAATTGCGTGGCATCGCCGACGGAGCGGGCCTGCTTTACCAGGAATTGTTATTGCTGAACCTGGCGCTGAATCGACTCACACCGTACCCCCTGCTACCCACAGCCTCCCCCCCCACGTTGGAGCTCCAGGCGCTGGCCTTTGTCGCCCGGCAGCCTGCTACCAGCGCCTCTGGCTCGTCAGAGGGTGCTCTGCTGGGCTACCTTCTGGACGCTCCCGGCCAGGCCACGCGGTTGCGGCGTCACCTGTTGGTGCTGATCTATGAGCCGGAGGAAGGTCAACCACACGCTACCCTCACCTGGAGCGGTCAGGTGGGAGCGTGGTGTGGCGTCAACCAGTCGGGGGTGGCGGTGTGCGCCACGCCCTCAACAGATGGCCGTCTGGAGGATCTCGAGACGCCCCCGGCTCTACTGACGCGACAGCTTTTGGTCCAGGCTCGAAACGGCGAACAGGCCCTGCGTCAGGCCATTGCCCGGCCTTACCAGGCCACCTTCCATTTGCTCATCGCCGATGGTAATAACCAGACAGCCACCGCCATCACGTTTGGCGATCAGAGGTACGACATACGGCCTCAACCCGAAACGCCGCAGGACAACATCGTCTCTGTGCCGGCCGGGTCAGCGCTGGAGCCGCTGCTGAAACGTAACGCCGACTGGCTCAACCAGGAAAAGGCCCTGGCGGCGCTGGCAAGCCGCCAGCCCGGCATCTGCGGCCAGGATACACTGCTCAACGTTCTGTTTCTCCCAGGCCGGGGTGAATTCTGGCTGGGATTGGATCTCTGGCCGGCATCGTGCCGTCGCTACTTGCGGCTGCGCCTGTCTGACTAGAACGTGGGCCAGGCTCGAAGGAGAACGCCGCGATGGCAACCGTTTTTATGAAGTGGCTGGAAACGTCACCCACCGATTACGATCGGGGGATCGCGCTGCTCACGCTCGGCCGCATCCGACAGGTGCACGAGCGTATTGTTGCCGCCATCGATCCGGACGACCGGCTGCTGGAAATCGGCTGCGGCACCGGCGCGCTGACGCTGCAATGCGCCCGCCGCGGCGCGCGGCTGACGGCCATCGACATTTCGCCGCGCATGTTGGCGGTGGCCCGGCGGCGTGTCTCTGCAGCCGGGCTGGCCGAACGCATCGAATGGCACATGATCGACGCCGCCTCGGCCACGAGCCAGTTTGCGGCCCAAAGCTTTGACAAGATCGTCCTGAGCCTGCTGCTCAGCGAGCTATCGGCAGAAGAAGCCGGGTACATCCTTTCGGGCTGCCGCCGGCTGCTGGTCGACGGCGGCTGCCTGATCCTGGCCGACGAGGTGTCGCCCCGCACCCTGCCGGCGAGGCTGCTTTTCTGGCTGGTGCGCGCGCCGCTGCTGTTTCTCACCTGGCTCCTGACGCGTACCACCAGGCACGTCTTGCACGATTATCCGGCCATGTTGCGCCAGGCCGGCTTTGAGGCCCAAGAAACCGCCGCCTACCTGGGCGGCAGCCTGGCTGTCGTCACCGCTCAGGTCTCGGTTCAAGCAGAGAGCGCCACACAACCCCACATCATCCAACTGCGCCATCGCGTCACCCCCTGGACACTGGCCAAAGACCTGTGGTGCCTGATCATGCGCAACGTCCCACCCTACCCGGCGGTGAAACCGGGGCTGTATGCCATCGGCAAGCCCGCTGCCGGTTCGCCGGTGCTGGTCAGCGGCAATTACGATCTGACCGTGCGGCGATTGTTGCGCGACACCCAGGGGCTGGACGTTTTTCTGTTGATCGTCAACAGCAACGGCATCAACGTCTGGTGCGCATCGGGAGGCGGCCACCTGACGAGTGACAAAGTCATCGCCGCCATGCGCGCCACCCGTCTGGAACAAACAGTCGAACACCGCCGCCTGATCTTGCCCCAGCTCGCCGCCACCGGCGTGGATGGCAACCGCATCACGGCAGAAACAGGCTGGCAGATACATTGGGGGCCTGTCTACAGCAAGGACATCCCGGCCTATCTGGCCGCCGATCAAAAGGACGACAGTACCCGATGGGTGCGCTTTCCACTCGTTACCCGTCTGGAGATGGCCGTGGCGATGTGGGGCCTGTGGGGGATCGTCCTCGGTCTGGCGCTGTTGCTGGCGAATCGAGATGTCCTGGGGCCAGGTCTGGCAGGCTCGCTGTTCTATTATCTGCTCGTCGGCGCGTTGTTTCCGTGGCTGCCCGGACGTGATGGCTTTTGGAAGGGAGTCTCGGTGGCTATCGTCAGTGTGGCGCTGGCGGTTGTGCTCGGTCTGGGGCTGGCCGGCTGGACTGTCCTGCGCACGCTCAACACGGCCCTGGGCCTGGCCGCGCTGGCCGTCTTTGCCGGCGCCGATTTTCAGGGCGGTACGCCGCACATGCGGGCCGGTGAGATCGTGCACTTTTTCAAAGTCGCGCCCCTGGAACTGGCGCTGCTGGTGATCTATATCGTTCTGCCGCTCTTGCTGCGCCTGTAAAAGGGTTCTCACACCGCCACGATGGACGCCATCCGATCTTTTCGGAAACACGCGCAGGCCAGCTACAATGTCCCACCCAAGCCGCCCAACTGCGGCCCAAAAGGCCTGACACACGGAGCCGGTCATGACAACCAACCCGGATGCCCATGCCGTTCGTTTTGTCAGTGGAGAGGTGGTCTACCATCACTGGGATCAGGATCACCGACTCGTAGAGCGCCGTCTGGCGTTCTCTTGCCTCGACGAGCTACTGGCGTTCTGCCTGGGACCACCGGTGCGGCACCTGGTGGACCGCGTCGTGATCGTGGGGCAAGACCCTCAAGGCCGTCGACGCCAGTTAACGCTGGGATTTCAATCGCTCACCGAGCCGTAACCGTACACCGACACGCCGGGCGAGTTCACCCTTTATGTCGAGCTTTTTCGTTCCAGCCTGGCCGGATTAGGAGAGTATAGATGCGCATCGACAGCCGCCTGGCCCATCTCGTGGTCAGCGCCAGACAGCGGGTCAGTCAGATGAACGAGACACGCAGGCAACGAGCCGTCAGTGAAGGCGCTCTGCGTCGGGAGGTGCTGCGGCTGGCCCTGCCTGCCACCGGCGAACAACTGTTGAGCATGACCGTCAGCATCGTCGACACCATGCTGGTGGGCCATCTGGGAGCGTCGGCCCTGGCAGCAGTGAGCCTGGCCACTCAGTGGACCTTTATGGCCGTGACGCTCTTTGCCGCCGTCTCGACCGGCGCCACGGCGCTGGTGGCCCGTTCGGTTGGCGCCGGCGACTGGGCCACGGCCAACCGCACCGTGCGCCAGTCGATGCTGGTTGGATTGGCCATCGGGTTGACGACCACAGCCCTGGCCCTGCCGCTGGCCCGGCCAGCAGTGGCCCTGATGGGCGCCGAACCGGAGGCGTTAGAACAAGGGGTGGTCTATTTGCGCGTCGCCGGCAGCATCTTTGGCCTGTCGGCGCTGATGTTCGTGGGTAATGCCTGTCTGCGCGGCGCAGGCGATACACGCACCACGATGATGGTCATGGCGGTGGTCAACGTGCTAAATATCACCGTGGCCTGGACGGCCATCAACGGCCCGTTCGGGCTGCCCAAACTGGGTGTGGCCGGTTCGGCGTTGGGCGCGGCGGTGGGTCGCGCTGCCGGCGGGTTGCTGGTGATCACCATTTTGCTCCGAGGTCGTTCGGGCCTCAAACTAGACCTGCGCGGCTGGCGGCTAGACCTGGCGCTGATCCGGCGCGTGCTGCGGGTGGGCCTGCCCGCGGGGGTGGAACAGATGACCATGCGTTTCGGCATGATGGCTTTTGTGCGTGTGATCGCCGGCCTGGGCACGGTGGCCGTGGCCGCTCACACCGTGGCCCTGCGCGCCGAATCGTTCTCCTTCATGCCCGGCTTTGGTTTCGCCGTGGCCGGCACCACCCTGGTGGGCCAGGGCCTGGGCGCGCGTGACCCCAAACGCGCCGAGAGGAGCGGCTACATCACCTTTCAACTGGCCCTAACCCTGATGACGGTGATGGGTTTGATCTTTATCTTTTTTCCCCGGCCACTCATCAGTCTCTTTACCGATGACCCGGACGTCATCCGGATGGCGGTGGTGCCATTACGCATCGTGGGTTTTGTGCAACCCCTCCTGGCCGGGTCGATGGTTTTTGCCGGCAACCTGCGCGGCGCAGGCGACACCCGCTTTCCCATGTACATCACCGGCGGCACTATCTGGACTATCCGTGTGCCGGCGGCGTTGTTGTTGGGCCTCCACCTGGGCATGGGACTCACCGGCGCGTGGCTGGGCATGGCCACAGACCTGGCCTGTCGCGGGACTATTTTTTTCCTGCGCTTTCGCAGCGGTCACTGGAAACAGATCAAAGTCTGAGGACATACCGCAAAGGGTGTATTCCACTTTTGGGGCAGTCTATCCTCCCGCAGGTTCAGTCGGGGCGAGTTGCATCCAAGCAGAGTCGCGGAACGGGAGGAAACGACTTTTGTGCACCAAAAACCTGCGGGATGATGAAAACTCGGCCCCAAACCGAAATGCGCCCCACATCACAACGACCGATTGCGCTTTTCTGCCAGATGCCGTATAATAAAAGTCGCTCCGTGTGTTGGAGCAGCACCCAATCGTGGGAGATTGGGCGGAGCGTTATGATCTGGCGACCGCCGCTCCCGGCGGTCGTTCGGTTTCGATAGGTTGGACAGAAACAGGGAGGTGATCACATGATTCATTGGGACGCTCAGGCCATCAAAAAAGCGCACAAGGTGCTGGCCGAATTGACATACCAACCCGTAGAGTTGGATCGGGGTTATGCCGGACGGACATTGTGCGTCGATCTGACCACCAACACCATCACCAGCAAACCGGTGACCCAGCAAATGAAAGAGGTGTTCATCGGCGGCCGGGGTTTTGGCCTCAAGCTGTTGTGGGACGCCGTGACGCCGCAAACCAAATGGGACGATCCAGAGAACGCGCTGGTCATCTCCTCCGGACCGTTGGGCGGCACCACCGGTTATCCGGGGGCGGGCAAATCGCTGGTGGTGAGCCTCTCGCCGCTCACCGACAGCGTGATGGACAGCAACGTGGGCGGCTACTATGGCCCACTGCTCAAGTTCTCCGGCTGGGATGCCATTGCGGTGCAGGGCAAGGCGAAAACAGACGTCATTGTCTTTGTCGATGGCGACAATGGCCGCGTGACCATCGAAGAAGCGCCCCACGAAGCGGTGGACACCTACCTCATCGGCGAGCAGATGGCCGGGATGTATGCCGACGACGAAAAAGGCAAACGCGCCGTCTCGACTGTTTCCGCCGGCACGGGTGCGGATCATTCCCTGTTTGGCTGCCTGAATTTTAGCTGGTTCGATTCGCGGCGCGGCCGCATGCGCTACAAACAGGCCGGGCGCGGCGGGCTGGGAACGGTGTTTCGCGATAAAAAGATCAAGGCCCTGGTGGTCAAATTCAGTGATATGAACGCCAGGCTGAACAAGCCGGCCGATCCTCAGCTTCTCAGCCAGGTGGGGCGCCGGGTCAACGACGAGATGCGCCGCCTGGACCCGGTTCAGAACGACATGGCCGGCGTGGGCACGGCGCACCTGGTATCGATCATGAACGATTACGACCTGCTGCCCACCCACAATTTTAAATATGGCGCGCACCCGGAGGCGCACAAGATCTCGGCTGGGGTGTTCCGCGAGCTTTACAAACCGGCCGGCGTGGCCGATGGCTGCTGGTATGGCTGCACCATGGCCTGCGCCAAAGCTATCGAGGGCCTCACCCTGCGCACCGGCCCTTACAAGGGCCAGGTGGTGGGTGTGGACGGCCCGGAATACGAGACCATCGCCGGCTGTGGCTCCAACCTGGGCGTGTTCGATCCGCATTGGGTGGCCGAGTTCAACTTTTACTGCGACACCTATGGCCTGGATACCATCTCTTTCGGCACGGGCATGGCCTTTGTGATGGAATGTTACGAGGCGGGCATTCTCGACCGCCAGATCACCGGCGGCCTGGAGCTCACCTTCCGTAATGCCGAGGCAGCCATGGAGCTGCTGCACCAGACAGCCCGCGGCGAGGGCTTTGGTAAAATTTTTGGCCAGGGCATCCGCCGCATGAAGGAGATATTTGCCCGTGAGTATGGCGCCGACCCCCAGTTCCTGCAAGACATCGGCATGGAAAGTAAGGGGCTGGAATACTCGGAATATGTCACCAAAGAATCGCTGGCCATGCAGGGCGGCTATGGCCTGACGCTCAAAGGCCCACAACACGACGAGGCCTGGCTCATCTTTATGGACCAGGTCAACAACCAGATCCCCACCTTTGAGGACAAGGCCGAGGCGCTGCACTATTTCCCCATGTGGCGCACCTGGTTCGGTCTCAACGGGCTGTGTAAGATCATCTGGAACGATGTGGTGCCGGAGGACAACGCCCTGACCGACGAACCGGCCAAGATCCCCGAACACGTACAAAACTATGTCGATTTCTTTCGCGCGGTCACCGGGCGAGATTTGACCCAAGAGCACATTATCCTGCAATCGGAGCGGATGTACAATTACCAGCGGGTGTTCAACATTCGTATGGGCTATGGCCGCCGCTTCAACGATGCCATTCCTTACCGCAGCATGGGGCCGGTCACGGTGGAGGAATACGAATCTCGCGCCGAGCGATACGACCGGCAACTGCGTGAGATCGTTGGTTTTGATCCCGACGGCAAGAGCACAGAGCAAAAGATGGCCGCCCTGCGGGCCCATCGAGAGGCGCAGTACGAAAAGCTGACCGACGCCGTCTACAAACGGCGCGGCTGGACGCGCGACGGTGTGCCGACGGTGGAAAAACTGCGCCAGTTGGGCATCGACTTTGACCAGGTGATCGAGGTGGTCAAACCCTACCAGGAACCATGATCCACGTCAACGGCAAGTTTGAGGTCGAATGGGAAGAGGGCATGACGGTGACACGGCTGCTGGCGCGCCTCAAGTTCAGCTATCCGCTGCTCATCGTCTCTGTCGAGGGTGTGCTGGTGCCCAGAGACGAGTACGACACCCAAACGATCCCCGACGGCGCAGCGGTCAGGGTGCTGCACATGACAGCCGGCGGCTGAGGCCAGATCGGACTGCGCGCTGCCAGAGCCGGAGCAGGGTTGACTTTGCTCCGGCTCTTTTCACGCCAGACGAGCGATTGACCAACCCATGAGGATGTGCTAAAATAGCCTTGCTCTGAAAACTTGAGACAGGACAAGTCATGAAAACGACAAACATCGGTCAACTGATGCACCTCCTGGCCGACACCGGCCAGCCACTGGCGGTGTCGCAACTCTATCACCTTTCCGATCTCGCGGGCGAGCGGCTGGCCCAGTTTCGCCAGACCTGGGCCAAAATCCCGGTGGAACGACGGCGGCAAATCCTGGGCTTTTTGATCGAAATCACCGAATCTAATCTGGAAGTAGATTTCACCACCGCCTTTGGCGCTTGCCTGAACGACGATGACGGCGAGGTGCGTGCGTTGTGTGTAGAGGGTCTATGGGAGAGTGAATCGCCCGAGTTATTCGAGCGGCTGCTCGACATGGCGCAACACGACCCGTTCGAGACGGCGCGGGCGGCCGCCGTGACCGCCCTGGGGCGTTTTGTATTGCTGGCCGAGTTGGGCCACCTTTCCGCCCAGAGCCGCCAGGCCGCCGAAGAAACGCTGCTGGCGTTGTACCATTCTGCCAGCCAGGGCATCGAGGTGCGTCGACGGGCGGTGGAGGCGCTGGCCGCCTCCGAGCGCCCCGAATTGCCCGGCATCATCGAGAGCGCCTATTACGACCCGGATCGTCGCATGCGTGTTTCGAGCATTTTCGCCATGGGGCGCAGTCTCGACCCGCAGTGGGAACCGTTGTTACTGGATGAGTTACGCAGCCACGATGCCGAGTGCCGTTACGAGGCGGCGCGCGCCTGCGGCGAGATCGCGCTCGAATCGGCCATCCCACGCCTGGCGTTGCTGCTGCAAGAAGAGGATCGAGAGGTTCAAGAGGCCAGCATCTGGGCGTTGGGGCAGATCGGCGGCCAACAGGCCAGGCAGATCCTGGAAGAATTCCTCGACTCACTCGACCTGTTGGAAGAAACCCTGCGCGAGGCCGTAGAAGACGCCCTGAGCGATCTGGCTCTGGCAGCCGGCGTGATGCAGTTTCCCCTGTACGATTACCCCGTCGATAGCGAATTGCCCACTGCCAGTTGGGGTGAAGACTGGATCAGCGGCGTGCTCGGCAACGACGACATCTCGTATCCCGACGAAACGGACGATCAAGAAGAACCGTAGAAACCTTGCCCGTGGACATTCTGCTCGCCATTTTTGTCGAAAATATCTTGCCGGTCTTTATCGCCGTGGGACTGGGTTTCGTCCTGGACCGCAAGTTTCACCTGGAGATCAAAACACTTTCGCGCGTCAGTTTTTACGTGCTGGGGCCGTGCCTGATCTTTACGTCACTCAGTAAATCGTCGGTCAGTGGGGCAGAGGTAGGCGGCATCGTGGTGTTCCAGGTGCTGCTCACGCTGGCTCTGCTGGTCATTTCGTGGCTGGTGGGGCGGGCAAACCGCCTCGACCGCCGGCAAGAGAGCGCGTTTTTGCTCTCGGTTCTTTTTGTCAACGCCGGCAATTTTGGCCTTTCGGTGAACCTGTTTGCCTTTGGCGAAGAGGCGCTGGCGCGGGCGCTCATCTATTTCGTTTGCAGCTCGGTGTTGCTCAATACCGCCGGCATTTTCCTGGCCTCGCGCGGTCGCGCCGATTTAAAAACAGCGCTGATCAACGTCTTCAAGTCGCCCATGGTTTATGCCGTGGGGCTGGCTTTTTTGGCCCGCGCCCTGCCCTGGCCCGTGACCGACACATCCTGGTTCCGCGGCCTGGAGACGGTGGGCCGGGCGGCCGTGCCGGTGATGCTGCTGCTGTTGGGCGTGCAGCTCGGACGCAACACCTGGGGCCACGATGTGTGGCAGATCTCTGTGGCCACCTTTTTGCGCCTGGTGATCGCCCCGTTGTTGGGATTGGCGCTGGCCGCTCTGATGGGCCTGTCTGGCGATACCTATCGCGCCAGTGTGTTGGAGGCCAGCATGCCCACCGCCGTGACGTCGGTCATCCTGGCCATGGAATTCGACGTGCTGCCGGAATTCGTCACCGGCGTGGTGTTCCTATCGACCGTGTTGAGCCCACTCACGCTGACGCTGCTCATCGCTGTGCTCCGCTGACCGTTTACAAAGGACGTGCCGAGGTGAAACAAACCCGACGGCTTGTGCACTGGCTGCTGCTCGTTATGGGCCTGTCGTTGTTGCTGGCAACCTCTGCCACGGCGCAGAGAGAGGGCACACTCGAAATCGAGACTGAAACGCCCCAGGTAGATTTTGGTGTATCGATCCGGTTTGCCTTGCAGGCCACCAGCACGGCCGACATCACCTCTGTGGTGCTGGCCTACGAGACGCCCTACAACCGGGCCTCGACCGTGCAGCGGCTCGACTTTGCGCCCGCCCATGAACTCGACCTGAGCCACACCGTCGATCTGGCGCAACAGCCGCTCAAACCCTTCGTCCAGATCCGCTATTGGTGGACAGTCAGCGACGCCGAAGGCCAAAAGGTCACCAGTCAGGCCGACGTTTTCACCTACGAGGACACTCGCTTTGGCGAGTGGCAATCACTGGCAGGCCAGAACGTTGTGGTGCATTGGTACAGCGGCGGCGACGACCTGGGCATCCGCGCCGCCGACGTGGCCAATCGGGCTGTGGACGATATCCGTCAAATGGTCGCGCCGTCGCTGGCCCTGGCAGCGCCTTTCGACCTGTACCTCTATGCCAGCGAGCAAGACCTGGCGCTCGCCCTGCCCACCACCGGGCGTGAATGGACGGTGGGCCAGGCCTATCCGGAACTGCGATTGGCCGTGCTGGCGGTGCCGCCCGGCCTGAGCAGCAGCGCCACCATGCACGCCTTGCTCCCCCACGAGCTGACTCACCTGCTGTTGTACGAAGCGCTGGACAGTCGCTACGCCAATTTGCCCGTCTGGCTCAACGAAGGTCTGGCCGTGGTCAGTGAACAAAGCCCCAACCCGGATTACGACGTGATACTCCAGCAGGCTCTGCAAGAGAACGGGCTGCTGCCATTCGATTCGTTGTGCCGCACTTTTCCCCGCGAGGACGCCAGCGTGCGCCTGGCCTACGCTCAGAGCGGCAGCCTGGTGCGTTTTATCACCGATACCTATGGCCGCTCGGCCATCGCCAGCCTGGTGACGGTTTACGACGACGGCGTGACCTGTCGCGGCGGCGTGGAAAAAGTGCTGGGCATCAGCCTGGGCCGCCTGGAGGATCGCTGGCGAGCCTCGTTGAGCGCCGATTCGCCCGCCATTTTGGGGTTCGAGCGGGCGGCTCCCTGGCTGTTATTGATACTCATCAGCCTGCCATGGCTGCCATTGCTGGCCTTACCCCTGACCCACCTGCGTCGCGAAAAGTAATTCAGAGGAACACGGTAAAGAAATGTCTCACAGACGTGTCTATGTCATCGGCCACAAAAGGCCCGATACCGACGCCATCGTCTCGGCGGCGGCCTATGCCGAATTGCTGCGCCGTCAGGGTTGGGAAAACGTCATCGCCGCCCGCCAGGGACCACCCTGGCCCGAGACGCGCTACATCCTGGAGCGTTTCGGCGTGCCTGCGCCGTTGCTGGTGGAGGACGTTCGCCCACGTGTGGCCGACGTCATGACCACCCGGTCGGTCACCGCCGATCCCAACGAGTCCATTTACCAGATAGGCCGTCGCCTGCGGGAAAACCAGGTGCGTAGCATCCCGCTGATCGATGGCGACCACCGCTTGCAAGGGCTGATCACCGTCGAAGACCTGTCGCGTATCTTTTTGGAAGAGATGGATCCCACCGCCCTGGATCAGGTGGCGCTCAATCTGGACAACCTGTTGGCCACGTTAGGGGCCAAACTGGTGGTGCGTGCGCCCTCCACTGCCCTGCGCGACAAGGTCATGATCGGCGCCATGGCTGCAGAGACGATTCAAAACCGGCTGGAGCCGGGGATTCTCTTTGTCGTCGGCGACCGGCCCGACGCCCAACGGCTGGCCATCGAACGGGGCGTGGCCGTCATGGTGATCACGGGCGGCCTGCCGGTCGATGACGACATCAAGGCGCTGGCCCGACAAAAACAGGTGACCATCGTCTCGTCACCGCATCACACCTTTACCACCACCCGTCTGATCGGCCTGAGCATCCCGGCCTCTTCGGTGATGCAACGCCAGGTCCTCGTTGCTCATCCCGACGACCTGCTGGACGAGGCCCGCGACAGGCTCGCCCGGCAACGCACGCTGCCCGTGATCGGCAACGACGGTCGCCTGGCGGGCATGCTCTCACGCAGCGATCTGTTGCGCCCCATACGCCACGGCGTGATTCTGGTGGATCACAACGAGCGGGCCCAGTCGGTGGATGGGCTGGAAGAGGCCGAGATTCTGGGCATCATCGATCACCATCGCATCGCCGACATCCACACGCCGTCGCCCATCTTTTTCCGCAACGAGGTCATCGGCGCCACCTCGACCATCGTCGCCGGCCTGTATTGGGAGTCGGGCATCCCTATTCCGCCTGCCATCGCCGGCATTTTGTTGGGCGGCATCCTCACCGATACGGTGGCTTTTCGCTCGCCCACCTGCACCGACCGCGACCGGGAGGTGGGGCGTCACCTGGCCGAGCTGGCCGGTGTGAGCCTGGAGGCTTTGGCCGAAGAGATTTTTGCCGTGGCCTCCGACCTGAGCGATCGTAGCCTGCGTGAGATACTGACCACCGATTTCAAAGAGTTCACCATCGAAGGGGCTCGTTTTGGCATCGGCTACATGGAGACCACCGACCGCAGCCGGGTGGACGCCGTGCAAGACGATCTGATCGCCGAGATGAAACGTCTGCAGGCGGATCGGGGTTATGCCGCCATGATGTTCATCGTGGTAGACATGCGGCGCAACGAGTCCAGACTGTTCGTGACCGGTCAGGAGCAGGCGGTGGCCGAAGCCTTTGGCCGCGAACTGGTCTCGCCGCACACCCTCGTGCTGCCGGGGGTGGTTTCGCGCAAAAAACAGGTGGTGCCGGTGTTGCCGCACATTCGCCTGCGTAAGGTCTGAGCCATGCCCGGCCTCTCTCAGGGTCTGCCGAGTAATCACTTTTTCTTTTTGGGGCTGACATCGGACGAACAGCGCCATCTGCTGGCGCAGATGGTGGAACAGCGCTATGCGGCCGGCGATTATTTGTTCATGGAAGGCCAACCCGCCGAGTGGCTCTATCTGGTGCTTTCAGGCCGGGTCAAGATGGTCAAACACTCAGCCGATGGCCACGAAACGATCCTGGCCATCTTGAATGGTGGGCAGATCGTCGGCGAGGTGGGTGTGCTGGCCGGTGGGGCTTACCCGGCCTCGGCCCAGGCAATGGAGACCGTCACAGCCAGTGGACTGCCGCGGCGAGCCTACGTGGAACTGGTGCAGCAGCACCCGGCGCTGGGGTGGTCGCTCATCGAAGAGCTGGGCCGTCGCCTGGAGCGGGCCCACGAGACCATCCGCAGCCTGGCCGTCGAAAAGGTGGAGCAGCGCATCGTCCGTTTGCTGCTGCGGCTGGCAGCGGCCTCCGGACGCCGCCAGGGCGACGCCGTGATCCTCACCGTCTCGCTGACGCGCCAGGAGATCGCCGACATGACCGGCACCACTGTCGAGACGGCCATTCGGGTCATGAGCAAACTGCGGCGGCTGGGCCTGGTGGACAGCCGAGAGGGGAACATTTGCCTGCTGCGCCCGCACCAACTGGTGCTTTTTGCCGATGGTGAGCCATCATCGCCGCCCTCTGAGGCGTGAGCCGGGGAGGAAATTATGAGCTACCGCGGAGCAACCGTCTGGAGTTTCATCGAACAGGTTTCGTCGGCCAGAGCGGCGCCGGCGGCCGGGAGTGTGACGGCTGTGGCGGCAGCGATGGCAGCCGCCCTGTTGATCAAGATGGGGCGCCTGGCTCTGCGACGCGCCGGGGTGAGCCTGTCGCACGATCTGGTGATCGAGGCCGAGGCGTTGCGCCGCTGTCTGATGGCCAACGCCGACGCCGACGCGCAGGCCTATCGGGCGGCGGTGGCCGTGGAGCGCAGGGGCGCAGCCGAGTCCGAGATCGAGGCGGCCTGGCAGGAGGCCGTCACAGTACCGCTCGAGATCGCTGCCAATTGCCAGCGGCTGCTGCAACTGGCCGAATCGTTGCAGTTGGCCGGTCTGGCCGCCGCCGACGTACAGGCAGTGACGATACTGGCCCGGGCCTGCCTCCAGGTGCAACTGCTCAATGCCCGCGCCAATCTGTCGCGGCTCCAGGAACCGGCCTTTCGCCAGCTCACGCAGGACCGATTGGCCCTGCTGGAAAAAGAGGAGTCTGAGCCATGAATCGCATCGCGCGCCCGTCTACCTTTTCTATCGTGGCCCACGATCCCGACGCACAAGAGTGGGGTGTGGCCGTACAATCCAAGTTTCTGGCCGTGGGAGCAGTCGTGCCGTGGGCCAGAGCTGGCGTGGGAGCGGTGGCCACACAGTCGTATGCCAACACCTCTTTTGGGCCAGACGGTCTGGCGCTGATGGCCCAGGGCTCGAGCGCGCGCGAGGCATTGGAGCGGCTGATCGCTGCCGACGAGGGTCGCGCCCGGCGGCAGGTGGGCCTGGTCGATGCTCAGGGCCAGGCGGCCACTTTTACCGGCGACGAGTGCCATGCCTGGGCCGGCGGGATCACCGGCAGCGGTTACGCTGCCCAGGGCAACATCCTGGTGAGCCGGGAGACGGTGGCGGCCATGGCGCGGACCTTCGAGGACCGCCAGGGTGAACTGGCCGATCGTCTGGTGGCGGCCCTGGCCGCCGGACAGGCAGCCGGCGGCGACAGTCGGGGCCAGCAATCGGCAGCCGTGTTGGTGGTGCGATCGGGAGGCGGTTATGCCGGCTTTAACGATCGTTACCTGGACCTGCGGGTCGACGACGACCCCGCGCCCATTGAACGGCTCCAGGCGCTGGTGGAGCTGCATCATCTCTTTTTTAAACCGCCTGAAGCCAGCGAGATGGTGCGCATCGCAGGCCCGGTGGTGCGCGAGGTGCAGCGCATTCTGCAATGGGCCGGTTATTACCAGGGCCCCCTGGGCGACGATTACGACGCGATCACCCGCCAGGCGCTGCGGGCGTTGATCGGCAATGAAAATTTCGAGGAGCGCTTCGACGAGGAGAACGGCCTGATCAGCGAGCAGGTTCTGAGCGTGCTGCGGCAAAAATTCGCCCGTTGATGGCTTTCCGATTGGGTGAGGACTGGGAGAGGCACCATGCAGTACCGCGCTTTTGGTAAACTGGACTGGCAGGTATCGGCGTTGGGTTTCGGCGCCATGCGGCTGCCGGTGATCGACGGCGACCGGACCAGAATCGACGAGCCGCTGGCGCAGCGCATGATACGTTACGCCATCGACCACGGCGTGAATTACCTGGACACGGCCTATGCTTATCACGGCGGCGGCAGTGAATCCTTTGTGGGCCGGGTGCTCCGGGAGGGCTACCGCGAACGGGTAAAACTGGCCACCAAAATGCCCTCCTGGTTGATCCAAAAGGCCGAAGATTTTGATCGTTACCTCGACGAGCAGTTGCAGCGGCTGCAAACAGGCCACCTGGACTTTTACCTGCTGCATGGTCTGAATCGGGAGAGATGGCCCTTGCTGCGTGATCTCGGTGTGCGGCAGTGGGCCGAACGGGCAATGGCCGATGGCCGCTTTCACCACCTGGGTTTTTCCTTTCACGACGATTTCGGGGTCTTTAAGGACATCCTGGATGCTTTCGAGTGGACGCTGTGCCAGATACAGTACAATTTTATGGACGTCGACTATCAGGCCGGTGTCAGAGGGCTGCGCTACGCCGCCGAGAAGGGGCTGGCCGTGGTGGTGATGGAGCCCATTCGCGGCGGTCGATTGAGCAAAAAGGTGCCGCCGATGATCCAGGCAATCTGGGAATCCGCGTCGCAGCCGCGCCGGCTGGCAGATTGGGCGTTACAATGGGTGTGGAACCAGCCAGAGGTATCGGTGGCGCTCAGCGGCATGAGCGCGATGGAACACGTGGTGGAAAACGTCGCCAGCGCGGCACAATCTGGGCCAGGCACGCTGACCGAGAATGACCTGGCCTTGATCACTCGCGTGCGTGATGCCTACTGGAAGCTGTGCCCCGTGCCATGCACCAACTGCCAGTATTGCCTGCCCTGCCCCAGTGGGGTCAATATTCCGCGCATTCTGGAGCTCTATAACGACGCCATCATGTACGGCGACGACACACGGGCGCCGCTGGCCTATAGCTGGCTCAAGGAAGACGAAAGGGCCAATTTGTGTGTGGCCTGCGGCGATTGCCTGACCAGGTGCCCACAGCAGATCGACATTCCCAACTGGTTGATCCAGGCGCACGAATTGCTCTGTCCGTGAGCCATCGCGGCATGACAGGCCAGCGCCTGCCGGGAGTGCGTCGCGTGTTGCATTTGACCATATCCCCACAGGTGGGTATAATTGAAGCCAAACTGCCCCCGTAGCTCAGCCGGACCAGAGCAACTGCCTTCTAAGCAGTGGGTCGCAGGTTCGAATCCTGCCGGGGGTGCCTGGCAAGTAAAAGCCCCACCAGGAGGTTTTCTGCTTGGGGTGGGAGCTTTTCTCACGGCAGTTGAGGAGAGCGTCATGTCTACCCAACTCGAAACCTACATTCCCCTGAAAGAAGCGGCCAGGAGATACGGCGTCCCGTCGAGGCGCTGTCTTTTCACCGGTGTGAAGAAGCGATTGGTGAGGGTGAGGGAATGGTGTTGATGATGATACCGCCGCAGGCAGACAAGACCTGTCGGGTTTCGAAAACCCGACAGGTCTGAAGGAAAAGCACAGCGCCGCCCACTGAATCGTGAGCAGCGCTGGTTTTGAGGACGATGTCATCATCGCCGTTTCCGCCTCTTTTTGGCTTCTCGCTCAATGCAACCCGGATGCGGCGGGTAGCCCAGCTTCTCACGGGTTTCCTTGGCCCACTGTTCAAGACCCTCTTTGGTGCGTACTTGCTGCTCCCACTCGCGGGGGTTCTTTCTGGCCTCATCCAGAAGCCGCCACATCACCGTGCCGTACTCTTCTTCCAGGTACACCAGCCACCGCGGCCGCAGCCAGCGGGGATTCCACACGCTTAATACTATGCAGGCAACAAACATTGGCATTACTACGTATCCAAAAATCTTGTTTCCAACCTTTGTGTCGGATATGAGGTCAGACCATGCAATCGCCCAAACCATAAACGTAACACCCAACGGAATAAGGATATTGCGCAGCGTCTCACTCCGCACATGTATTGATTCTCCCTCGATCAAGTACCATGCTTTGAACCCACCGGCTCTTATGTATAGCCCAAAGGAGAGCGCAACCAGGCCTATCAATCCCAAAATAGCTGAGGCGCTCATGGTGCGCCTCCCCCCAGCGGGAGTAGGCGTAGCTCTTCGTTTAATCCACCAGATTCATAGATCATCGGGGCGATCCAGCGATCCCAGACAGTTACCTCAAAACCGATGCCTACGGCAACTGCAACCCATCCCGCTGGACCAGAAACTAAACCGATCTTGACTAATCCCGCCTTTACTAACGCACCAACGCCACCGGAAACTAAACCACCAACGCCAGCGATCCCGGCTCTATACGCCTTCTGTTCGGCTGTCAGATATGGATTTCCCCTATCCAGCCACCACTGCACACCCACATCGATTCCCACGCCAATGCCCCAATCTAGAGCCTTGCCCCACGAGTGAGCCAGCCGACCCGCCAGCCGACCTCCGGGTAGCTTGTACATTCGCCGGAACTGATAGCCTACGACCTCGTCAACTTCCACGAATCCCGAGTTGAGCCACACTGCTTCATCG
>JBMOMT010000011.1:87250-156742 GCA_049324835.1 Chloroflexota bacterium | reverse complement strand
AAAAATATAAATTCCCGTGTCACCCTGAGCGAAGCGAAGGGTCTCGTTCTACTCAAACGGGATTCTTCGCGCCCTTACAGGCGCTCAGAATGACAGTGGCGGAAGTTATTCTTTTACAGACCCTAAGTGCGTTGCACCTAAATCTAACATTGTCGAGGTAGAAAGCGCGGCCCACCACAGCGCCAGATTCGTCGGTGAGCATCACGGCGGAGCCCAGGTGATCGCCATGTATATAGTATACGTCGCCTGCTTCGCCCGCCAGACCAACCTGCAGCGCTGCCCCCCTCCCGCCAGCAAAATCGCGCCGAAACCCCGCAAGAGAATAAAAACGTCATAGAGCTGAAATAGCCCCCACCATCCTTGCTTGCCGACCGTTCTGTGGTATAATGGTGGGCGTGGACGAGTCTGAGACAGAGAATACAGGTTCATTGCCTGATACCAACGCGTCGCCAGCATCGCCCCGGCACCTTCACGTGGGATTGAACGCCCACTTGCTGTCGCTGGGGCGAAACTATCGGGGGGCCGGGATCAACTGGTACATCTACCATTTACTGTGCCACTTGGCTCTGCTTGCAGGGCCACATCGTTTCACCGCCTTCTTGAGTGACCGCCACTTTGCGCCACCGTCCCACCTGTCTGTCCGGCTATCACGCCTGCCCACAGTCCGCGCGCCGGTGCGCATTTTTTGGGAGCAGGCCGTTCAACCGTTGCTTTTGAAACAGTTGCGGGTCGATCTGCTGCACGCCATGGCGTTCGTCTCGCCTGTAAACCAACCCTGTCCCAGTGTGGTGACTATCTTGGACCTGAGTTTTCTGCGCTACCCCGATAACTTTCGGCCTCTCAATCGGCTTTATCTGCGGCTGTTCACCCGACGGTCGGTGCATCAGGCGCAGCGGGTCATCGCCATCTCGGAAAGCACACGTCAAGACGTGGTGCGGTTGATGGGTAAACCAGCCGAACGGGTGGATCGAGTCTATTGCGGCGTGGAGGAACGATTTGCGCCACAATCCCCGGCAGCGCTGGCCGCTTTCAGGCGCGAAAAGGGTCTGCCAGAGCGATTCTTTCTGTTTTTAGGTACTCTGGAACCTCGCAAGAACGTGGTGGGGCTGCTGGAAGCCTACGCCCGACTCGTCGCCAGCGACGGCGGCATGCCGCACCTGGTGATCGCCGGCGGCAAGGGCTGGTATTACCGGCAGATTTTCGACGCCGTCGAACGGCTGGGCCTGGTGGAGCGTATCATTTTCCCGGGTTACGTGCCGGAGCAGGAAAAGCCACTCTGGTACAGCGCTGCCGAGGTGTTCGTTTATCCTTCCTGGTTCGAGGGTTTTGGACTGCCGCCGCTGGAGGCCATGGCCTGCGGCACGCCGGTGATCGTTTCCGATACTTCATCCTTGCCAGAGGTGGTGGGTGACGCCGGCCTGCAGGTGCCGCCCACCGATACGGCCGCGCTGGCAGACGCGCTGGCCTCGCTGGCCAACAGCCCATCACGGCGCGCCGATCTGCGTCAGCGTGGGATGCAGCGGGCCAGAAACTTTTCCTGGCAAGAAACGGCGCGCCAGACGGTCCGCGTCTACGAGCGCGCCTGGGAAGCGCGGCGCGAAAGGAAACAAGATGTTTGAGAGATTGCAGCGGCTGCGCAGGCCCCTACAGGCCCTGGCCGACGCGCTCCTGATCAACCTCTCGTTCTGGCTTGCCTATTGGATGCGTTACCACCAACAATGGCCGCTGTTGGTTGCTCCAGAGTATCAGGAGCCCTATGCCGTTTTTATGCCCATTGCGCTGGCCCTTACCGTTCTGTTGCTCGTCGTCTTTGCGTTGGGGGGCGTCTATCACCATCGGCGCGGCCGCTCCTGGTTCGACGAGGTTTACGCCGTGTTCAGCGGCACCGCCACCGGCATCGTCATCCTGATGGCCATCACCTATGTCATCCAGTTTTACTACTCACGTTTCATCTTTTTGATGGTCGGCGCGGTGATCGTTCTCTTGCTCAGCCTGGAACGGCTGGCGCTGCGGTTGCTCAAGGCCGAGATCCGTAAACGAGGTTATGGCACGCGCCACGCGATCATCGTCGGCGCGGGTGAGGTGGGCCGTTCGGTGATGCGTAACATCGTCGCCCGGCCAGAGCTGGGCTATCGGGTGATCGGCTTCGTCGACGATCACCCCGAAAAGGCGCACACCGACATCGGGCGGTTCAGGGCTCTGGGCAAACTGGAGAATCTGCCGCGCATTGTCAGCCGGGAAGCGGTAGACGAGGTGATCGTCACCCTGCCCTGGATGTATCACCGCAAGATTCTGAGCATCGTCGATCAGTGCGAACGTCACGACGTGCGCGCCCGCATCGTGCCGGATCTCTTTCAGCTTTCCCTCACCCAGGTGGACGTGGAAGACCTGGGAGGCATCCCACTGCTCAGCCTGCGCGACATCAGCATCCACGGCGGGTTGTGGTGGGTCAAACGGGCGCTGGATTTCACCGTGGCGCTGATCAGCCTGGTGGTGCTCTCGCCGATGTTGCTGCTGCTGGCCCTCGCCATAAAACTCGATTCGCCCGGCCCGGTCATATTTGCCCAGACACGCATCGGCAAAGGCGGCCGGCCGTTTACGTGTTACAAATTTCGCACCATGCGTCAGGGCGCCGATGAGGAAAAACAATCCCTGATCGAGCTGAACGAAGCCCAGGGCCCGTTGTTCAAAATCCGCAACGATCCACGCCTTACCCGTCTGGGCAAATCCCTGCGCCGCCTCAGCCTGGACGAGTTCCCTCAGCTTTACAACATCCTGAAAGGCGATATGAGCCTCGTCGGACCGCGCCCCCCGCTGCCGGAAGAGGTGAGCCGATACATGGAATGGCACAAAAAACGGCTGCAAACCTGGCCCGGCCTCACCGGTCTGTGGCAGGTCAGCGGTCGCAGCAACCTGACTTTTGACGAGATGTGCCTGTTGGATATCTATTACATCGAAAACTGGTCGCCGGCCCTCGACACCAGGATATTCTTGCAGACCATCCCCACCGTTCTCTTGGGCAACGGCGCCTATTAACGACGACCCACAGTGAGGTGAGCATGTTTGAGCTTTCGTCCCAAGACCTGGCAGCCATGACACAGTTTCTCCAGGATTTGGTGCGCATACCCAGCCTATCGACCCAGGAAGGTGCGGCGGCGGCCCGTCTGATCGACGAGATGCAGCGGCTGGGTTTCGCCGACGTACACACCGATCGCATCGGCAGCGTCGTCGGGCGCATTGGCAGCGGCAGGGGCAAAAAACTCGTCTTTAACGGCCACATGGACGTGGTCGGCGAGGGCGATCCGGCCGCCTGGCAGCGTGATCCCTTTGGGGGCGAGATTCGAGACGGTGTGCTCTATGGCCGGGGAACGGCCGATATGAAGAGTGGTCTGGCAGCCATGATCTATGCCGCCAAAATGCTGCGCGACGCCCGCACCCCCCTCAATGGTGATCTCTACCTCGTCGCCGTGGTGCAGGAGGAGCCCTGCGAGGGTCTGGCGATGAGGGTGCTCGTTGAAGAGCAAGGGCTGCGCCCCGACTGGGTGGTGCTGGGTGAGCCAACTGACCTCCAGGTGAGCCGGGGGCAGCGCGGTCGTATGGGCATGTCGGTCATCGTGCATGGCAAGGCCGCACACGCCGCAGCGCCTCAACGCGGCGAGAATGCCATTTACGGCGCGGCCCGCATCATCTTTGGGTTGGAATTGTTGGCCGGCCAACTGGCTCAAGATCGACTGCTGGGTCGCGGCAGCCTGGCCGTTACCCACATCGCAAGCACCGCCGGCAGCCGCAACGTCGTGCCCGATCGGTGCGAGTTGTACATCGACCGCCGCCTGACGTTGGGTGAGACGGAGGCCAAAGCGTTGTCTGAGGTAGAAGGCGTCATCCTGCGCGAGAACCTCCAGGCCCAGGTCCGGGTCACCGAATACCGATCCACCAGCTACACCGGCTACCAGGCCCGCCAGGCGGAGTATTTCCCCGCCTGGGCCATGGACGAGGACCATCCACTGGTGCAGGCCACGGTGCGGGCCGTGCGCCACACTCTGGGTTACCTGCCGCACATCGGCCAGTGGGATTTTTCCACCGACGGCGCTTACACCATGGGTGTGGCCGGCATCCCCACCGTGGGTTTTGGCCCCGGCGAGGAGCGCTACGCCCACACCACCCAGGAACAGGTTCGTCTGGACGACGTGGCCGCCGCCGTCCGGGTGTATGCCCAACTGGCCGCCGACCTCTTGAAATGAGCGAGCTTTGTGGGATCGACTCTTTCCCGGCGGCCAATCGGCAATACCATTCAGGTCGATGATGGCTGACCAAAGGCTGCAAACCACGTTAAAAACCATCTACGGTCGTGGCGTCGACCGCCAGCTCGAACGGTATCGGCAGGCGTTGGCTCTCTTTGTCGCACTGCACGGCCCAGGACCGCTGAGTATCTTTCGCGCCCCCGGCCGGGTGAACCTGATCGGTGAGCATACCGATTACCATCACGGATTCGTGATGCCGGTCTCGTTGGACCAGGATGTGCTGTTGCTGGCTCGGCCCCGCGCCGATGCAACACTACGATTGAGCAACGTCGAGGCCGATTTTCCGCCCTGTCGCTTCGAGATCGCGCCGGAAATTGCCGCTGCCCCACGCGGCGACTGGAGCAATTACGCCCGCGGCGCGGCCCAGGCACTGGCCCGCCGTTCCGGTTCGGCGCTGCACGGCATGGATGCACTCGTGTCTGGCGCGCCGCCGCTGGGCGTGCCGCGCGGCGCAGGCGTGAGCTCGTCCTCGGCGCTGACGGTGGCTGTGGCCGTGGCGCTGGCCCATCTCAACCGCCTGCCGATCCCGCCGGTCGAGCTGGCTGCCCTGACCGGCGAGGCCGAGTGGTACGTGGGCACGCGCGGCGGCGTGATGGATCAATTCGCGGCGCTGTTGGGCCGCCGGGGACATGCCATGTTCCTCGATTGCCGCCCGCGCGACGGAGCCTACACGACCGGGCACGTTCCGCTGCCAAAAGGTTACGCGCTGGTGGTGGCCAACAGCGGCGTGCGCCACCAGAACACCCGCTCCGAATTCAACCGGCGCGTCGCCGAGGGTAAGATCGGCGTGCGGCTGCTGCAGGGCCATTTGCCAGGGCGGCACATCACCCATCTGCGCGACGTGGCGCCATCGGCGTTGGGGTTATCGCTGGCCGAGGTGCTGGCGCTGTTGGACGAGGTATTGCCGGAGCAGGCCAACGCCGACGAGTTGGCCGCCCTGGGCCTGGAACGGGACTGGCTGGCAGAGCTGGCAGTGGATCACAACCTGCCCGCCGGCGGCGTCTTTGCCGTGCGCGCTCGCTGCCGTCACGTGATCACCGAGAACGAACGGGTGCTGACCGCTGTAAAAGCCCTGCAATCCGGCGACGTCGCCGCTGTGGGCCGTTTGCTGGATGCCGCCCATGCCAGCATGAGCGCCGATTACGCCGCCAGTTGCTCCGAGGCTGATGCTCTGGCCGAGATGGCACGGACCACGCCGGGTTGCCTCGGCGCGCGGCTGACGGGCGCCGGTTGGGGCGGCTGTGTGATCGCGCTGGTAGAGGTGGGAGCGGTGCAGGGTTTCTGCCAGCAGTTGACAGCCTGCTACCGACAGGCCACTGGTTGCCAGATAACGCCGTTTGTCTGCCGGCCGGCGCAGGGCGCAGGGCTGGCGATCCAGACATAGGCGTTACTCCGACTCGACCTCAACCTTCGATCGGGAAAGGAATGAGCGACATGAGCATCACCGTGATCCTGGGCACCCAATGGGGTGACGAAGGCAAAGGCAAACTCACCGACCGGCTGGCCGCCGGATCGGACATCGTGGCCCGTTTCAACGGCGGCGACAACGCCGGCCACACCGTGACGGTGGCTGGTGAGATATTCAAGCTGCACCTGGTGCCGTCTGGCATCCTGCATCCACACGTGACCTGTGTGCTGGGCGGCGGCATGGCTGTCAATCCCGGCAAGTTGCTCAAAGAGATGGACGCCCTGGCCGGGCAGGGTGTAGACGTGAGCGCAGGGCGGCTCAAGCTGAGCGGGCGGACGCACCTCATTTTGCCCTATCACCTGGCCCTCGATGGCGCCGCCGAGCGGGCGCGCGGCGAGGGTCGCATCGGCACCACACTGCGCGGCATCGGCCCGGCCTACGCCGACAAGTCGGCGCGGCGCGGCATCCGCGCCCAGGCCATGGCCGATCCCGAAGCCTTTGCCGATCGGGTGCGGGCCGAAACCGAGGCCCACAACGAGATTCTGACCCAGGTCTACGGCGCACAGCCCCTGGACGCCGACGCCGTGGCCGCCGAGCACTTTGAACATGCCCGCCGGTTGGCTCCCCACCTGGAAGACACCTCGATCCTGTTACACGAGGCGCTCAGGCAGGGCAAACGGCTGCTGTGTGAAGGCGCGCAAGCCACGCTGCTCGATCTGGACCACGGCACCTATCCTTACGTCACCAGCTCGTCACCCTCCATCGGCGGCGTCTTTACCGGCCTGGGCATCGGCCCCCGGCGGGTGGAGCGTATCATCGGCATCGTCAAGGCCTTCCAGACGCGGGTGGGCAGCGGGCCCATGCCCACCGAGCTGCACGACGAGACGGGCAACCGGCTGCGGGGCAGCGGCGCGGCCCCCTGGGACGAATACGGCACCACCACCGGCCGGCCCCGCCGCTGTGGCTGGTTGGACGGTGTCATGTTACGCTACTCGGCGCGGGTCAACGACCTGACCGACATCTGTATTACCAAGCTGGATATTCTGACCGGCCTTCCAGAGATCAAACTCTGCACGGCTTACGACTATTGCGGTCAGCGGTTGGAGCACCTGCCATCCGATGCGCAGGTGCTGGAAGTTTGCCAACCCATCTACGAGACGCTGCCCGGCTGGAGCGAGGACATCACCGGCGTGCAGCGTTTTGAAGACCTGCCCCTCGCCGCCCAGGCTTACGTCCGGCGTGTGGAGGCCCTGGCCGAAGCGCCCGCCAGCTACATCTCGGTGGGGCCGGGCCGCGAGCAGACCATCGTGCGCTGAACGACGAAAAAACCCTCACCACAAAGGCTCCACGGCCAAATCAAAATAGTGAGCAACCTGGCGCCTTTGTGTCTTGGTGGTAACATTTTTTCGACACGAGCCGTTATTTGATTGCGTGATACAAACTCTGACCCGAAAGGAATAAACATGACCGACAATCAACGTATTCTGGCTTACCTGCGCCAGCATCAGGACGACATGGTGGCCCTGCTGGTCCAGATCGTCGAGATGGAATCGCCCACCTCGGACAAAGCCTCGCTGGATCGACTGGCCGCCTTTCTGGCCGGGCAGGCCCGCGCCCTGGGCGCCGGGGTGCAGGTTCACGAGCAAACCGAGGCAGGCAATCACGTGCTGGCCCGCTGGGGGGCAGGCGAGGGCGGCGTGCTGCTGCTGTGCCACATGGACACCGTCTGGGACCTGGGCACCATCGCCGCGCGGCCCGTGCGCATCGAGGCCGGCAAACTCTACGGCCCCGGCGCGTTCGACATGAAGGGCGGCATCGTCAATGCGCTGTGGGCCATGCGCGCCCTGGGCGAGCTGAACCTGCCGCCGAAAAAGCGCGTCAGCGTGATTTTTAATTCCGACGAAGAAACTGGCACCCACACCTCGCGCGCGCTCATCGAGGCCGAGGCCCTCGAGCACCAGGCAGTCTTTGTGCTGGAGCCAGCCCAGCCGCCCCACGCCAGCCTCAAGACCTGGCGTAAGGGCGTGGGCGGCTTTCAGGTTTCGGTGACGGGGCTGGCGGCCCACGCCGGCGCGGATCACGAAAAGGGCGTCAACGCCATTCAGGAGCTGGCCTACCAGATTCTGACCATCCAGGGCTTCACCGATTACCAGATCGGCACCACGCTGAACGTGGGTGTGGTGGGCGGCGGCACGCGCAGCAACGTGGTGCCGGCCGAGGCCTGGGCGCAGGTGGACGTGCGGGTGATGAACCTGCCAGAGGCGGCGCGCATCGAAGCCAGGATGCAGGCCCTCAAGCCGCAACTCAAAGGCGCCACGGTGCAGGTCTCCGGCGGCATCAACCGCCCGCCGATGGTGCGCACGCCCGAGATCGCTGCCCTCTATGCCAGGGCCGAAGGCCTGGCCGCCGAGATGGGCATTCAGGTCAGCGAGGCGGGCAGCGGCGGCGGCTCTGACGGCAATTTCACCGCCGCGCTGGGTGTGCCCACGCTCGACGGCATGGGAGTGATCGGCGATGGCGGCCACGCGCTGCACGAACACGTCGTCATCTCGTCGATGCCGGAGCGGGCCGCGCTGCTGGCAGCCATGATCCGTGAAACGTGAAACGTGAGGCGCGACGCTCACGTTTCACTCCCACATCCCAACCCGGCCAGGCCGGAACCAAAAAGAGAGTGGAGTATCTTACCACCAAGACACAAGTTTCCTAACTGTCATCTCTTTTGTGCCTTTGAGTCTTGGTGGTGAGTTTTTTCCAGAGGTGCAAGGATTTGATGGACAAGATACTACCCACAGGAGCCAATCCACCCCATGAATGACCTGTTCAAAAACAACCGGCGTATGCTGGTCTACCTGGCCGTCTCCAACTTTATGCTCTATTTTGGCTTTCGCATCTGGCAGGCTCTGTTCAACAACTTTGCCGTCGAAGAGATGGGCATTGGACCGACGAGCATCGGCTGGGTGCAGGCGCTGCGTGAATTGCCCGGCCTGCTGGGCTTTTTGCTCGGTTTTGCGGCCCTTCTGCTGTCCGAAGTGCGCATCATGTCCCTGAGTGTGATCCTGCTGGGGGTTGGCATGTTTCTCACCGGGCAGGCGACCAGCGTTCCTTTCCTGCTGATCAGCTCACTCATCATGAGCGTCGGCTTTCACTTTTTCTACCCCAGCAACAACGCCGTGGTGCTGATGACGGTGGACAAAAAGCACACGCCCAGGGCATTGGGCGCGCTGAGCAGCCTGGGGGCGGTGGCTGCCGTGGCGGCCACCGGGGCGGTCTATCTTTTGGCCAGCCGATGGGGCTACCGGACGTTGTTCTCGGTGGTGGGTGGCATGGCCGTGCTCGGTGGGCTGCTGCTGCTGCCCCTGGGCAAAAACAGAGACGGTCTGCCGCCGCGCCGCCGTGTCGCCCTGCGCCGCCAGTACTGGCTCTATTACTGCCTGGCTTTCCTGATGGGCAGTCGACGGCACATCTTTTCGACCTTTGCCATTTTTTTGTTGGTGCGTGAATACGGCATCAGTGTCGAAACTACGGCCACGCTTTACCTGATCAACAGCCTGGTCAACACCTACCTGTTCAACCTGATCGGTCGCCTGGTCACCAAACTGGGCGAGCGACGGATGTTGACCATCTCGTTCAGCACGCTGGTGGTCGTCTTTTTGGGTTACGCCTACGTCAGGTACCTGCCGGCGCTGTTTGTGTTTTTCCTGATCGACAATGTCACCTTTGATTTTAACCTGGCGCTGACGACCTACTTTCAAAAGATCGCCGTCTCGGCAGAAGAGATCACCAGCAACCTGTCGGTGGAACAGACGATCAACCACATTGCCGCGGTCATCGTGCCGGTTGCTGGCGGTGCAGCGTGGGAGCGGTTTGGCTCACGAGCGCCGTTCCTGGCCGGGGTGGGCATCGTGCTGGCCTCGCTGGCGATGGTGCAGTTTATCCGCACGCCAGCCGAACCAGCAGTAGTGGTAACCACGAGCGGCGGCGAGTAAACATCAACCGTCGAAAAGACCCAAAGGGTCGAACGCACCCTTTGGGTCTTTTGTATCGTGATTCGGCGCGTCAACACACCCTAACCGCCGTCAAAAGGGCGCGCGCGGAGCCTCCTGGCCGCGCCGTGCTTTCGCGCCTGCAGCCGCCAGCCCAGGCCGCCCATCCAGAGATAGGCCCGGCGTGGGATGATCGGCTGGCCCATTGCGACCACCGCTTCCTGGGGCAGCGGATCGCCTGCCGCCAGCGCGGCGGCGGCCAGGTCCAAAGCCTGGACAGCGTGACGCGCCATGCCGCCCGCCTGATCCAGCGGCCGCCCGCTGAGGGCCTGCCCGCCGCCCAACGCCAGCCCGCCGGCCCACTCGAAACCAGCCTCGGCGGCAAAACGGCGGCAGATAGCCAGGGCCGTGTCGTTGTGGCTGGCCTCCGGAAAGCCACAGTTGGCGATGGCCACCAGCCGCCCTCCGCTCGAATCCTGCCCGTCCCGCCGGCGCTCCGCGATGGCCTCCAACGCCCGGATGACCAGCGCCGGCAGGGTGTCCACGTAGAGCGGAAAGGCCAGCAGCAACAGATCGGCCCGCTCGACCGCAGCCAGCAACTCGCCGCGGCCCTGATCCGATTTGAGGGCGCGGTGGATCAGCAGCGCTTCCGTCTCGTAGCCCCGCCCGGCCAACTGCCCCAAAAGGTACCGGCCCAAAGACTCTGACGTGCTGTGCGGTCGTTTGGCGCTGCCCACCAGAAGCAAAGCCCGTTTCTGTCCATTCATGCCGCCACCTCCAGTGTTCTCAAAAGCTCCCGAATCTTTAGCCGCAGTGCCTCAGCGTCCTGGCGCTCGTCCACCACACCGGCAGCGTGCGCCGGCGCGTGCAGGTTGATGGCGTTGCGCGCCACCAGCGTGGAAAAGACCTCCGCCGCCTCGTCGTCGGGCCGGGGGAGCAGGCCCAGGCCCAGCAGCCGCGGGTAGCGCTCGTAGCGCGGCTGGTGATGCACCTCACCATCGATCTGGGTGAAAAAGGGCAAAATCAGGCAGATGAGCCGATCCAGAACCTTTTTCAGCTCTGATGAATAACCGCCAAAGGTCACCGGTGTGAGGTAAATCACCAGATCGCTCTGAATGACAGCGCGGGCAATGTCGCGCGCGGCGTCGTCGATGAGACAGACGCCGGGCGTCTGCACCCAGCAGCCGAAACAGCCCGCGCAGTGGCGAATGTCCAACTCGCGCAGGGTGAACGGCTCCACCTGCCACCCCATCGCCGCCAGTTCATCGACGAGCACCTCTCGCGCTTGCGCCAGGCTCGAATCGCCGGTCAACGCGCCATCCAAAATCACCGCTTTCACGTTCTTCCTCCCTTTTCCGATTCGACGCGACAAACCGATACCAGCGGCAGTCCCAGGTCGCGCACGCCCTCCAGCAGACCGAACAGCGCCGATTGGTCGGCCACCGGCCCCACCAGCACCGACGTGCCATCGGCTTTACGGGTCAGCGTCATGCCCTCGAAGCGCCGCCGCCAGAAATCCTCCAGATGCCCCTGCAGCCGGATTTCGTAAACCGCTTCCTCGCCTGTCATGGCCGCCTACCTGCCCGCGCTGAAGGAAAAGGTGATGGCGTCACTGGGGCAGCCATCGACGCAGTTGCCGCACAGGATGCACTCGCTGTGCTCCATATCGGCCTGCTGCACCATGCCGCTGACGTCCAGACTCATGGGGCAGTTGCGGGTGCAGGCGCCGCAATCGGTGCAACGATCGGGATCGGCCGCCAGCCGCAGCGCCGGCCAGCGCAGCAGATTACGCAACTTGCGCCCCAAAATCATGAACGGCGCCATCCAGCAGATGGTGTGGCAGCCGGCCCGCCGCCCGAAAATCACCGCCAGCCCAAAAAAGAGGGCCACGATGATGTAATAGATCAGATACCACGGCGGGCCGCCCCCATCGACCGGGATAGCCAGCGTCGCGCCGCCTTCGAGCTGGTAAAAGGGATCGATGGCCCGGTAGCCGCCGGCCCGCACGGCCAGAGCGACGATGCCGCCGATCCAGGGCAGCCAGATGGCCCACTTGATCCAGTCCAGCTTGCGCCGGGCGACAGGTTTATCGTTGATGGGCGCGCCGAATTCCTGCAGCGCCCCGGCGGGGCAGGCCCAGCCGCACCACAGCCGCCCCACGAACAGCGACGCCAGAAACATGGCCCCAAAAACGAGAGCGCTGGCGTTGACGATGCCCTCTGCCGCGCCCTGCAGGATGAGGGCCGGCGAAAAGTAATAGAGCGTCACCGGAAAGAGCAGCAGCGACGCGAACAGCAATGCTTTACGATACCTCTGCCGCCGGGAGAGTTGCTTCACCTTGGCCATAGAAACCTCCTCGTTGAAAAGTATATCGGATTTCATTCTACGGCAGTATACCACGGCAAAGGTTGGAGTGTCATCCACCGAAGGTTGGATCGGGGGTTGGATTCGCAGAGAAAAAAAAAGTCGGCGCGATTACAGCAGACCCAGAGCCCTGGCGCGGGCCACCGCCTGGGTGCGGTTCCTGACGTTCAGTTTACCATAGAGGCTGTTGGTGTGCGATTTGACCGTGCTGACCGCGATGACCAGCCGCTCAGCGATCTCTTGGTTCGAGAGGCCCGCCGCCACCAGCCGCAGCACCTCCAGCTCCCGCTCGCTGAGCGGTTCGGGGAGCGCGCCGGACGGCGGCGGCGGGGACGCTGCGCCGGTCTCGAAAACGGCCAGCAGCCGCCCCGCATAGTCCGCCGCGATGCCCTGCCAGGCCGCCCGGCGCAGCAGCGCGGCCATCGGTGGGCCTTCGTCCACGAAAAGGCGAACGTAACCCTCCGCCTCGGCCAGGGACAGGGCCCGCTCCAGGTGAGCCAGGGCCTGAGCAGAATCGGCCAGCGCCAGCAGGGCCAGCACCTGGGCCGCCTCTCCCAGCCGGCCCGAGCCTTCGGCCCAGACCAACAGCCGCGCCAGCCACCGCGCCGCCGCGGCCGCCTCACCCCGGGCCAGGAGCAGGCGGGCCAGAACGAGCGCCTCGCCGCCGTGCAGGGTCGCAGGATCACTCTCGACGGTCAGACCCCTGTCCTGGGCCCAGCGGCTCGCGGCGGCCAGGTTGCCCTCCACCAGCCAGAGATGGGCGCGAAAGGCTCCCACCTGGGCGGATGCCAGAGGGTGGATGGCCTGCTCACGCACCAGCCGCTCCGCCTCTTCCAGAGATTCGCACGCTCCGGCCCGATCGCGCTGGGCCAGGCGCACACGGGCCAGCGCCACGTGATCGCTGCACAGGGCGTCGACGTTGCCCCACTGCGTCCCCAGCTCGATGGCTTTTGCCAGATGACGCGCCGCCGTCTCCAGATCGTTCCACTCGAGCAGCAGTTCACCCAGGCCCGAGTGCGCCGAAGCCGCCACCGGCAAGAGCCGGCCCTGCGGCCCGGCGGCCAGAGCCAGCGCCCGGCGGTAGGTTTCGGCGGCCTGCCGCAGCCGCCCCTGGCGCACCTGGAGATCGGCCAGGTGGCAAACAGCCGACACGGCCGCATGCAGATTGCCCCCTTTTTCACCCAGCCGGCCCGCCTCGGCAAAGGCCCGCGCCGCGCCGGCCAGATCGTCGCTCATGGCACAGATGGCCCCCAGGGTAAAGGCCACCACACTGCGCACCGTCAGCTCGTCCTGGGGCAACAGCGCCAGCGCCCGGTTGGCCTGCTCGGTGGTGCGGGTGATGTCGCCTCGCTGCGCGGCGATGTAGGCGCGGATGGCGGCAGCGTGGCCCTGAACCTCGCTCAGGGCCGGTGAATCGCCAGCGGCCGCCAGGGCGCTATCGAGCCAGCCTTCTGCTTTTTCGCCCTGGCCGGTGAGGGTCAGCGCCCAGGCGTCGTATACGGCCAGCATGGGCCGGGCGCGGATGGCGGTTTCTGGCAGGGCGGCCAGCCAGCGCAGCAGCGTGGTCAGTTCGCCGCGCACCAGCATCTGCCGGCCGTGCGCTGCCACCAGATCGGCGGCCCGGCCGGTGTCCTGAGCGGTCAGGGCATGGCCGATGGCCTCCGCGGTGTAACCGTGCCGCTCGTACCAATCGGCGGCCCGGCGGTGCAGCGGCAGCGCCGCATCGCGGCCCAACTGGGCGCGCAGCAGGTCGGCAAAGAGACGATGATAACGATACCAGCGCCGCTCGTCGTCCAGGGGCACGATGAACAGGTTGGCCCGCTCCAGCGCCTCCAGCGTCGTTTGGCCGTCGTCGCGGCCGGTGACGGCGTCGCACAGAGGGGCGGCCAGTCGATCCAGAATGGCCGTTTGCAGCAAAAAGGTCTGCACCTCCGCCGGCTGGCGTTGCAACACTTCTTCGACCAGATAATCCAGCACGTAGCGGTGTCCCCCGGTGAAGGCCCGGATAAAACCGGCAGCGTCCTGCCGGCCCTGCATGGATAGGGCCGCCACCTGCAGGCCGGCGATCCAGCCCTCGGTGCGGGTTTCCAGGGCGGCCACGTCCTGGGGCGAAAGGGCCAGACCCATCGTCTGGTTGAGAAAAGCGGCGGCTTCATCGGTGGTGAAACGTAGATCGGCGGCGCGCAGTTCGGTCAGTTGATGGCGAATCCGCAGGCGGGACAGCGGCAGCGGGGGATCGGTGCGGCTGGCAATGATCAGGTGAGCGCCCGCCGGCGGCGGCAGGTGCTCCAACAAAAAGGCGACGGCGTCGTGCACCCGGCGGTCTTGAACGAGGTGGTAATCGTCCAGAACGAGCACCAGCGGGGCGTCCGCTGTTGTTGTGGCGGCGATTTCGTTGATCAGGGCGGCCAGCAAGGATGTGAGGGGCGGCGGCTGCGGCGACAGGAGGGCTGCCTGCACGCCAACACCGATGCCGGCGTTCACCGTTTGCAGGGCGGCAACCAGGTAGCCCAAAAAGCGGGCCGGGTCGTTGTCGCCTTCGTCCAGGGAGAGCCAGGCGGCTGCCCCGTTTCGCCGCTCGAGCCACTGGCCGAGCAGGGTGGTTTTGCCAAAGCCGGCCGGCGCCGAGACCAGCGTGAGCCGGCGGTAAAGGCCGGCGTTCAAACGCTGGATCAGGCGCGGCCGGGGAACCGTCTCTGGCCGGGTGGCTGGAATGTGCAGTTTGGTGGTCAAAAGGGGTGCTGTCATCGCATCGAGCGCCCGGGCTTGTGGGTTCATCGGCCGCGCAGGCGCAGGCGCGCCTCGCGGCAGTGGGGGCACTCGCTGCCCTGGTAATCGCGACCGCAGGTGCGGCAGGTGCGGCGGGCTGTCTGCCCCGCTGCGACGGCGCCGGTGGGCATGACCACCAAATAGATCTCTTGGGTGTCAAATTCGGCCAGCCAATCGTCCACGGTGCGACCCTCCAAAGACCAGCCGCCGCCGGTGTGCCGCACCAGTTGGCCATGCAAGATCGACGCCCCCAGTTCATGGGCCCGGGAGATCAGGTCGCGCACATTGAATGTCTGCATGGGCATCTGATGTTTCTCCTCTGTTGTCTCGTCTGGCTCGCAGGTGGCCGCATTATATGCCCGTTTGCTCTGCCAGGCAAGCGGATCGGGGCTCGATTGCACGCAGGCGTGGGCGGTGGTATAATCGACGCACATTCTGCCTGCCAGACATTTTGAGGGAGACCGCTCATGTTTAATCTGCCAAAACTGAGACTGATGCTGATCGCCCTGCTGTTTGTACTGAGTCTGGGCCTGCCCACGGCGGTTGTGGCCCAGGGGGATATACAGGTGCTGCGTAACGAACATACCTACGTTTTTCGGGATCACATCACTTTTCGTCTCGAGGCCCGCTCGGCGGCCGAGATCAGCGCCATCACGCTGTCGGTGCGGGTCAGCGGCGAATCGGGCCGCCAGCGCGATGAGCCCGAGTTTACGCCGGGCCAGGCGGTGTCGGTGGAGGTGGTGTGGGACGAGATGGCCGAGGACACCTACCGTCCTCCCGGCGTGGAGATTCGATTTTGGTGGGATATCGAGGACGCCGCGGGCCACACCCTCAGAACCGAGCCGATCACGTTTGTTTACATGGACGATCAGCATCCCTGGCGGGTGCTGGAGAACGAGCAGGTGGCGCTCTATTGGTACGCCGGTGATGACAGCCTGGGCAGCAGCCTGTTCGAGCGGGCAGTGCAGGCGGTGGATCAGATTGCCGCCGAGTTGGGCGTGGAGGTGGAGGATCAGGTCAAGATTTTCATCTATGGCACATATGACGCGCTGCGCGCCTCGTTGGGTGAAGGCTCTCACGAGTGGGTGGGCGGCATCTCTTTTACCGATTACGCCATCATTGCCATCGGCGTCGAGCCAGGCAACATCAGCTACGGCCTGCGGGTGATCCCTCACGAGCTGAGCCACGCCGTCATCGCTCAGATGATGGAACCGCCTTTTGGTAAACTGCCGCACTGGATGGACGAGGGCCTGGCGGTGCATTATGAAGGCTCGCTGACCGGCGACGAGCAGAGTGCGCTGGCGATGGCCATCAAAAACAACACGCTGTTGTCCATTCGCTCTTTGGCCAGCAACTTTCCGGAAGACAGCCGCCTGGCCACCCTGGCTTATGCCCAGAGCAACAGCGTGATCGAATACATCCTAAAAGTCTATGGCAATCAAACGATGGCCCAACTGCTGGAGGTCTTTGCGGTGGGTGCGCATCAAGACGATGGTTTCATGCAGGTGTTGGGCATCGACGTAGACGGCCTGGAGGACGAATGGCGGGCCTATATCGGTGCGCCGCCGCGAGAGGGCGCAACCCGCGCCACGCCGCTGCCTTCACCCACGCCGTTGGCCGGGTTGGCGTCGCCGTCGGCCACACCCTCAACAACGGTCGCACCCACGCCGCAGCCGGCGGCTGCCGCCACAGCTACCGTTGCACCCACGCCCACACCGGTTACAGAGTCAGGGGGAACGGGCTGTGCCAGCCCGCTGGCCGGGTTGATTCTGGTGGGGCTGGCGCTGATCGGCTGGCCGCGAAACAGAGGGTGAATCAACGCTGTGGGCCGCCGCTGCCACACAGCCCGGCCAACAACAGGTCTAAGGCCAGTTGCGGTTCCAATCGACCGGTCTTGATGGCCAGATCGCTCTCCCAGAGTTTGTGATAGATGGCCTCGAGCTGTGGCATGGAGAATTGGGCCGCCTGACTCAGGCCCTTGCGGGCGGGAAAAGGCTTGATGCCCAGCCGGACGGGGATGTCGTTGGGGTGGACGCCCCGTTCGGCCAGGTCTTTGACCTGGATCATGATACGAAACTGGCGCACGATCATACCCAGCAGGTAGAGTGGATCGTGGCCGTCATCGAGCATCTGATGCAACAGCCTGGACGCCCTGAGGCCGTCGCGACGACCCAGGGCGTCGGTCATTTCAAAGATGTCGGCCTCGTGAACGTAGGAGACCAGGCGATGCACGTCTTGCACGGTGATGGGCCGCTGGCCATCGACGTAAACGACCAGTTTTTCCAGCTCCTGATCCAGCAGCCGCAGGTTACGCCCCACATAAGCAGCCAATTCGTGGGCGGCGCGAGGTTCGATCTGGCCGCCCTTTTTCTGCGTTCGCTCCAGGAGCCAGCGTTCCAGACCGCCGCTCTTTTCGTCGGGGGCGCGAAACTCGCGCACCACACCACGCTTTTCTGCCTGGGCCAACCTGACCACCGGGTGCGTATCGCTCAGTGCCTGGTCATCGACAAAAGCCAGCCGGGTCGTCTCTGGCAGGCGCGGCAGATATTCCAGTAACGCTTCGAGAAAGGCCTGATCCGCTTTGCCGCCCCGTCGCTGCCCTGCCCCCAGACGGGCCAGGAGGTTTTCGACGATCACCAGCCGCACGCGGGCCATGAACGGCACGGTATCGCAGGCGTGGTGCAGCTCGCCAAAAGTCGTTTTGCGCCCGTCGAGCAGCGTGGTGTTGAGGTCGGCCATGGCCGGATCACCCATGCGGGTCTTGAAATCGGCCAGGGCCTCGGCGCGGGAGAACTCGTCGTCGCCGTGAAAGACGTAAAACATGGTGCGGCCTGTCAATAAGCGGCGGTCTGGACAAAATGAACGGTCAGGCGTCCCTGTTCGCGGCGGGTGATGCGTTTGACGATGAGGTTGTGCGCATCCGGCGAGGTGGTCACCCGGGCCTGTAGCAGGCGACCCAGCGGCTGCGCTACGATGACGGCCACCGTGGCAGCCAGAATGGCAAAAGGCAACTGGTCGGTGCGCCGCCGGGCGCGGGGCAGCAGGGCCACAAAGGCGGCCATACCGGCCAGGAATCCACTCGTGGCCAGGTTGGTGCCGCAGTTGGGATGCACGGCCAGAGTTGCTTCGCCCTGTTGCAGCCGCTGGATGGCCTGTTCGACGGCCGAGCGCACTGTTTTGGTGGTCAGATCACCATAGAGGTAAAAACCGCCGGGCGTCGTCCGGCCCACCAGCCGCAGCGCCGGGTTTTGCTGCGCCAACACGTGGATGGTGGCGTGCTCCAGGCCATGATTTTGCCGGATGCGGGCAACGACAGGCACATCGGTCAGTTTCATCCGTTTCCTCGCTGTGGGTCATTACTGGGATTCCAGATACCCGTTGGGCGCCTGGTAAGGTCGCGCCACGACGATCAGGCGATGGCTGTTGGAAGTGTAAGGCCAGCAGGTCACCAGTGTCAGCCGCTCGTCCTGGGTGGGGGCGATCCACTGGGCGTTCTGGTAGCGCACCTCTGGCGACTCGCCCTTTTCCTTGAGAATTTGCTTCTCGGTGACAGAGTAGGTATAGACTGTCTCACCCACGTAGAGCCGGACGAGCGCGCCAGGCTCCAGATCGATGAGGTAACGAAACACCTCACCCCTGATGTTGTGATGGCCGTTGAGCACCACGTTGCCGCCGTTGCCGGGGTAGGCCGAGGTGCGATGCCAGCCGGCGGCGAAATCTGGCACGTCCCACACGCTCACCCGCTGGCCGTCCTGCTCCTCGATGTGCCAGCCAATGGGCAACACCTTGGCGTCCAGGCTGATGGCCGCAATGACGATCCGGTCGGGCGGGGCGGTGGCCGGCGGCGCCCCGCCGGGCGTGGGTGTGGGCTCTGGGGTGGGTGTGAAGGTGGGCGACGGCGTCGGCGTGAGGGTGGGCGACGGCCGCCGAGTGGGATCGGCGGTTGGTGCGCCTGCTGCCACACCCGGCTCCGAAGACCAGATCAGGGTGGCCACGATATCCGGCTCCGGGGCAGTGGTGGGTGTGGTGGTGGGTGTGGGCGTGGCGCTGGGAAAAAGAGTCGCCGTCGGCGAAACCGTCGGCGTGGCCGTTTCCAACAATACGAAGGACAGCGACTCTGCCTGGGCCACGGCCTGTTGCTCGGTGCGGAAATCCATGTAAGCCCAGATCAACCCGGCGGCCATGAGCACCACACCCAGCCAGATGAGCACGGTGGCCCCGGTAACAACACGCTCGATGATGGTTATCCTGGGAGGTCTAAGACGTTGCATGGTCGGATCGTTTTGCCTTGTGCCGGACGCTGACGTTTTTACGGTTGCATCGAAAAAATCGCCACAGTCCGTCTAGGATCAATACGGTTCAGTTAAGCGCGCATCAAGAGGTGCACCTTATCTAAACTATTGTGTTTGGGATCAGACGATGAAAGGGGCAAGAGTACCCCCACGGTCAATTATAATCAGGAAAGGGCAGGGAGGCAAATTACTCATTCGGCGGGCCGTGGGGCCTCTGGCTCCAGACGCAGATAGGCCAGCGCCAGCGCGATCAGGGCCGTCACCAGAGCAGCAACCTGCGTGCCCCGCAGACCACCGGGCAACAACCCCACATCGGCGCGAAAGGCATCCAGAAACAGGCGCGAAACGGCATACAGAAAAAGAAACTGAATCGCCTGCCAGCCGGCGCGCCTTCCGGCATCGCGCCCGCGCCACAGCCAGGCGGCGATGATCAGGCAGGCGATCGTCTGATAAAGCTGCACCGGGTGGCGCTCCGCTTCCCACAGTCGAACCGCCCACGGCGCGCTGCTGAGCGTGCCAAAGGCATCGCCGCTGAAAAACTGCCCCAGGCTGATCAGGGCCAGCGACAGCGCCGCGCCGGGGGCCAGCGCGTCGAGCAGCGGCAGCAGTGATACGCCCTGGCGACGGAGGTAACGCCAGGCGGCAAAAAGGCCCACCAGCACCGCCTCTGTCAGCGCTATCGCTGCCGGATTGAGCGAGATCAACAACGTCGGCTGATCGGCATAGGCCTCCCAGTAGCGCAGTGCGTGAGTGATGCGTCCACCGATGATGCCTGCCAGCAGGCCGTAAAACCCGGCGTTGTAAACGTGATCGCCGTTGGCTCCACGGCGTGTCGCCTGGCGAGCGCCCAGGGCCAAAAAGAGCCAGCCGGCCAGAATCGTCGACAACGAACCGGTGGGCAGCATCAGCGGGCCGAGATCAAGTGTGGGGTACATGTGGGCCATCGCTCCTTGATTAGCGTAAAATGGCCTGCAGGCGCTCGTGTAGGATAGCGGTCGTCATGGGGCCGGTGAATTTTTGGCGAACGATGCCCTGTCGGTCGATGAAAAAGCTGGTCGGCAATGCCCTCACCTGAAAATCGTTGCCCACCTCGCCGGTGACATCCAACAGTAAGGGAAAGGTCAGGCCCAGGCCAGCCGCAAACTGCCCCACCGTCTGGGCCGACTCTTGCTCGTCCACAGCCAGCACGATCAGACCGTCTGCCTGGTATGCCTGCCATACCTGCTGTATGTGAGGCATTTCGGCCCGGCAGGGTGGACACCAGGTGGCCCAAAAGTTGAGCAACACCGGTTGCCCTTGCAATGCGCCGAGAGTCACCGTCTCGCCGTCTACCGTTTGGAGCGAAAAATCCGGCGCCGGATGGCCCACCTGAGGGGCGGGCGGCAGGCCAGCCTGTGTCGAATCGGTCACGCGCGTGGCGACGATCCAGCCGATGCCGGCGATCAGCGTGAATACCATCAAGAACAACAGCCCACGGTTTGCAGCGGGCATTGGCTCAGACCTCCCTCGCCTGAAATATCACCCGACTTTCAGACAACCCAACAGCCGCCGATCTTACGCCAGCCGGTGCAGCCCTTTGAGATGCTCGACCAGGTCGTCTATCGCGCGCTCCGGGCGCGGCGACGGCCCCAGAGGGTCGATGGTTTCGTCGTCGCCTAGCAGCACCTGGAAGACGTTCAGCACGGCGTACGAGAGCACATCCAGATGATAACCGCCCTCCAGGGTCAGCACCAGCCTGCCGCCGCACAACGATTCGGCCAGGTTCTTGAGAACGCGCGCCAGTTGAGCGTAACCCGTCACCGAAAGGGCCATCCCGGCCAGTGGATCGTCCCAGTGAGCGTCGAAACCCGCCGAAACCAGGATCAACTGCGGCCGATACCGCTCCGCCAGCGGCCACAAAAGCTCTTCGAAAATCAGGTTATAACCGGCGTCACCCACGCCAGGAGACAGGGGCACGTTGACCGTGGTGCCCTGCCCTTCGCCCAGGCCCATCTCTTGCCAGTGACCGCTGCCGGGATAGTGGGGGTACTGGTGGGTGGATAAAAACAACACCCGTGGATCGGCCTCGAAGGTGTCCTGGGTGCCGTTGCCGTGATGGACGTCAAAATCGACGATCAACACCCGCTCCAGATCGTGGGCCTCCAGCGCGGCGTAGGCTGCCAGGGCCACGTTGTTGAAAATGCAGAACCCCATGCCCCGGCTGCGCACAGCGTGATGGCCGGGCGGTCGCACCAGGGCAAAACCATTGTCCAGACGACCCTGCAGCACGGCGGCTGTCAGCTCGATCAGCCCGCCGGCAGCCCGAAGCGCGGCCCGATACGAAGCCGGCGCCACGTAGGTATCCATGTCCAGGTGCCCGCCGCCCTGTTCCGAGATACGCCGCACCTGCTCCGCATAGGCCGCGCTGTGATTCCAGGCCAGCTCCTGCGGTGTGATATCCCGCGCCGATACCGGCGTGAGGCGGGCCAGTGTACCGCTCTGCTCCAGCAGCCGGCTGATACGCACCAACCGCTGAGCGTTCTCCGGATGACCGCGCAGGTCGTGCTCCAAAAAGATCGGATCGTACACGTAACCGGTAGGCATGATACCCTCTCTTTCCTGGCCGGAATTGTAATTCGATGACTGGCCGTATCTTACCAGATTCGGACACGTTTGTAAAGTTGCGCCTCACTTTGGGAAAGAGCCGCCTCTGTGGTATAATTGGCCACCATCACACTTGTCGAAAGGAGCAGGCTGCCATGTCACCTGCCAAGATCGTCGTCATCGGCGCCGGCAGCGCCATTTTTGGCCTGAGCACGCTGGCCACTCTGCTGCGCAGCCAGGCCCTGCGCGGCAGCAGCCTGGGTCTGGTCGACCTGAACCGGCCCGGATTGGACACGATGGCCGCTCTGGCGCGCCGCATGAACCACGAATGGGACGCCCACATGACCATCGAACATTCCACCCAACGGGCCGATCTGCTACCTGGGGCCGATTTTGTCATTCTTTCCATTGAGCCTGGCCCTCGCGAAAAACTATGGCGGCAAGACTGGGAGATCCCCATCAGGCACGGTCTGCGCCAGCCCTACGGCGAAAACGGCGGCCCTGGTGGTTTTGCCCATGCGGCGCGTAATACCCCGGTGGTGCTGAGTGTGGCCCGAGACATGGAACGCCTCTGCCCCGATGCCTGGCTGATCAATTTCACCAACCCTCTGCCCCGCCTGTGCCTGGCCGCCACGCGCTACAGCCGCGTGCGTACGGTGGGGCTGTGCCACCAGATCCACATGGCCCACCTGATCGCATTTGTCGTGCTGGCCGAACGCTGGGGCATCCACGTGCCGCCCAATATCTCCACGCACCCCGATCCGGCGGCCACTGTCGATAAACACAAATGGGTCGATCTGGCCTACGAACAAGTGGATGTTCAGACCGCCGGGTTGAACCACTTTATCTGGATGTTGAGCATCCGCGACCGCGCTACCGGTCAGGACCTCTACCCAGAGTTCCGGCAGCGCTACCGCCATTTCCGGCCCGACTTTGAGCCGCTGACCCGCAAACTGTTTCAGGTCTTTGGACTCTGTCCCGGCCCCGGCGATAGCCACCTGTGCGAATACCTGCCCTGGCTGCACGACCCGCAGACCCGTCCCTGGGAGACCTATCACCTGCAACTGTACGATTGGCAGGCCAGCGAGCGGCGGCGACTGGAGCGCGTCGAGCGTGTTGCCGCCATGGCCGCCGCCGAGCAGCCCATCGACGCCTTACGCCACGTGCGCAGCGAAGGCGCCGTCGAACTCATCGAGGCGGTGGTGGGCAACGCGCACGCCTATCTGCCCACGGTCAACATTCCCAACCAGGGCTACATTCCCAACCTGCCCGATGGCGCCATCGTCGAGGTGCCGGCCATAGCCGATGCCAGCGGCCTTCACGGTCTGGGATTGGATCCGCTGCCAGAGCCGGTGGCCGAGCTGTGCCGCCGCGAAGCCACACTGGCCGGCCTGGTGGCCGACGCCAGCGCCACCGGCAGCCGCGAGCTGGCCCTGCAAGCGCTGCTGCTGGATCCGATGATCGGAGATTTTGGCCGCGCCGAGGCCATCCTGAACGACTACCTGGCAGTTTATGCCGAGTGGCTGCCGCAATTTCAGACATCGAGTTAAGGCTGAGAAAAGGAGCGTATCCATGGGCCAGAAGGACAACGAGGGCGTGCTGAGCGGCCTGCGCGTCATCGATCTCACCCAGGCCCTGGCCGGGCCGTATTGCACCATGTTGCTGGGCGATCTGGGCGCCGATGTGATCAAGGTCGAACAACCTGGCGCGGGTGAACAATCGCGCGCCTGGGGCCCGCCTTTTATCAACGGCGAAAGCGCCTACTTTTTGTCCGTCAACCGCAACAAACGGGGCCTCACCCTCGATTTAAAGGAGCCGCGGGATCAAACGATCATGCAACGGCTGGTCGCCACCGCCGACGTGTTTGTCGTCAACCAGCCCCGCCTCGAATCGCTCATCAAGCTGGGCATCGATTACCCCACACTGCGCCGGTTGAATCCACGCCTCATCTATTGCTCCATCACCGGTTATGGCATGGATGGCCCCTACGCCGGGCGGCCTGGCTACGACGTGGTTATCCAGGGTGAGGCGGGTCTGATGAGCATCACCGGCGAAATCGACGGTCAGCCCATGCGTTATCCCATCCCCATCGCCGATGTGACCACCGGCATCTATAGCGCCCTGGCCATCCTGGCAGCGCTGCTGGCCCGCGAACGCAGCGGCAAAGGCCAATTCATCGACAGCAGCCTGCTCGAATCGCAGGTGGCCTGGCTGACCAACGTCGGCGGCAACTATTTCGCCACCGGCGAGCGCCCGCCCCGCCTGGGCAACGCCCATCCCACCATCGTGCCCTACCAGCCCTTCAAAGCGCGCGATAAACACCTCATCGTTGGCGTGGGCACAGAACGGCTGTGGCAGCGATTCTGCCATGCACTGGGCGTGCAGGACAGCCTGATGATCGACCCCCGTTTTGCCACCAACCCGGATCGGCTGCGCCACCGTGAAGAGTTGCTCCGCCTGCTGGACGAGATCCTGCTCACCCAGGACGCCGGGCATTGGCTGGCCCTTTTCCGCCAGGCCGATATCCCTTGCGGCGCCATCAACTTTATCGACGAGACCCTGAGCGACCCGCATCTGTTGGCCCGTGGTGTCATCGTCGAGCTGGCGCACCCGGCGGCCGGTCTGGTGCGCTCCATCGCCAACCCGGTGCATCTCTCCGAGACGCCGGTGACCTATCGCCTGCCGCCGCCCCTGCTGGGCCAGCACAACCAGGAAATTCTGGAGGAGTTGGGTTTTGGTCATCAGCCCGAACCAGAGCCACCCGTCGAGCCGATGGTCGTCCACAGTAGCGCCCCGGCCTGCTCCATCGGTCAGGAGCTGCTGGCCTCCCTGCATCAGAGCCCTTTTCGGGGTCGCGTGTGGAGCGTTTCAGACACGGTGTGTAACCTGGTGGATGCCGCCGGCCGTGTGGTGAGCCTGGTCACGCCAGAGGTGGGCGATGGGCCGTTGAACATCGTCGTAAAAGGGGATACCCCCTTTGCCTGCCTGAAAGATGGCCTGGAAGCGCAGGCAGATGGCGCCACGATCGTCGTCGCCGGGCGGTTGACCATCCACCTGGAGGCGGCACAGAGCTGGAAGCCCACCATTCACTGGCAGCCCATCTCGGCGGCGGCCATGCAAATGCTGTGGCAACACGTGGAGCAGCACGCCACGCCCAAGAGCCTGCTCACCATCTGGGTGGCGTCGGTGCGGCCGCTGTTGGGGGTGCACATGGCCTTTCAGGAGACGGCGCGTAACGCAGTAGAGCAACTGTTGCTGGCGTTGCACCTGGGCGATACGCTGAGCGTGCCGGTTTATGCCAAATCGTTGGCCGGGCTGGGACCTGGGGCCACCCCTGCCGGTGACGATCTGCTGCTGGGCCTGATGGCCGGCCTGCGCGCCTGGCCCCGCTTCCTCAAGGTCGAGCGCCTCTCGGTGGACGACGCCTGCGCCGCCATCGCCGGGGCCGCCGAGGAGCGCACCCATGCCTTGAGCGCGGCCCATCTGCGAGCGGCGCAGGTGGGTCAGATGGGTGTGCGCTGGCATCGTCTGGCTTTTGCCCTGGCCCAGGGTGATGAGCCGGCCATCCGGCAGGCCGCCGACGCGCTGCTGGCCGTCGGCGCTACTTCCGGGGCCGATGCCCTGGCGGGCTTTTTGGGACCGTATCTGGCCTCCAATGCCCGTCGAAGGGGTGTTTGACCTTTTGAGCGCGCCGGGGTACAATAGCCTGTACGCCACGGCAGGGCCCACAACAGAACCCGACTTCTCCCCAGTCGCTGAGACAGAGGACGCATGGCCAGAGAAACGATCCTCGTGGTGGACGACAACGCACAGATTGCCGATTTCCTGACCGAACACCTGCTGCCACGTCTGGGCTACGATACCCTCACGGCCCGCGATGGTCGCGCCGCCCTGAAAAAGGTCAGAGCCCACCAGCCAGATCTTATGCTGCTCGATCTCCGTCTGCCCGACATTTCCGGCCTGGATGTGCTGCATCAACTGGCCGAAGAAGGCCGCAGTGTGCCCACCATCCTCTTTACCGCCTACGGCTCGGAACAGGTAGCCGTGGATGCCTTTCGCCTGGGCGTGCAAGACTATCTCATCAAGCCGGTCGATCCGGACGACCTGGCAGCCGCCATCGACCGCGCCGCCTCCGAAAGCCGCCTGCGCCGCGAAAAAAACCGTCTGACCGCACAATTGCAACAGCAAGCCACCCGTCTCACCGTGCTCTCCAAGGTGGGCCAGAGCATCACGTCTACGCTAGAGTTAGATGAGGTGCTGCGCCGCATTGTCGAGGCCGGGGTGTACCTCACGCAGGCCGACGAGGGGTTTCTGGCTCTGCAGGACAGCCAGACCGATCAGCTCTACCTGCGAGCCACCAAAAATCTGGGCCAGAGCGAAGGTGAAACGCTGCGGCTCAAGATCGGCGATTCGCTGGTGACACAAGTACAACGCACAGGCCATGCCCTCCGCCTGACCCACTCACCTGGCATGGGTTCACTCAAAGTGAGCACCGGCTTTTTGGTGCACAGCCTGCTGTACGTGCCTCTCGTCTCCAGAGGCAGGTGCCTGGGTGTGCTGGCAGTGGATAACCGCGTCGGCCAGCGAGCCTTTGGTGAGATGGACGAGATGCTGCTTTGTTCACTGGCCGATTATGCTGCCATCGCCATTGAAAACGCCCGCCTGTACACCGAAACGGGCCAACAATTGCTCGAACTACAAATGCTGGAAGAAGCCAGCCGCACCATCCTCTCCACGCTGAACCTGGACGAGCGACTGAACCACATTCTGGCCGAGATCACGGCGCGCATGAATACCCAGGTGGCTTCGATCTTGCTGATAGACAAACAGACCAACGAACTGGTTTTCCAGGCTGTGGTTGGCCCCGAAGCGGACAAGATCCGTGGCCTGCGATTGCCATTGGGCCATGGTGTGGTAGGCCACGTGGCTCAAACGCGCCGGTCGGTGCTCATCCCCGATGCGCGTCAATCCGATCTGTTCGACGAATCGGTCGATGAGACCAGCGGCTTTGTCACCCGATCGTTGGTCTGTGCGCCCATGATCATGCGCCAGGAGATGATCGGCGTCATCGAGGTGTTGAACAAAGAAGAAGGCCCCTTTGGCGAAGCAGACCGCCGCCTGCTGGAAAAGCTGGCCCAATCGGCGGCTCTGGCCATCGAAAACGCCCGCCTCTACGATGAGGCCACCCGGCGGACTGTGGAAGTCACCTCTTATGCCAAAGACCTGGAAGCGCTCCACGCCGAGGAGCGCAAACAACGGCAATCGCTCGACCGCTTGCGTTCCACCTTTCTCAACGCCATCGGCCACGAGCTGACCACGCCCATTTCGATCATGATTCAGACCATCGAAACGCTCACCGATCCGCGTGGCGACGAGCTTTTACCGGCCCAGGCCGAGATGGTCGAGACGCTGCGGCTACAGGCGCAAAGCCTGCAACGTATGATCGGCCGCCTGATCGCTTTTGCCGGTTTCGCAGCCAAACGGGAAGACCTGAGCTTTTGCCTGACGCCATTGGACGCCGTACTCGACGACGCGCTTCAGCTTGCCCGCTTTAAAGCCCAGAGCAAAGAGATTGCGCTGGAAGACCTGCGTCCCAAAGACTTGCCCAGCCTGATGATCGACGGCGAGCGGCTTTCAGAGGCGCTGGTCAACCTGCTGGAAAACGCCATTCGCTTCAGCCCGCCCCGCGCGCCGGTCATTCTCTCCAGCCGGGTCTCTGCCAACCGGGTAGAGATCAGCGTGCAAGATTTTGGCCCCGGCATTGCGCCTGAGGATCAGGCCCACATCTGGGATGCCTTCTCGCAGATCAACCAATCGCTCCAGCGTGGACTCGAGGGGTTGGGTCTGGGCCTGGCCATGACGCGCTACCTGGTAGAAGCCCACGGCGGCGCGGTGCACCTGGAGAGCGCACTGGACCGCGGCAGCACCTTTACCATCAGCCTGCCCCGCCAGCACAAAACCACCGGCCTGCTCACCTATCCGCTGCCAGAATAAGCTGTGGCGTCAGGGACAGGGTGGCGCCAAAACCTGTGCCAAAAAGTAACCGGTGTGACTGGTTGCCACACAAGCCACCTGCTCCGGTGAGCCCTCCGCAACGACGTATCCCCCCCGGTCGCCGCCCTCTGGCCCCAGATCGATCACCCAATCGGCCACTTTGATGATGTCCGGGTGATGTTCGATGATGAGCACCGTGTTGCCCGCATCCACCAGCCGGTTGAGCACTTCTACCAGCTTGTGTACGTCGGCGGCGTGCAGCCCCACGCTGGGCTCATCGAGCACGTAGAGCGTGCGCCCGGTGGCCACCTTGCTCAACTCCCGCGAGAGTTTGACCCGCTGCGCCTCGCCGCCGGAAAGAGTGGGCGCCGGCTGGCCCAGCCGGAGGTAGCCCAGCCCCACCTCTTGGAGCGTGTTGAGTTTACGCACGATCTTGGGAATGGCATCGAAAAAAGCCGCTGCCTCATCGACGGTCAGATCCAGCACCTGAGCGATGTTGAGCTCTTTGTAGCGCACCTGGAGTGTTTCGCGGTTGTAACGCGCCCCGTGACACACATCGCAGGGGATGTAGAGATCCGGCAGAAATTGCATCTCGATGCGCAGCGTGCCCTGGCCTTCGCAGGCTTCGCATCGCCCACCCTTGACGTTGAACGAAAAGCGCCCCGGCTTGTAGCCCCGAATTTTGGATTCCGGCAGACTGGCAAACAGCTCCCGGATCGGCGAAAAGAGGTTGGTGTACGTGGCCGGGTTGCTGCGCGGCGTGCGCCCGATGGGGGATTGATCGATGTTGATCACTTTGTCGATGGCTTCCACACCCAGGATGGTTCGATGCTGGCCGGGCTTTTCCCGCGCTCCATGCAACATCTGAGCCAGCCGCTTGTAGAGCACCTCGATGAGCAGGGTGCTCTTGCCAGAGCCAGAAACGCCGGTGATACAAATGAATTTGCCCAATGGCAGGCGCACGTCGATGTTTTTGAGGTTGTGCTCCGTCGCGCCCAGGATGACGATCTCTTGACCGTTGCCCTCACGGCGCGTCTGGGGGATGGGGATGCGCTGCCGCCCGGAGAGATACTGGCCGGTGATAGAAGCGGGGTGATGCAGCAGCTCTGCCACCGTGCCGCTGAAAATCACCTGCCCGCCGTGTTCGCCGGCGCCAGGCCCCAGGTCGATGACCCAATCGGCGGCGCGGATGGTGGCGTCGTCGTGCTCCACCACCACGAGGGTATTGCCCAGGTCGCGCATGCTCTGCAGCGTACGGATGAGGCGGGCGTTGTCACGCTGGTGCAGGCCGATGCTGGGCTCATCCAGGATATAGAGCACCCCCATGAGCTGCGAGCCGATCTGCGTGGCCAGGCGGATGCGCTGCGCCTCACCGCCAGAGAGGGTGCCTGTCCGCCGGTTGAGGGTGAGATAGTCCAGGCCCACGTCGGCCATAAAGTTCAGCCGGGCCGTGATCTCTTTGAGCACCCGCCCGGCGATCGTCTGTTGCCGCTCGTTCAGTCTATCCGGCAGCTCTACCACCCAACTCAGAGCCTTCGAGACCGGCATGGCGGTCACCTCGGCGATGTTCAGGTCGCCCACCGTCACGGCCAGGCTCTCCGGCTTGAGACGCCGCCCCTCGCAGGTGGGGCAGGGGCGGTAGGCCATGTACTCTTCGATCTTGCCCCGCATGTAATCGGACGAGGTTTCCTGGTAACGGCGCTGCAGATTGGGCACCACACCCTCAAAAGAGGTGCGATACTCACGCCAGCGGCCCTGTCGGTTGCGGTAACGAATGCGCACCTGGTCGTCGCCGGCGCCAAAGAGCAGGGTTTGTACCTGTTTTTCGGCCAGATCACGCACTGGCATGTCCATCGGAATACCCAGATGGGCCGCCGCCGCCTGGAGCAGTTGTGAGTAGTAACTGTCGTCGTTGCCCACCGTGTTCCAGGGCCGGATGGCCCCCTCTTCCAGCGAGAGGTCTGGGTTGGGGATGACCAGATCGGGGTCGATTTCCATTTGTGTGCCCAAACCCTGACAGACGGGACAGGCGCCGTGCGGGCTGTTGAACGAGAACGATCGCGGCTCTAGCTCGGCAAAACTCAGGCCGCAGTAAAGACAGGCCAGGTGCTCGGAAAAGAGAATGTCCTCCGGCGGCTCTGCCGAGACATTCTGTACCACCACCACACCATCACCCAGGCGCAGCGCCGTCTCCACCGAGTCGGTCAGCCGGGTGTGGTCCTGCTCCTCGGCTCGCACCACCAGCCGGTCGACGACAGCCTCGATGGTGTGCATCTTGTAACGATCCAGCTCGATCTCTTGATCCACCTCGCGCACGACGCCGTCTACCCGCACGCGCACCAGGCCACTCTTACGCACCTCGTCGAACACCGCCTGGTGGTGGCCCTTGCGGTCCTGGATCAGTGGGGCCATGATCAGGATGCGCGTCCCTTCTGGCAGCTCCAGGATATTATCCACGATCTGCTGCGCCGACTGGCGGGTGATCTCGCGGCCACACTGCGGGCAATGCGGCACGCCGATACGGGCATAGAGCAGCCTCAAATAGTCATAGACCTCTGTCACCGTGCCCACGGTGGAGCGTGGGTTGTGACCGGCCCCACGCTGATCGATCGAGATGGCCGGGCTGAGGCCCTCGATCTGATCCACGTCCGGTTTTTCCATCTGGCCCAGAAACTGCCGCGCGTAGGCCGAAAGCGACTCGACGTAGCGGCGCTGACCTTCGGCGTAGAGCGTGTCGAAGGCCAGACTGCTCTTGCCAGAGCCAGAAAGCCCGGTGACGACCACCAGTTTGTCGCGGGGGATCTCGACGCTGATGTTTTTTAAATTGTGTTCGCGTGCGCCACGCACGATGATCTTGTCTTGAGGCATGTTTCCCTTTTTTATCGGATGATAGGCGGCGGATCGGCTGGGTATTTTAGCACGAACGACAAAGGAGTGCAAAACAAAGGTGAGGTTGACATGGGCTGGAGAACGGCTATAATGGCAACAGCGAGTTGTGGCCCAGGTACGGCCATTGTTTTTCACCGGAGGAATCCATGCTCATCAAAACCCTGACCGTCGGCCCCATCGGCACCAACTGTTACGTCGTCGGTTGTCCAGAAACGCTCGAGGGCCTGATCGTCGATCCCGGCGGTCATGCCGAGAGAATCCTGGCTGCCACGCGCGAGATGAACCTGACGGTCAAATACATCGTCAACACCCACGCCCACTTTGATCACGTGCTGGCCAACGCCGCGCTGGTAGAGGCCACCGCTGCCACGCTGGTGATCCATCCGGACGAAGCGCCGATGCTCCGATCTGGCGGCGGCGCGCACTGGTTCGGTTTCGACGCCGATCCCAGCCCGGAGCCGGGCCTGCTGGTGCGTGAGGGAGATACCTTGCCGGTGGGCCGGCTCAGCTTTGAGGTGCGGCACACGCCCGGCCACTCGCCGGGCCATATCGTGCTTTATGAAGCGCGCCAGGGTGTGCTCTTGGACGGCGATGTGCTCTTTTACATGGGCATCGGTCGATACGATCTGCCCGGCGGCGATCACGCGACGCTGATGCACAGCATTCGCCAGAAAATACTCAGCCTGCCGGACGAGACCGTCGTCTATTCCGGTCACGGTCCGGCCACAACGGTGGGCAACGAAAAACGTAACAATCCCTGGTTGTAGACGCTTTCCCGAAACGCCACATTCCATCCCCGATCCAGACAGGAGAGAGCCGCATGCCCCAACAGAAAATCCTGGTGGTAGACGACGACATCCGACTGCAACGTTTGATGCAGGCGGTGCTGCAACGGGCCGGTTATCGGGTGGTATTGGCTTCGACAGGCGAAGAGGGCATCCATTTGGTGACCACCGAGCAGCCCGATCTGGTGCTGATGGACGTGATGATGCCCGGCATCGACGGCTTTGAGGCCATCAAACGCATCCGCCGCCTGCCCGAAGGTCGTGAGGTGCCCATCGTCCTGCTCTCGGCCATGAGTGAAGTGGAGGCCAAGGTCAAGGGCCTGCGCGTGGGCGGCGACGATTACATCACCAAGCCGGTCAAAATGAGCGAGTTGTTGGCTCGCATCCAGGCCCGGCTGCGACCCGCCTCAGCCGCGCTCGGCCAACTGATCACAGTCTTTGGCGGCCAGGCCGGCGTGGGCGCCACCACGGTTACGCTCAACCTGGGTCTGGCATTACGCAAAGTCACTCAAAGCGACGTGCTGCTACTGGACTGGCAACGTCCTTTGGGCGGGTTCTCTTTTTGCCTGGGGCTGCCCGAAGTGCAAATGCTGGAACTGATCCTGCCAAACCTGGACGATCTGGATAGCCAGGTATTCAACAAAACCGTCAAAGAGGTTCTGCCCGGCGTCAAGGTGCTGCTGGGCCTCACCGAACGGGCCTTTGCTTCACAGATGGGCCCGGCCTCGCTGAAAAAAATGACCGATATGGCCCTGACCCAGGCCAGGTACGTGCTGGTAGACGCCGGGGCCTATTTCGACTGGCCAGAGCCGCCGCTGACTGGCCAGGATGAAGGGCTCAACCTGTGTGTGCTGACGCCGGAACTGCCTGCCACCCAGCGGGCGAGCAAAGCCCTGCGAGACGCCGATGCCAGAGGGCATCGGCTGTGGCCGGTTCTGAACCGGGATGGCGTGCCCGGCGGGCTACCGTACCAGCAGATCGAAGCGCGCCTGGAAGAACTGCCCAAGGGCCGGCTGCCCGAAAGCAGCTACATGATCCAGGCGCTGAACGATGGGCATCCCCTTTACACCACCGGCCTCAGCCCCGACTTTGTCCGCGCCGTAGAAGAACTGGCTTCCCACATCCACAATACGCTATCGGCCTGAGGTGACAGGCGGGCCATCAACGAGAGGAGCCTGGCTTTTGAGCCAGGCTCCTTTGTGGAGCGGCCTATCCCACAGATCAGGTCAACTCTCGCCCGCCGGTGACGTTGATCGCCTGCCCGGTGATAAAGGCGGCCTCGCTGGAAGCCAGAAAAGCCACCACCTGGGCCACGTCCTGCGGCAGCGCCAGTCGACCGACCGGGATGCGCGTCACCAGCGCCGCCACCACCGCATCGTAGGGCTGGCCTGTGACCAACGCCTCAAGCTGCAAACCCCACTGTTTCATGGCCGTATCGACGTCGCCGGGCAGCACGGCGTTGACGGTGATGCCATGCTCTGCCACCTCTTGCGCCAGCGAGCGGGTGAGAGCCACCACCGCCGCCTTGCTGGCGGCATAGGCGGCAACCTGAGGCCGGGGACGCTCGGCCGCAATAGAGGCCATGTTGACGATGCGCCCGCCCGGCCCGCTCTGGATCATCAGCGGCAGGGCGTATTTGCAACACAAAAACGTGCCGGTGGCATTGATCTCGAGCGTACGCCGCCAGGCTTCATCGGCCATGAACTGCACCGGCCCCGGCCCGATGGCCGCGCCGGCGTTGTTGACCAGGATGTCCAGCCGGTTGTGGGTTTTCTCCACCTGGGCCACCATCGCCTGCACCGAACCGGCGTCGGTCACGTCGACGCGCACGGCCAGGCCGCCGATCTCGTCGGCGATGGCCGATAGCTCTTGCCACTCGGCGTTGCCGGTGTGCGGCAGGTCGCTGGGCGGGCCGCAAATGTCCCCCACCACCACCCGCGCGCCGTCGGCGGTCAGCCGCCGCGCCACCGCCGCACCGATGCCACTCCCTCGACCGGCGCCGGTGACGAGGGCCACACGTCCTGCCAGGCTCCCCATGCCTACTCCTCCGCCCGGTACACCAGCGAGCCAAACACCAGCAGGCCCGGCGGCGCCAGGTTATCCGCAGGCTGGATCATCACCTGGATGAGCGCCGGTTTGCCGGAATCCACCGCCCGCTGCAGCGCAGGTTCGAGCTGCTCGATCTGATCCACCTTTTCGCCGTGGCAGCCAAAGGCCTGGGCCACCAGGTCATAACGCGCTTCGGAGTAGAGATCACATTCGACCATGCCGCCCGCCTGATCCACCACCCGGTTGAACAACTGCGACGAGCGCTCCATGCCCCAACCCTGGTCACAACTGACGATCACGACGATGGGCACGTTGTAGCGCCGGGCCGTTTCCAACTCTTGGATGTTGAAGCCGATCGCGCCATCGCCCGAGATCAGATAAACAGGCCGCTCCGGGGCGGCCAGCTTGGCGCCGATGGCGTAAGGCAGGCCCGTGCCCAGGTGACCGAACTTGGCCGTATAGAGATAACTGCGCGGCGCCAGGATGGGGTTGAAACTGGCCGTCCACAGGCTGGTGTTGCCGCCATCCATCACCGTGATGGCCTGGCGTGGAAAAAAGCGACGCACCGTCTGCACCATCTGGCCAGGGTTGATGCCGGCGGTGGCCGTCTGTAGCGCACTGTCGCACTGCGCCTGCCAGATCTCGGACAGCGTGCGATACCGGTTCAGGCCGGGGTGCTCCGGACGCGCCGGCGTGTGTTCCCTGACCGCCGCCAGCAGGGCTGCCATCGTCGGGCGCGCATCACCCAGGATGCCCACATCGACGGGGCGGTTCAGGCCGATGGCCGACGGGTCGATGTCGATCTGGATGGTTCTCTGTTGCGCCGGCTCGCCCCAGGACGGCGCGCGGCCCCAGGTGTCCAGCTCACCCATGCGCCCCCCCACGACCAGCACCACGTCGGCCTCACGGCGGGCCGCCTCCAGCGCGTCGCGGTCCAGCGGGTGGAAATAACGCGGGTGATCCTCCGGCACCACACCGCGCGCCGCCAGGCTGACGGTGATGGCTGCCGAAAGGTGATCCGCCAGCGCCACGAATTCGGCCCACGCCCCAGACCACGAGACGCCCACACCGGCGTGCAGCAGCGGGCGCTCCGCCGCGGCCAACATCTCGGCAGCGCGGGCGATGAGCGCCGGATCGCCCGCGCCCGGCCTGCCCGCGCGATATTTTTCGGGCGGCCACACGCTCGCCTTCGCCGGGTCGCCCGTGGCGCGCAGCACGTCCTCCGGGATCTCCAGGTAAACCGGGCCGGGGCGACTGTTCATCGCCTCACGGAAGGCGCGACGGATCAATTCGGGCAGGCGTTGCCACTCGCGCACGCCCGCGCTCCACTTGGTCACCGGGCGATACAGCCCCAGCAGATCGACGTTCTGAAACGAGCCGCCGCGGTCGGGGTAGATGATGGGGCGCCGTCGCTGGCCGCTGAGGGCGATCACCGGGCTGCCCTCGGCGCAGGCGGTGATGATGCCGGAGATCATGTTGGACGCGCCCGGCCCGATGCCGCCGACGACCACAGCCGGCTCGCCTCGAATTCGCGCCCAGGCTTCGGCCATGTGGGCCGCCGCCGCCTCGTGGCGCGGATTGACCAATCGTATGCCGTACTCGCCCAGTTTAGCCAGAAAGGGATTAAAGCTTCCATCCAGCACACCAAACATGACGCTGATGCCCTCTTTTTTGAGGCATTTGAGCAGCAGTTCACCACCGGTCATTTCTGTCATGGGGGATTCCTTCCTTTGGTTCTCTCGTCGGCCACAGCTGACAGAATGCTATGTTATTGATTGGAGGCGATCGCTGTATTGCTCAACAAGATTGGCAATGCGACCTTGAGGATCTGGGAAAGTAATAGGGGGATGAGGGATGCCAGGATCCACCAATTTAGGGGTCTTTTGACGCAAATAGCTTCGTGTCATGGCGCTGTAAGGTGCCTCTGGCTGCATGGCCCAAATCAACAATTCACGTGCCTCGGCACGTGCTTCCAGCACATGACAGACTAACAGCAACAGGCAATTGATTGTTGTCAACCAAAGACATCGATCATCTTCCAATGGACTACGATCCAGTCCTACCAGCTTGATCGTTCTTTCTCCCCGCTGCGTCTTAGCCAGGACTCGGTCATTCAGGAAGTCCAGGTGTAAGTCAGGGTCCTCGGTAGTAGGGTTTACCAGGCATGGCTGACCGTCGCAATCGGGGAAACGTGCCCACTTGGTGTCATTGCAACGACCACACGAAAGCATCCAGTTCTCCCAGGCAAACATCAGATCGGGAAATCGGCTTTTGGGGCGGTAGTGCTCGATGTGCGGTGAGGATACCTGAGCCATCCTGGCTTCGCAGAAAGCACATTTGCCGTGAAATGCCTTGTAAAGCACCTGGGCATCTGCCCGGATCTGGTCTCGCAGGCGAGACCAGAACTGGCTTGCAGTCAGTTGTGGATCTGTCCGGAGGGCCTCTCTAAAACGTTGATTCCAGGCAGCAGCACGTGTGGAGAAGTCGCTTGGCTCGGGGCCACGATCTACATGGATCATGACAGGTCCTGCAAAGTGTTGCTTTCACGTTCAACAGCTTCTTGGAGAGCTTGGGCTCTACGACGTTGGGTCGGGTCTTCAAGAGGGGGAGGCAACTTCTCTTGCCATAGAGTGAGTTGTCTGTATTCTTGCTCTTCGGGAGAGGGAAGCTGGTGGGTCTGTCGCTGACGATGCAATTCTTGCAGGCGCTGGAGTCTACGCTCAACTTCGGGGGAGCGGGTGCTGGGTAGATCGAAAAGTTCAGTCAAGATTTGGTCAGCGCGCCACGACTCCACTGATTCGACGTCAATTCGTGGTTGCACTCCACCAGGCGCCTCTTCGAGCACAATATTACCATTGGGATCGGCAACCTGCGCTAGAAAGGGGCTGTGTGTGGCGACGATGAATTGTAGATTCGGGAATTTCTTGCGTAGCCAATGGCCGATCTCTCGTTGCCACGTAGGGTGCGCATGGGCATCCAGTTCATCAATAAGAACAACACCGGGACGATCCAGAGGGTTGTTTGCATCGGGAAAAGAATGAGTCAGCCAGCGTAGCAAATCAATGCCCAACGCCAACATGCTGCGATAACCATCACTGAGGTCTTGGAAAGGAACTGGCTCCTGGTCTCCGATCTTGAGCAAGGCGGTGCGCGCATTGACGTGCAGCGTCGTCGGCTGAGGAAACAACTCGTGCGCGAATGCCTCTTTAATCTGAAGTAGAATCTTGCCACTGGTTTCGTCTCCATCACGATCCGTGTTGTAGAGATCGATGAGCCATTTGGTGGCATTCGTCAGCGCGGCGTCCTCGCGGAAGAGGGTGACAAACCGAGCAGATTTGCGCTCTGTGTACAGAATTTGGTTGGCATTCTCAGAGCCACCACTCAGACGACGGAATGGTCCATAGCCACATCCCAACCAACCCGTTTTGCCCTCGGCGTAAGCGGTTTGTTTCAGACGGCTCAGATCTTTGCCTACATTCTCGCGCTCTCTGGGTGCCCCTGTGCCTGACCAATCAACGATTATTGGTACCGTGTACGTATAATGCTCCGGTAACACATCTCGCAAACGTTGAGGGTCATCGCCGGTGACGATGTAGCGGGCAACGTAGGGCGATTTTTTCTTCGGCCAATGAGGGGCAAGAGCATCACCTTCACTCCAGAGCAGTTCAGCTTCTATTTCGCCATAGGGCTTTCCGCGCTGCACCCAACCTTCGGCTATAGGTAGCAACTCACGCACAGCAATCGGTCCAGCCAGTGCCACACCAATTGCCTGAAGCAAGGTGCTTTTGCCCAGACCATTCTGCCCCAGCAGGGCCGTCCATAACCGCACAGGTTTGCCTTCGGTGCGACTAGAAGTAAAATCGAGTTCAAAATCAGCAAAGCATTTGATATTTCTCAGGGTTACCTTTTTCAGATACACGGCGATCTCCTTTCGCCTAGCCAACGGTCCATTTATCCGAACTCAGTGATCTTCCAAAGGGTTGTAGATCATTATACCTTACTGGGAAGGAGCCGTCAAATGTTTGCTGAGGATGTCATCCCATGCCGCAAGTCAGCAGCCAACATTCTCCGCGTATTACTTCATGGCACATCTTCGCCTGCAGACGCAGTTCAAATCACAAACCACTGCTCCCGCGAGAGCGTGAGCGCCTCCGTCTGGGCTGCGCTCTGAATCCGCTCGACCTTGCCCGTGCCCAGTACCGGCACGATGCGCGCCGGGTGGCGCAGCAGCCAGGCCAGGGCCACCTGGTCGGGCGAGGTGCCGCCCAGTTCCGTGCCGACTTCGGCCAGCGCTTGGCGGACGCGGACGGCCTGCTCGTCCTCGCTGTGGAACAACCGCCCGCCGCCCAGCGGCGACTAGGCCATCGGTGCAATTCCTAACCGCTGGCATTGGTCCAGCGTGCCATCATGCAGCGTCTCCAGGTGCAGCACCGAGACCTCGACCTGGTTCGTCACCAGCGGAAAGTCGAGGCGCGAAGCCAGCAGGTCGAACTGCCAGGGCGTAAAGTTGGAGACGCCAAAGTGCAGTACCTTGCCCGCTTGGCGCAGTGCGGCAAAGGCTTCGGCCATCTCGTCGGCGTCCAGCAGCGGGTCGGGGCGATGGATGAGCAGCAGGTCGAGGCAGTCGGTACCCAGCAGCCGCAGCGAATTCTCGACCGAGGCGACGATGTGCGCCTGGCTCGTGTCGTAGCAATGAAAGGTGTGCGCCGGGCGATGGGCTGAGACGAGTTTGATGCCGCACTTGGTCACGAGTTGCATCCGCTCGCGCAGGGCCGGCTCCAGGGCCAGGGCGCGGCCAAACAGTTCTTCGTTGGTGTAGCCGCCGTAAATGTCGGCGTGGTCAAAGGTTGTGATCCCCAGGTCGAGGCAGGCGTGGATCAGGTCCAGCAGCTCGGCGTCGCGCAGGCCCCAGCTCGCCAGCCGCCACAAACCCGCTACCAGGCGGGAGCACCGGGGGCCACCCTTCGCCAGATTGGTTTGTGAAACGGCCATCGGTCGTTACTCCACCCTGGCCGCTTCCCGCGCCTTCTTTTCGTCGACAAAGGTCAGCAGCAACAGGCCGACGAGGATAAAGGCGGCGATGGACAGGATGGCCAGGCGCAGGCCCGATTGTTCGGCCAGGGCCACATCTTGCCCTTTGATTTCATACCGCAGGGCAGCCTCGGCGGCGAGCCAGCCAAAAACCAGCGGCGCGATGACCGAGGAAACCCGGCCAAAGGTGGCAAAAAAGCCAAAAAACTCGGCGCTCTTGCCGGGCGGGGCAAACAGGGCGACCATGGTCCGGCTGACCGACTGGGCGCCGGCCATGGCCACACCGGCGATGGCGCCGATGACGAAAAAAGTCGTCTTGCCGTGGGCAAAATACAGCCAGATGACCACGGCGATCATGAGCCCCAGGGCGATGTTCAACGAGCGTTTGCCGCCGATGAGGTCCACCAGCCAGCCGAACAGATAGGCGCCCAGCACGTTGGTCAGTTGCACCACGATGAAAAAGATGAGGATGTCCTGCGTCTGGAGGCCAAAGAGGGTGGCGCCGATGATGCTGGCAAAGCCCATGACGATCATGATGCCGTCGTTGTAGACGAAAAAGGCCACGACGAACTTGAGAAATTCGCGGAAACCACGGGCGGTGCGAAAGGTGCTCAGCAGGCGGTTGACGGCCAGGCCGGCATAGTTCTCGCCGGGCGGCAGCTTTTGGCCGCGGGCCTTTTCCCGCAGCCAGAGCAGGATCGGCAAGGCGAACAGGGCAAAAAAGAGGGCGGTCACGATCATGGCCAGGCGGGGGACGAGCGGGCCGCTCACCAGCTTTTCCAGGGGCATGAGCAGCAGCAGGATCACGATCCCGCCGACGGTGCCGATGGCCCAGCCCAGGCCCGACACGCGGCCCATCTCTTGCGGCGTGGCGATCTCGGGCAGCAGGCCGTCGTAAAAAATCTGCGCGGCGCGGTAGCCGATGTCGGCCAGGACGAACAGGGCGATGCCCCAAAAAATCATGCCGGGCTGGATGATAAAGAGGCTGGCCGTAAAGAGGCAAGACAGACCGGTGAAGAACAACAGAAAACGTTTTTTGGAGCCGGCAAAGTCGGCCAGCGTGCCCAGGAACGGCCCGCTGAGCAGCACGACGATGGCGGCGATGGTCTCGGCCACGCCCCACATCCGGGTGCCCTCGGCGCCGCCGACGATCTTGTCTTTAAAATAGACGGAATAGACGGCCAGGTAAACGGCCGAGGCATAGGCCGAGTTGCCAAAATCGTACAGATACCAGGCCCAGCGCTCACGCCGGGTAGATGGTTGAGCTTGGGTTGTGATTGTCATAGGGTTCCTCCTTTGCTGCAAACACTACAACGGATTTGGAATATAACGGATGGGCTATGCGATTCGGACCGGGGTGATGGTTAGCTTGGTGTGGTAAAAGTTGGCGAGAAGGCCGATCTCGAGGTTCAGACGGCGCAGGCGCGCTTTGAGCAACTGGATGAGAGTCTCGTCCGGCTGGCGCAGGGCGAATGTCGCCAACAGGAGTTTGTCTTCCACCCGGATCAATCGCACGTCCTGGTGCCCCAGCAGGTGGCCTTCGTATTCCACCGGCAGCCTTTTGACGTACTCAAAACCGATGCCGCTGCGGCGCAGCTCGATCATGGTGGCCCGCCGGTAAATCTGGTGCAAGAACCCTGGTCCCAAGGTGAAATGCACGCGGTGGCAGGCGCGCTGGATTTGATTCACGAGGTCGGGACAGAGCAGGCCATTGCCCACCGGCTGCGGCTGCCACTCGAATTCCACCCGGCGATCGCGCACAAAGTTGGGTAGGCGCTCGATCTCGGCCTGGGATCCGCCCAAGTTCACGACGAAGGCCAGATCGGCGTCTGTTACCTTCAGGTAAGAGATGGCCTGGGCCTGGTGCAGGGGGTCGATGGCCGGCGCAACCTTGATCTCCAGAATCAGTTTGCCCGCCTCGATCCAAACGTCCACGTAGTAGAGGCCCACGCGCTCCCCTTCGTAATAGACTTCAAAGGGTTTCTCGGCCTGACAAACCAGTCCTCGCTTTTCGAGCCCGATGATAATGGCATCCTGGTAGAATGCCTCCGGCAGCAGCGGCCCCAGCGTGTTGTAAACGTGAAAGATGACGCCTCGCACCTGGTAGCTGAGTTCTGGATGCAAGAGTTTGGTCATGATTTCCTCAGTAGGAGACTACAACGGATTTGGAAAGGAACGGATAGAACCCTAACGACCATCCGTTGTTTTCTCCATTCGTTGTTGTGCCCCTCCGACAGAACGTTACAACGGATTTGGAAAGGAACGGACAGAACCCTAACGACCATCCGTTCTTTTCTCCATTCGTTGTTGTGCCCCTCCGACAGAACGCTACAACGGATTTGGAAAGGAACGGATGGAACCCTAACGACCATCCGTTGTTTTCTCCATCCGTTGCTGTGCCCCTTCGACAGAACGCTACAACGGATTTGGAAAGGAACGGATAGAACCCTAACGACCATCCGTTGTTTTCTCCATTCGTTGTTGTGCCAACTCAAACGCTACTTTGACCGACCGATACCGCCTCTTATCCGCTGCCACCGCAAACGCCCGGCGATAGTCATCCAACGGGAAGCGATGGGTGAGCAGCCCGTGCGTGCTCAGTTTGCCCTCCAACATCCAACGCATGGCCAGTTCAAAAGTGGAAAGAGCCTGGCCCTGCCAGGCGACCACGTCGTGGCCCACCGCGCCGAGCAGGTCTACTTCCTGGTACCAGACCGGCGTCAGATCCAGTTTCATGCGGTGCAGGTTGACGCCCACCAGCACCACCGCGCCGCCGGCCCGCGTCCAGCGCAGGGCGTCGGTGAGCGTGGCCTCGATGCCGACCACGTCGAACACGATATCGAAACCACCCAGCAGCATACGGTTGCTGCCCCGACCCCGGTACAACCGCGCGTCGGTGAGACGGGCCGTCGCGGCGTAGCCGTCGTCGCTCGCCAGAAAGACATGCTGCGCGCCAAAGGTGCGCGCCATTTCGGCCTGCCAGGGAAACTGGGCCACGGCTGCGATCTCGCAGCCGGGCTGCAAGAGACGCAACACCTGGATGAGCAAAAAGCCGATGGTGCCGCAACCCAGCACCAGGACGCGCTCGCCGGGCTGAGGCGCGCGACGCCAGGCGGCGTGAATGGCCACCGCCGCCGGTTCGGTGAAAATGGCCAACTCGTCGGTCAGATCGGGGGGCGCGGGCAGCAGCGTGCTGGCAGGAGCGATGAAACTATCACCAAAGCCGCCGCCCACAGGATGATGTCGCCGTGGCTCCGAGGCCCGCTCGCACAGCACGCGGTGGCCGCGGGCGCAGGCCGGGCAAAGCTGGGACAGACCCCGCGCCCGGCAGTCGTCGGCCCGGCCCCAACGAACCACCCGCCGGCCGACCGCCAAGCCGGTCACGGCCTCACCGGTTTCCACCACCTCACCGATCATCTCGTGGCCCAGGTAGGCGCGGCGGTGGGAGGGCAGCGCCACGGGCGCCACGTCGAGGTCGGCGTCCAGGAAGAGCTGGTGCAGGTCGCTGCCGCAGATGCCGCACAGCCGATTCCGCACGCGAACCCAATCGTCTGCGGGCAGGGGTGGATCGGGGATGTGGGCCAGTTGGAGCGGCGAGGTCGGCGCGAAATAGGCTGCCTGAGAAAAGCGGGCCAACAATCGCGTCAGCACGATCCTGGGGATCGAGAGATCCAGGTACAGTGTGCGCATGGCCGGAGGGATCTCCTCGCAAAGGTCATCACGGCGCGCCACGCTTTGGCGAGGCGCCGCTTGCATCGGTGGCCGGTCGATCAACAAGGCACGGCTGACAAATGGCAAAGGGGATCAGGGGGGCCGGATTCAGAAGGTGTTGGCCAGGGTGTCTGGTGTGAGGCAAGTATACCACGGATTTGGGATTCGGACAACGGCATGGGCGCCCAACATCACAGCGGCGACACACCTGGTCGGCGTATCGCCGCTGTGGAAGACCGAACGGTTAGCCCATCATCACCCGGCGCCCCACCTGGAGCAGCGTGGGTGGGTGATGCAGCATGTTGGTGTAGCTGGCGTTGGCCAGCGGGCAGTGGCACTCTTTGTCATAGATGCTGCGCCGGATACGCTCTGCCTCCGGGGAGAACCAGATGGCGCCGAAATCGTACTCGACGTCGCGCAGTTTGCCCATGTTGTCGGCGCGCACGCAGCAGGGCCACACGGTGCCATCGGCATAGATCTGCGCCGACGCCCAGCCGGCATAACAGCCGATAACCTGCGTTTTCTCTACCAGAATGCGTTTCACCAGATGGTAATACTCCACCCGAAAAGCCTCGGCGATGCGGGCCACGCCCCGGAACTTGTGGCCCTCCAACCGGGCGATGAGCTGATCGATGGCCTGGCCGTATCTCTCTGCGCTGGGGGTGATGTCCAACCCCAGCGTGTCCAGCTCGACACGCTCCTCGGCGATCTCGGTGATGTAGGAATCGGGCTTGAGACCAAAGGCATAATCGAACAGCTCGGTCACGTCGGCCACGTTAAAGTTCGAGATGACCGAGTGGATGCCGATGTTGAGATTGGGCAGGTTCAACTCTCTCAGAGCGCGGTAATGGGCTTCGAACTTTTCAAAGTTGCCCGGCACGCCGCGGATGTGATCGTGCTTTGCCCCCACGCCATCGAGCGACAGGTTGAGGATGACCTGGCTTTTCTGGCAATAACGCGCAATGCGTTCGATCTTGGCCGGGATGTGTTGGTAGAGCAGGCTGTTGGTGGGGATATTGATGATGCCTGGGCGGCAGCGATCGTAGGCCAACTGGGCCAGCTCGACGATGTGACGGTATAGGAACGGCTCGCCGCCGCTGAGGGTGAACCAATAGGGCGCGCGTCCCAGACTGCGCAACACCTGGTCCCACTCTTCGATGGTCAACTCGTTCTCACGCTTTTTCCAGATATTGCAGGTGAGGCAACGCGAGTTGCAACGCGGCGAGGGGGAAAGTGTCAGGTTGAGAGGCATCAGCCGTGGGAAACCAAAACGGCGAAACATCATGTAAAGGGGCACGCGGGCCAGTACGTTCAGCATGATCCTGCCTTTCTATATGGCAAAACGCGGCAGACGAGCAGGCCCACCGTGTTGGGAAGCCGGTGTATCATCGCCCCAGCCGGTTGGCAAACGATAGTCCCCCTCGAAAATCTGTGCCGCTTGCGGTTTGGATTCTGGGATCATGGCGCCGGCGATTGCACATACACGTAGGCGATGTGGCCAAAACGTCGTTTGAGCCAGCGGGGCAGATGGCGCTCCCCACGGATCCACCACTCCAGGCCGTGCATGATCAACCGCTCCAGGGGGCTGCTGGCGGCTCTTTGTTTGGCCTCGGCGGAGCGTTGTAGACCGGGCGGAAAGGGCGCCACGTCCAGGTAGCAGGCCTGGTGCACTGTCAGCCCTGCCCTTTCACAATGCGACACCAGTTCCGGCAGCAAAAAGCCATCCAGCCCGCTGACGGTGAGATGCTCTTTGTTGGCCTTGTTGGGCACCAGCAGCACCGCATGGCGCGATTTCTGCCGCACCTGAGACAGATACTGCGACAGGTCATCGTCCTGGAGTCGCTGAATGGCCGAGGTGGTCACCCACAGGTCAAAGGGAGCGTCATCGGCGCGCGCCGGCTGGGCCAGCGATGGTAACAGCCGCAGCTCGAAACGGGCCGGGTCGGCCAGATCCACCAGCGGCGGCGAGGCCAGCGCACGCCCAAAGACATCCAGCAGCGACGAGCGGTCGTCGGCGACGACGGTCTGACAGCCGCAACGGGCCGCCCACAGGGCAAAATCCAGGTCTACACCGTAGGCCTCCGGCAGCCCGCCGACGATGAGCCGCTGCAGGGGTTCGAGCCTGCCGGCCAACCGCTGCAGCAGTTTGAGCTTGGCCGAGTATTCGTAGGCCGTGCCCATGCCCTCGCCTTCCAGCAGGGCCAGAGGATACAGATCCATCACAGAGAATGAATGGTTGTTAATTCCCCCCATCACAACAGGCCTCGTTCCTGATACCAGACGACAGTGCGGCGGACGCCCTCGTCCAGAGAGACTTGAGCCTCGTAGCCCAGTTCGGCTTGAGCGCGGGCAGTGGAAAAGGCCCGCGTCTCGGTGAAAAAGTTGACCCCGCTGCGCGTGAGCGGTGGTCGAAAGGGCAGAAAAAGGGCCGCCATTTCCAGCACGCCCGCGCCGATCCATGCCAGCCAGCGGGGCACGCGCCGCCGGGGCGGCGGCACACCCAGCGCCCCGGCCACGGCTGTCGCCAGTCGGTGAACTGTCACCGGTTCTGGCCCGGCCACGTGGTAGATACGCCCGTTCTGCCCCGCAGCTTCGACCAGCATCATGCCGCGCACGGCATCGTCCACAAAAGTGGGGTGCACCTGGCTCTCGCCGGAGCCGATGAAAAAGAAACGCCCGTTTCGTATGGCGCGGAAAAGGCCGAGCACGTGCGTATCGCCGGGGCCATAGACGAACTCTGGGCGCACCACCACCAGCGATAGCCCCGTACGCTGGGCGAAATTCAACGCCAGCTTTTCGCCCTGACTCTTGGTGGCCTCGTAGATGTTAGAGGGCGCGTGTGGCTGCCGCTCGTCGGCGGGTGGGCCCTGGATAGGTCCCAGCACGCCGGGACTGCTCACGTGCACGAACCGTTTCACGCCGGCCGCCTGAGCGGTGACCAACACGTTGAGTGTGCCGTTGATATGCAGATCACGATAGGCCGCATCTGGCAGCGGCGCGCCGCCCAACAACCCCGCCAGGTGATAGACCACCCCAACGCCCGCCATCACCTCCGGCAGCGTGCCGGGCAGCAACACGTCGCCCACGGCCATCTCGGCGTCCAGGTTTTCCAGCCGCCACAGGTCGCTGGTGGGACGCACCAGCAGCCGCACAGGTCGACCGGCCTGGCGAAGCGTTCGGGCCAGGTGACTGCCCAAAAATCCATTGCCGCCGGTGATCAGAACCCTGTCGCTCACGTGAGCCTCTTGGTGGTTTGGGCGATCTCCCACACCACATGTTTTTGCTGCCGGGTGCGAAAATCGCGCCAGCCCAACCAGCGGCCATACATTTCGAGCGCCACCACACCCAGCGTCCACAGCAGCCGCCGTGGATGCCAATCGAGATGTCGAAACAGGGCGGCGGCGATGCGCGGGCCGCTCATGGTGGAGACCACGTAACCCAGATTGTGACGCACCGCCAGGTGTCCGGCATAGATGCGCCGCCGCTGCCGCAAAAAGTCGGTTGTTGTCTCTGGCCCCTTGTTGTAGACGATGGCCTCGGGCACATAAGCCGTCTTGTAGCCCTGTCCCTTGATCACCGGTTCTACGCTGGCCTCGTCGACGGCCGAATCGTAGGGGATGCGTTGAAAAATCAGCCGAAAGGCGGTCATTTCACCGGCTTTGAAAAACTGCTGCGCGATCTCGTGATGCAGCGCCCACAGCAGGTGGGCGGCGAATCCCATAAAGGTGTTGGGTTCGTTCACCGGCACCGGACGCCCGCTGGTCATGCCCACGTCCGGATCACCCATTGGCTCGACGAGGCGCTGGATGGTCGTGTAATCGGGCAGTAGATCGGCGCTGCTGAGCACCACCACCTCTTCGGCGGCCTGGCGCAAAAAAAGGTTCACGCCAGAAGCCTTGCCCTCACGGATGGGCTGGGTGAGCAGTTTGATGCGAGCGTCTTGAGCGGCCAGGTTGCGCACAATGTCCTCGGTGCGATCCGTGCAGCCGCTGGCCACGACGATGATCTCGCTGATGGCAACCGTGGTCAATTGTTGCTCCCTCAAACGCTGGAGCAACTGCCCGATGTTGGCCTCTTCGTTGTGGGCCATGATGCCGATGCTACAACGGATGCTGTCCATTTGCCTCCGAGCCTGCTGCGTCGTTGCGCCGAGATCGTTTCTGAATGTGATACCAGCCTTCGGCCAGCACCAACAGGCCGGCGCTGCTCAGCGCCAGCATCGCGGCCACCTGGGTCAGGCTGGCGTGAAACAGCACCAGCAGGGTCAGTTGCACCGCCACCGCCAGCGGCATGACGTACACGAAACGGGTCTGCTCCACTGAAAGGTAATAGTTGAGCCACACGTTGACCAGCGCATACCCGCTCATGGCCAGGGCCACCAGGCCCAGCACCGGCCCGTCGAAGGCCGTGTCAGTGCCAAAGACGAGGCGCAAGATCGGGCCGGGCAGGGCGAAATAGATCGCCGTCAGCACGCCGCAGAGCAACAAGGTGGCCGCCAGACTCCATCGCAGCAGGCGAGATGAATCACGCTGCTGCGTATGGCGCTCGGCGCTTTTGGGAAAGAGCACCACCGCAAAGGCGGCCGGCAGGAAAACCACGATCTTGCCCAGCGTAACGGCCATCGAATACTGGCCTGCCACCAATGGCGCAAAGAAATGTTTGACCACCAGCGCGTCCATGTTGACCAGAGCTGCCAGGCTCACCAGGCCGATCAGGGTTGCGCCGCTGTAGCGGGCCACAGCGGCGGCAGTGAGCTGGTGCGGCGTGTCCGCGCGTTGCCACAAAAGGCTACTCAACAAAAACAGGCCCAGCAGCACCGTGCCCAGCGTGCCCAGCGGCAACGCCGCCAGCGCCCCCACGGCGTCCAGGCCCAACCACACCAGCAGCACCCCCAGCAGCAGACGAAAAGCGGCGTGGGCCACCTGCACCGCGCCCAGGGCGGCAAATTTTTGCAGGCCCTGCAAGGCCCCTTCGATCACCGGCTTGAGCAGCATGGGCAGCAATGCGATCGCCACCACCAACACCGGCGTTGCCGCAGGGATCTGGAGCAGGTTGGCCACCGGGCGGGAAATCAGGCTCAGCAGCAACGCCGCCGCCACACCCCACCAGGCGGCCGTGCGCAGCGCTTGGCGGGAGAATGCTCCGGCCCAGGCAGGCTGCCCTTTGGCCAGGAACTCGGCAGCGTAACGAGCCGTCACCGTGCGCGCCACCACCAGCGAAACCGATACGATCTGCAACACTGCCTGCAGGGCCACCAGCACGCCGTAACCATCGGTGCTGAGCATACGCCCCATGGCCACGTTGTAGGCATAGTCGAGCAGGTTGGCCAGCGACGTGGCGGCAAACATGATCCCGCTCTGACGCAGGCCGGGTTGGGCCAGCCATCCCTGGAAGCGGGCCAAAATCGCGCCCGGCGACGTGTCGACCGTGGCCAGGCCGGTTGTGCGCTGGATCATGCCATCTCTCCCGGTGAGTTAACAGCCGCTGTATTGTATGCCATTTGGGCCGGGGCGTCAAATAGACTGGAAGCCACGGCGGCTTTGGCGGCAGTTCTGTCCCATTCGTAAAATCGATGCGCCGCGTTGAACGGCGTCGCAGCGATTGACATTCGCTGTTTTCTGTGTTATGCTGTGCCGCATGACATCCCAGACGATTGTCTCCCGGCGGCGTTTCCTGCGCTGGCTGGCATGGACGGCCAGCGCTTTTGGCACCACTGGTCTGGGCGGTTGGAAATATGCCTGCGACGTGGAACCCTGGTGGCTGGCCCTGGAACGGGTGACCGTGCCCATCGCCGGGCTGCCTTCGGCTCTGGCCGGGCTGACCATCGCCCTGATGACGGACCTTCACTGGGGCTCCGATCTTCAAGAAGGCCACGTCGCCCAGGCGGTGGATAGGGTGCTCCAGGCGCAACCAGACCTGATCCTGCTGGGCGGCGATTACGTGACCTACCACGCTGCCGATATTGCCGCTTGTGCCCGGGAGCTGGCCCGGCTCGACGCCCCCCTCGGCGTGTATGCCATCCTCGGCAATCACGATCACTGGACCGATGCCGGGGTGGTGCAGGCCGGTCTGGAGGATGCCGGCCGGCCGGTGTTGATCAACACCGGCCTGCGCCTGCCCCTTTCAGAGGCTGATCTCTGGCTGGCCGGTGTGGACGATGTCTGGGAGCGCCGCGCCGATCTGGATCGCGCTCTGGCGGGTGTTCCAGCGGGCGCAACAACGCTGCTGCTGGCCCACGAGCCAGACTATGCGGATCAGGTGATCGGACGGGGGGTGACGTTGCAGCTTTCGGGCCACAGCCACGGCGGTCAGGTGCGCCTGCCGCTCGTGGGCGCGCCGGTGCTGCCGCCGCACGGGCGAAAATACCCCTACGGCCTGCGCCGTGTGGGCGACCTGTGGCTCTACACCAGCCGCGGCGTGGGCCTCATCCGGCCTGCCGTGCGTTTCAACTGCCGCCCCGAAGTGACCCTGATTCGATTACAAAACGACACGTGAGGAGCGAGTATGTCCCATGAGGCATTGCCCCAGGGTGTTCTGCCCGGCACCATTTCCCTGATCTTTGGCCATCCCGACGCCGCCACCCTGCCCGTCGAAGAATTACGCGCCGCTGTGGAGGCGGTATGGCGCGGGCCGCAGGCGCGTCTGGCGTTGCAATACGGATCGGAGCAGGGGCCGCCGGCCCTGCTCGAATTTCTGGCGCACCGGCTCAATGCAAGTGAACAACTGGGGCTGACGGGTGATCAGTTGATGATCACGGCTGGCTCAACAGGTGCGCTGGACCTGATCACGCGGCTCTATGCCCGCGACGGCGGCGTGGTGCTGGTGGAAGCGCCCAGTTACCGCGATTCTATCGACGCCATCCGCGATCACGGCGTCGATCTGAGGCAGGTGCCCATCGACCAGGACGGCCTGGTGGTCGAGTCGCTGGCGGCGCAACTGGTGGCGCTCAAGCGCGAGGGTCGCTCGCCGCGGTTTTTGTACACCATCCCCAATTTTCAGAACCCTTCCGGGGTGACGCTGGCGCCATCTCGCCGCCAGGTGATCCTGGAGCTGGCCCACGAACATGGCCTGCTGATCGTGGAGGACGACGTTTACCGCGATCTGGTCTTCGAGGGGGATGTGCCGCCGAGCTTTTACGCCCTGGCGGAGGGAAGGGGCGTGCTGCGCATCGGCAGCTTTTCCAAGATCATGGCAGCCGGGCTGCGACTGGGCTGGCTGATCGCCTCCCCGGAACACATCCGCCGTTTTGGCGCCTGTGGAGCGCTGCAAATGGGCGGCGGGGCCAATCCGTTTGTGGCCCACGTGGTGGCCGAATATTGCCGGGCCGGGCATCTGGAGCCACACATCGCCCATCTACGAACCGTTTACCGCCAGCGTCGTGATGCGGCTCTGGCGGCTCTGGCGCGTTACATGCCGGCCGGCGTCAGTTGGACCCGGCCGCGCGGTGGTTTTTTCGTCTGGCTCACACTGCCAGAGCGGGTGTCGTTGAGCCAGGTGCAGGAAAAAGCTCACCGGCGGGGTGTGCTCTTTTCGGCCGGGACAGGCTTTTTTGCCAACGGCGGCGGTGCGCACAACCTGCGCCTGGCTTTTAGTTTCGTGCCGCCACACGAGTTGGAGCAAGGTATCGCCACGCTCGCTCAGACCATCGCCGAGGCGATGGTCTAAAGACGGTGCCCACTTGACCCGCTGCCAGCCTGGGTTATAATTATCCCACCATGCGCATAGATGAGGAAACGTTTCGTGAGTTTGTGGTCCAGGCGTTGGACGCTTTGCCGGCTGTTTTCGTGGCGCATCTGGACAACGTCGAGGTGGTGGTGGAGGACTGGCCGGACGCCTATGTGTTGCGCCAGGCCGGGGCTGCCTCGCCAGCAGACGTGTTGGGGTTCTATCACGGCGTACCCCAGACCAACCGCACGTTGGGTTACAACCTGGTGCCGCCGGACAAGATCAGTCTCTACCGACGGCCCATGGAAATGCGCTGTCGCAGCCTGGATGACCTCCGCCGGCTGGTGAGCCACGTGCTGCGTCACGAGATCGCCCATCACTTTGGCATCGACGATCAGCGACTGCGTGAGATCGGTGCCTATTGAAACGGCTGCAAAAGGAGAGCAAATGTCCACAGAGCCATTAAAACCCCGCTCGCCCGAAGAGACCTACGACCCGGCGATTCAGGTGGCCCGCCAGGAGCTGGTCAGGCGGGAGCCGCACCTGATCGCTGCCCGCGCCGGTGTGGTTTATCGCCGCCTGACGGATCAGAGTGGTGCGTTCGATGTGCCCTTTTGGGGGCAGGAATTTGTCGTCTCTTATCCAGACGGTGAGGTGACATATGCCGGCCGCGCCGATTCGCCGTCCATTGCGGAACAGATTCTGGCGTTGCATTACCTGGTCACTGCCGATGGTATCGAGATGGCCAATCAGTGGATCGCCTTTCGTGATCTGCCAGGGGGCATGGGATACGCGCCGGCTTTTCAAGGGCGGGCCGATCACCGGCTGAAGCAGGTCTTTGGGCGCGATGCGGAGGGTTTTCACCGCGCCGCCAGGGCATTGGGTGGTGAGCTGCTCTCTTTTGGTGACGCCTCCTATCTGTTTCGCATCTTTCCGCGGCTGTGGCTGGCAGTGGTGCTCTATCTGGCCGACGAAGAGTTTGGCGCTTCGGCCAACGTGCTGTTCGATGGGGCAGCCTCTCATTATCTGCCCACCGAAGACCTGGCCGTGATCGGCGGCATCCTGGCCGGCAGACTCATCAAGGCCAGGTGAAACGCCATCATCTTGCTCCGATGAAAAATCTGTGCTATACTTGGGCCACTGTCGGGGCGTAGCTCAGCTAGGTTGGAGCGCGCGGTTTGGGACCGCGAGGCCGGCGGTTCAAGTCCGCCCGCCCCGACCTGTCCGGGCGGGAGTGGCGCAATGGGTAGCGCATCGGCCTTCCAAGCCGTAGGTTACGGGTTCAAATCCCGTCTCCCGCTCTCTCGGAGTGGGGGTCCATAGCTCAGCGGCAGAGCGACCGGCTCATAACCGGTTGGTCCCAGGTTCGAATCCTGGTGGACCCACCTGATTTTTGACTCATGATCATCATCCATCATTGTCATTCGTTTTCCGCCGGTTACGTCTGTCCCAACCGTTTTATCGTTTATTGATTCGATTATCTCGCGCTGTTGGAACAGACGGGTGAAAGCTCGTGGAGACGTGCGGCGGCAGGGGATCGGAACGCGCTGGCGCAACAGTGAACTGAGGCATTCATTTCTCGTTTATTGTATCGCTGCGGGTGGCAGACGACCGCTCAAAAGAGGTTGATGGGCTGCATCCGGGCGATGGCCCACAAGGGCGTCAGGTTCTGCAAAAGCTTCTTTCGCGGCAGTCTGGCATCCCCTGGCCAGAGCGTATGTGTATACGTTTGTGTCCTCTCTGCCATACGTTTCCTTTCGGTCGGTAACCTCGTCTCTTCCCGGACTCCGGAGGGTGCGGCATCGCTGGTCGCCAGCGGTGGCGCGAGCCGGTGTGTTGGGTGACCTGGCGTCAGGGCGTGGTCGGCGGAAGGAAGGGGGTCTCTCGATGAGCGCCGATTTTCTTCTGCGCCTGTTAGGTATGGTGGTTTTGGCGGTGGTGGGCTGGCAGGTGGGCGAGTCGCTGGATGCCAAAACCGTCCAGACGTCTTATCGTTTCATTCTTATTCTGAGCCTTTCTGGCGCTGCGTTGGGTCTGCTGCTGACGCCGTATTTCACCTCACGTCCTTTTCTGGCTATTCGACGACAGATCCGGCGCATGCCGGCGCAGCAACTGATCGCGGCCATCATCGGGCTGATCATCGGACTGGTCGTGGCGGCCCTGCTGGCCATTCCCATCGGCCTGCTGCCGCCGCCCATCGATGCCCTGTTGTCTTTTAGTGGGGTGATCGTGTTCAGTTACCTGGGCGTGGCCATCATGGTCATGCGCCGCCAGGACATCTTTAACCTGCTGGGCAGCCGCCGAATGAGCAGCCGCGAGGGTGGCAGCTCGGTGGAAAGCACCCAGGTGTTGTTGGATACCAGCGTCATCATCGACGGTCGTATCGCCGACGTCAGCCGCACGGGTTTTATCCAGGGCACGATGATGGTGCCGCGTTTTGTGTTGAACGAGCTGCAGCACATCGCCGATTCAGCCGATGCCTTGCGGCGCAATCGTGGTCGACGTGGCCTGGAGATGCTCAACAAGCTACAAAAAGACTCCACCGTGCCCATTCTCATCACCGATATGGACATCGACGGTGTGCGCGAGGTCGACGATAAACTGGTGCTGCTGGCCAAACAGTTGCACTGCGCCATCGTCACCAACGATTACAACCTCAACCGTGTGGCCGAGTTACAGGGCGTCACCGTGCTCAACATCAACGAATTGGCCAACGCCGTGCGGGCCATCTTTTTGCCCGGTGAAACCCTGGAGGTCAAGGTCATTCAGGAGGGCAAAGAGTTGGGTCAGGGCGTGGGTTATCTCGACGACGGCACCATGGTTGTTGTCGAAGAAGGTCGAAGGGATATCGGGCGGGTGGTGCCATTGATGGTGACCAAAGTGCTCCAGACGGCTGCCGGGCGGATGATCTTTGCCAGGCGAGATACAGACGCGGGGTAATCTTGGCCATTGTGACCCTTTCTCGACAACTGGCTGGCGGCGGCGAGGCCATCGCGCTGGGGGTGGCGCAGGTCTTGGGTTTGCGGGTGGTGGATCAGAACATCATCAACCAGGCTGCCATCGAGGCAGGCGTGCCACGCGCCGCATTGGAAGAGTTGAGCTACGAAGGCCGACGCGGCCTGGTGGATCGGATGTTGAGTGTGGTCTATGGCATGCCGGCCATTCCCACCACATTGGAGCCCTCTGCCCGCGATGCCTCTGTCGGTGTCGCTCTGACTGGTGGTTTACTCTCCTCACTCCAGCCGCCGATGAGCCTGTCGATGGTCGAATATGTGCGCATGGTCGATATGGCCATCCGCGAACTGGCCAGCGATGGCCATGTGATCCTGGTGGGGCAGGGGGGCCAGGTGGTGTTGAAAAATCAACCCGGCGTGTTGCATGTGCAGGTGATGGCCTCCTTTTCCTGCCGCGTCGAGACACTCATGAGCCGCAGGCAGCTCGACCGACGCCAGGCAGCCGCCGAGCTGCGGGCCAGCGATCACGCTCGCGCCCATTACCTGCGCCGTTATCACGGCGCAGACTGGCAAGACCCGCGTCTCTACCATTTGAGCCTGCATACCGACGATCTGCCGGTTCCGGTTGCGGTGGCGGCTGTGGTGGGCGCTTGCCGGGCCCTGGACGAGGTGGCTGTGGCGGCAGCGTTGAGCCAGACGCCGGATGTCGGGCCGGAGGATCAGGTGTGACGGCAGACAGGCCGACGGCGGACGTGGCCAAAGATTGCTGTGGGGCGTGTGCCCGCCGGTGGTGGGGGGTTGCAGCAGGCGGCTGAGGTGGATCGTTTCGCCTGAGTGTTGCCTTGCACCCCGCGAGCCCCTGGCTCGCGGGGTCGTGTTTAGGAGGGAATCGAAATGGCTTTGCAGGTTTACAATTTTCTGACACGCCAGAAAGAGACGTTTGTTCCTTTGCGCCAGGATCAGGTGACGATGTACGTCTGCGGGCCGACGGTGTACGATCACGCCCACATCGGCCACGCCAAAATCTACCTCTCTTTCGACGTGGTGGTGCGTTATCTGCGCTACCTGGGATACCGGGTGCGTTATGTACAAAACATCACTGATGTGGGTCATCTCACCGATGACGCCGACGAGGGTGAGGACAAGATCCAGCGCCGGGCCGCCGAACGGGCGGTGGAGCCGATGGAGCTGGTGGAAATGTATATGCGCAGCTACTTTGAGGACATGGATGCCCTGGGCGTCACCCGACCCGACATCTCACCCCGGCCCAGCGGTCACATCCCGGAACAGATCGAGATGGTCAAAGATCTGTTGGCCAAAGGCTATGCCTACGAAGCCAATGGGTCGGTCTACTTTGACGTGTCGCGGTTTCCAGAATATGGTAAACTCTCGGGCCGCAAGGTAGAAGAACTGCAAGAAGGCGCCCGGGTGGAGGTGAACCCTGAAAAGCGTCAGCCTGCCGACTTTGCCCTGTGGAAAAAGGCCGAGCCGGGTCACATCATGCGCTGGCCCAGCCCGTGGGGTTGGGGCTACCCTGGCTGGCACATCGAGTGCTCGGCCATGAGCATGAAATACCTGGGTGAGACCTTTGACATCCACGGCGGCGGCCTGGAGAACATTTTTCCGCACAACGAGTGTGAAATCGCCCAGGCAGAAGCCATCACCGGCCAGCCGTTTGCCCGTTACTGGCTGCTCAACAACATGGTCACGGTCGATGGCGTCAAGATGGGCAAATCGCTGGGCAACTTTACCACCATCAAACAGGTGCTGGCGCAGTACGGCCCGCTGGTGCTGCGTTTCTTTATCCTCAGCAGCCATTATCGCTCGCCCATCGATTTCAGCCAGACGGCCCTGGAAGCCGCCAGTAAAGGGCTGGAACGATTGCTGGGCAGCGTGCGCGCTGTGCGAGCGCAACTCCAAGCGGCCCACGATGGCGCGCCCGACGTGGCTGTAGCCGACCATCTCCGGGAGCATCGAGAGCGTTTTCTGGCGGCCATGGACGATGATTTTAACGCGCCCAAGGCCATCGGCGTCCTGTTCGATCTGGCGCGTGAGGTCAACCGTCGTCTGAACGACACCGAGGCCGCGCCGCTCGGTCGGGCCTCGCTGGAGGCCATCGACGATCTCTACCGCGAGTTGGGCGGCGCCGTTCTGGGTCTGGTGCCCGATGTTTTACCTGAACAGGTTGGCGCCGGTCTGGAGGCAGAGCTGATGCAGATGATCATTGAGATGCGGCAGGCAGCGCGCCGGGCCAGAGATTGGGCCCTGGCCGATACCATTCGGGATCGACTGGCCGGAATGGGCATCACCCTGGAAGATGGCCCGGAAGGCACCACCTGGCGCATCGTCCGATGATCGACTTGCTGTTTGGCCGTAACGCCGTCTGGGAAAGCCTGCGGGCCGGGCGGCGACAGATTCACCGCCTCTGGATCGCCGAGGGGGTTCAGGAGGGCGGCTCTGTTGCCGATATCCTGGGCCTGGCTCACCAGCGGCAGGTGCCGCTTCAACGCGCCGACCGCCATGAGTTGGACAGGGCTGCCAGAGGAGGGCATCACCAGGGGGTGGTGGCCGAGGTATCCGGTTACCCTTACGTGGAACTGGTCGACCTGCTGCGCCTGGTGCGGCAGTCTGGTGAGCTGGCGTTGTTGCTGCTGCTGGACTGTTTGCAGGACCCGCAGAATTTTGGCGCATTGTTGCGCACCGCCGAGGCGGTGGGGGTGCAGGGAGTGGTCATGACCTGGCGCCGCTCGGCAGCAGTGACGCCGGCTGTGGTCAACGCCTCAGCGGGAGCGGTGGAGCATCTGCGCGTCGCCCAGGTGACCAACCTGGCGCGTAGCATGGAGCAGATCAAGGCCCAGGATATCTGGATCGCCGGGTTAGAGAGCCTGCCGGGCGCACGGTCTCTGCATCAGGCCGACCTGAACCTGCCATTGGCGTTGGTGGTGGGCAGTGAAGGGCAGGGTCTGCGCCGCCTGGTGCGGGAAAAGTGCGACTTTTTGCTGTCTATTCCCATGCGCGGGCGCATCGAATCGTTAAACGCCTCGGTGGCCGGGTCGGTGGCGCTGTATGAGGTGTGGCGCCAACGGGGTTGAAAGATTTGACATTTCTGGCGAATCGGGTTATACTCGTGGCCCGACAATCTGGGATATTTGACCGCAACTGTGGTTACGAGTATAATTGCTTTTTGCGCCGACGTAGCTCAATCGGAAGAGCAAGCGATTTGTAATCGTTAGGTTGCGGGTTCGATTCCCACCGTCGGCTTGATGGGTCGGTGTCCCGAGCGGCAAAGGGGGCGGACTGTAAATCCGCTGGCTCAGCCTTCGCAGGTTCGAGTCCTGCCCGGCCCACTCTTCAGTGGTCAGGGTGCAGCGGCTGGCGAGGAATTCTCCCTGGCGGTTGTGTTCTGACCACTGAATTTGCCCACGTAGCTCAGACGGTAGAGCACATTCTTGGTAAGGATGTGGTCATGGGTTCAATTCCCATCGTGGGCTTTACTATTCTCTGGGGAGGTTGCAGGTCCAATCCAGGTCTGGGAGGCAAGATGGCAGCCCTGCGGTTTGACGACCAGAAACCGCATGTGAACATCGGCACGATTGGCCACATCGATCATGGCAAAACGGTGCTGACGGCTGCCATTACCAAAGTGCTGGCGCTCAAAGGTCTGGCTCAGTTTGTGCCTCCGCGGAACATCGATCACGCGCCTGAAGAGATCACGCGCGGTATCAGCATCGCCATTGCGCACCTGGAATACGAGACCGAGAACCGGCATTACCATCACGTCGATTGCCCGGGGCATCGCGATTACATTAAAAACATGATCGTCGGCGCGGCTCAGATGGACGGCGCTATTCTGGTGGTGGCAGCGGACGACGGCCCCATGCCGCAGACACGGGAGCATTTGCTGTTGGCCCGCCAGGTGGGTGTGGCCAGCCTGGTGGTGTTTTTGAACAAGTGCGATCTGGTGACCGGGCCGGGCGCGTTGGGCGCGGTGGAGGCCGAAATACGGCAATTGCTTTCGGCGTATGGCTTTGAAGGCGATGCCTTGCCGCTGGTTCGGGGCAGTGCGCGGCGCGCCCTGCGCAGCGAGAGCCGGGATCCGCAGGCGGAAGAATACGCCTGTGTCTGGGAGTTGTTGCGTGTGATCGACCACTATATTCCCACGCCGGCCCGCGATGTAGACAAGCCGTTTCTGATGTCGGTGGAGGACGTGTACACCGGTCATGAGGGCGGCACAGTGGCCACCGGGCGGGTAGAGCGGGGCTGTCTGGAGCGTGGCGCTGTGGTGGAGCTGGTGGGTCTGAGGGCCAGCACGCATCGCGCGTTTGTCGGCGACATGCAAATGTTCAAAAAAAAGCTGGAGCGTGTGGCAGCAGGCGACAGCGTTGGGCTGTTGCTCGAGGGTGTGACGCCAGACGAAGTCAGGCGGGGTATGGTGCTGGCAGCGCCGGAGACGATCGCTCAGCACGATCGTTTCCGGGGTGAGGTGTATGTTTTGCGCCGCGAAGAGGGCGGGCGACATAAACCTTTCTTTCCGGGTTATCGACCGCAGTTTTTTATGCGCACCGTCGATGTCAGTGGGGTGATTACCCTGCCGCCTGGGGTGACGATGGTCATGCCGGGCGACAACATCGGCGTGGAGGTGGCGTTGAGCGCGCCGGTGGCGCTGGAGGTGGGCCTGCGGTTCGCCATCCGCGATGGTGGGCTGACGGTGGGCGCTGGCGCGATCACGGAAATTCTGGTATAATCTTTGAGGCAGGGAGGTGGGGGTTTCCCCATTTTGTGAATCATGGCTAAAAAGGACATCAGGCTCGTCGTCACGTTGGCTTGCACCGAATGCAAAGAGCGGAATTATGCCACCCAGAAAAATCGGCGTAACGATCCGGGCCGCATGGAATTGCGTAAATATTGCCCCCGGTGCCGGACCCATACGATGCACCGGGAGACCAAGTAGCCGTCTGCGGCAGAGGAAATTCGCTGCCTGGCCTGTTACCATCGCAGGCGAGTAGCTCAATTAGGCAGAGCAACGGTCTCCAAAACCGTAGGCTGCGGGTTCGATTCCTGCCTCGCCTGCCATAGGTTCTCACAAGACACCGCCTGATGTGGTGGCGGTGTCTTGTGATGTTGACAACATGAGGAGAGATTGCCGTGGCTAAAGCATCGGCTCAGCGTCAACAGAAAAAAGAAAACGCCATCGTCAGGTATTTCAAAGACACTCGCGCCGAGTTACGCAAGGTGTCCTGGCCTTCCCGCGAGGAGGCGGTCAATCTGACGGTCATCGTGGTGGCGGTGACGGCCGCGATGGCTGTCTTTTTGGGGACGGTGGATTTCCTGTTTACCAAACTGTTCGAACTGATTATCTGATGGATTCGGAAGATCTCGTGGCCGACGACGCAATTCAAGAACCCCTCGAAATCCAGGAAAACGGGAGCGAGGACGAGGCTCCCCAAAGCTCTGTGCTCAATCTCATTCTGCCAGAAGCGGAATTGGGCGCTGTTCAGGACGCTGCGTTGGCGGACACAGCCGGGGCAGACGATACCAAACAGTGGTACGTCATTCACTGCTATTCGGGTTACGAGAACAAGGTCAAGTACAACCTGGATCAGCGTATCGAGTCCATGAACATGACGGACAAGATCTTTCAAGTGGTTGTACCCACCGAGGAAGAGATCGAGGTACGCGACGGCAAGCGGCGCACCGTGGAGCGACGTGTGTTTCCTGGATACGTCCTGGTGCAGATGGTCATGACCGACGAGTCGTGGTACGTGGTGCGTAATACGCCGGGTGTCACGCAGATTATTGCCACACCGCTGCGCCAGGAAGAGATTCAGAACATCTTGAAGCGTATGGAAGATGGCGCGCCCAAGGTCAAGGTCACTTTTAAGGCGGGGCAAAAAGTGCGCATCGTCGATGGCCCCTTTGCCGATTTTGTGGGTACTGTGGATGAGGTAAACATGGAGAAGGGCAAAGTGCGGGTTCTGGTGTCCTTTTTTGGACGCGAGACCCCGGTCGAGTTGGACTTTCTCCAGGTCGAAAAAACATAGGGCTCTCACCCGCTCGTGAGGGTGTGTTTTCTTGGAGGTGGTTGTGAAAAAAATAAAAGCCATTATCAAATTGCAGATTCCGGCAGGCAAGGCCAACCCCGCGCCGCCGGTGGGGCCGGCTTTGGGCCAACACGGCGTGAATATCATGGCCTTTTGCAAAGAGTACAACGCCCGCACTTCGTCCCAGGCGGGTAGCATCGTGCCGGTCGAGATCACGGTTTTTGCCGATCAGAGCTTTACCTTTGTCACCAAAACGCCGCCCGTGCCAGACCTTCTACGCAAGGCCGCCGGCGTGCCCAAAGGCGCTTCGGACACCGGGCGTGGAGTGGTGGGCACGATCACCCCCCAGCAGTTGCGCGAGATCGCCGAGCTCAAGATGAAAGACCTCAACGCCATCGATGTCGAAGGCGCCGAGCGTCAGATCTTGGGTACGGCCCGCAGCATGGGCATCAAGCTGAAAGAATAACTCTCAGAAAACAGAACAGGATGGTGGGAGGGCGCCAGCCCGTTATGACCACGAGGAGGACACATGCCTAAAAGAGGCAGAAAATATCATGAAGCGGCAGCCAGGGTTGACCGCGCCAGGTTTTATTTACCAACGGAAGCCATCGACCTGGTCAAAGAGATCGGCTTTGCCGGTTTCGACGAGACGGTGGAGCTACACATGAAACTGGGCGTGGACCCGCGCCATGCCGATCAGCAGGTGCGTAGTGTGGTCGTGCTGCCCCATGGCCTGGGCAAAGAGGTGCGCATTCTGGTCTTTGCCGAAGGCGACGAGGCGCGGGTGGCCGAACAGGCCGGAGCCGACTATGTGGGGAGCGACGATCTGATTCAAAAGATCCAGGGCGGCTGGTTAGAGTTCGACGTGGCCATCGCCGTGCCTTCGATGATGGGCAAAGTGGGCCGCCTGGGCCGTATCCTGGGGCCGCGTGGCCTGATGCCCAGCCCCAAGGCGGGCACGCTGGCCCAGGCCGATCAGATCCCGGACCTGGTGCGCGAGACGCGCCTGGGGCGTGTAGAGTTCCGCGTCGACCGCACGGCCAACCTGCACGTGCCGTTTGGTAAATTGAGCTTTCCGGCGGAAAAACTGCGCGACAATATGTCTGCAGTCATGGATGCTGTCAAGCAGGCCAAACCGCCAGCAGCCAAAGGGCGCTATATCCAAAAGATCACGCTGACTTCTTGCATGGGGCCTGGCATCAGAGTCGATGTTGCCGAGGCCATGGCCATGGAGATGGTCTAAACGATTGTTGTCGCACTACAATTCATATCCAACGCCAGAGACAGCAGGTGCAGTTGCTTAAACCTTGCAGGGCCTGCCGAGGCAGAGATCGGGCAGCGCCCTGTGAAACATCGTGAAGGGGTGATTCGAGTCTTTGCGTCGGCACGCAAAGACTTTTTTTTCTAGAGAGCAGTGGAAGGAGGTGATTCCAGTTTGGCTATCTCAAGAGAGCGCAAGAAAGAGTTGATCGACCAGTACGTAGAGATGCTCTCCCAGAGTCGAGGCGTTATTCTGACCAGCTATCGTGGTCTGACGGTCTCGCAGATCGAATCGGTGCGCAACAAACTCCGCGAGTTGAACTCGCCCTATCACGTCGTCAAGAACACTCTGTTGCGGCAGGCGCTGGAGCAGAGTGGTGTGTCTGTGCCGGAACAGGTTCTGACAGGGCCTCTGGCAGTGAGTTTTTGCTACGGCGAGTTGCCTGCCACAGCCAAAGTCCTGATCGATCTCGCCAAGAACATCGACGCCTTGCAGGTCACGGGTGGCTTGATGGGCCAGAGGGTAGTGGATGCCGAGGGCGTCAAAGCGCTGGCAACGCTGCCGCCGCGAGAGGTGTTGCTGGCTCAGGTCGTGGGTGGTTTCCAGGCGCCCATCTCCGGTCTGGTCTCAGCCCTGAGTGGCATTCTCCGCAGTTTTGTCTATGTGCTTCAGGCGCGCAAAGAACAACTCGAAGGCAGCGGCTCGTAGGCTGTTCCTGCCATCATCACATGCTTGTAAAACAGTAAGGAGTGACAAAAGATGAGTGAAAAGATCGCACAAATTATCGCCTCTGTCGAGCAGATGACCGTTCTGGAACTGGCTGAACTGGTCAAAGCGTTGGAAGAAAAGTTTGGCGTCAGTGCAGCGGCGCCCATGGCCATGATGGCTGCCATGCCCGTCGCCGCCGCCGAGGTGGTTGAGGAAGAGGAAAAGACCGAATTCGATGTCATCCTCACCGACGCCGGTCCGAAAAAGATCCAGACCATCAAGGTCGTGCGCCAGATCACCAACCTGGGCCTGAAAGAGGCCAAGGAATTGGTCGACTCGGCGCCGAACCCGGTGCTTCAGAGCGTGCCCAAGGAAGTCGCCGAGGACGTCAAGGCCAAGCTGGAGGCGGAGGGGGCGGTCGTCGAGATCAGGTGAGTTGTTGGCAGACGCCAATAGCCGAGCGAAATCGATGCGGGAGACTATTCCAGGTGTGTTGGAATAGTCTCCCGGCTTTTACGCAAGATTTACGGCATATTGACGATGTCTTTACCCACAACAGGCGAAATCCATGATATGATATAGTCAACCCAACATTCACTCTTTGTTAGCCTGTTGAAGGGGTGTGCCATGATGACGCGAGAATTGCTCGTTCTGATTATTGGGATTTTCGTCGGTGGAAACCTGGGTATCTTGATGATGTGTCTGATGGCCATGGCCAAACAGACCGACGAGCAGATGACGGTTTCTGAGCTGGCCTGGGTGCCCATCAAAGAGACATCCGAGGTGTAGTCACGTTGGCAGCAGCGTTCCTTTCCTCCTCCCATTGAATGGTTCTTGTTGCCCAATTCCCCTTTGTGGCAGAGCCAGGGAACACCACGTTCTCTGGCTCTATCCTTTTTGTCCATTTTCTCACCTGATGCTATAATTCCCTAACCCGGCCAAACCGGAATCAATCAGGGAAATCTCACCAAAGACACCAAGACACAAAGTTTATCAAGCAAGACAAAAGAGTTTCGTGCCTGTGTGCCTTTGGTAAATCTCTTGCCCAGTGTGAAGAGTTTCACCGGTAAGGTACTACCTTGAGGCTGGGTGATCGATCCCCTGCGTCTGGGCGGTAGGATGCGGCCCTGATACCCGCATGTGCGATGGTCCGGGATCGCTGCGGGCGGAAAAACAACCGGGACAGTCGAGATTTCTGGCGAGGAGTAAAATGCTGAGAACCCACTGTTGTGGTGAACTACGCAAGGCTCACATTGGACAGCTTGTCACTCTGGCTGGCTGGGTCAGTCGGCGGCGCGATCATGGCGGTCTGATTTTTATCGATCTGCGCGACCGGGAAGGAATCGTACAGGTGGTGTGTAACCCCGACCACTCGCCAGAAGGCCACGCCGTGGCCAGTCAGTCCAGGAGCGAATACGTGGTGCGTGTGGTGGGCGTGGTGCGCGCCCGTCCCCAGGAAGGCGTGAATCTCAATTTGCCCACCGGCGAGGTAGAAGTGCTGGCCCACGAGGTGGAGTTGCTCAACCCTGCCGAGACGCCGCCCTTTTACGTCAACCGTGACGAAGAGGTGGACGAAACACTGCGCCTCAAATATCGTTACCTGGACCTGCGACGCCCCCGGATGCAACGTAATCTGATACTGCGCCACCGGGTGGTCAAATTCATTCGCGATTTTTTGGATACGCGCGGTTTTGTCGAGATCGAGACGCCCATCCTCATCAAGAGCACGCCGGAGGGAGCGCGCGATTACGTGGTGCCCAGTCGGGTGCATCCGGGCAAGTTTTACGCCCTGCCACAATCGCCGCAGCAACTCAAACAACTGCTCATGGTCTCCGGTTTCGATCGTTACTTTCAGATCGCGCGCTGCTTTCGTGATGAAGACCTGCGCGCCGACCGGCAACCGGAGCACACCCAGCTCGACATCGAGATGAGTTTTGTGGAGCAAGACGACGTACTGCTGTTGGTCGAGGATCTCATCCGTGCACTGGTGCCGGCCCTGTCGCCGCACAAGCGCCTGCTTGCGCCTTTTCCACGATTGACCTACGACCAATCGCTGGCTCGCTTTGGCACCGACAAGCCCGACTTGCGCTTTGGCATGGAATTGGTGGATCTCTCCGATGCGCTGACCGGCTGCGAGTTTGGTGTGTTTCGCCAGGCGCTGGCGGCAGGCGGACAGGTCAAGGCCATCGTTGCGCCGGGCTGCGCCGGCTACAGTCGCCGCCAGGTGGACGAGCTGGCCGATCTGGCCCGGGCCAACGGCGCCGGTGGCCTGGCGACGATGGCCGTGCTCGATGTGGCCGAGATCCGATCGCCCCTGACCAAATTCCTGAGCGATGCCGAGATGACAACCATCTTGCAGCGAACGGCAGCCGCGCCAGGCGACCTGCTGCTCATCGTGGCCGATGCGCCCACCGTCGTCGCCCGCGCGCTGGATGGCCTGCGCCGCGAGATGGCCGAGCGGCTGCAACTGGCCGATCCGGACCTGCTCGCCTTTGCTTTTGTGGTAGATTTTCCGCTCTTCAAGTGGGATGCCGAGTTGCAGCGTTGGGACGCCGAGCATCATCCCTTCACTATGCCCAAGGCGGCCGATATTCCATTGATGGACGCCGACCCCGGAGCCGTGCGGGCCGATTGTTACGATTTGGTCTGTAACGGCTACGAGCTGGCCAGCGGCAGCATCCGCATCCACCGGCGGGATATTCAGGAAAAGGTTTTTGCCCTGCTCAACTATACGCCGCAAGACGCCGAGGCTCGTTTTGGACACCTGTTGCGCGCTTTTGAATACGGCGCGCCGCCGCACGGAGGCATCGCACCGGGCATCGACAGGCTGGTGATGCTGCTGGCCGACGAAAAGAACATCAAAGAGGTCATCGCTTTTCCCAAAACGCAAAAGGCCGCCGACCTGATGACCGATGCCCCGTCCGAGATCGAGCCGAAACAGTTGCACGAGTTGCACATCCGGTTGGCCGATTAGGTCGATTTACACGGTTGTGTAGAGGACGCCCGCCGAAAAGGCGGGCGTCCTTGTTGCCCGAACGCAGCGGAGCAGAGCTGTTGTCTGCCGGGAATCGGCGGCGACCGCCAGGTTCGAGTCGTTGACAAGGGTTGCCTGCCATGCTATAATTCGGCTGTCCTGATCCACGGAATCCGATCATTCTTCTGTGATAAAGGCTCTGAAAGGCCAATATGAAGCATCAGAGCGGTTCCTCAACGGTGCAAAGGGTGTGTGCTTGCCTGGCACGATCGGTTCTTATCCTGTTGGGCCTGCTCCTGGCAGTCGGATTGTGGTCCTGTCGACCTGCTCCTGAGCCGACCCTCACCCCCACACCACAACCGTCTCCCACCTTTACACCCTTGCCGGATTATCTATCGCTTTTTGTATTGCCCCAGGACACCGATGACGTGATCCTCCAGGCGCTCGACGCTGCCGATGAGTCCATCGACTTTGTGATGTACCTCGTCACCAGCCGCGATTTTATCGAGGCCCTCAAAGCCGCCGAAGCGCGCGGGGTGGAGGTGCGCGGCATGATGGAACTCAACCCCTACGGCGGCGGCTCGTCCAACGTGGATGTCTTTGACGAACTGAGCCAGGCCGGGGCCGAGATCAAATGGGACCCACGCTCTGTCACCTATCTGCACGAAAAGATGATCCTGGTAGACGACGAGTTGATGTTCATCATGACCTGCAACATGACCAGCTCGGCCTTTACCGCCAACCGCGAATACGGCCTGATCGACACCGAGCCGGCCCATATCGCCGAAGTGGAAAAGGTATTCGAGGCCGACTGGAACCGTCAGGAGCCGGACTGGGGCGATCCGTTGCTGGTGTGGAGCCCGGTCAATGCCCGCCAGGAATTGCTGGCGCTGATCGACGGCGCACAACATCACCTCGACCTGGAACAGAGCTCCATGCTCGATCCCGAGATCGTGCAGCACCTGATCGACGCCGCGCAGTGCGGCGTGCAGGTGCGCTACATCTCTTCGCCCGGTTGGCCCATCGAGGATGACCTGAGCGAGCCGTATCGCGAGCAGTTACGCCAGGCAGGGGTAGGGGTGCGTTACCTGGACGATCCTTACGTGCACGCCAAAGTCTTTGTGGTCGATGGTCGGCAGGGGTTTGTCGGCTCGGAGAACATTTCCAGCAACTCGTTGGATAACAACCGCGAGCTGGGCGTTGTTTTTGAGGATGCCGACTCGGTGGAGCGGCTGGCCGCTCAGATCGAGGCCGATTGGGCCGCGGCGACCGATGAGGCGTTCCCGCTGGGCGAGGCAGAGGTGCCGCCCAGCGGCTACATCGATCACACCGACGCTGCCCGGTTTTACTACCGCCAGGTGACGGTGGAGCTGCCGGTGCTCTATGTCTATAACAGCGGGCGCGTGGCCTGGCTCATGCCCAACGAAGATAACGATAGTAATTTCAAGGTGGTCATCTTTCCCGGCGATTTTGCCAAGTGGCCCGAGCTGCCGGATGTTTACTATGGCGGCAAGATCATCCGTGTCACCGGCCTGATCGAGAAATACAGCGGTTGGCCGGAGGTTATCGTGAACAACCCCGCCGAGATCGAGATCGTGGGCGATACCGGCCAGCAGCCGGGCCGGATGCCAGCGGATTGAATGCCGCGCACCAGAGTGGGAGGAAAGGGAGTGGCCTCAAATACCATCGTACCATCCAAATCGGTGCAGTTGACGAGGGCCAGGCTGGTATTTCTCATTGCCCTGGGCGGGGTGTCGCTGCTGGGTTATGGGCTTTTTCTTTTTTGGGTGTTTTTTAAACACGCCAACACGATGGGCCTGGCAGCGGCGCTCCTCTCCCTGGCCTGCCTGGCGGCCGTGTGGCAGCTCACCCCTCAAAAACGGCGAGAAGTCATCCTGGGCTATTTGTACCTCGTGCCGGCCATGACGTTTCTCTTTGTCTTTAGTTTTTTCCCCGTCGGTTATGCCCTGTACATCAGCCTGCACAAGTGGCGCATCAAAAAACAGGTCTTTTTGGGTCTGGGCAACTATGCCCAGGCCCTGGGTGAGCCGGGCGGGGTGCTCTCTTTTTTAGTTGGATGTTTGGTGCTGCTGGCGGCCTGGTGGATCAACAAACAAGAGATCTGGACGGCGCGCAACCGCGCCGTGCGGCTGTGGATCGTGGGGGTGCTGATCGTCGGCGGGCTGGCGCTGTGGGTGCTGGGTGTGCCCATCATGGCCGAAACGGGCGATCCGGACCTGTGGAACTCGCTCAAGGTCACACTATTCTATGTCATCGGCAGCGTGCCCATCCAGCTGGCCGTTTCACTGGTGCTGGCCTACCTGCTCTTTCAAAAAATCCAGGGCAAGACTGCTTTCCGCATGGTCTATTTTTTGCCCTACGTCACCTCGCTGGTGGCCTCGTCGGCGGTGTGGACCAAGTTTTTTAATCCCAAGGGCGGGTTGTTCAACCGGCTGCTGGAAGGGGCAGGCCTGCCGGCGCTGCGCTGGCTGCAAGAGCCCAAGGGCATTGGCCAGCTCCTCTTTGGCGCCGATATTCCCGCGTGGGCTGTTGGCCCCAGCCTGTCGCAGGTGGCCGTGTTGATATTCGTCATCTGGTTCTGGGTGGGTTACGATACCACCATCTTTTTAGCCGGTCTGGGCAACATCCCGCACGAGCTTTACGAGGCGGCCAGGATCGATGGCGCCAGCGGCTGGCAACTGTTTCGTAACATCACGCTGCCACTGCTTTCACCCACCACCTTTTTTCTCACCCTGGTGGCGGTCATCGGCTCGTTCAAGGCCTTTGTGCACATCTTTGTCATGACCAGCGTGGCCGGCGGCGGGGCCGGCGGTCCACTCAAGACCAACATGACCGCCGGGCTGTTCATCTATGAGACATTCTACACCAACGTGCGTAACGGTTACGCTTCGGCCATCGCTTTCATCCTGTTTGCCATTATCCTGGCCATCACCCTGTTCCAGAACTATTACAGCAAGAAATGGGTTTTTTATTCGTAGGAGCATAGGATGCGTTCCAGATTGACCCTCAACCAGGCTGGTATCTATCTGCTGCTTATTCTGGGAGCGGTGGTGTCGATTTATCCCTTCGTGTGGATGACTCTTTCCTCGTTCAAGAGTTATGGCGAGACGGCCAGCAACAAAGAATGGCCTTTTTCCTTTTCGCTGGCCTATTTCTTGCAGCCGAAAAGCCCCACCACACTGGCCGACTTTAAGGTGGATGATTTCGTCTACATCGAAGGCCGGCCTGGCCCGGATGGCATCCAGATCGTCACCCAAATGGCCTACGTCCCTTCGGACAACCCTCACCCCAAGGGACGCGAATTCCGCATCACCGAGATCCGGGGCGACGAGCTGGATGTCGAATCGGAGGTGGGTTACGCCACGGTGCGGGTAGATACCAACACCTTTTACCGCGGCCGGCAGACGATTCCCACCCTGCTGTACAATTTCCAAGTGGTGCTGGATGACGTACCCTTTTTGCCCCAGTTCAACGAGCGGGAACAGCGCTGGTGGCCCGGTTATTTCGCCAACAGCCTGTTTACCTCGTTCATCACGGTGGCTGGCGTGCTGTGCACTTCGACGCTGGCCGCCTATGCCTTTGCCCGGCTCAGATTCCCAGGCCGGGATACCTTTTTTCTGCTCTTTCAGGCCACGATGATGATCCCAGGCCAGGTGACCATGATCCCCAACTTTCTCATGGTCAACGACCTGGGCTGGCGCGATACGTATCTGGCGCTGACGCTGCCCTTTTTCGCCAGCGCCTTTGATACCTTTTTGCTGCGCCAGTTTTTCGCCCAGATACCCAACGAGCTGCACGACGCCGCCCTCATCGATGGCTGCGGCCATTTTCGTTTCCTGTGGCAGATCGCCATTCCCCTCTCGCGGGCCGCTCTGGTGACCACGGCGCTGCTCACTTTTCTGGGCTCGTGGAACGCGCTGTTGTGGCCGATGATCGTCATCAACAAGACCCGGCTCATGCCCGTGCAGGTGGGGCTCAAGTCGTTTGTGGTCGATGAAGGTGTGCAGACGCAGCAGATGATGGCCGCCTCGTTGCTGGCCGTGCTGCCCACGCTGATCCTCTACTTTTTCACCCAAAAAACCTTCACCGAAGGTATCTCGACCACGGGGTTGAAAGGATAATCCGCATCGAGAAAGGAGGTGATAGCCTCAGCATTGCCCGAATCCGGTTGGTAGTTTTTCTGTGTCACACTAGATTGCTCATACCAAGAACAAAAAAGGAGGAACCGTAATGAAGCACAAAATGTGGTGGGTGGCCCTCTCGACGATGCTGGTCATCGCCATGCTGGCTGCCGCCTGCACGCCCGAAACCATCGAAGTGACCCGCGAAGTGGAAAAAGTGGTCAAAGAGACGGTGGTGGTCAAAGAAGAAGTGACCAAAGAAGTCATCAAAGAAGTCGAAAAAGAGGTGACCAAAGAGGTCGTCAAAGAAGTCCAGGTTACACCGACCCCCGAACCTCTGGATGCCATCAGCCAGCTCGACCCCAGCGGCCAGGAGATCATTTTCTGGCACGTCTCTACCAAAAAACACGAAGAAGTCTTGATGGCCATGATCGACGAGTTCAACGCCACCAACGAGTGGGGCATCAAGGTCATCCCCGAGTATGGCGGCTACTATGGCGACATCTATAAGAAAATCATGGCCGCTCTCGCCGCCGGCGAGCCGCCCAGCCTGGCCGTGGCCTATGCCAACCAGGCCGCCGACTATGCCCTCAACGGCGATATCGAGCCGCTGGATGCCTATGTGGCCAGCGCCAAGTACGGCCTCACCGCCGCCGATCTGGACGACATCTTTGCCGGTTTCATCGCCGGCGATCGCAACCCGGCCTACGATAACCAGCTCATGAGCTTCCCACCCAACCGCAGCATGGAAGTCATGTTCTACAACCTGACCCTGCTCAAACAGGCTGGCTACGAAGGCCCGCCCACCACCTGGGCCGAGTTCGAAGAGATGGCCAAAGCCGTGACCGCCCTGGGCGGCGACGTGCTGGGCGGTTATGCCTACAGCGGCGGCGCCTCCAACTTTGCCACCTTTCTCTTTACCCGTGGCGGCGACATCATCCAGGATGGCCAGGCTGTCTTTAACAGTCCCGTGGGCGTGGAGGCCATGACGCTGATCCAGCGCATGTTTGCCGAAGGCACCGCTTACCAGCCGGCCGAACAGTACGGCGATCAGACCGATGTCTCCAGCAACAAGGCGGCTTTTGCTCTGGGCTCGACGGCGGGCATCAACTACTGGGTGAGCGCCTTTGAAGCCAACGCGCCCGATTCCGAGTGGGGCATCGCTCCGCCGCCGCACGACACGCCCGATCCGGTAGTCGACATCTATGGCCCCAGCGTGACCGTCTTCAAGACCACGCCGGAGCAGCAACTGGCCTCCTGGCTCTTTATTCGCTGGTTCATCGAAAGAGAGCAGACGGCCAAATGGGCCGAGCTTTCCAGCTACTTCCCGGTGCGTAAATCGGCCGCCGCCGACATGACCGACTTTTTCGCCAGCAACCCACTGTACGCCAAAGCCTGGAGCTGGGTGCAGTATGGCCGCACCGAGCCCAACGTGCCCGGCTGGCAAGAAGTGCGCAATATCGTTGCCGATGCCATGACTGCGATCATCAACGGCGGCGATGTTCAGACCACGCTGGATGCGGCCGCAGAAGCGGCCAACGCCGCGCTGGTCAACCAGTAAGCCCATTCAGAACGTATTTTTGCCCTT
>JBMOMT010000011.1:30048-87240 GCA_049324835.1 Chloroflexota bacterium | reverse complement strand
AGAGAATCTCGCAACCCGCTTTTTTCTGTCGGGAGGTATAAAAAACCCCTCCCCGCTACACAGCGGGGAGGGGCCAGGTCTGTTGCGTTCAAAAGAGAAGCGCCGGTTTAATAGTCTTCGTCCTCGTCTTCGTCCTCGTCGTCCCAGTCCTCGAGGTCATCCCAATCGTCGTCCTCGTCAGCCGGCTCCAGATAAAGCCAGTCGAGCTCGACAGGATCCAGGCTGACGACCTCGAGTTCGGCGTCGCAATGGGGGCAGATGATCTCGTCACCCACTTGCAGTTGGGGGTCCACCGCTATCTTGCGGCCACAATCGGGGCAGGTTGCAACTGCCATTTCAAACTCCTTTCAGTTTTTGCTTTCTGGGTCTGTTTCTTCCCAGGTTTTTATGCCACCCATGATAGCGCAGGTGGATGCAAAAAACGTGCAAGGGAGATGCAAAAGCAGTTGAAATTAGTTTAAACGTATGTCATTTTTGTCATATGGTTGGCGGCAAGGGCTACTTTTCCTCCGGGTCGAAGGAATAACCGATGCCGGGTACGGTGACGATGTAACGGGGCTGGCGCGGGTTGGGTTCCACCTTGGTTCGCAGGCGGCGCACCAGCCCTCGCAACAGGTCTTTGTCACCCCGGCCGCTATAGCCCCACACCTGCTCGATGATGGTTTCGGTATACAATACCTGGCCGCGGTTCATCATCAGCGTGTACATCAATCGGAATTCCAGATGGGTCAGTCGATGTGATGGTTGGCCGGTGACCTGGACCGTGCGTGTGACCGGATCTAGCCTGAGACCCGACAGGCTCAGGGTGGGCAGGCTGGAGAGTGGCATCCCACCCGCTCGACGCAACAGAGAGCGCACCTGCGACATGAGCAACCGCGCACTGAAAGGTCGAGAGACCACCAGGTCGGCCCCGGCCTCCAAAAGCTCCCAGTGAAGGTTCTCACTCACGGCGTCCACGATGACCACCAGGGGCACGCTGGTTTCGGCCCGAATGGCGCGGCTACCCTCGAGGGCAACGTCGTTGTGAAAGGCAGCCAGGATCAGGTCTGCGGGCCGCTCTGGCCACATCTGCAGCGCCCGTTCCAGCGCCACGACAGGAATGACCGCCAGACCGGCGCGCTGCAAAACCAGCGAGAGCACGGCTTTTTCATCGGGGTTCTGAGCCAGCAGCAAGGCGTACATATCACTTCCTGACGCGGCCTATGGGGCTTCCAGGTTGAACACGATACTGGCGATGCGCCATGCGCCATCGATGCGGGAAAACGTCCACACCTCACCGCCCGGCGAAATCTCACCCTCGATGAGAGTGGTGGCGCTGGCGGTGGCCGTTTCTGCCTCGATGGTCAACTGCACCTCGGCGCGCTCGAGCTGGCTGATGTAGAGTGGAAAGACGATGGTCAGATAACGCGACAGGATGGCATCGTGACCGGCCCAGGTATAATCATCGGTCGGATCGTTGGGGGTGTGGTTGGCGTCGCGGATGAGGCCATCGGCAGCCCAGATCTCTAACAGGCCCGACGAATCGTCGTGGATGACCGCCTCGGCTTCGGCGGCCATCAGGGCCAGGATGGCCGCCTGGTCGCCAGCCGATGGGGTGGATGGGGCCGTGGGCGAGTTGGGCACCAGTATCGGCCCGGTGGATGTAGTCTGGCAGGCCGATAGCGCCCCTAAAAAAAGGACACAGGCTATCACGACGCGCTGCAGAGCCATAGGATTGCCCCGATCTTGCGCCCCCAGGAAAAGGATCACCAGGGGCTGGTGCGGTACAGAGCGTTGCGCACGCGCAGCTTGAGTTCTTTTACGTCGAAAGGTTTGGTGAGGTAATCGATGCCGCCCAGCTCCAGGCCGGTGATCTTGTCGACCTGGCGGTTCTTTTCGGTCAGAAAGACGATGGGAATACGCGCCGTGGCAAAAGAATCGCGCAGGCGGCGGCAGACCTCAAAGCCATCGATGTCGGGCAGGCGCACGTCGAGCACCACTGCGTCCGGCGGCGCCTGGCGGCAGGCCGTCAGCGCTTCCTCACCCCAGGCGACCGTCTGGGTGTCGTAGCCCTCGTTCTGGAAAAAGGTGGTCAGCATCTCGGCGGTGTCGGCGTCGTCCTCCACAATGAGCAGCTTGATTCGATGGTTGGTGCCTTGATCCAGCATATTGCCTCCCTGCTTGTTTGTGTTTGCAAGGACTACCTGGCAACATTATACTACACCTTGCGCCAAAAGAACAACAGGGCTGCCGAATCGCAGCCCTGTTGCCGGGTGGAGGAGCGCGCCGGTTACTTGTTCAGCGCCAGTTTAAAGCCGCCCTCCACTTCTGTCACCTCCACCTGCCAGCCCTCCTTACGGGCCAGGCGCGAAACGTTATCGCGCGAGGTGCCGGTTTCCACCAGTACCTCGATGCGTCCTTTGCCGACCTTTTGCATGGCGTTGCGTGTCAGGATCACCGGCTGAGGGCAGGAAAGGCCCCGAGCGTCTACGGTTGTCGTCATTTCTGCCTCCTAATCGAACTTTTCTCGCATCGTGAGGCCGATGACCACACAGGTCACCAGACCGAGGACTACCGCCCACATGCCAAAGACTGAAGGCCCGCCCACGCTCTGCAGCACACCCTCGGCCATCTTGTCGGGTGAACCGGCCAGGTTCAAGTTGTGGGCAAAAGCCGCACCGGTGATCATGCCGATCACAAAGATGCCGGCGTCGGCGTCACCCTCACCCGACATGAAAAGCTGGCGTCCCGGACAGCCGCCGGCCAACGCGAAGGCCAGCCCGGCCAGGGTCATACCCAGAAAATTCCACAGGTGATTGCTGTGGGCCACCGGTTGGCCGGTAAAACCGAGACTGAACTGCCCCAAGATCAGGTTGGTGATCAGCGCCGCCGCCACCAGCGCACCCAGACCACTGATGAGGTGAGTGTCCTGGATCAAAATCACATCGCGGATGGCGCCCATGGTACAAAAGCGGGTGCGTTGGGCCAACACACCGATGACCAGGCCGACGATGAGCGAGATGATGAGCGGGGCGTGCAGGCTGCCAGGACCGCTCTGGCTGTTAAAGATCGGCCCGCCCTCGGAAAAGCTGGGGCTGAAAACGGCCAGCAACAACAGACCGATCATCACCACCGGCATGACCCAGCCCGCCGCTGTGTGGATTGGGCCAGAGCGACCCAGGTTGTAACCGTTTTTGAGGAATTGCACACCGATGAAAATGCCCACTGCCAGCCCCAGCAGACCCAGGATGGCGTTCAGATCGCCGCCGGACAGGCGGAACAGCGCCCGCCACGGGCAGCCCAGAAAGGCCAGCGCGCCGATCATGGCGAACATGCCCAGGAAAAAACGCACGATAGGCGCCGAGCCACCCCGCGCCTTGAACTCGCGGAACAACAAAGCGGCGATGGTGGCGCCCAGCACAAAACCGACAATCTCGGGGCGGAGGTATTGCACCACCCCGGCCCGGTGCAGCCCCAGCGCACCGGCGATGTCCCGCTCGAAACAGGCCACACAGATGCCCATATTGCCCGGGTTGCCCCACTTTTGCAGCAGGGGGGCCAGGATACCGATGAGCGCCCCGGTGATCACGATGCCCCAACGTGAGGCAAAAAACCTGGAAATCGTTTTCATGTGTCCCTTTTCTCCTTTGAAAAAATCGAATCGCTCCTCGATCCACTCCAGATAACGCAACCCTTGCGCCTGAATCCGTGTCAGGGGGGCGGGATGCAAGAGCGCCATCGGTCCACCATCGCCGCGCCTCCTTTCAGCCGTTGTGATTTGCCCTCGTTTCGATTTTCAGGTATAATAGCCTGTAATTACTAATACTTATCATATTCATAGGTTTTAATTATTATACCAGAGACGTGTCGATTGTCAAATCGGTGCGTTCGGCGGTGAGAGAAGGCATGAACGGCGACTGGCATGCCCTGATGTCTCTTTGTTGGCATGGCGTTCAAAAAGATGTTATAATAACCGCAACGCCTCACCCCAGAGACGCAGAGAACAACCCCTCCCTGGCGACAACGATCAAGAACCCGGCGTCTCGACGGTGAAGAATAAAGGCGTGCCGAGCTAATAACCCATGATACGACTCTGTTCAAGGACGAACGTGAGGGGATGAGCCATGATCTACTTTGACAACGCAGCCACTTCCTGGCCCAAACCGCCAGGGGTGGCCGAAGCCATGACCCACTTTTTAACCGACATCGGCGCCAGCGCCGGGCGGTCGGCCCACCGGCAGGCGGTGGAATCCAGCCGCATCGTCTACGATGCCCGCGAGGCAGTGGCCGATCTGTTTAACGCGCCCGATCCCTTGCGGGTGGTCTTTGGCCTCAACGTCACCGAATCGCTCAACCTGGTGCTGCAGGGCTACCTCGAGGCCGGAGATCACGTCATCACCAGCAGCATGGAGCACAACGCCGTCATGCGCCCGCTGCGCCAGTTGGAGCGTGAAGGGGTGCAAGTGACCGTGTTGCCCTGTTCGCCGCAGGGTTTCCTCGATCCGGCAACCATCGAGCCGGCCATCCGGCGCAACACGGTCATGATCGTGCTCAACCACGGCTCCAACGTGGTAGGCACGCTGCTGCCGGTGGCCGAGGCGGGCCGCATCGCCCGCGCCTACGACCTGCTGCTGGCGGTGGATACCGCCCAGACAGCCGGGGCTTATCCCATCGACATGCAGGCGGATCAGATCGACCTGTTGGGTTTCACCGGTCACAAGGGTCTGTATGGCCCGATGGGCACCGGCGGGCTGGTCATCGGCGAGCGGGTAGATGTGGATCGGCTCAACCCGCTCAAACGCGGCGGCACCGGCAGCCGCTCCGAGCACGAGGAGCAACCCGATTTCCTGCCCGATAAATGCGAGAGCGGCACACCCAACGTGGTGGGTCTGGCCGGGCTGGTGGCAGGGATTCGGTTCATCCAGGAGACCGGCGTGGATACCATCCGCGTCCACGAGGTGGCCCTGACGCAGCGGCTGATCCACGGCCTGCAAAACATCCCTGGCGTCGCCGTCTACGGCAGCGGTGACGCTGAACTCCAGACGGCTACCGTCTCGTTCAACGTGCAGGGCCGGTTGCCCTCCGATGTGAGCCTGCGCCTCGATGAGGAATTTGCCATCATGTGTCGTGTGGGCTTGCACTGCGCTCCGGCGGCGCACAAGACGATCGGCACCTTTCCCGCCGGTACGGTGCGTTTTGGCATGGGTTATTTTAACACTGCCCAAGAGGTAGATCGGGCATTGGAAGCGGTGGCGGCTATTGCCCGTGAGGCGTGAAACGTGACAGGGAGGATGAATGGTTGAAATCATAGATGCCCGTGGACTGGCCTGTCCTCAGCCGGTGATCATGACCAAAAAGGCAATGGCCCACGCCAGCGCCGTGACGGTCATCGTGAATGGCCCTACAGCCGAGGCCAATGTCTCACGCATGGCTCGAAAGGAAGGCTGGCAGGTGACGGTCGAGGCCAGAGACGGGGGCGCACATCTGGTTCTCTCCCGTGCGGATGCGGCGGCAACTGAGACGCTGCCCGTGGGCAGGGTCGAGTCTGTGCCCGCAGAAGGGCCGCTGGTGATTTACATCAGCGCCGACTGCATGGGTCGGGGTGAAGACGAGTTGGGCGGGGTGCTCATCCGCGCTTTTTTGCACACCCTCAACAAAGTGGCGCCGCTGCCGGATACGTTGATTTTCGTCAACACCGGCGTGCGGCTGGTGGTGGCAGGCTCGCCGGTGCTGGAGGATCTGGAAGCGTTGAGCCAGCAGGGGGTGGAAATTCTGGCCTGCGGCACCTGCCTGAACTATCTGGAGTTGATGGATCAGGTGGCCATCGGCACCGTCTCCAACATGTATACGATTGCCGAAACGCTGCTGAGCGCGGGCAAGGTGGTGTCGCCCTGATGTCTGAGAACCATGGTGTCCAGTATGGGGCGGTGCTGTTTCACTCGGTGAGCCACGCCCTGCGCGCCGAACGGATGACGCAGCGCGCCGGCTTGCAGGTCAAGCTGATCCCGGTGCCGCGCCAGTTCAGCTCCAACTGCGGCACCGCCCTGCGTTTTTTCTGGGCCGATGGGCCGAGGATACAGGAGGTGCTGAGGGAGGCGCGGCTGGATATTGAGGCGGTTCACAAATTGGAATAGCACTCATTGCTTTCGACGGGTTGTGGGTAAATCGATGCAGGAAAAAGAGAGGCTGATAGACCCCCTGATGACGGTTCTGGACGTGGTCTATCGATTCAAGGACACGGTTGGCGTGTTCGACCGTTACGAAGCGCAGGCCGGGGAGTGTATCTGCTGCATGTCGTTGTTTGAAACGCTGGAAGGCGTGGCTGCCAAATATGGCCTGGATCTGCCCCAGCTTTTGTCCGATTTGGAGGCTGTCGCCGGTTCCGCCGGTCTGAGGAACAGGGGCCAGCGATGAAGGTTTGGGCCGGGCAAGAGTGTGCCTGACCGGTCAGGCCAAGTTTCCCACTCGTTGACACCGCCCCATCGCCGTGTTATAATGTGGGCCATCGGAGCTGTTTTCACCCGCGCCGAGGAGGGGGAATGTGGTCGAAGACGCCGGAAATGCCAAAAAGGACACTCTTTACCAACCCACCATCCACGAAATGCCTGTTGGCGAGCGACCACGCGAACGGCTGGAGCGCTACGGCGCAGCGGCCCTCTCCAACAGCGAGCTGTTGGCTATTATTCTGCGCGGTGGGGTGAAAGGGCAGAGCGTGCTGAATATGGCCCAGGCGTTGCTTTCCAAATATGGCGGCCTGATGGGCCTGGCCCGGGCCGGTTTCGTCGAGTTGTGCGCCGAGCACGGCATTGGACCGGCCAAAACCACCCAACTCAAGGCCGCCCTGGAGATGGGCCGCCGGCTGCTGGTGGAATCGCCCGATGCCCGGCCTCAGATCACCTCACCCGCCGATGCCGCCAATCTGGTGCAGTTGGAAATGAGCCTGCTGGAAAAAGAAGAGGTTCGGGTGTTAATCCTGGATACCCGCAACCGCGTTCTGAGCATGAAAACCGTTTACGTCGGCAGCCTCAATACCAGCGTCGTTCGTGTGGGCGAGATATTTCGTGAGGTCATCAAACAGAACGCGGCGGCGCTCGTGGTGGCGCACAATCACCCGTCCGGCGACCCCTCACCTTCTCCCGAAGACATCCACCTGACCGAGATGATCGTCGAGGCCGGCAAGTTGCTGGATATCGAGGTGTTGGATCATTTGATCATCGGCCACAACCGCTATATCAGCCTCAAGGAGCGTGGGTTGGGCTTTCGGTGAGGGGTTGCGCCTGGCGTTTCGACGGTCAAGAGTCTCAAAAACAATCGATAGAACGCTGCGTCTCCCCGTCGATGGGTCGGCGGGGAGATGTTGTTTGGCCTGTTGGGATGCAAAAGATGGGGAAATGTGATACAATGGTGGCATCACGGTCCAGGGGGAAGAGATGTTGCTGGCCATCGATACGGCCACCCGTTACGCCAGTCTGGCTCTCTACGACGGCGAGCGGGTGCTGGGCGAAGAAACCTGGCGCACGGAAAACTATCATACCGTCGAGTTGATGCCGGCCATCGTGCGTATGCTGGAGCGGCAGGCTGTGGCTGCCGAGGCGCTGGCGGCCATCGGGGTTTCGTTGGGGCCAGGCTCGTTCACCGGCTTGCGCATCGGGGTGGGTCTGGCCAAAGGATTGGCCCTGGCACGCGATGTTCCCCTGCTGGGCGTGCCGACATTGCAGGTGGTGGCCTGTCCACATTACGATTGGCGTCGCGGCGCTATCTGCGCTGTGGTGGAGGCGGGACGGACGCGCCTGTGCGCCCAGGTTTTTCGCCGCCGCCGGGGGCGCTGGCAAGCGGCAGACGGGCCGCGCCTGACGACGCCCGATGGACTGATCGAGATGGTAGAGGTGACCACCCTCTTTTGCGGCGAGATCGACGCCAACCTCGCGGCTGTGCTCAAAAAGCAGTTGGAAGCCAGGGCGGTGATCGTCTCGCCGGCGGCCTCGCTGCGGCGGGCGGGTTACCTGGCCGAGCTGGCCTGGCGACGCTTCCGGCGGGGTGAGGCCGACGATCTGGACACGCTGAGCCCCATCTATGCTCAGTAGCCGGCAAATCTGCCCTGATCTAAACCCTTGCGGAGACCCTCTTTGGACACTCGAGGCCCTTTCGACGTGGATTTACAGGCGCATACCACCGCCTCCGACGGCACCTGCAGCCCCAGCCAGGTGGTGGAACTGGCGGCTGCCAGGGGCCTGCGCGCCCTGGCGATCACGGATCACGACAGTGTGCTGGGCGTACACGAGGCATTGGCCGCCGGGGCGCGCCTGGGCGTCGAGATGGCGCCGGCCATCGAGTTGAGCACACGCGACGAGCCGGACAAGGACTTTATGGAGCTTCACCTGCTGGGATATTTTGTCGATCCTGACGACGCCGCGCTGAACGAAACGCTGGTGCGTGTCATTCAGGGGCGGGTGGCGCAAAAGCGGCAACAGATCCAGCGGCTGCAACAGCTCGGCTTCGACGTGCCGGAGGAGGAGGTTTTCGCCCTGGCCGATGGTGTGCCGGGCCGGCCGCACATCGTCGAGGTGCTGCTGCGGCGTAACCCTCGTTGCCCGCTCAGCCGCCAGCAGTTGTTCGATGAGTATCTCTCGGTCGGCGGCGAGGCTTATGTGCCCCGGCCCTTTGAGCTTTCTCTGGAGGAAGCCATCCGGCTGGTGCGGAGCGCCGGAGGTGTGCCGGTGCTGGCTCATCCGGCTGCTTATCCAAAGGTCGCTGACCCGGTGGGGGTGGTGCGCCGGGCGGTGCCGCTGGGTTTGCGTGGCATCGAGATCAATTACCCCTACCATAAAAACCGGCCCCACTTTGGCATCTCTGGCGCCGGGCTCCAGGCGCTCATCGCTCGTTTCGACGCCCTGGCCGACGAACTGGGCCTGCTCAAGACCGGCGGCTCTGATTTTCACGGCCACCGCAAGCCCATCGAGTTGGGTGAGATGGGCCTGGTCTACCGCGACTATTTGCGTTTCAAAGAGGCGTGCGGTCGATAGGAGGGCAGTATGGGCGAATGCAAGCGACGTCTGGCGGCTGTTTGTGGCCTCTACTGCGGCACCTGTGAAGGTTTTGAGGCGGGCATCTGCCGCGGCTGCGCCTATCAACTGGGCCTGGCCGCCGAAGGCGAGTGCCGGGTGTTTCAGTGCTGCGTGCTGGAGCGAGGGCTGGAGCACTGTGGGTTGTGCGCCGATTTTCCCTGCCGGCTTTTTCTCGCCAGCGCCGAGCCGATGGAGGTCAACCGTCGTTACCGCGCCCTGCTGCGCCGCGTCGAGATCGGCACCGAGGCCTGGATCGAGGAGCAAGAGACGCTTCGTCGCCAGGGTGTGCGGCACCCACCGTGCCGCGGCAGCGATCGGCCATGATCGCGGCGGTGCGTCGTCGGGTTTCGAAACTTTTGCAGGTTGGAGTTGCGGCGCTGCTGTTGCTCTTGGGCCTGCAGCCGCCGCCGCGGCTGGTCACGCTGGGGCCGCCGCAAGAGGTGCGCACGCTCAATCCCAAGATGGGTGTTCACACCCGCCTGACCGACGAAGTGGAAGAGTGGAAGATCAAACGCACCCTGGAAATGGTGCGCCAGATGGGCGCTCCCTGGATCGTCGAGTTTTTTCCGTGGGCCTATTACGAGCCGGAAAAGGGCGTCTATCACTGGGAGCACGCGGATATGGTCATCGAGCATGCCCGCGCCCAGGGATTGACCGTGATCGCCCGCCTGGGGCTGGCGCCCGCCTGGGCCCGGCCCGACCCTGCCGTCCAGCCCACGCCGCTCACCTACCTGGACGAGGCCCACTATGCCGATTTCGCCGATTTTGCGGCGGCTTTTGTGGCCCGCTATCGGGGCGTGGTGAGCCACGTCGTCGTCTGGAACGAGCCTAACCTGAGCTTCGAGTGGGGCCAACGGCCGCCGGACCCGGAGAGCTACTCCCGGCTGTTGGCAGCCGTCTATCCCCGCGTCAAAGAGGCCGATGCTGCCGTGCAGGTGTTGGCCGGCGCGCTGGCGCCCACGCTGGCCCCGCCCGGCCACGCCGAGGGCATGGACGACCTGATCTATCTCCAGCGCATGTACGCTGCCGGCGCTGCCGCGTTTTTCGACGCCCTGGCGGCCCACACCTACGGCCTAAAATTCCCACCCGACGACCCACCCGCCGCCGACAAGATCAACTTTCGGCGTGTCGAGCTGCTGCGCCAGATCATGATCGCCAACGGCGAGGCTCACAAGCCGGTCTATATCACCGAAACCGGCTGGAACGATCATCCCCGCTGGACCAAAGCCGTGCGACCCTACGCCCGCATGCAGTACACCATCGAGGCCTACGAGACGGCGTTACACCAGTGGGACTGGTGTAACGCCATCGTCGTGTGGGCCTTTCGTTATCCATGGGATCAAAAGAGCTTTCAAGACTATTTCACCTTTGTCGGCGTCGATTTTCGCCCCAAGCCCATCTATCTGGAGGTGCAGCGTTATGCCGGCGGCGATGGCTAGGCGTGAATCGTCAAAACGACTCTACCGGTGGGGGATGGTCACACTGGTCCTGGTTTTGTTCGCCGGAGCCTGGTTGCTCCTGCGTGGCCCCAGAGTGGACAACAGCCTGACCGATCTTCGATCTCGAGGCGAGTTAAAAGTGTGTATGGATGCCAGCTACCCGCCCTTCGAGTGGATCCCCGAGGGGTTGCCCGCGGATCACATCATCGGCCTGGATGTGGACCTGGCGCGGGCTGTCGCCGCCCGCCTGGGCGTGACGGCCACGCTGGTCAATGTTGGCTGGGATGGGTTGTACGATGCGCTGCTGGTGGGCAAATGCGATGCGGTCGTTTCGGCGTTGCCCTACGATCCCAACCGCACCGAGGAGGCCGCTTTTTCCGCCTCTTATTTTAACGCCGGGCCGGTGCTGCTGGTGCGCTCTGCCGGGGCGACCATCGACGACCTGAAAGCGCTGGTTGGCCGCTCGCTGGCCGTCACCTGGGGTTCGGCGGGTGATGTGGAAGCCAGCGCGCTCCAACGCCGCCTGCGAGATGTGGCCGTGAAACGCCTGGCGGAGCCGGCCGAGGTCCTGGAGGCCCTGCGAGCCGCCGAGGTCGATGCTGCTCTGGTGGATCATCTCACCGCGCTCCAGGCCGTCTACGCCGACGACGGCTTCAAGATCGTTGGTCCACCACTGACCGACGATCTGTACGTCATCGCCGTGCGGCGCTACGAGGGGGCGCTGCTGGCGGCAGTCGATGAGGCGTTGATGGCCTTGCGCGATGACGGCGCGCTGGACGAGTTGAAGGCGAGCTGGTTTTCCGGCGCAGAGCCGAGGTGAGCGGCCCTGGGTGCAGTCTGCTGGACGAAAATCGCCCCGACCGTCGGAGGCCGGGGCGAGGTGTTTTCTGCAAGTTCAGGTCCGGTTTAGATGAGGGTCAATAGCGGCAGCAAGCCACTCCAGTTGCGGAGTTCTCGTAGAATGCCGCCGCCCCATGCCGCACCAAAAACGACACTGAGCAGCACGGCGATAATGGCCATCACGATCCAGGCAATAAAAGCCGCCAGGAAAAAGCCACAGCCGAATTTAAAACCGTCGCTGATGGAAAGCTCACGCATAAAAAACCTCCTTTTCGCCGGGGACCCCATCGACGCTGACTGATCGCCGGGGACATTATAACACAGAACGTCGGCAGTGGCAAAGAACTAGAGCGACTTTTGTAATTGCAGTTCGTCGCGCACGGGAATGCCCGCGAACCCTGTTTCCTCTCCACCGTGATGTATCACCAGATGCCCGGCCTTGAGGCCGCTGAGATGATAGCCGCAACGCTGGTAAAAATAGAGCGCCGGTAGGTCGTCGTTGCTGGTGGCAACGATGGCGCGCCTCAGGCCACGGGCGCGGGCCGTTTCCTCCGCTGCCGCCACCAGCGCCCGGCCCGCGCCCTGCCCCTGATAGCCAGGTAACACGTTGAGCATCACCAGATTCAGTGTATCGTCCTGGGTGGCAAAACTGACCAATCCCACCGTCTCGTTGCCATCGCAGGCCAGAAAGGCCGGCAGATCGCACACCTCGTAGCTGTGGCCGAAACATTCGACCTCCGTCTCTCCCCAGAAATAATGGGCCAGTTCGGCGATGCGCTCACGGTCTGGCGGCCCGGCAGGGCGGGTGATCCACGATCTGGCAGGGTTGGTGCGGCTCTGGGCTCGCACCTGCAACCGACTGTGTTTCAGGCAGATATTTTCACCGCTGTGTGGGTCCTGGTACTGAGCGTTGGCGTTGCACCGAGAGCACTTCATGGGTTCCTCCGAAAAGCATGGCCGACCTGGACTGCGCGAGATCATACCCTATCTCTCGTTTCCGGTCAAGCTCTTGCGTCGCTGCCCTTCTTCTGCTATACTGATTGTGAAGGGGAAAAGGGAAACGATGGCCGTCTGGCCCGGAGGTCGATCATGTTACTGATGATGAATATCAACAACACCAACACCAAGCTGGGGCTGTACGCCGATGGTGAGTGGGTTGCCCACTGGCGTATTGCCTCGGATCGGGCCCGGATGCCGGACGAGTACGCCATGCTGCTGCGCAGTCTGTTCGAATTTCACCACCTTTCCTGGGCCGATGTGTCTGGCGTGGCGTTGGCCAGCGTCGTGCCGCCGCTGACCGGCGTTTTTGTGGAGATGAGCCAGCGCTACCTGGGCCAGGATCCACTGGTGGTGACGGCGGCTCTCAACACCGGCGTGCGGGTGCTGGCCGATTATCCCGCCGAGGTGGGCGCCGATCGCATTCTCAACACCCTGGCGGTTCATCGTCTCTACGGTGGCCCGGCCATCGTGGTTGATTTTGGCACGGCCACCACCTTTGACGCCGTCTCGCCGGAGGGTGATTATCTGGGCGGCGCCATCGCGCCCGGATTGGGCATCGCTGCCGAGGCGTTGTTCCAGCGCACCGCCAAGCTGCCGCGCATCGAGCTGCTGCCGCCGCCGACGGCCATCGGGCGCAACACGGTGCACGCCATGCAATCGGGGTTGATGCTGGGTTACGTGGGTCTGGTGGAAGGGCTGGTGATGCGTATCCGCGCCGAGTTGGGCGGCCAGGCCCTCGTGATCGCCACCGGCGGGCTGGCGCCGGTGGTTGCACGAGAGACGGCCATCATCGAAAAGGTGGAGCCGATGTTAACGTTGGAAGGGCTGCGGCTGATCTACGATCTGAACCGGGGGGGTGAGCGCACATCATGACCGAGGTGCGGCTGTTAAAGAACAAAAACGTGGTCCTGGGTATCACGGGTGGCATTGCCGCCTACAAAGTGGCCGATCTGACCAGTCGGCTGGTCAAAGCCGGCGCGCTGGTCGATGTCATCCTGACCGAAGCGGCCGCCGAGTTCGTGGGGCCGATCACTTTTCAGGCCCTCACCCATCGACCGGTGGTGCGGGAGATGTTTGCGCTGCTTCAAGAGACCGAGATCGGCCACGTATCGTTGGGCAAACGCGCCGATCTGATGATCGTCGCTCCGGCCACGGCCAACACACTGGCCAGGCTGGCCCACGGCCTGGCCGACAACATGCTCACCACCACCGCCCTGGCGTGTCGTGCGCCCATTTTGTTGGCTCCGGCCATGGAAACCGGCATGTGGCACAACCCGGCCACGCAGGCCAACGTGGCCCTGCTCCGGGAGCGCGGCATGAGTGTGGTGGGGCCGGGAGAGGGTCGGCTGGCATCTGGGGCCAGCGGGGCGGGGCGCATGGCCGAGCCAGGCGAGATTTTGGAGGCCGCTCGCTGGCTGTTGGGCCGCAGCGGGCCCCTGGCCGGCCGCCCGGTGATCGTCACTGCCGGCGGCACGCGGGAGCCCATCGATCCGGTGCGTTTTGTGGGCAATCATAGCTCCGGCAAAATGGGCTACGCGCTGGCCATCGCCGCCCGCGACCGCGGCGCTCAGGTGACGCTCATCCACGCGCCCACCGCGCTGCCTGTGCCCTATGGCGTGCGCGACTTGCCGGTGACCACGGCCCTCCAGATGCGCGATGCCGTGTTGCAGGCTGTTCCTTCGGCCGATGTGCTGCTCATGGCCGCCGCCGTGGCCGATTATCGGCCGCTGAGCGCCGCCGGACAAAAGATCAAAAAGGGTGAGGGTGATCTGGCCCTATCTCTGACGCGCAACCCGGACATTTTGCTCGAAACGGCTCAGTTGCGGCAGGCGGGCGGCAACCCGCGGGTGGTGGTGGGTTTTGCCGCCGAAACGCAAGACCTGTTGCAGAACGCACGCGACAAGCTGCGGCGCAAAAAGCTGGATCTGATCGTCGCCAACGACGTATCGGCGGCCGACAGCGGCTTTGCCGTGGATACCAATCGGGTGACGTTGTTGGATACTCTGGGCGGCGTCACGCCGTTGCCGCTGCTGTCCAAAGAAGAGGTGGCCGAGATGGTGCTGGATCGGGTGGCGCTGCTGTTGAGTGGATGTTGATCTCTGGAAGGGCAGGATGAACCAGGACGATCTACCCGGCGTACAAATCTACACCGACGGCGGCTGCGATCCAAACCCCGGCCCCGGCGGCTGGGGAGCGGTGTTGCGTTTTGAGGATCGGGAATGGCTGCTCAGCGGCAGTGACCCGGAGACGACCAACAACCGCATGGAGCTCCAGGCGGCCACGGCGGCCCTGGCGCTGCTCACAGAGCTGCTGGGCCGCTGTCGGGTGCATCTGCACACCGATTCCGAGTATCTGCGGCGCGGCATCAGCAAGTGGATTCAGGGCTGGCAGCGTAACGGCTGGCGCACGGCAGACAGGCTGCCGGTGAAAAACCAGGACCTGTGGCAGCGGTTGCACGCTTTGTCTCAGGCGCACGATGTAACCTGGCGCTGGCTCAAGGGCCACGCCGGGCATCCCCTCAACGAGCGGGCCGACCGTCTGGCCACTGCGGCGCGGCAGGCTCTTCGACCCCGCTCTGAGCCGATGGCAAAATCGCAGGCCGGTGACGCCCCCCCACCTGTCGAGATGTGTGTCAAAGCCTCCTATCTGGGGGCGCAAGGGGTGGGCGGCTGGGCAGCGGTGCTGCGCAGAGGCGAGCGTATCAAAACTCTCAGCGGCGGCGAGGCGCAGACCTCGGCCAACGCGCTGCTCATTCGGGCGGCCACCCAGGGCCTGCGGGCCTTGAAGCGGCCCTGCCGGGTGATCGTTTATTCCGATGCCGAGTATCTGGTCAAGGGGGCGACGCTGTGGCTCAAAGGCTGGCAGGCGCGGAACTGGCGCACCCGCGAGGACAGGCCGGTGGCCAACCGGGAAGCATGGGAGGCGTTGATCGAAGCGGCCGGACCTCACCGGCTGACGTGGCTTTCGGCGCGGGGTGATCAGTCGCCGGCCGACATGGCCCAGGCGGAAGCGCTGGCCATCGAAGCAGCCAGGGCCGTGGATCCGATCGAGGGCAAGGGCTTTGACTAACGTGCGAAAAGATAGTACAATAAACTCCTCAGACCATTGGGCCGAATCTTTTGAGACCAACAGCTAACATGACCGGTATCTTTACCCCCAGGCACCTCTTTTTGGTGAACCGTTTGCAGCACAGGGGCATCGCTTTTCATCTGGAAGAGAGCCTGACCCAACCCTATCATCCTTTGCGCGCCGCGCTGGCAGCCTTTTTTACGGTGGGTGAGCTTGGCGCTCTCACCTACGTCGTCCGGGAGGGTGATAACCAGGCCGAGGGCTTTGTCCAGATGCGCGAGCGGCGGGCGCGCCCTGAGGCTGATATCCTTTTCATGGCGCCATTGCTCAGCGATCTGTCTGAGGCAGATGTGTGGCTGCGATTGCTGACCGGCATGGTGCACGAGGCCGGGAAACGCGGCGTGGAACGTTTGTATGCCTGCCTGCCCGGTGGTGGAGAAGAGGTGTCCCTGTTTGGTCAGGTGGGTTTTAACGTTTTTTCGCGCGAAGACGTCTTTTGTCTGAACGGCGCAAACACGTTTCAGATCCAGACGGCCTCCGAAGCAACCGTGCGTCCTTATGACCTGCAGGACATCGTCGGTGTGCAACAGCTTTACGCAGCGGTGGCTTCCAAGCAGGTTCAGCAGGCCGAAAATTTTGCCGGCCGTGGCCCTTTTTGCCCGCTCAGTGTGGGTCGGCACGATAACAACAACCGCTCGTTCGTGCTGGAAAAAGAGAGAGAAATCGTCGGCTGTCTGACACTCCGGCTGGGCCAGACCGGCCACTGGATGTACGTGCTGCTGCACCCACAAGCCTACGACCTGGCAATCCACTTGTTGAACTGCGGCCTGGATACGCTGGTCGAGGCGCCAACGGCGCCGGTTTACTGCGGCGTGCGAGATTTTCAGGGTGGCTTGCGGGCCGTGTTACAAGACACAGGTTTTGAGCATCTGCTCAGTCGGGTTTTTGTGGTCAAGCATACGGCCGTGCGTATGCTGGATGTGGTACGAGCGGTCAGGCCGGCGCTGGAGAAACGAGCCGAAGTGACCACACCCACCGTTTCACCGGCCAATGGCCGCCAGGCCAGCCATCACACCGAATCGGTTTGACTGCCTGGCTGCCTGTCGACGACATTTAGTCATCTTGACATGGAGTAGAGACCATCCGTGTTTTTGGAAGGAAAGAACGTTACCGACGATCTGGAAGCGCTTTTGGAGGTGTTGCCACCTGTTCTGGTAGAGGCGGTGTGCCAGGCCAATCGGACTCAAGATCTGTTGGAAATCATCATGGACCTGGGGCGGCGTCCAGAAGCCCGCTTTTTGAACCATGAAGTGGTGTTGAGTGAGCAAGAGACCACAGCCGATGACATTGCCCACGTGGTCTCACGAGTTGTCGAGTTTGACGATGACAACCGGGCCGGAATCGAGCGCACGCTGCACCGCATCTCGGCCATCCGCAACCGCAGGGACGATGTGGTAGGCCTGACCATACGCGTCGGGCGCGCCGTCTATGGCACCACCGACATCATTCAAGACATCATCGAATCGGGCGAAAGCGTGCTGTTGTTGGGTCGGCCGGGCGTGGGCAAGACGACCATGTTGCGTGAGGTGGCCCGCCTGCTGGCCGAAAAAAAGCGGGTGGTGATCGTGGATACCTCTAACGAGATCGGCGGCGGCGGCGACATTCCTCACCCGGCTGTGGGTCGGGCGCGTCGTATGCAGGTGCCGGGCCCCTCGTTTCAGCACGAGGTGATGATCGAGGCGGTGGAGAACCACATGCCGGAGGTCATCGTCATCGACGAGATTGGCCGCGAGCTGGAAGCGTTGGCCGCGCGCACCATCGCCGAGCGCGGCGTGCAGCTCATCGGCACCGCTCACGGCCTTTCGTTGGATAATCTACTTTCCAACCCCACGCTGGCCGATCTGGTGGGCGGCATCGAAAGTGTCACCCTGTCCGACGAAGAAGCCCGCCGGCGCGGCACGCAAAAGACGGTGCTGGAACGCCGCGCGCCGCCTACCTTCGAGGTGCTCATCGAGATTCAGGACTGGCAGCATCTGGCTGTGCACCACAATGTGGCCCGGTCGGTGGATGCCATTCTCCGGGGCCGGCCCATCTCGGCCGAGATGCGCTACCGCGATGAACATGGCGAGGTCAAGGTCGAGCAGGCCTCGTTGGAGCCGGTCTATCTGGAGCCGGAGACGGTGCAGCCGCAACAGGGGCCTCTGACCACCCTGCGGGTGTATGGTTATGGCATTGCCCACAACCGGCTGCGTCTGGCAGCTCAGAGCCTGGGCGTGCCGGTGCAGATGGTGGGCGGGCTGGGCGACGCCGATGTGTTGCTCACATTACGCAGCCACTATCGCAAGCGCCCGCGAGCCATCACCGATGCCGAACGCCGCGGCACGCCGGTTTATGTGTTGCGCGCCAACACCACTCTGCAGATGGAAAAATGCCTGGCCGACATTCTTGGCCTAAAACCGGTCGCCGAAGACCCTCTGTCCGATGCCATGCGCGAGACCCAGGAAGCCATTCGCCAGGTGCTCAACGGGGCCAAGATGGTGGAACTGGCGCCGCAAAACTCGTACACGCGACGGATGCAACACCAGATGGCCCGCGAGGCGGATCTGACCTCGTTGAGTCGCGGCCAGGAGCCTTCACGCCGGGTGCGGATCATGCGGCGATGATCAGCGGTCTGTTGATCACCTTCGAAGGGCCGGATGGCAGCGGCAAAACCACCCAGATCCATCGTCTCGGCGTTGTTTTGCAGCAGGCAGGCCATGCTGTTTTGCAGACCCGCGAGCCGGGCGGCACGGCCATCGGGGATCAGATCCGGCGCGTGCTGCACGATACCGCCAATACGGCCATGCTGGCCGCCACCGAGATACTGCTCTATTCCGCCTCACGGGCGCAGTTGGTGGGCCAGGTGATCCGTCCGGCCCTGGCTCAGGGTCGCATCGTGTTGTGTGATCGTTACGCCGAGTCGACTCTGGCCTACCAGGGTTATGGTCGCCGGTTGGATCTGGAGGTTTTACGCGCCATCACGGCTTTTGCCACCGGTGGGTTGCGGCCAGACCTGATCGTCTACCTGGACATTCCGGTGGAAGAAGGTTTGCGGCGTAAACATCAGGCGCACGAGAGAGAAGACGCCGAGTGGAATCGGCTGGATCGGGAAGCGGTGGATTTTCACCGCCGCGTGGGGCAAGGTTATCGGCGCCTGGCAGCGGCAGAGCCTGAGCGTTGGCTGATCGTGGACGCACGCGCTCCGGTCGAATCGGTACATCAAGAGATCGCGAGAGCGGTTTTTGCTCGTTTGCAATCCTGGATCAATCACGCACATATTTCGGCGCACGCGCCGGAAGGGGGGTGAACATGAAACTGATCGTGTGCATCGTCAACAGCGATGACGCCAAGGGGCTGAACGATGCCCTGATGCGGGCCGGCCAACGCGCCACCACCATCAGTACCACCGGCGGCTTTTTGCGGCAGGGTAACGCCACCGTTCTCATCGGCACCGACGACGACAAGGTGAGCGATGTGATGGGCATCATTCGTAAGAACTGTCACACGCGCACCCAATACGTCAACCCGCTGCCGCCGGTCATGGAGTCGGGTGAGTTGTACATGCCCTCGCCGGTGGAGGTGCAGGTGGGCGGCGCGGTGGTGTTTGTTCTCAGCGTGGATCGTGCAGAGAGGTTTTGATGTTATGACACGGCCTGGAAGAGTCAGTCGAGATCAGTCGGCTCCAGATCGCCGCCGAGTTCGGGCATGGCCGCCTCGATGTCTTCCGGGCTTTCTCCGGCCTCCAGGCGATCGACCACTTGATCGAACTCTGGCCCCAGGTCCTCGCCCGTCTCCCGACTCATGCGGCGCATCCATCGGGCGATGCTCCGGGGATCTTGATCGTCGAGCCCGGCCAGCATGCCCGGATCGGTCAGATCGTCCAGATGGCCCTCCTCGGAGCGCAGCACTGCCACCCGCGAGATGAGCCGCGTCAGGCGAGTGCCACCGCAACGCGGGCAGCGAGGGGGGCTATCGGCTTCCAGGTCGCTGAAATTTCGCCAGAAAATGCTGACCCGTCGGCGGCAGTCGTGGCAGCGATATTCATAGATGGGCATTTCTTTCCTCCCCACTGGACAGGTCTCAGTCAGCGCCAATTATAGCGCAATCGTTATTTGGAATCAAACAGGAGAACCCCCCGTTGACGACGCTCGATCCGTACACGCGTGTGCCGCAGCCGCTGCTCATCGTCATCTCTGGCCCTTCGGGCGTAGGCAAAGATGCCACCATCAAACGTATGAAAGAGCTGGGCTGCCCCTTTTATTTCGTGGTGACGGCCACCACGCGCCCTCAACGTCCTGGAGAAGTGCATGGCCAGGATTATTTTTTCGTTTCGACGGACGAGTTTGTCCGCATGGTGCAGCAGGACGATCTGCTGGAGCACGCCCTGGTCTACGGCGAGTACAAAGGCATTCCCAAAGCCCAGGTGCGCCAGGCTCTGGAGAGTGGTCAGGACGTGATCCTGCGTCTCGACGTGCAGGGCGCGGCCACCATCCGCAAGCTCGTACCTGAAGCGGTGTTGATCTTTTTATCGGCTGCCTCTGAAGACGAGCTGGTGGCCCGTTTGCGTGCGCGCCGGACAGAACCGGCGGCCATGCTGCAGCGACGGTTGGACACCGCCCGACAGGAATTGAGACAGATGGCCGACTTTGATTACCTGGTGATCAATCGTGATGGCGACCTGGATGAAACGGTGGAGCAGATTGTGGCCATCATCACTGCCGAGAAATGCCGGGTGCAGCCTCGCTGCGTCTGGCTGTGACGGCCTTTTACTTTTGGTGCGATCATGGACGAGCATTTCTCCTCAGAACCGACCTTGCCTCAGAGGCCGCCGATGCCTGTGCGTCTGGCGCTGACCCAGAGCAAGCCCCTGTTTTCGTGGCTCATCCTCGCTTTGAACCTCGTCATCTGGCTGCTGATGACCTTCAGTGGCGGTTCGACCCGCGCCGACGTGCTGGTGCGTTTTGGCGCCAAAGTGCCCTGGCTGATCGCCGCCGGCCAGTACTGGCGGCTCTTGACGGCGATGTTTTTGCACATTGGGCTGATGCACCTGCTGTTCAACAGTTACGCCCTTTACAGTCTTGGCCCTCAGGTGGAGAGCCTTTTCGGCAGGGGGCGCTTTTTGATCATCTATCTGTTCAGCGGGCTGGCGGGCAGTGTGGCCAGTTATGCGCTCAGCGCATCACTCTCTGCGGGGGCGTCGGGCGCCATCTTTGGCCTGATTGCGGCCATGGCCGTCTTTGTGGCCGGGCATCGTCAGATGCTGGGTCGGCGTGGGCGCCAGGCGCTGACCAACATCGTGTTGGTCATCCTGTTCAATCTGGGCCTCAGTTTCTCTGTGCCGGGCATCGACGTCTGGGGACATCTGGGCGGCCTGCTGGGGGGCAGCGTCGTGAGCTGGCTGTTGCGCCCGCGGTACAGAGTGGTTTTCGACAGCCAGGGCGCGCCGCAGCTTTTAGATGTTACCTCGTTGCGCTCAAAACTGCTGCCGCTGGCGCTGGCGGCGGCGGCGCTGGTGGCGATCACCGTCCTGGGCACGCTGCGCTGGCGCGTCCTCACCCACCTGCCGGGCGATCTGGGGCTGCAATGGATGGCCCTCTTTAACCGGTTCACGGTTCTGTGATATAATGATCTTGAGCCGATTGGCCGAATTTGGCAGGCGCAGGAGGTGTCGTATGGGGCAAAAGGCGGCAGACATCCGAGAATCACTCATCGCTGGCAGTTGGTATCCTGGCCAGGCAGAGACCCTGCGCCAGACGATCGTCGATTTTCTGGCGGCAGTCGAGCCGCAGCCGCTCGAAGGGCAGTTGATGGGCTTGATCGCGCCCCACGCGGGTTACGTTTATTCCGGCCAGGTGGCAGCTTGCGCCTATCGTCAGCTACAGGCCGCCGAAGAAACGGCCCGCTCCTTGGAGCTGGTGGTGGTCATCTCACCGCTGCATCGCAGGCCGCTGGGTGAATATGTCACCAGCCAGGCAGCTTGTTACCGCACACCGTTGGGATTGGTGCCTCTCGATGCGCTGGCCGTGGACGAGTTAGACGCGGCGGTGGGCCTGCAGCGCGCCGCTTTCGACAACGAACACTCGCTCGAGATCCAGTTGCCGTTCTTGCAGGTGGTGCTGGCTGAGTTCAAACTATTGCCGGTGATGATGGGCAGCCAATCGCTGCACGCCTGCCAGAGGCTGGCTGCCGCTCTGGCCGTTATCTTGCGCGGACGGTCGGCCCTGCTGGTGGCCAGTACGGATCTGTCTCACTTTTACACGTATGACCACGCCGTGCGCCTGGATCGCCAAGCCCTCACGTACATCGACGCTTTCGATCCGGAGGGTCTGGCTCAGGCCCTGCACAACGGCAAGGCAGAAGCCTGCGGCGGCGGCCCGGTGGTGGCGACGATGTTGGCGGCGCGGGCGTTGGGAGCCAACGAGGCGCGTATTCTCCACTATGCCAACTCGGGCGACGTCACCGGCGATCGTAGCAGTGTCGTTGGCTACGCGGCCGGCGCCATTTATCGAGGAAAGATATCTTTTCAAAAAGTGGGGGCGCGTAGCGCAATTTGACAAATTGCGTCCCGGCAAGTTGCCAACTTGCCCTACATCCTGTCCCAAGTTATTGAGAAGATACGAGGAAAGATATGAAAGCAACGGTCGTGAAACGCTCGTCGGCTATCCTGGCCGGTCTTGTCCTCCTGGGCCTGCTCCTGGGAGGCTTGAGCGGTATCATCTGGCCCTGGCGCGGCGTGGCCGAAGCAGCCGTCGATGGTCAGAATGGTCCGACAGAACCATCCGCTTTTTCTTCGGACACTTTTTTGCGTGTGATCAGCGTCTTTGTCCTGGTTGGACTCAATGCTTTTTTTGTCGCCGCCGAGTTCAGCCTGGTCAGTGTGCGTCGCACCCGAATAGAGGAGCTCATCGCCCAGGGCAACCGCACGGCGGTGGTCGTCGGGCGGGCCGTTGCCGATCCGGATCGTTTCATTGCCGCCACCCAACTGGGCATCACCCTCGCCAGCCTGGGGTTGGGCTGGGTGGGTGAGCCGGCCCTGGCCGACCTGCTGGTGCCTTTGTTGCATTTCCTGCCCGAAGCATGGATCGGCGCGGCGGCTCACTCGATTGCCGGGACAGTGGCTTTTGTCTTTATCACCTTTATGCACGTGGTCGTTGGCGAGTTGGCGCCCAAGTCGATCGCCCTTCAGGACCCTGAACGTACGGCCCTCGTCGTTGCCCGGCCCACCGAGTGGACGCTTCACCTGTTTCGGCCTGCCATCTGGGCGCTCAACGGCGCCGGCAATACGCTGTTGCGTCTCTTTGGCATCCAGCCGACCAGCGGGCACGGGCGGGTGCATTCTGTCGCCGAATTACGCATGCTGGTGGAGGCCAGCCACGAAGGTGGGGTGTTGGCCGCCGAGGAACGAGAGATGTTGTACGCCGTGTTTGACTTTGGCCGCCTGGCCGCACGGCAGGTGATGGTGCCCCGCACCGAGATGATCGTCGTGCCGGCAATGGCGGCCCTGGAAGACGTGGCCCAACTGGCCGCCACTCACTCCCTGACCAAGTTCCCGGTCTACGAGGACGATCTGGATCACATCTTGGGCATCGTTCACCTCAAGGACGTGGTGCGCGTGGTGCACAGCGAACCCCAAAAAGTCACCACTGTGCGCGGCGTGATGCGCAAAGCTATCTTTTTGCCGGAAAACATTCGCGTGGACGACCTGCTGGTGGAATTTCGTCGCAAGAAACAGCACATCGCCATCCTTCTGGACGAGTTCGGCGGCACGGCCGGCCTGGTGACGCTGGAAGACCTGCTGGAAGAGATCGTCGGCGACGTGCAGGATGCTTTTGACCAGGACGAGCCACAGATCGAGCGGCTGCCCGACGGCAGCGTGATCATCAGTGGCCTGATGCAGATAAAAGAGGTCAACGAAGAATTCGGCCTGCAACTGGCCGACCCTCACTATGACACCATCGCTGGTTATGTGCTGGGCCGTCTGCGCCGCCTGGCCCAGGTAGGCGACCAGGTCCGCGCCGATGGCATTCGTCTGCGGGTGGAGACGCTCGATGGTCGTCGCATCGACCGCCTGAGCCTCTTTTTTGACCAGGGCAACAGAGAGCAAAAGGCAGGCGATTCGTGAGTTATGCCCAGGTCGCCGTGAACGTTCGCCTCCGCCGCTCCGCCCTGCCGGCGCAGCCGAATCATGCCATTGACAGCCCAGAGGCCGAAGCCGAGCCTCTGGGCCACACGTTTCATTACCGTGTACCGCCTGCCCTGCTGGATCGTCTGCTTCCCGGCCATCTGGTGATCGTCCCTTTTGGCGCTGTCCAGGCTTATGGCATCGTCGTCGCGCGGAGCCAGGCGGCGCCAGCGCTACCACTCAGAGAGATCGTCGCGCTGGCGCTGCCCCGGCCGGTCGTCACGGCCCACCAGATCGCTCTGGCCCGGTGGATGGCCGACGAATACCTGACGACGCTGTCGCACTGTCTGTTTGCCATGCTGCCGCCCGGCCTGGTCCGCCCCCCCCGCGCCGTCTACCGGCTCGCAAACGCCGATCAGCCGCTGCCGGCCGATCTCACCGGCGCCAGCCGCGCCGTGATGGATCTGCTCGCCCGCGAAGGGTCGCTGCGCCTGTCGCAGATTCAAAATCGCCTCAAGCTCAAACGCAACACGATCCGCCGTGCGCTGGCCCACCTTCGCCGCCGCCGGCTGGTGACGGGCGAGGTGGTTCTGCCGCCGCCAGGCGGACCTGCCCGGCAGGTTCGTTTCGTCCGGCTGCTGGCCGACGATGCCGCCATCGCCGCCGCACAACCCCACCTGGGCCACGATTCGGCCCAGGCGCGGGTGCTGCGTTACCTGGCGGCCACCGACGATCCACTGCCCACACTGGAGGCCGTTTGTCGGGCCGCCGAATGTTCTCCCAGCCCGGTGCAGGCATTGGCCCGCCGTGGCTGGCTGAACCTCACCCCTCGCCAGGAGACGATCCTGCCCCTGCTGCCGGCCGATGATCTGGCCCGGTTGGCGGGCGAGATCGAGAACCGCGCCCCCCGACAGGCCGACGCGCTGCGTTATCTGGCCGGGCATCCCGGCCCGTTGACGCGGCAGGCCCTGCGTCAGGCGGTGGGCGTCTCGGGTGCAACACTCCGGGCGCTGGAAAGGGCCGGCGCTATCGAGCGGATGGTGCAAGAGCCGCTGGTATGGTCTGCTCTGCCGCCAGAGGAGGCCCAAAATCGGGCCCTGGCGTCGAGCGGTGGTCAGAAACAGGCCGCTGTGCTGCACCTTTTGCAGCAGCGCGGCGAACAACTCTGGGTGAGCTGGCTCTATGCCGAGACGGGCTGCTCGCTGCAAGACCTGCATCGCCTGGAGGCGTTGGGTCTGATCGAGCTGGCCGGGGCCGAAGAGTGGCGCGATCCTCAGGCAGATAGAGCCGCGCCGGCACAAATACCCCCGCCGCTCACCCCCGATCAGGCAGCCGCCTGGGCCGAGATGCAGCCGTCTTTGATCGACGCGGCCGCCTGGCAGCCGTCTCACTCACCCCCCGTTTTCCTGCTGCACGGCGTCACCGGCAGCGGCAAGACAGAGCTTTATTTGCGGGCGCTGGCCGAGGTGCTGGCCAGCGGGCGGCAGGGTATGGCGCTGGTGCCCGAGATCAGCCTCACCGCGCAGACGGTGCGGCGTTTCACGGCCCGCTTTCCGGGGCGGGTGGCGGTGTATCACAGCGCGCTCGGTGTGGCCGAGCGGCAAGACGTGTGGCGTCGCGCCCGAGATGGGTTGATCGACGTGGTCGTTGGGCCTCGTTCGGCGCTGTTTCTGCCGCTGCCCCGGCTGGGCCTGATCCTGCTGGACGAGGAGCATGACGCCTCCTACAAGCAGCCGCGCGAGCCTCATTTTCACACCCGCGACGCCGCTGTCAGGCTGGCCGAGCTGACCGGCGCAGTGGTCGTGTTGGGCAGCGCCACGCCAGATGTCACCTCCTATCACGCCGCCCGGCAGGGTCGATACCGCTTGTTGAGCCTGCCGCGGCGTATCCTGGCCCACGGATTACACACGCCTTTGTTCCCGGAAAGGACGCCAAGGGCGCCACAAGTGGCGGCTTTTGCCGGGATGCCGCCGGTAGAGATTGTCGATCTACGCGCCGAACTGCGGGCGGGCAATCGCAGCCTGTTTAGCCGCGCCCTGCAACAGGCCCTGACCGAGACGCTGGCGCGGGATCAGCAGGCTATCCTGTTCCTGAACCGGCGCGGCGCGGCGACCTTGGTCAATTGCCGCGATTGTGGTCAGGTGCTCTGTTGCACCCACTGTGACGTGCCGCTGACCTATCACTCGAGCGATGGCTGGCTGGTCTGCCACCATTGCGGCCGGCGCTCGTCGCCGCCAGAGAGATGCCCGGCCTGCGGCGGGCCACACATACGTTACTTTGGCATCGGCACGCAGCGGGTAGAGACGGCGCTGCAGGAGCGTTTTCCAGGCGCGCGCGTGTTACGCTGGGACCGCGACACGGTGGGCGCACGTGGGGCCCACGAAAAGTTCTTGCAGACCTTTGTGGATCGTCGGGCCGACGTGCTGGTGGGTACCCAGATGGTGGCCAAGGGGCTGGATCTGCCCTGGGTGACACTGGTGGGTGTGATCGCAGCCGATACGGCGCTGCATCTGCCGGATTACCGCGCTGCCGAGCGCACCTTTCAACTGCTGGGCCAGGTGGCCGGTCGGGCTGGCCGGAGCGCGCTGGGTGGGCGGGTGGTGGTGCAGACCTATTCCCCGGAGGTGTATGCGGTGCAATTTGCCGCCCGCCACGATTATGCCGGTTTTTTTCAGCAAGAGCTGGCCTTTCGACAGCGGGCGGGTTATCCGCCCTTTTACCGGCTGGCGAGTTTGCGCTACGCCCACGCCGAGGCGGCCCATTGCCAGGCGCAGGCCGAGGCCATGCGCCGCACACTGGAACACCAGATCGCCCGTTTGGGCCTGGCGGCGGTGTCGCTCATTGGGCCGGCTCCCTGTTTTGTCACGCGCGTGCGAGGCCGTTACCGCTGGCAGATCGTCGTCCGGGCCGCACAGCCTCAAGAGTTGTTGCGCCACGTCGAGTTGCCGTTGGGCTGGCAGGTCGAGATCGATCCGGTGAGTTTGTTGTAGCGCTGACACAGGCGAAAAACCTTTGACACAGGGTGTGAGTTGGACTATAATAACCGCCGGGAGGAAGGGCACACGTGGATTGGCGCGCCAGGCTGAAAAAGAAGCTCAAGTGGCTCTATCCTGGGCTGGGCATCAAACGCTGGTTGTTGGTGTTGATCCTGGGCGTGGGCCTGACCAGTCTGGGCATCGCGGGAGGGCTGATCAATTTACTTTTTGCCCCCGTCAACCCGGAAGCAGGCGACCATCGGCTGTTGACCCTGTTGTTACCCTGGGTAGCCGCGCTATTGATGGGCCTGCTGGGCCTGGGAGTCGTGACCACCGCTTTGCTCAAGTTCAACCAGGTTTTGCTCACCCCTTTTTTGGATTCTGGCCGGCGAGATCAGGTCATAGATGTGCTCTACCGTCATCGCCTGCGCGACCGCGGGCCGCGCGTGGTGGCCATCGGCGGTGGCACCGGGTTGTCGTCGTTGTTGCGTGGGCTCAAAACCCACACCGATCATCTCACCGCTGTTGTCACCGTGGCCGATGACGGTGGCTCTTCCGGCAAGTTGCGCCAGGAGCTGGGGGTGCTGCCGCCGGGCGATTTTCGCAACTGCCTGGCGGCCCTGGCCGACGACGAGGACCTGCTGGGTCAGCTTTTCCAGTATCGTTTTGGCCACAACGTCGTCGATGGCCACAACTTTGGCAACCTGTTCATCACGGCCATGTCGGGCATTACCGGCGACTTTGAACGGGCATTGGAAGAGAGTTGCCGGGTGCTGGCGGTGCGCGGCCGGATCGTGCCTTCCACGCTGGAGAACGTGACGTTGTGCGCCGACCTGCGAGGCGAGACCGAGACCGCCGGCGCGGGTCGGGTGATCGAAGGCGAATCGCGCATCTCCAAAGCCGGCCTACCCATCGAGCGTGTCTTTTTGCGCCCTGACCAGGTGCGGGCTTATCCGGGCGCGGTGCAGGCGATCCTGTCGGCGGACCTGGTCATCGTCGGGCCGGGCAGCCTCTACACCAGCGTGCTGCCCAACCTGCTGGTGGACGACATCGTGCGGGCCATTCGGGCCTCACGGGCGGTCAAGGTATACGTGTGCAACGTGGCCATCCAGCCGGGCGAGACCGATGGCTACGACGTGGGGGCGCACGTGGCCGCGCTGGAGCGGCACGTTGGGCCGGGTTTGTTCGATTACGTGTTGGCCAACGATCGTCTGGACATGCCGTTGCCGGATCATCTGCCGCGCGAAGAACTGGTGTCGTTGGGGGAACAGTCGCCCGGCGACTATGTCCTGGTCACCGCCGATCTGGTGGACCTGACCAATCCGTGGCGGCACGATTCGGGCAAACTGGCAGCAGCGTTGTTCGAGCTGTACGAATCAGATTAACGGTCTTTTGATCTGCATCAACAGGAGGACAGTCAATGACAGTCAAGGTAGGCATCAACGGTTTTGGACGCATTGGGCGTCAGGTGCTCAAAGCCATTCTGGATTACTATCCGCAAGATGTTCAGGTGGTGGCGATCAACGATCTGTTCGACGCCGAGACGAACGCGCATCTGCTGCGCTACGACTCGAACTATGGCAAATTCCCCGGCGCTGTCCAGGTTCAGGATGGCAACCTGCTGGTGAATGGGCAGCCGATTCGGGTTTTTGCCCAGCGCGACCCGGCACAACTGCCGTGGGGTGAGCTGGGCGTACAGGTGGTGGTGGAATCCACCGGCATCTTTCGTAGCCGCGACAAGGCCAGCCTGCACCTGCAGGCCGGAGCCAAAAAGGTCATCATCAGCGCGCCGGCCAAGGGCGAAGACATCACCATCGTGTTGGGCGTCAATCAGAACCGCTACGACCCGGCCAACCATCACATCATCTCCAACGCCTCCTGCACCACCAACTGCCTGGCGCCGGCGGCCAAAGTGGTGAACGACCATTTTGGCATCGTCAAGGGGTTGATGACCACCATCCACGCTTACACCAACGATCAACGCATCCTGGACCTGCCGCACGAGGATCTGCGCCGGGCGCGGGCGGCGGCGCTGAACATCATCCCCACCACCACCGGCGCGGCCAAGGCCGTGGCGCTGGTCATCCCAGAGCTGAAGGGCAAGTTCGACGGTTTTTCGCTGCGTGTGCCCACGCCGACGGTTTCGATCGTGGATTTTGTGGCCGAGGTGCGCCAGCCCACCACTGCCGGGGCGCTCAACGCCGCCTTCAAGGCCGCCGCCGAGGGTGAACTCGAGGGCATTCTGGGCTACTCGGATGAGCCGCTGGTCTCCGTTGATTTCAAAGGCGACCCGCGCTCGTCTATCGTCGATGGGCCTTCGACGATGGCGTTGGACAACATGGTCAAGGTGGTGGCCTGGTACGACAACGAGTGGGCCTATTCGGTGCGGGTGGCCGATCTGATCCACTTGATGGCGCAAAAAGGTTTGTAGCCAGTAACGTTGTTCCCTTTTTAGCCAGAGTGACAGTCACTGTCACCTGGCCATCACAATATCTGTGGGCAAAGGGGCGCAGCGAGCTGCGCCCTTGTTTTACCCCGATCTGGGAGGCATGGATGGACAAAAAAACGATTCGCGACGTTGCCGTCGCCGGCAGGCGGGTGATCGTGCGGGTGGATTTTAACGTGCCGCTGGCCGATACCACCGTGGCCGACGATACCCGCATCTGCGCTGCACTGCCCACCATCGAGTATCTGCTGGATGGGGGAGCCCGGCTGATTCTCATGTCACATCTGGGGCGGCCCAAAGGCGCGGTCCAAGAGAACCTGCGCCTGAGGCCGGTGGGCGCACGACTGGCCGAGCTGCTGGGACGACCGGTGAAGGTGATGGCCGACTGCATCGGCCCAGAGGTGCGCGCCGCCGCCGAGAGCCTGGTCGATGGCCAGGTGATGCTGTTGGAAAACCTGCGTTTTTATCCGCAGGAGGAAAAGAACGATCCGGCCTTTGCCGGCCAACTGGCCTCCCTGGCCGAGCTGTTCGTCAACGATGCCTTTGGCGCGGCCCACCGCGCCCACGCCTCCACCGCCGGCATCGCCGATTACCTGCCCGCCGTGGCCGGTTTTTTGATGGAAAAAGAGCTCGAATTCCTGGGTCGAGTTCTGGAAAACCCGGCGCGGCCCTTTGTCGCCATTCTGGGCGGGGCCAAGATCTCGGACAAGATCGGCGTCATCGAAAACCTGCTGGATAGAGTGGATCGGCTGCTCATCGGCGGCGGCATGGCCAACACCTTTCTCAAGGCCCACGGGCTGGAGATGGGCGACTCGCTGGTGGAGCACCTGGCTCTGGATACTGCTCGCCAGTTGTTGGCCCGCGGCGGCGACAAATTGTTGCTGCCGGTGGATGCGGTGGTGGCCAACGAGTTCTCCAACGAGGCCGCCTCGATGACGGTCGGCGTGGAGCATGTGCCTGCCGGCTGGCGCATCCTGGATATCGGCCCAGAGACGATGCAGCGTTTCCGCCAGGCGTTGGTCGGCGCCAAAACGGTCATCTGGAACGGCCCCATGGGCGTGTTCGAGTTTCCAGCCTTTGCCGCGCAGACCTTTTCCCTGGCCCGCGAGCTGGCCCGTCTCGATGCCGTGACGGTCATCGGCGGCGGCGATTCGGCGGCCGCCATCCAGCAGGCCGGCCTGGCCGACAAGATGACCCACATCAGCACCGGCGGCGGCGCGTCGTTGGAGATGCTGGAGGGCAAGGTGTTGCCAGGAGTGGCGGTGCTGCAAGACCGCCGAGACCGCCTGGGCTGATGGGATCGCCGCCATGAAATGTCCACAATGCCACACGCCGCTGGAACCCGGCGACGATTTTTGCCCCACCTGCGGCCAGGAGTTGTGCCCCGAATGTGGGGCCGCCCTGGCCGCGGATCAGATGGCCTGCCCGGCCTGCGGAGCCGAGTTTGGCCTGTTCTGCTCCGAATGTGACGCCGAGCTCGCGCCCGGCGCGACGGTTTGCCCTCACTGTGGCGCAATACTCGCTGCCGCAGACGCGGCAGCGTCGAGTGCCCCCCCGCCGATCTTGCTCCACACCGAGCCGCTGGCGCCCGGCAGCGCCCGCTGCCCGGCGTGCCGGGCGGTGGTGGTGCGCATGGATGGCCTGTGTACGGTCTGCGGTCAGTCGCTCTGCCCCCACTGCGGCGCGGCCATCGGCGAGGACGATGTCGCCTGTGCTGCCTGCGGTTCGGCCCTGTTTTTCGACTGCCCCAACTGCGGCCTGGAGCTGCTGGTCAACGCCCAGATCTGCCCCGGCTGCAACCTGCTCTTTGTGCGCCAGTGCCCGGCCTGCGGCGCTGACGTGCTCGGTCACGCCGGGCATTGCGCCGCCTGCGGCCAGGCGTTCGATCTGATCGTGCGCGAGTCGGCGCGCACCTCGGCGGTGCGCCTGGGCCAGGAGGTCTTGTCCTGGGTTCATTGCCCCGAATGTGGCGCCGATTTTCAGCCCGGCCTGGGGCCGTGCCCCCATTGTGGTCAGGTGATCTGCCCTGGCTGTTCGCTGCGCCTCTTTGCCGATGAGACAGTCTGCCCACGCTGTGGGCGTGAAGCCCCCACCGTCCAACCCTGCCCGGGTTGCGGCCAGACGATCGCCCTGGGCTGGTCGCAGTGCCCCGGCTGCCAGCAAGAGGTGTGCTCTGCCTGCGGCGCGGCGCTGGCGGCCGGGGCGGTTGTCTGCGCAAGCTGCGGCGCAGAACTGGTGGAAACCTGCTCGGCCTGCGGGGCTGAAGTCGGCCCGGAGGACACGAGCTGTCCCGTGTGCGGTGCGGTCTTTGAGCTGTGAGATGAGCGAGCTATCGGCAGAGTCCATCCGGCAGGCGATGGATACGGTCTGGCTGGGCCAGCACGTGCATTTTTACGCCAGTCTGGGTTCGACCAACGATGAGGCCAGGCAGCTGGCCGAGGCGGGCGCGCCAGAGGGCGCGCTGGTGATCGCCGATTTCCAGTCGGCGGGGCGGGGGCGTCTGGCCCGGCAGTGGTGGTCGCCGCCGGGCAGCAGTCTGCTGATGTCGCTGCTGTTCCGGCCAGCCTTTCTGGCGCCGCATCAGGCCCAGCGGTTGACGATGATCACCTCACTGGCGCTGTGCGACGCCATCGCCCAGGTCACCGGCCTGTCGGCGGCGGTCAAATGGCCCAACGACGTGTTGATGCAGGGCAAAAAGGTCTGCGGCCTGCTGGCCGAGTTGGGGGTCGTTGGCTCGCGGCTGGATTACGTGGTGCTGGGCATGGGGATCAACGTCAACGTCGATTTTGCCGCTGCCGACGCGCCGGCGTTGATGGCTGCCGCCACCAGTCTCAAGATCGAGACCGATCGAGAAGTGTCGCGGCTGGCATTACTGACGGCCTTGTTGCGCCGCATCGAGCTCCGCTATCGGCGCCTGCAGGCGGGTGTTTTACCTCACGCCGAGTGGCAGGCCAGGCTGATCACACTGGGGCAGGAGGTGAGGGTGACGATGACGGGCCACGTGCTGGCGGGTGTGGCGGTCGGGGTGGATGCCGACGGCGCGCTGCTGGTGCGCCAGGTCGATGGTCGCACGCAGCGGGTGCTGGCAGGCGACGTCACCCTGCGCCAGGACAGGCCGGCCGGTGAACCAAACGCCGGAGATGGTGGTATATGCTAAAGACGATCGTTCGTCACGAGTCAAGCTGGCGATTACGGCAAAGCACTAGACTGGCAGGTCTATCGTGAGTGTCGATTTTAACTGGCAGGTGGAAGCCGAAGACGATTGGGCCGTGTTTCCGGAGCCATCCCAGAAACGGTCTCTGCCGTGGCGATTCCTGACGCTGGTTCTGATCCTGATCTTGCTCGGCGGCGGCATCGCAGCCGGGCTGTTCTGGCAGCGTGTGTACCGGGGAGCCGAGCGCCTCAAGCGCGAGTTGCGGGCAGCGGCCAACCTGGAGGCTCAGGCGATACGCCAGGGTGATTTCCAGACCTTTCTCTCGCTCCAGGATCAGGACGACCAGGGTTGGTACAGCCGCCAGGAACAAAGGGTCGAACTGTCCACGGCGGGGGCGATCTGGGGGGCGCATCGGGAACCGGGCCAGGAGGCCGAGCTGGCCATCGTGGGCGCTGGCTGGCTGCCGGCGCCGGATCGCACCTGGGCGGAGCTGGCCTGGGCCTGGGAGGATGGCATCTATCGCCGGGTGCAGTTTTATCGCCAGGACGATGGCCATTGGCTGCGCGGCGGCGCGCGCCGGGAGTATTTTGGCAACCAGCGCAGTCGACAGACGGAGCACTTTGTTTTCAAATACCTCACCCGCGACGAACCCACCGTCGATTGGATGGCCGGGCAACTGGAAAGCTGGTATGCGGCCATGTGCGCCGATCTGGTTTGTGCGCCCGATGCACCGATCAACGTGTTGCTCACACCCGACGACGAAAGCGGCGCCGACTATCGCCCGCCCCATGGCTTTTCTCTGACCTCACCCCGGCTGCGCGGCGTGCGGCAGGATGGGGCGTTGATGCCGGAGGAGCAGCGGGAGCTGGCCTGGATGCTGGCCTACACCCTGATCGCACGCGGCGGCCAGGTCTCGCGGTCGCCGTTACAGACCCCCTTGAATTTGCGTGTCGGCGATCTACGGTCGTTGCCATCCCTCTCGGGCACGACCTGGTTGCGAGTCGATCCGGCGACCCCGGTCCTGTCCGGGCCCATTATCGGCTTCGTTGAACCCGAGCGACAGCCCTATCTGCTGCTCCAATTTGCCAATTGGGCGGTGCGTCGCCTGGGCCTGGCAGGCGACGAGACGCCGCCCACGCCCGTGTTGGATGCGGTGATGGCCGCCCACGGCATTGCAGGTATCCAGGCGCTGCACGCGGCCATGCCGCAGACCGATACCGAGGACGCTGCGCTGCGACAGGCTCTGGGTGTGGGGCTCGAAGGTCTGAATGTGGACAGGGGACAATATCTGGCCGCGCTGCTGGCGTTGGAGCGGCAGACGACAGAATGGAAAGCCGCGGCGCTGGTCGGCCCGACGGCCGGGCCGCTGGCGCGGCGTCACTTCAACGCCCTGCTGGCCAACAACTCGGGCTCCTGGTACGCTCAAAAACAAGCGGCCTTTCAAGCGTGGCCCTCTCTGACCTCGTCCTATGATCCAGCGGCGCCGCTGGCCCAACCGGTGGTACAAAGCTGGGAACAACTCGACGAGGATGTGAGTTGGGCCGAGGTGTCCTATACCGATCTGGCAGGTGGGCGTTACCGGCGCGTCGAGTTCTTTAGAGAGATAGAAGGTGTCTGGCGGCACACCTTACCGTTGGGCCGTTACCTGGGCGACATGACCACCCTCACCAGCGAGCACTTTGTCATCGTGTGTTACGAGCGCGAGGTGGATTTTATGCTGCGTGAGCTGGTGCTGCTGGAGGCGCGTTACCGGCAGCTTGCTGCCAGCCTGGGGGATAGCCTGCCGGCCGGTGAACGGGTGAGGATCCAGATCACCAACCTGAACACGTTGGGCCCGGTGGGTCAACAGACGGTGGATGCCTACATGGTGTCGCCTTTTCTTTCCACCAGGCGCGACGAGCCCGGCGGCAGTTATCTCTGGAGTGCTGCCAGCCGTGTGCTGCTCGAGCGCGCAGACATTGTTCCCGCCGGCGCCCAAGCGCCGCCCGACGGCAACCGGGCGATATGGTGGGACATTACACTGGGTATGTGGCAATTGTGGCTCACAGAAGACACCAGCCTGTTCGAGGGGCCCTTTGCCCAGTATTGGCTTGGGAGCCAATACTGGGGCTCACTTTTGTCAGCGATGCAGCTCGATAGCCTGCCGACGTTTTCGGAGTTAGGATGGCTGTTCGAGGCTGGCTCGCTGCCTGCCTACACGCCGCCGGAAGGGTGGGAGCAGGATAAGGCCGAGCTGGCTTATCTGGAGGCCGTTCTGATCGTGGCCTACGCCGGTGAGCAATATGGGCCTCAGGTGTATCCCGCCCTGCTACAAACGCTGGCCGGCGCCGAGTCGCTGGCAGACTGGCTGGAGACGGCTCTGGATGTCGATGCTGCCACCTTTGAGGCCGATTGGCGGACGTGGCTGAGGGAAAAGATCGGCCCGTGACGCGGCGCGTCAATTGAGCTCCAGCCGCCGCTCGGTGCCTTCCAGGATGCGACGGATGTTGGGCAGCAGGGCGATGGTGATCAGGGCTGTGGCAAAAAAGCCGTAAAGAGCATAAACCCATGGAAAACCAGCCCAGATGGCCAGTCCCACAAAACCCAGAAAGGCAGCAAAGGCCATGGTCAACGTCGCGGCAGAGGCCATGCGCCAGGCAATCAGCGCCACCAGGCCAACCAACATCGAGCCGATGACCACGGTCTGAGAAAAGCCAAACATCACGCCCAGGTTGGTGATAGCCCCGGCCCCGCCGCGCCAGCCCAAAAAGATCGACCAGTTGTGGCCGGCCAGTGCTGCCAGACCGGCCAACACCTTGGCTGCTGGCGAGCCCACCAGCACGGCGCCCACGCCGACAGCCAACAGGCCCTTGAACGCATCCCCGATCACGGTCAGCGCGGCGGCCAGGCCTCCGGCGGCGCGCATCACGTTGGTGCCGCCGGTGCGGCCACTGCCGTGACGGCGCACGTCGACGCCCCACAATTTTCCCACCAGATAACCGGTGGGCAGTGATCCCAGCAGGTATCCAATGACTGCCGTGGCAACGTAGAGGAGTGTTGTCATGGCGCAAGTGTCCTTTCTCTATCTAACGGCCAAGCTCACCTGCCGCTATGGAGCGCCAGCGGAATGGCGGTCAGGAGCGCTTTGTTAGGCGGCCAAATCCTACAGTTTTATGCCTATTCGTCCAGTGTAATCAATTCTGTTGAGAAGAATGCATAATTTATTCTCAGCGATATATTCATCAACCGCTCTTCTTGCTCCTAGCCAATGACCATAGTCGTCTATAATTAGAACCCCACGATGTGACAAACGGGGGAATAGATGTACGAGTTCGTGTGCGGTAGACTCGTACCAATCTGTGTCAAGTCGGAGAAGTGATATGAGCTTTGGTGCATTAACCGGGATCGTTTCTTCCACCTTACCTTTGATAAAATGAATGCGTGCAGGATCATAACCAGTGCTGTACATTGCTTTCGTCACATCTTGCAGTGAGGCTCGTGCCCAATCTGAAACATCATCATCCGTGGCCAGTCGCTCAAACTTATGAGAGGCTGACGTGCCTCTGTAAGAAACATCTTTATCGCTGGGTTTCGTCATTCCTTCAAAGGTATCAAAAAGATACAGATCTCTTTGAGAACCGAGCCTTTTAAGAGTCATCGCAACGGTCATCATCGAACCACCTTTCCATACCCCGCACTCGACTATGTCACCTTCAATGTCATTCTGTACCACGTACTTTACAGCTTGAATGAGTGCACAAAGCCTTTCTGGGCTTGTCATCGTATATGGCCGGACTGACCGGATGATTTGGATCTCGTCTTTCCCAAAATCCGGCGGCCACTCCCTTTCTTCACGAAAAGGGACTATGTCATAGCCGAATCTTCGAACAAGTTGTCTAATAGTACGTTTGACTGATTTCATGACAGAACTTGCCGTAGGCTGCCCAACTGCGATTGTAAGGGTCTGCAAAAGAATAACTTCCGTCACTGTCATTCTGAGCGCCTGTAAGGGCGCAAAGAATCCCGTTTGAGTAGAACGAGACCTTTCGCTGCGCTCAGGGTGACACGGGAATTTATGTTTTTACGGATCCTAAGGAACGGCCAAAACTCGCCGTCTCTCAACTGAAACACCCTGACACGGGCCAGGTTGCGGGTGCAGCGTTGATTTGAATTCTATCCGGGCAAACGATTTCTGTCAAGATGCCCGAGTGACACTGCCTGGCGAGAATACCATCGCCCTGTCGAGGCCGGAAGGCCCGATTGCCTTTTGCCGGGGGCTATGTTACAATAGTCCCCGGTCATCCATTGCACAACCAGGAGAAGAGTGTGAAGTACGAAGCCGTCATCGGCATAGAAGTGCACGTGCAACTTCAGACCCACTCCAAGATGTTTTGCGCGTGCGACGCCAGCATTTTTGGCCGGTCGCCCAACACGCACGTTTGCCCGGTGTGTCTGGGCCTGCCGGGCGTGTTGCCGGTGATCAACCGTCAGGCGGTGGCCTACGCCATCATGACCGGCCTGGCGCTGAATTGCCACATTGCCGAGTATTCGGTGTTTGCCCGCAAAAACTATCACTACCCCGATCTACCCAAAGGCTACCAGATATCACAATACGAGCTGCCGCTGTGCCGCGACGGCTGGCTCGAGTTCCAGGTGGAGGGCCAGTCTCAGCGCGTTGGCATCACCCGCGCCCATCTGGAAGAAGACACCGGCAGGCTGGCCCACTCTGAAACGGGCAGTCTGATCGATTATAATCGGGCCGGCATCCCACTGCTCGAGATCGTCACCGGGCCGGATATTCGCAGTGGTGAGGCGGCGCGGCAGTACCTCATCAAGCTGCGCGCCATTCTGCGCTATCTGGGGGTGAGCAGCGGCGACATGGAAAAAGGGGCCATGCGCTGCGAGCCGAATGTGTCCCTGCGCCCCCTGGGCAGCCAGACATTCGGCGACAAAGTAGAAGTCAAGAACCTCAACAGCATCCGCGCTGTCAAACTGGCGCTGGACTATGAGATCCAACGTCAGGCCAGTATCCTGGATTCCGGCGGCAAAGTCACACAGGTAACGGTAGGCTGGGACGAGCGGCGGGGCATCACGGTGGTGCAGCGCAGCAAAGAGCACGCTGAAGATTATCGTTACTTTCCAGAGCCCGATCTTTCCCCCCTGCAAGTGAGCCGTGAATGGGTGGCCGAGATCCAGGCCCAACAGCCGGAACTGCCGGATGCTAAAAAGGCGCGTTTTGTGCGCCAGTATGGCCTCACCGACTATGAAGCCGAGGTGCTGGTGGCCGAAAAGGCGGTGGCGCGATATTTTGAGGATTGTGCGGCAGCCTTTCCGCAGCCCAAGATCGTGGCCAACTGGATCATCGGCGACATCTTTTGCCAGATGAACCAGGCCGGCGTCGAGATCGACGTGCTACGCATCAGCCCTCAGGCCCTGGCCGAACTGCTGACGTTGGTGGAAAAAAAGACCATCACCATGTCCACCGCCCGCGAAATCTTGAGCCTCATGTTCCAGAGCGGCACACCACCGGCGGACATCGTGGCTCAACGAGGACTGGCTCAGATCAGCGACACCGATGCCCTGGCAACCCTGGTGGCCGAAACCCTGCGCCAGCAACCGGATGCCGTCCGGCAGTACCTGGATGGCAAAACAACCATCCTCCAGTTTCTCATGGGCCAGGTGATGCGTGCTTCGCGGGGTAAAGCCAACCCACAACTGGTGCAGCAACTGCTTCAGGAGCAACTCGCGGCCATACGTCGCCAACCCTGAGAAAACGGCGCGCTTGCCCCAAATGTGGTTGTGTGCTATAATGCGACCCGCTATGTGAAATCACCCACAATAAGATGTGTGAACGATAACGAACCAGGCACGAATGAGCTGCAGCAGCCCAGATGATGCATCACGAGGAGGTGATGTCAGATCGAGATTTCCCTCACGTTAACCTCAGCCACAGCAGGCCAATGACCCCGGCCTTTTTTACCAGAGGGGGTCATCCAATCCCAAACATATCAAGCAAGGAGAAACGAAATGTCCACAGAACTAAACCCCTTCAAGATCGCCCAGGCGCAGTTGGACGAGTGCGCCGAGATCCTGGGTCTGGATCCGGCGACGCATGCCCTGCTGCGCGAGCCCATGCGCGAGTTCCACGTGACCATCCCCGTTCGTATGGACGATGGAACGGTCAAGGTGTTCAAGGGTTTTCGCGTCCAGTACAACGATGCCCGCGGTCCTACGAAGGGCGGCCTGCGCTTTCACCCCGATGAGACCATCGACACCGTGCGCGCGCTGGCGGCCTGGATGACCTGGAAGACCTCTGTGGTGGATATTCCCCTGGGCGGCGGCAAGGGTGGCGTGATCTGCAACCCCAAAGAGATGTCGATGGGCGAGTTGGAGCGCCTCAGCCGCGGCTATGTCCGCGCCGTCGGCCACTATATCGGCCCCGAGGTCGATGTGCCCGCACCCGATGTCTACACCACGCCGCAGATCATGGCCTGGATGGTAGACGAATACTCCAAGATGGTTGGGTTTAACGCGCCGGGTGTGATCACCGGCAAGCCCATCCCGCTGGGCGGCTCGGCCGGCCGTGGCGACGCCACGGCTCGCGGCGGTATGTACACCATTCGCGAGGCGGCCAAGGTGTTGGGGCTAAAGCTCAAGGGTGCAAAGGTGGCCATCCAGGGCTACGGCAACGCCGGTCAGTTTGCCCACAAACTCGTCATCGAGATGTTTGGCTGCACCGTGGTGGCCGTGTCCGACTCTAAAGGTGGCATCTACAAGGCCGACGGTCTCGATTATGACGCAGTGATGGCTCACAAGAACCGTACCCGTTCCGTGGTGGGTTACCCCGGCTGCCAAGAGATCACCAACGAAGCCTTGTTGGAGCTCGACGTTGATATCCTCATCCCGGCGGCGCTGGAAAACCAGATCGGCAATTGGAATGCCGGCAAGGTCAAGGCCAAGATCGTTGCCGAACTGGCCAATGGCCCCACCACCCCGGAGGCCGATGTCATCCTGCACAAAAATGGCGTCTATGTCATCCCCGACTTTTTGTGCAACGCCGGCGGTGTGACCGTCTCCTACTTTGAGCAGGTACAAAACGCCTACGACTTTTATTGGGAGGAAGACGAGGTCTACGAAAAACTGGACAAAAAGATGACCGCCGCCTTCCACGCCGTGCACAACGCGGCCAAAAAGCACAACGTTCACAATCGCCTGGGAGCCTACGCTGTGTCCGTGGCCCGCGTGGCCGAAGCAGCCAAACTGCGCGGCTGGGTCTGATCGACCAACGTACGCTCGACACGCTGCACTGAAAAGGCCCCTGCCGATGCACCGGCAGGGGCTTTTTGACAAAAGCATCAAGCCCCTGGATATCCAGGGGCTTGATGGGAATCAATGGTTCACTATCGCTTGGAATGAATGGACGCTACACGCTCAGGTTGGCGACAATGTTGCTGAATACGTTGCCGATGATGGGACCCAACAGGAGCAGGATGGCAATCACCACGATAGCGACCAGCACCAGGATCAACGCATACTCTACGAGACCCTGACCCTCTTCACGCGGCAGAAACAACATCTGGCTCACCTCCTTTCACAAGTTTTTCGAGAGATAATTGACAGGTAGCGGAATTAACATTAACACAATGTGACACTATTATACACTATTATCAAGGTGCTGACAAGGGGTTGGCGTAAATATCAAGTAAATTTCCGATAAAGAAACAGTAAAGAAAAGGTTAAGAAATGGTTGTGAACGACAACCCGATAGTGTTGACCCTGACCCATATGGCCCACGGTGGTTCGGCCATGGGACGTTTGGACGGCAAGGTGTTTTTTGTGCCTCACGCCCTGCCCGGCGAAAAAGTGACCGTCGAGATCGTCGAGGACAGGCGCGGCTTTGCCCGCGCCCGGTTGCTGGAATTGCTCACAGCCTCCCCAGAGCGGGTGTCGCCGCCATGTCCATACTTTGGCGAGTGCGGCGGCTGCCAATGGCAACATGCCAGCTATGCGGCACAACTGGCCTTCAAAGCCGACATCGTGCGCGATCAACTCACCCGGCTGGGCGGGTTTGCCGACCCGCCAGTGCGCCAGGCCATTGCCAGCCCAGAAGCGTGGCAGTATCGTAACCATGTCCAGTTTGCCATCGACCGCCAGGGCCGCCTGGGGTTTCGGGCCGCCGCCAGTCGAAAAACGGTGGCCGTGGAGGCGTGTCTGCTGCTTCACCCCCTCCTGGATGAGCTATTTCTCGCCCTGGATTTCGAAAACGATGCCGGGGAACGACCACCACTCAGACGCCTTTCGTTACGGGCCGGGATCAACACCGGCGACCGGATGATCGTCTTTGAATCGGTGGACGACGAACCGCCAGAACTGGAGGTCGACCTGCCCGTCTCTTGTGTATTGTTGTTGGAGGACGGCACCCCGGTCAACCTGATCGGCCACAACCACATCACCGAGCGAGTGTGCGGGCGTAGCTTTTGCGTCTCGGCGGGCAGTTTCTTTCAGGTGAATACCGCCCAGGTGGAGACGTTGCTACGGTTGGTGGCCGAATATCTCGCACCTGCTGGCGATGAAACGTTGCTGGATGCTTATTGCGGCGTGGGTACCTTTTCACTGTCGCTGGCCGATCGGGTAGCTCACGTCATCGGCATCGAAAGCGCGCCTACGGCAGTGGAGGATTTTCGCGCCAACGCGCATGGCCTGGAAAACGTGGCCATTTTTCCGGGAACGGTGGAGGAGGTGCTGCCGAATCTAGAGACGCCCATCGACCTGGCGGTGATGGATCCGCCGCGCTCCGGCATGCACCCCGCCGCGCTGGCGGCCTTGATCCGGGCCAAACCAGAGCGTATGGTCTACGTTTCTTGCGATCCAGCCACGCTGGCCCGCGACGGGCGCGCGCTGGCCGACGCTGGTTACGCCCTGCAGGTCGTCCAGCCGGTGGACATGTTCCCCCAGACCTATCACGTGGAGACGGTGTCGCTGTGGAAAAAGTGAAGCGTGAAACGTCAAATATGATTTACGGCTCAAACAGTTCTACCATAGCCTGGGCCGCGTTGGGCTTTTCCTCCGTCATGGCCGCATAAAACGAGGCATCGTACTTGCGCGTTTGCACCACGATGGGCATGGGCACAGCGTGGCCCAGCAGCATGACTTGCTGGCGGGTATCCAGGCTTTCCAGTGCGCTGCGCAAAAAGCTGCGCCCGGCCACGCCGGTGAGTACGGCGTCGATATCGCGTTCTTCGGTGAGTTTGCCGGTGACACGCGTGCCGAGCTGCGACATCACCTCGCTGTCGATGCTGCTGGGCCGCTGATCCACCACCGTCAGCGTGACGTGATATTTACGCAGCTCGCGGGCGATGGTGCCGAAAATCGTCTGCCGCGAGACGGCCGGGTTGAGAAACTTGTGCGCCTCTTCCAGCGTGATCATCAGCGGTCGGGGGCGGTCGCCTTCGTTGTGGGTCTGATCGTAACGCTCTACCTTTTCGCGGTAAAGCTGGCGCACGCGGCGGGTGACGATATTGGCCACCAGCATGTGATCCAGCGGTGAATCGTAGCGCCCAAAGTGCAACACCACGTGACGGCCCTTGTCCAGCGCAGCCACCATATCGTCGATGACCGAGAACTGGGCTTCCTGGACGACATAGGGCTGGCGTTTGATGCGCAGCAGATTACGTTGCAGCGCGGCCAGCGATCCAGCGTGCGCGCCGTATTGAGCGCAGAACACTTCCATCTCGGCCGGCGACATTTCCAGGAAGCGGCGCAGCCAATCGTCCTGAAAGGCGTCTTGCAACAAACCGATATTGGCCTCGGCGGTGGCCTGCAGGTTGAGCTCCTCAGCCAGCAGCAGCACGTCCTCCGGCTCGATCTGGTTCAACCCCACTTGCAGCGTCACGTCGACGTTGCGCCCCTCGCGCGAGGCGGCGCGCTCGTCGAGCGAGTAGACCAGCACTTTGGAGCCAAAGAGGTGCTTCAGCCCCTTGACCCACGTCCCATCCTCCGATTGTTTACCAAAGGCGTACTCGTCGTGCATGTCAAAGATGAGGTTGACCCCGATGCCCGATTTGATCACGCCGCACAGCAGCAGCCGCACCAAAAAACTCTTGCCCGTGCCGCTCTGCCCAAAGATGCCATTGCTGCGCTCCACCAGTCGCTCCAGGTTGAGGGTGATGGGAATGTCCATCGTCAGCGGCGTGCCCATGGCAAAGTGTGTGTTGTCCTCGGCGCCAAAGACGGTGGCAAAGTCTCTTTCTGTGGCCGCGCGGAGCAGCGCAAAGTGCATGGGGATGGTGCGCACCGGTTGGGGCGGCGAAAGGTCCATGGTAAAGGTGAAATCGTTGCCCTTTTCCATCATCAGCGTGGGCCGCACCTGCACCGTGGCATAGGTGGCCGTGCCGGCGAGGGCGCGGGCGATGAAAGGACTGACGTCGCGGGGTGGGTCGGCGGCGATACGGGCGTCGGTGGCGCGCAGGAAAAAATCGGCCAGGGTGCTGAAGAACAGATGCCGCTCCCCTTCGACGACGACGAAATCGCCGACGCGCAGCTCTTCAGTGCTGACACCCGGATCGAGCCGCACGGTCAGCCCGGCGTTGAACGCGCCGTCGGTGACGACGCCCAGACGGTTCGAGGTCATGGTTTTACCCTCATTCACTATCGATCGGGGAACCGGATGAAACGTTTACTCGTGGCATCCGGCTCACTCCTGCCAGGTGGACACGAATTGCAACAGCACCTTGAGCACGTTATCGAACACGGAAAGGCGGGCCACCTCGTAGCCGTGGCTGTTTTCCCGCACGTGGCCAAAGGTGGCCACCCGCGGCGCACCACCCACGGCATAGACGGCGCTGGCGTCGCTGGCGGCGTTGTCATAGACCACCGGCTGCACCTCGACGCCCGCCTCCTGGCCGGCGCGGCAAAACGCCCGCACCAGGCGCTGATCGAAATGAGTGAGCCGGTCTTTGCTCCACACGCCGGGGCGACCATCCAGCTTGAGTGGGACGCCGGGCGGCATGGGGCAGCCGTCGATGGCGATGAATGTTTCCGGCTGCTCGCGTTGGGCCAGCACTTTGGCGCCGTGGCAGCCGCCCTCTTCGTGCACCGTAAAGGCCACAATCGTCGGATGATACGGCAGCGCCGACTCACGTTTCATCGCTTCCAACAGGCGCAGCAGGGCCACCACGCCCATACGATCGTCGAACGTCCAGGCGGCCACCAGCGGATCGGCGGCGTCGCCCAGCAGCGCCGGCCCGCGCCGCTCGCGGATGGGCACGGCGGTGGAACCGGGCCGCACACCCGCTGCCTGAAGCTGCTCCGGCGAGCGCCCGGTGATCACGCGCACGTCGGCCCAGGTGATGGCCCTGTCCTGAGCCCCGGCCGTGTGGGTGGAGCCCATCGACAGCACGCCGACGATGTTTTCGCCGTCGCCCACGATCTCGACCGGCCCTTCGCCCAGTTTCCAGGGATACAGGCCGCCGGAGCGATCCACGCGCAGCGCGCCATCGGCCTCGATGGCCGTCACCACCAGGCCGATCTCGTCCATGTGGGCTGCCAGGCAGCACAGCGGCGCGTCGGGTTGGCGGCCCTGGAGGCGAACGATCACATTGCCCGCGCCGTCGGTCTGGTGGGCATAGCCCCAGCCATCGAGTTTGTGGCGCACGATCTGGGCCAGGCGCTCCTCACGCCCGCACGGCGATGGCACGGCCAAAAGCTCGGTAAACAGGCTCAGCGCCGGCTGAGCGGTTGTTTGAAACTGTTTTTCTTTCAAATCATCCTCCTACCACAAGGGGAGCCTTGCTTTGCAAGGCTTTTCTCACGCCGGATCGATGCCGTGCAGCACGGTCATCAGCCGCTCGTAATCGCCTTTGAGCAGCGCGGCGGTTTCGCGGGCGGCGCGCTCCAGCCAGGTGATATCGTCGCCTCGCTGGCGGTAAACGGCCCGGATGTGGGCGGCCAGCAATTGCTCGCCCGAGATCTCGCCCAAAGCCGTCAGCAGCAGCCGAAAGTAGGGCAGGCGCTCACTAAAGGCGCGGGCTTCGTCGGCTGAGCATTCCAGGACGTCGTAATGCAGGCGCGGCGGCTGGGGCGGAAAATACTGGCGCATCTGCCCTCCCTCGGCGCAGCCCACCAGCACAGCGTGGAATTCGGTCTGGAGGATGTGGGGCAGTTGGGGGTGCTCGCGATAGACCGCCTCGTCGTGGACATTGCCGCCGCCTCGGGCTACGGCGCGCCGTCCTGGCTCCGGCGTCGTCGTGCGACCGAAACTCACCACGGCGTAGGCATAGTCCGCGCCATCCGGTCCGCGCACCTTTACCAGGCTGCCCAGTGGCGGGTGAGCGTGCAGCTCTTCACTCTTGGCGACAAAACCAAGCGTGCTCGTCTCGATGATCTCTCCAAGGCGCATGTTTTTTCCTCAGCCAGCGTCGTTTTCAGACAGCGCGGATACGTTTGCTGCGGTCTTTGGCCGAGCGCAGGTAGGGGTATCCCTGCTCGACCAGGGCCCGCTCGACCATTTCTTCCACCAGGCGGCGGTCGGTAGTGGGGATGACGGCCTGCTCGTGGGCTTCCATCAGCGCTGGCGGGTAAGGCGGATAACCGCCGCTGCGGCGGCATTGATCCATGATGGCGGCGTGCAGCAGGCTCAGTCTGGCCGGATCGTCCGTCACCCAGGCCGGGGCCTCGATGCGGGCGATCTCGCCGCCCACGTTGAGGTAAAAGAAGCGAATGCGGTGCTCGCGGTATTCTTTTTGGATGGCCGATGTGCTTTCGAAGACCTGGCTGCGCGCGCCGGGGGGCAGCAGGTCGTCGGCGAAAAAGAGCTGTCGATCGCGCAGAGCGCCCAAAAAGGTGCACAGCTCCCGCTCGGCATCGTTCAGAGTGCAGTTCTGACAGTCGCGGGCCTGGGCGGGGCAGAGGCGCACCCGCAGCGTATTGACCACGTCCTGGCCGTTGGAATAGCTGATGTAGCTGGCCACCGGGAATCCGGCCTGATGAAAATCATCCAGGCAGGCCAGGAACGGCTGCAAAAAGTGCGACTGGATGGTTTTCTCCTCGCTCTGCAAAGGCCACATGATCAACGAGCCATCGCGCAGCGCCACGGCTGGCTGGCCGGCCATGCCGGCAGCGCGGAGCAGTGCCTGCATCTCGTGCACCTGCATCTTGATGCCCAGACGGCTTTCGTTGACCGGGATGCGCTGGCCGTCGGCATCGATGTACAGATCTTCCTCCCGGAAATAGAGGCAACCCTCGGAGTCCAGCACGGCGTCGGGATGAGCGCCGTAGCTCAACACGGCGTGGCCGGTATTGAGCACATAGTATGGCAGCGGGCTGTGACGGTCGGGGGGGATGGCCGAGCCATCGGCGGCAGCGATGGAATAATTGGCTGGGGTTGCCGGAGCCGGGAACGCATCGGCCAGTGAACCGGTTGTGTCTGGCGTGGGCAGGGCGGCCAGCCAGGGGATGCGTCGCTCCGAGGCCTCGGTGCGCTTTTGAAGGTACTCGCGCAGGGTGGCCGGGTTTTCCTGGCGCAGTCGCCGGCGCGCCTCGGCCAGCAACTCGCTTTGCTGCGGCAGCATCGAGGCCGCCGTCATCTCTTGCACCTGAGCTGCGATGTCACCGATTTTGAGGGGCATTGCCTGCCTCGATCTGATACGTCTGAGGTCTATGGATCCGTAAAAATACAAATTCCCGCGTCACCCTGAGCAAAGCAAAGGGTCTCGTTCTACTCAAACGGGATTCTTTGCGCCCTTACAGGCGCTCAGAATGACAGGGACGGAAGTTATTCTTTTACAGGCCCTATGGTTGCATTATACCCCGAACCGATCCGGTTGACAAGCTACCCGCTTCTGGGGCAGGGCAGATTCCCAGGCGACGATTTTGTGTCTGCCGTTTCTTCTGCTATAATAACCTGCTGAAAGCACATCAAGGAGCTTCTCATGGACAAACGAAACCGTACTCTGTTCATCGTAGTCGGTCTTTTGGCGGTAGTGTTGTTTTGCTGCTGTTGTTTTGCCGCGGGCCTGATCGGCTGGGGGGGGTACATCGTCGCCGGCGATCCTGATTTCCAGGAATTCATCGACGCGGCCGCGGCCACAGCCACGCCGGTGCCGCATCTCGTTCGTATACCCATCCCCACGCCCAAGCCACTGCCCACACCGCTCAACACACAAACCCCTACCCCGCTGCCGCCGCTCACCACCGAAGAGATGCTGGCCCAGGAGACTGTGCCGGAGCGTAACCTGCGCCAACTGGCGCAACAATTCAAAGACCCCGGCGTCACCATCCCGGCTGTGGTCAACGCCAGCCCGCCGACTTTTCAGGTGGGCGACCGGGAGGCATTTTGGGTGTCCAACCTCGACACCGACGAAAATTTCCAGATCACCGCCGTGTTGCGTTACGCCACGCCGCACGTCTACATGTGGGTCCAGGAAGGTTACGACGTCGATCTGCAAGACCTGACGCGCTCGGCAGATCGTTTTGAGCAACAGACCTACCCCACCAATCGTCGCTTTTTCGGCAGTGAATGGTCGCCCGGCGTGGACAACGACGTGCACCTGCACATCCTGCACGCCGGCGGCTTGGGCAGCCACGTGGCCGGTTATTTCTCCGGCGCCGACGAGTACTCGCGGCTGGTCAACGAGTTTTCCAACGAAAAAGAGATGTTTTACATCAACCTGGATAGCTCCACGCGACCCAACACCAGCTTTTACGACGGCGTGCTGGCCCACGAGTTCCAGCACATGATCCACTGGCACACCGACCGCAACGAAGACACCTGGGTCAACGAGGGCATGTCGGAGCTGGCCATGCAGCTCAACGGTTTTGACGTGGGCGGCTCTGATTTTCTCTTTAGCCTGGCTCCGGATACCCAGCTCAACACCTGGCCGGGTGGGCCGGGGGAAGCCGGGGCCAATTACGGCGGCAGTTACCTGCTCATGGCCTACTTTTTGGATCGGTTCGGCGCGCAGGCCACCCAGGCGTTGGTGGCCCACCTGGCCAACGGCATCGCCGGCTTTGAGGCGGTGTTGGACGACCTGGACAGCGGCTTGACTTTTAAAGATGTGTTTGCCGACTGGCGTATTGCCAATTACCTGGACGATCCATCGTCCGGCGATGGGCGCTATGGCTACAGCGATCTCGACATCGACACGCCGTCGTTGGATGCAACCCACACGCGCTACCCCGTGCAACAGACCACGACTGTCCACCAGTACGGGGCCGATTACATCGAATTGCGCGGCAGCGGCGATGTAACCATCGAGTTCACCGGCTCCACGCAGGTCAAACTGATCCCCAACGAGCCTCACAGCGGGCGTTACCAGTGGTACTCTAACCGGGGTGACGACTCGGACATGCGCCTCAGCCGCGCTTTCGACCTGCGCGGCGTCGACTCGGCCACACTCCAGGCCTGGTTATGGTACGACATCGAGGAGAACTGGGACTATGCCTACGTGGCTGTGTCTAACAACGGCGGGCAGACCTGGCAACTGATGGCCGGAAAACACACCACCACCTTCAACCCTCAGGGCAACAGCTTTGGCCCGGCCTACACGGGTGTATCGGGCGGCGGTGAGACGCCGCAATGGGTGCTGGAAGAGATCGACCTGAGTGTCTATGCCGGTCAGGAGATTCTGGTGCGCTTTGATTACATCACCGATGACGCCGTCAACCGTGTTGGTTTGTGTGTGGACGACATCACCATCCCCCAACTCGATTACACCCACGATGCCGAGAGCGGCGACGACGACTGGGATGGCGAGGGTTTTATCCGCACCGACAACGTGTTGCCACAAGGTTTTATCGTGCAGTTGATCCAGATTGGCCGTGAAAGCCAGGTGCGTCGTTTCAAACTGGATGCCCTTCGCCAGGGGCGCCTGGAACTGCGCGGTCTGGGTAATGACGTGGAATACGCTGTGCTGATCGTCTCTGGATATGCGCCGGTGACCACCGAGCTGGCCAGCTATCACTATAACATCGCACCTGTCGATAGCAAAGGGTAACGCAAGCCACACAGAGGATGACTGGCCGCTCGTCCTTACGACATGTCGGTCAGCAACGCCGCCACCAGGGCTTCTTGTTCGGCTCGTGTTTTCACCTCGCCGTCCAGTTTGGCGGCGCGCACGGTATTGAGAATGCGGCTATAGATCGGCCCTGGCTGCAGCCCCAACCCTTTTAAATAGTTGCCATCTATTTCGGGTTGTACGTGGCACAGATCGCGCCAATAGTGGATCAGTTGGTCCTTCAGCAGCGCAGAGTCGCCGGCGACCCAGGCCACAAAGATGGCCACGCCGGAAAAATCGTGCAGCAGGCGGTCCAGCTCGCTCGGTTTGTGCCGCTCTCGGGCCAACTGCACTGTCACCGGGCGCAGGTGGGCCACCTGACGCAGCCGGTCGGCGTCATCGCGGACGATGCGCAGGCGCTCGATGAGCGTCTCCAGTTCGCCTGGAATGAGGCGGTAGGTGAGCAGAGCCAGGTAGAGCAGGGCCCGGTCAGCCGCAGGCGATGGCTCTTCCGGGCCGGGCGGGCTGTCGATCTCTGGGCTGTCTTGCTCCGGCGCGGCGAGGAGGGCGGTGGCCTGGTGCCACTCGGCAGTGCGCTGTTGCAGCCGCTGAATACGCTCCACCATCCAGGCGTCGCAACGCAGGCCGGGGTGAATCTGTGTCAGCACGTTCAGTTCGGTGAGGCGGCACAGAGCTTTTTCCGGCGCTTCTTCTTGCAAGATGAGATACAGTTCGTGGCGGATGCGCTCGCCGCTGACGCGATCCAGCAGGCCCAGGGCGTTGTGGATCAGCTCCTCGGTGCGTGGCTCGATGCGAAAGCCGAGTCGTTGTTCAAAACGGGCGGCGCGTAACATGCGGGTGGGGTCTTCGACAAAACTCAGGCTGTGCAGCACCCGGATGACACCCTGTTTCAGGTCTTCTTCGCCGCCGTAGAAATCGAGCAGCTCACCCCAGTGGCCGGGGTCGAGGCAGATGGCCAGGGTGTTGATGGTGAAATCGCGGCGGTGCAGGTCTTGCCGGATGGAGCTGCGCTCTATTTCTGGCAAAGCAGAGGGATGGCGGTAGAACTCGGTGCGGGCGGTGACGAAATCGACCGAGGCGATATCGAATTCTGCCGGATCGTCCAAAATCCATTTGGCCGTGCCAAAGCGGGCGTGGCCGCGCACGCGGCCTCCTTTCTCATCGGCCAGACGTCGCGCCAGGGCGATGGCATCACCTTCCACCACCAGGTCGGCGTCAAAGTTGGGTTGACCCAGCAACAGATCGCGTACAAAACCACCCACAAAGTAGAGTGAGAACCCCATATCGGCTGCCATCGCGCTGGCCTCGCGGGCCAGCGACAATAACCCTGGGGGCAACGATTCGTCCATCAGCCAGGCGATCTCTTCGCGACGCGACCGGCGCGGCGGTGTGCTCCACAGTTTGATGAGATCCGTGCGGGTGACGATGCCGATCACCTCGCCGTCCTGGACCACCGGCACCTGTCCCACACCGTGCTCCATCATCACCTGCTGCACGCGCTCCACCGAATCGCGCGGGGAGACCTGGATGCGGCCCTTGCGCATGTAGGTGTCTATGGCTGCCCCTCCCAGGCCCAGGCTCAAGGCGCGGTCGATCTCGCGGCGGGTGAGCATGCCCACCACCTGGCCCTCCTGGACGATGGGGAATCCCTCGTGACCGTAACGCTGCATCATGCCGGCGGCAATGCTCACCGTGACGGTGGGTGGCAGGGTGTGCACCCCATGGGACATGATCTGGGCCACTGTGACCGAAGGCTGCACTTGCTCGTCGAGGATGTTCAACAGGTGTTTGGTGGCATCGTCCAACGAGAGGCCGCGGATCAGGGCTGCCGAGGCGCGAGTGTGGCCGCCGCCGCCGAACTCGGCGGCTATGGCCGAGACGTCGATGCTCTCTGTGGTGGAGCGGGCCACCAATTGCAGGTGATCGCCCAGATCGACCAGCAAAAAGAGGGCGGCGGGATCTAACAGGTCGCGCAGTTTGTGGGCCAGCGTCGAGATTTCCTCCACGTATTCCTGGGCTCTGGCGGCCGACACGACGACCGATTGGCCGTTAAAGCGGTAGGTGTGGCTGTTCTCCAGCAGTTGTTCGTAGAGGGTTCGCTGGCCGTTGGACAGCGGGTAATGCAAAAAATCGCTGACGGTATCCAGTTTGCTGCCCTGCTCGGCCAGCCAGGCGGCGGCGCGTATATCGCGCGGCGTGGTGCTGGCATAAGAGAGGGAGCCGGTATCCTCATAGATGCCCAGCATGAGCAGCGTCGCCTCGATAGGCGTGAGCGACAGGCCTGAACGGAAGATTTTTTCCACCAGCAGGGTGGTGACGGCCCCCAGCTCCTCACCCTCGAAGGTCATACCTGTTTTGAGTTCCCTTTCCAGGCGGTGATGGTCGATGAAGAGGATCTCTGTTTCGGCGTCCATGCCCCTGACGGTGATAACCGATTGGGTATCGACTATGATGGCCCGCTCGACGCGGGCGCGGGGCAGGTCATCGGGCAGCACAAAGGGCAGCACATCCCAGTAGAGGGTGAGAAAGTGCCTCAGGTTACGGTTGGGGCGGCGAGGTAACACCGGAATGGCGCTGGGATAAAGCTTGGACGCCGCCAGCAGGCTCGCCAGGCCGTCAAAATCGGTGTGCTCGTGAGTCAATATCACCTGGATAGTGGTATGGCGCGATCTTTTTGGCACCTGAACCTCCAGAGCAGATTATAGCATCAAAGAGATAGAGCCACAACTGCGCTTTACCAGCGTCTGGCGCCGATTATTTCTAACCATTTTCTTACTTTTTTCGAGGGTTTTTCCCGTTCAAAAATCGAAAAAATGTAGTATAATAGTCATGCCGACCGTTTAGATCGGCGTACGTGTTTTGATTGATGGGGGTGACTGCTTGAGATCAACGAAAGCAGGATCGCTGGTCGGTTTGGTGGTGGTGATCGTTGGAATGATAATCGTTGCGGCGCTCCTGGCAGGTGATTATCTGTCGGGTGGTGCTGCGTACACACCCACACCCACCAAGACTCCCCGCCCAACCGGAGCGACCGAGACGCCAGCCCTGGCTTTTGTCACGCCGACGCGGGCAGTGGTTCCCTCGCCCACAGAGGATATTGTCGAGACGCCTGTGAAAATCGATACGCCGACGCCGACGCTTTCGCCCACAGCGACCGATACCTTTACACCGGTGCCAACACCCAGACCTGGCGAACCGACCTACACGCCTTCTGCCACGCCGACCATCACACCAACGCCCACAGACACACTCGTGCCCACCCTGACCTTTACGCCACAGCCGGCTAGTCCCACCCGGACGGCCACGGCCATCTGGACGGTCATGGCCACACCGACCGGCACGCCGCTCGCCACCGACACTCCGACTGCCACCGCTACGCCAACGGCAACCGACACCCCACTGCCCACAGCGACATCGACGCCCACGCCCACACCCACCGACACCCCCACGGCCACAGCATCGCCCACGCCCACCATAGAGCCTGGCTGGCACGTGTGGAACGACACAGCCTACACCGATGCCCGTGGCTGGGTCAACGTCCTGGGTGAGCTTTACAACAACACCGGCAGCAATCAGCAGGATGTGCTGCTGACGATCGCTTTTTTCGACAACGATGTCCAGGTCGATGAGCAGATCACGGCGCCCATCGTGCAGGTGTTGCCGCAGGGCGGCCGGGTGCCTTTTAGCCTGGAAGCAGACATCCCGTACGCCTTTACGCGCTACGAGATCGCCGTGGAGGGAGAGCCAACCGGTCTGCCGGCGTGGCGCGACCTGGAGGTGCTGAACGTTGTCGAGACCCCTGGCGTGCCTTACCGCATCACGGGTGACATCCGCAACCCCGGCGATGCGCTTTCCACCTACGCTCAGGTCACGGCCACGCTCTACAACGCCGATGGTAAGGTGGTGAACGTCGGTTACGATTTTTTGCCTGCCGCATCCCTGGGGCCTGGACAGACAGCCTCTTTTGAGGTGCTGATCGAGCAACCCTACAGCGGCATCGCCCGTTTTGAGCTGATGGCTTTTGGCTTCTGAGATCGGCTCCGGCGATCTGGCGACGACCAAAATTGGAGAGGAGGTGATAACGAGAACCGTTCAAGTGGTAACATCCGAATTGGCGTCGAACCTTTCAACAAACTTTCAATTCGTTCAATTCAATGGGGAGGAAGGAAATGCGCAACAAGATACTATCCGTATTGATGCTGGTTGCATTGCTGATGAGTCTCGTCGGTGTGTTGCCGGCAGCCGCCCAGGGCCCGGACCTGCCGGACCCCAAGCCCGTCGACCTGGGCGCCAAGATCCGCAAGGGTAACTATGATCTGGGCCAGGCGCCGGACATGCCTCTGGGCCGTCGCGCCGAGGTCATGGACTATGTGCCCGGCGACGTCGTCACCTGGCTGGCGCTGGATGACTACAACGGCTACTATTACTTCACAGACTACGAGCTCAAGGCCGTGGGCACCTACGGCGAGGTGTGGGTAGCCACCGATCTCTCCTGGCCCGTTGGCGACCCGCGTACCACGCCTGTCGTCACCCAGGATCAGATCGACTACCTGCTGGCCGAGTTCGACAACAACATCTATCCCACCGACTCTGAGTTCTTTGGCATGCCCGACTATCACGACGGCTCCAACGCGCTGCTGGTGGCCTGGGGCTACGTGCCTGAGGGCTACTATGACGGCGACAAAGTGGCCGTCATGATCGACAACGTGCGCGACGACAACTATTACGATCCCACCTACGGCGCCTACATCGCCGGTTTCTATTCCCCTACCTACGAGGCCTACTTTGACCGCAACATGATGACCATCGATGCCTACGACTGGGCCAACCGCGTCGGCCCCGATGGCTCCCGGCCCTACCTCTACGAAGGCGTCTTTGCCCACGAGTTCCAGCACCTGATCCACGACGACAACGACTCTGATGAGGAAAGCTGGCTCAACGAGGGCATGTCCATGTTCGCCGAGTGGCTGTGTGGCTACGTGGCGGGCGAGGACCAGTTCTCCTCCTTCGTCGATTGGCCGGAGAACTCGCTGGTTTGGTGGGGTGATCAGCCCGGCGTCGAGATCCTCTCGGACTATGGCCTGGTCTACCTGTGGACGCTCTACCTCTACGAGCACTTTGGCGGCGGGCCCTTTATCCAGGCTGTGGCCACCAGTGAGACCAACGGCATCGCCAGCGTGGAAGAACAGTTTGCCGCCTTTGGTTACGATGCCACCTTCTCCAAGGTCTTTCGTAACTTCCGCGTCGCCACCCTGATCGACTCCCACAAGGCCTTCAAGATCCCCTTCTTCCCGTGGGGCAAGCTGGGTCGCGGCGGCGGCTGGGTGCATCCCTACGAGTTCCAAAATGCCGAAGTCCACGTCGATGTGGATACTCCTGAGGCCTACGATACCCCCGGCGCGCCGCCCTGGGGCACCGATTACATCAAGATCACCGACCCGGCCCACCTCAAGATGCTCAAGTTCAACGGCGACGACGTATTCATCACCGACTCGCCCTGGACCTCCGACGGCGACGTGCTGTGGAGCGGCACCGGCGACCTGGTGGACAACTGGGCCATCTTTGAGGCAGCCGGCGGCGGCACGCTCACCTTCGATGCGCTGTGGGACCTGGAAGACTACTGGGACTTTGGCTTCGTGCAGGTTTCTATCGACGGCGGCGCCACCTGGACCAGTCTGGCGGACAACGAGGGCTACTCCATTTACGATTACGACCCCAACGCCCATCCCAAAGTGATCGCCAACCTGCCCGGCCTGACCAGCTACATCACCGAGTGGGTTACCCTGAGCTACGACCTCAGCGCCTACGCCGGCCAGGATATCCTGATCGGTCTGCGCCTGGTCACCGACTGGGCCACCCACTATGGCGGCTGGTGGGTCGATAACGTCTACGTCGATGGCGCTCTCATCTCCGATGGCTCCAGCGCCGAGCCCTTCATGGACATCACCGAAGTGCAGCCGGTCGATCTCGACTTTTCGGTGACGCTGGTCGGCATGTACCAGAAGAACGGCCAGATGCACTATATCGTGCGTGACATGTACATCGACGACGTGACCGAAGAGGGCGCTGGCTTTTTGGCGGGCATCGTCCGCCTGGGCGGCTACGCCGTGCTGCTGGTCTCCCTGGAGATGCCAGAAGAGTACGCCACCTTTTACGGCCCGTACGAGTACAAGATCAGCTATCCGTGGGAATGGTAAGCCGATCGAGGTGAGAGGCCATGCCTCTCACCTCTCAATCGAAACATGATACACCCGGCCAAGCCCGCACGCCTGTGTGGGCTTGGCCCATCTTTCATTGGCTGCCGGCTTGTACTGCGGCGTTTATGGTCGGTGTGCGGTAGGAGCACAGTGGTATGATGCCTTCTTTTTTCCCAGGCAGAAACGGTCTCATCAAGCTGAGTTTTACCCTGGGCCTGGCTGTTCTGATGAGCCTGAGCCTGTTGGCGCTGTTGCATGGTCAGAGCATCGCCCAGGAAGAGCGCCCGTCCAGCGTGGCGCTCATCCAGCAAGCCTACCAGCGGGGCGAGATCGATTTCGAGACCGCCTTGCTGTATCAGGTTTATGCTGTCTTTGCCCCGGAGCGACTGCCCGCCGAGTTCCAGAGCCAGACCCCTTTTCGTAGCGCCACGCTGATCTTGATCCAGGCGGCGCGCAGTTGGTATGACCTCAGCCCGCAAACGCAGGCGTTGCTGGCCGAGTTTCTGCCGCCGCCGCCCCGGCCCGGAGAGGTGAGCGTGCAGGCTCAGGACCGGCCCACGTTGGTGGCTGAGCAGACCCTTGCCACGGCTCACTTTGTCGTTCACTATACCGTCACCGGCACCGACGCCGTCCACGAGCCGGAGGTCGACATCAACCCGGCCAACGGCGTGCCCGATTACGTCGATTGGGTGGCCGGGGACGCGGAGACGGTCTGGGTGGCCGAGATCGACACCATGGGCTGGTTGCAGCCGCCCCCGGACGACGGCGAAGGCGGCGATAGCCGCTACGACGTTTATCTCAAAAACATCTCTGGCTTTTACGGCTACACCCAGCCTGCGGGCGGTTTCGTGGGTGATAACCCCAACTCACCCGCCGTGACCGAGACCAACGCCTATTACAGCTATCTGGTGTTGGAAAACGATTTTCGGGCCATCGCCGGCGACAAGCGGCAGTTGATCCAGGTGACGTTTGCCCACGAGTTTAACCACGCCATCCAGGTGGGTTACGACGAAACAGAGGCGCTGTGGCTGCAAGAGGCCACCGCTACCTGGATGGAAGACGAGGTTTTCGACGACATCAACGACAATTACCAATTCCTGGCCCATTGGTTCGATTACCCGGATCACGCCCTGGAGGCGTTTGGGCTGGAGTATGGCCGCTGGATTTTCGCTCGTTACATCTCGGAGCACCACGGCGGGCAGGGCACGTTAAAAAGTGTCTGGGAGCACACCGTGTTCACCGATAGCGTCGCCGCCGTCGATGCCGCACTGGTGGAGACGGGCGCCGATTTTGAGACCGTGTTTGCCCGTTTTGCTGCGGCCAACTATGCCCTCTCCTCGCTGCCACAGAACGCGCCCTACACCTACCAGGAGGCCGACGGCTACCGCGCCGAGGTGGGCAGCGTCGAAATAGAGGGGTATGTGCCCTTTACCGGCACCACTGTCTCGTACAATAGTTACGACGATGGCAACGAGTATCATCTCGAGAAACACGCCGTGGAATACTGGGTCATCAGCGCCACCCACAGTTTTTCGATGGCCTTCCAGGGTAATAGCGGCATCGACTATGCCGTTTGGGGCGCGCTGCGCCAGGGCGATCAGGTGACGATCAAACCGGTGACCCTCACCGCCCTCCACGGCACGCTGGTGGTGATCGATCCGACAGCCTACGACCAGGTGGCGGCCATCGTGGTCAACCTCGGCGACGCCGACGAGGTGACCGGTTATACCCTCACTTTCCAGGCTACCTCCGAGACGCCGCCAGAGGCAGCGCTTGCTGCCGATCCCACATCGGGCGCCATCGACACCGTCTTTGATTTTGATGCCTCTGGCAGCAACGATGCTCAGACCCCATCCGATCAGTTACAGGTGCGCTGGGATTGGGAAGGCGACGCCGTGTGGGATACCGACTGGTCCACGACCCAAACGATCACCCACACCTTCGATCAGCCGGGCAGCTATAACGTGGCCCTGGAGGTGCGCGATGCGGTAGACCTGCGCGATGTGGCCACAGCCACGGTCGCCGTCGACAATACGCCGCCCACAGCGGCTTTTGGCGTGCTGCCCACCTCTGGCACCACCGCCACCGCCTTTCAGTTCGATGCCTCGGCCTCCGACGACTATGAAACGCCCCAGGCAGAGCTCCAGGTGCGTTGGGACTGGGAGAACGACGGCAATTGGGATACAACCTTTTCCACCACCAAACAGATCGCGCATACTTTTGACGTGTCCAACACCTACTTGATCGCGATGCAGGTTCGTGACGGGCAGGGAGCAACCGATGCCATCAGCCATTCGGTCACGGTGCAGGCCGGCGGCAGCCCCCCCACGGCAACCTTTACGGTCGATCCGGCGACAGGAACCACCCAAACGGTTTTCACCTTTGACGCCTCTGGCAGCCAAGACGTCCAGACGTCATCGGCGCAGCTCCAGGTGCGCTGGGACTGGGAAAACGATGGACTCTGGGACACCGACTGGTCGACCGTCAAGGTGATCACCCATACCTTTGGGCTTTCGGATACCTACACGGTCGCTCTGTTGGTGAAGGATGGCGACGGTCTGGAGGACGGCGCCACGCAAACAGTCCAGGTGAGCCAGGCAGAAGAAACGGACACCTATTTTTATTACCTGCCGCTGGCGCTCAGGCGTTACCCAGGGCCATGACCCGCTGACGCAGGGGCCTGCCTGGCAGCCTGTTGGAGAGTTGGCATGGGGAATCTTTAACGGCCCGACTGAGCCCACCCTGAGCGGCGGGACGGAGGACTCAAAGTCTCGTTGGGACAGTTTTGAGCCGCCGTGTGGAGCACTCCCGAACGTGTTCGGGAGTGCTTGGCTTTTCCGATGGGTGTGGTTTAATTTCTCCGCCAGGCTGCAACC
>JBMOMT010000011.1:0-30038 GCA_049324835.1 Chloroflexota bacterium | reverse complement strand
CACGCGCCACCTCGAAAGCCGCGGTGGCGCTTGGGGGTTTAGATGCCAGGATCGACCTGGGGATCAGGGAGCCGGGACGAGGTTGGTTTTGTTCAAAAATCCGTGATTGGTCACGGTGAGCGACGTTTTCTGAAAGATGGGCAAAGCCTCATCGTCCGCCGGTTTTTGCTCTGCCTGGAGAGTGATACTTTCACCGGGAGCCAGGCAATGTGGCGCATCCTGGTAGGTGAAACAGACCTGGCCTGTCGCATCCACGCCGGTGAAGCGGATGATCAGGTTCGGCAGACTCTCGCCGGGATAGGCATAAAGCTGACCGCCCACGGCGCGGTTCTGCCCGATCTGAACCTGGGTCAACTTGCCCACCACCATACGCAACGCCTGATCGACCGCCTGGTTCAATTCACCGGCCAGCGTGCCGTTTGCAGCATCGAAACGGTAGGTCGTCATATCCCCTTCGAAGGAGGTGGTCTGGCCCCCTTCTGGCTCGCTCACCCGTATCTCTACCAGCTCGACAAAAAGAAACAGCGCCGGGTCGAAATCGGCCAGGGGAAATTCGGCCTGCGGGCCGGCAGGCGCGTCGAGTGAGGTCTGATCGGCCTGCGGGCAGGCGATGACACGTTTCTGATCGCTGTGATAGACATAGTCCTGGCCTTGCGCCGTCAGCACGATGCGGTAGCCGGGCGTGATCACCTGGGCGTACATCATCCCCGGCTGGGGGCAGCCCAGGCTGGCGTCGGGCCACTCGACCGCTTCTGCCGACTGGATCACGATGCCTTCCAGGCTGATGTTCAGCCGTTCGGCCAGATCGGCTTGGGCGGCCTGGATCAGCGGGGCCATCTCTGGGTTGGTTTCACTGCTGTTCTGGGCTGGCGGTGTGGGCGGGCGGGTAACCGATGGTGGTGTTGGGGTGAGGGGGGATCGATCTTGGGTAGATGTGGGCGTCGGCAGGGATTGTTCTTGGGCGGTCGGCAGTGGTGGTTCGCATGCCACGGCAAGCGCCAGCAGCGATACCATCAAGCCGATCTTGAGCCATATGTCACGTCTTTTCGATTGCATCTTGAAACCCCTTGTCCTGTCTGAGTCGGTCTGTTCGAGATCACCGACTAGTAGACGCAGAAAGGCGGCCCCAGGTTCCCGGTCGATTGCGTCTGCAGGGGCCAGGGTTCCGATCAGCCCAGCAGCAGGTTTTCCACCTCTGCGGGTGATAGCCCGATGACCGAGATCATTTTGTTGTGTGAAGTGATGCCGGCCACGATCTCTAGCTGGCTCTTGGCCACGCCCAGGCGCTCCGCCAAAAAATCGAGCAATGCCTCGTTGGCCTTGCCCTCCACGGGTGGGGCGGTGAGCCGCACCTTGATAGCATCACCCATCTGCCCGACGATCTCGTTCTTTTTGGCGCGGGTGACCACGTGCACCGTAAAAGCGGCTCCCTTTTTGGCATCGGTGATCTTGAATTCGCGCACGCTGTGCCTCCTGTCCGATAGTGAATGGCCGCCGAGGGCCGGCTCAGATCAAAAGCACGATCAGGACCCTTTCCAGAACCCACAGGAGCAGCAGGGCCACCATGGGACTCACGTCGACCATGCCGACGGGTGGAATGCGCGCCCGCAACGGCGCCAGCAACGGCTCGGTGATCTGGTATAAAAACCGGGCCGCCGGATGGTAGGGGTCCAGCCGCATCCAGTCCGTAAAGACGCGGGCGATGATGGTCAGGCTGTAGAGACCGATGAGTAATTCGATCACAGATGCCAGTGCGGCCATGCCAAACTTCTCCTTCAGGTTGTGTGCCGTTCTCCAAAAATGGCCCGCCCGATACGAACCAGTGTGGCCCCTTCTTCCACGGCGATCTCGAAATCGTCGCTCATGCCCATAGAGAGATGGCGCAGGTCTGCCGCCGGGAAGCGACGCGCCAACCCATCGCGTAGTTGCCGCAGTTGCCGAAAGTAAGGCCGGGCCTGTTCTGGCTGGGCCACCAGAGGGGCTATCGCCATCAGCCCCTGGAGGCTGAGGTGCGGCTGGGCCAGGGTGAACTCGACGACCTGTTCCACCTGGGGGTGATCGTCGGCCGGCAGGCCAAATTTGGTGGCCTCGCGTGAAACGTTGATCTCTAACAACAGCGGCAGTCGCCTGTCACAGGCCGCGCCGCGCTTTTCCAACTCTTCGGCCAGTCGTATGCTGTCCAGCGAATGGATACAATCGAACAGGCGTATGGCCTGCCGGGCCTTGTTGCGTTGCAGGTGGCCCACCATGTGCCACGAAACCGTTCCTGTCCCCAGAACCCCGGCCACCGCCGCGATCTTGGGCGCGGCTTCCTGGACCTTGTTTTCGCCCAGGACGGCCACGCCTGCCCGGTGCGCCTGGACCACCGCCTGTGACGGAAAAGTCTTGGCCACGGCCACCACCGTCACCTCGTCCGGATCGCGGCCCGCGCGGCGGGCGGCAGCGGCGATGCGTGCCATCACCTGTGCCACGTTGTATTCGATACTCATCTCATTCGCCCAGGAGCACGGCCAGCAGGCCAAAACGGCCTGTGCGGCCCTTTTCGGCTCGGTGTGAGAAAAACTCGTCGGTGCGACAGGCCGTGCACATCCCGGCCACCTCGATCTGTCTGACGCCGGCGATTTCCAGTTGCCGTCGATTGGCCTGCCACAGATCCAGGTGATGCCGGTCGCCGTGTTGCGTCAACAGCGATTCGCTGTCGTTGCGAAAGGTATTCCGCACCTGCGCGGCCACCTCTGGCCCCACCTGGTAACAGCAAGGGCCAATGGACGGGCCTACCCCGGCGATGATCGTCTCTGGGCGGCTGCCAAAGGCCTGTGTCATGGCGCGCACCGCCGTCAGGGCTACCTGCTGCACGGTGCCGCGCCAGCCGGCGTGGGCCAGGCCCAGGGCAGGCTGGAGTGGGTCGTACAGCAGCAGCGGCACACAATCGGCAAAGCGCTGCATGAGGGGGATGCCGGGCCGATCGGTGAGCAGGATGTCGATGGCGGGCTGCACGCAGCCCCGGTCTTGGGGGCCGATCAGGGCCACCTGGGCGCCGTGCACCTGAAAGCCGGTGGCCACAGCCTCCGGTGCGACGTCCAGCGCACGGCAGATGCGGCGCCGATTTTCGAGCACGGCGGCGGGTGCGTCGCCGACGGTGCTGCCGGTGTTGAGTGTGGCAAAAGGCGGCGCGCTGACGCCCCCCAGCCGGGTAAAGACGCCGTGCCGCAGGACATCGTTGCTGGCAAAAGGCAGCAGCGATTCGAATTGATAATAAACCAGGCCGTTGTCAGCCACGCGCTGCAAAAGGTTTCTCCGGGGGTGTGTTCACACAAGTGTAGCACAAAAAAGGGGGAATGGCAAAAATCGACCTGAGGACCAAGTGTGGTATAATGACGGCCATGGATGACACTGACGCCGATCTGGCCCAGGAACGCAACGCCGATTATCGCACTCTGGCTCTCGGTGGGGATCATTATGCCATCGGGCGCCAGATGGGCGCGATCACGCCGATGCGTCAGGTGGAGAGCTGGCGCGACAACGAGACCGAGCTGGCCTTTGCCCGCGCCTGTGCTGAGGTGGTCCACCGTTTTCACCCGCCGCTGCTGGACGAGTTTCGTGGTTACGCCGATGCGCAGGGGCGAGCCTGGGAGCAAGTACTGGCCCACTTTTCCCTCAACCTGCCAGAGGGCACACTCAGCGGCTGCACCACCCTGGCCTGTCGCCTGGCCGATGGTCACGTGTTGGTGGCCCGCAATTACGATTTTCTCTGGAGCCAGAAGCAGCGTTACCTGCGGCGACTCTCGCCCACGGGGTATCTGGCCTCGCTGGGCACACAGGCAGGGCTGATCGGCAGTTGCTACGACGGTATCAACGAGCACGGGCTGTTTGTGGCATTACACCTCATCCGGGCGCAGACGGCGGAGGGTGTGCCGCCGGGTTTGGTCTATCACCTCATCCCACGCATTTTGTTGGAGACGTGCCGCACGGCAGACGAAGCGGTGCAGCAACTGCAAGCGATGCCCCATCTGTTCCCGTTCAACTATTTCGTCGCCGACGCCGACGAGATGTTTGCCGTGGAGGTTTATCCGGGGCAGGTGCACGTCCGCGAGCCGGAAAACGACTGTCTGGTGGTGACCAACTATTACCAGTTGCCCAAACTGCGCCCGCTGCATGGTCGCCGCAACCTGGCAACCCAAATCCAGCGGGTTCAGTACGTTCAGGAGCGGTTCAGCCGAGATGGCATTTCTGGCGCGATGGAGGGCTGGGGTTGGGCCTTGCGCCTGCTGCGGGATCATTCGCAACCGTTATGCCATCATCGCGCCACGCAGGCCACGCTCTGGTCGCTGGTTGCCGATCTGACGGCGCGCCGCATCGCCTACTGCCTGGGCGCGCCGTGCCGCAACGAATTCCAGGAGTGGGACTGGCCGGCAACAAAACTCCCCGCAAGCTGAGAGCCTGCGGGGAGTTTTCCTATGGCTGCCGCAGCCCGGCGACGACCTCGGCCAGCTTTGAGGGGTCGTTCGTCGGCTCGGCGCAGACCCGACCGATGCACAGATAAGCCGTGGGCGCCGGTTCTGCCGGATAGCCCAGTTGGGCCAGCCTCTCCGGCTCCCAGACCGGGTCGATGACTTGCAGCCAGCGGTTGAGGTCAAAGAGACGGCGTCCCTCGTGCAGCAGTTCGAGCGTTCGTTCGTCCTCGGCGCTGCCGACGACGACGATCGTCAAGGGGTCGTGGAGGTAACAGCACACGGCCAGCGCGTAAGCGGCGGCAAACAGGCCGTAGGCATGGTAGTCGGCGGCGTAGAGGCCCAGGATGGCCTGGGCGCGGGCGCGGTAGGCGTCGCTGCCGGTGAGCCGGGCCAGACGGATGAGGGTGTGCGCCGCGATGCTGTTCTCGATGAACGGCGTCTGGCGGTCTTGCAGGCGGCCAAACGCCTCGGTATCGGCGCGTTTGTCCAGGTATGCGCCTGTGCGCGCGTCGAGGTGGTCTCGATTGACGATCTGGATCAGCTCGACGGCGCGTTCCAGGTAGGTGCGCTGGCCGGTGTGCTCAAAGGCATCCAACAGCGCGCGCACCACGTAGACCTGGTCGGCCAGCATGCCGGGCAGATGCGCCTGCCCTTTGCTCCAGTAGTGGAACATGCCCTGATCGGGATCGTAAGATTTTTGCCACAAAAAGTCGAGCGCGCGCAGGGCGTCTTTGGCGTAACGGGGTTCTTTGAGCACGGCGGCTGCTTCCAAAAAGGCCGAAACGGCCTGAGCGCCCCAGTCGGTGAAGGCAGTCTTGTCCACGTACGGCGCGGGCTTGCCCTGGCGCTCCTCGGCGCTGAGGGCATAGTAGGCCTCGTCGGCGTCCTGGCTGCCGTAAAAGTAGCCTTCCGGGGCATCGTACAGGGTTCCGCTGATGTAGCCGATGACGCTCCGCGCTGTCTCCAGGTAGGGTTGTTCACCCAGCAACTGATAGGCGTGCAGGAAGGCGCGCAAAAGGGCAGCGTTTTCGAACAGCACTTTTTCGGTTTGAGGGGCGCTCCAGTCGCGGTGGGTGGCGCAGCGGAAAAAGCCCCCCCCTGCGCGGTCGTGCACGCCGCCGGAGATCATGGCCTGGAGGGTGGCGGCGAGGATGTTTTTGGCCTGCTCGCTGCCGGTGCGGTAATATTGGGCCAGCAACAACTCCAGGGCGTCGGTGTGATGGAATTTGGTGGCCTCGCCGAAACCGCCATACAACGGGTCGAAGCTCTGTTGCAGGGCGGCGGTCACATTTTCCAGGATCGCCTCGGTGATGGGGGCTGTGGCAGTGGGTTTGGTCTCTTGGGCGGCCAGGCGCGCGCCGGCGCGCTCGCGTTTGATGCTGATGTCGCCCTTGCGGCTGTGATAGTAGACCGAGACCCGCTCCAGGATATCCTTGAGCTGCCCGGCGTCCAGGTACGTCGCGCCGGTGAGCAACTCGCCGTCCGGGGTCAGGAAAGCGGTCGTCGGCCAGCCGCCCTGGTTGTAGCAGCGGTTGACATCGGGGCGGCGGTCGCTATCCACCTTGAGGGGGATGAACTCGGCGTTGACGAGCTGGATGACGTTTGGATCGGTAAAGGATTGCTCTTCCATGACGTGACACCAGTGACACCACGGGGCAGTGATGTAGAGCAGGATGGGTACGTCCAGTTCCTGAGCCAGGTGAAAGGCCTCGTCCTCCCAATCCCACCACAGGATGGTGGCCCAGTCTTTGGCATCCAGATCACGCTCGAAATAACGGCTGAATTCTGTTTCCAGGGCGCGTTTGTGACCGGTTTCTTGTTCGGCCAGTTGTTCAAAGAGCGCTCTGGTGGCGGCGTTGGTCGTCATCTGAGCCAGGCGCAAGTAATGATCGTGGGCGTCCTGTTCTTTTTGGATGGCCATACGCCACGCTTCTTCCAGCCCGTACAGGTTGCGGTCCATCTGTTTTCCTCCTCGTCGAAACGTTCAAAAGCCGGGTTCTGATTCTGTGATCGATTGTTGCCGGCCTCGAAGGAAAGCCTGGTGATTGGCCTCGATGTATTTGGCCGGCAGGCGCTGGCCGATAACTTGCAGCCAGGTCTCGATGGCCACATCCAGATAATGGCTCAACGCGCCCAACAGCACCGTGTTGGCCATGCGCGGGTTGCCCAGCTCGGCGGCGATCTCGAAACCCTGGACAAAAACGGTGCGTGGGCTGCGGGCTTTTAAAGCCGCCTCGATGTCGGCCATGTCGGGATAGACCTCGTCGCCGGCGCTGACCGACAGCGGCGCGATGGGGTGCGGGTCGGCCAGGATCACACCGCCGGGCCGAAGCCAGGCCGCCCAGCGGGCGGCCTCCAACGGCTCAAAAGCCACCAAAAAATCCACCTCGCCGGGAGGGGCGACGGGCGCATAGACCGTATCTGCCCAGCGCACGTGGCTCTCGACCACCCCGCCACGTTGAGAAAAGCCGTGGATCTCGGACTTTTTGGCGTCGTAACCGGCAGCCAGGCCCACCTCGGCCACGATGTCGGACGAGGTCAACACCCCCTGTCCACCCACGCCGGCGAGCAAAAAGTTGTTGGGCTTCATTCTTTTATCTCCTGCTGGTGAATGCGGATTCGATCTACTTTAACGTACGACGTTGGCAAAATCCAGAGCCAGGGTTACCAGACAGCGTTTTTCCCGGCAGCACATCTCGTAGAGGGCCTGATCGCTGGCGCCGTGCAGCTTTTCTTCCCGAACGGTCGCTACATCGTGCCCGGCATCTTTGAACACTTGCTGAAGGCGCGTTCCCAGGTTCTCATCCAGTTTGAATTTCATGCGGCTGCCTTGGATGCATTCATGGGCATCTCGACGTAGCGTTCCCTTGACATTTCGGCGCCGTAGGCAATGGCCGCACGAATGTCCTGGACCGTCAATTGAGGATATTCAGCCAGGGTCTCCTCTATTGACATTCCGCTGGCGAGGAAATCCAGGAGCAGCGAGACCCAAATCCGGGTGCCTCGGATGCAGGGTTTGCCAAAGCAGATATTGGGGTCAATAGAAATGCGCTCCAGCAAGGGATTCATATCACCTCCGGAATTCATGGGTTGGTTTGTTCCACCCCAGCCACCCGCGTCTTGTAAATGGCGTGGAAGGGACACACCTGCAGGCAGATATCGCAGCCGACGCACATCAGTGGATCGATGACCGCTTTGGGTTTTTTGTTCTTGGGATAAATCTCTTCGCTCTTGAGGATGGCCGGGCAGCCCACACGAAAGCAGACGCCGCAGGCGGTGCAGGCTCCGGCGTCCACCGTCACCACCGGTTTGGGTTTGTAGCCTTTGATGAGCACACAACTGCCATGCACCACCACCACCGTCGGTTCGTTCCGGATCGCCAGCGCCTCTTTGATGGCCTTTTCCACCCCTTTCTGGTCAAAGGCATCCACCGTCCAGACGTGTCGGACACCCAGGGCGCGTACCACCGGCTCGATCTCGATCTTTTGGCCGGGGTTTTCCTGACCGCCGGTCATGCCGGTGGTGAAATTGTCCAGCACGATGGTCGTCACCACGCCCTGATTGTAGACGGTGCTGGCCAGCGGAGCCAGCCCGGAGTGGAAAAAGGTGCTATCGCCGATGACGGCCACGAATTTGTCCTGCACGCCAGCCTGTCCCATGCCATGGGCCATACCCAGCCCGGCGCCCATCGAGAGGATGGTGTCCATGGCGTTGAACGGCGGCAGCACGCCGATCGAGTAACAGCCGATGTCGCCGCTGACGCGGACCTTTTGTTTGTTCAGAGCGTAAAAGACGCTACGGTGGGGGCAGCCAGGGCAGAGAGCCGGCTGGCGGCGCGGCAGGTTCAGGGTGATCGGCAGCGGCGCGTCGGCCTGGGTGGCTGCCGGAGCCTGGATCAGCCCGGCCTGGATCGCTGCCCGCCGCACGATGGGCACCGTCAACTCGCCGGTGAGGCCCAAGAGGTCCTTGCCGCCGTCCACCTGGATGCCCGCCGCCCGGATCTGCTCCTCGAAAAAGGGATCCAGTTCTTCCACCACGATCAGCCTATCCACCCCCTGGCGGAGCTGGCGGATGAGGCCCAGCGGCAGGGGATAACTCAGGCCCAGTTTGAGGTACGAGACCTCCCCCAAGACCTCGCGGGCGTACTGGTAGGCCATGCCGGTGGTCACGATGCCCAACCGCCGCTCGCCCCACTCCAGGCGGTTGATAGCCGTCGTCTCGGCCCACTCGGCCAGCCGTTGCAATCGCTCCTCCACCACCGGATGGCGCTGGCGGGCATGGGCCGGGATGATGACATATTTGGTGGGGTCATCCGGAAAAGTGAGAGGGCCGTCTGGATCGGGGCGGCGTTGGGGCAGGCCCACCTCCACCGCCGACTTGGAATGGGACAGCCGGGTGGTGGAGCGGAGCAGCACCGGCGTATCGAACTGCTCGCTGAGATGCAGCGCGATGGCGACGAAATCTTTGGCCTCCTGGCTGTTCGAAGGCTCCAGGCAGGGCACCTTGGCAAAGCGGGCGTACTGGCGGTTATCTTGCTCGTTCTGCGAGCTAAAAGTGCCGGGGTCGTCGGCGCTGACGATCACCAACCCGGCCTTGACGCCGGTGTAGCTCAGCGAGAAAAAGGTATCGGCAGCCACGTTGAGGCCAACGTGTTTCATGGCCGCCAGGGCGCGCGCGCCCACCAGGGCCGCTCCGGCGGCGGCATCCAGGGCCACCTTTTCGTTGCTGGCCCATTCGGCTTTGAGGCCGGCGTAACCCAAGAGGTTTTCCAGGATCTCTGTCGAGGGGGTGCCGGGATAGGCCGAGGCGAATCTGACTCCGGCTTCCCAGGCTCCCAGGGCAATCGCTTCGTTGCCAGAAAAAAGCTTACGCATGGTCGTGAGCGCTCCTGTTTTATTAACGAGCCGCGCCTGGATCAGCCGGCCGGCTGGCTGTTGATGGTGGGCAGCACAAAGCTAAAGGTGCTGCCCGCCTGGGGCTCTGTTTCCACCCAGACGCGCCCGCCAAAAGCCTCCACCAGCCGCTTGACGGCCAGCAACTCGATGCCTTTGCCGCCCAGGCCAGGGATAGGTTGATCGTCGTCGCTGAAAAAGTGGCCAAAAACCTGGCCCAGAAACTCGGGTGCAATGCCGCCGCCCTGATCTCGCACCGACAACACCAGGTGGGGTGATGGGTCCAGCAGGCTATCGCCGGTGCCTGCCTCGGCGCGCACCTCAATGGTGCCCCCTGAAGGCGTGGCTCGGATGGCGTTCTGCAGCAGGTTGGTGATCATCTGGTACACACAGTCCGGCTCGGCTGCTGCTTTGGGCAGCCCGTCCTGGATGTGGAGGCTGATGTTCAGTTTTTTGTCGGCCAGCCGAGGGCCAACGTTGGCCAGGGCGTCTTCGAGCACGGCGTTCAGATCCACCGGCAGAAAGGTGTCCTGTTGTTTTTCTCGAACCAGATGTGGCAGCGTCATCAGGTTGTTGAGCGTCTTGCTCATGCGGCTCAGGTTCACCCGCATGCGCTGCAACAGGCGCTGTTGCACCGGCACCAGCAGGCCCATCGTCTCGGCCAGCAGCAGATCGGTGTAACTGGTGAGCACGGTCATGGGGGTGCGAAGCTCCTGAGAGATGGCCGTGGACAGGTCTTCGCGGCCGAGTTGTGCGGCCCGCTCCTGGCTGAGGTCTCGGAGGATCACCGCCCAGCCTTTTTCTTTTTCACCGCCGGCCAGCGGCACGAAACTGGCCTTGATCAGGCGCTCGTTGTCCCAAAAGGTCACGTCCATCCAGGTGCCTTTATCCAGCGTGCCTTCGGCTTGCAGGCGGTCCAGGCTCTGTTGCCAGTGGGGCGAGGCGCTGATGGCCGTCAATCGCTGGCCGATCAGGTGGTTGCTGCCGACGATCTGGCCTGCTGTGCCGTTGGTCAGCCGCACGATGCCCTGACTGTCGGTGAGCAGCAGACCCTCGTTCAAATTGTTGAGCATCTTTTGCAGGTTGGCCAGAGTGATACCTTCCGGCGCTGTGCCGCTGGCGTGCCAGGTCAGGGCGTCCGATTCAGTCTGTTGCTTGTGCCACCACTGGGTGAGCTGTTCTACCGTGGCCAGCCGGGCAGTGAGTTCCTGGGCCACCTTTTGCGTCTCGCGCAGGCCCTCTTCGACCATGCGGCGATGCGTTTCCACCTGCTCCACCAGCCATTCCGGCGGCGCGCTTCCAGAGGCGGCCGCCTCTTTGATCGGCGTGGCAGAAGCGGTGGTTTCCTGCGCGGCGAGCAGTTCCGAAAGGTGGCGGGCTTTGGCTTCGGCCTGCTCGTACAGGCGCGCATTATAGATGGCGATGGCGGCGTAATCGGCCAACGCCGAAAGCAGGTGCAGGTCGTTGTCGGAAAAGGTCTTGCGGGCGAGTTTGTTATCTACCGAGAGCACGCCGATGACCTGGCTGCGCACCTTGAGGGGCACGTGCAGCAGCGCCTTGACCAGGTAGCCGGTTTTGACTTTGGTCTTTTCCTCGCCTTCGACGCTGTTGATCATGATCGGTTTGCCGGTTTCGACTACCTGCCAGGAGAGATAATCGCCCGATTTGACGCGAAAGCCGCTGGCGAACTTTTTGCCCAGCCCCTGGCCGGCTCGCATGTACAGCTCGTTGCTCTGTTCGTCGATGAGCAGCAAAAAGCCTTCTTCGGCGCCGGTGAGATAAACCGCCGCTTCGACGATGCGCTTCAGCAGGTTTTCCAGATCGAGCACCGAGGCCACCGCTTTGCCGATGCCGTAAAGGATGCTGAGCTCGCGCAGGCGTCGTTCCAACTGGCGGTTGATCTGCTCGAAACCACGGCTGAGCAGCCCGGTCTCTTTGGTGGATGAGGCGGCAGTGCTTTTGGCCAGGGCGCGCAAAATGGCGGCGCGAGCCTCACCCAGGTCCAGCGGTTTGAGCAGGTAATCGACCACGCCCATGCGCAGCGCGCGGCGAAAGGTTTCGGCAGAGCCGGATACGCCGGTGAGAATAAAGGGGATTTCACGCTCCGATTTACGCAGCTGGGCCAGCACGTCCAGGCCGGAGCGGCGCGGCGCGGCAAACTCGCCGATGATCAGATCGGGGTTGCCGTGCAACGCCTGGCGCAGCCCCTCTTCGCCGTCCAGGGCGTGGGCCACGACGTAACCTTCAGGGTCGAGCAGCCCTTCGATGAGGGGGCGAACGTCGTCGAGTGATGGATCGATGATCAGGATTTTTTCACCTGCCATGGGAAACCCTCCTTGCCATAACCGCTGTCGGTGAGGCAGTGGACAGAAAATGGCCGCACGCTCCCACAGGCAGCAGCCTCGATTGCATTATACCAGTTCTTGGAGGTTTTGACAACGGCAGGCCGGTTGGCTGACCAATCTTTCAGGACGCGGCGGCACACGGATTCCACGGCTAAAAAAACCTGTGATCCGTGCGCCGCCGTGAAATCCGTGTCCCATTCTTGCCTCCGATCAAGTAGAGATCGGGTTTGGTCGGTCAACCGGCGGCGGCAGGTCAGTTTTCCGGGTCGTTGGGTGCGGCCAGAGTGGGCTCACCGTCCGAGGACAGCGGGTCGATGACTGCCTGAGTGCTGACGGTCGTTTCCGGCTCGGCTTCAGTGAGCGGCAGCGGCCGGCGGTGCAGGAAAACGATGCCCAACACTGCCAGGCCGATGGTGAGCAGAGCGAACACCTGCGCTGCGGCCAGCCGGCCGAGCATCCAGGCATCGGGCCGGAGGAATTCGACGAAAAATCGCCCCAGCGGATACCAGATCAGGTACAGCAGAAACATCTCACCCTTGCGCAGACGATCCTGGAAACGGCGGCCGAACCACATCAGCAGGGCAAAACCCAGCAGGCTCCACAACGACTCGTAGAGGAAAACCGGATGGAAACGGGTGGTCGGCGGGTAACGCAGCAGGTCGTTGTACGGCGCGATGCGGTTCTCGATGGTGATGCCCCAGGGCAGGTCCGTCGGCGGGCCATAGAGTTCCTGGTTGGCGTAATTGCCCCAGCGGCCGATCACCTGGGCGATGGCCAACCCCGGCGCGCCCACATCCAACCACTCCAGGGGGTTGAACTTGCGCACCCAGCAGTAGAGAAACACGCCGATCACGCCGCCGATGATGGCGCCATAGATGCCCAGGCCGCCCTCCCAGATCTTGAGGATGGCGATGGGATTCTGGCGGTAATAATCCCAGCCGACGCTGCCTCCCTGGGGGCTGGAAAAGACATGGTACAACCGCGCGCCGACGATGCCCATGAGCAGCGCCACGATCAGGCCGTTCCACACTTCGTCGGCTTCCAGGCCACGGCGTCTGGCCTCGATTGCAGCCACCCAGCCGCCCACCAGGGCGGCGGTGACGATCAGGATGCCGTACCAGTAAACAGGCAGCGGGCCAATGTGAAAAGCGATGGGGTTCATAGGATCACAAATTCTCCCTTCTCCGGTTGGTCGAGCGGCTGGTATTATACCACAAGTTGGGGCGGGCGCAATGAACTGTGGCCGCGGATCGATCTGCATCGAAACACATCCCACAGGGCGGGTTATTTTATCCTTTGCCAAAACTGGAGTATAATGGGCCACGTCGGTGTTGTTTTCCCGGCGTCAGGCCGGGCCAAAAGACCCACATGGAGTGATAGCATGATCCGGGTCGGCAGAGAGATTTGTGGCTATTTCAAGCGGAGCATCCACCGCGAATGGCTGGTCACCAACGGCATCGGTGGTTATGCCATGGGCACGTTGTGTGGGGCCAACAGTCGGCGTTATCATGGCCTGCTGGTGGCGGCTTTGAACCCGCCTGTCGAGCGCACCGTTTTCGTGGCCCAGTTGCAAGAGCAGGCGTTGCTGGGCGACCGAGAGTTTGCCCTTTCTACCAGCGAGTTTCACGGGCGTTACATCCACCCCCACGGCTACCTTAATCTGGAATCCTTCCGGCTGGAGGGCAGCATGCCCACCTTTACCTATGCCCTGGCCGAGGCGCGCCTGGAAAAACGGATCTGGATGGCTCACGGCCACAATACCACCTACGTCCTTTACACTCTGCTTCGAGGCGCACGCCCGTTGAAACTGACGGTGTTGCCGTTGTGCACGGCGCGCAACCATCACCAACACGCCGCCGGCGCCGGCTGGCAGGCCCGGCTGGCGGTGCTGCCTCAGGGATTGTCGGTGCAGTTTGCCGACAAGCCGCCCTACTTTATTCTCAGCCGCGAGTTCTCGGCGGCCATCGAAGGCGAGTGGTACTGGCGTTTTGCCCATCGTGTGGAGACCTATCGCGGCCTGGACGATCAGGAAGACCTGTATGCCATGGGCCGTTTCAGCGTCACCCTCGCGCCCGGCCAGACAGCAGCGCTGGTCATCAGCACCGAAAATGACCCCGACCTGGATGGCCTGGCGGCGCTGGAAGCCGAGCGCCAGCGACAGCGCCGCCTGCTGGCTGTCGGCCCGCTGGCCCGAGAGAGCGAACCGGCTTTTATCCACCAATTGCTACTGGCCGCGGATCAGTTCATCGTGAGCCGCGGCGAGGGTGGACAGTCGATCATCGCCGGTTATCCCTGGTTCACCGACTGGGGTCGCGATACGATGATCGCCCTGCCGGGCCTGACGCTGGCCACCGGGCGGCCAGAGGTGGCGGCCCGCATCCTGCGCACCTACGCCCGCTACGTGGATCAGGGCATGATCCCCAACCGTTTTCCCGACGAGGGCCAGACGCCGGAATACAACACCGTGGACGCCACGTTGTGGTATTTCCAGGCCATCCACGAGTACGTGCAGCGCACCGGCGATGGCTCGTTGGTGGACGATCTGTACCCGGTTCTGGCTTCCATCATCGACTGGCACGAGCGAGGCACACGTTACGGCATTGGCGTGGATGCCAGGGACGGTCTGCTGCGCGCCGGGCAACCGGGTGTGCAACTCACCTGGATGGACGCCAAAGTCGACGATTGGGTGGTGACGCCACGCATCGGCAAACCGGTGGAGATCAATGCCCTGTGGTACAACGCCCTCAGGATCATGGCCGATTTTGCCAGCCGTATGGGTGATGGCACAGCCGCCGATCGTTACCAGACGCTGACGGCCCGCGTCGCGGTGGGCATCGGCCAACGCTTCTGGTACGCCGATGGTGGGTATCTGTACGACGTGATCGATGGCCCGGTGGGCCACGACGCTTCGCTGCGGCCCAACCAGATCTTTGCCGTCTCGCTGCCGCACAGCGCGTTATCGATCCAACAGGCGCGCGCTGTGGTGCAGGTGGTGGGGCGCGCTCTGCTCACCTCTCACGGCCTGCGCAGTCTGGCGGTGGATCATCCGGATTACGTGGCGCATTACGGCGGCGACCGGTGGCACCGCGATGGGGCTTACCATCAGGGCACCGTTTGGGGCTGGCTTATCGGGGCCTACGCCGTGGCCTGTCATCGCGTCACCGGTGATGCCGCCGCGGCGCGTGGCCTGCTGGAGCCGTTTGCCGATCATCTGCTCGACAGTGGTATGGGCACCATCAGCGAGATTTTCGACGGCGACCCGCCCCACACGCCCCGCGGCTGTCCGGCTCAGGCCTGGAGCGTGGCCGAGGTGTTGCGCGCCTGGCTGGCCGTGCGAGAATCGGAATCAGATGAGACGAAAGGAAGATGAACCGTGCGTTGGCCGTGGCAGAAAAAAAACAGGCGGGCGCAAACCAGGCCTGTGCCTGAAAAGATCGGCCTGGCGTTGAGCGGCGGCTCGGTGCGCGGCGCGGCCCATCTGGGCGTGCTGGAGGTGCTGGAGCGCGAGGGCATCCGGCCGGCCTGCGTGGCCGGCGCCAGCGCCGGCTCGGTGGTGGGCGCGCTCTATTGCGCCGGCATGCCGTTGCCCGAGATCGCGCGCCTGAGCCATCAACTTCACTGGAGCCAGGTGGGACGCATCACCCGGCCCCGATTGGGTTTTTTCGACATCTCGCGCCTGGAGAGTTATATGGATCAGTTGCTCCAGGGGCGCACTTTTGACCAGTTGAGCATCCCCTTTGCTGCCGTGGCGGTGGATATTTTGCGTGGGCAGGTGGTGGTGCTGCGGCAAGGCCCGGTGGCGCGGGCAGTGCGGGCCAGTTGTGCTTTGCCGGGTGCGTTTACCCCGCTGGAAGACGGCGACCGGCTGTTGGTGGATGGTGGGCTGATCAACAACCTGCCGGTATCGGTGGTGCAAGAGATGGGCGCCGATTATATCATCGCCGTCGACCTGGCCGGTATGGAAGAGACGCACACGCCGCCGCGCAACCTGCTCGAAATGTGGGGCCTGACCTTTTACACGCTCGTCGGTTTCACCCACAGCCAGGCCGGGCTGGCCGATTGCCTCATCCGGCCAGATGTGAGCCGGTTCAATTTCGTGGATTTCTCTCAGGTGGAGGCGCTCATCGAGCAAGGGCGCCAGGCCGCCGAAGCGGCGCTGCCGCAGCTTTTCCGTGACCTGCGCCGGTAAAAAGTGGGCATGGAAACGGCGCAAGATTCGGGTGGAAAATTGGTCGACGAGCGGTTATACTGGTGGCATGAATAACCAAACTTTTGCCCAACAAACGGATGATTATCGGCGCATCGAACGGGCCATCGGCTTTTTGGAGGCCAATTTTCGCGCCCAGCCCAGTCTGGAAGAGATGGCTGCCAGCGTTCATCTGAGCAAATATCACTTTCAGCGACTCTTTAAACGCTGGGCCGGTATCAGCCCCACCCAGTTTGTCCACTTGCTCAGCGTCGAGTATGCCAAACAGCGGTTGCAGGCCTCGTCGAGTGTGCTCGATGCCGCACTCGATGTCGGGCTATCGGGCCCGGGCCGGCTACACGATCTGTTCGTGACGTTCGAAGCTGTCACACCGGGTGAGTTCAAACGGCAGGGCAGTGGTCTAGAGATCACCTACGGCTTTCACCAGACTCCTTTTGGTGAGTGTTTGCTGGCCATCACCGGACGGGGCATCTGCGGGCTGCATTTTGCGCCGTCGGGCGGTGTGTCGGAGGTGTTGGGTGAACTGGTTGACCGCTGGCCGCAGGCGACGTTGGTCGAGCGCAGCAGTGACACAGCGCCTTATATCGAGCGACTCTTTGCCGCGAGGGTGCATGCTCGCCCGCAGCCGTTTCATCTGTGGCTCAAGGGCACCAATTTTCAGGTGAACGTGTGGCGGGCGTTGTTACGCATCCCACCTGGAGCGATGGTCAGTTACCAGAACGTGGCGGCTTATCTGGGCATGCCCAACGCCAGCCGGGCCGTGGCCCGCGCCATCGCCAGCAATCCGGTGGCTTTTATCATTCCGTGCCATCGGGTGATCGGCCAGGCGGGCCAGGTTCAGGGTTATCGTTGGGGGACGGCGCGCAAGAAGGCCATGCTGGTCTGGGAGGCCGGTCGGCGATTCGAGGGCGCGGGCATGGCTGCCCTATAGCGTCACCTGGCCGCTCCTGAGGCGGTAATCGGGGGCGGGGTTGTGCACCAGCACGCTGAAACCCACCTCACCCAGCCGCGAGCGCAGCCTGCCGGGGAAATCCTCGAAGCGTAGATTAGAAGTCATCATCGTCGGCAGGCGCATCTCCTGGCGATAGTTCAGCAGGATGTAGAGTTTTTCGTTGGCCCAGGGAGTGTCGCTCTCGGCGCCCAGATCGTCCAGGATGAGCACCGGCGCGTCGCGCACCAGCGAAAAGCGGCGGGAAAAGGTCTCTTCGGTGTCGTCGAAGGACGAGCGGCTGTAGGACTCGCGCAGCCAATCCAGAAACTCGGGCACGTTGACCAAGAGCACCGGCTGGCCCTGAGCGATGAGGTGATTGGCCGCCGCCGCCGCCAGATGCGTCTTGCCGTTGCCCTTGCCGCCGTAAATCACCAACCAGCCAGTCAACTTTTTAGTCCATAGCATTGTTTCATCACGAGCGTCGAGCGCTACGCGAGCTGCCCCTTCCAGTGAGAAGTTCTCAAAGGTACAATCCAGCAACCGGCCACGCAAAGCTGATACAGCTTTCAAAATCTGTGTTTTACGACGATAAACTAGGCCGCATGAACAAGGCGCTAATCCGTGCTGTGGGGGAGTGGCATAGATATAACCCATTCCCTGACAGATGGGGCACACTTTTCCATTGCCCTCACATCGAGGACAGGAAGAATCAATTTCGCCTAGAGCTTGACATCGGGGACAAGAGACCTTGTCTCTCGCGTCGTTCATGGTTCCTCATCAAAAAAAGTCTTGGGATCAAGGGGTGTGCGATTCAAGGCTTTACGCCGGGCAGCCTCCAGTTCCTCTTCTGTCCAGACGCCAGCGCGCGCACCCTTTCGACCTCGCCGGGAAGTTGATGGGGTCTGTTTCTGGGTTGCCGGTTTCTCCCCTCGTTTACGCAGCACGGCCTCCACGTAACGCAGGTTGCGGGCGTTGGATCTGGCCGCTTCGGCAAAGGCGCGTAGCCAATCGTCGATCTCGCCAAACTCTTCACTCAGCGCTTTGAGTTGTTCGCCCGTCTGTGGGGTCAACGGGCCGATCTCTTGTTCGTACAGCGCGGCGACGCGGGCCAGCAGTGGATCGATCACCGGCGCAGGGCCGGCAGTCGCTGCTTTGCCGGCGATGCGCCCCTCACTCTGCCAGCGCATCAGGATGCTGGCCACGTATTCGGGTGAGATGAGCGATTGTACCTTGGCCGTCTCGTGGATGGCATTGAGCACCCAGGTCGAGCCGTAGGTCTCGGCGAGTTCGATCATCGCCAGCGTGGGGCCGTCCTGGGCCGGCTGACCGGCCACCTGCTGGTAGGCCATGATCACCGTTTCCAGGGCCTCTTTGTCCTGGGTGGTCATCTGCCTGATGCGCGCCATCAGCCGCTGGCGCACGGCTTTGTCCGTTGCCTCGGGCCCGGCAGCCACTTCCCTGTCGCCAGCGAGGGCCTGCTCCAGGTCTGAGACGTATATCTGTTCGCCGGCCTTACGCTCCAGCACTGAACGCAACGCGGCCATGATCCAGGCCGGGCCGTTGGAAGGCTCGGCGGCAGCGCACGCGGCGGCGTCGAATCGCATGGCCAGGTTACGAATGTGCTCCTTTTCCGTCGGGCTGGCAGATCGCCCGTTGGCCGCGGCAAAGGCCGCCAGCACGTCGGCCATCTCGGCCTCGAACTCGGGGCTGCTGAAACGATCCAACAGCAACCTGTCCTGCTCGGTTGGGGCAGGCGCCGCCTGCGGCTCAAAGTCGGCCAGGGCGTGCCCCTGGGCCAGCCATTCGGCCAGCCGCCTGAGATTGTGCCACAGTCCGTCGAGGCGAAACTCGATGCGGTCGGGCCAGCGGCGGACGCGTAACAAGCCCCGCTCGTGGAGCAGCGCCAGGTGCTTGCGGGTTTGGGGCGAGTCGGCCAGGGCGCTGCGCTGGCGGCTGCTCTCGCGCAGCAGCCGGATGACAAAAAGCGCTGTGCCCTCGGTCAGGCCCAGCGTTTCGTAATGATCCAGCAGCAGGTTGGGCGCCAGGGTGTAACCTGTTTCCCAAAGTGGATCGCCCACTCTGACCCACACGACCAAATCTTGGGTCGGAGGTGGCTCATGCTGGCCGGCCATCTTTTCCTTCACCTCTCCAACGCTCCAGGATGCTCCGCACGTAGCGCCAACGTCGCACGCCGCGCTCGGCGGCGATCTGAAAGGCCTGTTCGATCCAGCGGGCCGGATACGTCTCTGCTGCTTCGGTCAACTCCTGGGCCACGAGAGGGCTGAGCAGGCCGATGTGCTGCTCGTAGAGATCGTAGATGGTTGGGCGTGGTTGGGGGGGCGGCACAGGGGGCACTACATGGACATCCAGTTGTAGTGCCCCCTCCAGGATTTCGCCATAAGCCCGACGGCCCTCCGCGTCGTTCAGCAGATACCAGACATCACTGATCGTCTGCCGTTCGTCTGCCTGCCAGACAGCCAGCCGGAGCAGCGTACCGCGTGCGACCGCCTGTTCCAGGCCGCGCTCCAGCGCCGATAGCGCCTCGCCGCCGGCGGTCTGTAGCCCACGCAGCAGGCCGGCGTCGGCGCGTAGCTGGCTTTCACTGACGTAACGCGGATAGCCTTTTTGTTGCAGCAGCAGCCACAGCACGTGCAGTGTGATCTTGAGCTCGGCCAGGTTGTCGATCTGTGGCAGCAGCTCACTGAAAAACTGATCCGGCAGCCGGGTGTAACGCACCTCGCCAGCAGCAAAGCCGGCAAACGGTCTGGCAGACACGGTGATGTCCGGTCAGATCACTTGTTCTTTCGACGCTGGAAGCGGGTGTCTTTGAGACGCTTGCGGTGTTTGTGTTTGGCGATCTTGCGCTTGCGCCATTTCTTTACCGTCCCCATGTTTGCTCCTTATGCTCTTGGGTTCTGTGGTTCACCCACCGTTGTTCACAATGCCCACCCGGCTGTTATCGCCAAGGATGAGCTTGTGCGCTCTGGGCTTGAGTGGCGAGCGGGTGATCTCGACGTTGCGCCCGATGAGGCTATCCTCGATGCGTTGGGGGATCTCTAGGATACGACACTGCTCCAGCACGATCGAGTGTTCTACCTCGCTGTCTTTGATCTCACAATGGTGATAGATACTGGTAAACGGCCCGATGTACGAGTTGACGATGCGCGTCTCTTCGCCGATGATGGCCGGGCCGCGGATGACGCTGTTGATGATCTCGGCCCCCTGCTCGACCGTCACCTTGCCCACCAGCTTGGAGTCGCGGTCCACGTAACCGGCCACGTGGGGCTCCAACTCTTCCAGCACCAGCCGGTTGGCGTCGAGCATGTCCTCCATCTTGCCGGTGTCGATCCACCAGCCTTCGTGGACGTAGGGATAGACGGTGTAACCGTGCTCCACCAGCCACTGGATGGCATCTGTGATCTCGAGTTCACCACGCCAGGAAGGGGCAATGGCATGGACGGCTTCAAAGATGGTCGGATCGAACATATAGATGCCCACCAGCGCCAGGTTGCTGGGTGGGTTGCGCGGCTTTTCCACCAGCCGCACGATGCGCCCGTTTTCCAGCTCGGCCACGCCGAATTGCTGCGGGTTGGCCACCCGCGTCAGGACGATCTGCGAGTTCCAGTTTCTCTCGCCAAATTGACGGATGAGCGTGCTGATGCCACCCTCAATGACGTTATCGCCCAGGAACATCACAAAACGATCCTCGCCCAAAAAAGCCTGCGAGATCATGACCGCATGGGCCAGTCCCAGGGGCGCTTCCTGATGGATGTAACTGATCCGAACGCCCCAACGTGAACCGTCGCCCACGGCAGCCTTGATCTCGGCGGCCGTATCACCCACCACGATGCCGATTTCGGTGATGCCGGCCTCTTTTATGGCCTCGATGACGCGAAAGAGCACCGGCTTGTTGGCCACCGGCACCAGTTGTTTGGCGCTGGTGTAAGTGATGGGCCGCAGGCGCGTGCCTTTACCGCCGCTGAGGATCAAACCCTTCATGTGTCAATCACTCCTCGCTCGTCTGCCGATGGGCTTTCAGGCGTAATAGCCTTGCAGCCTCTCGTCTGTGGGGGCGTTGTTGAGCACCGCTCCCACCACGCGGGCGTTGACCCGCTCCAGCCGCTCCCTGGCCTGCTGAACGTGATCCCGGCGGGTGGCGCCGGCCTTGACCACCAGCAACACCCCATCGGTCTGTACCGCCAGCACCAGGGCATCGGTCACTGCCAGCACCGGCGGCGCGTCCAGGAGCACCAGATCGGCCTGTTCCAGTAGAGCCGTCAGGGCTTCCTTCATACGCCGCGAGCCGAGCAGCTCGGCCGGGTTGGGCGGTGTAGGGCCGGCCGGCAGCAGGCGCAGGCCATCGACGCCGCTCTGGCGCAGAGGTAACTCTGATTGCGCGCCTTCGTCGAGCATCATCGTCGTCAGGCCGGTGGTGTTGTCCAGGCCAAAGAGGGCGTGCTGGCTGGGCCGTCGTAGATCACAATCGGCCAGGATGACCTGTTTGCCAACTTGGGCCAGCGTCACGGCCAGGTTGGCCAGCACGGTCGATTTACCCTCTTCCGCACCCGGCGAAGTGACCAGCAGCGTGCGGATGGGCGCGTCGAGACTGAAAAACTCCAGGTTGGTGCGCAGCGTACGGTAAGCCTCGCTGGCGGGCGAACGCGGGTCGGTGATAGTGATCAGGCTCACGTTGCTCATTCGGTCTCCTTGTTCACTTTGGCCAACGCCGTTCGAATCTTCTCGACCAGGTCTCGCACCTGTGCCCAAGACTCACGCACGTCTTTTTCTGTCAGGCCGATGTCGGTCATGAGAGGGTAACGCTCCACGAAATAAAACGCCGTGATCTTTTGGCAGGCCGCACGGAATTTTTCCAGTGCAGGTTCATAATTCACTGCATCGTCTAGCAAAGTGTCAAGGTTATGGATTCGTCGGAGTTGCCACCCCTTGGAGAGCAAAAATGCTTTGAAGAATTTTTCCAGGGCCTGTTGCAGACAAAACCCGGCCATTTCCGGATCACGATTGCCGAGCAGGCGCTCCACTCTGGCATAGTCTTTTTCAGCGATGCGCAGCCAATCCGCCGGATAGGTGGACTCGTTACGCGGCATACAAAAGCGTCCCTCTCTCCACGATCTCGGCAATGAATTGATCGCCACTGGCCAGACGGTCCTCGAGTTCCTGGGGCGTCAGAACCAGGGGCTCTATGGGCAGGGAGTGGTGCAAGCCGGTAAGGATACGATGAACTGTCACCCACCGGTCGAGAAAACGCTCCGATGTTTCCTTGACGATGAGCACGTCGATGTCACTGTCTGTGTCGGGATCGCCGTGAGCGTAGGAGCCAAAGAGGATAATCTGGCGCGGCTCATAGTCGGTGACAAGTTTTTCTACCATCCTGCGAATCACACGTTGTGCTGCCTTTGGCGTTACCATTTCTGCTGTCGCCTAACCTTTGCTCCCCATTGCCGGGATCGCACCCAGCACCGGCAGGGCCGCTGTGCGCTCCAGGTCGTCACGCGTGCGCACAAAGGCCGCCTCCAGCCACTCCAGCAGAGCCACGATGCCGCCGCCCAGCGCCAGGCCCAGAACGGCGCCAGCCACGGTGTTGATCTTGGTGTTGGGTTTCTGCAGCCCCACCCGCACGACATCCGCCTGCTCCACGTCTATCTGATCGCGCCGGTCCAGATTTTTGTTCCATTCGACCTGATCCGAGCGGGCGATGTCGGCCATGGTTTGGGCGATCTGCTGGGCCACGATGGGATCCGGGTTATCCACCTCGACGCGCAGCGTAAAGTTGGAATCGTCGGCGCTGATGTGCCACTCGCCGGTGAGCTCGTCGGCCAGCATGTCCAGCTTGGCTTCGTCGATGATACGATTGGCCATGGTGGTGGTATTCAGCCGGACGACGTAATTACGCAGCAGGGCCTTGAGTGAGGTGGTCAGACCCAGATCGGGCCGGGCCGGCCTGACACTCAACATCACCCAGGCGCGGTAGACGGGGTAACCCGGCACGGCTTCACTCACCAGGAATTTGCTCACACCAAACGCCACGCCGGCGGTGATGACCGGCAGCAATAACAAAATCCACCAGCGACGGCGGAGAATCTTGAAATAGGCTTGTATCTCCATACACGACCTCCCAGACCCTCAGGCCGAAGGGGGATTCTACCACAACCAGGTGAAATTGGCAATTCGTAACTGCTCAGCCTACCTTCCCGCAGGCCGGCGAGTGGTGGAGCGCCTATCGCCTGCGCCGAGCGAACGATCCAGATCCGGGCCAGCGGCGACGCCCGGTGGGAATTTCGCCCAGCACCGGCAGACCCATCGTCTCCAGCTCGGCGCGCTCCCGGATGGTGGTATCGAGATAGTCCAGCAGAAAAGTGAGGGCCACCCCCGCCAGCAGCGCCAGCCCCAGGCGCAGGGGCAGGTCCAGGCGGGCGGTGAGGCCGGGCGGCAGCGGCGCCACGATGGGCGGATCGTGCAGGGTGAGGTCTACGGCGGCGGCGTTGTGATCCAACTGGCCAAAAAACTCACCGGCTCGCTCCTGGAGCACGGCTGCCACGGCATTGGCGATTCGCCCCACCTCCTCTGAAACCTCCGGCCCGCCGCTGCGCGTCACGGTGACGGTGAGGATGCGGTGTTCGGCGCTGGCCGAGACGCTGCCCGCCGGCGCGCCCACCGCTGCGGCAAAGGCCCCGCCTTTGACCACTTCGGCCAGATCGTCGGCCAGATACTCGGAAGTGACCCAGGTGTAGTAATAATCGTAGCCGTATTCGTTGGCCGGACGCTCTTCCGGCACAATGCCCACCGTAAAGCGCAGCGTGGCCTGATAGGTTGTCGGCGGTTTCTGGTATGTCGCCACACTCACCGCACCGGCCATGACCACCAGCGCGACGATGACCCAGATGCGTTTCCAAACAATGTGCCAGTATTGACGCAATTCCATGAACTTTATCCCATTGTTTTCTGGTGCGCGGCATATTTACCTTCGACAAAGCGCATCATCTGGTCTTGAAAGACCGCTTTGTCGAAGCGCAGGGCGTGTTGGTGAATGGCCTCCGGATCGAATGTAGAATCGTCCAGGGCGCGTACCGCTGCTGCCAGCGATTCTGGCGTTTGCGCGTCGAAAAAGAGCCCGGTTTTGCCTTCGATCACCGTATCCAACGCGCCGCCGGCCCGGAAGGCGATCACCGGCCGGCCGGCGGCGTTGGCTTCCAGAGGGGCGATGCCAAAGTCCTCGCAGCCGGGAAAGATCAACGCCCGGCTGCGCTGATATAACGCCGGCAGTGTGTCGTCTGGCACACGGCCCAGAAATTCGATGTTGGGGCCGGCCATCCGCTTCAGAGTTGGCAAATCTCGCCCGTTGCCTCCGATCTTGAGCGGCAGGCCCAACTGGTTGAACGCCTGCACGGCCAGATCGATGCGCTTGTACGGCACCAGCCGCGAGACAACCAGATAATAGTCGTCGTGATCTGAAGCGGGTTCGAAACGATCCGTTTCCACCGGCGGGTGGATGACCGTCGAATCGCGCCGGTAATACTTGGCGATGCGGCGCTGTACCTCGGTCGAGATGGCCACAAAATGATCCACCCGGTCGGCGGCCAGCCGGTCCCAAAGCCGGAGCCGGTGCAAAAAGGGCTGGAGCAGCAGGCTCCCCAGCGGCCCGATGCCCTCGCGCCGGGCGTAATGGCGATAATCCCACACATAGCGCGTCGGCGTCAGGCAATAGTCGATGTGCAGCGTCTCCGGTGGGGTGAGGACGCCGTGACAGAAACCACTCTTGTTGCTGATGACCAGATCGAAGCCGCTCAGGTCAAACTGTTCAAAGGCCAGCGGGTAGAGGGGCAAAAACGGCTGGTGGTGGCGCTTGACCAGAGGGAGCCGGTCCATAAAAGAAGTGCGAATGTCCCAGGACTGGCAGACCTCCGGCATCACCGCCGGGTCGTACATCGACATAAAGACCGGGGCGTCGGGAAACATCTCTTTGAGCGCCAGCAGCACCCCTTCGGCGCCGCCGACCTGGTTGCCCCAATCGTGCACCAATGCAACCTTCAATCCCTTTCCTCCTGGCAAAGAGTATACCAGAAACAGCCTTCTTGCGCAAGAATTTGCAGACTGCAAGTGGCGACATGCGGGGTTGCGTTCTGTGGCAGAAGGATTATAATTTGCCCACCAAATTACCAGTCTGTCGGAGAACCCCTGGCAGTGGGGAGTCCCCAACTCGTTGGGGACGATTTTGGGTCATGTGTGGGCCACACCCGATCGAGTTCGGCATTCCTTTGCTCCCAGGCGGATATCGTTCATTCACTGTAACTGCTCAGCCTACCCTCCCGCAGGCTGAAATCGGTCATCCTATGCCACAATTTAGCCGGCTGGGTCCGGTAAATCTGCAAAATGTAGCGGCACGAGGAGGCACGGCATGCCGTGCCCCTACCAGAGCCTGCGGGAGGGTGAGCAGTTACCATTCACTCCGGTAGATTGCTACCGTCAGATGGAATACCGCTAGAGAGGATTTTTCATGCTGGAAAAACTGTTGGCATCTCATCCCGATCTTTTTACCCGGCTCCACCAGGCCATCACCGCAGAAAGGGCTTTTTACGTCTACCAGCGCATCGCCGATACGTACGCCCCCTCCGGCACGGCGACCTATACGCGCGGGCCGGTAGTGCAGGCCCTGCTGGCAGAGGTCTGCCATCGCGGCCGGCTGGCCGTTCATCGTAATTATCGCCGCTCGGGAAATATCGCCATCGAGCTGGGCTCCACGGCGCAAAAGCCGGTGTGGCTCATGGCCCACGCCGATATTTGCAGCTACCTGACACGCCAGCACGACGGCGCCGGCTACCGGGTGACGCCCTTTTGTGAGCCGCGCAAGGGCGAGGGCAGCCGCGCGGCCCTGGCCCTGGCCTATGACGAGGCCAGCGATGCCATGATCGAGGTGGCGCGGGGTGAGTTGGGCATGAGCCGCGATGGCCAGATGCGCTTTGAAACCGACGCCGCCGCGCTGCCGCCCTTTACCCGCGTGTGTTATGTGGGCCAATCGGCGTGGGACCGGGCCTCCGGTTTCATCACCGGCTATGTGGACGACGGCATCGGCTCGGCGGCGCTGGTGCTGGCGGCTCAGGCGCTGGCCGAAACCGACGCCAACGCCCTGCTGGTGCTCACCGACGAAGAAGAGGGCGTGGTCGCGCCGGGCAATCAGGCCTTTTCGCGGGGCAGCGCGCGCCTGTTTGCCCGCACACCGCCGGAGCAACTGCCGGATCTGGTCATCGTCTCGGACCTGCACGAAGAGGTAGACGCCGTTTCCCGCGGCGATCTGGCGGCCATTCCTTTTGGGCAGGGGGCGCTGTTTTGCGGGGCGGCCAGCGGGGCCAAGGGCGGCGTGACCCAGCCGCGGCTGCTGGCCTTCCAGCGTGATCTGGCGCTCGAACTGGCGCGGCGCGGCATCGCCCTGCACGAGAACCCCGGCTATGTCAGCCGCAGCGATTGCGTCTCGGCCATGGCGGCCACACCCAACGTGGCCCTCATCGGCGCGCCCGGCGCCTACTCGCACTTTGCCGATACGCCCCGCGCCCACATCGCCGACGTGGTGAACCTGGCCAAAGCGCTGGTGGTCTATACCCTCGTGGCTCAGGATGCGGCCTGGCGCGAGAAAACGCTATACTGATGGCCCGGCCCGCGTGATGGCCAGCTCGTGGTGGCCCAGGATTTCGTTGGCCGTCTGCTGGCCGGCCAGCACGCGTTGCAGCACTGCCCACAGCGCCTCGCCCGCCGCCGCAACCGTCGTCTCGCCGCCGATGACGCTGGCCGCCGAAAAGTCGATGTGATCCGCCATGCTCTGGGCGGTGCGTGGGTTGGCGGTGAGCTTGATCACCGGCGCCGCCGGCGCGCCCAGCGGCGTGCCCCGCCCGGTGCTGAACAGCACGACCTGCGCTCCCCCGGCCACCATCGCTACCACACTCTCCGCATCGTGGCCGGGGGCGTCCATCACGTAAAGCCCCGGCCCCGGCGGCGGCCCGGCGTAGGCCAGCACCCCGCGCAGCGGCGATGACCCCGCTTTGTAAATGCAACCCAGCGATTTCTCCTCGATGGTCGTCAACCCGCCGGCCATGTTGCCCGGCGTGGGCTGCGAGCCGCGCAGATCCGCGCCCAGGCGCAGCGTCTCCCGCTCCACCGCCGCCACGATCTCCACGAGCTGCCGGCCCACCGCGGCGCTGACGGCGCGGCGGGCCAGGATGTGCTCCGCGCCCATCAGCTCGGTGGTCTCGGAGAGCAGCACCGTTCCCCCGGCGGCCACAACCCTATCGGCCACGGCCCCGATGACAGGATTGGCCGCCAGCCCGGAGGTGGCGTCGGAGCCGCCGCACTCGGTAGCCAGCACCAGTTTGCTCAACGGCGCGGCCTGTCGTCGCTGCGTCGCCAGGTGAGCGGCCAGCTTGTGGGCCAGCTCGCGCCCGCGGCTGATGGTTTTCAGCGTGCCGCCCTCGCACTGGATGCTCAGCGCCTCCACCGTCTGCCCGGCGGCGGCGATGCGCGCCGCCAGATCGTCGGCCTGGAGCATCTCGCAGCCCAGGCCCACGACGACCGTCGCCCCGACGTTGGGATGCGCGCCCAGGCCGGCCAGCACGTCGGCGGTGCGGGCGATGTCGAGCTGGGCGCAGCCGTAGGGGTGCGGCAGCGCGATGGCGCCGGGCACGGCTTCGGCGATGCGCTGGGCGGCGACGTTGGCGCAGAACACCGAAGGCAGCACCAGCAGATGATTGCGGGCGCCGGCGCGGCCATCGGCGCGGAGGTAGGCGGGGAAGGTGAGGTCAGAAGGTTGAAAGGCTGAAAGGTTGAAAAGTTGGGTAGAGGGGGGATGGATGGGCGGGGAGGATGGAAGGATGGAAGGTTGGGCGCGGGCCGAGACCAGATTGTGGGTGTGCACGTGATCGCCGGGGGCGATGGGCTGCGTGGCCCGGCCGATGGCCTCGCCGTATTTGAGCACCGGCTCGCTGGGCGCGATGGCGCTCAGAGCAACCTTGTGACCAAAGGGCGCGTCGGCGCGCAGGGTCAGCGCCGGGCCATCGTCGATGGCGGCGGCTGCCCCGGCGGCCAGATCGACCAGGGCGACGGCCACATTGTCGCGGGGGTGGAGCTGCAAAAGCCGGGATTCTGTCATGGCATCGTCACTAAACAAACAACGGCACGAAATCGAACTGATTCACGTCGACCAGGCCCCTGTCGGTGAGTTTCAGGGCCGGGATGACCGGCAGCGCCAGAAAACTGAGGATCATGAAGGGGTTGTGCAGCCGGCTGCCCAGATCGCGGGCGGCGGCCAGCAGGGCGTCCATACCGGCGCGCACGGTTTCCAGCGGCTCTTGCGACATCAGCCCGGCCACCGGCAGCGCCAGCCGGGCGATGGTTTGCCCATCGACGACGGCGACCAGCCCGCCGCCCATGCGGGCCACGGCCTGGGCGGCGGCCAGCATGTCGGCGTCGTTGGCCCCGGCCACGATCAGATTGTGCGAGTCGTGGGCCACGGTGGAGGCCAACGCGCCGCGCTTGAGCCCCAGGCCGCGCACGAAACCCAGCCCCACGTTGCCGCTGGCGGCGTGGCGCTCGATGACGGCCAGCTTGAGCAGGTCGCGCTCTGGATCGGCCACGGCCAGGCCGTTCTCTTTTTTGACGGCCAGGGTCAGCGATTCGGTGACGATCTGGCCTTCGACGATGCCGATGATCCGCGCCTGCTCCCCCCGGGCGGGGATTTCCAGGTTCAGGCGATCCCAATTCACCCGCACCGAGGGCGGCGCAGCGATGGCCTCTGGCGGCGGGGCGGGCAGCATCTGCCCGTTCCGGGCCACCCGCACGCCGCCGCTGAAAACCTGTTCGACGGTGAGCTGCTCCAGGTTATCCAGCACGACCAGGTCGGCGCGATAGCCGGGGGCCACCGCGCCGCGATCCCACAGCCGGAAACGCTCGGCGGCGTTGAGGGTGACCATCTGCACGGCCGTGATCGGGTTCAGTCCCTGCTGCGCCGCCAGCCGGATCGAATAGTCCAGGTGGCCGCGATCCATCAAGTCGTCGGGGTGGCGGTCGTCGGAGACGAGCAGGCAGCGGCGGGCGTTTTCCGGGGTGACGACGGGCAGCAGTTCGGCCAGGTTGTGCTCGGTGGTGCCCTCGCGGATCATCAGGTACATGCCGGCGCGCAGTTTTTCGCGGGCCTCGTCCGGATCGGTGCATTCGTGGTCGGAGCGCACCCCGGCAGCCACGTAGGCCTGGAGGTCGCGCCCGCTGAGGCCCGGCGCGTGGCCGTCGATGGGCAGGCCGCGGCGGCGGGCCATTTCCAGTTTGGCCAGCACGTCGGGCAGGCCCAACAGCACGCCCGGATAGTTCATCATTTCGGCCAGCCCCAGCACGCGGGGATGATCCAGCAGCGTCGAGAGGTCTTGGGCCGAGAGGGACGCGCCGGCCGTTTCCAGGTGGGTGGCCGGCACGCAGGACGAAGCCATGGCAAAGACGGTCAGCGGCAGGTTCTCGCTGGCCCCCAGCATGTAGCGGATACCGTCCAGCCCCAGCACGTTGGCGATCTCGTGAGGATCGCACACCACGGCGGTGGTGCCGCGGGGCACGGCGGCGCGGGCAAACTGGTAGGGCGTGAGCATGGTGCTCTCGATGTGCAGGTGGCCGTCGATAAAGCCAGGGCAGACCACGCGCCCGGCCAGGTCGATGGTTTCCCGCGCGCTGTAGCCCCGGCCCAGGCCGACGATGATCCCGCCGGCGATGGCAATATCGGCCGGCAGCACTTCGCCGGTAAAGACATTGATCACCTGGCCGTTGGCCAGCAGCAGATCGGCCGGTTCCTGGCCGCGCGCGCGGCGGATGAGGGTTGCCAGTGAGAGATGATCGCCCATGTGTTGGATGCTCCTTCCGTTGGGATAGCTCGTTCGCGGTCGTGGGCCGTATTATACCACAATTCATCGCGCCTCACCTGGCGTGAACAGGGCTGGGATTGATGGGGGACAGACGGGGCAAATGAAACGAGTGTGGCTAAAATCTGTGGGAAACCCTGCCGCAGGTTCGATGGATACGCTTCTCTTGAGGGCTACAAGACCTGACACACCAATTTCCCCGAGTTGGATCGAATTGGCAGAAATCCAGGTATGTGATTCGGGCCAAAGAAGTGTTGGGACTGCGCCTTCGAGATGGGAAAACGGTCAAAATGCGGCAAAAAACACT
>JBMOMT010000010.1:0-158642 GCA_049324835.1 Chloroflexota bacterium | reverse complement strand
CCTGGGTGTCGCACGACATGGCCGAGCTTTACGACCGTTATCTGGGGCCGCACTGGCGCGAAGAACCGGCGGATCAGTCCATTTGGGAAGGCATCAATGCCGTGCCAGATGGTGAACTGTGGCGCACCCACGAACGGCGGCGCGAGCGGCTGGTGGCTGTGGCCCGCCGCAGACTGCGCGAGCAGTTGCTGAAACGAGGCGCTCCTCCCGCCGAGATCGCTCAGGCCAGCGAGGTGCTAGACCCGGAAGCGCTGACCATCGGTTTTGCCCGGCGGTTCGCCACTTATAAACGGGCCACGCTGATCTTTCGTGATGTCGAGCGACTGGTGCGCCTGGCCAACGTTCAGGGACGCCCGGTGCAGTTTATCTTTGCCGGCAAAGCCCATCCGCGCGATACCCAGGGCAAAGAGTTGATCCGTCACATCATTCACACTGCCCGCCGCCAGGAACTGCGCGAACACATTGTCTTTTTGGAAAACTATGACATGAACCTGGCCCGCTACATGCTGCAAGGCGTCGACGTGTGGCTCAACAACCCACGCCGCCCCCGCGAGGCCAGCGGCACCAGTGGCATGAAAGCTGCCGCCAACGGCGCCATCAACCTCAGCGTCCTGGATGGCTGGTGGGACGAAGCCTACACCCCAGAGGTCGGCTGGACCATCGGTCACGGCGAGGTCTATACCGATAACGATTACCAGGACGATGTGGAATCGAGAGCGTTGTACGATCTGTTGGAGCAAGAGGTGGTGCCTGCTTTTTACGAGCGCGGCCGCGATGGCCTGCCCCGCCGCTGGATCGCCCGCATGAAGGCCTCCATGACCGCCGTTTGTCCGGTGTTCAACACCAACCGCATGGTGCTGCACTACATGGAAGAGGCCTACATGCCCGCCTCGCAGCGCCATCATCGTCTGATGGCCGATAATATGGCCGCGGCAAAAGCCCTGGCCGACTGGAAAGCCCGTCTGCGCCAGCAATGGGACAAGATCCAGATCCTGCGCATCCAGGACGATCTGCCACCCGAGCTGAGTGTGGGCGACTCATTGCGCGTGCAGGCCGAGGTCGTCCTGGGTGAGCTCAAGCCTGCCGATGTGCGGGTAGAGTTCTTTCATGGTCAGGTGGACCACAACGGCCAGATCGTCAACGGCCGGGCGATGGCCATGACCCACGCCGAGCCCAACGGCGGCGGCAGTTACCTCTTTTCCGGCGTCGTGCCCTGTGAAAAGAGTGGCCAGTACGGTTATGCCATCCGCATCTTGCCGCGCCACTCAGACCTGAGCAATGCCTTCGAGATGCATCTGATCCGCTGGGCCTGAGCGCTCGCTGCCCCCACCCTGCTGCAGGCCTGGCCTGCGGCAGGGTTTTGATCTCAATCGATCTCCCCGTTGTCGTCGTCGTCCAATCGCGCCAGCCGCAATTCCGGCAGGCCAAAGTGGGCACAGATCAACCCCAGCGGGTTGCCACTCTCCTCGTAGATCTCCAGCCGGGCATCACGCAACGATTCACCCACCGGCTCACCGGCCAGGAAACGGCGGAAAAAGTGGCGCATCAGGCGCAGCGGCCACTCGCCGGGGGTATAGATCAGAGGCGCGATGATACCGGCCGCGCCGAATGGCTGCAACACCGCCAGCCAGGCCGACCAGTCGATCTCTTGCGTGGGATCACCCTGCAGGGCAAAGTAAAAGAGCCGCGCCCCCTGACGCCATCGATCGACCTTTTCCGCCAGCGGCCCCTTGCGCTGCGCCGACTGCCACTCGCGTAACTCTTTGACCATGAGCGGATAGCCCTTGCCGATGCCGATGACGCTCTCGCCGATCTCTTGCCAGCCCCGGCCATAGACCACATAGACATCGGCGGGGTCTTCCAGCAGGCTGCGGCGGAGGGCCTCCGGTTCATCGGCCATCATCACCCCGATGGGCCAGGTATCTTCCAGCTCGGAGAACAGCCCCTGCACGTGCGTGGCGTCGATGCCCCAGTCGAGAACCAGATCGACGCGCGGCGTGCGGCCCTCAGACGACAATACCGTGGGTGGGGGCGCAGCGCGCTTGCGGGTGAGACCCATCTCGAGGGGACGTTCGATGATGTGCCGGCCGCCCCAAAAACCTTTCAGCGAAACCTTTTCGAACGACGGGTCTTCGTCGGCGTCAAAGACCATCTCCCAGGGCAGACGCGCCAGTTGGGTGTCGTCGCCGCTGCCGAGCAAGACCTGAGCGCCGCGAGAAGGGTTCAGCATCTGCACGATCCGCCCCTCTTTGCGCAGGCTGTCCATCACCTCAGGCGAGGCCTGCCGCCCCAGCCACTCGGCCAGGCGACGCCCGGCATCGACCACGCCCCGCATCAAGTGATCTGGCACCTCTGGGCTGCGCTGCATGTTCAACGATAGTTTGGTCACCGGTTCCAGCGCCTGCGTGGCGACGTAACTGATCTCCTCCTGGGAAAACCGAATGTACTGGTACAGTGGCACAGGCCCGGTCGCCTCCAGGATAATCTCTGGCGGTGTCGATTCCATGGCCTTGACCTGGCTCGAAACAAAGCTCTCCTGCATCTTGATTTCCGGACCACTCTCGGCTGTGTAGGCCAGAAAGACCAGATTGTGCACCTCTGCCGGCGTCATGTCCACAAAATTGGCCTCCGCGGCATCGGCGCCGGTCAAAGGATGCATGGTGAGCAGCCATTCCAGAGCCTCGCGCTCGTCGTAGGCCTCCAGCTCTTCAGGAAAAGGCGCATCCGCCGATTTGAGTTCATCAGCGCTATACCAATCGGAGCCCGACTCTCCCAACCACTGCGCGTACCCTTCCCTGTCCTGGCGTGCACGAAAGGCGCGCTCCCAGGCAATGAGCAACGACGGCTCCTGACGCAGCCGCTCGTACAGATCGCCGTGCCGCTGCTGAAGAACGACCAGCTTGGCCAGTCGAACCGGCGAGACCTGGGTAGACAAATTCTGCGCCAGCGCCCACAGCAGGGCAAAAATGTTCAACGCCCGCTTGACCTGGCGCGGGTTGGGCTCCAGCCCACGCACAAAAACCAACCCACAACGAGGATCGGGCAGATCGGGCGTGAGCTGGGCCACAAAACGGCCCATCGCCTGCGGGCTGATGGGCGGCAAAACAAAGGGGATCTGGATGATTTTCTCCAGGTAACGTTCGCCGTCGATGACATCGACAGCGTCGACGTACAGCTCTTGCAAAAAGTAACGGTATTTGGCCGCTTCGGTGGCCCCCCTTTCCACCGCTTCGCGGTCCACGTTGAGCTGGATGCCCTCATAGTCGCCGATGCCGCCCATCTCGCCGTAGCGCAGGCGAATGCCACGCTCGATCACGTCGCGGTCGATGCCCAGGATGAAAATGCAACCCGGCACGTCGAGGAACAGCTTGATGGCCTCCAGCACCTCGACCGCCTTTTCCGGCAAACAGCGATCCAGGTCATCGACAAAGACCACCAAAAAACCACGCGACTGCACGTATTGCTCGATCAGCTCGCGGAACTGCTCTTGAAATCTCTCCAGCGATTCGATGCGCTCCTGCTCCAGGAGCGCCGTGGCCCGCCGCACCTGATCTCGCAGGGCCCTGGCCGCTGCCACCTCACTCTGCTGGCGGGCGGCGGCAATGTTTTCCAAAAAGTCCAGCCCATGTTGCAGCGCCAGCGTGAGTTGAGCGGCGTTGGTGTTCTCTTCTTTCAACAGCTCGGCGGCAGCGATAGACAGCGTGCCCAGCTCCGAAGGCCCCACAGCGCGGTAAAGCTGCTCGGTGAGCTGGTTCAGTTCGGCTCTCGCCTTTGCGTCCAGGTCCTGGATGCGCCGCAGGCCGCCCAACACCTGCATGACCAGCGCCCGCCACAGGGTATCTTCTTTGCTGTAGAGCCAGGCGTTGAACCAGACGGTAAACGTCTGCCGCGTGACCAACTCCTCACGCGGCGGTCGCCGGAGACCCGCCTCGATCATTTTCATCAGGCTGGTTTTGCCGCTGCCCCAACTGCCAAAAATGCCGATGGTCAGCGGCGTCTGGGTGTTGGGGTTCAAAATGATATCGAGCAGCGTCCGGGCATAGGGGCCGAAATTCAGCTTGTCCTCGACCGCGGGCACATCGGGCAGAACGGCAGGCGCGGCTGCGGGCCGGCTCGCCGGCGTGACCGTCACGACAGGCGGCCCAGGCAAGTCGGGCAGTTCGGCGAGTGTGGGCACAGGCGGTTCGACCATGATTCACCTCCGATTGCTCAAAACCTGTTTCGATACTATAATGCCTCTCGTCGGTCTTTACGGAACGGCCATTTCCCCAGACAGGAGGCAACGATGGCGCGAGACGACGTCGAGATTCAAGTCATTGAGCGGCAGACCCCCACCGATAACCACTGCGTGGATTACCAGCCTTTCGGCATCAAGGTTCTGAAACTGCGCATCCGGCGCAACCAGAACAACAAACCGGCCCTGGGGCCGATCTGGATCCATCCCAAGGGCTACACCCGGCCCAACGCCCAGTCGGACGACCCGGCGCTCTGGCAGGCCTACGGCACCGCCGAGGGTGACCCTTCGACAGGCTCAGGGCAAGAGCCCGATCTGTGGGTGGCCTGGGGCGCGGGCGACGAGCGGGGCTTTTGTGTCAAAACCAAAGATCGTTTCAAGATCAACAAAGTCCCCCTGCCCCTGGACGACGACAAATCCTATTACGTCTATCTACATCTCATCCACCGGCCCGCCGATCCGTTGGCCCACACCCCCACCGACAAAACGCTCACCGTGCAGGCCAGCGGTGAGGATGGCCAGGTCTACGGCGAAATCAGCGTCTGCCTCAGCGTGCCAGACAGCGCCGCCAATCCGGTGCGCGCTCACTGGCGCTGGGATGCAGACGCCGGCGCGAGCATCCTCACCCTCAAAGGCGCGGACGGCGTCCCGGCCCAACTGCCGCTCTACGTCTCTCGCTGGTGGCCGGCCTGTCAGGTGAGTTATGTGCCCGTGGATGAAACAGCCGCCAGATTCCTGGCCGATCTCGAGATCGTTTACCGGCGTCAGGCCAACGGCCAGGACAGCAGCCAGGTAGACGTCGTCCTGGGCGACCGGCCGCTGGCCCATTTTGGCGGCGATCTGGCGCTGCCGTTGCACGATTACCGTCTCTGTTCGGCAGAGCTTTTGCGCTTCACCGACGATTATCACCTGGTGCTGCGTCTCTGGTTCTACTGGGTGCACCTGAGCTTTTCGCCACAGCAGCTTTTGACCTTCGTAACGCCCGACCAGCGCGAGGCCTGGCAGCCAGAAGCCGAGCGGGTCAGCCAGGGCCTGCGCAAGGGCCTGGCGCCCTGGCACCAGCGCGAAGAAGTGCCCGATGTGGAGCGTTTCGACCTGCTGCTGGACCCCCACAACCTGGACGAGATTTTTGTCGGCACAGATACCCACTGGCAGGAATTCTGGGCGCTGGTGGCCAAAGGCCAGCCGCTCAAGGCTCGCATCGCCACTCTGTTGGACACCGGCAAGGTGGCCGCCATGGCCAAGGCTGTGCCCAAAAAGCAGCCGCCCGTCTTTGATCCGTTGACCAATGGCCTGTGCGATCTGGTCAACGAGTTCAGCGGCCATCGCTGCCCGCACCGCGCCCAGGGACGATTGGTGACCGGCAAGGCCATCAAAAAGGGCCAGACCTGCGACGTTTGCCCGCGCTGTGGCAGCCATTTCACGGGCCAGCAGCCAGAGCGGGCGGTGGGCCTGTGGGCCAAACACGCGCCGCTTTTGGAAAACGCCCAACTGGATGAGAATCTGGTCAGCACCAGCGTGTTGGACGGCTGAGTTTCACAGAACGCCGTGGCGTTTGGTCAAGATGGGGTTGGCCCAATCCGCCTCACCGGCCACTGCCTGCCTGGCAAAAGTCAGCGCCCGCTCGGCCGGTTTGCCGCCCAGCAACTCGGTGTAAAAGGTCTGGGCAATTTTCCGGCTGTTCTGATCGCCCACCCGCCAGCGCATTCCCACCGTCGCCGGCACGCCGGCGCGGGTGAGGGCATCGACGACGCCGGCTTCCTCCCAGGGCCGGCTGGACCGCAATTCGTCGGTCAACCCGACCTCACAGGCGCTCAAAAAGACGAGCACCAGCGCGCTCTCGCGGGCCGCCTCGGCCAGGGCCTCGGCAGTGAGCGCTATATCACGCTCCCTGGCCCGGCCCAGCATCAATTTGCTCCTGGTTGGTTCGTCATCGTTGAACAGACCGTGCCCGGTAAAGTGAAAGAGTTGGTAGCCGCCGTCGCGCAACAGCCGCTTGATCGCCTCCGGGTCGCTCACGTCCGGATCGTCGGGTCGGCGCACGTCCACCGTCAGGCCGGCGCCTTCCAATGTCGTCTTGAGCCAATCCAGCTCGGCGTTCAACTCACCCAGCGTTTGCGTGGGATCGGCGGCCACGAGCAGCGCCTTTTGGATGCGCCCCGCCATCCGATTCAGCGCGGCGCCGTCCGGCATCCGCCGATAGACCGGGTATTTGAGGCCCAAAAAGCCGCGGCCCAACGTCACCTGACCATCGTGTAACAATTCCCAGGGCACACGCGACAACCGGCCGCGTTCGTCGTCTGGCTCAAAGACGATATAGAGCGCGTCGGCAAAGCGCTGGCGCACATAGAGCGCTCTCTCGTACTTTTGCCGCTCGACAGAGCCAGACGGCAGCAGCGCCTCGAAAAATTCCAGAGCGCGTTGCTCCACCGGGCTGTTCTGAGGCAGTTCCCAATTTTTTCGCCTCTCTTCCGCACTGGCCGTCCAGTTGCGCAACCGCTGCAGCGAGATGCCGCTATCCACAAAATCGCCCGAAAAATGCTCGATATCCGGATCGTAAGCCAGATCGAGCGCCAGCCGCAGGTTATTTTCAGCCGAAAGGCGCAACCGGAAGGTGATGCGGATCGACCTGAGCCGCTGCGTCGCGGGCACCTGAGCAATGGCTGTGTCCACCTGCGCCCGAGTGGGTGAGCCGCGCAGCAGTTGTAACAACCCCCGCAGGGCGGCCATCTCTTTGTCTGGCGGCTGCGCCACCGGCGCGCCTTCCAACCCTTGCGCCAGCGCGTTCAAGAATTCCAGCGGCTCAGCGTCGATGATCGTCACGTTTCGCCCGGCCCAGCGAGCCACGTCGGCTGCCGCCGGCTGCGACCACACCAGATAACCCGGAACGCCAAAAGCTCCCAGTTTCCTCAACACCTCAAAGTAGAGCCAGTTGTCAAAATCGCCGTCCCTGGCCGGATCGCAACCCAGCAGCAGCACCGTCTCGTGCAGCCCCTCACCCACCCGATCCAAAATCGCCTGACGGTTATCATCCAGCAACACATCCAGATACTCGTCTTCCGCCGCCACCAGCGTATGGGGGCGGCCCACATCGCCGCAGAGTTTGATCAGATCGGGCCGTTCGAAGCGGCGCTGCTCCAGGTCTCGATCTTCGAGCAACAGATTGGCCGGACGGCCCGCCTCGGCCAGGGCGCGAGCCAGGCGATCGTCGTAGGTCGTGGCGATCAACAGCGGCAGCGGCAAGGCCGCCACCGCCCGGTGCAGCGGGCCGGGCTCGCCGTCCGGCGGCAGCGCTTTTTTCAGATAGCTGGCATACTGCCACTGCTGTCCCCGCTGTTTTGGTCCCTGAGCCACCGCCGCCAGCGAGTCGGCGACAGGTAGATGATACTCGGCCGCCAGGCCATGCGCCAACTCTTGTCCTGAAGGTAGACCGGTGGCCTCTACGGCCAGATCCAGGCCCAGCAGCAGGGTCAACTGTCCTGCTTTCGCCTGCTGAAGCAACGTTTCCAGATGTGTCATGGCTCCTCCACCCTGACCACTCGAAAGCCGATGTAATCGGCCGCCAGCAGTGGCTCGTTGGGAAAGCGTGAGCTCACCCGGCACCAACCACGGCCATCGTGAAAGCTGCCGCCGCGCAACACTCGCAGCTCCGAGCCGTCCAACGCCTGGCGGCCATCGGTGGGGTTGTAGGGGTAAACAAAAGCTGGCTGGCTCCGATCCCGCCCCCATTTGCTCAGCGTCCACTCCCACACGTTGCCTGCCATGTCGCTGATGCCATAGGCGCTGTCGCCGCCGACCTGGCTGTAGTGACCGACAGGACTGACCCCGCGCTCAGGTGAGGCGGCGTTGCTACATCTGGCGGGGTCCCAATCGTCTCCCCAGGGATAGGCGCGCTTTTTGCTCCCCTGCGGCTCCCAACTGGCCGCCTTTTCCCACTCGGCCTCGGTGGGCAGGCGATACTGCTTGCCCGTGCGCCCGCTCAGCCAGGCACAGTAGGCCAGGGCATCCTGCCAGGTGACATTGACCACCGGGTGGCGCGCCAGTTCGGGCGGCACGGCGCCGCCCTTCCAGTGGCGCGGCGGCGATACGGCGCCTGCCGAGCTCTCCACAAAAGCAGCATACTCGGCGTTGGTCACCAGGTAACGTCCCATATCAAAGGCGGGTAGTGTCAGGGTGTGCTGCGGCGTCTGCGCCAGCAGCCACTGCCGGTCGGCGCCCAGCCCTTCCTCCTCGTAGAGAGCGATGAGCTCACTGATGGCCTCCGGCTTCACACCCATCGAAAACTCGCCGGCCGGAACCCGCACCAACTGAGGCTCCACCGTCGCCACCTTGCCCTCGCGAATGGCCCAATCCTCCACGGCGCTGCTGCTCAGATGGACGTATTCTTTGACCTCGGCGGGCTGGATATCGACAAAATTGGCATCTGGCTCGCTGATGTCGTGCAAGGTGAGCAGATCGCGCAGTTGCGCGTTGCCCAAAAAGATCGCTTCCGGCCCGGCCGCCTCGACGATGCCGGTCGACTCGCCGACCTGCTCCGAGTACCGGCGCTCTCGCTGGCTCTCGGCCTGCCGAAACCTTTCTTCGAGCCTGATGAGCAAACCCGGATCGTTGGGCAACAGGGCAAACAGTTTGGGATGATGCATCTGGACGATGACGATCTTGAGCAGGCGCACCGGTTTGATGCCGCTCGCCAGCTCCGGATGGTTACGGGCCAGCCGCCAGAGCAACAAAAAGATGTTGAGTGTACGTTTGACGCGCCTGGGGTTCGGCTCCATGCCCACGGTGAAAACCCGGTAGCAACGCGCATCGACCTCCTTCAGGTCTGGCACCATTTCCCGCACGTAATCTTCCATCGCCACACGGTCGATGACCGGCAGTTGAAACGGGATCTGGACGATCTTTTCCAGGTACTGTGTGCCGCTGATCGGCGGCGGCCCCTCTTCGTCCAGCGTCTCGTAATCGTGATATTTGAGGCGGATACCCCGCTCGATCACCTGCCGGTCGATGCCCAGAACAAAGATACAGTGCTCGACGTCGAAAAACAGCTTGATGGCCTCCAGAATTTCGACCGCCTTTTCCGGCAGGCAACGATCCAGATCGTCCACAAAAACGACCAGCGCGCCCGGATAGACGTGGTTCTGAACCAGCGTCTGGAAATCGTCCAGAAAACTCTCCAGCGCCTCGACCCGTTTGCGGTCGAGATCGGTGCGCAGCCGCGCCATCGACCGTTGAAAGGCTTGCGCTGCCGCCACCCCTTTTTCCTGCTCGTCTGAGACCTGTGCCCGGGCCTGAGCGATCTCTTCCAAGAGATCCAGACCCACGCTGGTGGGCAGTCTGAACTGCGCCCCGGCCTCGCCGCCGCCAAACAACGACTGCCCCTCGATGACCAGTTCGCCCAACGAGGCCGGGTTGGCTGCCCGGTAAAGGTTGACCTCGATACGATCCAAAAGGTCCAGAGCGTTCTGGTTTCCTCGCATCTCGGCCCGTAGCACGGTCAGCACGCGCAGCACCAGCGCCTGCCAGAGCGCCGCGTCGCGGTTGTAACGCCAGGCATTGAACCAGACGGTCAGCAGTTTTCGCTCCTGGTTCGCCTCGGAGCGCGCCTGTTGGCGCTGCCAGGCCACCAGTTGCCGCCGGATCATCTGCATCAGGCTGGTCTTGCCGCTTCCCCAGGCGCCAAAAACCCCGATCGTCAAGGGCGTCTGGGTGTTCCGGTCGGTGATGATATCCACAAAGGTTTGTACATAGGGCGAAAAGTCGAGATGATCCGCCTGGGCCGGCAGGTCAGGTTGAATGGATGGCACAGCAGGCTGCCGCCCCTGATCCGATTCTGTCATCGTTTCCTCCTCACAACAGGTTGCTCGCAACCGATGCCTCATTATATCACAGAATTCTGAAGCTTGTCATCTGCCTGCTCAGTATCCGAGTGCCTCCAGCCTCCTCTTGTCGGCCTCACCTGTGGAAAATTACACCTTTGAAACAGACCGAAAATTTTAAGATTGAGCAGGCCGTAGGGCTTTCCTGGCTGGTGATCTATGCTATAATAGACCTGGGGGGTGAGAAAAAAGGAGGTGCATGATGAGCGGGAAGAAAGAAAAGCCAGCTCGGGTACCTCAAGTCCTCACCGTCGATGACTTGAATCTCGATCTAAAAACCCGAGAGTTGAAAAACGGGCATGGTCTGATTCGCCTCACGCCCAAGGAATGCCAGTTGCTGGCCACCTTTATGCGCTATCCCAATCAGGTGCTGAGTCACAGGTTCCTCATGAAAGAAGTCTGGGAGACCGATTACCTGGGGGATATGCGCACGCTTCAGGTGCACGTTTCCTGGCTGCGGCGCAAGATCGAGGCAGACCCACGCCGACCGGCCCGCCTGCGAACGGTACGTGGGGTCGGCTATCGTTTTGGCGTCTGACACCCCGTTCCAAGACACCGTTCCAAGGGACACCTGGCACCATCCAGTGTGTCTCTTTTGTCCCTTGCCGCCGAAACAACCGACCGGTCCAAAGAAACAGCCACTGCAAGGCCTGGCCCACGAGTGGCTGTTTTGTTGTCGATTCGACAGTGAAACTGCTCAGCTTTTGATGCGTAATGGAAACAGAAACCATTCCCAAATACAGGACACAGGAGAACCCTTTAGCATGAGTCACAAGCTACGCCGGTCGAGGCGCTACCGCATCTTGGGTGGCGTGTGCGGCGGTCTGGCCGAATTCTTTGATATCGACGTCTTTTGGTTCCGTCTGCTGTTTCTGATCCTGTTTTTCCCTGGCGGGTTGCCGGGCCTGATCCCCTACCTCATCCTGTGGATCGTCATACCCAAAGCGTCGCCCTAACCGTCAGGCCGGTATCAAAAAGTCGCATCGGCGGGCATACCTGGCTTGAGTAGACCCTCAGGGTTGGGCAGCTGCACCTCAACGGCGTAGAACGTGTTCAGCCGCTCCTCCTGGGTGGCCACGTTGCGCGGCGTGAACTCGGGTTCACTGCCGATGCGCGCCACCCGGCCTTCGAAAGTCCGGCCCGGAAAACTATCCACCGTCACCTGCACCGCCTGGCCCAACGTCACCTGACCGATACGATTCTCCGGCACGTAGACCATCAGCGTCACGGCGCCGAGATCGGCCAGCGTCAGGATCGTGGCCGCCGGAGCGGCCACCTCACCGCCATACAAAAGCCGATCCAGCACCACCCCGCTCACCGGGCTTGTCAGCGTGAATTTGGCCAACTGCGCCCGCAGCACGTCTGCCTGGGCCTGCGCCAGATTCAGATTGGCCTCCGCCACGGCGATCTCGTGCTGCGCCGGCCCGGCCAACAGATCGTCCAACCGGGCCTGAGCCACGACCACCGCCGCCTCAGAGATCCGATGCTGCCCTTCAGCGCTGTGGGCCTGCGCCAGCAGCGCCAGCGGTTGGCGGCGGATGACCCACAACCGGTCGAGCAGTATCTGGGCCGCCCGCTCCTCAGCCTGCGCCGCCGCCAACGCTTCTTCGGCGGCCTGCACCTGCAGATCGAACACCTGCCGCTCCATCGAACCTTCCGGACGTTGATCGCGCAGCAGCCTCTCGCGCGCCAGTTGAGCCTCGGCCAGCTCGACATTCTGCGCCGCCAGTTCGACCTGGGTGCGCGCGTCGGCGATCTGCGCGTCCAGTTCCTGGGGGCTCTCCACCGCCACAATGGCGTTCTCCCAGGCAGCGAGCGCGCCATCGTGTTGCGCGCCGGCCAGCGCCAGCGAGGCCTGCATGGCCGCGATCTCGGCGGCTTGCGGCCCGGCCCGGACCACCTCCAAATCCGCCTGGGCCGCCACTATGGCAGCCTCGGCCTCGGCCAGTTTACTCAACAGCGATGCCGCATCCAACACCACCAACTCGTCGCCCACACTCACCGTCTGGCCCGCCTCAACCGATAACCGCACGATGCGCCCGCCCAATTCGCTGGCGACGCGCACCTCATCGGCCTGAATCGTGCCCGATGCCATCAACAGCTCCGACTCGTCAGCCTGCAGACCCACCGCCTGGCAACCACCGAGCAGCATGACCGTGAAAATCGCTCCCACCAACCAGCCATACCGTACATTCTTCATGCTTTCCTCACCCCTCCACAAACACCGCATCGGCCGGCATGCCCGGTTTGAGCGCCCCATCGTCGTTGGACAGCCTCACTTCCACAGCAAAGACCAGGTGCACCCGCTCCTCTTTGGTAGCCACGTTGCGCGGCGTAAACGCGGCGCTGTCGGCCAGGTAGGCCACCTCCCCCTCAAAAACCCGCCCTGGAAAGCTGTCCACCGTCACCTGCACCCGCTGGCCCAGCCGCACCTGCCCGATCTGCGTCTCCGGCAGGTAGAGCCTGAGCCGCACTTCCGAGAGCCGGGCCAGGGTGAACAGCGGCGCGCCCGCCGCTGCCACTTCGCCTGCGTGGGCAGGCACGCTCACCACCACGCCCGCCATCGGCGCAGTGAGCTCCAGGGCAGCCCGTTGGGTCAGCAGTGAATCGAGCGCGGCGCGCGCCTGAAGCACCCGCGCCTCCAGCGCCGCCAGTTGCTGAACCGACACACCCGCTTTCAAACCGTCCACCTGCGCCTGCGCCGCTGCCACCTGCGCCTCGGCCTGGGCCAGAGCCGCCAGCGACTCGTCGACCAGGGCCTCCAGGCTCTGGGGATGCGCCCGTTGAGCGTAGAGCTGCGCCAGCAAAGCCTCCAGGCCCGCCTGCTGCGCCACGGCCGCGTTGACCCCCACCCACGCCTGCCACCAGCCATTGGGCGCCAGGTGCAGCTCAAAAGGGATCTCGACCTGCATCCAGCGATACAGCTCGTAGGTATCGCCGTGAATGACCACCTCGATATCGCCAAAAAGATACACACCGTCCGGCGGATCGGCGGGCAAAAGGGGCCGATACTCCTCCGGCAACTGACCGCGCAATTCCTCGACAGGCCCGGCGTCGACCCAAACCTTTTTACGCCCGCCGCTCCAGTCGGCCTGGATTTCCTCGAACTTGTCGTTGGCGACCGCAGCAGCATCCTTGAGCATCACCGCCTGCGCCACCTGATGCGCCGCCGCCTCGGCCTGCGCCTGCATAACGGCTATCTGTAACAGAATCTCTTGGGGATTCTCCACCAGCGACAGCGTGTCGCTCACCGTTTGCCTGGCCGCCAGGCGCGCCACCTCTGCCTGCGCCAGTTGCGCCTCGGCCATGGCAACCTGCCCCGGACGCGCCCCGGCTTGGGCCTGGGCCAATCCAGCCTCAGCCACAGCCACCGCCGCTCTGGCCGCCCGGATCTGGGCGTCGAGCAGCGACGTATCCAGCCGCAGCACCCGATCACCCGCCGCCACCACCGTCCCTTCCTCCACCCACAGTTCTACGATCTGCCCACCCCATTCGCTGGCCACCGTCACCTCGTCGGCCTGGATGATGCCAGAAGCTTCCAGCCGCCCGCCGCCTGTAGACTGGGCGCTTGAAACCCGCCCACCCAGGCGCGGCCCCAGGGCGCAGGCCAGCGCCACCAAAAACACCGCCACAACAGTCACTGCCAGGCGGCGAGGGCGCGCCACACCCGGCCTGAAACGCAACATACCAGACGGCAAACGGCTTTCAGACCGGGGATTGGGCAGATCGACAGGCCCGCCTGGCAAGTCCTGCCCCGACACCCAACAACGCCCGGCGATCGGGGCATCGGCGGCCCAACCCGCCACGTCTTTTGATCCCGGCAGCCGGCGATAGACAGCGCTGCCCACCGCTCTGGGGCGCACAATCTGCCGCAACTGCCCCCCCAACTCCTGCCCCCTATCACTTGCCACCCGCCAGTCGCTCATTCCTCCCTCCCTTTGACAGAGGAGATAAACACGTCCTCCAACGTCGGCGCAATCCAATCGACCGCCTTCACCCGAATGCCGTGCTCCGCCAACAGTTCGACGATCGGCGTCTTGAACGTCCTGGCGTCCGGCACCACGGCATGGATCTGCGCCCCATAGAGCACCACATCGTCCAACGGCAACCGACCGCTCTTTCTGGCAGCCTGCAAAACCCGCAGCGCCGCCTCACTCTCGACGCAGTCGATCTCGAGCACGTGGCCGCGCATCTGGGTCTCTTTGAGCCGATCCGGCGTATCGAGCGCCACCAGACGGCCCTGGCTGATAAAACCCACCCGCTGGCACAGCTCGGCCTCGTCCATGTAATGCGTGGTCACCAGCACCGTGACTCCTTGCCGCGCCATACGATAGATCAGCTCCCAAAACTGACGCCGGCTGACCGGATCCACACCGGCGGTCGGCTCGTCCAAAAAGATCACCTGCGGCCGGTGAACGATGGCGCAGCCCAGCGCCAGCCGCTGCTTCCAGCCGCCGGAAAGATTGGCCGTGAGCACGTGCTCGCGCCCTTCCAAACCGGCCATCGCGACGATCTCTTGACGACGACGGCGCAGCTCACGGCGATTCAGTCCGTAGGCCTGGCCGTAAAAGCGAATGTTTTCGGCGGCGGTGAGATCGTTGTACAGCGTAAAAAGCTGCGACATGTAACCCACACGAGCCTGCATCGCCTTGGCCTGGGTCGCCGGGTCGTAGCCCAGCACCCGACAGGTCCCCGCGCTGGGTTTGAGCAGTCCCAGCAGCATACGGATGGTGGTCGTTTTGCCTGCGCCGTTGGGCCCCAACCAGCCATACACCTCGCCCCGACTCACGCCAAAACTCACCCCATCGACGGCGGTGAACGCGCCGAAACGTTTGCTCAGATTTTCCGCAACGATGGTCGCCTCGCTCATCGTTCCTCTCGCAGTCGACGCACCAGCGAAATAAAAGCCTCCTCCATACGCGGCGCGATCTGGCGCATGCCCTGGCAGGCCATGCCCTGCGCCGCCAGCGCCCGCTCGATCTCGCCCTGCCGCCTGCCGGCATCGTCCACAAAGACGTGCAGCATCAACCCGTAGGTCTGCACCTCCAGCACGCCCGCCAGTTCACTCACCAGCGGCAAGGCTCGCTCAAAATCGGACGGCATGAACTCTAGCAGGTGGCCCGGCGCGCTCTTTTTCACCGACTGGGGAGCATCACAGGCAATGAGCCGCCCGTCGTACATCAGTCCCACCCGGTTGCAGCGCTCCGCCTCGTCCATGTACGGCGTGCAGACAAAAATAGTCAATCCCTTTTCGGCGCGTAGATTGCCCAGCAGATTCCAAAACTCGCGGCGGCTGACCGGATCCACGCCCAGAGTGGGCTCGTCCAGCATCACCACCTGCGGCTCGTGGATCAGGCTGCACGCCAGGGCCAGCTTTTTCTTCATGCCGCCGGAGAGTTGGCCCGCCAGCCGCCCGGTGAAGCGACTCAGCCCGGCAAACTCGAGCAGTTCGGCGATGCGCCGGCGCTGCTGGCGCGGTTCGATGCCCTGCACGTGGGCAAAAAAGCGCATGTTTTCCACGACCGTCATATCCCGAGGCAGGGCAAACTGCTGGGCAATGTAACCCACCCGCTCGCGGATGGCATAACTGTCACGCATCGAATCGAAACCCAGAATGTTACTCTCGCCTGCCGAGCGTTTCAGCAGGCCCAGGATCACCCGCGTGGTCGTCGTTTTGCCCGCGCCGTCTGGCCCGATGAGACCAAAGGTCTCGCCGCGCTGCACCGCCAGATCCAGCCCGTCCACGGCGATCACTCTGCCGCGCCGGCTGCGAAACTGTTTCACCAAATTCCTGGCCGAGATGGCCACGTCTCGATCCTTCACGTTTCAGTCCAATCGCCTTTTGAACGTGGCTGCGGCGACGACCATCACCACCGCCCCATAGACCACCAGCGCCACCACGTCCTGCCACATGAACGCCAGGCCGATCCCCTTGGTAAAGATGCCCCGGATGATGCGGATGAAATAGGTCAGCGGGATCAGGCTGCTCACCACCTTGATCGCCGGCGGCATGGGCGCTCGAGGGTAGATAAAACCGGTCAACAGCAGACTGAGCAACATCAGCAACATGGTGATCTGCTGGGCCTGCTTTTGCGATTGCGCCACGGTGGAAATGAGCAACCCTACACCCAACCCAGAGACGATGAATAACAACGAGAGCCAACCAAAGAGCCACGGGTCGCCCTGAAACGGCACACCGAACCAGAGGATGCCCACCAGCACCACCGCCAGCATGGCCACCGTCGAAACGACCGCGTTGGGCGCCACTTTGCTGATCAAAAGCTCCATGGGCCGCACCGGCGTCGCCAGCAACTGCTCGATGGTGCCCAATTCCCGTTCGCGCACCACCGCCAGCGCCGTCAGATTGATGGCGGTGAATTGGAGCAGCATCGCCGCCAGCCCTGGCACGATAAAGATCAGATCGTCCATGTTGGGGTTATAGAGCACCCGCGTCGACGACACCATCGGCCAGGCGCCCAGGCTGCCCCCGCGGCGATCCAACTGCGCCGCCAACACATCCATCGCCCGCGCCTGGACCACCGCGCCCGCCGCACTGTAGCCCGATTGCACGATGAACGAGTTGGAGCCATCGAGCAGGATCAAAACCTGGCCGCTGCCTCGCCCCACCTGGGCAGCAAAATCGGGCGGAATGACCACCCCGGCGCTGACACGCCCCTCGTCGATGGCCCGGATAACCTGGGCTTCACTCTCCAGATAGAGCGCCACATCGAAATAACCCGACACCTCCAGGGCGTCGATCAGCCCCCGGCTTTCGGCGTCCAGGCTCAAATCGACCACCGCCGTGGGAATGTGATCCACCGTCATGTCCACCGCGTAGGCAAACAGCAGCAACTCGACCAGCGGCAGCGCCAGGATCATCATCAACGTGCTGCGGTCGCGCAAAATCTGGATAGCTTCTTTGTGCGCCAGAGCCAGCAGGCGCTTGAGCCGTTTACCCATAACCCCCTGCCAAGCTCAATCCAACCCTTGCCTGAAGGCGCGGCTGGCAAAAACCATGATGACCACGACATAAACCCCCATGGCCAACACCTGTTCCCATAAAAATTCGATGCCCACGCCCTTGGTGACAATGCCCCGCGAGATGGGGATAAAATAGGTGAGTGGAAACAGATTGCCCACCAGCCGGATCGGCAGCGGCATGGTGTAGCGCGGAAAGATAAAACCTCCCAGCACCGTGCCCACCAGCGTAAACATGCCGATCATCTGCTGCGCCTGCCGTTGACTCGAAGCCACCGTCGAGACCAGCAGACCCAGTCCCAGCCCGGAGAAAACGTACAGAAACGCCAGCCACAAAAAAAGCCAGAAATTGCCCTGAAAGGGCACCCCAAACCAGAAAACTCCCAACCCCACAATAGTCAGCAGATTCACCAGAGCAATGAGCATGTTGGGCATCACCTTGCCCAGCAAGAGTTCTCCCGACCGGATGGGCGTAACCAGCAACTGCTCGATGGTACCCATCTCGCGCTCGCGCACCACCGCCATGGCCGTCAGGGTGATGCTCTGCACCTGCAAGATCATGGCCGTCATGCCAGGGATCAGATACCACAGATCCTCCAGGTTGGGGTTGTAGAGGATGCGCACGCGCGCCTCGAGCGGCAAGAAACCCTGCCCACCCGTCACCCAGCCCGCCCGCTCCAGACGGGTCATCAACACGCTGGTGGCGTGGGCTTCGGCAATAGTCGTGGCAGCATTATAAGCCGACTGTGAGGTAAAGATGTCCGAGCCATCCACCAGCAGCAGCACCTCCGCCTCGCCACGCGCCACACGGGCCGCAAAACCGGGCGGGATCACCACCCCCGCCTGGACGCGCCCCTCGTCGATGGCCTGCGTCACCTCAGCCTGATCCGACACATACGTCACCACATCGAAATAACCCGAAGCCGCCAGCGCATCCAGGTAGGCCCGGCTGGCCGAATCCAGACTCTGATCCGCCGCCGCCGTCGGGATGTGCTCCACGTTCATGCTGATGGCGTAACCGAAAAGAAACAACTGGATGATGGGAAAACTGAGCTGGATCATCAACGTGCGGCGATCGCGCAGCGTCTGGATGAACTCTTTTTGTATCACCGCCCAAACCCGTCGCAGCATAGATGTTTCCCTCAGTCTCCGCTGCCCCTGGCGCGGACGCCGTCCAAAAGAATGTCGGTCAGCATCTCGGCCAGAGCGCGGCGCTCTGGCGGCATTGGCGCGGACGATAGGCCACGGATCACCGGCAGCATCAACCCCAAAAACATCCCGATCACCGCCCGCGCCCCGGCTGCAGCATCGAACCGGCGAAAGGCCCCGGCAACCATGCGCCCGGCGATGTACTCCCTCACCCGTCCCTCCATGCGCGCCAACCGATCCGCGATGAACCTTTCCAGCAGCTCGTCGTCCACCCAGGCTTCGCTGAGCAGGGCTCGCAAAAACGGGATCTGCCGCTCGGAAAAGTCAAAAGCCGCCTCGAACAGCCCGACGATGGCCGTTCGATCATCCTGTCCGGAAAAGGCCAGCAACGTCTCCTCGAAAGGCATCTCCATCTGCTCGGCCATCACCAACAACATCTCGCGCTTGCCGCCGAAATAATTGTACAGCGTGCCTTCGGCCACATCGGCTTCGAGGGCGATCTCGCGTGTGGTGGCCTTGGCGAAACCTTTCTGGGCAAACACTCGCGCCGCCGCAGCCAGAATCTCGCCCCGCCGCCGCGCAATACGCCGCTGGCGTCGCCCTTCACTGCCCTTATCTGCCATCCACCCTCTCCCGTACATTGTAATGTGAGCATATGCTCAAAAATTGAGCACATGCTCATTATAGTATCTTTGGCGCTGTTTGTCAAGAGCCGTGTACGGGTGTATAATCGTACCAACACTATCCAGTATATCTGATTTTAGCAGAGGAGCACCGAGAATGAAGTTAAAAGTAGGACAAAAAGCCCCGGACTTTTCGCTGCCCAGCCATCTGGGTAAAAAGGTCACCCTGAGCGACCTGCGCGGTAAAAACGTAGTATTGGCCTTCTTCCCTCTGGCCTGGACCCCCGTTTGAACCAACCAGATCCCGTCTTACGAGGCCGACATGGCCAGGTTTGCCGGGTTGAACGCCCAGGTCTTGGGCGTCAGTGTGGATCATGTGCCGTGCCTGGTTGCCTGGGCCGAGAGCCTGGGAGGCATCAACTTGCCGCTGCTGAGCGATTTCTGGCCCCACGGTGCGGTAGCCAAAAAGTATGGCGTTCTACGGCCAGAGGGGTATACCGAGCGGGCGTTGTTCATCGTCGATGGCCAGGGTATCATTCGCTACATCGACATTCACGACATCGACGATCAGCCCTCTAACGAGCAGTTGTTCGCCGAGCTGCGCCGCATCGACCCGGCTGCTGCCGCCAGCGCCTCTCCTGCGCCACAAGCGGTCGAGCTGCCTCGCGGCGGCATTGTCATGTATTGCAGTCGTTGGTGCCCCGATTGCCGCCGGGCGCGCGCCTGGCTGGAGGCCCGCGGCCTGACGTACACCGAGGTGGATGTGAACGGCGTGCCTGGCGCCGCCAGACAGGTGCGCCAGTGGGCCAACGGTCACCTGGTCACACCCACCTTTGACATCGACGGCACCATCGTCGTCGATTTTGACACCGAAAAACTGACCGCCATGCTGGGCTGATTGCCCGGTTGCGCTCGGCCTGCAACAAACAGGGGCGCGGGAAATGCGCCCCTGTTTGCTTGCCCGGAAAAGCGTGCTACAATGGCCTGGTTGTTTTCAAAGAGGGTCTGAATCCATTTTAGAGGGCGTCCAGTGCGGCGGGCAGATCGGCCAGGTCTTGCAGGACGTGACCAAGCGGGTGCGCCGCCACGACGCACGCGCACCACTCAGGGGTGTAGGACGTGCGGAGCAGAAAAAAGGGGATGCCCATCATCAGCGGCAGCGCGCCGGGCAACGAAAAGGTATCGGCCACCACCGCCAGAGCCGAGCCATCGGCGGCAGCCTGGGTTAGCGCCCGGAAATAGGCCGGGCGGCGCAGATCGATCTGACGATCGGTTGTCACAGGCCACACCTGGATAGCGCCCAGTTGGGGGTGATGGAAACACTGGGGCCAGTCGGGCCTCATCTCGTACTGGCGGGTGTCGCCCAGTACGGCGATCTGGCCATCGAGGGCCAGAGTCGCCAGGTGGCGGCGCACCTTGTCGCCCAGCGAGTTGGTGAGCACAAAAGGCTCCCTGTCGGAGCGGGCCAGCAGCGCGGCCAGCACCTCGCGAGCAGCAGGGCGAAATTGGGGTGGCAGTTCGGCGGTGTGGCGATGAAAAAGATAGTTGGTGCAATCGACCACCGCATCGTATTCCACCTGAGAAAAGGCGGCGGTCACCGCCTGATGGTAGGCCGGGTTTTGGCGCAGCATGACCTGCAAGGTGGTGGTGTTGAGGATGAACGCTCCTTCGTCGCAATAGGAGGCGATCAGACCATTGACCTCCCACCAGTAACGCTGAGGTTCGGCCAACAGACGAGCCTGGGCGGCGTAATAGTCGGCGGCCAATCGTTGCTGCGGCGCGCCGATGATCTCGTTCGCCAGAGTGTGCAACGATTTTTCCGCCAGTGATGCCGCCTGCGCTTCCTCGGCTGTCAGTGTGCCGTCAAAATCGATGATGACTTTCACCGCTGTCTCCCCTGCTCCTGGATGACGCGGATTATACCCCAAAAAGAGGGCTCATGCCAGCTTTACGAACTCGCATCGTTGCGCTGAGTTATGCTAGCTTTGTGCTCCTGGGTCTCGTTGGGACAGCCGTTGGCCCCAGCCTGCCCACACTGGCCCACCAGATGGGTGTGGGTCTGGACACGGCGGGCGGACTGGTCAGCAGCCTGTCGATGGGTTATCTGTTCGCCGGGCTGATCGCCGGCCCGCTGATCGACGCCCTGGGCCGTCGGCCTATCTTTCTGGCGGCGCTGGGCCTCCAGGCGCTCAGTCTGCCCGCCGTCTTGCTGGCCCCTCGTATGGCGTTGGGCATGTTGGCCATGTTTTTCCTGGGTCTGGGTCAGGGCAGCATCGACATCGCGGTGCACGTGGTGGTGGGTGACACTGCAAGCCAGAATCGTGGTGCGGCGCTCAACCGGGTGCACTTTTTCTTCGGTCTGGGAGGACTCGCCGGGCCGGTGCTGGCCGGTCAGAGCCTGAGCGCGTTGGGCAGCCTCTGGCCGGCGTTCGTTTCGTTCCTATCGCTGAACCTGATGCTCTTTCTGGGTGTGGCGATGACACCTTTGTCGCCCGGTCAGCAGGCCAGGCCCACCACAAGAGCCAGGCCCACAACCCTGCTGCGCAGTCGAGTTTTTTGGCTGGCGGTGAGTTTTTTCGTGCTGTACGTCGGCCTGGAAGTTGGCATCGGCACATGGACATTTACTTTCCTGAACAAAGGGTTACACACTACCGTCACGCTGGCTTCGTGGGCGGCCTCCGGGTTCTATCTGGCTCTGACACTCGGTCGACTGACGGCTGCGCGGTTGGTAGATCGCCGTGTGACCGGCGAAAGGATGGTGCTGATAGGCTTGAGCGGCGCAGCAGCGGCCACCGCCCTGCTGTGGGTCGGCGCCGAGATGTCTGCCATCACCCTCTTTTTCGCCGGTGTGATGCTGGTGGGCTTCTGCTTCGGCCCGATCTATCCCACCGCCATGGGCTGGGTACAGCGACGCTACCCCGATGCCATCGGCACGGCGGTGGGCCTGATCACGACATCTGCCAGCGTCGGCGCCATGCTCATGCCCTTGTTTCAGGGCTGGCTGCTGACCAACCACGGCCTGAGCTGGAGCATCGGCGCGGCTCTCGTGGGGCTGGTATTGCTCTGGGGCGTGGGAGCCAGCCTGATGCGCCGATAACCGCCCACACAGCCCGGCGCGGCCCTGCCCAAGCAAGAACTAAATTCGGAAACGTGGTATAATATGGCCATCGTCGAGCGTCGGCACGTCAGAAAAGGAGGGGAGTCATGCGTTTCATCGCCAACCTGGTATTTCTGGCCGCCCTGATCGGGGGCATTCTTTTCGGCGCCTTTAACTGGCAGTACCTGCAATTCTACACGCCGCTGCGCTTTGTCTTTGGCACCGTGCTGCTGCCGTTGAACCTGATCCTCTTCCTGGCTTATCTGGGGCTTGTCTTTCTACAATGGCTGCTGACACAGGCAGCATGGGCGGCGCGCCACAGAAAACTGGTTCGGGCCGAAAACGAGATCACCCGCCTCAAGGCGCGGTTGTACGATCTGACCGAAGGCTCCTGGGTGGATGAACTCCGGGAGGCCATCAAGGAGACGCGGAAGGAATTGCGGGAGGATATTCGCTGGCTGGCCAGCCAGCCACAGCCCAAGGCGCCCATCCAACTGGCGGAAAGCCAGCTTCCCCCACTGCTCAAACAGGGGGAAAAGTAACCCGCAGAGAGACGACTCGCCGCGGGCAGCGAATTGCACGACACGACAACGCCATGAGCCAGTCGCCCAGCCCCCCCATGCTCGAACAATACCGGCGCTTAAAAGCTCGTTACCCAGACGCCCTTCTCCTTTTTCGACTGGGCGACTTTTACGAGCTGTTCGACGACGACGCCCGAATCGCCGCCCGCGAACTCGAGATCGTCCTCACCTCCCGCCGTTTCTCCAAGACGATCCGCCTGCCGATGTGTGGTGTGCCATACCGACGGCTCACAAGCTACGTGGGTCGCCTCATCGAATGCGGCTACAAGGTGGCCATCGCCGAGCAGATGGAAGACGCCCGCAAGGTCAAAGGGCTGGTGCGCCGCGACGTGGTGCGGGTCATCACGCCGGGCACTGTCGTCGAAGAGGCGCTGTTACCACACCAAACCGACAATTACCTGGTGGCGCTGGCCCCTGGCAGGGGGGCAGCAGAATCGTGTCCCTACGGCCTGGCCGCGATCGACCTCTCTACCGGTGAGTTTGCCGCTACCCAAACCCATGATCTGCCCACATTGATGGAAGAACTGGGCCGCCTGCTGCCACGCGAGTACGTGCTGCCTGCCAGGCTGGCCGCCCAGGAAGGTTTCACCCCGGCGTTACAGGTCGTGCGCCCGGCGCGCATCTCACCGCTGGACGAGGCGCATTTCTCTCTGCCGGCCGCCCGCGAGCGGCTGCTGGCCCACCTGGGCGTGGCGTCGCTGGAAGCCTTTGGCTGCGAAGAGCTACCCCTGGCCGCCGCTGCCGCCGGCGCGGCCCTGGCCTACCTCCAGGAGAGCCAGCTCTCCGATCTCAGCCACCTGAAAAGCTTAAAAAGCTACGCGCTGACCGATTTCGTCAGCCTGGATAGCGTCACCCGCCGCAACCTGGAACTCACCCACACCCTGCGCGAGCGCCGCACACCGGGCAGCCTCTTCTGGGCCCTCGATGCCAGCCAAACGGCCATGGGCGCGCGACTGCTGCGCCGCTGGATCCACCAGCCCCTGCTCGACCCGGCCCGCATCGAGGCTCGGCTGGACGCCGTGCAAAACCTGGTACAAGACCATTTCTTGCGCGCCGATCTACGCGCTGCCCTGGATGGCCTGTACGACGTGGAACGGCTGGTGGGCCGCATCGGTTTTGGCAACGCCAACGCCCGCGATCTGGTTGCCCTGCGCGTCGTGCTCGACCGGCTGCCCGGCCTCAAGACACTGCTGAGCAGGGCCCAGGCCGCACCTCTGCAAACGCAGAACGCCAGCCTGGACGACCTTCAAGACATCGCCCAAGTCATCCATCAGGCGGTGGTCGATAGCCCGCCCATCCTGGTGCGTGAGGGTGGACTCATTCGCCCCGGTCACAACCGCGAACTGGATGCCCTGCGCGCCGCCGCCGCCGCCGGCCGGGCCTGGCTGGCCGCCCTGGAGACCAACGAACGCCAGCGGCTTGGCATCCCCAACCTGCGGGTGAAATACAACGAGGTCTCGGGGTTTTTCATCGAGATCACCAAGAGCTACCTGGCCCAAGCGCCGCCAGAGTACGAACGGCGGGCCACGGTGCGCCACGCCGAACGATTTGTCACGCCGGAGCTCAAGCTACAAGAAGCCGAGATCCTCTCGGCCCAAGACCGCGCCGACGCATTGGAATACGACCTTTTCCTGGAGCTGCGACAGCGCGTGGCCGCCGAGAGCGACCGTCTTCAGAACGCCGCCCGTGTGCTGGCCGAACTGGACGCTATCGCCTCGCTGGCCGAGATCGCCGCGCGACACGGCTACAGCCGCCCCACCGTGGACGAGGGCCATACCATCCGGATCTGTGAAGGCCGCCACCCGGTGGTGGAGCGCACACTGCCTCAGGGCGAGCGTTTCGTGCCTAACGACAGCCACCTGGATGGTGAGACCAACCGGCTGGTGATCGTCACCGGCCCCAACATGGCCGGCAAGAGTGTCTACATCCGGCAGGTGGCGCTGATCGTGCTCATGGCCCAGATGGGCAGTTTCGTGCCGGCTGCCTCGGCCCACGTGGGCCTGGCGGATCGTATCTTTGTCCGCGCCGGCGCCGCAGACGACATCACCCAGGGGCGCAGTACCTTTCTGGTGGAGATGAGCGAAACGGCCCACATCTTGCAGCAGGCCAGCGCCCGTAGCCTGGTGGTGCTCGACGAGGTGGGGCGCGGCACCAGCACCTACGACGGCGTCGGCCTGGCCTGGTCGGTGGGTGAGTTCCTGCACGACGAGGTGCGCGCCCGGACGCTCTTTGCCACCCATTTTTTCGAGCTGACCGCCCTGGCCGACCAGCTCGACGGCGCGCGCAACGTATCGCTGGCCGTGGCCGAACACGGCGACAGTATCGTCTTTTTGCGGCGGGTGGTGCCCGGCGGAACGGATCGTAGCTATGGCGTGCAGGTCGCCCGGCTGGCCGGGCTGCCGGAGCGGGTGGTGGCCCGCGCGGCTCAAGTGATGCAGCGCCTGGAGCAGAAACGTCACACCGGGCCGGAAAAAGCTCCCGCCCCGATCCACACTCTGCGCGAGATCGGCCCGCACTGGCGTGCGCCCACCGACGACGACAGCGTGTGGGCCGTGGTGCACGAACTGTACGATCTCGACATCACCAATCTGACGCCGGTGCAGGCGCTGGTGCTGTTGAACGCATGGCAGAGCAAGCTGAAACGTGAGGCTGAAACGTGAAATCCCAACCCAACCGCATTCGCATTTTGCCCCCGGAACTCGCCAACCGCATCGCCGCCGGCGAAGTGGTGGAGCGACCGGCCTCGGTGGTCAAGGAGCTGATCGAAAACAGCCTGGATGCCGGCGCAACCAAGATCAGCGTCGAGATCCAGGAAGGCGGCCTGTCGTTGGTGCGTGTTTCCGACGACGGACACGGCATCACCCGCGACGACGTTCCCCTGGCGTTGGAGCGTTTTGCCACCAGCAAAATCCAGACCGCAGGAGACCTGGAGGCCATCCGCACCCTGGGCTTTCGCGGCGAGGCGCTGTCCAGCATCGCCGCTGTGGCGCAGTTGCAGATCCTCACCCGAACCCAGGAAGAATTGGAGGGCGCACACCTCTCTGCTCACGAAGGCAGCCTGGACATTTCTCCCGCTGCCAGCCCGGTGGGCACCAGCGTCACCGTGCGTGATCTGTTCTACAACACACCCGCCCGCCGCAAATTTCTCAAAAGCTCTATCCGCGAGGGTGATCTGGTGCGTAAAACGGTCGTTCGTTACGCGCTGGCCCGGCCGGAGGTGGCCTTTCGATTGGTGACCAACGATAGAGAGAGCCTGGTCGCCCTTCAGGCCACACCTCTGGAGCGGCTGGGCGTGGCCCTGGGCCGCGAGGTGGCCGCCGAGATGATCGAAATCCACTGGCAGGCGGGTGAGCTGCGGGTATCGGGGCACATCGGTGGGCCGGCGGTGGGTCGAAGCAATCGCCAGGGGCAGTTCTTCATCCTGAACGGACGTCCCATCCGCAGCGGCCTGCTGGCAGTGATGCTGGAGCGGCCCTACGCCGGGCGGCTGCCGCCGGGGCGGCATCCTGTGGCGGTGGTGCGCATCGACATGAACCCACGAGACGTGGATGTCAACGTCCACCCGCGCAAGACCGAGGTCAACCTGGCCCAGGAACGCGCGGTGTACCAGGCGGTTCTCTGGGCCGTCGAGGCGGCGCTGTCGCCCTTTCCCAGAACGGAACACTATCCCAATCTGGATTGGACTCTGGGGTTGGCTCAGGACTGGCCTTTCAGCGATGTCCCGATCCCACCGGGGATCACCCTTCAGGAAGCCGATGCGGCCTATGTCGTCTCTGGCGGCCTGCGTGTGCTGGGGCAACTACGCAACACCTACATCATCGCTCAGGGCAGCGAGGGCCTGGCGGTCATCGATCAACATGCGGCCCACGAGCAGGTGCTCTTTGAGACCCTGCTACAGAGCGATCTACCGGCCAGCCTGGAACCGCCCGTTCAACTGGAACTCACGCCCCGTGAGGCAGAGCGGCTCAGCGGCAGTCTGGATCTACTGGCCGATCTGGGCCTGGAGATCGAGCCTTTTGGCAAAAACAGTTTTTTGGTGCGCACCATGCCGGCGGCACTCGTTCATACCCCGGCAGCAGACCTGATCGCCGGCCTGCTGGAAGAGCTGGAGCGCGACTGGCACCTGGACGAGGAACGACTGCGGGAGCGCATCGTGGCCAAAGCGGCCTGCACCGCGGCCGTCAAGGCCGGCGATATGCTTGCGCCGGAAACCATGCAAGACCTGCTGGACGATCTGCTCACCGTCTGGTCGCCTGCCACCTGTCCTCACGGGCGGCCGGCGTTTATCACCCTCAGCATCGAAGAGCTGGAACGGCGCTTTCTGCGGCGATAGGACCCTTTTCCGCCTCTCCCCCTGTTCCTCTGGCGTGGCGGGAGCCGCTGGCTCTCGACCACGCTTTTTCTTCACCACATGTCCCCCACCTCTTCATCATTTCTTCACAGGTTTGGGGCATACTGGGATCAAAGCATCCGAGGTGTCCTGACCCAAAAAATGAGGAGGTAACCATGTCTCACAAGCGTTTTCTGCCGGCAGCGCTGGCAGCACTGATCGTCATCGGGTTGCTGTTCATCGGCGGGGCGGCCATCCGCCAGAGCGCCTGGAACCAGGGCTACGTGATGGGCCAACTGGCCGCCAACAACGATGGCGGGATCGCCCCCTATGCACCCTATTACGCCGGCTATCACGGCCAGGCCTGGGGCCTGCCATCTTTTCTGTGCACGGCCGGATTGCTCGTCCTGGGGCTGGCCGTGGTCGGCCGCTTTTTCCGCCATTGGGCCTGGAAAACGAACAACGGGCCACAAGCCCAGGAATGGGCTCAACACTGGAAGGCTCACTGGCGGCAGCACCACGGCTCGATGAAACACGGCCCCATGCCCCCCTGGTGCTGGGGCGAAGAAAAACCTGAGGCCAGGCCAGAGCCGGAAACCGACGACACCGCCCCGGAGAGCTAATACAACTCGCACCAAACGGCGCACGTACAGGGATACAGGTAGGGCAGGAAATACCCTGCCCTACCAACTGCCCTGACAGGAATGGCGAAATCTTGAACTTGAAACCTCGGTGACAGGAGAGATCGTATGCCACAGAAGCAAGCTCCCATCCAGGAAATCGATACCAGCCATTACTGGCTGCAAATGCTGGCAGTTTACGACGTGCGATATTTTGTTCTGCACCCTCACGACGACCGCGATATGCTCGAACTCTTGCGTTCGCAGCCGGAATGGACCGAGGATTTCCAGGACGAGGAAATGGCGTTGTTCGTGCGCGTGGCCGCCTGACCGCCGCCAACCGATTTGCATATTCCCGGCGTTCGTGGTAAAAAGACCAGTAAAGCCCATGAACGAAACGATTCTGGTGGTAGACGACGAACCGAAAATCGTCAAACTGGCGCGAGACTATCTGGGGAAAAGCGGCTATCGTACCTTGGCGGCCGCCGATGGGCAGACGGCGCTGGCTGCTGCCCGCCGCGATCACCCCGATCTGATCGTGTTGGATCTGAACCTGCCCGGCATGGACGGCCTGGACGTCTGCCGCGCGCTGCGGCGCGAGTCGGCGGTGCCCATCATCATGCTCACCGCCCGCGTCGAAGAAACCGACCGGCTCATCGGCCTGGAGCTGGGCGCCGACGATTACATCACCAAGCCCTTTTCGCCCCGCGAACTGGTGGCCCGCGTCCGGGCCGTGCTGCGCCGCGTGCAGGGCGGCGTACACCGACCGGGCTTTATCCGCAGCGGAGAACTCGAGATCGATCTCGACGGCCACGGTGTGACCCTCTATGGCGAACCGGTGCGCCTGACCCGCACCGAGTTCAACCTGCTGGCCGTGCTGGCCCGGCATCCAGGCCAGACCTTTTCCCGCGCCCAACTGCTGGATCGGCTGCACGGTGTGGCCAACGCCGGTTATGACCGCAGCGTGGATGCCCACATCAAAAACCTGCGCCGCAAGCTGGAAGCGGATGCCGCCGAACCGCGTTATATCCTCACCGTCTATGGCATTGGCTACAAATTCACCGACGAGGCCTGACGTGAAGCGCCGGGATTTTTGGGACCATCACAAACACAGTCACCGCCCACCGTGGCGGCACGATCACGTTTTTCCCAGATGGTCGCACGCGCGCCGGATCAAACGCCGCTCGCTCTTTTTACGTTTTGGCGGCGTGCTGGCGCTGCTGATCCTGCTGGCGCTGGGCAGCATGGCCGCCCTGGCCTTCCTGTTCACCCACCTGTTCGGGGGCGACGGCCCCACAGCCCTGCTGGTGTGGTTTAGCGGCTGTGGTCTCTCGCTGGCCCTGCCGCTGCTGGCCGGGGCGCTGGCTGCGCGAGCCTTTCGCCGCATCGCCACACCGCTGGCCGATGTCATGGCCGCCGCCGATGCCGTGGCCGAGGGTGATCTGAGCGTGCGGGTGCCCGAACATGCGCCCGGCGAATTCGGCCAGATGGCCCGCTCTTTCAATCGTATGGCCCAGGAGTTGGAGCGAGCCGACCGTCAGCGCCGCAACCTCACCGCCGATGTGGCCCACGAGCTGCGCACGCCGCTGCACATCATCCAGGGCAACCTGGAAGGGGTGCTCGACGGCGTGTACGAACCAACAGACGAACACATCGGCGCTACTCTGGCCGAAACGCGCGCCCTGGCCCGCCTGGTCGACGATCTGCGCACGCTCTCACTGGCCGAGGCCGGCCAGCTCGCCCTGGTCTGGGAACCGGTAGACGTGGCCGAGTTGTTGGCCGATGTGGGCACCAGTTTCAGCGGCCAGGCCGAAGCGGCCGGCATCGGGCTACGTGTAGAGGCAGAGGGCGATCCCTCCGATCTGACGATCACCGCCGACGCCGGGCGGCTGGATCAGGTGCTGGGCAACCTGATGGCCAACGCGCTGCGCCACACGCCGTCCGGCGGCGCCATCGCCCTCAGGGCCGAACCCATCGCGGGTGGCGTGTGCCTCACCGTGAGCGATACCGGCGAGGGCATTCCGGCCGGGGATCTGCCGTTTATCTTTGATCGTTTTTGGCGCGGCGATCGCTCGCGCTCTCACAGCGGCGGAGCAGGCAGCGGCCTGGGGCTGGCCATCGCCCGCCAGATGGTGCACCTGCACCGCGGGCGCATCACCGTCGAGAGTGAACCGGGCGCGGGAACAACATTCACCATCGAACTCCCGGCCAACAGAAATGATTCTCATGACCGATGAAAGCCACCTGCCCATCAACGATCAACTGAGCATCCCCCTGGCCGAGCTGCACTTTCGCTTCACGCCCAGCGGCGGGCCGGGCGGTCAGCACGCCAATCGTTCTGCCACGCGGGTCGAGCTGCTGTTCGGCGTGGTCGGCTCCCCCAGCCTGAACGACGAGCAGCGACAGCGCATTCTGGCGGCGCTGGGAACCTACATCGACAGCGAAGGAACGCTGCGGCTGGTCTCACGCGCCAGCCGCAGCCAACTCCAGAACCGACAAGACGTCACAGCCCGGTTTCAGGCGTTGTTGGCCCGCTCGCTCAGGCCGCGTAAACATCGCCGGCCCAGTCGGGTGCCTCGCGCCGAGAGAGCACGACGCCTGGCGCAGAAACGCCAGCACAGCGAAAAAAAGCGCTCTCGTAAACCACCCACACCGGAGGACTGAGCTGGTGATGCCCGACGATCTCGAAGGCTTCGATGAAACAGATCAGGCCCTGAAACAGGTCATCGATCTGGCCAGGCGTTACGATTACGAGGTCGGCCATTCCCATCAGGATGCCAGGCTGGCGCTGCGCCTCTTCGACCTGACGACCCACCTTCACGGCCTGGACGACGAGCACCGCGATTTGCTCCTCTACGCCGCCATCCTGCACGATATCGGCTACTGGCACGATTACCAGGATCATCACAAACACGCCTTTCGCCTGATCATGGCCGCCGACCTGCCGGCTCTCACCGGGCGCGAAAAGCTCATCGTGGCCAACGTGGCCCGTTATCACCGCAGCACCCAGCCCAAGCCCAGGCACAAGGGCTTTGCCGCCCTCACTCCCGACGACCGCGAGATCGTGACCCGGCTGGCCGCCATCCTGCGCTTTGCCGATGGCCTGGACCGCGGCCACACCAACGCCGTGCAAGACCTGGACTGTGAGGTTTACGGCGATACGGTGATTTTGACCCTCTACCCGCCAGAAGGTAACGACCTGGAACGCTGGGCCGGGCGTAAAAAATCGCGCTTTTTTGCCGGGGTGTTTGGCGTGACGGTGATGATCCGATAAGGCCAGCAACCACCTTGCCATTCCCCCTCACGATTTGCAACACTGCCAGAAACGACTATAATTCCTGCCAGCAAACAAGGTTTGTGGGCATTGCGCAGTGAAGCGGCCATCCCCTGGCTCTCTGGGGATGGCCGTTGTTGATTACCCGATAGGAGAAAAATACATGGCCAAGAAAAAAACGCGTCGAACCACGCCGCAGGCGCCCCAAACGACCGGCGGCAACCGTTCCCGCCGGGCGCAAATGGTCGAGGCGCGCCGTCGCAGGCAACGGCGTCAAAGGCTCACCATCACCCTGGTTGCGGTGACCATCGTGGCCATCGTGGCCGCGCTGATCTGGCTGAACACGCGCCCTCTGCCGCTGGTCGAGATTCAGGCCGAGAACCCCATCGACGCTGATGGCGCCGCCTGGGGCCCACCAGCCGCGCCGGTGATTATCCAGGATTGGAGTGATTTTGGCTGAGCTGGCTGCCGGCGTTTCGCCTCTGACGCGGGCCGTCAGATTCAACAGACCTATGCCGGCAGCGGCAAGGTGCGCTTTGAGTACCGAAACCTGGCCTTTCTCAGCGAGACGTCCACCCTGGCGGCCGAGGCGGCCCTGTGCGCTGCCGATCAGGGGCAATTCTGGCCCTATCACGACCTGATCTTTGCCAACCAGGCCCTGCTCTTCGAGCCAGACACCAATGCCCGGCGAGCGTTGAAGCAGATGGCCGATACACTCGGGCTGGACAGCAAAACCTTCGACCGATGCTTCGACAACCGGCAGCACCGCCAGGAGGTGATACAATCGCTCGACGAGGGTCATGCCCAGGGTATCACCTCGACCCCCACCGTGTTCGTCAACGGCAGAGACCTGGGGTATCCGCAGAGTTTTGCCGAGATTCAGGCCGTCATCGAGCAAGAGTTGGCCCAGGCGGGCCAGTAGTCAAAAAGAGCCGGGGCGCGCTGTTGAACGCGCCCCGGCTCTTTTTTCGTTCCTTTGAAAGCCATCGTTCTCAGCGCGGCTCCCATTTGACCGCATCAAAGGCGATCAGGCGCGACAGATAAGGCTCATAGGTCACGTCCGAGAGGGAAACGTACTCGCCCTCACCATCAAAACGATACGTGCCCAACGATACCCAACGGCTGCTGTTGGCCGACTGATCCACCACCCGCAGCGCAAACCCTTCGGCGTGGGCAATCCAGTAACGCGACTTGGCAGTGGTGGAATAACGCTCCGGCACGTAGACCAGGACCTCGTACCGTCCGGCGGTTAGCTCCGGATACCAGCGACCCCAGTTGTAACCAGAGCGCACCTGATCGTTGTTGCGTGTCCAGGTCAGGTGGCCGCCATGACCTTCGGCGGCGCTGCCCCAACCGGTGGCCGACCCGCCTTTGACGAAACCCGCGTCGGTGTCATCGACGATCACGATCTCCGGCGGCTGTGGCTCGTCCTCCACCCTGGCCCAGGAAAGCCGCGCCACGGCTGCCCCCCTGTTCTCATAATATTCCATCTTGACCGGCACCGGGCCGCCGGGCAAATAGAGATCGCCGCTGTAGGTGGTGGCAGACTGATCGCGCCAGGCATCGACCAGCAGATGACCGTTGACCCACAGCCGAACACCATCGTCTGCCGTGGCGCTAAAACGATACATATCGGCTGCCAGATCCAGATCGCGTGTCCAACGAACCGAGAACCCATCGGCGTTGATGCCGGAAGCGGGCGCGCTACTGCCCCAGTTGAAATCGATCTTGGCGTCGTCGCGCACCACAGTCGGCGAGCCGCTGAGGCCGGTATTGTTAAAATACTCGCCGCGCCAGTTGGTGATGGGCGACGAGGCCAGCTCCCACGAGAGCCTGGCCGTAGCCACGCCGCTGCTCTCATAGTATTCCATTTTGACCGGGATTTTGCCGCCCGGCAGGGAAATGTCGGCGCTGTAGGTGGTGGCCGACTGCACCTTCCAGGCGTCGATGAGGAGCTGACCGTTCACCCACAGCCGACCGCCATCATCGACCGTCATGGAAAAACGATACGTGCCCGCCGACAGGTCCAGGTCTCGCGTCCAGCGGGCTGAAAAGGCATCGCCGCCGATGCCGGCCGCCGGAGAGCCAACCCCCCAGCTAAAGTCGATCTTGGGGTCGTCGCGCACCACCACCGGGTTGCCGCTCAGCGTGGCGTTGTCAAAATACTCACCGCGCCAGTTCAAAATCGTCGTGGAAATGGGTGCCCAGGAGAGGCTGGCTGTGGCCAGGCCGGTGTGTTCATAATACTCCACCTTGAGCAGATGATGGCCGGAACCGAGCGCCTTTTCGACGGTGAACATGCTGGCCGAGTGATCGAACCACTCGTCGATGATCAGGTCATCGTCTACCCAGACGCGGATGCCGTCGTCGCTGATGGCCGTGAAAAGGTAGGTGCCGGGCGTCACGTCGATGTAGCGCGTCCAGCGGGCCGAAAAACCATCCGGGCTGATGGCCGGGTCGGGCGACCCGGCGCCCCAGTCGTGCTCCAGCGTGGCTTCGGCCCGTTCCAGGTTGGGCACACCGTAAAATTCCATGTTGTTCCAGTAGGTCGCCTGCCAGTTTGGGTCAGAATGTTGCGGCTCCGGTGCTTGCGCCAGCGCGGTACTGACAATCATCAGGACGAGGGCGAGGCTGAAAAACCAGCGAAATCTCTTGAACATTTCGACCTCCTTGCTCACGCACGTGAGCCATGCCAACAGCCGTTGTCATCGCCGTTGGGTTGACCATCGCAGGCCCCCCACAACCCAAACATGCCGCCTCATTGCAGCAGCATCCAAAAGGTATGACGCTACTGCAACGCTGCTTGTTCCCCTGTACCCTGATTATACACCCGCAACGATGGGACGGCAATTACAACTGTGTTACACTGCCGTTATGACGACTTGTAGGGCCAGCGCTTTCCGCCGACCCAATGCCGCTGTCCTCCGTCAACCTATTGACGCTTGCTGCCCAAGTGTGGTAGAATAGGATCGAGGTGAATCGCTCCCAGACACCGTGCATCAAGGGGAGAAAAAGGTGACCTCTATTTCGAGCGAACGACCTGTCTCCGGTCCATGCCTGACGCGCCGCCAGGGGATACCCCCTGCGAGGGCGCGTCGTTTGTTTTATGCTGGAAAAGTAAAGCCCCGCGGTGGTGTTCAACCTGAATGCAGGAGGGTCACGCCCATGAAAAAACTCATCGGGTTATTGAACGTCGTGCTGATTCTCGGTCTGCTCTGGGGTATGAGCGGGTGCACGCCGGCAACAACGCCGACTCCCACACCAGAGACGGTCGAGAAGACCAGAATCGTAAAAGTGGCGCCATCGGCGACCGTGCCGCCGACATCCACCCCGACCCCAACGCCCACCGTGTGGATCGTTGGGCCTCCGCCGGGCCCGCCCAGATCGGGTGAGGCGCCCTACACCCCGGAAGATCCGATCATCGACGGCATGGCGACCAGCTTTGAGGAATGGGCGCAGGCCCATCACTATCCCGACGAGTTTAGCGATGGCGCCTACTCTAACGCCGGCTATTTCTACACCCAAAACAAGAACGACTGGAACGCCACCAGTTCGCGAGGCAACAGCGCCATCCTCCCCGGCGTGACCTTTTTCCTGGCTCACGATATATGGGGCCAACCCGATGGTCTCTTGCACATGTTTCGCACCCCCAGCGATAACCATTGGAACGTGGCCGAGATCACCCTCCCCGGAGGAAATATCGTCGAGTGCTGGATTTTGGCCTTCGGCGACGCGCCAGACGACTCGAACTGGTTGTCTGCGGCCGGTCTGGAGAACAGCAGCCTCATCCCTGAGGGGCCGGGCAAGAATACGATAAAGGATGTCGGCTTTATCGCCCGCCTCAACCACGACCCCACCACGGATCGGCACTGGTTTCCCGGCGACCCTGAGCCTGGCGACCCGGATTGGGATGACGAGCAATTCTATGGCTGCTTTGGGATGTGGGGCTTTAACGATTCCTTTTACACCACGGGCGTGGACCCCGACCCGGCCCACAGCGACGAAAACGTGGTTTACGAATGGAAGTTTGGTGGACTTGTCGGCGAGGACTGGGTCGATCTGCTCATCCAGTGCCAGCTCATCAAGCTGATCATCAAAGACCCGGATAAATCCTGGATAGTCTTCATCGCCCCTACCATGTGGATCCACATCCTGCCGCCGACGCCAACGCCAACCCCTACCGTCACAGCGACGCCAGAGCCAGAGAAGGTGACCACCTCAACTCCAACGATGACACCCACATCCAGACCAACGGCCATCAAACCTGAGAAAGTCAGTTTTCAGGCTGAGGATGGTCAGAACCTGGTGGGCAAATACTACCCGCCGCCGGCCTGTCCGGTACCGGTCACGGTGATCTATTTTCCCTGGGTGCGTGGCGACAAAGACGATTTCGACAAGATTGCCGCCTTACTGCCGCCAGATCTCTCGTATGGCGCTTTGGCCATCACCCCGCGTGGCTGTGAGGGTGGCTGCGAACAATGGCATCCATCCGACTGGATGTTGGACTACCTGGCCGCTGTGGAGGCAGCCAAAGGACTGCCCTGTGTGGCGCCAAGCCCGATCGTCATCATCGGCTCCAGCGTTGGAGGCGATGGTGCGGTGTATGCCTGCGGACGAGAGGAGAACTGTGTGGGCGCGCTGTCCTTCTCGGCAGGGAGCTATCTGGACTGGGCCTGGGCCGACCTGGTAGCGATCATGGTCGAGCAGGGCAAACACGTCTGGGCGGTGTACGCTCAGGACGATCTGGAATCGGCGCGGTTAGATCGCCCCGAATGGAACGAGTATTACCGCGAGTTTGTCATTCCCGGCGCCAAACACGGCGATCAGTTGTACGACTCGAACACTGCCGAGATCATCCGGGCTTTCATCGAGAGCGCGTGGAGTGGGTCCTGGGTTCCATAACGGCCAACCACGTGTCTGTAGCCACATCGGAGGGACGAAATGAAAAAAGGCCGGTGGCTTTTGGCCGGACTGGGCCTGGTAGCGGCGCTGATCGCGGCCGTGTTGCTCCTATCACCTGCCGCGTCAGACAACACCGCCACGGTGATCGAACTGGTCAACCGGGTAGAGGCCCATCCACGCCCCAAACAAGATTGGCAACCCGCCCAGGTGAATCTGTCCATTTACGGCGGCGGGCAGGTGCGCACCGGGGCCGATTCTTCAGTGAGGCTGGAGCTGCTGGAAGGGACAGTACGCCTGTCGGCCGATAGCCTCTTTACCGTCACCCACAGCGTCACGCGCAAAGGCATGCTGCTGACGCAGCTCTTTTTGCAGGCCGGCCGATTGTGGGTCCACCTCACCACCGATCAGCCCCATGACTTTGTCGTCGAGACGGGCAACGCCGTCGCCGCCGTGCGTGATACCCGCTTCAGTGTACAGGTGGCCGATGGCCAGACACTCGTCTCGGTGGCGGAGGGAAGAGTCGAACTGACTGCCCAGAAACAGAGCGTGACCGTGGTCGCCGGCGAACAGGCAAGCGTCGAGCAGGGCCAGCCGCCATCGCCGCCGCAGCCGATGGACGCCGAGGAGCGCGTCCTGTGGGCCACCGAAGGCGAGATGCCCGGCTGGCTCCCCGCCACGCCTGCCTCAAAAATTGTTGCATCATCCACCCCCACCCCCACATCTGTGCCCACTTTCACTCCCAAGCCCTCGCCCACTCCCAAACTCATCCCGACGCCGGTGCCTATCCAGACAAAGACTCCTTCCCCTGCCTTCAGCCCCGCACCCACCGCGACACCGCCCCCCACTCCCACAGCGGCGCCCAGTCCAACCTCTACACCCTCGCCAACTCTGCAGCCGGCCGCCACATCGACGCCCACCCCCACCATCACGCCTCTGCCTGCCCCCAGCCCCACAGAAGGGGAACCGGTTGGGCAGAAAATCAACCTGTTTTCCCCCCCCGAACCCCGTATCCAGTTTCCGGCCGGGGAACCGTTCCACATCCAACACGGCTGGAAAGAGAACCAGGACCCCCTTCAAATCGGACTCGATTTTGAGCTCGAGGTCGACGGTATTCTTCGAAACGAGGACTATCTTCTCATGACGATCGACCCAAGCGGTGATGAGCAAATGATCTCTCGCCTCTGGTTACACAACTTTGCCGAAGGTATGACGGGCACACACCTGTTTACGGCACACTGGTTCGCACCATGCCAGTGGGCCATCGACCACCTTGATTTTGCCGGCCCCTGCTCCACACCCAATGAAAGGGTGGAGCCCCAGCCAAGCTCCCTGACGGTCGATTTTGTCCCCCAGGAGTGAAGGCCAATGGCCGAGTTTGCCATAATACCAGCCAGAACAAGGGATGAACAAGCACGATCTTTTTGCCGCGAGGGGGCTTTCCGCCGCATGGACTAAACCGGAGATGATGGGTCTGATAAAGATGCGAGGAGAATGACCTGCCGGTGATCGACATCGAACACGTGCACCGGCACGCCATAGGTGGCCGATAACTTTTCAGTGGTCAGTATTGCACCCGGCGGGCCGGCGGCCAAAACCTGACCCTCGCGCACCAGCACGATCAGGCTGGCAACCGAGGCGGCCAGGTTCGGATCGTGGGTGGTCAGCACCAGGGTAACGCCTCTGGCAGCGAGGCCGTCCATGATGGCCAGCAGCCGGCCCTGGTTGCTCAGGTCCAGATGGGCGGTGGGCTCGTCCAAAAGCAGCAGCCGGGGCTGCTGAGCCAGAGCGCGGGCCACCGTCGCCAACTGGCGCTCGCCGCCGCTCAGGGTAGGCAGCGATCGATCCTGCATGCCATCCATGCCCACCAGACGCAGGGCTTCCAGAGCCGCCTGCCGGTCGGCCTGGCCGGGCATCTGCAAGGGGCCGAGGTAGGGCGCACGGCCCAGCAGCACGTATTCCAGCACCGAAAAATCAAAGGGGATGTGCTCGTCCTGAGGTACCAGGCCGACAAACTGGCTGCGCTCGCGGCGGGGATAGCTGTTCAGTGGCCGGCCCGCCAGCCGGATCTCACCGGCCGCCGGTCGCAGCACGCCCAGCAGCAGCCGCAGCAGCGTCGTCTTGCCCGAACCGTTCGGCCCCAGGATGGCCGCCACCGCCCCCGCCGGCACCTCCAGCGACAGGCCACGCAGCACGGCGCGCCCCGGCCCGTCGTAGCTGAACGACAACCCCGAAACGGATAGGATCGCTGGCTCAGACCTGACAGGTCTTTCGAGACCTGTCAGGTCTTGCTGACTATGGCTCATCGCTGCACCCGGATATTCCGACTCGACATCATCACGATAAACAGCACCGACCCGAACAACGACGCCAGGATGCCCAGCGGGATCTCACCCGCCAGCAGGCTGCGGGCCAGATCGTCGCACAGCAGGCCAAAGATACCGCCCAGCAGCATCGAGGCCGGCAGCGCGCGTTGGGCGTCGGCGCCGGTAAAGCGCCGGGCGACGTGGGGGATCAGCAGACCGATCCAGCTCACGATGCCCGCCACCGAGACGACGGCCGCAGTCGCCACCACGGCGGCGATCAGCGCCAGCGCCCGCTCGCGGCCCGGCGCGGCCCCCAGCGAAAAGCCGGTGTCGTCATCCAGCGAGAGCAGGTTGAGCCGCCAGCGCATCAAATAGACCACCCCCAGCCCGGCGACCACGGCCGGCAGCAGGTAGAGCAGGTCAGCCCAGGTGACGCCCCACAGCCCGCCCAGCATCCAAAAGACAATGTCGGGCAATTCGGTCAGCGGGTCGGCCAGGTATTTGAGCACGCCGACGCCGGCCGAAAACAAGGCCGAGACGGCAATGCCCGACAGCACCAGCCGCAAAATCCAGCCGCCGTAGCGAGCGCGGCGGGCCAGCAGGTAAGACAGAGCCAGACCCAGGCAGGCAAAAAAGGCGGCCATGCCCTCCATCAGCAGCGGCGAAGCGTTCAGATAGATGATACTGAACGCCGCGCCAAACGCTGCCCCCTGCGACACGCCCAAAAATCCCGGCTCGACCAGCGGGTTACGAAAGATCATTTGCAGCACACTGCCGGCCGCAGCCAGCGTCACGCCCAGCAGGCAGGCGCTCAGCACCCGGGGCAGGCGCAGGTTGAGCACCAGCCGCCGGGCCATTTCGTCCTGCGCCAGCGTGGCCGGTGATAACCAGCCCGGCTCCGGGTAGCGCCCGACGAACAGCGAAGCGATCAGGACGGCGACAAAGGCGAGGCCCAGCAGCAAAAAGGGCCGCCGACCAAGAGCCGCCCGCGCCGCCGCCCATCCACTGGCCTGGAGCCGGGGTCTGGCGACAGTCACTCGACGCTCCCCTTGATCTTGGGCAGGATGCCGCTTTCCACCGCCGCCTCGTCCATGCCGTACATCTGGCTAAAGAAGGTGATAGTCTCTTGCTGCACGTCCAGGTCGGGGAAAAGTCCGGGGTGCATTTTGGCCGCCAGCCAGGTCACGCCCAGGATCCAGCGCGGGTCGGGCTGGTCCCAGCCAAAGATGTCGGCGGGAAAGCCATAGAGCGCGCCGTTCTGCACCGCCTGGAGGGCCTGCCACTGCGGATCGGCCGCGAGACGGGCCACGGTCTCGGCGGCGTCGGCGTTATAATGGATGATGAAAACCTGATCGGGGTCCCAGGCAGCGATCTGCTCGAAATTGACCACGGTCCAACTGCCGCCCGGCGCCGCCTCCTTCCAGACCGGCGCGCCGCCGGCCAGCTCGACCTCGCTGGTCTGGAGCCAGGCCGCCGACGGCACCTGGAGGGCCATCTCGCCGCCCTGCTCGCTGTACTGCATCAGCAGCACCCGCGGCTTTTCGCCGCTCAGGCCGGCCACGGCCTGCTCGATGCGCTCCAGCCGCGATTGGTAGAATTCCCGGATCACCTCCGCCCGCGCTGTGTTGCCCAAAAGCTGCCCCAACACGGCGACGTCGCGAAAATACTGCTCCGGCGTCTCCAGATCAAGATAGACCACCGGGATGTCCAGCTCTTCCAGCGCCCGGCCCAGGCTATCGGCCAAAAAACTGCGCAGCAGGACGACGTCGGGGTTGAGCGGCGCGATCTGCTCCGGGCCGGCGTCCATCGACAGGATGGTTTTCTGATCCCAGGTCGAGTCCACCTGTGAGAGAAAATCGCCAACCGGCTGTTTGCCGACCACCACACCCACCAGGCGCTGACCGGCCTCGGGAAAGAGGTAGAGTGTGTTGACGATGGCCAGAACGCTCTTGCCGGCGGCGACGATGCGCTGGGGCGGCGTGTCAAAGGTGACGGTTCGGCCCAGCGCGTCGGTGAGGGTCAGGCGGGTGGGGGTCTCGGTCGGCGCGGCTGTGGGGGTGCCACTGCAGGCGCCGAGCAAGGAGCTGAGCAACAGTGCGGCCACCAGGGCCAGGGTGAATCGTTTCATGGTTCATGCACTCCTTTTCACAGGATTTCCAGACAGCGGTCCAGCCAGCCGATGACCGCTTCCAGTTGGCCGCGCCGGAATTCGAGCACGCAGCGACGAAATCCGTCGTCCGCTTCGGCGGCCAGCCGCTCAAAGCGCTCTACCTGGGCCTGGCAGACGGCCTGCTGCGCGGCGACCAGATCGCCCAGGCCGTCCAGCGCCAGCCGCCGGTAAAAATAGAGCCGGGCCAGGAACTCGACGCGGATGCGGCGCAGGTAGGGCGTCGGTTGTTGAACCCAATCCAAAAAGAATGCCCGACCCTCCGGTGTGAGGTGATAAACCTTGCGGGGCGGGCGGCTGGGCTGCGGCTCCATCTGAGCCTCGACCAGGCAGGCTTCTTCCAACTGTTTGAGCTGGGCATAAAGGTTACTCAAGCCCAATTCCCATACCCGGCCCAGTTCGCCGCTGAATTCCTGGTACAGCTCGTAACCGTGCCGCGGCCCAGACATCAACAGGCCCAGCAGAGCCGGTTGGGGCGATACGGCATCGTCTTGAGGCATGGCAGCTACCTCGTGCTCAGAATATGAATATTCATAGTATGAGTATAGGATAACGCCATTATACCTGATTGCCCTCGTTTGTCAAATGGCGAAAGGTAAGCGGGAGCGCCGATTTTACTGTCACCCTGAGCCGAATAGAACACGCGATTGCCCTGCCCCTTTTTTGACTACTCGACCACTTTGTGTTACCATGCAGGCCGATGGACAATCGAATAGAGACAGCATCTCCGAGCCTCACCGCCCAAGGGCACGCGCCGCTTTTTCCCACCGCGGCCGGCAGGACGGTACGGGCCTATGGTGTGAGGCCGGTAGGGTATCGCTGGAAACGGCTGTGCCTCCAGCGTTTGGATTGGCCCAACGACTGGGTAAACAGGTTGTCGTGCAAGAGGGGCGCGGTGCCCTCCATCGCCGCCAAAACGTCCATCACTGGCGGCAGCACCTCGTACTCTACGTCGATGAGCTCGAGCGCTTCTTCGGCGACAAACCGATCGATGGCCGCTACCGCCGCCACCGCATGGCCGACAAAGAGAACCTTGTCGCTGGCCAGAAACCGGCCCCGAAAGAATTTGAGCTTGCTGTCCCTCTTGCGCTCCTCGGCCTGGTCGCCGTCCCTGGCCCACATATCCCGGGCGGTGACGACGGCCTTGACGCCGGGAAGAGCCTCAGCCCGGCTGGTATCGATCGACAGAATGCGAGCATGCCCGGCAGCTTGATATCGCCGGTGAATACCGCACTGCCCGTCACCTTCCCGCCAGCCCGAACGTCTCCTGGATCAGGTGCAGGGTGTCTCGCAAAAAATCCAACAATATTGCGAACCCAGTGTGCAATCTCCTTTCCAACCGTAGCAACCTGGATAGTCGGGACAGCCCCGCGACGAGTCGGTGACGCAGACGATGCCACCCAGGGCAACCAGGACATTGGTCAGGAGGAAGGCAGCTATCAACAAATCACGGTGTCGCTGGGTCGCAGACACGCTGGCTTACACCTGCCGGAAAGCGCTTCGCGCTGCCTCGAGGGTGGCTTCGATCACCTCGTCGCTGTGGGCCGTGCTGGTGAACCCAGCCTCGAACTGGGAGGGTGCCAGATATATGCCTGACGCCAGCATGGCCTGGAAAAAGCAGCCAAAGGCGGCCGTGTCGCTCTTTTTGGCGCTGGCGTAATCGATCACTGGCTCCGGGTTGAAAAAGACGCAGAACATGGTGCCGATCTGTGTCTGGTAGACCGGCACGCCGGCCTCCGCTGCCGCCTGGCCGATGCCCTGGCACAATCGCTCGGTCCGCGCCACGAGGCCGTCAAAGACGCCCGGCTTGCGCAGCTCGCGCAGGGTGACCAGCCCCGCCGTCATGGCCAGTGGGTTGCCCGAGAGAGTACCGGCCTGGTACATCGGCCCGGCCGGGGCGACCATCTCCATGATCTCCCGTTTGCCGGCGTAGGCGCCCACCGGCAGCCCGCCGCCGATCACCTTGCCCAGCGTCGTCAGATCGGGGTCTATGCCATACAGCGCCTGTGCCCCGTCCAGCGCCACGCGGAAACCGGTCATCACCTCGTCAAAGATGAGCAGCGCGCCGTGGGCCTGGGTCAGTTGGCGCAGGCCGGCCAAAAAACCATCGGCGGGCGGGACGACGCCCATGTTGCCCGCCACCGGCTCCAGGATCACGGCCGCGATTTCGGCCGGGTACTGCTCAAAGAGGGCTTCCACGGCAGCCAGGTCGTTGAAAGGCGCCGTCAGGGTATCCTGCGCCGCGCCGGGGGGCACGCCAGGGCTGTCGGGCAGACCCAACGTGGCCACCCCCGAGCCGGCCTGGACCAGGAGCATGTCGCCATGGCCATGATAACAACCCTCGAACTTGACGATCTTGTGCCGGCCGGTGTAGGCCCGCGCCAGGCGCAGGGCGCTCATCGTCGCTTCGGTGCCCGAATTGACAAAACGCACCATCTCGACGCTGGGTACCATCTCGATCACCAGTTCGGCCAGTTCGGTCTCCAGGGCCGTCGGCGCGCCGTAGCTGGTGCCCCGCGTGGCAGCCTCGGCCAGGGCCTCGACGACGGCAGGATGAGCGTGACCCAGGATCAGCGGGCCCCACGACAGCACGTAATCCACGAAGCGATTGCCATCCTCATCCCACAAGTAGGCGCCCTCCCCTCGTGCGATGAAGAGCGGCTCACCACCCACGGCGCGAAAGGCGCGCACCGGGCTGCTCACCCCGCCGGGGATGACGCGCCGGGCTGCAGCCAGCAGCTCTTTCGATTTGTCCAGCTTCATGGCTCCTCCTCTTTAAAATATTCCACCCGCTCTTTTTTGAACTCGCGTGTGCTGTACAGCACCTCGTACTGCTCGATGCCCGTCTCCTGGGCGATCTGGGTCACGGTACCTTCCACCTCGTCCTTCGTCCGGCCGTGGATCAGGGTGAACAGAGAGTAAGGCCAGCGGGGCGGACGGGCGGGACGCTGGTAGCAGTGGCTGACCTGGAGATAGGTCGCGGCCAGGCGGCCCGCGACTTCGATCTGAGCCTCCGACACGACCCAGCAGGCCATGCCATTGGCCTGGTAGCCAACCCGGCGGTGGCGCAGCACGGCGCTGAAGCGGCGCATGATGCCCCCGGCCTCTAATTCTCGCGCCTTTTCCAACAATTCCACCTCGCTCAGGCCCAGTTCCTCCGCCATCTGGGCGAAGGGGCGGGGGACGAGGGGTAGATCTCGCTGCAAGGCCCGGACGAGGGGCACATCGGCGGGCGAAAACTCGCGTTCCTGTGACGAGGGCCGGTTATGCGATTCTGCGGCGGCCGTCGGGCGTTGCCCTCCCGTCTGATCCAACTTGAAATGGGTCTTGAGTTTAAGGACCCGGAGCGACGGCAAGTTGAGCCAATCGTCCACGCCCGTCTGCCGGGCCAGGTGCCGGATATCAGCCTCCACGTCGCGCCCTGGTGGAACGGCCAGGGTAAACCACAGGTTGTAGTGATGGGGTCGGGCATAATTGTGGCTCACTCCAGGATGGGCAGAGACCAGCGCCGCCACGGCTTCCAGGGTTTCGTCCCCGGCATGAAAGGCGACCAGCGTGCTCTGGTAGCCCAGCCGTCGTGTGTCAAAGATGGCCCCGATCTGGCGGATTACGTCCGCCTCCTTTAGCCAGCGCAGCCGGGCCAGCACCTCATTTTCATCCAGGCCCACTTCCTCACCGAGGGCGGCAAAGGGCCGGGGCGCGAGGGGCACCCCAGCCTGCATCCGCTCCAGCAACATCCGGTCCAGGGCATTCAACTCGGTCACGCCCGCACCTCCGCTACCTGCCGCGGTTCATAGATGCAGTACGGCTCTTCGGCCAGATAGTCGCCGGTCAGGCTGTAGGCCCGCGCCCGGCAGCCGCCGCAGATCCGCAGGAACTCGCAGACGCCGCACTTGCCGCCATAGCCCTCCAGGTCGCGCAGGGAGCGAAAGAGCGGCGATTCGACATATATCTCGCGCAGAGACTGCTGGCGGATATTGCCCGCCACCACCGGAAAGTAACCACAAGGCGTTACGTCGCCCTGGTAGGAGACAAAGCAATAGCCGTCGCCAGCCAGGCAGCCGCGCGTGGTGCGATCCAGGTTGCCGGGATGCTGATTGTGCCCTTCAGGGTACCGGTCACCGGCGGGTGGGCGGCCGTTGCCCCCGGGCCGTCCATGGCCGGTGTTGCCCGGCCGCACCAGGTTCGGTTGCCCGCGCTCGTAGCGCCGGTTCTGAGCCACGATCCGCTGGAAATGCGGCCCGCAGGTCACCCGGATAGGAATGGGCGAGTTGGCGCTCATGGCATAGACCTCGTGCAGGATGGCCTCGTACTCTTCCGGCGAGACCTCGTCGTCGATCTGACCCCGGCCAGTGGGCACCAGCATGAACACGTGCCAGGCCTCGGCGCCGATACGCACCGCCAGGTCACGGACAGCAGCCAGGTCATCGCGGGTCTGGCGCATGACGGTGGTATTGAGCTGAAAGCCCAGCCTGGCCTGACGGCAGCGGGCCAACCCGGCCATCGCACCGTCAAAGGCGCCGGGCACGCCGCGGATGGCATCATGGCGGGCTGCCGTCGAGCCGTCGATGCTGACCGAGATGCGTTTCACGCCGGCCTCAATCAAATTGCTCACTGTCTGAGATGTCAGCAGCGTACCGTTGGGTGAGACCGCCACCCGCAGCCCGCGCTGGGTGCCGTAGGCGGCGATGTCATAGATGTCGGGTCGTATCAGGGGCTCGCCGCCGCTGATGACAAAGATGGGTGGGCCAGGGTTGGTCTTGCCAAACTCGGCCAACTGGTCGATCAGCCCCAAAGCCTCGTCCGTGGTCAGTTCATCGGGCGCGGGGGCCGTCTGGGCGCTGGCCCGGCAGTGGATGCAGGCTAAATTGCAGGCCACCGTCGACTCCCAGGCAACGACGTGGGGGGCTTGTACACGATTGGCAAGATTCATCATTCCCGTACCTTCTAGCTGGCTTCCAGCCAGCGGACTGCGTCTTTGGCCCAGTAGGTGATGATCATATCCGCTCCCGCCCGCTTGATGCCGGTCAGCGATTCCAGGGCCACCCGTTTTTCATCGAGCCAGCCCCGCTGGGCAGCGGCCTTGACCATGCTGAATTCACCGCTGACGTTGTAAGCGGCGGTGGGCAGGTCAAAATGGTCGTGCACCAGGCGGATAATGTCCAGGTAGGGCAGGGCCGGTTTGACCATGACCACGTCGGCGCCCTCGGCCACGTCCAGGGCGACCTCGCGCAGCGCCTCGCGGGCATTGGCCGGGTCCAGTTGGTAGCCGCTGCGATCGCCGAACTGAGGCGGTGAATCGGCCGCCTCGCGGAATGGTCCGTAAAAGGCCGAAGCGTACTTGGCTGCGTAGGCCATGATACCCACACAGTCGTAGCCAGCCCCATCCAGCGCCGTGCGGATGGCGCCCACCCGCCCGTCCATCATGTCCGAGGGGGCGACCATATCAGTCCCGGCGCCGGCGTGGCTCAGGGCCACCTTAACCAGGATCTCCAACGTGGCGTCGTTGTCCAGGCAACCACCGGGCAAACCTTTGCCTTTGCAGTAAGCCGGATGGCCGTGGATGACGCCGCAGTGGCCGTGGCTGGTATACTCGCACATGCAGACATCGGTGATGACAAAAAGCTCGGGCACGGTGGCCTTGATGGCCCGCACCGCCTGCTGGACGATACCCTCCGGATCGAAATTCTCCAGGCCGATGGGGTCTTTTTCGGCCGGCAGGCCAAAGAGGATCACGGCTGGGATGCCCAGCCGGGCGATCTCTTCCACCTCAGCCGGTAAGCGATCCACCGACCAGTGGTAGTTGCCCGGCATGGAGCCGATCTCGCGCTTGACATCCTGCCCATGGACCACAAACAGGGGGTAGATCAGATCGGAGGGCGCCAGCCAGGTCTCGCGCATCATACGCCGAAAGTTGGGGCTGCAGCGCAGCCGGCGGGGTCGAACCTGAGGGAAGGAGCTACTGTCCATCGATTCCGATCTCCTCGTCGGTCAGATAACAGGCCGGATCGGGGGCCCAGACATCGCCGTGGACCGCCTCGGCCCGCACTCGAAAGTTGCCATTGCAGATGTCCAGGTAACGACACGCGGCGCAGCGCCCTTGGAGCAGCGGCTTGCGGTTCTTCAGCCCGGCCATCAGCGGGTCGCTGGTATCGGTCCAGATCTGGCTAAAGGGCCGCTGGCGCACGTTGCCAAAGCTATAGTGCTGCCAGAACTGGTCGGCGTGGACCTCACCCCGATGGTCCACCGCGCCGATGCCGATGCCGGTCGAATTGCCGCCGTTCCAGCGCAGGAGCTGCAAAACCTCGTCGACCCGTTCCGGCTGCTGGGCCTGGAGGCGGCGCAGCAGGTAGGGGCCGTCGGTGTGATTGTCCACGGTCAGGATCTCGATCTCCGCGCCCCGCCGGGCAAAGTCCTCGGTGCGGTCAAAGATCAGATCCACGGCGTCGCGGCTCTCGGCCAACGACAGGTCGTCGCTCTGGATGCGGGCGCCCCGCCCGGCGTAGACCAGGTGGTAGAAGCAGGCGCGGCGGATACGCTCCTCCTCCAACAAGTCGAGGATGGCGCTCAAATCCTCATAGTTGTGACGGTTGAGGGTCAGGCGCAGGCCGGTGCGCACGCCAGCCTCGGTGCAGGCCCGGATGCCACACAACGCCGCATCGAACGCGCCCCGCTGGCCGCGGAAGCGGTCGTTGGTGTCACCGATGCCGTCCAGGCTGATGCCAACGTAGGAAAAACCGGCCTCTTTGATGCGGGCCGCCGTCGGGCGGTCAATCAACGTGCCGTTGGTCGAGATGACGGTGCGGATGCCGCGCTCGACGGCGTAGGCGCCCAGCTCGTACAGGTCGTCGCGCAGCAACGGCTCGCCGCCGGAAAAAAGGAATACCGGCGCGCCAAAGGCGGCCAGGTCGTCGATCATGGCTTTGGCCTCATCCGTCGTCAATTCATCCGGATCGGGCTTGACGTTAGCCGTATAGTAGCAGTGGATGCAGCGCAGGTTGCAGGCCTTGGTGCTGTTCCAGACGACGATGGGTTTTTTGTCGTGGCTGAATTGCAGCAGGTGGCTGGGTGAGCGGTCGGAACGCCGGCCGTAGCGCAGCGCGTCCGAGGGTGTCACCGTGCCGCAGAGTAGTTTGGTTACACCGATCATGTTTTGTGTGCGATCCTTTCCAGTATGGGTGTATTGCGTAAAACGTAATAATCTTTCAATGTTTGCATGAGCCCGTCTATCGTGTATTCTTGGGCGACCACATCCACTTTCAACCCCAATTCCCTTGCCGTCGCGGCGGTGATGGGGCCGATGCAGACGATCGTCGCGTGGGCCAGCGCCTGGGGCAGGTCCAGACCCGCCTCGCGGACCAGGATCGCCAGGTTACGCACTGTGGACGAGCTGGTAAAGGTCGCTGCGGTGATCCGAGTCAGCAGATCGCCCAGTTCGGTGGGGTCGGTTTTGGGCTGTAGGGTGCGGTAGGCAGCCACCTCGACTACCTCGGCACCTCCCTCGCGGAGCAGGTTGGCCAGGGCCGGGCGGGCAATGTCGGCGCGGGGCAGCAGCAGCCGTTGGCCGCGCACATCGCCCAGCCCGGCGGCGACCGCCTCGGCCACGTACTCGCCCGGCACATAGTCGGCCCGCAAGCCGTGGGCCTCCAATTCGGCAGCAGTCGCCGGACCGATGGCCGCCAGTCGCAGGCCGTGCAGGACCCGGGCATCGAGGCCGGCGGCGTTCAATCGCTGCCAGAAATAGCCTACGCCGTTGACGCTGGTGAATACGATCCAGTCATAGCCCGCAAGGCCGGTGATGGCCGCGTCGAGGGGCGTCCAGTCCTCGGGGGGGACGATGCGGATGGTGGGCAGTTCGATGGCCTCGGCGCCCAGGGCACGCAGCCGGGCCGATAGGGCGCTAGCCTGTTGGCGGGTGCGGGTGACCAGCACCCGCTGGCCAAAGAGGGGCCGGTCCTCGAACCAGCGTAACTGCTCGCGCAGCGCCGCTACCCGGCCGACGACCGTCACCGCTGGCGGTTTGAGGCCGGCTGTTTGCACCCGATCGGCGATGTCGGCCAGGGTACCGCTCACTACCTGTTGGTCAGGCATGGTGCCCCAGCGCACCAGGGCCACCGGTGTGTCGGCCGGGCGGCCGTGGGCCACCAACTGCTCGACGATCTGGGGCAGATTCCCGACGCCCATGAGAAAAACCAGCGTATCGACGCCGGTGGCCAGCCGCGGCCAGTCCAGGGCCGATTCTTCCTTGGCCGGGTCCTCGTGGCCGGTGACGACGGCGAAACTGCTGGCCAGGCCACGATGGGTGACCGGGATGCCGGCGTAGGCCGGCGCCGCTACGGCGCTGGTGACGCCGAGCACGATCTCGAACGGCACGCCGGCTTTGACGAGGGCCAGAGCCTCCTCGCCGCCTCGACCAAAGACGAACGGGTCGCCGCCCTTCAGCCGGGCTACTCGCTGCCCGGCCAGTCCCCGTTCTACCAGAAGGCCGTTGATCTCTTCCTGGGATAGGGCATGGCAGCCTGCTTTCTTGCCCACGTAGATGCGCTCTGCGTCGGCAGGGGCGTGGGTCAGTAACGCCGGGTTGGCCAGGTAATCATAGACAACTACATTCGCCGAGGCCAATGCCTCGGCGCCGCGCAGCGTGAGCAAGCCCGGGTCGCCCGGCCCGGCCCCGATCAGCGAGACGAATCCGTTAGCCGCCACGGCGCACCTCCGCCAGGATATCGGCACCGCCGATAGCCAGCAGCCGTTCGGCCAGCGCAACACCCAGCCGCTCGGCCTCTGTCGCCGGGCCGTGGATCGCGTCGCGCGCCAGGCGTACGCCGTCCAGGGCGGCGACCAGCCCGCGCAAGTCAAGTTGACCCTCATCCACCTGAGCATAGGCCCCGATGGGCACCTGGCAGCCACCCTCCAGGCGGCGCAGAAAGGACCGCTCGGCGGCGGTCGCCCAGCGGGTGGGGGCGTGATCGAGGGCGGCGACGAGGGCGCGCACGGCGTCGTCGTCGGCCCGCACCTCGACGCACAGCGCGCCCTGGCCCACGGCGGGCAGCATGAGGTCCAGGGGCAGCACCTGGCCGATGGCTTGGGCGTGGCCCAGGCGCACCAGGCCGGCGACGGCCAGCACTATGGCGTCATATTGCCCCTCCCTCAGTTTGCGCAGCCGGGTATCCACGTTGCCCCGCAGATCGAGCACGCGCAGGTCGGGCCGGGCAGCCAGTAGTTGCGCCCTCCGCCGTAGACTGCTGGTGCCCACCCGCGCACCCGCCGGCAGGCTGGACAGGTCCTGTCCGCCGGCGCGCACGACCAGCGCGTCGCGGGGATCGGCCCGTTCCAGGATGGCGCCCAGGGTGAGTCCCCTGGGCTGTTCGGTAGGCATATCTTTGAGACTGTGCACGGCCAAGTCAATTTCAGCGGATAACAAGGCGTTTTCGATCTCTTTCACAAAGAGCCCCTTGCCGCCCACCTCTGACAGCGCCCGGTCACGCACCAGGTCGCCCTGGGTCTGGATGGTCTTGACACGGATGTCGAGGTCCGGTGTAATAGCTCTCAGACGCTCGACGACGTATTGGGTTTGCCACAGGGCCAGGGTGCTGCCCCGTGTACCGATCACGAGGTTTTCAGGCATAGGTCACGATCCAAATAAAAAGCTATGGCGGCTGTCAGGCATCAGCAGGTCGGCGCCAACAAAGGTGATGAGAACAGAGACAAAACCACCGACCAGCAGCCAGGCCCCCCGGCGGTCCACCCAGCCGGCGCTGTGCCGGGCGTAGAAATAGGCGGCATAGATGAGCCAGGTGACCAGCGAAGCCACCTGCTGGGGTTCCCAGGGCCAGACGATGCCCCACGCTTTCTCGGCCCACAGCGAGCCACTCAACAGGGCGCCCGTCATCAGCACCAAGCCGGCGACGGCTGTTCGCCGCTGTAACGTCTCGGAGGTCTCCAGGGAGGGCAGCCTGCGCGCCCACAACCAGCGCCCTGGCTGTTTCAGGGCATGGAGCTTGAGCAGGTAGGTGAGGGCCACGACGAAGGCCAGGCTGAACAGAGCATAGGCGGCAAAAGAGACGCCGACGTGGATGGGAAGCCAGTGACTTTGCAGAACCGGCACCAGAGGGTCGATCCGTTTTGGAAGAACCGAAGCGACGAGGATGCTGGTCAGGGCCAGAGGCGTGACAAAGACCCCCAGGACATCATGCCGGCGTAGGGAGGGCACCAGCAGGTAGACCAGGCTCAGGCCCCAGGCGTAGAAGGAAAAGGCTTCAAAGCCGTTCGACAGGGGCGCATAGCCGGCCTCGATCCAACGCAGCAAGATGGCGGCCCCGTGGAGCACCACCGCCACCAGCAATGTTGGGCGAGCGAATCGTTCGCATCGTCGGCTGCCGCCGATCCAACAGGCCACATGGGCGACGGTACTCAGGACGTAAAAGAACACGGCCATCAGGAAAAAAAAGACATCAACCATGGCTGTCTCCCTCCCCGGAGCCAGGGGCTCCATCGTTGATGCCAAAGAGGTCTCGGACCGCCTCCGTGTAGCGGTACGCCTCGCGTCCGTTGGCGTAGTACTTGAGGCGGACGGTCGGCTCGTGCAGGATCTTGTTGACCAGGCGCTGGCTGAAAGCCAGGATGACGTTGCGCTCCTGGTCCGATAGATCCTCCAGTTTACTCAGGGCCCACGCCAGCTCCGCCTCCCGGAGCCCATCTACGTGCTGCCGGAGGTCGACGATGGTGGGCACGACATCTCGCGCCCGGAGCCAGGACAGGAACCCCGCTACCTCATCCCTGATGATCGACTGAACTCGCGGCACCTCGCGCCGCCGCTGTTCCAGGTTGGCCTCCAGCACCTGCTGCAGGTCATCAATATCGTACAAGAACACGTTGGTGAGCTTGCCCACCTCGGGCTCTACGTCGCGGGGGACGGCGATGTCGATAATAAAGAGGGGATGATTGCGGCGCATGCGCATGGCGGTGGACACGGTATCGTGCCGCAGGATAGGATGTGGGGCGGCCGTGGAGCTGATCACAATGTCGGATTTCCAGAGAGCCTGAGTCAGCCTGTCCCAGCCCAGAGCCTCTCCGCCATATTCCTTGGCCAGCCTCGCCGCACGGCCCTGGCTGCGGTTCACAACCAGCAACTTCCCGACACCATTGTCCACCAGGTTCTTGGCTGCCAGCTCGGCCATCTCTCCGGCGCCGACGAGCAGGGCCGTCTTGGCCGCCAGGTCGTCGAATATCTGAAGGGCCAGCTCGACGGCGACATGGCTGATAGAAGTAGCGTGCTGGTTGATGGCTGTTTCAGTGCGCGCTCGCTTGCCCGCCTGGAGCGCCGTGCGAAATAGGGCACTGATCACAGGCCCCGCCGAGCCATTGGCCAGGGCCATCTGGTAGGCATGAGCGACCTGGCCCTGGATTTGCGACTCGCCCAGGACCAATGAATCGAGACCGCAGGCCACGTCACAAAGGTGGCTGACGGCCGCCTCGCCCTCGCGCGCTTGCAAATGTGCTTCGAATACCGTCTGAGGTGTGCCGGTTACTCGCGCCAGATAGTTGCACAGGTCCTGCTGGCCGCGATCCGCACACTCGGTGACGGCGTAAACTTCCAGGCGATTACACGTGGAAAGGATCGCGCCCTCGAGTGCATAGCCGGAACCACAACCGTTGTTCGCACACAAGACGCCAAGGGCGTCCGGGATGGCTGCCTCCGGCAGAGCGAGTTGTTCCCGGACCTCTATGGGGGCAGTCTGGTGGCTCAAGCCGACTTGTAAGATCTGCATCGAGTCACAACGACCTGATTAGCGGAATGTCTCGACGATGCCCTCGACCCGGCAGCGGGCTGTCTCAATATCCCCCTCCCGAAGCAGGTCAAGGATGTTGGAATCGAGCAGCGCGGACCAGAGCTGCTTGCGCCGGGCCGGATCGGCGATCTGTTCTTGCACCACTGGCCGCAAGCCACCGAGCAGATCGAGGTAGTCATCGTAGGCCGAATCGAATTGCGCCTCCAATACCTGGCGGATGCGGCGGGCCAGCAGGGGGCTGTTGCCGCCGGTCGAGATGCTAAGGGTGAGCGCTCCTCGGCGTACGGTAGCCGGGACGTGAAAATTGCACCTGTCCGGGTCATCGACCACGTTGACCAGGCAGCCGACAGATTGCGCCTCGCGCCAGACCACTTCGTTGGTCTGGGGGTCGTCGGTAGCGGCAATGACCAGCCGTGCCCCGGCCAGATCTCCTGGATGGTATTCCCGCTGAACGGCCTGAATCTCTCCTTGCTCGACTTGGCGTTCGAGCGCCTCACAGAGCGTTGGGCTAAAGACGATAGGCCGAGCTCCAGCTTTGCACAGTGCGGCTGCCTTGCGCGCCGCAACTGCCCCGCCGCCAATGACCACGCAGCGGGCATTTTCCAGACCCACCAACATGATGGGATAACCGCTCATGACTTAACTCCCGTGCCGAGCAGATGACGACAGGCAGCCTCATAGCTGGCCAGACAGGCGTACATGACCTCATCCAGGAATTGGCGCAGTTCTCGGTGGACGCGCACCTCTTCGGCGTCGTATTGTCCTCTGCCAAACAGGCCGGGTCTGGCTGTTCGCAGTAGCGACTCCCGGAAAAAAAAGAAGGCGCGCATACTGTCAACGAGTGATATGCCATGTTGGGCACACTGCTGGCCGTAGAACTGGCCGATACGCCGACCCTCCTCTACCATTTTCTCGCGATTGCCGACACGTCCCATATACTGGATGGTCAGCCCTAAAAGATGGCGACCCGATTCCCGCATGCGCTGGCGTTCGTCTTCTTGATCGAAGGCCAAGTACCAGGCCTCGCTAGACACATGTCTCTCTACCATTTCTTGCCGGGTAAATCCGACCGCGCTTTGCATGAGGGTTTCTGTCTGCGGGGCCAACGCCGTTGCCTGTTGGCCTCCCATCCAGGCAGTCAGATCGGAGACCGTGAAACGCCGATGTCCACCGGGTGTGCGGAAGCACGGAATCTGGCCTGCATCGACCCACCGCCGCAAGGTTGTCTCGTGGACACCTAACAGATGGCTGGCTTGGCTCAGGGACAACCACTCTTTTTCGGCCGTGGACATGGATGTTCACCTGCCTTATAAAGTTTTCTGGTCATCAAAGTTGATGGCCAGATATTATGACTAAAAATGACCAAAACTTACTATATATTACCATATTCCCACCAGATTGTCAAACCTGCTCCCTATGGAATCGCGTCGCTGTATGCGCTGCTCTGCAGAATTGAAAAGCCGAACAGCAGGGATTGTCGTCTTTATCAAACAGCATCCCGTGCTAGGACTGCCGCAGCAGTGCCAGAATCGATGCAGTGGGCAACCTCAAGCAGGTTGCGATCAAGTGCATTATCGTTTTGAGGTGGCTTTTGCCATACGGGTTTCCAAATCGCACACCTCGGTTACCCACTGCGGTGATGCAACCGCGCTGCTGGGATCAGAAACGCCGCCAGAAACAGCGGGGCCAGCAGCCGCCGCTCCAGAGCGCCGATCCGCCGTGTGCGTTCAGGGAGTAGTCACGGCAAGCTCGGCACGCGCGAACTGGCTCACGTAGAGTTGATAGTAAAAGCCTCGCGCTGCGAGCAGAGATTCGTGGGTGCCACGCTCGACGATACGACCGTCGTCGATCACCAGCACCTGATCGGCGTTACGAATCGTGCTCAGGCGGTGGGCGATGACGAAACTGGTGCGTCCCTGCATCAGCTTCAGCAGCGCCTCCTGGATGTGGATCTCGGTGCGCGTATCGACGCTGCTGGTCGCTTCGTCCAGGATCAGGATGCGCGGGTCGGCCAGGACGGCGCGGGCGATAGCCAGCAACTGGCGCTGCCCCTGGCTCAGCGTGCCGGCCCGCTCGGCGAGGGAGGTCTGGTAACCCTCGGGCAGATGCTGGATGAACGAATCGGCGTTCGCCAGGCGCGCTGCGGCCATGCACGCCTCGTCCGTGGCATCCAGCCGCCCATAGCGGATATTCTCCAGCACCGTCTCGGCAAACAAGAAGGTGTCTTGCGGGACAATTCCCAATTGGCGGCGCAGGCTATCCTGCCTGACCTGGCGGATGTCATAGCCATCCAGGAGGATGGCGCCCTGATCCACATCGTAGAACCGTGAGAGCAGATTGACGATCGTGGTTTTGCCCGCGCCAGTCGGCCCCACCAGGGCCACCATCTGCCCCGGCTCGGCGGTCAAGCTCACATCCTTGAGCACCGGCACCCCTGGCACGTAGCAAAAGTCAACGTGATCGAACACCACCTGCCCCTGCAGCGGGGGCAACTCGATAGCATCGGGGTGGTCGGCGACTTGGGGCACCTGATCCAGGAGATCAAAGACCCGTTCGGCGCCGGCCAGGGCCGACTGGATCGAGTTGTACAGGTCCGCCAGGGTGAGCAGGGGTTCGTAGAAGCGGCGGGCATAGAGCACAAAGGTGGTGATGACACCCACACTCACCGCCCCACGCAGCGCGAGCCAGCCGCCCAGGCCGGCAATAAAGACGATGGCAAGGCTACTGAAGACTATCAGCATGGGACGCAAGAGCGTCATCATCATCTGAGCGTGGATCGTCGTGTCGCGCACGGCCAGGTTGGCGCGCTCGAACTCGGCCAGCGCCGCCCGCTCACGCCGAAAGACCTGCACCACCCGCAGGCCGCTGATACTCTCCTCCATCACCGCGTTCAGTTTGCCCAGGTTGGCCTGCACCTGCTGAAAGCCGCGGCGAGTGCCCCGGCCCATGCGCAGGGTAAAGGCCAGCATCAGCGGCACGACGAGCAGCGCCGCGGCGGCCAGCCAGGCACTGAGCAGCAATACCACGATCGCCGTGCCCACCAGCGTGAGCAGGCTGGCGGTCAACTCGACGATGCTCTGGGAAAGGACGCGGTTGATGGCGTCGATGTCGTTGGTCAGGCGGCTCATCAGCTCGCCGGTGGGGCGCTGGTCAAAAAAACGCAGCGAGAGGGTCTGCAGGTGCGCGAATACGTCGCGCCGCAGGGCGCGCAGCACCCGCTGGGTGAGGGCGACCACATAGTAGCTCTGGGCATACTGCGCCAGCCACCCCAATGTGTAGGTGAGGAACAGGAGCGCCACGACGCGCAGCAGGCCGGGCTGGTCGCCGCGGGCGATGAACCGGTCGATGGCCACGCCCACCAGATAGGGGCCGAGGAGCACCAGCCCGGTGGTGACGACGACCAGCGTGATCACCAAAACAATGAGCGCAATATGAGGGCGTAGATAGGCGGTGAGCCGTGCGAAAACAGCGCGTGAGTCGCGCGGCTTCTCGACCCGCCGCCCCATCTGCATCCCCTGCACAGGCATGCCCGGACCCGCTTTCTGCCCCTCGGAGCGCTCCGCGCCCTCTGGTCGGCCAGCCTTCGCCCCGACGCTGCCCATGCCCGTAGCGCGTGCGCCGCGTTGTGACTCACCCATGATTCACGCCTCCTCCCGCACCGTTGCCAAGCTGCGATTCATAGATTTCGCGATAGATAGAACAGGTAGCCATCAGCTCGCGATGGCTACCCATCGCCATAACGCGACCGCCGTCGAGGACGACGATCTGGTCGGCCCCCAGCACACTGCTGATGCGCTGGGCCACCAACAAGGTGGTGCGCCCTTTGCACGATGCATCCAGCGCCTCCTGTATCCTGACCTCCGTCTCTACGTCAACCGAACTGGTGCTGTCGTCCAAGATCAGCAGTCGAGGCTGCATGAGCAACGCCCGCGCGATGGCCAACCGCTGCTTCTGCCCGCCGGAGAGGTTGACGCCGCGTTGTCCTAACAGCGTATCGTAGCCATCGGGAAAGCCCATGATAAAATCGTGGGCCTGGGCCGCCAGGGCTGCCGTCACGACCTCTTTGTCGCTGGCTTCGGGCCGGCCATAGCGGATATTGTCGCGGATCGTGCCCGAAAACAGGATCGTCTCCTGGGGCACCAGGCCGATGTGCGCGCGCAACGACTCCAGGGTAAGCGCGCGCACATCGTGGTCGTCGAGGGTGACCTGTCCCCGGTCCACGTCGTAGAAGCGGGGCAACAGGCTGATCAACGTGCTCTTGCCCGAGCCGGTGGCCCCCAGCAGGGCGATGGTCTGGCCCGGCTCCATGAGTAGGTTGATGTCCTGCAACACGGGCTCGTGTTCGTGGCCGTCGTAGGCGAACTGCACCCCCCGCAGAGCGGCCCGTCCCATCGCGCCGGGCAGAGCCGTGTCGCCATCCATCACCGTGGACACCTGATCGAGCACCTCAAAGATGCGCTGCGCCGAAGCTGCCGAGGCCGAGATAAAGCTCACCATCATCCCCAGGTGGCTGAGAGACAGCATCACCCAGAGCAGATAGCTGTTGAAAGCGAGAATCTCGCCCAACGAGAGTTGATCGCGCATCGCCAGCACGCCGCCGACGCCAACCACAAAGACGATGCCCAGGTTCACCAGGTACTGTAGAGTGGGCGGGAGGATGGCGAGAAAACGACCCACACGGATGCTGCGCTCCGTCAGGCCATCATTAACCTGGCCAAAGCGCGCGTTCTCGTGCGCCGCGCGCACAAACGCCTTGACGGCACGCACCCCGGCCACATTCTCCTGCAAGATCGTGTTGAGACGGTCGAGGCGGCGTTGCACTTGCATGAACATAGGCTCCGCCCGGTTGGCGTACCAGAGGAAAACGATCGTCGCGGCCGGGATGATGAATAGCATGATCAGGGCCAACCGCCAGTTGGTCAGTGCCATCAGGGTCAGGCTGCCCACAAACACCAACGGGACGCGCAGGAACATGCGCCCTGTAAAAAAGGTGAACTGGGTGACCTGTTGGATGTCGCTGGAAAGGCGGGTGAGTAGCTGGCCCGTCCGCCATTGGTCCAGGTTGTGGAAAGAGAGCGACAACACCCGCGCAAAGAGATCGCGCCGCAGGTCGGCGCCCAGCCGCTGCGAGGTGCGCACGGCGCACACCGTGATCCCCACAGTGGCCGCGGCGCTGACCAGAATCAGGCCGACCATAACGAGAGAAGATTGCAGGATAACGCCCTCGTTCCTCGCCAGGATGCCGCGATCCACCGTCTGCTGCAGCATACGGGGGATTGCCAGGTCGGCGGCCACGAGACAGACCATCGAGAACCAGTTGAGGACGATCAGCCTGCGGTAGGGCCGCATCGAACGTAACAAACGCCATATCGTATTCATGTCGAGCTATATACCTCCTACTTCTAACGGCCCGAAGGCGAACGATTCTCGTCTGACGGGCAGAGCCAGAGCAGCACGCCCGTGAGGCGAGCGCATAGCGGTTCCGACGCAGCAGGAGCACACCGAGGGCGAGCTGGATACCACACACAATAGAGGGCGGTATGATCGTAATGAGCTTGCGCTGCAGGCCGGTCAGAACGAGGACGAACCCTGAAGCATAGACGGTGGAAGGCATCCACTGCCGGGCAATGGCCGTCACGGCGATCACCTTCTTGGGCTCACGGGCAGTTGAACTCGGAGTCGCGATGCCGAGATGAACCCCTGGCCTCGCTGCCGGCAGGCCGGTTTGGATGCTGTTCTGCCACGATACTGTATACCCCCTGTACGGGTACTAGTCAGCCCACTGGCGCCGCCAGAGGCGCTGGTACGTCGGGTTGCTCTCGATCAGCGACTCGTGCGTTCCCTGGCCCACGATCCACCCATCCCCGATGACGACGATGCAGCCGGCCACACGCAGCGTGGAGAAGCGGTGGGCGATGAAAGCGGTGCGGTCGCGCCGGATCTCGTCCAGGGCCTCCTGGATGCGGGCCTCGGTGCAGACGGTCACGTACAGCCGCAAAAAGTCGATGCCCCCTGGAGCAGCGAAGGGCCAGCAGCCCACCGGCGGCCCACCACCCGCCGCAGAATGGGCCACACCGGGCCGGCTGGGCCGGGTCTTCCACCCGCTGCCCCACTTTTGCCCGGCGCTCCCCGGCCGCTTTGGCCTTTGCTCTGCGCACCAGACCTTTTGTCGCGTGTCCTTCCATCACACCTCCCACCGAAAGCAACCAGAAGGCCCTGCCGGGCCTTCTGGTTGTCCCATCCTGTTGCTGCAGCGTGCTACTCTTGCTCTGCTGCCCTGCCCTCGCAAGGATGCTCCGTCGCGTCGCCGTGGCACTCCCGGATCTGCTCCGGCGTGCATTCCTGCGGATCACGCTTCTCTTCGGGATGGCAACACTCCCCCTTGGAATCACGACAACACATGCGCCTCACCTCCTCCCTCTACTGAAATCGCTTCACTCTGGTGGACGATAAAGTCGTCACCAAGTTGCTCATGTATAAGGCGGCGATAGGCAGCCAGGCGCTCCGAGTCGAGAAAGTAGTGGAGGCGATAACCACGCCGCTCGACGTGCACCAGGCCCAGGTCCTTGAGCACACGCAGGTGCTGGGATACGGCGGAATCGGTCACGCCCAATTCACGCGCCAGCCGTCCCACACATAGGGCCTGCCCCGGCTCCTGTTGGGCCAACATCGCCACCAGCCGCAACCGGGTCTCATCTCCTAGCGCTTTGAAAAAGCGTACCAGCTCGTACATCATGGTTTTCCTTAGTGTTTAAGCAGTTACTAAAATAATTATACTCCGTCTCCGTCTTTCTGTCAAATGTGTGAACAGTCTTGGGCGCCTTTTTGCGCTGGCGATGTTTTTCCCCCGGCCATGTCATAAACACACAGCCTGCCGTCTCACTTTTGTTCTGCCCGCCAAACGGTGGTACAATAGGCCGCACTGCCAACTTGGAGGACTCGATGCCAGAGGATAACCAAACCGACCTCCGCCGCCAGATCGTGGAAATCGGGCGGCGAATCTATGATCGTTTTTTCGTCGCCGCCAACGATGGTAATCTGTCTGTCCGCCTGGCGGATCAGACCGTGCTGGTGACGCCTACCGGCGTGAGCAAAGGCTTCATGGCCCCTCACGACCTGATCCAGATGACGTTAGACGGTCAGGTGCTGGCTGCCCAGCAGGGCCGGCAGCCTTCTTCAGAAACGCCCATGCACCTGGCGATCTATTGCGCCCGGCCCGACGTGGCTGCCGTGGTGCATGCCCACCCCCCGGCAGTCACCGCCTTTGCGGCCTCCACTGTGCCGCTAAACGCGCCACTTTTGCCAGAGGCGCTGCTCTGTCTGGGACCGGTGGCCCACGTGCCTTATGCTCGCGCCGGCACCAAAGCCCTACCCCAGGCCATGCTCCCCTATCTGGCAGATCACGACGCCTTTTTGCTGGCCAATCACGGCGCTGTCACCGTGGGGCGCACGCTGGAAGCAGCCTACTTTGGCATGGAGCGGCTAGAGTTGTTCGCCCGCATCCGGTTGGGGACACTGCTGCTGGGGGCGACCCGCGAACTGCCAGCCGAAGAGATAACTCACCTGACTGCCCTCTGGCAGCGCACGCGGGGGCAGGTATGACCGATCTGATCGTCATCCACTATGCCGAGATCGGCCTCAAGGGCAAAAATCGAGGCTATTTCGAACGCCAGCTCCAGCGCAACGTGCAACAGCGACTGGAGGCAGCGAGCGTGGAGCGGCTGTCGGGGCGGTTGCTGGTGCGGCTGACCTCTCCAGAGGGCACACCGCAAGCGCTGGAGCGGCTGCGCACCGTGCCTGGCATCGCCTACTTTGCCCCGGCTTATCGCGCCGCCAGAGACATGCTGGCCCTCCAGGCGACTGTACTGGAAAAGCTGGCCCAGAGCGCTGGCGGCGACCTGACAACGCGCCGGGTGCGCGCCTTCAAAGTGGCAGCCAGCCGCGCCGACAAACACTTTGCCCTCACCTCCCCCGAGATCAATGCCGCGGTGGGTGGTCACATTCAGGCGGCCACCGGCTGGCCGGTCGATCTCAAGAATCCGGAGCTGGTCATCCACATCGAGGTGATGTTCAAAGAGGCGCTCTTTTATTTTGAGCGCATCGACGGCATCGGCGGGCTGCCGGTGGGCAGCAGCGGCAGGGTGGGACTGCTGCTCTCCGGCGGCATCGACTCACCCGTGGCCGGCCTTTTTGCCCTCAAGCGCGGCTGCCACGTCATACCCATCCACTTTCACAGTGGGCCGTTCGGCGACTGGCTGGCCTCGGAGGACAAGGTACGGCGGCTGGTGGGCGCGCTGCGCGCCTACGGCGTTTCGCGGCGCTATTACGTGGTGCCCATCGGCGAGATGCAGCAACAGGTGGTGGCCTCGGCCCCGGCGCCGCCGCGCATCCTGCTCTACCGGCGGCTGATGTTGCGTATCGCCGAGGCGCTGACCCGCCGTGAAGGTGGGCTGGCGCTGGTCAGCGGCGAGAGTCTGGGCCAGGTGGCCTCGCAGACACTGGAAAGTCTGACGGCGGTGCAGGCAGCAGCCACCATGCCCGTGCTGCGCCCGCTCATCAGTCTGGACAAAAAAGAGATCATCGCCCATGCCCAGGCCATCGGCACGTTCGAGATCTCGATCGAACCCGGCGACGACAGTTGTCAGTTCCTCATGCCGCGCCAGGTGGTCACCCGCCCCACCCTGGCCGACATCGAGGCCGCCGAGGCCGGCCTGGACGTGACGCGCCTGGTGGCGGCAGGGCTGGCTGCCGCCCGGCTGGAGACGGTGCCTTGAAGTGGGGCAACCTGCCTGGGCGCGCTGAGCCGTTTACGTGATCAGATGCGGCAGCAGATAATCGGCGCGGTTGCCATAGACCAGCTCGATCCCGCCGTCGGTAAAATCGATGCGACTCAGGGCAGCGTTGTTCAACGTAAACCAGCGATCACTTTCGGGTGGCAGATTCAGAATGGCCCGCAGCAGCCAGTTGTAAAAACCGCCGTGACTCACCACCGCCACACGATCCTGGCTGTCGCCGTGGCGCGCCAGTAACTCTTCCAGGGCGCGACTGGCGCGGGCGGGACGCGCCTCTTGCGCCTCAAAAGGCCGATTCCACCAGCCTTCGTCTCCCAGGTCTTTGGGCAGCACCAGGTTGGGAAAGTGGGTCTCGAAAAAGGCGCGGGTTTTACCTGGTTGCCCCAACCGCTCGCCGCTGACCTCGTCGCGTAAATAGATGCCGCCCGATTCGTGGACGTCAGGCCAGGCCAGCAACGGCAGGCCCAGCTCGCGGGCGATGACATCACCGGTGAGCACCGCCCGCAGCATCAGGCTACAATAGAGATAACTGATGCCAAAGCCCGTCGCGTTCTGCGGGTCCCAGCCGGCCGTCGAGGGCGTTCCGGCCGGGCCGTCGCCCTTGAGAAAACGGGCCACTGCCCGCGCCTGCTGCCAGCCGACCTCCGTCAGGCCGGGATCGTCGTTGCGGCCCTCGCTGGAGCCGGTCTGTGCCCACAACAGGTTGTTCTCCGATTGGCCGTGCCGGATAAAGTAAAATTGCATGTCGTTTTGAGCTCCTCTGTTGGTGTTCTTGAGACCCCATTTTACCACAGGCCGTCTGACACAGGACGGGGCGCTTGCCCACTGCTACAGGCTCACCGTCGGCGGCGTCGTCAGGCCATCGGCCGGTTGGAGTATAAACCATGCCTGTTTTCGATTTGAAGGAGCACCCTCACCGCCGTTACAACCCACTGACCGGCGATTGGATCGTGGTTTCGCCCCACCGACTGCGCCGCCCCTGGCAGGGCCAGGTCGAACGCCCACCCCAGGAGCACCGTCCGGCCTACGACCCCGATTGTTACCTCTGCCCCGGCAACGGGCGGGCCGGCGGGGCGCGCAACCCGGCCTACTCCGGAACCTATGTTTTCGATAACGACTTTGCCGCCTTGCTGCCGGATACTCCACAGGCCGAATGGCACACCCAGGACCTGCTGGTGGCCGAGGCCGAGCGCGGCACCTGCCGCGTGGTCTGCTTTTCGCCGCGCCACGATCTCACCCTGCCCGAACTGGCCGTCGACGAGATCCGCGCCGTGGTCGATACCTGGGCCGCCCAGAGCCAGGAGTTGGGCCAACGCTACCGCTGGGTGCAAGTGTTCGAAAACAAAGGGGCCGTCATGGGCTGCTCCAACCCGCACCCCCACGGCCAGATCTGGGCCGGCAGCGCGCTGCCCAACGAGCCGGCCCAAGAGGATCGTCACCAGCGCGCCTATTTCGAGCGGCACGGCCAGCCGCTGCTGGCAGACTATGCCGCTCTGGAAGCCGACACACAGGAGCGCATCGTGGTGGAAAACGAGCGCTGGCTGGCAGTCGTGCCCTTTTGGGCCATCTGGCCGTTCGAGACGTTGCTGTTGCCCCGCCGCCACGTGCTACGACTGCCCGATCTGAGCGCCGCCGAGCGGGATGCGCTGGCCCAGATTCTCAAACGCCTGTTGACCCGCTACGACAATCTTTTCCAAGTTTCGTTTCCCTATTCCATGGGCTGGCACGGCGCGCCCACAGACGATGGCGAGCACCCCCACTGGGGGTTACACGCCCACTTTTACCCGCCGCTGCTGCGCTCGGCCACGGTGAAAAAATTCATGGTGGGTTACGAGATGCTGGCCGAGGCTCAGCGCGATCTCACCGCCGAGCAGGCCGCCGAGCGCCTGCGGACGCTGCCAGAGATCCATTACAAAGCCGGCGGGAGATGAGTGTGGCCAAAATCTGTGGGAAATCCTCCCGCAGGTTCGATGGATACGCTTCCCCTGAGCTTTGGCCCATGAAAACCCTCTCTGGGGGCATGATTCTTTCTCAACCTGCGGGAGGGTCAGACACCTCCCACGATTTTTGGCCACACTCGCGGGAGATGATCCACACGGCCACCATTCCAATCCAGGTGGACGTCTGTGGTCTGGCGACTCGTCCGACGTTGCGGATCACCCAAGCTGATAGAGCCTCGACAGCCACATCGGCTGCAACCGCCGATCAGCCCATTCTATCCCAAAATGGCTCCGCCATCCATGCTCTGATGAACGGCATACATTCGTCAAACGCCCAGTTTTCGAACAGGCTCAGACCTATGTTGGGCTGATTCCTGGCGCCTATTCCCAGCAGCCAGATTTGGCGCAGCATCACAAATAAAGGCAACGCTTCCAGTTCGGCCTGGCTCAGTGCACGAACTGACTGATAACCTTCCAAGAATGCTTCCACATTCCTTTGGCTGCGCTCTGTCTTGCCCAGCTGATGAATCTGATTGTTGAAAAACGTGGCAATGTCGAACACTCGCCAGCCGTAGCCAAAGTACTCAAAATCGAGCAGCGCCCATTTTTTTTCGTCGATGACGTGAAAGTTGCTATCGTTCACGTCGCCATGACAAATGCCATACGCCGGTGCTGTGTGCGGCAGTCTGTTGGCTGCTTGTCGCAAGCCGTCTGCTATTGCTTGCAGATAATCCCAATCGTCCGGATGTTCAACGAACAAGGGCCTCAACCGCGCCAGGGGGCTATCCACCATATCGTCGGCTTCAAAGCGAAAACCTGCACAGTCTGCCGGATAGCCATCGGTGACGGTGTGCAACCGGGCAATGGCCTGACCAAAACGATAACCTGACGCCTCGGTCGGGCCGGGTGGGACGCCAGGCACATAGGTAAATAAAACTGCGTACCGTGGACCTTCGGGAGCATTCAAAGTCTGGATGAAGGTGCCATCGGTGTGCCGAATGGGTTCCGGCACACAGATACGGCGCCGGTGAAGAAAGCTGAGCAGATCCATCTCGGCAGCGAGATGCTCAAAGGCGCGCCAGCCTGTAGGAGAGATGCGCAGCACGAGTTCTATCCCCTTTGCCCTGACAACGTACAGATCGTTTATACCTCGTCGCCAGAATTGACAGGTTAGAGAACCGGGCAGATTGTAGCTGGCTGACATCCATTCAGCCAGAGCCGAAACCGACAAAAGCGACCGCTGAACGGGAAACGGCGATGTATTCATCACAATCCTCGTTGAGGCTCCTCCGCCAACACAGGAAACACTGCTCAGCCTACCCTCCCGCAGGCTGGAAAATCGACTGAAATCGTTTGCCGGCTTTGATACCTGGGCCGATTTCTACTCGAAATCACTTCCAGGCCTGCAAGAGGGTGAGCAGTTACGTTTATCGGCGTTAATCTGCGTCCTGGTTCCAAAAATCGTACGACCCGTCATCGCCTGGATGAGAATCGAGGTCGGGGCACCAGCACCGGGGTGCGCTCTTTGTAGGCCTCATAGTCCTCCTGACCACCCCATTTTTCGTCGGCCCTCTTTTCCAGCATGGGCACCCCGCTGATGCGGGTGAGCAGCAGGGTGACAAATACCGGCGAGATCAGAGTGAGCCACTGCCAGCCCCGTAAGACAGGCAGGGCGATGATGGCCACGCCGATCCAGAGCACGATCTCGCCCAAGTAATTGGGGTGGCGAGACCAGGCCCACAGGCCGGTGTGGATGAATTGGCCCCTGTTAGCCGGATCTGCCCGGAAGCGGCTCTTTTGACTGTCGGCTGCCACTTCGACAACAAACCCCAAAGCCCACACCACAAGGCCAACCCAGGCCAACACGCCCAATTCCTTGCGGGTGGTGGTGGTGATGGCCGCCAGCGCCGCGGCCAGCGTAAAGGTCACCCACAGCCCTTGCAGGGTCCAGGTGAGGAGGAAACGGCTCAACGAGGGTTTGATCTCGTCGAAACGGGCGTCCTTGCCGGCCTTGTGGATGCGGCGAAACAAAAAGGCGCCCAGACGAATCGCCCAGATCAGCACCACGGCCAGCAGCAAGATCGAGCGGCCATCGACGAGCGGGCTGAGCAGCACCGCCATGGTCGTCACCGAGATGTAGGTGATGCTGCCGGTGAGGTCAAAGAACCTCTCGTTCTGCAGCAAATACGCCGGGATGAAGACCAGCCACTGGATCAGAAAGGCCAGCCCCACCGACAGGGCAAAGATGGGAATGCCCCCCACCGAGGCTCCACCCTGGCTGCCGGCCCAAGCGACACCCAGGCCAAACAGGACGACAACAGGCAGGGCGAGCAACGCGCGACGATCCGTCTTTTCCATGAGAACCTGTCCTTTCAGCCCCCACAGTTCGGGGGCAGTTTTTGCACTGCCACAAGATTAACACATCCAGATATGATTGTCAAACCGTAATTGCTCAGCCTATCCTGCCGCAGGCTAAAATCGTTCGTCCCATGCCACAATCTGACCGACTGGAGCCGGCAAATCTGCAAACAGCGGCGGCACAAGGAGGCGCGGCATGCCGCGCCCCTACCAAAGCCTGCGGGAGGGTGAGTTGTCACGAAATCTCGAACAAGTTCGGACGCACCTTACGCAGCGGCCCAGCAGGTTAAAACACGGTGGTGCAGACCGGTTTTTCCCAGACCCGAAACAGGGCATCCACCACGCCCAGGCGCTGCACATCCGAGATCTCGGCCAGGCCGTAGCGATACAGCCGCTCAAAGTTGATCACACCCAGCAGCAGCGAAGAAAACTCGGCCACGTCCAGCGTGATGCTCACATCGAACGCGCCGCCCTCTTTCAGGTGGGGCCGGCCGTCTTCAAAGTGAACCACCGTGCGGCCATCGTTGTGCGGCAGGAAACTGTCGCGCAGCACGATCTCGAGGCGGCAACTCTGGCCGCCAAAGTTGTGCCCCTGGAGCGCCCTGAAGACGCCCGGCACATCCACCAGGCGATACATCAGCCCGATGCCCTGCACGTTGCACTCCTGGTAAACCGGCCACATGATGTTGTCCGAGCCGTTTCGTGGATCGAAGAACAGGTGATGAAAACCATCGTCGTGCAGATGAAACACCACCTGGTGGATCTGATCCAACTGGGAGTGCAAAAAGGTCAACAGCTCGGCCAGCACCTGCCGCGATTCGTAGACACACTCACGCACGATCAGGTCGTTGATCAACCAGTTGTCGTCTTTGCCCCGCTGGAAGCCAAACTGGAGGTAACCCAGGACCTGATCACCCTCGACGTAACCGGCGTATCTGAAATCGGCGCGTCCCATCAGCCGTTTGAGCTCAAAAGACGAACGCCGGATCATGCCGTGGGTCCGGTCGGCGTGGCGATTGTAACACGCCAGCAGCGCCGCTTCGTCGGCCTCGTCCAGCAGGCGCACGTGGGCCTGAGACGGCCCGCACGGCAGGCTGGCCGGTTTCACCCGATACTGATTAAGCTTGGGGCCGTAGCCGAAGCCCATCTGTTTGTAAAAATCGGGCCGAAAGGGATACAGCATCGCCAGGGGATACCCCTTTCGGCGGCAGTCATCCAGAAAAAAGGCGGTCAGATCGCGGGCCACCTTTTGCCTCTTGTGCAAAAAATCGACAGCCATCATGTCCAGGCCGCCTGCCCCCACCCTGGCCGAGTGCAGTCGCAGGCTGAAATCGTGGATGGCCATACCACCCAGCAGTCTATCGGCCTGAAACAGCCCCCAAAAGGTGATCTCGGGGTCCTGCTCCATTTCCAGGAGGATGCCCTTGTAACGCTCCCGGTCCTGGGCCGAAAACAAACGCATGCCCGGGTAGGCCAGGGCCGTGATGGCCACAAAAGCGTCAAAATCTGTGCCTGTTAACTCTTTCACCTCTCGCATTTTCTGCCCCTCCAATGCCATGCTTTGCTGCCACGTTCGAGATGTTTCCAGCCTATCGTCGCCACCAACGCTTGTCAACCGACTCGATCCGGTATATACTGTTGGTCACTGCCGTTTCTGCATGTATCGTCAAAACCGGACACGCACCCCCACCAGCGCCCACAGATTTTTGAGGCTTTGCCCCAATCCATACGCCCGCGTGTCCACAATCGAACCCAAGGAGGACAACACCATGAACCTGGACGACACGGCCCTGGCATTTCTGGAAACACACCAGGCCACACTCATCGAGCTGGCCGGGGAGATCTGGCAGCATCCTGAACTCGGCGTGCAGGAAACCAGGGCCGCCAGTTGGATCGCCCAACAGCTTCAACAGGCCGGGTTCGCCATCACCTGGGGCGTGGGCCAGATGCCGACCGCCTTTGTGGCTTCCTGGGGAGAGGGCAGGCCGATCATCGGCCTCCTGGGCGAGTACGACGCCCTGCCCAGCCTGTCGCAAAAGGTATCACCGACCCAGGACCCCATCCAGGAGGGCGCTCCAGGACACGGCTGCGGCCACAACTTGCTGGGTGTGGGCGCGCTCGGCGCCGCCCTGGCCGCCAAAGCGGCCATGGAAAAAGCCCGAGTCAACGGCACCATCCGTTACTATGGCTGCCCGGCAGAGGAAACCCTGGTGGGCAAGGTCTTCATGGCCCGCGACGGTGTATTCGATGACCTGGACGCCGCGCTGACCTGGCATCCGGACTATACCAACTCGTTGTGGGCAGCGACGAGCACGGCCATGAATTCCTTCAAGGTCAATTTTCACGGGCTGGCCTCACACGCCGGTGGCTCGCCAGAGGCCGGACGCAGCGCCCTGGACGGTGTACAATTGATGGACGTGGGCGTCAACTATATGCGCGAGCACGTCATCCAGGAAGCGCGTGTCCACTGTGTCATCACCGAAGGCGGCCGGGCGCCCAACGTGGTGCCGCCCTACGCCCAGGTGTGGTATTACGTCCGCGCCCCGAATCGCTCGCAGGTGGAAAGTATCTACGCCTGGATGTTAGATATCGCCCAGGGCGCCGCTCTGATGAGCGGCACCCGCCACGACATCGACTTTCTCACTGGCTGCTACAACACCCTGAACAATGACGTCATCGGCGAGCTGTTGATGGAAAAGATGAAAATCGTCGGCGCGCCCCAATTCAGCGAGGAAGAAAAAACGCTGGCCCGCCAACTGCAGGCCACTTTTCCCGCCGGATCGATAGAAAAAGCACTAAAGCATTATAAAATGACCCGCGACGAGGTGGGCGATCCACTTTGTGAAAAGGTCATCGCGCCCTACGACAAAGGTGAGGTGATGGGCGGCTCCACCGATGTAGGCGACGTGAGTTATATCACACCCACGGCCCAGATCACCACCTGCTGCCAGGCCCTGGGCACACCCGGCCATAGCTGGCAGAATGTGGTCACTTCCGGGTCGAGCATCGGTTACAAGGGCATGATGGTGGCCGCCAAAACGCTGGCTCTGGCGGCGCTGGCCCTCACAACCCGGCCCGACCTGATCCAGGCCGCCCGTCAGGAATTCGAGCGCAAGACCGCAGGCCAGCCATACGTCTCGCCACTGCCCAAGGAGGCCAAACCGCAGCCGGCAGGTTAAGACGAGACAACCAGAAACTGCGGCTGTTTCAATCGCTCGACCTGAATCTCTCGGATCAGGCCCTGCTGTAGCAATGCGGCAAGCGTGCGCTCCAGCTCGGTCGGCGTCCATTTCAAGATCCGGAAAACCCTGCCGATCATGCCGCGTTCGGAGGCGACGACGTTTTCCAGGTAGCGCCAAACCAACGCCTGCCGCGCCTGAGAGCGACCGATCTGGCGCGCCTGTTCCGGCAGCTCGGGGAAATGGCGCGCCAGGATGTCGTACACAAACGCATAGCGCCACGCGCCTGCCTCGGCCACCCCCACCGGCAGCACTTTGAGCCCCACCTGCAATTCGGTCAGCGCGCGCTCAAAGCGGCTCTTGGCGCTGGCGGCGCTCAGCCGCGCCTCGCGGCGCAGCCGCACCGTATCCAGCGGGCCGTGAGTCAGCAGCGCCTCGTAGATGGCTCTGGCCTCGGCAGTCAGCCGACCGTCCTGGTATTCCTGCAGGTAATCGTCCAGGCCGCCGAAATTCTCCGAGAGGGCGTAAAAATAGGGCAACTCGGCCAGCGAGACGAGCGTCGCCCGGCGATTGAGCAGCTTGCCATAGTACCACCACTTTTTGCCCAGCGATTGATCTTTCCAGCCCCAGCACTTGCTGATGTCGGGGTCGTCGTGCTGGTTGGGCACGGCTCGCACCCGGCCGGCGATGGCGTGGAACAGATTCGGCAGTTCGACCCCCTTGATGGGCCAGAAATGGCAAAAGCCCATCGCCTCCACAAAAGCCCGCGCCTCCTCGACAGTGCGCAGCCGTCGCTCCGGCGTGCGGCGATACCGCTGCGCTCGCTGCGCGGCAAGCCATTCCTGGGCAATACTCTCGGCCACCCTAACCCCAGTTTTTCCTGGTCGGCACGTGGATGCGTGGCACTTCGACCGGTTCGTCGTTGTCTCCGGTCATATAGAGATAACTGCGCCCCTCGGCGTTGCTAAAGCCGGCGTGATTGCCGTGCCGGTCGATGGTGATAAAATTCATCTGGCTCAGGTAACGCCCGCCGAGGTCGTTCAGATCGGCCATGGCCTGCCGACCGGCCTCCAGCAGCGAGTGGCCCATCTTGAGATAAAGCACCAGGCTGCGCGCCGTGCCGGCCCGGATGGCCATCTCACCCATGCCGGTGCAGGCCGCCGCCCCATAACGATCGTCGGCATAGTTGCCCGCCCCGATGACCGGCGAATCGCCCAGCCGACCGGGATACTTCCACGCCCAGCCGCTGGTGCTCACGCCAGCGCAGATGTGGCCCCTGGCATCCTGAGCGATGAAATTGACCGTGCCCCGCGTCCGCTCCGGGTCGGTGGCGATCTCGACCCAGCGCCACAGGTCGGAGCGCCCGGCCAACCCCAACACCTCCTCCTCGGACAACGCCGAACGTAGACCCTCCAGCCATACCTGGCGAGCCTCCGGGGTCAACAGGTCACAGCGTTCGAAGCCCATCTCGGCAGCAAATCGCTCCGCTCCCCCGCCCACCAGGAAAACGTGGGGCAGCGCCTCCATTACCTTACGCGCCACCGAGATGGGATGCCGGTAGCCTCGCACCGCGCCCACTGCACCGGCAGCCAGCGTGCGGCCATCCATTATGCTGGCGTCCAGTTCGACCTCACCCAGCAGGTTGGGATACCCCCCCAAGCCCACGGTATGATCGTCCGGATTGGCCTCCACCAGGCGCACGCCGGCCTCCACCGCCTCCACCGCCGAACCGCCGGCCACGAGCACACGCATTGCTTCTTTGATACCTACCATTCCATTGGTGCTTGTAACGACGATCATGTATCTCCTCGACATTGAGCATGAAACGTGAAGCGTGAGACCCAATGTCACGCTTCACGCCTTACCTTCAACAACCCACGGATCAGGTGAACCTTGGCCGAATGACCGCCGGTGACCCGGCAGCCCCACCCCTCAGAGCCCAACAGTCGATCCCGGATCTGGCGCGGCGACAGGCCCTCGTCACACAGCGCCTGGGCCTGCGCCGCCAACCCCTCCCAATAGGCGATCTTGCGGCCAAGCGCGCCGCAGGCATCCTCGACAAACCCGGCATGAGAGCAGATCAGCCGCCTGGGCCGGAGCGCCAGGACACGCCGCAGAGAATCCAGCTCACCCGCGATATCTTCCTCCGGGCGGGCGTAACGCACCCGCTCGTGGATGAACAGATCGCCGCTGAACAGCCAGCCCTGCTGCGGCTCGAAAAAACACACATGATCCGGGCTGTGACCGGGAGTGGGGACGACCTCGAAGCGGAAACGCTCGGTCTCGACGGCGCCGCCCAACGGCTGCGCCGTCACGTTTCGCGGCTGGCCCCACACCACACGGCGATAGAACTCTAGCCGGTAAAAGCTCGCCAGGATGGGCACAGCCAGCGGCGGGGCAGCCAGCGGCGCCCCCAGCCTGCGCTGCACGGCCCAATTGCCGCCGCTGTGATCCTCATGATGGTGGGTGTTGACCGCCTGCCGTACACCGCGGCCACGACACCACGTCACCAACTCGCCCGCCGTGGCCGGCGGGCCGCTGTCGATCAGCAGACCGTCCACCAAAAAAGCGTTGACGGTGTACAACGGGCGGCCAAAGGCCGTTCGCGCCAGCAGGATGCGGGTGATGGGAGCGCGAGTTTCGGTTTCAAGCATCCATTTCTCCGAGAGACCACAGCGTCAACTGCCGGCCCGGATGACGGCCATCGAGCAGAACAAAAGGCGCCGCCCGTTCGGCTGCCAGCCCCAACTGGCGCAGATCGGCCAGGCAACGCAGTTTTGCCCGCCGCCGCTCACGCAGCAGTCTTTCCGCCCCCTTGGGACCGATGCCCGGCACACGCAGCAGCGTCTGACGGTCGGCGTTGTTCAGCTCCACCGGGGCGTGGCTCAGATGGCGTTGCGCCCAGGCCAGTTTAGGGTCGGCGCCCAGCGGCAGGTTACCCGCCGCGTCGAAGGGCAGCTCCTCGGCGTCAAAGCCGTAATCGCGCAGCAGAAACGCCGATTGATACAGCCGGTGCTCACGCTGCGGCAGCATCGGCGGTTGGTTCTCCAGCGGCGTGTCCGGCACGGGCGCAAAACCGCTGAAATAAACCCGCGCCAGGCCCAACTGCCGGTGCAGATAACCTGTCGTGACCAGCAGTTCGGCGTCGCTCTCTCCGGCCGCGCCGGCCACAAACTGGGTGGTGGAACTGGGCCAGCGTCCCGGCTCCAGCCGTCGGATCTCTTGCACCCATTGCAGCCGCTGCAACAGCTCGGCCGTAAAGACCTTGTGAGGCGCCAATTGAGCCAGCCGCTGGCTGTTGGGCGCTTCCAGGTTGACCGAAACACGATCCGCCAGGCGCATGGCCGCCAGCACCTGCTCCCGTTCCGCGCCGGGCATGATCTTGAGGTGAATGTAACCCTGAAACTCGTATTTGCGGCGCAAGATCTCGGCTGCCGCGATGAGGTGATCCTGGATGCGCACGCCGCCGCCCGCCACCCCGGAACTGAGAAACACACCCTCCACCAAACCCTTACGCTGCATCTCGATAAACAGGCGCGCCAGCTCATCGGGGGTGAAACTGGTGCGCCGAAAATCCCGCCCCTGGCGGAAGGGGCAGTAGTAACAATCGCGCTCGCAAGCCGAAGTGAGCAGCGTCTTGAGCAACGGGATACGTCTGCCATTGGGCAACTGCGCCCACTGGATACAATCCGCCAGGTCATCGGCAGCCTCAGAAGGCAACGGTCGATGCGCGCCGATCACCTCTTCCGCCGGTTCGTAGCGTGTGGCCGGCCCCAGCAGCCTGAGTTTGTCTATCGCGTTCATGGCACCCCTCAAAGCGCCAAACTCTCGTGCGCAGTCAGAGCTTCCAACTTGTCGGTGATGCCATTATACGAACAAATGTTCGTAATGTCAAGCCTGCCAGGTCACTCGCCCTCGCCCACAGCTTCTTCGCCCGTGCCGAACATAGCCCGACCCATACGAAAGTTGAACTCGATCGGTTTTTCGTGGCGCAATATACCCATCAGACTGCCAAACATGGCCGCCGGCAGGTGCATGACCACCTTGTCGCCCTCTTTTTCGTCGGCCGGGAACTTTTGACCCTCGTCGTGAAATCGAACAAAGCCGATCACGTTAGCGCCTTCATAGAGCGCAACCTGCGCTCGATTGCCCTGATACCCATCCGGCGAACCGTAAACCAGGATTTTGTAACCAGTGACGTTGGCCATTGTGTGTCCTTTCTTTTTGTCAAACGGTTTAAATCCGACGTTCTTCGACCACCCAGGCCCCACGGCCCGGGCCGCTGACCAGATAACGCCCGCCGATCTCGGCCAGCAACCGCTCCAACGCCGCCTCGAGCGCAGGTTGGGTGCGCCCCTCGGCGATCAGATGCACGTTCTGCCCGGCGTCGATGGTGAAATAGACCGCCAGCCCGCCGCGCCGCCAGGCCTGCACCGCCTGGATGACGGCCATCGTCCCCGGCTGCCAGTAATAAATGCCACCCAGCCAGGGCCGATCCACCAGCCGCGAGGTCATGCACACAGCGTGCATCGAGATCGCCTCACGCTCGGCAGCCAGCCCAAAAGCGTGAATGTCCCTATCCAGCAGCCCCTGCCGCACGGCGGCCAACGTGGCCGGCAGCCCGGCCAAACGGGCCTGGTAGAACGGACTGGTCGGCGCGGCGCGATGGCCCGCCCAGGACGAAACCTCCTTGGCCTTTTCATCGAGGATGACGGTGGTGATACGCAGGTTCCAGTGTTCCGGCGGCGCGATCTGCCGGGCAAACGAGGTGGCATCGCTGTCGCCGGCCTGCCATTCGACAAAACCATGCGGTATCGAGCGGCACGCCGAGCCGGAGCCCTGGCGCGCCAGCGCCGAAAGCTGCCGCTCGTCCAGCTCGAGGCCGGCGGCGCGGCTGGCCGCCAGCGACAGCGCCGCAAAAGCCGACGCCGACGAGGCGATGCCGGCAGCCGCGGGAAAATCGTTGAACGATTCGACCACCGCGCGGCGCTCGCTGCCCGCCAGTCGCCGCACCCGATCCAGGTGGCGCACCACCCGCTCGCAGGTTGCCGGCTCGGCAGCCCGGCCGTCGATGGCCACGGCGTCGCTCTGCCGGCTGGCAGAAAAAACGACCGTCGTCGTCGTCGTTGCACCATCCAGGTTGACCGAAATCGAGCCATTGGCCGGGATATTGAGCGCAGCGTCGGTATTACCCCAGTATTTGACAAATGCCAGGTTGGGATGCGCCGCCGCCGTCACCTGCAACGCCATGAGAATCGGCCCCTCACCCGGCCCAGAGGTGGGCGTACTTGAGTCCACTGCCGGTGTTGAACAACACCACCGTTTCGTCGTCGCCGATCCAGCCTTGCTGGCGCAATTGCTGCAAGGCCACCAGTGTGGCCGCTCCCTCCGGGCAGCAAAAGATGCCCTGGGTACGTCCGATGAGCCGCCCCGCCTGGATCATCGCTTCGTCGGCCACGGCGACAGCAGCGCCGCCACTCTGACGCAGCACACGCAGGATCAGAAAATCGCCCACGGCCGCGGGCACGCGCAAGCCGTCGGCGATGGTGGCCGCCCCCTGCCAGGGGGTGGCAAATTCGTGGCCCGCGTGAAAGGCGCGCACCATGGGCGCACAGCCCTCGGCCTGCACGGTGACCATACGCGGCCGCTGTGGACCGATCCAGCCCAACCGCTCCAGCTCGTCGAAAGCCTTCCACATGCCGATCAACCCTGTGCCGCCGCCGGTGGGATAGACGATGACGTCGGGCAAGCGCCAGCCCATCTGCTCGGCCAGCTCGTAACCCATCGTCTTTTTGCCCTCCAGGCGATAAGGCTCTTTGAGCGTGGAGAGGTCAAAGCGGCCGTGCTTTTTCACCCCTTCGGCGGCCACGCGGCCACAATCGGTGATCAGACCATCGACCAGCGTGACCTCGGCGCCCAGGGCGCGACATTCAGCCACAAAGATCGTGGGCACATCGCGCGGCATGAACACGTGGGCCGCCATGCCGCCCAGAGCGGCGTAGGCGCTCATGGCCCCAGCGGCGTTGCCCGCGGATGGGATCGAAATAGCCCCGACGCCCAGCTCGTGCGCCCGCGAGACGGCCACCCCCAGCCCGCGGGCCTTGAACGATCCGGTGGGGTTCATGCCTTCATCCTTGATGTAGAGCCGATCCAGGCCCACCGCCCGGCCCAGCCGCGCCGCGTGAACCAGCGGCGTAAATCCCTCCCCCAGGCAGAGGGCGTGGCGTGGATCGCGCACCGGCAGCAGTTCACGGTAGCGCCACAGCGTCGGCTCTCGCCCGGCGAGTGAATCGCGGCTCACGGCCCGGCCGGCAGCCTCCAGGTCGTAACGCGCCAGCAGCGGCCGCTCACAATCCGGGCAGAGATTCCACAGACGATCCGCCTCGAACTCGCGGCCACACAGGCCACACTCCAGATGCGACAGAAAACTCATGGCTCTCGACCTCTTTTACAGTTTCAGCAAGCGGCAAACTGCCACAAGCGGCAAACTGCCACAGGCGGCAAGCTGCCACAAGCGGCAAACTGCCACAGGCGACAAGCTGCCAAATTATACCACAAGTTGCGGGAACGGCGAATGAGTGTTAAGATCAGGCGCACGACACACGGCGGAAGGAGGGACGGCGATGTTTGACTTTATGCTCACCGAGACACAGCGCGCGCTGCGCCACGAGGTGCGGACCTTTGTGCGGCAACAGGTGCCACGCCAGTTGATCCTGGACATGGATGCCGACCGGGTGCGCTACCCGCGCCAATACGTGGAGAACCTGGCCGCCCATCGCTTGTTGGGCTTACGTTTCTCGCCGGAATACGGCGGGCGCGGCCTGGGCTGGCAGGACGAGATCGTGGCGTTAGAAGAGATCGGCGTGTTGGGTACGTCGCTGGCGTGCCTTTTTTCGCTGCCCAGCATCGTCGGCGAGGCGCTGCACGTCTTGGGCACACCCCAGCAAAAGGCACGCTGGCTGCGCCCGATGCTGGCAGGGCAGCTCACCGCTGCCGAAGCCCTCACCGAGCCACGCGGCGGCTCTGATTTCTTTGGCACGACCACCGAAGCCATTCCAGACGGCGGCGGCTTTCGACTGCGCGGCCAGAAACGTTTCGTCGTCGGCGCCGAGGGGGCCGACCTTTTCCTGGTCTATGCCCGCACCACCCCCGATGCATCGCCACACAACAGCATCAGCGCCTTTATCGTCGAGCGGGGTGAGGGTCTGGAAGTGCAACACGTCTACGGGCTGATGGGCACACGCGGCGGCGGCACCGGCCGGCTCTACTTTCGCGATGCCTATGTGCCGGCCGAGAACCTGATCGGTGGACTGAACGGCGGCGCGGTGGTCTTTAACCAGATGATGATCCCGGAGCGGCTGACCAGCGCCGCCGGCGCGTTGGGCATGGCCCGCGCGGCGCTCGAGATCGCGGCGCGTTATGCCGACCGGCGCAAGGCCTTTGGCGCTCACATTCGCCGTTTCGAGGGGGTGAGTTTCAAAATTGCCGAAAGCCTCACCCAACTGGACGCTGCGCGCGGGCTGGTGTATGCCACGGCGCGCGCCATCGACGAAGGCGTGGCGTCGCCGGGGAGGGTGCGGCGTTTGGTCTCCGAATCCAAAAAATTTGCCACCGACATGGCCTGGCAAGTGGTCAACGACGCCATGCAGGTTTTGGGTGGCATTGGCTACACCAACGTCTATCCGGTGGAGCGGTTGTTACGCGACGTGCGCCTCATCACCATCTGGACCGGCACCAACGAGATCATGAACCTGGTCATCCAGCACGAGTTTTACACAGAATTTCTGAAAACCCAAACAGACGCCCGCGATGTCGAAGCCGACGCCGCAGAGGCCGACAAAATCGAAGAAAAAGTATACGAATAAAGGGAGAGTGTATCAGATGAATCATCACAAGTTTCGTTTCGAGACGCAGGCCATCCACGCCGGCCAGTCGCCCGATCCGGCCACCGGGGCAGTGGTGACGCCCATCTATGCTGTATCGACATTTCTGTTGCCCGATCCGGGCGAAAAGGGCCCATTCTTTTATTCACGCGTCGCCAATCCGACCGTGGTAGCCCTGGAGCAGGCCGTGGCGGCGCTGGAAGGCGGCCAGCACGCGCTGGCCTTTGGCTCCGGCATGGCCGCCATCGCTGCCGTCATGTCGCTGCTCGATGCCGGCGATCACGTCCTGGCCGCCCAGGATGTTTACAGCGGCACGTTCGACCTGCTGCGCGAACACCTCAGCCGCCACGGTGTGACCCACGATTTTGTCGATATGACCGAACCGGCAGCGGTCGAAGCGGCCATGCGGCCCAACACCCGCCTGATCTGGGCCGAGACCCCCTCCAATCCACTGTTGCGTGTGACCGACATCGCCGCCCTGGCCGAGATCACCCATCGGCGCGGGGCATGGCTGGGGGTGGACAATACCTTCGCCTCGCCCTACTTTCAGAACCCCCTGGCATTGGGCGCCGATGTCAGCATGCACAGTTGCACCAAATACCTGGGCGGGCATAGCGATCTGATCGGTGGCATGTTGATCGTGAACGATCCATTGCACGAGCTGCTGGCCAAGAAACGCTCCGCCACGGGCGGCATCCTGGGCCCATTCGATGCCTGGCTGATGCTGCGTGGCATCCGCACATTGGCCGTGCGTATGGAGGCCCACCAGCGCAACGCCTTTGCCGTGGCCCGCTTTCTGGAAGGCCATCCAAAAGTAGCCCGGGTGTGGTATCCTGGCCTGGAGAGCCACCCGCAGCACGCTCTGGCCGCCCGGCAGATGCGCGGCTACAGCGGCATGGTATCTTTTGAGATCCGGGGCGGGCTGGAGGCCGCCAGGAGATTCGTCGGCGCGCTGGAGGTGTTCATCTCGGCGGTGAGCCTGGGCGGCGTCGAATCGCTGGCCGAGATCCCCCACGCCATGACCCATCGATCCATGCAGGCTACAAGCCTGGCCATCAGCCCGGCGACGATCCGCCTGTCGGTGGGTCTGGAACATGCCGACGACCTGGTCGCCGACCTGGAGCAGGCATTGGCCGTCGCCTGAAAACACAACAGCATGTTCACGCTTGAGCAATTCAAACAGATTGCGGCGGCGGTGGGCGAACGAACGGGCTGGGACTTTTCCCGCGTCAAGGATGCGCGCGATCCGACCCCCTGGGATTATGTCGAGGTTGTACGTCGTTACCTCAGGCCAGACCATCACGTTTTGGACATCGGCACAGCCGGCGGCGAACGCTTTCTCTGCCTGGCTCCTTTTTTCGACACCGGCGTGGGTATCGACTGCTCTCCGGACATGATCCAAACCGCCCATGCCAACCGGCCGCCATCGCTGGCCGGGCGCGTGTCGTTTGAGGTGATGCGCGCCGGGGCGCTGCGTTTTCCCGAGGCCAGCTTTGACGTGGTGCTCAACCGCCATGCCCCCCTCTGCGCCTCCGAGATCGCCCGTGTGTTACGACCGGCAGGCTACTCGATCACCCAGCAGGTGGGCGCGCGCAACACCCACAACATCTGCGCCGTTTTCGGCTGTGGACCGGGCGGTCAATACACGAGCGACCCGCATCAGGAGATGGCCACCCTGATCGAAACATTCCGGCGCAACGGTTGTGCCATTATCGCCCGCGCCGAATATGACGTGCGTTACTGGTTCCTGGATGTGGCATCGCTGGTGTTCTGGATCAAGGCTCTGCCCATGCCAGAAGATCTGGATCTCGAAAGACACTGGCAGCAGGTAGCCACGATCCTGCAAACGTTTCAAACACCCAGAGGCATCGAGACCAACGAACACCGGGAGTTGTTGATCGTCCAAAAACGATGATGGCCGTCTCCCCGTCACCCACTTTGACAAGAGCCGCAACAGCCAGTAAAATGAGCCCGGCATGCTGGTTGACTGAAAAAACTCGATCTCCACTTGGTTGGAGGCAAAAATGGGACACGGATTTTACGGGTGCACACGGATCACGAGTTTTTTATCCGTGAAATCCGTGTGCGTCCGTGTCCTGGAAGATTTGTCGGTCAATCAGGCCCGGCACGTTGATACCCGCTTTTTGCGCCGCAGGAAGGAGGCAGGCAAATATGCAACTTGGTCTGATCCCCATCATTGCCCTGACCGTGTTTTTGCTCATCCGGGCCGAGTTTCGCCAGCAGCAGCGACAGGTCTATTTTTTCAAACCGCTATCCACGCTGCTGGTCATCGCCGTGGCCGTGCTGGCGTTCGGCGAGCCAGAGGCCCAAACAGCCTATACCGTCGGCGTACTGATCGGGCTGTTCTTTTCGCTGGGCGGCGACGTGGCTCTCATGTTCGAATCCAAGACGGCCTTTCTGGCCGGGCTGGTCTCGTTCCTGTTGGGCCACGTGGCCTATGCTATCACCTTCAGCCTGTACGCCGGTTTTCATCCCAAGGACCTGATCGCCGCCGCCGCGCTGTTGACACTGGCGCTGCTCACCTACCTTTACCTGAAACCAGGCCTGAACGGCATGAAAGGCCCGGTCATCGCCTACATCGCCATCATCTCACTCATGGTCAACCGGGCAGTCTCGGCCTTCTTTAGCCCGAATTTTACGCTCGTCCAGGCCTGGCTGGTGTCCAGCGGGGCGACGCTGTTTTGGATCTCGGATCTGATGCTGGCCGTGAATCGCTTCCGGCGACCGTTCCACTACCACCGCATCAGCCTGGCTTTTTACTATGGCGGGCAGCTGCTCATCGCCCTGAGCCCATCCTACTTTGGGTGACGCTCTCACGAGAGTCTTACGATAACGACACTCGATTAAGGTTATTTATGTCAAATCTTTACTGGCAACGCCTCTTCTTTGGCCTGGTGGCCCTGAGTCTGGCGCTGGTGACTCTGTGGCACGATGGACAGGCCGGATTGAACGCACCCATCTCACCGCTGACTTTTTTCTCCAGCCCTGTGCCGGCCTCGCCATCCAACAGGGTCGTCTATCTGCCGCTGCTGCTCAAAGGCGGGCCGCCCTTTCGAGCCTGGACCTCCCTTCCCTACCGGCATTATCTGCCCATGATCCTGCAGAGCCGGGGAGCAGCACAACCGACACCTGCCGCGGCAGAACAGGCGAGCACGCCTGTCCCGCTGCCCACGCCCGCATGGCCGCCCGCGCTGAGCGAACCGGGTCGTAGCAAATTGGGCCTGCACGTGATTCAAAACAACACACCAGACATCATGGAGTTCATTCGCCGCACCAAACCGCCGGTGGTCAAAGCGCTCGGCGGCTTTGGCTGGGCCACCGATGTAAAAGAGGCCTCACCGGAAACAGTCACCATCGGTCGCCTGCTGGAACAGCCCGGCGAGGGGATCATGGAAGGCGATCCGGAAGAAACAGCACGGGCATTCGTGAGCCGTCACCTGGAAGAGTATCGCCTGAACCCAGGCGTGGACTATTGGGAGGGCTGGAACGAACCGGTGCCCACTTCACGCATGGACTGGTACGCCCGTTTCGAGATCGCGCGCACCCGCGCCATGGCCGAGCACGGCTTTCGTGTGGCGATCGGTGGCTTTGCCACCGGCACGCCCGAATGGCAAGAGTTCGAGGATTTTTTGCCTGCCATCCAGGTTGCTCTGGATCATGAGGGTATTCTCTCGCTACACGAATATGCCGCCCCGACGTTACAACACGGCATGGGCCAGGCATTACCCGGCCGCCCCACGTATCCCGACCGGGGCAGCCTCATGTTACGCTACCGCTGGTGGTACAGAGATTTTCTGGAACCACGCGGCCTGGTCATCCCGCTCGTCATCTCGGAGGGCGGCATCGACGGCCAGGTAAAACAAGACCTGACGGCTCCCGGCCTCGGCTGGCGCGATTTCACAGACTATTGGGGCCAGCATGGGCTGGGCACCTACATCGATCAACTGGCCTGGTATGATAGCCAGCTTGAACAAGACAGCTATGTCATCGGCGTGGCCATTTTTACCGCCGGCAGCCCGGATGGTCAATGGCAAAGTTTCGACATGACATCCATCCTGCCCCAACTGGCAACCTACATGGTCGGCCGGCAATAACACTTGCGAAATTCCCTGACCGGATCAGGAGATCGAGATGCAGGTTCTAAAACGGTTATTCAGGTTTCTCGTCCCTTACTGGAAAACGCTGCTGCTCAGCGCCGCTCTGCTGCTGGGTCGAACCGCGTTGGAGCTGGTGCCGCCGCTTTTTCAGCGGGTCATCGTGGACGAGATCGTCACCACACGCCATCTGAGCCGCCTGGGGGTGTTCATCGGCGCGCTGGTGGCCGTCTATGCCGTGCAACAACTGATCAACGCCGGCGATATGTACATCCGCCACGCCGTGGGTCAGCGTTTCATCTTTGACCTGCGGGTGCATCTCTATGCCTACTTGCAGCGACTCTCGCTCTCTTTTTTCGAGCGCACCTCCACCGGCGAGTTGATGTCGCGCGTGACCAACGATGTCAACGTGTTGGAGAATTTTGTCACCCACGGCTCGGCCCTCACCGCCGTCGACCTGCTGCGACTGGTCGGCGGGGCAGCCATCCTGTTCGTCCTGGATGCCCGCCTGGCGTTGCTGGTGCTGTTGCCGGTGCCAGTGTTAGCCATAGCCCTGCGCTACTTTAACACCCGCATCCGCCCGGTCTACCGTCGCGTGCGCGCCCGCCTGGGCGACATCAACGCCCAGCTTCAGGATAGCCTCTCCGGTATCCAGGTGATCCAGGCCTTTGTGCGCGAGGAGCGCGAGCTGGCCCGTTTTACCACCGAAAGCGAGAGTTATTTCCGCGCCCGGGTGCAGGGCATCCGTTATTGGTCGACCTTTTTCCCGGCCATGCGTTTCGTGGCCTCGCTAGGCACGGTGGCGGTGCTGGGTGTGGGCGCTGCCATGGCCGTGCGCGGCCAGCTTTCGCTGGGCACACTGGTGGCCTTTCTTGCCTACATTGCCTCGTTCTACGAGCCAATCAACCGCCTGACCGAGATCGACAACGTCTTTCAAGAGGCCATCGCGGCCGGCGAGCGTATCTTTGAGTTACTGGACGAAGTCTCCGAGATTCAAGATGCGCCCGATGCCATCGAACTGCCCCCTGTTCAGGGTGAGGCAACGTTTGACGACGTCCATTTTCGTTACGGCACCGGCGACGAGGTGCTCCAAGACGTCACCTTTACCATGGCTGCCGGCGAGGTGGTGGCCCTGGTAGGGCCCAGCGGCGCCGGCAAGACCAGCATCGCCAATCTGCTGTGCCGCTTTTACGATCCTATCCAGGGCCGGGTCACGATCGATGGCCACGATCTACGCCAGGTCAGGCTGGCCTCGTTGCGCAGCCAGATCGCCGTGGTGCTCCAAGATACCTTTCTCTTTAACACCACGGTGCGCGAAAACCTGCTCTTTGGCAGGCCCGGCGCCACCAAAGAGGAGCTGATCACCGCCGCCAGGGCAGCCTATGCCCACGATTTTATCACCCAACTGCCCAACGGGTACGATACCGAAATCGGCGAACGGGGCGTGAGGCTGAGCGGCGGTCAGAAGCAGCGGCTGGCCCTGGCGCGGGCCATCCTGGCCGATCCGCGCATCCTGATCCTGGATGAAGCCACTTCATCGGTGGATGCCGAGGCCGAGTACCTGATCCAGCAGGCGCTGGAAGCCGTACTCAGAGGCCGCACGGCCCTGGTCATCGCCCACCGGCTGAGCACCATCCGCAACGCCGATAAAATCATTGCCCTGGAGGAGGGCCGCATCATCGAAGTGGGTGATCACGAGGAATTGATGCAGCGCGGCGGCCTCTACAGCCAGCTTTACCGCCGCCAGTTGGAACTGGCCGCGGCGGGTGAATCTGTTGTCAGATGAAACGGGGCAACAAAAACTCTAGGAGCTTTGCCCGTTCCTGCCATTACGACGGGAAGCTGCTGGCTCGCCTGCAGAACGGGCAGCGGCAGGCAAAAACGCCATCTGCCATTCGTGGCTCTGACCATCGGGCATCCACCCATCGGGGCGGAGCAAACCGAAAGCCAGGGCTATCGTGGTCAGAGCAGACCGGTAGCCCTCTTGATAACCGCGGGCGAATTCACTCTTTTCTTCCATAGCAGCCAGCAATGCCGCGCCACTGGATTGCTCGGCGGCCAGCAAGGCGTTGCGGATGTCCTGCGGATAGTAGACCTCTAATCCCATTCCTCATCCCCCAAGTTATTCTGTCGGCCCCGCGGTGGAGTCAAACTCTTCTGCCACTCTATGACCCAGATGCGAGGCCATCCGTTGGTTTATTATATCAAATCCCTGAAGATTCACCAAATCTCGATCCAGCCTGGCGACCAATCGTCCACGCACGGAGCGTGGGATCTGTTCCGCACCGGGCAGACCCAGAATCGTGCGCGAGTGGTTGGCCGTGGCCACCCGAAAGGCGATGCGGGTGCTCATGTTGCCCCGAATGAGGGTGTTGAGCACCTCGGCTTTGGGGTTCTGGGTGGCCAGCACCACGGCCAGCCCAAAGGCGCGCCCTTTGCTCACCAGTCGGATCAGGTCCCTGTAAAAAGGGCTCTTGAGCCCGGCCTCCAGGGCCATGTCGGTCACTTCGTCGACCACCAGCAGCACCAGCGGCAGCCGTTCAGCCGTCAGGTGATGGTAGTTGACCAGGTTTCGCGCACCCACCCCGGCAAATAGCTGCCGTCGACGGTCCAACTCGGCCAGCAACCGGGCTGTCAGACGTGATGCCTCGCTCGCCTCCACGGCGACCGGCGCAAACAGGTGCGCCGCATGCCGGTAAACCTGAAACTCGATCTGTTTGGGATCGATCAACGCGACCTGCAGATCAGACGGATCGTGAGCGGCCAGGACTGCCGTCAGCATGGCATGCAGCCAGGTGCTCTTGCCGCTGCCACTTTCACCGCCCACCAGAATGTGACCGGTCTCCAACAGACTGCGCCACACCGGCCCGTTCTCCCCCTGACCTATGGGAATGAGATAATGACCACCAGGGCGATGCGCCATATCCAGCACGACGTGTTGCGGCAGAGGCGTCTGGCGCGGCCGCGCGTCCGGTTCCAACGCCACGCCAAAGAGCAACCCCTGGGAGTTGGTCACCGTGACGCGCCGCCCGCCCAGAGAGGCCTGCATCTGATGCGCCACTTCCGGGTTGAGCAGCTTTTCGATCCGCACCGGCAGCCGGCCCACATCCACCTCAAAAACCACCGCCCCCACCTCGTCCAGCAGAATAGTGCGCCTCCAGGGCACCTCCTGGATGCTGCCATCCTGCCCCTTGCCATACAGTCCGCGGTTGAGCAGTGTCTGCCGCACCCCTCGGAACAACATCTCCAAACGGCGAATCTCAACCGCAGAGAGAGTCTGTGCGACTGCCATACCCTCACCTGCCTTCCTGAACCTCATCCCAGTCGCGCCGCAGAGCGGTCAAAAGGTGGCGCTCTTCGGGGTGGGCCTCGTCGAGCACAACCACCTGTGGCAGGCTGGGGATGGATCGCGGTGAGGCCTGAGCTGCCACCCGCCCCACGAGCTGGCGGGCCGGGGCAGTCAGTCCCCGCCCCTGACTGGCCGCCGCCGCAAGCTGTGCGGCCTGGGCCTGGGTGGTGATCTGGAGTTGAGCCTCTTCCCAGCCGGGTGGTGGGATCTGTTGCGCGGTGACGCCTTGACGGTTGGCGCGGTAAACAGCGGCGCCGGCCCACTGGCGGTTGGGATCGTGATAGTAGACCTGATCGCCTGCCTGCCGCTCGACGATGGGGAAAAGACCCGAAGCGTGAGGCTGGATCAACCGCGAACGGCGCCACAACAGGCGCAATAGCCCGGCCACCAGCCCGGTCAACCCCAGAAGCACAATGGCTGTCAGCCCGGCCCAGAAAACGATCTTGATGCCGTGCATTCTGGTCGCCGTATTCAGAGCCAGCGATTCCATGGCCGTCCGGTATTGTGGCGAGGCCTGCCAGTCACCGATCAACACCCAAACCAGGCCCACAGCCAGACTGCCGGCCAGTATCAACATGCTCAAACCCAGGAGCCATCCTTTGCGCATCAGCCATACCTCGAACGACCGCCGCAGGTTTGTCCTGCACTGCAAGATAGACGTAACCCTATTATACACTAGAACATATGTTCTAGTCAAGGCTTTTTTGTTGCAAAATAGAAATTTCCGACCGGGGAACACGGGAGGGAAGGGAGCTATTTTACACAGAAGCCCGTTCCGAAGCAAACTAAAAACAGCTTCCAGTCTTAAATTCGTAAGGCCAGCCGCCGCCTGCGTCACAGCCGCGAGGGATGCCACGTTGACATCCCCGCTGGTCGGTGTTATGATCGGGCATCATCTGTCCAGGAGGTGGAAATGAAGCACGATGATACGGCGCCGGGCAAACGCTGGTGGCAAGAGGGCGTGATCTATCAGATCTATCCGCGCAGTTTTGCCGATGCCAACGGCGATGGCGTTGGTGATCTACGCGGCATCATCGACCACCTGGATTACCTCAACGATGGCACCCCTCAATCGCTGGGCATCGACGCCATCTGGCTTTCGCCCATCTATCCTTCGCCGGGATACGATTTTGGCTACGATGTCAGCGACTACCACGATATCGATCCGCTATTTGGATCGATGCAAGATTTCGACGAGCTGGTGCGCCAGGCCCACAAACGGGGCATCCGCATCGTCCTGGATCTGGTGCTCAACCACACCTCTCACCTGCACCCCTGGTTCATCGAATCCCGCGCCAGCCGCGACAATCCCAGGCGCGATTGGTACATCTGGCGCGACGGCAGGGCATCCAAAAAACAACCCAACAACTGGCAATCGGTCTTTGGCGGCCCGGCCTGGACCTGGGACGAGACCACCGGCCAGTATTACCTGCACTCTTTTTTGCCCGAACAGCCTGACCTCAACTGGCGTAACCCTCAGGTTGAGCAAACCCTTCTGGATACGCTGCGCTTCTGGCTCGACCGGGGCGTGGACGGCTTTCGGCTCGATGTGGCCGACCGTTATTTCAAAGACGAGCGCCTGCGCGACAACCCGCCCAAGCCCGGCCTGCGCGCCTACGACCGCCAGCATCGCCTGTACAACATTCACCGGCCAGAAACGCACCAGGCCCTCAAAACCATGCGCCGCCTGCTGGATGAATACCCGGAGCGCATGATGGTGGGCGAAGTGGAATCGGAGCAGGCGCTCAGCTATTACGGCGATGGCTCTGACGAGCTGCACCTATCGTTCAACTTTGAGCTGGTTCACAGCCCCTGGCTGGCCCGCCGCTTCCAGAAAGTGATCGACACCTGGGAGCAAACATTGCCTCCCGCAGCCTGGCCCTGCTGGACGTTCAGCAATCACGATGTCACGCGGCACTATAGCCGCCACGCCGCCGGGGCCCACACCGACGCCCGCGCCCGGGTGGCAGCGGCCCTTTTGCTCACCCTGCGCGGCACGCCCTTTCTTTACTATGGCGAAGAGATCGGCATGCGGCAGGGACGTATCCCCCGCCAGAAAATCGTCGATCCACCAGGCCGCCGCTACTGGCCCTTTTACAGAGGCCGCGATGGCTGCCGCACCCCCATGCAGTGGGCCAACTCGCCCAACGCGGGCTTTGGCCCGGTCTCCGTTGGCCAAACCTGGCTGCCCATCAACGAAGATTATGTCACCGTCAATGTCGCTGCCCAAAGCACCGATCCTGGCTCGCTGCTCTCTTTTTATCGGCGGCTCATCGGGTTGCGCAAAAACACGCCGGCCCTGCAGCACGGCGACTATACCCCCCTGCTGGAGCGGCCGGCCCAGGCCCTGGCCTACCTGCGCCAGACCGAGTCCCAAACCGTGCTGGTCCTTCTCAACCTATGCGGGCGTTCCGTCCGCCTGCACCTGGAGCAAAAAACCAGCCTGCCGGCCCAAACCTGGCAAACCCTGTTCGACACAGGGGGCTGGCCCAGCCGGCTCAAACTGGGCGATACCGTCACCCTGGCACCGCACCAGATCACGATTTTGGAAGCGATCTGATCGCTCGAGCGAAACGGGCACCCCTGTTCTGCCTATGATCCTCCCTCGTCCAACTCGCGCGCCACATCGATCAGGCGTGCAAAGCGGACATGGCCGGCAGCCAGGATATGGGTGATGAGCCGCTCCAGCATGGCCATACAATGTCCCCGCCCAATGACCTGCGGGTGCATGGTGAGCGTCAGCATACCAGCGGGAGCATGGGCGTGCATATAATCGAACTCGGCGGCCCAGATTTCCAAAACCTTGGATGGCGCTGAAAGTCCCATGCGGTACGGATCGAAATTGAAGGTAAAGTGCGGCCAATCGTCCAGGGAAAAATGCACCGGAAACTCCCAGATAGAGGCCGGTTGGCCGCGCTCAAGAGGCCGATCTTTGCTCACCACATCGCCCAGCCGGGGCCGGTAGGGATAAAAGTCGCCGGCAAAGAGGCTGGAATCGTAAACAAAGCCATATTCCAGCAGCAGCGGCAGGGTCGCCTCGCTGTAATCCCACGAAGGCGAACGGTAGCCCCAGGGCCGCTGGCCTGTCACCTTTTGCAGCGCCGCCAGCCCCCGTTCCAGGCTGGCCCGTTCTTCGCTGGCTGTCTGCTTGCTGGGGTCTTCGTGGCCGTAACCGTGGTGGCCCAGCTCGTGCCCGGCGGCGAGGATGGTCTCGACAACCTCTGGAAACGATTCGACAGTGTGGCCCGGCGTGAAAAACGTGGCCCGGATACCGTATCGCCCCAAGAGTTCCAAAATGCGCGGCACGGCCACACTGGCTCCAAACTCGCCACGCGAGAGCATGGCCGGTGTCACACGCGGATAACTTCCCAGCCACACACTCATGGCATCAAAGTCAAAAGTCAGGCAGATAGTACTGGAGAGCGGTCGAGTCACCCTCTTCCTCCCGGTCGTAGACAACCAGTCTGTCGCGGCGATCAGTCCAGCAACATCGCCTGCGCCGCGGCCAGGCCAGCGCCGGGCGCAAAATCATAACCCACTGCCATCAGGCCTTGTTCCAACGCACCGATGGTGGCCAACAGATCGCCATAGCCCGTCACCCCCATGTGGCCAATACGAAAGTACTCGCCCTTGATCTCTGGATGCAACCCACCGGCCAGGATCGCGCCCGCCTGCTGAACATGACCCAAAAAACTGGCGTCAACCCCCCTGGGATAGCGCGGTGCGGTGAGCGTGTTGGCTGCCACTTGATCGCACACCGGCACCTGATCCATACCCAGCGCCCTGATCGCTGCCTTGATCGCCCGGCTCATGCGGCGATGCCGCTCAAAACGTGTTTCCAGCCCTTCGTCCAGGATCTGACCCAGGCTCACGTTCAGGGCCGAGATCAGGTTGACCGGTGGCGTGCCAAAATAGGCCGGTTTGCGGGCCCGATAGGCCTCCATGATAGGCAGCCAGAGCGACCAATCGGCGTAATAATTGGCCACAGGATAGCGCCGTCGCCGGAAAGCCTCCATGGCCTTGGGTCCCGCCACCAACAGGGCCAGCCCGGGCGGCACCCCCACTGCCTTCTGAGAGGCAGTGAGCACCACGTCGATACACCAATCTTTTTGCCGCAACTCTTCGCCCGCCACCGAACAGACCCCGTCCACGATGGTCAGCGTTTCCCACTGACAGCTCAATTTGGCCCAATTTTCGAGATCGGCAATGACGCCAGTGCTGGTATCCACGTGGGTGATGGTCAAAACTTTATAGTTCGCCTGGCTCAAAGCGGCTTCGACCTGAGCCATCGACGGCCGATCACCCACCGGCGCACGCACCTGATCCACTTCGGCGCCATATCGTTGCAGGATGGCCGCCATGCGGTCGCTGAAATAACCCGTGTTGATCACCAATGCCCTGTCACCTGGTTCCACCAGATTGGCCACGGCCATGTCCATGGCCAACGTACCCGAGCCGGCCACAACAAAAGGCTGTCCGTCGGGCGCAAGCCACGTCTGGCACATCCTGTCAAGCGCCTGCCCAAAAGCCTCGATGAAATCAGAAGCAACGTGGCTGGTAGTGGGTTCACCCATCGCCTGCATGACAGCCGGGTCAAACTCGATGGGCCCAGGGATCATGAGGAGTTTTCTTCCCTTCATCAGGAATTCGTCCTTTCTTTTTGCCTGTATACGTGAGAAGCATCCGAAAGCCACACCATAGTAATACAAATCTGCCGGATCGTCAAATCAGACGTGCTTCGTCGTCCAGCAAGAGTTGACAGCGTCGAGAAAACGAGTACAATTTTGAGAAACAAGTCAACATGTTGGCGAGGTGACATCTTGAGCACACAACACAGCGAACCCAGAAGAATCGTTGTGAGCAATTCCAAAGGAGGTGTGGGCAAAACCACAACTGCCGTAAGCCTCGGAGCCGGGTTGGCCATGCGCGGAGAACGGGTACTGCTGGTGGATCTGGACACCCAAGGACACGTCGCCCGCACACTGGGGACCTCTCCCTCCCATTCCCTATATGAAGTGCTCGACAGAGACCTGCCATTTCTCCAAGCTATCTCTACAGTGCGGCCAAGGCTAGATCTCTTGGCCGGCGGACGTTTGTTGGCCCGTTCCAAGAAAACGATCTCGAGCCTGCCGTACGGCTCGGAGCACGTTCTTTCAGAGAAGCTAAAAAACGCCAGGGATTACGATTATGTCGTCCTGGACACAGCGCCCAGTTGGGATGTGCTCAACGTGAATGCACTCTTTTATGCCCAGGAAGTCTTGCTGCCCATCAGCATGGAGGCCCTGGCCGTCTATGGTATGGCCGATTTTTTGGAAGCTATCCAGGGCGTCCGTCGGTACCACACAGACGTACAATTGAAATATGTTCTGCCCACTTTTTTTGATATGCGCGTGCGCAAGAGCAGTGAAATATTGCAGCAACTGGTGAGCCATTTTCAAAAGATGGTGCTCCCCCCCATTCGCTACAATGTAGACCTCTCCGAATGCCCCGCTCACGGCAAAACGATTTTCGAATATGCCCCTCAATCACGCGGCAGCAAAGATTACGCTCGTCTAGTAGAAAGGGTCGCCAATGACAGAAAAAGGTAAACAGCGAACACCACCAGACCTCATGAGTGAACTATTGGGCAGTCTGGAAAAAGACGTCGTTCTACCTGGTCTGAAACCCAAAGTCGAGGCAACAGGTCAACAGGAAAACATAACAACAGAACAACATGTTGACATACCTACAAACAGACTTATCGACTTGACATCACGTCCTCAATCGGTCAAAGCACAAACGCGCAAGCGAGATGGCCTGAAATTGACCCGAAAGACGTACTACCTGACGCCTCACCACGTTCGATTGCTCAAAGAATACGCCTTTTTGACCGATCAAGGGGAATCGGAAATCGTGAGACAGGCATTGGACGACTTTTTTGCACAACACGGGCACAAAGCCTGGTCTACAGCGTGACAAGTCGACAAACGGATAGAAACCACCATGCGCCTTATGACAAGTTACAACGTGTTGTAGCCATAGACATTGGAACCCCAATCTATTGTGTTCTAAAACGCACTCTGTAATCGTTTCTGACAGATTTTTGGTCTCTGGACAAGAGATTTCTGGCAATCTGGTGAAAATTGACCGCGAAGCAAAGTCACAAGAGGTTAACAGGCGGAATTCAGCGGGATAACTACAGAACAAAGCACCTGATCTAGCAAGCGACTGCCATAGTAAAGCATACGCAGTCGGACCAAACGAAACAAACCCACTGGTTCAGAGGCATAACGTTGCAGAGACGTCATGGCTGCCGCAAACATTTCTGACGATCCAAAAGGTCGGGCAAGTTGACCAATGGTGATGTGAGGTGGAACATCTCGGGGTGTAGCCACACCGGGCAGACGGCTCAAACAACCCTGCAAATGACAATACTCGGCATTCGCCACACCACACACCAGCACGGCACCATTCCAGGTGATCGATAAGCCTCGTAAAAGTAACCCTGACGGCTGCCCCTGACCCGCAATTTTTTCGATCATCGGCAACCACAACAGCCACGCCCGTCTCAGAAGCTCACTAGACAAAGGTGTTGCTTGACTACGCCACAGGCTATAGACGGTTAGATGCAAACAGTCATCGGGGTACAACACCACAGCATCACCTAGCCCCTGGCGACAGGCCCTGCGCAAGGGCTCAATACCCATCAAAATCTCATCTGGCAGAGGATAATCTGCGACCAGAGTCAGGCCATAGGCGGGTCGATCGTTGCGCGACTGTTCATACGCCAGCATCGCCGGGTCAAAGTCTGGCAGTGAAAGGGTCCTTTGCCAGACGGCCTCGCACTCGGATGTAGCGACCCAAGTCCCCAGGCCAGACATCGCCTAGCCCCCTTTCACCCCTCCATACACAAAAGAAACCCCGGAACAGATATCACCTGCACCGCCGGGATGAATACTTCTAGGCAACGCCGGCCACATCACCGGAACAACCGCCAGAGCATGTTTGCCCGACCCGGCCATCAACCACAGACCGGAATCCAGAAAAGCTTCGAGTTGGTGAGCTGCATACCCGGTATCACATTCGGCAGCCAACTCACTGACCAGTTCGATCAGAGCCTCAAAGCCACGTCCCAACAAGACGGGCGCGAGGTGACGTGCCCGTTCCTGCCAGGCAAACCCGCTGCGTTGCAGAATCGAGAGCACGACCACTCCCTTGGCAAAAAGATCTGCCGTCACCTCTGCCTGTAGCGCTTCTCTTGTCCCATTCCGACGCAGAATCAGGTCCGCATCGTTGCCGTGAACGTACAACCGTTCCAAAGAAAGACGTTCTGCCAGCGCCAGCGCTTGCCGCCAACGCTGAGAGATCCGACTGTCACGCGCGGACGTCAGATCACCCGGACAGGCTGCCCTCGAAAGCTGCATCAATTCCACGTCGTTCAGACCCAGGCTATAGATGCTCCCTCCAAGAGCTTCGAAAAACGGTTCCAGTCGTTCGTGCCGCCCGATACTTCCCCCCAGTTCCAAATGTAACCGGCAACCGGCATCGGCCAGCGTGCAGAGTTGTGCCGCCAACTCGCTGGCAACCATCCGGCGCAAAGGCTCCGACGCGCCTGACACAAAGATGCCCGGCCCGATGCCACTCAACACCAAACAACGATATTCGGCGGCCAGCCTGCGCAGCCGGCTGGCATCGACAAAAGACAGGTGCAGCGTCTTGCCCTCCACCCACCAATCAAAGAAACCCGGTAGCCAGGGCCAGTCGTCGGCGCCACGCGGCAATGTCCAGGGTAAAGAAGCCACACTCGAATGCAATAGAATATCGGACCAGGGCGGCGGCCCGTTCGATCGGGGCGGATGCCGCAAGATCACCCGATCCGTAAGCAAGGCCCGGGCCGGCCCCAACACAAAACCGGCATCGTATGAAAAGATGGTGCTGGCGCTGGTGGGATGAGAGTGAATCTGCCGGTCAAACTCGAAACTTCCCGGTTCACTTGCCGGAGCCACACCAACAGTGACAGCATCTTGCTGAATCACCAGGCGCCGCACACCCGGTTGATGCTCAGCAGCCTGTTCGGACGAATGGTAAAGCGTATAGAGCGCCACCAGGCCGCACCGCAGCTCGGTCAGAACCTCAGCAGTGATGGCGGCCGCCCCACCCAACACACGTCGAACCCGGCCTGGCGGCAGGCTCGATACCAAGTCGTCCAACTGCTCACGCAGCACCTGATGCCGCACGACCGGCTTGAGTCCCGGTGGCAACTCGAAGAAATAGAGCAAGGCCGCCAGTAGATCGATCAGATCAAACACCTCGACAGTCAGATCACTGCCCTGGCCATTGACTCCCTGACCCGCCCGCTGAGCCGCACGTGCCAATAGCGCCGCCCGTGAAAGGCCGAGCCGCTCGGCGGCCCAATCTACCAGGACATTTAACTCGTTCTGATCGACCAGTCGATCGCTGACCGAAGTAAAGGCGCACAGGACGGTTTCAGCAAGAGATGGCAGTGACAGGCTCTCCCTAAAGCGGGCATGCCAACGATGCACCGCCGTGACGATGGCGCTGAAACCAAAATCGACGATAAAACGCTGCACCGCCTCAGACCCTTCGAGCCGCAAATAACGCAAGAGTTCGGTCTCCTGCCTCTCAAAGGGTTGATGACTGAGACGGCGCAGCGCTTCAAGTTTATCGTACGTGTCAGTTGCGGAAACGTCGTGTGAATTCAAAATCGGGCTCCGGCGTCGCCGCGAAACACTCAAGAAACAGACACTTGGGACGGTGTGCGCTCTCTGCGGTTTCGATCACCGAGAACCCGCCTTTCGCGAACCATGGCCAGTGACTCCTGGGCCGTTTGGCGTACATACGAGGAGGGATCCCCTGAACACGTCTCAAGCAGCAGCGTCTCCACTGCGCCATCCTGCGACGCAGAAGCATCGCGCGTCATCTCGGCGACAGTGAGCTGTCCCAGAGATCGGATCGCCTCAGCCCGGACGGCCTCGTCTTTATCCCTGGCAGCCGCCTTGAGCGCCTTCACAGCCTGCGGCCCACCGATCTTGCCCAGAGCATCCACAGCGATCAGCCGGGCTTCGGCGTCGGCAACCCCAGCCAGACGAATCAACTCGACCACGGCTATCTCACCGGCCAGATCACCCAACGCCAACGCCATCTCACGACGCGCCTGCATGGTCATCGAATCAAAAACCGAGAGCGCCGGGCGAAAATGCCTCGCTCCCACCCGACCACGAGCGGCAGCGTTCAGCCGCCCACGCACAGCCTCGTCGCGCCCACGTGCCTTGATGCCAACCCAGGCCAGCTCAGAGGCCGTATGAAACTGCCCGATGGCGTCCTCACGCGGCAGACGCTTTAGCAGTCTGACTACCATATTGCGGTCATCCGATTTAAAGGCGCTCGTTCTGTCCATTTCTTGCCCCTTTTAGCTCCAATCAACGTATCGACCGCGTCGAATCGGCCAGAATGCGATAGCGGTACTCAAAACGGTCGCCCCGATCGACCGAATGGAGCACCTCAAAAGGGTAATTGTTCTGATCGGCCGATATCCGATGGCGGATCACCACCGGCTCACCGGCTGCGATCTCGAGCCAGGCCGCTTCCTCTGGACTGGCGACCGCCACTCGGATCACCTCGTGAGCAAAAGAAATGTGGACATTGTACCGCTCGGCGTACAGCTTGAACAGATGTGTTAGATCGCCCCCCTCATCCAGGATACCGGGAACCGATTCGGGACGCAGGTACACGGTCTGGATGGCAAAGGGCACCCCATCACCGCGTCGCAAACGGCGAATGTACACCACCGCATCAGAGTCGCCCAGATGAAAGCCTTCCAAAACCGGCCCCTGGGCTTCGCCCGCCGCGATCAGTCTGGCCTCGAGCACCTCGGTCGTCGCTCGGATCCCGGCAGCCTGCAACTGATCGGTAAAAGAGGCCAGCCAGTCCAGGCTCTTTTGCAGGCGCGGCACGGTGCTGATGACAAACGTGCCCCGGCCTTGCTCTTTGCGTAACATCTGCTCTTGCACCAACTGCTCGATGGCATTACGCACCGTCCCCCGGCTCACGCCAAACGTCTGGGCCAGCTCTGGCTCGGACGGTATACGTTCGCCCACCTGCCAGCGATCTTCCTGGATGCTGCGGCGCAACTCTTGCCAGATATGACGGTACTTGGTGTTTTCGCGTTCTTCGGCCATTGCTGTTCACAACCCAACTTGTATAGACAACCTGTGGGTATTATATCACAGAGCCAGGCGGCTGTCAAGGTCATTGACAGATACTTGCAGGTATGGTATAATTGACTAAACGTATATACAAGTCAATTGATGGACCGAGACGATGAAAAAGATCACCTCGCTGCTTTTTATGCTGTTGATCGCTTTGCTGCTGGTTTTTCCATTGGCCGTGTTGCTTGCCAATCGCGTCAGGCCGACGGCTCAATATCAGGCCCAGGTGGAAACACTGCAACTGGAAAAAACGGCCAGGATGCATACCATCCAGATCGGTTTCTGGGGAGGGATGGCCGTTTTGGCGCTGATCGGGACAGCGGGGGTGACGATCGGCCTGATACGCACTGTCTGGCTGCGATCGCAGCTCATTCATCCCCATACACACGGCCTCTTTCCGATCATCAAAGACCGGTTCGGTCGCCAGGTTTACTACCACGACCCAAACCGTCAACTGGCGGGCAGCGTGGCCTATGGAACCGGCCCAGAAGGGATCGCCGCCCGGCATCTCGGCCCACCCAATGCCGAGAGTGAACAGTTTCAGATCGCCACTCAGGCCCAGGCAACACAACTGGTCGTCGCAGCCGGGCAGGGCAGGGGGCTCACTGCCCAGAGTCGACGGCTGGCCGAACGTGTTGCCCTGGCCGTCGGCCCGCGGCCTGCACCGCGCCTGCCTCCCGTCACAGTCCTGGATCAGTCCATTGCCGAGGAACGCCACCTGCTGACCGCCATCCAGGCCGACTGGGAATCGGAAGGAAACCCCGGAGGCGTGAATGTCCTGTGAACTGACCCCGGTCGAAAAGCGCCACCTGGAGCACCTTTTTCGAGGCATCCGCCACACGCTGCTCAACCGCGGCCTTTGCCGCCGCCTGCAAGACGGGCGTCTCCAGGAGGTAGCCTGGAAGCGCACCATCCTGCTGAGCCACCTGGGCCTCGTCGCCTTTGAAGTCGACGTGCAACGTCTGCCGGTCAAGATCGAACAACTGCTAGACCCCGAGGTGGCCCACCAGATACAGGCCACTTTGAGCGGGCGACAGGTACGGGTGACCAACTCGCGCGGGCTGGTCTTTGGCGTCAGGCTGGAGCCCGATCCACCCCGACCCCGAATCCGCCTGCCGAACCGTGTGCCGCTGGATTTGGACGCCCGGCCCCAAGGCTCCTACCTCATCCCGGTGGGACAAGGCAGCGGCGGGGTAGTGTGGCGCAGTCTGACAGAAACGGGCCACGTTCTGGTCGGCGGCGAAAGCGGCAGCGGCAAAAGCACCTGGCTCAACACTATCCTGTGTGCGTTGCTGGCAGCGCACACGCCTCAAGAATTGCAGGTGGCCATCGTCGACCCCAAGGCTGTGGAATTCCAGGCTTACCGCAACCTGCCACACCTGTTGGCGCCCATCGCTGTAGAAATCGAGGAGGCCGAGGCGCTCAGCGCCCGTCTCATGGCCGAGATGGACCGGCGCCGGGCGCTGTTCAGCCGCGTGAGCAGCAAAGATCTGCCAGGCTACAACCGGCGCAGCCAGGAACCGCTTCCGCTGGTGCTGCTCATCGTCGACGAGGTAACCGACATAGCCCTGCAAGCCGGTCTCAAGAGTCCCTTTTACACCAATCTGATCCGGTTGGTCAGCAAGGGCCGTGCCTTTGGGCTGGCGGTGATACTGGCCACACAGAACCCCAAGGCCGAGGTGCTCAACACGCTCATTCGGGGCAACATGAGCACTCGACTGGCCTTCCGCGTCGCCTCGGCCGAGCACTCGCGGGTCATTCTGGGCCACGGCGGCGCGCAAGAGTTGCCCCGAACGATCCGAGGTCGCCTGATGGCCCGCCTGGATGGGACAGAAGAAACCCTGCAAGGATTCTACATAACAGAACAAGAGATCAACACATTAACCCATCGACTGCGCCACTCCCGTTCGGCAGTGTTGACCGGGCTGGAAGAAGCACTGGTCTGCCATGCCGTGAAACACCTCGAGGGCAAATTCCACATTCACAAACTGGCCGCGGCTTTCAAAGGGCAGATCAGCCTGAAGCGCATCTGGCGGCTGGCAAAAAACTGGGAGTTGCGCGGTTGGCTCATCGCCGGTCCGACCCGCGCCGATGGCCGGCGGGTGAGCGACGAGCTGTTGCAATTGTTGTCTGCCACTGTCGAGGATCAACCGGTCGAAGGGTAGGGTATGGGTGCACTCTGCGGCAACATGGCCAAACGGGCAAGACAGGATAATTGGGGCAAGATGAATCTGGTCGAGATTCCAGGCGCTTTCGGCGTCGATCTGGCCGTCATGCTGGTTCAAGATGAGGCCATGATGCCAGCCTATCGCGTGGGCGACGTGGTGCTCTATTGCCGGCCCGGTGAAGGGATCGTTTTGCAGCCCGGCGACGACGTGTTGGTGTTGTTGCCGGGGCTGTCCAGCCAGCCACAGCTTTACCTGCGCCGCGTGGCCCGCTGGGATGCTGATGCCACGGAACTGTACGCCCTCAATGGCGATTATCCGATCATCCGCGAGCATCCCCGTCACGCTGTGTTGTGCGGCAAAGTTGTGGGGCGATTGGGCTAGAGCGAGACGGCGGTGGGACTCGAAGTCTTTTACCCCTCTGATATCCGGAACGCGCTGTTGGCCGCCGAGCAGGCTGTCAATGCCACCGCCGACGCCACCAACAGCCACGACGACGCCTTTACCGCCGGCTTTCTCTCCGGCTACCGGGCCGCCCTGACCACGCTGGCCCTGGCTTTTGGGCTGACCGCCCGGCTTGAGACCCATCCAAAAGAGTGGAATCCTGTCCTTCCAGAACTGGCCGCCCGACGCCGCTAGGGTTCTTCCCGAACAAAAAGTCGGGTTCAAAAGCCACATACCAAGCCATCACCGGGCAAGCCGGAGATTGGTCGTTTGTGCCCGGATGCGCGCCAGCGTCTCGCGTTTGCATCGCTCACGATAATCCGCCCCGCGCAAATGGATCACCAGCGACGCGCCCCACAACCGCGATACCGTCCGCTCGCCCAACCGGTCGGCCAGCTCCTCCAGACTCAGATTGGTGGTCACGATGGTCGCCCGTTGCGCCAGGTAACGTCGATTCACCAGCGAGTAGAGGCGGTCGCATGCCCAGGGTGTTGGGTTTTCAGCGCCCAGATCGTCCACAGCCAACAAAGACAACCCGGCCAGTTCGTCCAACAGATCACTCTCGCCGGGCGCTCCCCCCTCACGGCGGCGGTGAGAGCCTGCCCGCTCGCGATCGTAGGTGGCCTTGATGGCTCCCAGCAACTCGGCCATGGTCAGAAAGCGGGCCGCGATGCCCAGCCCGCAGGCCAGCTTGATCAGGCCCACAGCGACGTGCGTCTTGCCGGTACCCACGTTGCCGGTGAGCGTCAGCCCCATGCCCTCGGCCAGCCACACTTCCATGTTTTCGGCAAAATCGCGCACCGCTGCTGCGGCCTCTATCGGCTCCAGGCGCGCCCAGTCCAGCTCGGCTAACGACAGGCCAGAGAAACGGCCATCCGGCAGGTTGGCCTGCCGCCACAACTCTACCGGTCGCAGCCGGCAGTCACAAGTCAAAACCTGCTCCGCTTCCTGGAGCTCGGAGCCATCGTAGGCCAGCAGCGCCTGCGAATAAACCCCCTGGCCACCGCAGCGATCACACCTAGCCGACGTCAGGCTGCCAGCGAGCAGTTCGGCCTCGGTCAGGCTCCACAGTGGTTTGAGCGCCGATCGCGTTGCCATGTGTCACGCTTCTCCTCTCACCAAACAAACGCCGCCACGCCTGGTACTTTGCTTCTCGTTGCTCATCGTCGAAATGGACTGTAGCTCCCAACTGTTTTTCCAACGAATGCCGCTGGGCAAAACCCTCCAGCATAGTCTGGCTCAATCCAGCAACCAGCAACCAATCTGAATTGGCCGGAACGTCGGGCGGGTTTTGGAGTAGCCTCTTGACGACAAAGCCTACCTTGTTTTTCAACGTCGGTTGGGCTTCAGCGTAAAGCAGCCAGGCCTGAACGAGCTGTGGCGTTACGGCCGGCTGCGATGTGATAGCAGCAAGCGCTGGTTCTTCGATGCCATGCTGGATCAAAAGCTCTCTCAGCAAAAAGCTGGGGGAAGAGTCAACAACAGCCATCGTGTATTGTTGTTGCTGTTGCTCTTCCACACCCACAGTATTTTCCCGAGTATTTGAATACTGTTTTTCAGTATTGTCACCTGATTCGGCTATCATCGTACCAGTATTGTCATCTGACTCTGTTTCTCTAATTTCAATTCTGGCAGTCAGATTGGTTCTAGTTTCATTTTTGTCACCTGATCCAGCCTCGTGAGCCCTGTTTTTGCCCTCGGAGAGCGGTACAACGGTCTGCGCCGCAACATCTTGGATCGGATATGGATCGCGTGTCGATGTTTCCAGGGCCACGATCGCTGTTTTACCGGGTTCTCTAGTTGTACTTTTGTCACTTGATCCTGCGCTCGCCGCTGCCGGCGGCAGCCTTCTGATCTCAGTTTTGGCACTTGATTTCTCGATGCGCCTCTCCTGGCTTTCCAGTCGTGCGGTCGAGGGGCCGTGCAACGTGATGTCGTCGCTGGTCATCTGGCTCATCAGGTCCAGGATGTCCAACATGTTCATCTGCCCGGTGGTCCGATCCAGCCCGTAGCGGGCTGCATCGGAAAGCAGGATTTCGGCAAAGACCTGCTCGTCCGGGGGGGTGAGGGGTTCCATGGTCAGCAGCACTTGAAAGCGGGTGCTGCTGGGTGTCCTGCGACCGTCGCTGGGGCGTGGCTCGTAGACACGGCTTTGCGCGGCGACAAATTTCTGCACCAATGGGTCTTGTAGACTGCGAATGACGCTGCGAGCGGAAACACCCAACAACTCGGACAATTGCCTATTCGACATAACACAATCGTCGCGCACTTCACCGCTGTCCTTGTTCCAGTAGCAGCGGCTGCGCAGGATCATGACCAGCCAGGCATTGATCGCTCCCAGGTGCGACACCCATTCGGTGCGAAAATAATGTGTGGCCAAAGCGATGCGAGTCGGCTGGGTGATGCGGGCTTGGGCGTCGGCAAAAACGCGGCGCAACGCAGGCTCGTCCGTCAGGCGCGCCGGCACCTGCTCCTGACCCGATTGGGCCAGAGCGCGCAACGTGATCTGGCGCAGGTTGAGTGGTTCGCACGTGGCCCAATCGGGTGCATCGTCCGAGGGCAGAACGGCGAGCGAGGGCAGATCGCTCACCAGCCGGATCAGATCTTCCGGGCCGCGCACTTTTGGTGCACTGCCGTCGCGCAGGCGCATCAACAAAAGCTGTGCGATCTGTCCCTGGTGTTGGGGAGTGAGCGGGTCGCTCATCTGCAGGTCGTAACGATTTTTGCCGCGCATCACCTTGCCGCGCCGTCGCTGCTGCGTGTTGCGTTTGACAAAAAACCAGCGCATCAACGGTTCGTCCACCAGTTGTTGCATGGTCGTCGTCGACTTGATGCCGGTGACAGCGCACAGGTCTTTGAGAGAAACCTGGCAGTGTTCACTCTTGGCCAGATAACACCGCTGCTGCAGATCTACCACCGCCCAGGCTGCCTTGGCGCCCAACAGGCGCAGCCAGTGATCGATGAAATAACGCGACACGCGAAAGATAAAGCCGTCTTTGACGCGCGCTTCTCGAAGGTCTGTCCAGGTTTGGTGGATCTGGCGAAGGTCCAACTCTTCCAAGTCTGAGCCTCTTGACAATGAAAGGCTGTTGTGTTATCATATGGGCGTTGAGACCACAGGGACGAGAGACACACCTCCCCCCTCCCCAATCAAGGGGCAAGCTCAACGCTGCGGTTGGGAAGTGGCGTTCCCAACTGGCAGGTAGATCAGAGATTTGGACGGTTGTCCAGGGCAAAAGACTCGGTGGCGCGAGTCTTTTTTCTTTTTGATACGCTGGACTGTGCGCTCACAGCCCAGCCCGTGCTTTCAACTCTGGCAGCAATTCCTGACGCAGGGTTTCCACCAGGCGGGCTTGGGTGGCGGCAAAGTTGATCATGGCCAGTGGATTGATCTCGATATCAAAATAACTGTGAGCCAACCAAAAGGTGAGGATGGGATCGGTGATGGCGTAGCGTCGCTTTTGAACGTGCAGCAGGTCACCTTCCACCAGGCGCACCAGAATCTGGCGGGTGTAATCGGTGGAGCGACCGATAGCCCGACCCACGTCGGAGGCCTTGGCGGGTTGATTGTGGGCCAGGTAATGCATGATCTGCCGGCTCACCGTGCTCTGGGTGGCCTGGAGCAATCGCGTCTCGAAAACCTCGCGACAGTGCATGGCGATGGCTCCTCCGGGTGTGGCCACCTCCTCGGCGATGGCCTGGATAAAGATCGTCTCGTCGACGGCTCGACCTTCGCGCCGGGCCATTGCGGCAGCAGTGCCACCCAGTACAGCCAGATAAAAGGGATACCCACCGGTGAAGTGGTACAGCAACGCCAGCACCGGCTCGGGCAGCGGCTCTCCGACCTGTTGGGTGGTCAGCTCGTGGGCGGCGTCTATCTCGAACGCGCCGACAACGTAGGTTTTGTATTGACCGTAGAGCGGCGAGTCCTGGCTGTTGACCACCTCGTTGAGACGGTGGATGCTGGAGCCGGCCAGGCAATACCACACTCCGGTTTGCATCTGGGTGATGGAGCGAAAGATTTTGAGCGAGTCGATGCCATAGGCGTCCATCTGGACGATGTCTTGAAACTCGTCGATAAAGATGGCCAGTGGACGGCCCAGAGCGTCGCTGAGGATTTGGGGGAAGGAAAAAGCCTGCGAGATCACCTGCTGATAGTTCACTTCACGCCGGTCGAGCGCGTCGGCCATATCCAGTAGATACCGCGTCACCTGTTGTTTGTCCAGAAGCAACGCCTGCCGCTGCACGTAATTGAGATCGTAAAAGTGGGGTTGGGTGGTCTCGGCCACCAGCCCCTGGCGATGCAGAATCCAGAACAGCACCGAGCCGACGTAGGTGATGGCAAACTGTTCCGGCACAGCGATGCTGTTCTGAACGTTAAAATAGCCGCTCATCCACTCTGGTGGCAGGTATTCCATCGTTTTGATCATGAGCGACGTTTTGCCGGTACGCCGCAGGCCGATGAGGGTGCAATATTGCCGGTCTGCGGCGTGCTGTTTTAGCTGGGCCAGCATCTCTTTGCGGTTGACGAATTTTTCGCCGGTCACCGGGCCGCTGATGAACATCGGCCTCCTCCTGCCTGTGGTCGTTAGAATGTGTTAAATCGACCGTTTGCACTATAGACCTCTAGCGGTCTATTTCCTTGAATTATACCACAGCCGTTGTGTCCTGTCAACTGGGAATGGACGTGTGTCGGCGTGGCAGGCCGCGATGAGGTGAAGCCAGGGTTCAGATTGGCCCGGCCCGGGTGGGTTTTGCCAGGCGTCGACGATTTGTAAGCCTGCTTTTTCCGCCAGGTTTTTTATCTCCGAGGGTTGGTAATAGGCAAAAAATCGGGCTCGGCCTTTGTCCAGATCGGCCATCCACCGTTCGCCTTTGCCACGCCGGACGGCCAGGAAGAGATGGCCACGATCCAATACACGCCTGCATTCCTCCAGCACGTGAGGCGCTTCCGTTTTGGGCAGGTGGAAAAGCGACGCGCAGATCCACAGCGCATCAAAACAGCCGCTGGCAAAGGGTAAACGTCGCATATCGGCCTGGATAAACGTCGCCTTTACACGCCGGCGCGCTTCGGCCAGCATGCCGGTGGAGAGATCGATGCCCAGGGCGGCGAAGCCCAGTTCGCTCAAGTGCTGCACGTCGCGACCTACGCCGCAGCCCACGTCCAGGATGAGGGCGCCGGCTGGCAGGCGGGACGCAAAGCGGTGAACAGCCTCTTCCAGTCGATAGTCAAACCAGCGTTGGGCGAACGCCGACGCGCTGGCATCGTACGAGGCAATCGTACGAGTTGTCTCTTTCACAGGATTTTTCCTTGCCGGGTTTGAGAGGTCGTTCAGGTTTGGGTAAAAAGCAAGGGGCTGCCAACCGGAACGCCGGGCTCGCCGTCGCAACATAAAAATTGCAGAGGGTGGTTGCTCTCTGAGGCAGCCCGTGGTTACGAGAACTGGCTCTCGCTGTCGTCGTCCTCTTGGTCTTGCCAGCCCTGCTGTAAAAAGCGCTCGATCTGATCGAAAAAGGCGTCGTCGGCCACCAGTTCTGGCCCCTCGTCAAGGGGAGGTGGAGGAGGGGTAGTTTCCGGCCCGGTTTCTTCGAGGGCCTGGCGGGCATGATCCGGCAGGAGCTGGTAAAGCTGTTCCATCTGAGGGTCCATGTCGGCGGCCCACAGGTCCAGTTTGGCCGTGTCGATCTGGATAGCCAGCATGCGGCCCAGGACGCCTAGCACGGCCTGGGCGGCGCGAGGGTTGATGGTTTGGGTGGTATAGAGCGGGATTTCGCCCAGCAAGCACAGGCCTGGCCGGACGCGTTCGCGGGCCACACCCAGCAACAGACCGTTCAGGCCGCCGATGGTGCCGCGATCCATGATCTGGACGCCGTAATGCTCTAATTCTCGCAGCAGGGCTTTCTCGTTGGCCGCGCCCCAGACGCCCGGCGGTTGGTGGTGGTGCATAAAGGTGGGAAAGGCAGCGGCGGTATAGATGCGCTCCACGCCGAAATGATCGGCTGTGTCGAGAATGAGGTGCGCCATTTCGTAGGCCTGAGGCGGTTGCTGGTTGCCGATGAAAAAGAGCAGGTCGTGGGCCGCGCCGCCTTGCCAGTAATAGAATTTGTTCTCTGCGAATTCCGGCTCCTGGATGAGTCTATCCTGGATGTTCACCTGGTTGGGGGAGAAAAAACGACGGGCGTCGATCTGGCCCAGTTCGCGGGCGGCCAGCGCCTGGCGCAAATAGTTGAAGGCCAGAATCGCCACGGCCCCCATGCCAGACCAGGCGGCCAGCAGGTGGGGGCGGTGGAGTGATGGCGCGGCTTTTAATTCGACATAATCTTTCCAGGTGTTCATCACAACCCTGTTTCCTCCCTGCCATTCTGGCGGCATCGGCGACTGTACCCATTATAACACATTCTGGGCAGGCTGCACACCGTCTTTGCTGCTGGGGTAGGGTGTTTGAAAAGCCCGCAGTAAAACTCTCGGGTTCGTTGCCCGGATGTACCCTCAGGCGATCACCGGGTTCTCCAGCACGCCGATGCCTTCGATCTCGACCTCGACGCGGTCGCCGGGTTGCAGCGGGCCGATGCCCGCCGGTGTGCCGGTGAGGATGACATCGCCCGGCTCCAGCGTCATCACCTGGCTGATATAGGCGATCAGGTGAGGCACGGAAAAGATCAGGTGGCGGGTGCGGGAACGCTGGCGTTCCCGACCGTTGACGCGGCAGGTGATGGCCAGATCGCTGGGCTCCAGATCGGTGACGATCCAGGGGCCGAGGGGACAAAAGGTGTCAAAGCCCTTGGCCCGCGTCCAGAGGCGGTCGCGACCCTGCAAGTCGCGGGCGGTGACGTCGTTGCCGCAGGTGTAACCCAGCAACACGTCCAGGGCTGTTTCGGGAGGCGCGTTTTTGGCCCGGCGGCCAACGATCAGTGCCAGCTCGGCTTCGTAATCGATACGCTGTGAGAGGGGCGGACAGACGATGGCCTGGCCCGGTCCGATGACCGACGACGGCGGTTTAAAAAAGATGATCGGCTCTGTCGGCAGGGGGTTATCCGTCTCGGCGGCGTGATCGGCATAGTTGAGTCCCACGGCGATGATCTTGGTGGGTGTGCAGGGCGGCAACAAAGACACCTCAGAAAGGAGGCCGATCGGCTCTCCGCGCTGTGGCGTCTGGAAGGGACTGCCTTGCAGGGCATAGAGGGTCTCGCCTTCCACTAGTCCGTATCTGGCGGCATTCTGTTGGATAAAGCGCACGATTTTCATGTTTTCTCCTTGGCTTTGACTTCTGTCTTGTTTGTGGTAAGATCACGTTGCGCGGGACATTCCCGCATCGAAACGCCGAAACAGGCGCCTCCCGCTGAGAGGCGATGAATCATCAAACGTGATGGAGAGAAGCGAATGAATCTGGCGAACCTGATAACCAGTTTACGCTTTCCGCTGTTGGTGCTGGTGGTGCTCCTGCTCTATATGGGTGGGACGGCAGGCCAGTTGATCGATGCGCCTCTCATCGTGGCGCTGATCCTGATGGACTCGCTGGATGGCATAGTCGCCCGCCGTCGTCAACAGCAGACGCTCATCGGCAGTGCGCTCGATATCGCCGCCGATCGCGCCGTCGAGATTGTGTTGTGGGTGGCCTATGCCCACCTGGGTTTGATCTCGGTGATCATTCCGTTGACGGTGGTGATTCGCGGCGCGTTGACCGATTCGATCCGCAACGTGGCGCTGCAGCACGGGCAGTCGGCGCACAGCATGATGCGTTCCACCTGGGGCCGCTGGCTGGTGGCCTCTGGGGTCATGCGCACCGGCTATGCTGTGACCAAGGCAGTGGCGTTCACTTTGCTGGCGCTGTCGCTGGGCCTGCAGAGTGGCGGTTATGCTGCCTGGAGCGGCGTGCGGCTGGTGGCCTCTGTGATGAGCTGGGTTGCCCTGGCGCTGTGTATCCTGCGCGGCCTGCCGGTGATCCTCGAAGCGCCGGTATTGTTCGCCTCGGCCGATTATCAGGTGGCGGCGCCGTCTGTGGCGAAAAAATGATGGTGATGGAAAGGTCACTCGATGCGCCTGCAAGATCTTATCAGCAGTAAGCCAATGACGCAAGTCGGCCTTTTTATTGGCCGTTACACGCCGCGTTGGGTGGGCTATGGCCTGGCGCGGGTCGCGGCGGGGATCATTGGCCGCAAAAAGCCCGGCATCTATTGGACGGTGCAGGCCAACCTGCGCCAGATTCTGGGCGCGGAGGCCGATGATACCACGCTGCACCGCACGACGCAGGGCGTGTTCTATCACGCCGGGCAGACCTATTACGACTTTTTTCACGCCATACGCCAGCCGCCAGAGGTGTGGGTCAGAGCGATCAGGATGCCTCACCAGGTTATCGATCTGATCCGGGCCGAGTACGGGCGGGGCAAGGGTGTGCTGTTGCTCTCTTCGCACATGAGTAATTTCGACCTGGCCGGGCTGGCGGTCGGCTCGCTGGGCCTGCCCATCCAGATGTTGAGCCTGGCCAATCCGGAGGCCGGGTTTCACATCCTGAACTATTTACGCAGCCAGGGTGGCTTTGACGTGACGCCCATCACGCCGGAATCGCTGCGGGCGGCCATCCGACGGCTCAAAGAGGGTGGCATCGTGACCACCGGCATGGATCGGCCTATCCCGGAAGATCGAGAGCTGATCCAGTTTTTCGGTCGGTCGGCTTATCTGCCGGTGGGGCCGGCTCGCCTGGCGCTGATGACCGGCGCGACGGTGGTCATGGGCAGTTGTCACTATGAGCCTGGCGAGGGTTACGTGCTGCAGGCGGTTGGTCCGGTAGAGATGGTGCGCAGCGGCAACCGGCGGCAGGATGTCCTGACCAACACCCGCAGGCTGGCGATCATCCTGGAGGATTTTGTGCGGGCGCATCCGGATCAGTGGATGATGTTCCATCCCTTCTGGCCAGACCTGTCTGGGGATTGATCGGCCTGTTTCTGGGCAGCGAGTGGCGCGTCGGAGTTTTCTCCGGCGCGTTTTTTTTGTCTTCACAATTTCTTCAAAATGCCTTCAATCGGCCTTCACAATCGTGGCTATAATCGAGATAGATACCGGGAGTGAAACCATCTCAACATAGCAGACAGGAGTGAAACCATGAACAAACGGATTGGAATGTCCATGCAGACGCGCAAGAACTGGCTCATCGACGCCGCCGTCTTTTTGGGTGGGATCGTGGCCGCGCTGTCTGGTATTTATTTTCTCTATCTGCCCTCCGGCGGTTATCAGGGGGGGCGCAACCCGCTGTATGGCGTGACGGTGCTTTTTGAGCGCCATACCTGGGAGGACCTGCACGTCTGGGGCGGCGTGGCCATGATCGCCGCGGTGGTGGTTCATTTTGCCATCCACTGGTCGTGGGTCAAGATGATGGCCCGGCGAGTGGTCAATGCGCTGCGCTCCAGGGGCAGCGGCCTTTCCAGGGGGGCGCGGTTCAACGTGGCCATCGATCTGCTGGTGGCGATCAGTTTCCTGGTGACGGCGGTTACGGGCATCTATTTTTTGTTCGTGCCTGAGGGTGGTTATCAGGGTGGCAGCTATGCCGGTTTGGATCCGAACTTGCTCTTTAGCCGCACCACCTGGGATCTGATCCACACCTGGGCCGGGGTGGTCATGATTGCGGCAGCGGCCGCGCACTTGTGGATTCACTGGCGCTGGGTGGTCAACGTGACCAGGCGATTCTTCCTCTCGCTGCTGCCGCAGCCGAAGGACGAGCGGGCTTTGCGCCAGGTCGAAGCGTAGACGAGAACTCAAATACAAAGGATGAAGACGATGATAAAAAAGATTCTATTGGGGACGGCATTTGTGGGACTACTCGCTGTTTTGGTTGCCGGAGGCGTGATCAGAACGCTGGACAAAACGTCGCAGGTGGCCGAGGCGCGCGGCGCGGGCCAGGGTTACGGCGTCGATCACCAGGCGGGTGTCGATGGCCAGGAAACCGGGTACGGCCAGGGCAACGGCAATGCCGGCGCGGCGGCTGGATCGGGTCTGGGGCGCGGGCAGGGCAACGGCCTGGCAGAGCGGCAGTACGCCAATCTGGAGGCTGCGCCCGAAGAGTGGCTCGAGTACCAGGGCACGGTGTTGCAACCCCCGGCGGACGGCGTGGATCTGGTCATCCTGACCGCCGATGGCGAAGAGCTGACCGTGGGCACCGGCCCGATGTACATGGCCGGGCAGGGTTTTACCCTTCAGGCAGGCGAGCAGATCCAGGTGCGGGGCTACTGGGAAGACGGCGAGTTCAAAGCCGCTCAGGTGACACGTCACTCCGATGGCCGCAGCATCGACCTGCGCGATGAGAGTGGGCGGCCCCTGTGGGGCGGTCGAGGCCAGGGTGGCCGTGGCCGCGCCGGTGAATGAGACGGGGCGGCCGTGAATCAAAAAGCCCGGTGGAATGTCGACCGGGCTTTTGTGATCCGCTCAACCGGGGCGCTGGCTCGTTATGGCGTCTCTGCCGTCTCGGAGAGAACCTGGATGGCCGGCAACAGCAGGTGATCGCCGACGACGTTCCCACTGGCGTCGACGACCGGCAGCCGTTCCAGGGAGGGCCAGGCGTACAGGCCCACTGCCAGTCGATAGTGTCCTGCGGGCAGCCCCTCGTCGATCAGCAGGCCGTGACGATCGGTGAGCGTCTGCCCCGGTTGCCAGGTCGACGTGGGGCGCAACCCGCCCCACGGCTGGCGGTCCACCTGGGCCACCAATCGACCGGTCTCGTCGAGCAGGTGGACAAAGACGGTATAGTCCTGTTCCATCGGCTGACGGGCCGACCAGATCAGACTCAGGCGCACGATCTCGCCGGCTGAGACGGCCAGGGGTGACAGCCCGTAGCCTTGCAGGGCTATCGAATTGCCCAGCCGCCACTCTTGTTCGACGATGGGCGGCGCCGGCCCCAGATCGTAGAGCGACAGCCGTAGCGCGCCCATGTCCCATTCTCCGGCGTGAAAGGCCCGTTGGGCCAGCCACATCTCCAGGCCGCTGTTGGGGTCGCGCGGCGGCGCCCACTCTAGCAGCAGCCACAGCCGTTGGTGGCGATCGGTGAAACGGGCCAGGCGTTCGGCGGCCTGGGCCGGGTAGGGTAGGGGGTCGTTGCGCACCCCGTAGATGGGCAGGTGGCCCTTGTAAAGGTTCTGGAAGGTCTGGCTGTGAGTGACCGCCGCCGAGAGGATGGCGTCGCCGGTTTGGTTATGGCTCTCCAACACCTCTACGACGGCCAGCGCCGTCTCACGACTGGTCAGTCGGTTCTGGGCGTAATGGCGCAGCGTGGCCCAGGTCACAACGGGCAGGGCGAACAGGCCAGCGAGCAGCAAACTCACGGCAACGGGGCGACTGCCCAGGCGGATGACGGCCAGCAATCCGAGGGTGGCCAATGCCAGCAGGCCCAACAGTGGTAGCAGGGCGCGCCAATCGACGCCGTTGACCGGGTCCAAACCCTGGCGCTGGAGCCAGGCCAGGTCCAGGCGGCCCTGCAGCAGCATCTGGGTGTGGCCCAGGTGGGCGGCGAAACGTGGATCGAATACCGTGATCAGGCTTTCCGGCGGGGCCTGATGGCTGGGCAGGCGTCTCAGCCACTCGGCAAAATCTACCGTTGCGCCCAGAAGCTGCACCCCCAGGCTGATGGGCGCCAGCAGCAGCGCTGCGGCGCGCCAGCGGATCGACCCGGCGGCTGCGTCTGCCAGGGCCAGCAGCGGCAAGGCCAGGAGGGGAGCCAGAGGCACCAGGTAACGCGGCCCCCAGCACCAGCCGGCATAGGGGGCCCACCAGCGGGCGAGCACGATCAGATAGGCAACCGTCACGGCCAGGATCAGCGTGCCTTCGGCGCGGTTTTGTCTCAGAAAACGGGGCAGCAGGAACAGAGACAGCAGATAGACGGGCGTATAGAGGAAAAGGCTCTTGCCCGGGCTCAACAGCAGCGTATAGAGACCGGTGAGCACGTTGCCGTCAAAGCGCTCCCAGGGAGCGTAGCCAGCCTCCAGAACGTTGCCGAAACGGCCGAGGTTGTACCAGCCGATCAGAATGCCGGTGAGGGTGAGGGGCAAAAGCAAGGCGGCAAGAGATCGCCAGCAGGCCAGCATCTGCCGCCACAACGGCTTGAGCCAGAGCCGCGCCCCACCGCATGGCGCGATGGTGTCTGAAGTTTTGAGGATCAGATAGAGGATGTAAAAGGGAATGAGCGCCAGGTTCATCAGGCGGCTGGCGGCAGCCAGCCCCAGCAGGCTGCCGGCCAGCATCGGACGCCAGAGCGCGTTCCGAGGATCGGGTTCGACCAGCAGGACCAAAGCTCCCAGCAGACAAAAACCGGCCAGCGTTTCTGAAAAAAAGGTTCTGGCGTAGGGCAGCGCGATGGTGGTCAGGCCGAACATGAGCGCGGCCACCAGGCTGGACTGGTGTTTGTAACCCAGACGCACACCCAGCCACAGGATCAACAGGCCGTTCAGGGCGGTGAGGAATACGTTGACCAGGAAGGCTGTCTGGATGGTTCCGACGCTCGCAACCTGACGGGCCAGCCAGACCAGCGGCAGGACGACCAACGACAGCGTCTGGGCCAGTTTACAATAGAGCCGCCCATCAGGCCCGTAGGCGCCGATGGGCATACCCGACCATTCGATCCAGTTGAGTTGATCGACGCTAAAACGGCCTTCTTTGAGCAGGGTCTCGGCCATGTTGAACATGGCCATCTCGTCGATAGAGTAATAGCTGCCGGTAAAAGTCAGCAGGTAGACGGCGCTGAGAAACAGAAACAAACCCAGACCGATCCAGATCGTAGTGCTGTGTTCCCGGTGTACACTCATGCAGGCTGCCCCAAAAACAAAATGCACCCCAGTTGGCGCGGCTCAAGGCCGAGGACTGATGTCTATGTGGCCCAGGAGGATGGCCTCCTGGGTTGTCTGGCCATCGACGGGAAGCCGCCTGCCGTCTGAAGTGCGGTAAAGCCCCAGGGTGAGCTGATAGCGCCCTGGGGGCAGGTCGGTGGGCAGGTGCAGCGTGCGACGATCCAGCAGTTCCTGGCCGATCTGCCACGAACTGGTGGGACTGAGGCCGTTTTGCGGCGGGCCGTCGTTTTGGGCCAGGGGAGGGGTGTTGGCCGTGCCGAGGTGGACAAAGATATGATAGTCTTCCCTCATCGGCGCCAACGTCTGCCAGTGCAGCGGCAGGGCCAGCAGATCGCCGGGCTGCAGGTGGGCGTCGACGAGTGGATAATACAGTTTTACGCGATGATCGAACGTGGCGCTGGCTTTTTCAGGGCCCACGCCCGCGGTGTGATAATCGGGGGCCAGGTACAACGCCAGGTGGTGGTAGCCGTACCAATCGCCTTCGACTTTGTAGGCCTGCGCTTCCAGCCAGGAGCCGGGCAGGTTGTGGCTCTCTTTGGCGGCGATGCGATACCCCAGCAGCCACAGCCGTGGGTGAGAGTCCAGGATCGTTTGTAGCTCCAGGCCGGCGCTTTGAGAGGTGTAATAGGCGCGAAAAAAGTCCAGAGTATTCTGCGGGTAGTAACTGTGTAGATAACCCACCTGCCAGACGTAACCGTAGACCAAAGCATCGCCCGGTTGGGATAGGGCCTGGAGGTGACGGGCCGCCGGGCCAAAATCCTCCGCCGGGCTGGCCTGGACAGCGACGGGCAACAGTTGGCGCCACGTCCAGATGAGCAGCACGCCGAGGGCGAGGATCGACCCGCTGCGCCTGTGATGGCGGGCGATCTGAACCAGTCCGCTCGCAGCCAGCAGGTAAAAGGCCGGGCTGGCATACAACAAAAAGCGCACCCCCCAAAACGGAAAACGCCACTGGATGGGAAAGGTGATCAACAACGGCAAGAATAACCAGCCCACCACCAGCCGGTGCGTAGTGGATGTGTTGCGCCTGCCGGATGGTCGCGCCCGCCAGATGGCCCAGCCGGCCAGGCCGGTCAGGGTGGCCGCCGTCAGGGTGGCCGCCGTCGAGGGGTTGTCTGGCCCGGCGCTGAACTCTAGAAACACCTGGCGCAGGTAGGCCAGGAAGCCCAGCGCCTGCACCCCCTCTTTGGTGGAGGTGTGTCGCAGGCCGTCCAGCAGGCCGGGCACGGTCAGCCACAGCCAGGCGATCAGCGCCATCGCGGCCAACGCCTGGGAACCGATCCAGCAGCCCAGGCGGTGTAAGCTTTCCCGCCGGGCGGGGCTGCCGGGCTTTGCAGTCGGCAACAGATGGCCCAGCAGCCAGAGGTTCTGCCCCAAGACCAGCGGGGCCGAATAATAGTGTGCGCCCAGCATGGCCGCCGTGACCAGCGCGTGGGCCAGCCACAACCACGGCGGCGGGGCCGGCCTGGCCCTGCCTGCGGTGGGAACGTGAGCCAACAGGCGCAGCCAGAGAGTCATCGACAGCAGCGCCAGCAGGTTGACCAGGATGTAGCCTTTGGCTTCCTGAGAATAATAGATCTGAAAGGGCGATAGCGCCACCAGCAGCGTCGCCAGGGCCGCTTCTGCCCGGCCCCAAAAATACCTGCCCAGCCGCCAGGTCAGGGGCACGGCCAGCCATCCCAGGGTGGCAGAGAACAGCCGCACGGCCCAGATCGACGACCCGAATAACCGCATCCATTGGCCCAGGGCGAGGCGATAAACCGGCGGGTTGACGTCTTCGGTCTGGACGCATTGCTCGGCGTTGGTTCGAAGGTCTAGCGGGGCGAAAAAGAGACTGATGCCCTCGTCCCACCACAACGGTTGGCGGTCGAGCTGGTTCAGTCGCAGTCCAAACGCGGCCAGCAGAACGAGTGTCAGGGCGAAGAGCCACCATCTGCCGTGGGCGCTCAGGCAGTGGCCCCGACGAGCGGTTGAGGACTGGCGCGAGTCAGATGATCGTTCCATTGGGAATGATGGCGTTCTTGGGCACAATGACGATGCCATCGCGGATGACATGATGCTCTGCTTCTACCATGTCGATGATATCCGGATGGGGGCGGATGACGACGTTGTGGCCGATGTGGGCATTCTTGTCGATGATGGCCCCTTCGATGGTGCTGCCGGAGCCGATGCCCATGTCGGGCAGGCCCTTTTGCCGGTTGGCGGCGCGGCGGGTATCGTCCTCGTAATAATCGGCGCCCATGATGATGGAGCGGGAGATACGCACGCCGGGGCCGATGATGCTGCGCAGGCCGATGACCGAATCGCTGATGACCGCATCCTGGATCAGACAGCCATCGGACAGCATGACCCGCTCCAGGTGGCAATCGTCGGTGCGGGTGCCGGGCAGGTAGCGCGGGCGGGTGTAGATGGGGCGCTCCGGGTCGTACAGGTCGAAGGGTGGGTCGGGCAGAGCCAGGGAGAGGTTGGCATCGTAATAGGCGCGCACGGTGCCAATGTCTTCCCAATAGCCTTCAAAGGGGTAGGCGCAAACGTTGTGGCTCTGGATGGCTGCCGGCAGGATGTGTTTGCCAAAATCGTCTTTTTTGTGGGTTGCCAGCAGATCGAGCAACACGTCGGGGTCAAAGACATAGATGCCCATAGAGGCCAGGAAGGGCTTTTGCGGGTCGATGCCACTGACCAGTTTATCCAGCGCCTGGCCTGTGGGTTTTTCGGCAAACTCGACGATGTGTCTGGAGCCATCGACCTTGAGGATGCCCAGGTCGGGCGCAGCCTCACGTGTCACCGGCTGCACGGCCACGGTCACGTCGGCGTGGTGGTTACGGTGGGCAGCGATGAAAGGCCGATAGTCCATGCGGTACAGGTGATCGCCGGAGAGAATGAGCACCTCCGAGGGTTGCGGTGAGAGCATGTGGCGCAGTTGTTTACGCACGGCGTCGGCTGTGCCCTGATACCAGTCTGAGCTTGCCGAGTTTTCCTCGGAAGTCTGTTCGGCAGCCAGAATCTGCACCCAACCGCCGCCAAAGGAATCGAATTTGTAGGTCTGGTAGATGTGGCGATGCAGCGAGGCCGAGAGAAACTGGGTGAGCACGTATATGCGCGAGATGCCAGAGTTCAGGCAATTGCTGATGGGCACGTCGATGAGGCGATATTTGCCGGCCAGAGGCACGGCCGGTTTGGCCCGCAGTTTGGTCAGTGGATACAGGCGCGTGCCGCGCCCGCCGCCGAGAATGACGCCCACAATGTGTAACATGCTCATGCTCCCCAAAAGTGCGGTGTTATGGCTGGTTTCCTTCGGCGTCTGTGATCGCCGGGACGATCCGTGTTTGCACGCCGGTCTCTTCGGTGATCTCGGCGGTCAACTTTTCCAGGCTGGCCAACTGGAACCGGCTCTCGTCGCCGCCGGGCCGGCCCAACGCCACCAGGGTGGCTTTTTGCTCCACAGCCGCCTCTTTGAGAGCAGTGATCAGTTTACCATGCCGGATGCAATAAGAAGCTTCCACGCCTCGTTTTGCCGCTCGTTCGCAGGCCATCGCCAGCAAGAACTCGCCCATGCGCTCCAATTCGGTGGCCACCACGTCGGGCCGTACGGCGCGTTCGGTGAAGCCCAGAAAATCGGTGTCGACTACGTAGAGAAAGACGATGTGATCGTTTCGCTCCTGAGCCAGAGTGATGACGGCATCCTGGTTGCGGTAGCTGGCCTGGCCGCCTCGGGTGGCGCACAAGATTCTTCCCATGACGTTCTCCTCTCTTTTTCAAAAGTGAAGGAACAACCACACCACGCCGGTGGCGACGGTCAGGATCGTGGCCGGCGCGCCGACCTTGAGGAATTCCAGATAGCTGATGCGGAAGCCGGCCCGCTCGGCGATGCCGGCCGTCACCATGTTGGCCGAAGCGCCGATGAGTGTGCTGTTGCCGCCCATAGCCGCGCCGATAGACAGGCTGTAATAGAGCACCTGGCTGCCTGCGCCGGGCACCGTGCTCGTCAAAAAGCCCACCACCGGCAACATGGCCGCGGCAAAGGGGATGTTGTCGATGACGCCGGAGAGGATGCCGGCCGACCAGGAGACCACCAGAATGGTCGCCGGCAGGCTGTCGCCCACCAGCCGACCGATGCCGTCGGCGACCAGGCTGATGAGCCCCACCTCCTGAATAGACCCCACCAGGATGAACAGGGCGATAAAGAACATCAACGTCGTCCAGTCGACCACTTTCATCATCTCGTCGATGTCGGGCGCTACCCACAGCAAGATGGCCACCGCGCCCATGATGGCCGTCACCGCCGGTTCCAGGTGAATGCTCTCGCCGGTGACGAAAAACACCAGCATCACGGCGAACACGATGCCCGATTTGGCCAGCTTTTTTGGTTGGGTGATGCGCCCGCTCTCCTGGAGGCGCGCCAGCAACGCGTCCGACAGTCCTTCGCCCTGGTGAAAAAGTTGCTTGCGGTAATAGATCAACACGTAAACGGTCAGCACAACCAGCGCCAGCAACACGCCGGGTGTGAGGTGGCGCACAAAATCGTTGAAGGTGAGGTTGGCATATGCTCCAATGAGAATGTTGGTCGGCGTGCCGATGAGGGTGCTGATGCCACCCACGTTGGAGGCCAGCACCTCCGGTATCAGCAGCGATAGGGGGTTGATGCCCACCGATAGCGCGATCTGGATGGTGATGGGCGCCATGAGCAGCATGGTGGTCACGTTGTCCAGCAGGGCCGAGGCCACCGAGGTGATGGTCATCAGGATGATCACCAGCAGCCAGGCCCGCCCGCCGGAGAGGCGGTAGGCCTGATAGGCCAGCCACTGAAAGATGCCCGTCTCCTCGATGACGCCGATGACGATCATCATGCCCATGACCAAAAAGATCACGTCAAAGTGTACGTATTCCAACGCCTGTTCAAAATCGAAAATGAACAGCCGGTGATTGACCGCGCCACCCACGAAACTGGTGCCCAACACCACCGCTGCGCCGAACAAGGCGGCCATGGTGTTGTGTAGTTTTTCCAGGGCGATGAGGGCCAGCACGCCCACAAAGACCAACGCGGCCACCCAAAAGCCGGGGGTGATATCTCGCTCCAGGTGAATGTCCGGCAGCCGCACCGACTCGCCCAGATTCAGGATGGCCACATCCTCTGTTTCTAACTCGAGTTCTTGAGGCTCAAAATGGGCGCGATCGATTTCCAACACCAGATGAAAGGAAAAAGGGCGGGCGGGCAGGTCGACCACAAAAACGCCATTGTGTTGGCTTTCGGCCAGAGCGATAGGCAGGCCGCTGCGCCCTTCGCGCACCACGATCTCGGCGCCGCGCACCGGCTGGCCTTGCGGATCCAACACCTGGCCTGCCAGGCTGATCCCTCCTTGAGCGCGCACCGGCAGCGGGGCATCGCCGCCCCGCCAGAGCACAATCACCGCCAACACCAGCAGGATCGACCATAACCAGCGCTGGTGCTGTGGCATCAGGCAGTGGCTCAACATAGCTCGCAGGTTGGCGGTTCGATTCACGAATTCTCTCCTTTGATGGCGTTATCCGGTGGCCGTTTTTATTCGTCGGCTGGCATCTCCTGGCTGGGCATGTCCAGGCGGACCACGTCGCCGTGGTGATTCACCACGACTTTGAAACCGAGCATACCCAACCAGCTACGCGCTTCTTCTGGCAATCCCTGCTCGTAAAGCCTCTCGTCCAGGTGCTCGATGGAGGAATCGATCATGGCTTTGGTGAACAGATCGTCCTGGCCCAACATCTGGAGGATACCCTGGATGACAAACTCGCGCTGCGAAAGGATCTGCTCCCGGATGGCGGCCATCACCTGACGGTCGATGTGGCTGGCCTCCACGTGCCGACGGAATCCAGCATCCAGAATGATATAATGGGGCTCGCCTTCCAGGAAAACCACCTCGGCAGGCTCGTCTTGTTCGTTGAACACCAGGTTGGTGAACAGCGCCTGTTTTTGTGCCATCTGTTCAGGCCCTTTCGCGGCGAGTGGGCAGTATATCACACAACGGATCGAGGGCCAACTGTTTTTGTTCTCACAACTCGTGGGGCCGATACTCGCCAAACACCTGGCGCAGCAGGCCACAGATCTCGCCGATGGTGGCATAAGCCTCGACGGCGGCCAGGATGGGGGGCAGGAGATTATTCACACCCTGGGCAGTTGCCCGCAAGTCATCCAGCGCCGCCCGGACGCGCCGATCGTCGCGCCGTTGGCGCAGCGCAGCCAGCCGGGCTGCCTGCTGCTGGCCCACGGCCGGGTCGACGCGCAGCAGCTTGGGCGGCCGGCTGTGGCGAGTGGTGAAACGATTGACGCCCACCACCACCTGGTCGCCGCTTTCCACCGCCCGCTGGTAACGATAAGCGCTTTCCTGGATCTCGCGTTGCAGGTAACCGTTTTCCACGGCGGCCAGTGCGCCGCCCAGGGCATCGATCTTGACGATGTATTCCTCCGCCTGGCGCTCCAGCTCGTCGGTCAGATGCTCCACCAGGTAGCTGCCGGCCAGCGGGTCGATGCTATCGGCCACGCCGCTTTCGTGGGCGATGATCTGTTGCGTGCGCAGCGCCACCTGCACCGATTCTTCCGTGGGCAGGCTCAAAGCCTCGTCGAGGGCGTTGGTGTGCAGGCTCTGCGTGCCGCCCAGCACCGCCGCCAGCGCCTGGAGTGTGACCCGCACCACGTTGTTTTCCGGCTGTTGGGCGGTGAGGGTGCAGCCGGCCGTTTGGGTGTGAAAGCGCATCATCCACGAACGGGGGTCCTGGGCGCCAAAGCGCTGGCGCATGATGCGCGCCCACAGGCGACGCGCTGCCCGGAACTTGGCCACCTCTTCCAGCAGGTGGTTGTGGGCGTTGAAAAAGAAACTCAACCGCGGCGCAAAATCATCCACCTCCAGGCCGGTATCCACGGCGGCCTGCACGTAGGCCACCGCGTTGGCCAGGGTGAAGGCCAATTCCTGCACCGCCGTCGCGCCGGCCTCGCGGATGTGGTAGCCGCTGATGCTGATGGTGTTCCATTCGGGCACGGCATCGCGGCAGTAGGCAAAGGTATCGGTGATGAGGCGCATGGAAGGGCGCGGCGCAAAGATGTAGGTGCCGCGGGCCACGTATTCCTTCAGAATGTCGTTCTGTATGGTGCCGCGCAGTTTGTCCGGCGGCACGGCCTGCTTTTTGGCCACGGCCACGTACATCGCCAGCAGCACCGCCGCCGGGGCGTTGATGGTCATCGAAGTGCTCACCCGGTCTAGCGGAATACCGTCGAAGAGCTGTTCCATGTCTTCTAACGACGAGATGGAAACCCCCACTTTGCCCACCTCACCTTCGGCCATGGGATCGTCGGCGTCGTAACCGATCTGGGTGGGCAGATCAAAAGCCACCGAGAGGCCGGTCTGCCCCTGTTGTAACAGAAACTTGTACCGCTCGTTGGTCTGTTGGGCAGTGGCGTAACCGGCGTACTGGCGCATGGTCCAAAAACGGCCACGATACATGGTGGGTTGCACACCTCGGGTAAAAGGGTATTGGCCGGGAAAGCCGAGCTCGCCGAGGTAATCGCTCTGAATATCGTTGGGGGTGTAGAGCCGTTCGAGCGGCAGGTTGGAGAGGGTGTAAAAGGTTTCGCGGCGCTCCGCATGGTGATCCAGGGCCTTCTTCAGGGTGGTGTTTTCCCACTTGGTGTGTTGTTGGGCGATAGTTTCTTTGGCGTTGTTCATCGGTGGCCTCGCTGACTATGCTTCAGAGGTTTTGGTCTATGGCTCAAGTCATTGTACCTGAGGGCGCGGCGATTGTCAATTCTGCGCCCTGGAGTGGCCGATCCTCCCGCAGGTTCAGCCGGGGTGATCTGCACCCCAGAAGGGCCGCCAAACAGAGGAAAGCAGTTTTTGCACACCGAAAACCTGCGGGAGGATGAAAACCCGCCGCCAAGGTGAAATGCGCTCTGGCGGCGCGCCAGTTGTACCAGATCCATTTCTGGGGTAAAATAGTGAAATGGTCTTTTCCAAACGGTCTTGAGTGAGGCAAAAGGAAGGGCAGACGGTGAACGAATCCAGAGAGGAACATGCAGTCGAGCTGGCGCGGATCATCGAATCCGCGCGGCGATTGGGCGTCGAGATGGACGAGTCCGAGGCGCTGCAATGGTTGACGGCCATGGCCGCATCCAACAGGGGGAGCGACATCGCACTGGATAGCCACAGCGGTGTATTCGGTCACAGGGTAGTCATGCTGGATTTTAACCCCGAAGAGCTGGCGCGCTTTCGTGAGATCGGTCAACTCGTTGGATTCGAGGACCGGCCGGGGGTGGTCGAGACGGCGCTGGCGCTGTCTGGGTCGGCGGCCCAATCCAAGATTCAGACCTATCCCGGTGACTGTGACTTTTTCGAGCGGGTCAACATCATGGCCGGGACGCGGCAAGAGGCCTGCCACATCCTGGCCCAGATCATGCGCCAGAAAGCCCTGAGCACGCTCAAAGGCCCCACCTATCAGCTTATCGAGATCAAATTCGGCGCCTATCCGCACGACGTGGTCAAAGATGGCCAATCCATTCGGGCCGGGTCGCCGATTTCCTGGGGACCGGAGGATGTACAGGCCGGCCAGATCGATGCTTTTCGACCCGATGGCGCGCCGGCTGTCGTCGAATGGGACGCCGTGGCCCTGGAGCCTGGCTGGTGTAAACTGGATTGGGTGGTGGCCGATCCTCTGCGCGGCCAGGTGACCAATGCCAGCAACATGCTCGACGTGACCTGGGAAGCGCCCGATGGCACCATCACGCCGCTGGATGGTTACCTGGACCCCTATTTTCAAGAGGTCTATCTGGAAGCCGAGTCGGTGCCCATTTTCTCCAAGCTGGCCAGGCACGTGTCGGCCGACGCTCTGGACGAGTACGTGGCCCAGTTGGAAGATCAGGTGCGCAAATATGTGACCCAAGACCCCAACTATGGCAAGGCAGCCAAGCGCATGTACAACGTCTTTCGTTTCACCGGGCGGTACGAAGAGGCGGTTTACGTGCGGGAGCTGTTCGATGAACCGGCGACGATACTCTACCAGGTCTGGTCGTTGATCCGCACTCTCGACGATGCTACCCGTTATGGCGCCAGCATTGCCAAGGAGAACTTGCTGGAACAGGCGGATCAACTCATTCTTTCGGTGATCCAGGCTCTGGAAGGAGGGCAGGAGACCGAGATCGTGCGTTACTTGCTACGCCTGCGTGATAGTCTCAGCCGGCAAGAGATCGGCCAGGAGTTGATACCGGCAGCAGAGGCGGCCCGGGCCGAGGTCATCAATATCGTCAACAATTTCTTTCACGAGCGCTTGACCGCTTTGCCGTCGATCAAGGCCTATATTGAGAGATTCCAACAGGCAGCACACTGAACGCCGGGCAATTCTGTCAACATACGAAAGTAAGGAGGAAAAAATGGCTGAATTGGAGATCCGGGCGCGGGAAAACGGGCCGGTGCTGATCCCTGGCAGGGCCACCTACGTGGACGCCGACGGTCAGGAGCAGGTCACGCCGGGTGAGACGATTGCGCTGTGCCGCTGTGGCGGCTCGTCCAACAAACCGTTCTGCGATGGCACGCATCGCCAGATCGCGTTCCAGGCGCCGGGTATCGTGCTTGAGCTGACCGGCTAGGTCAGGTTTTGCGCTTCAGAACCTGCTACGGCCACCCCCGATAGTCTGGGGTGGCCGTTTTTTCGCTGTCATGACGATGGGGGAGGGGAATTCGTATAGTCATGATGTATTCGTAGGCGCAGAGGACGCTGAGAGAAATGAAAAAACTTGCGGCTTCTGCATCTCCACGGTAAGGTAAAATCTCTTTGGTTCCAACTTGTTCGAGTCAGGATGTTGACGCCTGATCCGGGGCGATGTGAGGCGGGTAGGGCAGTTATAGTTCGGCCAGGTTTTTAGTTTTTATAATATTTTTTATACCCACTTGACGCTCCGATGGCAACTGCTCGTAACAGGTGTTACAAATCGGAGGGACAACCGGACACGGATTCAGGCTGACAACACCGGACAGTGCTTTGCTCTCAGGAGCGTAACTATTCAGGTGCGACGCACTTTGCCATGAGACCACCTGTTGCGGCATAAAAACTGCGTCGTGAAGCCATTGGAACCACGTGAACAAGTGCGTCGCACCTTTTGGCTGAGTAGTAACGGCGCATGCACCCATCTCGTCTTTGAGGCTACGACAGTCGTTTGTGGATGCGCCCGCCGAAACGCAGCCAGCCGATCGAGCCATCCGCCTGGCGCACAACATCGGCTCTGGCGTCTTTGAGCACCCCATCCAGCACCAGCAATCGATCCGGTTCGCAGCGCGTGAGTGTCATGGGCGGCGGTGGCGGCGTCGGTGGCACATCTTGGGCCGGAAAGCTGCCTTTGTAGATCAACTGGCCCACCAGCCGCCCTGCCAACAATCCCAGCTCGATATCTGCATAAGGGCGGCTGTAACGACCCACAAAGGGCCCGAGATCTCGTTCGGACGACTCGATGGGCCTGGGGCGCGGGACGGTCAGCCCCAGGTATTCCTTCAGCGCCCAGTTGGTGGCTTTTTCTGTCACAGAACCGCCGTGACCGGCGTTGGTGAAAATGGCCATGGCGAAACTGCGCTCCGGGATCAGGGTGAGCAAAGAGACCTGGCCGACAGTGCCTCCGCCGTGGGAAAGCTGGCGCAGGCCGTCTATTTGGGTCGTGGCCCAGGTGATTGCCCAATCCTCTTTGCCCCAAACGGTAACCTGTGGGGTGTGCATCTGGGCCAGACTTTGCGGCTGGAGCAGTCGGCTGCCGTCGGGAGTTGCGCCGTCGCCCAGGTGAAAGCGGGCGTAACGTAACAGATCCTGCACCGTGCAGGTGATGCCGCCGGCGGCATAGGCCGCGCGGGGCAGCGGCCAGGGTCGGGCAACCTGGGGGCCGTTCTCACCCAGCCGATGGCCCACGGCAAAGCGATGTGTCATGACGTCGCCGGGATCAAAAAAAGTGTACGACAACCCCAGAGGCTCCAGCACCAGTTCTTTGATCGCCGTCTGGAAGCTTTGGCCGGTCACCTTTTCGATGACGTAACCGGCCAGGTAAAACGCCGAGTTGTTGTAAGACCAGACGGTGCCGATGGGTGCGAGTTGCTCCAGATCGGCCATGCCGGCCAGGTATCTGGGCAGAGCGTCGTCGCCTGCGCCGGTGTCGTGGAAAAAATCGCCCACCCAGCCGCCGGTGTGGGTCAACAGATGGTGGATGGTGGCCTGGGCGGAGGCTTGCTCGTCGGCCACTTTAAAGTCCGGCAGGTAGGTTCGCACGGTGGCATCGAGATCCAACTTGCCCATCTCGATCAGGCGCATGATGGCCGTGCCGGTAAAGGTCTTGGTGATGGAACCGATCTGAAAAAGCGTTTCACCCGTCACAGGCAGCGGGTGATCCACATTGGTCACCCCAAAACCGGCGGCCCTCACCTGCCCTTCGTGCAGCACGCCCAGGGCCACACCTGGCACATCGTTTTTTTTCATGACCTGAGCCACAAACTCGCTCAGACGGTCGAATGTCGTTTCGTGATTGGCGCTCACGTTTTTCTCCTCTATCATCGGCGCTTTGGCCGCGCGCCTCTCAGACAATAGACGCCAGCGACGCCATCGCCCGGAAGGTCTTGTAGACGGTGGGCATGTCGTCGCCGGTCCACTCGACGCTGCGGCCATCCACCCGGACGCTGCCCGGGATCAGCGCGGCCATATCGGCGTGAGCGGCGCGCCCAAAGGTCACGCGGGCCGTGATGGGCGGCGATACAACAAACGGCGCGATCTTGAGCCTGAGCGCACGTTCGGCGGCTTCTCGAATCCTGGCGCAGGCCACTTGTGGATGCAGACAGCGCGCGGCAGTGCGGGAAACCCCCTCTTTGACGGCCACCGTTTCGATTGGGCCCAGCAGCGCGCGGGCCTCCTCTGTCACTGACGTGTCGCCTGTCACCAGCACCACCGGCGCGCTGTAGGCGCCGGCCATCGCAGCATTGAGACCGGTCTCGCCTACCGACCGTCCGTTGAGCGACATGTCGACGATGCGATAGCTCCAGGTATGCTCCAGGATCGACGCGCCCGTGCCCGATGCGCCGTGGTAGCCCACGAAAAAGACGGCGTCCACCTCCGGGCCGATGCCTTGCATCATACCAAAAGGCTTGGGGCTGCCGGAGATCAACTCGGCTGCCGGATTCAGCTCCTCGATGAGGATATTGGCCATGCCGCCGTGGCTGTCGTTCACCACCACCCGCGCCGCGCCGCCCGCCAGCGCACCCTCGACCGCGGCGCTGGCCTCGGCGGTCATCAGCTTGCGGAATCGTTCGTACTCTCGATGATCCGATGAGGTGTGGTTGTCGTTCACCACACCGGCGATGCCTTCCATGTCGACGGAAATCAAGACGTTCACTTTGCCCCTCCTCGTGTGCCCGTTTTTAAAATATGAGGCGATTATACCATGTTTGTCGGGCAGAGCAACCCCCATAACAGCCAAAAAACAGGGGGTGGGAGAGAATCTCCCACCCCCTGTTGGCTCGCTCCGGTTACTGGATGGCGAACGTCACCTGGATCTGGGCGCTGAATTCCAGCTCGCCAGGGGTGATGCCGGCGCCGCCATAGGCCGCCTCGCGCTGGACGGCATAGTACGGGCTGCCACCCACCACCTCGCTCACAGAGAGCACCTGACCCAGCTCCACACTGGCCAACCCGGCCAGCTCTTCGGCGCGGGCCTGGGCGTCGGCCATGGCTTTTTCACGGGCCTGGCTCTGCCACGCTGCGTCGTCAGAGACGGTAAAGCTCACGCCGTACATCTGGTTGGCGCCAGCCTCGACGACGGCATCGATCAGTTGGCTCACCTTGCCCAGGTCGCGGATCGTGACCTGTAGCATGTTGGAGACACGGTACACCCCTTCACTCGCCTGGGATGTTTCCTCGCGGGGTACGATGTAAGAGGGATCTCGCTCAAAGTAGATGCTATAGTGCGAGGTCTGGATGTCTTTTTCGGCGATGCCCATCTCTTTGAGGACGGTCAGAATGGCCTCCATGCGGCGATCTACCTCGGACTTGGCCTCGGCCACGGTGTTCGCGGCGGCCTCGACCCCAACGTTGACCTCGGCGATGTCTGGCACCAGGCTCACCTGCCCGATGCCCACCACGGTGATGTAACGGTCCGATACCGGTGCCTCCGGCGTCGCTGCGGCCTGGGGCGCGGCCTGCGCGGTGGTGCAACCCACCAGAACCACCATTACCAACGCCGCAGCCAGCATTCCACTCAACAAACCATACGTCTTGTTCACGGTAAAAACCTCCTGTGATTGATGTGTTTGGGCGTTTGTCACGTCCGCAGTTTAGACGCCACTGCCCGCACAAAGGTTCCCCAAAAGGTGTGACGATCGTCATTTTTCCGGCGGCGGCAAGGGATCGAACAATGACCTTTGGGACTGTTGTTGGCGCTCGATCCTGGTTATAATGGTCATGGTAAACACGTGATAATGCATCCGAGCGCGATGGGATCGCGGCTTGAAAGAGCAGGAGGAATACGAGTGCAAGAAAAGAAAAAAAGCAGACGGGGTTTCTGGATCGGCCTGGCCGTGGCAGCGGTGGGGATCGTCGCCGCTGGCATTTGGGTGGTTGGGCCATTATGGGAAGAGGTGCAGCAGCGCCGCCAGGCCTTTGCTGCCGCCAATGCAGAAGCCGGTCAGACCGTGACCACCTTTGTCGGCGATCTCTCTTCCGCTGCGGCGGCCAGCGGTCGCCTGCTTCCCCAGCGGCAGGTCGAGCTGGCTTTGAGTCTCTCTGGCAAGGTGGACAAGGTTCACGTCGCCGTCGGCGACAGCGTGCAGGCCGGTGATGTGTTGCTGCAACTGGAGGCCGATGCCCTGCAACGGGCGGTCCGTTCGGCAGAGCAGGCGTTGGCCATCCAGGAGGCCAATCTGGCCGAGTTGAAAGCGGGCGCCTCCGCCGAAGATAAGGCGGTGGCGGCGGCGGCGGTGGAAAGCGCCCAGGCCAGCCTGACCAGCGCCCAGGCCGGCCTGGAGAGCGCCCGAGTCTCGCTGATCAAAGCTCAACTGTCACGCGATGCGTTGCAAGACGCCGATGTGACCGTCAGGGCCAGTCTGCTCAGCGCCGAGGCGGCGTTGAGCAGCGCGCAGGCGCAATTGGCCGCGCTGTTGGAGGGCGCCGATGCCGAAACAGTCGAGCAGGCGCGTCTGAATCTGGAGCAGGCCAGGAACAGCCTGTGGCATCTCCAGTTGGAGCGGGATGCCCTCAATGGCCGTTCGAGCACGCCGGATTACGTAAAAAAGCAGATGGAGGCCCAGGTGGCCAACGCCGAGATTGCCGTCCGCCTGGCCGAGATCGCCTACCAGCAGGCCCAGGAAGGCGCCACCGACGCGGCCATTGCCGCGGCGCGCGCTGCCGTGGCGCAGGCTGAGGCGCAGGTGGTCAGTGTCCGGGCCAACCTGAACGACATCGACGATCAGATCGCTCAGGCGGAGGCGGTTGTGACTCAGGCGGAGGCGGGGGTGGCCCAGGCGGAGGCAGGGGTGCTCCAGGCCACGGCAGGCGTGGCCCAGGCCGAGGCCAACCAGGCCTCTTTGCTGGCGGGTGCATCGACGGCCAAGATCGCCATGGCCGAGGCGCAGGTGGAGCAGGCGCGCATCTCGCTGGAAGATGTCCAGGCCAATCTCTCCAAAGCGGCGCTTGTTGCCCCCTTTGGCGGCGTGGTGACCGAGGTGTACGTCGCCGAGGGCGAGTGGGCCAGCGGCCTGGCCGTCGAGTTGGTCGACACCGACAGCCTGGAGGTGGTGCTGGAAGTGGACGAGATCGACATCGGTCAGATCGCCGTGGGGCAGCCCACCGTGATGACGTTGGAAGCCTGGCCGGGCGAGGAATTGGCCGGTGAGGTGGTGTCCATCGCACCCAAGGCCAGGGTTCAGTCCGAGATCGTCACCTACGAGGTGCATCTGCGCCTGGAAGCGGGTGATCTGGCGGTGCGGACCGGCATGACAGCCGACGCCAGGATGATCACGGCGCAGCGTGAGAACGTGTTGCTGGTGCCCAATCAGGCCATCACTGTCGACCGGGAAGCGAACAAGTACTACGTCTACCTGGTCGAAGGTGATACCGTCACCAGGTCAGAAGTCACCATTGGCCTGCGCGACAGGAGCTTTACCGAGATCACCAGTGGTCTGGAAGAAGGCGACACGCTGTTTGTCGGTGAGATCGAGGAGGGGCTTTCCTTTGGACTGCCAGGCTCGGAACAAAGACCGGCCATACGCTTTTTGCGCGGGGGTGGTTAATGATCCAGTTGGCTGGCATCACCAAAGAATATCGTATGGGCACGCAGACGGTGCACGCCCTGCGCGGTGTGAGCCTGACGGTGCGAGATGGCGAGTTTGTGGCCATCATGGGGCCTTCTGGCTCTGGCAAGAGCACGTTGATGAACGTCATCGGCTGCCTGGATCAGCCCTCGGATGGCACGTACGAGCTGGATGGTATTGATGTGAGCCACATGAGCGACGATGATCTGGCCCGGGTGCGCAACAAACGCATCGGCTTTGTCTTTCAGAACTACAACCTGCTGCCGCGCACGCCAGCCATCAAGCAGGTGGCGCTGCCGCTGATGTACGCCGGTCTGGGCCGCAAAGAGCGTCAGCAACGGGCAGAGGAGGCCCTGCGCGCCGTGGGCCTGGGCAACCGCATGGATCATCGGCCCGACGAGCTTTCCGGTGGACAACAACAGCGTGTGGCCATCGCCCGCGCCCTGGCCGCCGAGCCGAGTATCATCCTGGCCGATGAACCCACCGGCAATCTGGATACGGCTTCCGGCGAAGAGATTCTGAACATCTTTGATACTCTCAACGCCCGCGGCATCACGCTCGTTTTTGTCACTCACGATCCCGAAGTAGCTCAGCGCGCCGGTCGGACGATTCTTCTCAGAGATGGCCTGATCGAGAGTGATAAAAACAATGGAGGGCACAAATCGGCAAATCAGCACAACGAGACGTTGTGATTTGCCGATTTGCCGATTTGGAGATTACACCATGAACCTCACAGAAAGCCTTTTGACAGCTTTTGATAGTCTGACCACCAACAAAATGCGGGCCGTGCTGACCATGCTGGGTGTGATCATCGGTGTGGCGGCGGTGATCGCCCTGCTCTCGATTGGCAACGGCGTCAGCGCCTCCATCGAGGGTGAGATCCAGTCCATTGGCTCTAACCTGATCACCATCATGACCGATGCGGAAAACAGCGGCGGTTACCAGGTTCTCAGTATGCAGGACGTCGAGAAACTGGCCGATTCGTTCTACGCGCCGGCGGTCAAACAGGTGGCTGCTGAGGTGCAGGGCACACAACAGGTGCTCTATGGCGGGCGCGATACCCGTGTCACCGTTGCTGGCATCACGCCCAACTATTTCGAGGTGCGCAGCCTGGGTGTGGAACAGGGCGGCGGCCTGACGTCGCCGGACCTGGATACCAGGGCCCGCGTGGCCGTGCTGGGGGCCAACGTGGCCCAAGATCTGTTTTCCGACGAGCACCCCATCGGCCAGGAGATCAAGATCGGCGGTGTGCGCTACGAGGTGGTGGGCGTGTTGGGCAGTAAAGGAGGGGTGGGCTTTTTGAACCAGGACGATGTGGTGTACATCCCGCTGACGACGGCGCAGAGCCGGCTCTATCCCGCCCGCACCCGAAGCGGCGAGCGGGCGGTGCACGTGATCTATGCCGAAGCGCAGAGCGAGGCGTTGATGGGCAAGGCGACGGAGCAGATCAAAGAGATGCTGCGCGAGAGCCATGGCATCGCCTATCAGGCCGACGATGACTTTCGTATCATCAGCCAGACCGACATTCTGGACGCCTTTGATGTGATCATGGGCACCATCACGCTCTTTTTGGGCGCCATCGCCGGCATCTCGCTGGTGGTGGGTGGCATCGGCATCATGAACATCATGCTGGTCAGCGTCACCGAGCGCACCCGCGAGATCGGCATCCGCAAAGCGGTGGGCGCGCTCAAACGCGATATCCTGGCCCAGTTTTTGATCGAGTCGTTGTTGATGAGCCTGCTGGGCGGTTTGCTGGGCATCGGCCTGGGCGTATTGACCTCATCACTCGTCGGCAATCTGTCGACCGATCTGAGCCCGGTGGTCGATATCGGCACGGTGTTGATGGCCTCTGGTTTTGCTGCCGCCGTGGGACTGATCTTTGGCATCTACCCGGCCTGGCGGGCGGCCAGCCTGCGGCCCATCGAGGCCTTGCGCTACGAATAAACGATTCTCAGACGAGTCCTCCATCATTTTTTCACAACTTTGCGGTATGATAAAGTTGTATCGGACCGCCTGGGCGACGATGGGGTAAACAAAGGCGGTGTGAGGATGTCTAAAAAGTGAGCGGTATCGTGGTGGGTGCTTGTGTCGAGAGGGAAAAACATGAAACGAAATGTGTTCGCTTTGGGTCTGGCTGTGTTGGCCTTGCTGGTGTTGACCTGGGCGCTGCTGGTGCAGTGGCCGGGGACCAATCCCGGTCAGGCGGCGGTTGCGTCCAGATACGAGGCGTTGTCGTCGCCTACGCCAGCGCCGGTGGGGCTTTCTGAATCGGCCTACGATGAAGAGCAATTGCTCATCGCGCTGTACGAGCGCGTCAGCCCATCGGTGGTGTACATCGCCGTTACCGGCAATACGCCCGGCGGCGGCGGCAGTGGTTCAGGTTTCGTGCTGGATAACGAGGGTCACATCGTGACCAATAACCACGTCGTTGAGGATGCTGCACGCATTCTGGTGCGTTTTGCCGATGGCGCCACCGTCGAGGCCAGCCTGGTGGGCGCCGACGCCGATAGCGATCTGGCGGTGATCCAGGTGGACGTGCCGGCCGATCAGCTCCAGCCGGTCGAGTTGGGCGATTCTGCTGCGCTGCGCGTTGGCCAGCGGGCCATCGCCATCGGTAATCCTTTTGGTTTCGAGCAGACGATGACGGTCGGCATCGTCAGTGCGCTGGGGCGGCTGGTGCAGCAGGACAGTGGCTTTTCGCTGCCAGAGCTGATCCAGACCGACGCTGCCATCAACCCCGGCAACTCGGGCGGCCCGCTGTTCGATTCTCAAGGGCGGGTCATCGGCGTCAACACGCTCATTTTTTCCGAGAGCGGCGTGAATTCGGGTGTGGGTTTTGCCGTGCCGGTGAACACTGTCGGGCGGGTGGCGCCTGAGCTCGTCGAGAACGGGCGCTACGCCGACCCGTGGTTGGGCATCACCGGCATGAGCATCACGCCCCTCGCCGCCGAGGCGTTGAATCTGCCGCTGGAGCGTGGCGTGTTGGTGCAAAGCGTCACCTCGGGCGGCCCTTCGGAAAAGGCCGGATTGCGCGGCGGTGATCGGCAGGTCAGTTTTGAGGGCAGCGTGGTGATCGTCGGCGGCGACATTATCACCGCCATCGACGGCATAAAAATTCAGACGATGGACGATCTCATCGTCTACCTGGCAGACAGGGCCGTTGGGCAAAAGGTGACGCTGACGCTGCTGCGCGATGGTTACGAACAGACGTCGAGTGTGACGTTGGAAGAGCGCCCGACGCGTTAAGACGGTGTCGGAACTCTTTTTCTCCCCCCTTGGCAAGCAGGAGGGCCTGGCCCTCCTGCTTTTTTTTGTGACGATCGTCATACCTGGCACGCTCTGGCTGACGGTTATGGGTGACGATGGAGACTGTTGTTGTGACGGGCCTTGGGTTATAATAGCTGTGCAAGAGTGGGCACTCGACAGATGGAAAAATTGGCCAAGTTGTGGTATGATCAGACTGATAGTGACGGCAGACGATGCCCTGTATGACCGGCTGGCCCGCAGGGCGCAAACTGAGGGTGATACCCCCCACAGGGCAACCAACGTGCTGGATGGCCTCAAACAGGCGACAGCCCAACCGGTAGCGATGATCTGGGTGGATATGTCGCTCCATGCGGCGGATACGCTGCTGGAGGCCCTGCACAGCCGCCAGGCCACCGCCGCCATCCCACTTGTGGCGCTCGCGGGTCGGGGTCGGCTCCCGTTTGAGTTGCGTCGCCTGTGCGCCGCCGTGCTGGAGGTAGATACCCTGTGAACCGGATCGTGCGCAACGCCACCCGCATCTTGCGCGCCGTGTTGCTCTTTCGGCTGTTCATCGTCGCTTTTGGCGTCGTGGTGTTTACGATCCGGTGGGCGGTGCAATCGCCGTTAGAAACCCTGGAATCATCCACCTTCTTTGGCCCCTCGATGCTGGCCATGACCGTGGTCACGGCGCTCTTTTTGTTCCTGCCGGGCCTGGAGAAGCGCATGGGGCGCGCCTATCTGCCTACGGCTCTGGGGTTGACGATCCTGGCCTCCAGTCTGGAATCGGGCATGGCTTACCTGCACCCCGGCGCGCACCTGCTGATCACGCTGCCCTCGGGCCGGGCCTTTAGCATCTTTTGGGCCTCGACCGAAATCGTCCTCACCACACTGATCCCGTGTGTGCTGGCCGGGGCGGTGTATGGGCTGCGCGGCGCCATCGGCTCGGCCTCTCTGGCCACTGCCCTGCACCTGGCGACGGGTATCATCGTGTGGTTGTTGGATGTGCCACCGCTCGGCTTTTTGGCCTTGCTGCCGCTGCGCCTGGCGGTGCTGTATGGTTTTCCCTTCATCGCCGGTTACCTGGCCGATACCTGGCGACGCGAACACGCCGCCGTGGTGGAGGCCAACCGCCAACTGCGCGGGTATGCCGCCACGGTAGAGAACCTGGCCACTTTTCGCGAGCGGGTGCGCCTGGCCCGCGAGATGCACGACACGCTGGCTCACTCGCTCTCTGCCGTGGTGGTGCAGTTGGAGGCCATCGACGCGCTGCAGAGCTCCGATCCTGCCGCCGCTCACGAGCAACTGGCCAAAGTGCGGCACCAGGCGCGGCTGGGACTGGACGAGGCGCGGCGGGCGATCCAGAACCTGCGCACCAATCCCGTGGAGGAGTTGGGACTGGTGGGAGCGATGGCGCAATTGACCGCGCAGTTCGGACGGCGCAACGGCATCCATACCGATTGGGCTGTCGTGGGCGAGCCGGCGCCACTCTTGCCGGTGCAGGCCAACGCGCTCTATCGCATGGCCGAAGAGGCGTTGAGCAACGTCGAGCGCCACGCTGCCGCCGGGCGAGTGGCGGTGAGTCTGTGTTACGCCGAGGGTGTGACCCTCACCGTGCAGGACGATGGCCGGGGCTTTGATCCCGACATCGTCGACTCGGATCGATTCGGATTGGTGGGCATCCGCGAGCGCGCCGCGCTCGTCGACGGTCGGGTGACGGTCGAGTCTACCCCTGGAGAGGGTACGACGTTGACCGTGCAAATCGTCGAACCGTGGGAAGACTGAGGCATGGCATTACGAGTGCTGTTGGTTGACGATCAGGCGCTCATTCGTGAGGGGTTGACCATCATCCTCAACGCCCAGCCCGATATCCGCGTCGTGGGGCAGGCTGCCGATGGCCAGGAGGGCATCGAGCTGGCCGAACAGCTACGACCAGACGTCATTCTGATGGACATCAAAATGCCGCGTCTGGATGGCATCCAGGCCACGCGGCGAATCAAGGAACAGCTTTCCCAGACACCCATCATCATCCTCACCACTTTTGCCCAAGACGAGCTGGTCTTCGAGGGCATCCGCGCCGGGGCGTCGGGGTACCTGCTCAAAGACATCACCCGCGATAAACTGGCCGAGGCCGTGCGCGGCGCGGTGCGGGGCGAGGCCCAGATCGATCCCACCGTCGCGGCGCAGGTGCTGGCCGAGTTCCAGCGTATGGCCAACGTGCTGCGCCATCCTGCGGCCCACCCCCCTGCCCCACTGGCAGACACCGATATTCCACCCCTGGAAGATCTCACCCCCCGCGAAGAGACCATCCTGCGCCTGCTGACTGAAGGGCTGACCAACGCCGGCATCGCCGACCGGCTGGGCCTGAGTGAGGGCACGGTCAAGAACCACGTCAGCGAGATCCTGTCCAAGCTGCACGCCAACGATCGCACCCACGCTGTGGTGCTGGCCATCAGGCGCGGCCTGCTGGACATCGAGTGAGAAACAAGGCGGGTGTTTCAACGTTTACTCACCAACCGCCCCCACCGGTTGCATTTCCCTCGCCCTGACGGGTCCTCGTCCAGCGGCGGCAGGTCCTTCGCCGTTATAGCGGAACTGGCTCATGTACAGATCGTGGTAAAAGCCACCGGCGGCCAGCAGGGTGTCGTGCGTGCCGCGCTCGACAATCTGCCCCTCGTTCAGCACCAACAGTTGGTTAGCATTACGGATGGTGCTCAGCCGGTGGGCGATGACGAAACTGGTGCGTCCCTTTAGTAGTTCATCCAGCGCCACCTGGATCAGCCGCTCGGTGCGGGTGTCCACGCTGGAAGTTGCCTCGTCCAGGATCAGGATGCGCGGGTCGGCCAGCGCAGCGCGGGCGATGGCGATCAGTTGCCGCTGCCCCTGGCTCAACCCTGTGCCCCGTTCACCCAGCACGGTGTCGTAACCCTCCGGCAGGCGTCGGATAAACTCGTCGGCGTGGGCCAGTCTGGCTGCGGCCAACACCTCCTCGTCGCTGGCATCGGGCCGGCCAAAACGGATGTTGTTCAGCACCGTGTCGCTGAACAAAAAAGTATCTTGCAGCACGATGCCGATCTGGGCGCGCAGGCTGTTGTGGGTCACGTCGCGCACGTCGTGGCCGTCGATGCGCACCGCGCCTTCGACCACGTCGTAAAAACGGGGGATGAGGTTGATGATCGTCGTCTTGCCCGCGCCCGTCGGCCCGACGATGGCCACCGTCTGGCCCGGCTGCGCCTGAAAGCTGACATCGTGCAGCACCGGAATGCCCGACTTGTAGGCCGCCTCGACGCGATCGAACTCGACGTGGCCGCTGATGGTCGGCAGAGGCACGGCGTTGGGCCGGTCCTGCACGTCCGGCTGAATGTCCAACAGGCCAAAGATGCGCTCGGCGCCGGCCACCGCACTCTGCAAGTTGGTCCACATCACCGAGATCTGCTGGATGGGCTGGTTGAAACGCTGGACGTATTGCATGAAAGTGATAACCAGGCCCAGCGAGATGGCGGCGCCACCCAACGATTGACCGCGCAGCAACAAGATGCCGCCGACGATGGTCGTCACGGCCATGGCCACGTAACCCAGCGCCTCCAGGCTGGGCGACAACGCCGCCGTGAACGCCGCCGCGCGGATGTTGGCGTCGCGGTTGGCGGCATTGGCCTCACGAAAGCTCCCGATGTTGGCCTCCTCGCGGCCAAAGGCCTGCACCTCACGCACGCCGGCGATGCTCTCCTGGAGGTCGGCGTTGACCTGGCCGATGGCCACGCGGGTGCGGCGGAAGGCGCGCCGCGCCTGGGTCGAGAACCACCAGGTGGCCAGGAACATGAACGGCACGGCCGTCATGCAGATCAGGGCGTACTGCCAGCTCGTGGTCAGCATGGTGATCGCCACCCAGATCAGGAGCAGAACGCCGCTGCTGACCTGGACCAGCACAAAGCTGATGGCCTGCTGGAGGGTGTCCATGTCGTTGGTGATGCGGCTCATCACGTTGCCGGCCTCGTTCTCGGCATAGTAGCTCAGCGACAGGCGGTGCAGGTGTTCAAAGACGCTGACCCGTATCCCCTTGAGCACGTGCTGACCGGCCCAGCTCATCAGGTAGAACTGGAGGCCGCTCATCAACGAACCGGCGGTGAACAGGCCGACGATCAGCAGAATGAGCCGGCCCAATCCCCTGACGTATTCCTCCAGAGGGGCGCCGGGCTCCGGAGCGCCGAGCCAGCAGTTGGCCTCGGATGCGCTCTGTACCGCGCCCATCATCGACTGGCCAGGCAGAGTTCCGCCGGGCAAACCAGAAGCGCCGCTGATCATACGGCTGCCCAAAGCTGGAGTCAGGTAACAGTCCACGGCCTGGCCGGTGAGCTTGGGTTGCAAAACCTGAACGTAGGTGCTGCCCAGGATCAGGGCCAGAACGGCCAGCAGCACCAGCCGGTAGGGTTTAAAGTAGCGCACCAGCCGGCCCAACGTAGATCGGACGTTGCCGGCTTTGCTCGTTTCTGCAGCAAGGATATGGCGGGGTCCGCCACCAAAACCGTGCATGGGTATCTCTCCTGTTCTCGTGAAACGTGGCGCGTATTGTGTATTTCGTATGGTGTATTCCGTAGCGCACCACGAAATACGCCATACGAAGTAGGTGCTACGCCAGCACCGCGTCTTCCACCAACTGCGACGAATAGATCTCGGCATAGATGGGGCTGTTTTCCATCAATTCCTGGTGTGTGCCCTGGGCCGCGATCCGGCCTTTGTCCAGCACCAGGATCTGGTCGGCGTTGCGCACCGTGCTGATGCGCTGGGCGATGACGAAACTGGTGCGCCCGCGCATCAGTTGGGTGAGCGCACGCTGGATCTGGACCTCGGTGGCCAGGTCGACGCTGCTGGTCGAGTCGTCCAGGATCAGGATGCGCGGGTCCATGAGCAACGCCCGGGCGATGGCCACGCGCTGTTTCTGACCACCGCTGAGGGTGGCGCCGCGCTCGCCGACGAGGGTATCGTAGCCGTCGGGAAATTCGACGATAAAGTCGTGGGCCGCCGCCGCCTGGGCGGCAGCGATCACCTCGTCGATGCTGGCGTCGGGCCGGCCAAAGGCGATGTTGTCGCGGATCGCGCCGCTGAACAGGGTCGTATCCTGGAGCACGATGCCGATCTGCGCCCGCAGCGAGTCGAGGCACACGTCGCGCACGTCGTGGCCGTCGATGCGCACTGCGCCCGAGGTCACGTCGTAAAAGCGCGGGATGAGGTTGATGATGGTGCTCTTGCCGCTGCCGGTGGCGCCCAGCAGGGCGATGGTCTGGCCCGGTTGGGCCTCAAAGCTTACGTCTTGGAGCACCGGGTCGCCGCTGCCAAAGTAACGAAAGGTGACGTTCTCGAAAGCCACGTGACCCTTCACCGGCGGCAGGTCGGCCGCGCCGGGTCTGTTCTCCACGTCGCTCTGGGCGTCCAGGATCTCAAAGATGCGCTGCGCCGAGGCCCCGGCCTGGGCCAACTGGCTGATGATCATGCCCAGCATGCCCAGCGGGAAAAAGACGAACATCAGATACAGGCTGAATTTCTGCCACTCGCCCAAGCTCATATCGCCATAGATGATCTGTTTGCCGCCGAAATAGAGAATGAGCACCTGGCCAACGTTCATCAGCAAAAAGACCACCGGGAAGAGAAAGGAAAAGATGCGCGCCACGTGAATCTGCTGCTGCATCAGGTCTTCCGCCGAGGCGTCGAATTTGGCCTGCTCCTGCGGCTCGCGCACAAAGGCCTTGACCACTTTGATGCCGGCCAGGTTCTCCTGCAAGATGGTGTTGAGCTGCGATAGCTTGATCTGGACCTTCATGAACATCGGCTGGACGATCCGGCCGAAGGTCATGAACAGGATCATGGCCAGCGGCAGCACCGGCAGCAGGGTGAACATCAACTGGGCGTTGGTGGCAAAGAGGATGATCAGCGCCGCGATCAGTACGACCAGGGCCTGGACGGTCATCAACAGCCCCTGGGCGATGAACATGCGCACCTTTTCCACGTCGTCGGTGGCGCGGATCATGAGCTGGCCGGTCTGGTTGCGGTCGTGGTAACTGAAGGACAGGCGTTGGATCTTGGCAAACAGCTCGTTACGAAAGTCAAAGGCCACGCTCTGCGACACCCGCTCGGCGTTGTAGGTGTAGGCAAAGGCAAACAGGCCACGGCCCGCGGCAAAGGCGGCGATCAGCAGCCCGGCAGAGATCAGGATCGACTCGGCGTCGTTCTGGTAGCGAGCCAGTTGCTCGGCGCTCCAGCCCAATTGTGCGAGGGCCATGGCCTGAAAGGCGGCCGGCACACGGGCGATCTGTTGAGCCACAAAGCCGTTGGTGACGGCATCGATGATGCGTTGGATGAACTGTGGCACGGCCAGTTGTGCTGCTGTCGCCGCGAACAGAAAGCCGTAGGCCGTGACCGCCAGCCGCTTATAGTGGCCCAGGTAGCGGATGGCGCGCAGCAGAACGCCGGGCGAACTGCCCTCACGCCCTCGGGATCGGCGGCTCGGTCTCAAAGAATGGGTGTGTTGCATGTTACTCCTTTGTCGTGTGGTTAATCGTTTGCGGTCTGCAAGCGCACTCGAGACGATACGTGGTGCAAGATCTCATCCCCTGCTGGCATGTGGGCCAGCAGAGCGCGCAACAGGGCCAAAAGTTGATGAGCCTGTTCCTCGCCCATGGCGCACAGGCCCTGGAGCAGCGGATCGTTCTCGTCTACCACGGAGGCCAGCGAGGCCAGCTGGCTCCCCTGCTCCGTCAGCGACAGCGGCGCGCGGCGGCGGTCGTTGGGGTCTCGACCGCGCCTGACCAGCCCTTTGCGCTCCAGCGCGTCGACGGTTGGCACCAGCGTGGAAGGGTCGAGCGTGAATTTGCGGCTCAGTTCGGTGAGTGTGTGCTCCTGGTAACTGAGGACGTGCAACACGCCAAACTGGAGCCCGCTGATGCCGACCTCGGCCAGTTCCGGGCGTTGTTCCATCGCGCGCCGGGCCATCTTGGCCAGATTGGCCGCCAGGATGCGTATTTCCAAGGCGATGGCGTGCAGTTCATCTGTGTGCATATCGGAACACCTATCGTTTGAGTACAAAACATTGGTATACCAACGAGTTGGATTATACTCGAAACCGTACACGTGTCAAACAGGAACATCGCGCCATGCGATGTCCCTGTATCGGGTTTGTGGAGCGATCAGGCCTTTGTTTTTTGACACCCTTTGGCTGTCGTGCTAGAATGATTCACCATTTCAGTCTGGCCGAGTCGATTCTCAGCGCCGTTGCATTCGCGCCGGCCCGTGGAGGAATAGAGTATGGACGCTCAAGTGGAGCGCTGCACGTTGACGGAAGCTTTTGAAATTTCCCGGGTTGTTACCGGGCTGTGGCAGATCGCAGACATGGAGCGAGATGGCCGCCCACTGGATCTCGACGCGGCGGCGGCTGCCATGGCTGCCTACGTCGATGTCGGGTTCACCACTTTTGACATGGCCGACCATTACGGATCGGCAGAAGAGATCGCCGGCTGTTTCCTGCAGCGCCACGCTGCCGACCGGGCGGTGCAGATGCTGACCAAATGGGTGCCGCCGCCAGGGCCTGTCACACGCCAGCAGGTGCGGGCGGCCGTTCACCGATCGCTCGACCGATTGCGAACCGAGCGGTTGGATCTGTTGCAGTTTCACACCTGGCATTACGCCCATCCGGGCTGGCTGGATTGCCTGTTCTGGCTGCAAGAGCTCAAAGAAGAGGGACTCATTCACCACCTGGGGCTGACCAATTTTGACACGGCCCATCTGCGCATCGTGCTGCACAGCGGCATCGACGTGGTGTCCAATCAGGTCTGTTTTTCGCTTCTAGACCAACGCCCAAAAGGCGGCATGACGCAGTTGTGTCTGCAGCACGGGCTCAAATTGCTGGCCTACGGCACGATCGCAGGGGGATTCCTGACAGAGCGCTGGCTTGGAAAACCGGAGCCGGATTGGAAAAACCTGGCGACCTGGTCGCAGATGAAATACGGGCGCTTTGTCGAAACGGTCGGCGGCTGGGAGGTGTTCCAAAATCTCTTGCGAGCGGTGGCGCGTGTGGCCCGCAGGCACGGCGTCTCGATGGCCAACGTTGCCTCTCGATACATCCTCGAAGAAGCGGCTGTCGGCGGCGTCATCATCGGCGCGCGGCTGGGTACAAGTGAGCACATGCGGGATAATCTGCGCCTCTTTGAATTCTCACTCGGCGAGCGTGATCGGGCCGAGATCGATGAGGCCCTGACCGCGCTGCAACCCATCCCCGGAGACTGCGGCGATGAATATCGTAAACCGCCTTTTCTCACCGCCTCTGGCGACCTGAGCCACCACCTGGAGTCGCTGCCGCCGCCCTACCCGTCCCGGCCAGGGCCGGATGGTCGAACCAGGGTGTTAAGCGGGACATCGTGGGAACAGATCGGGGGATTTTGCCGGGCGGTGCGTGCCGGCGATCACATCTGGATCTCGGGCACCACCGCCACACACCAGCATCGAGCCATCGGTGGGGCCGATGCCGCAGCCCAATTCCATTTTGTGATCGACAAAATCGAAGGCGCATTACAATCGTTTGGCAGTCGTTTGGAAGACGTGGTTCGGACGCGTATGTACGTGCGGAACCTGTTGGACTGGGAAGCAGTGGCGCGCGCCCATGGCGCACGATTCCGAGATATTCTGCCCGCCAATACACTGATCCAGGCCCAGCTTGTGGGAGAGCAGTACCTGGTCGAGGTGGAAGCAGAAGCGGTGGTGAGAGAGCCGTAACCCACACAGTGCTCTATGTCAACGCCGCCAGGCGAACGGCCACAACTTTGCGGTACACCTCCTGTGGCCGTTTCACCTTGCCGCCCACGCTCAACAGGGCTTCCACCCGGATGCCGAACAACCGCTCGTTCTCTTTCAGGTAGGGCTGGATCAACGCCCAGTCGGCCTGGCTCAAGGGTGCAAACTGACCGCCGTTGAGCTGATCCGGCGTCACCAGGTGGTGTGGGTCGCGCACGTAAATGGCCCCGCCCGAAGCCAGCGAAAAGAGATTGCCGCCCGGATAGGGTGTGGGTTGAGCGACCAAACGCCCGTGAGGGGTAAAGGCCATGCCGTTGAGCACCACAAAACCGCCGCCGGCCAGTGGATCGCCGGCCATGAACGACTCGGCCAGGTAATCCAGGCAGGTGCCGTTGATGACCACCCGCGGCGCGCCGGCGGCGTTGATCAGCGGCCGGCCGGCGGCGTTGCCCAGCACGTAGGCCTCGCCGCCTTTGGCGCCGTACATAAAGGTCTGGCCCACGTCGCCGTGGATCACCAGCCTGCCCGCTTTGAGGATCTGGCCCACCTGATCTTGCGCGCTGCCGTGAACGTGCACCTCGGCCCCGTCCAGACCGGAGCCCAGGTAATCGCCGCTGGAGCCATAGACGTCGATGCGAATGCCGCCGCTGTCTGGCCCCAGGCCACAGCCGCAAAAGCGCCCGCCGCGCCAGTTGTAGGTGATGAATCGCTGCCAGCCCAGCGCCGCCGCCCGCACGATCATCCGCGCCGCCGAATCATCCCCTTCCGGCGGAAAGCCAGATGCGTCCAGCACCAGCGTTTGCTCGCCATCGTGCGGGCCGCAAAGCGTGCAACGCGCCGCCCAATCCAGCCGCCGCTGTTGGCCTGCCTGCGGCGCGTCCAACAGCGGCGCGGCGTCGAAAATCTGGCCCAGCGCCCGGTCGACCAGCGCCAGCACCGAGGCCCGCCGCTTGGCGCCAGGGTCGTAGGGGCGGTCGCGCAGCCGGCTGAGCAGGCCCACGGCAAACGCCCAGGCCGCGTCGCTTTCGGCGGCCAGCGCGGCGGTCTGGCGGCACAACCAGGTCAGCTCGCCGTAATCCCAGGCCTGGAGGTCGCGGCTCAGGCGCTGCCAGACTTCGTCCAGCCCCTCCGGCCCGGCGACGATCCACTCCCGACTCTGGGCAACCGCCACACCCGGCGCTGGCGCCGGGGTGGCCGTGCTGGGGTTGTTGTGAACCTGATCCGCTGGCGTCGTCACCGGCTTGCCAAACTTGTCCGTCACCGTCAATTGCCGCCCCTGGCCGTTGCCGTGGACGGTAAAGAGAAAAGCGCCGCCATCGGTGTGGCTGCCGCCGCGGGCGTTCCAGTAGCGGTCGGCCACAGGACAGATGCGCTCGTCCTCGGCGGCCAGGCTCGCCAGCGCGGCGTCGATGGCCTGCTTTTCCGAGGCGATCAGCCCGATCTGCACCTTGCTCTCGTGCAGGGCAAAGACCTGCGGCCGCAGCATGGAGGTGTCGGTGATGCCCAACAGTTGCCACTGTTTTTCATCGGGATGGCTGCGGGCGATGATGAAAAACCACGGCCCATCGGGCGAGGCGTGCAGGTGAGTGGTCTGGATGGCCCTGTACAGCCGTTTTTTGTCCGGCGGCAGCAGCTCGAAATCACGCTCGGTGGTGGGGGCCAGCGCTTCGATGGTCGCCTCCAGGGGATAGCCGTAGACCCGGTCCAGCAGATCAAAGAGCAGCACGCTGACCTCGGTATCGGTGAGGAACAGCGGGGCGATGTTACGCTGGCGCAGGTAGGCCGCCACGGCGTGATAGTTGGCGAAATCGCCATTGTGCACCAGCGCCTCGTTGAGCCCGATAAAGGGATGCGCCCCGCCGGGGTGCCACACCCGCCCCTTGGTGGGATACCGCTGATGGGCGATCCAGACATGGGCCTGCAGATCGTCCAGGCCATAGTAGGCCAGCGCCTGCTCGGCGTAACCGACGATCTTGAAGACCAGCAGGTCGCGCCCGTGCGACAGGACAAAGGCCCGCTGCTCGCCCAGGCTGGCGTAAAATTCCTTGTTGAGCTGAAAGCTGCGGCGATAGACAAACTCGTCTTCGACCCTGCGGGCCGGCAGTTCCTCCAGGCTATTTTGTTCGGCAAAGTGGGCCAGCGCGTCCGGCCTGGCGCGCACGAAATAACGCCACACGTCGGGCGGACGCACCTCCAGGCCGGGCACGGCGCGATGATCATCCACAGTGGGGATGGCGTAGCTCTGAAGAACATCGTAGTAGAGCAAGATGGCATCTTGCTCTACCGCGGTGCGGGCGTCGGGATCGAGGTAGGCGATCTGGAGCAGCGTGGCTGCCTGCAACACCTCCGGCGAGACGCGCATCTGCGCCGGGGAGAGCCCCGCCGCGGCGATGCCGCCGCCCTTGCCGTTGCCCCGGTTGTGCATCTGCCGCGCCGGCGCGATCAGGTGTCGCCCCGCCACCGGCAGCGAGGCCGCCAGGCCCACCACGCCGCAGCCGCCTTCGGCGGCGGATTTGTGCACCGGCGGGATGGGCAGATCGTCGATCAGGCTTGTTCGGGAAGCGATAATACGTTCGGCACACAATAGTTTCCTCATGTCAGGACTCCAGGTAAACCAACAGATCGGCGCGACCGCGCAGTTCGCGCACGCTGCTCAGCCCCAGGCGGCGCAGAATGCCCGCCAACTGCACCCGCCACGAGGCGTACAGATTGGCGATGCGCCGACCACCCTCCAGCGGGTCGATCTGGCGGGCCAGGTCGGGGTCGGTGGTGGCGATGCCAAAGGGGCAGCCGCGCTCGCGCTCGCAGGTGCCCAGGCGCACACAGCCCAGGGCGATAAGATCGGCTGTGCCGACGATGCAGCCATCGGCGCCCAGGGCGATGGCCTTGGCCACATCCCAGGCCGTGCGCACGCCGCCGGAGGCCATGATCACCACCTGGTCGCGGATGCCTTCTTGTTGGAGAAAACGATGCACTTTGGGAATGGCGTACTCGATGGGCATGGCGATGTTTTTCTTGGCGATCTCGGGCGCGGCGCCGGTGCCGCCATACGCGCCATCCAGATGCACGATGTGCGCCCCGGCGTAATAACTGCCCACGGCCACCATGTCCACATCGGTGGGTGTGGACACTTTGACCGAGATCAATGCCCGCGGGTTGACGGTGCGGATCCAGTCCAGGTGCTTTTTGTGATCCTCCACCGAATAGACGCTGTGGAACGGAAACGGTGAAAAGAGGCTGGTGCCCTGCACGGCTTCGCGCATGGCGGCCACGTCGGGCGTGTTTTTGCTGCCCAGCAGGTGACCGCCCAGGCCCGGCTTGGCCCCCTGGGCATATTTGAACTCGATCAGCCGCGCCCGCTGGATGGTGTCTTCGCGCACACCGAACAGGCCGGTGGCGATCTGGGTGATGAGGTGATCGGCATAAGGGATCAGCTCGTCGGGATAACCGCCTTCGCCGGTGGAGGTGAACGAGTCCCAGTGCTGCGCGGCCCAGGCGCGGGCGATCATGGTTTGCAGGCTGACCGATCCAAAAGACATGCCCGCGCCGTACCAGGGATGCGGGATGCGGATGCGTGGCCGGGCCGGGTCGCGCCGGTTCAACTCCAGGGCCAGATCGATGTCGCCGGTGCTGAGCTCCCATTCACGAATGTCGGCATCGTCTTCCAGCTCGAAGGCAAAGCGCATGGTATCAAAGCCGCCGCCAGAGCGGCCCACGCGGTATTCCAGGCCGGAGGTTGGCGGGCAGGCGGTGCGACCCTGCTCGGCGGTGCTGAGGATGAGCGCCGTCGGCCAGCGCAGGTCGCCTTCCAGCTCGCCGTCGCCGGGCGGTGGGGGCGCTGCCGCCGGATGGCCACTCACCGCCCGGCCAAACAGCCGCCGAAAGGCGGCTTCCTCCTGGCGCTGAAAGATGGTGCGGCCCAGCTCACCCCGCAGGCGGCGCACCTCGCGCATGCCCATCGCGCCCAGCACCTCCAAAAGCTGATCCCGCCAGGCCGCCATCAGGTTGACGATGCGCTGCGCCCCCCAATCGGGGTCGGTTTCCCGGTCTTCGACCGGGCAGGGACGGCGCACGTCGGCCCACAGGGCGCAGCCCAGGGCGACGATGAGGGCAAAATCGACCGCCACGGCGTCGGCGCCGCAGACCATGGCCTTGGGCGCGTGCTCTGCTGTGGCAATGCCGCCGCTGGCGATGAGTGAGACCTGATCGCGCAGCCTGGCCGCCACCAGCCGCTCGTGAACCTGCAACAGGGCGTCGGCCAGGGAGCGTGGCTCGTCGCCCTCGATTTCCTCGCCCATCTCGTCGGCCAGCAGGTGCAGCACACTGATGCCGGCGGCCACCAACGCCTCGACCTGAGCCGGAGCCTGAGGGCCAAGCGGCAAACGCAGGGCAATCACCGCCTCGGGGTGGATGGCCTGCGCCCGCCTGGCCAGAGCCAGCGCGGCGTCGAGATCGTGCGCGGCGTCGATTTCGATCAGTTTACAGGTGCAGGCTCTCAGCTCATCATCGGGTGCAAGTACGAGGCCGATGGCGTCGGCATAAGGCGCCAGCGCATCCGACCACTCTCCGGCGCGGATCAGGGCCAGCGTGCCCAGTTGGGCCGCCGCCCGGACGACCGCCAGCCGCCCGCCCTGGCCCGGCAGTGGAATGGGCAACGGATCGAACAGCACCGGCAGCGGCATCTCGATCTGCGGCGGCAATGCAGAAAGCAGTTGACCCGCCGCGTCAAACTGCAAGGCTGCCGGCCGCCGACCCAGCGTCACGGCAGTCGAGATGGTTTCGCGGCCGTGAATGCCGTCGCGCGTGGGCCGGACGATCTCGGACATGTCCAGCCAGATGGCGTCGAAACCCGGCCCGGCAAACGCGCCGCCATAACCTGCGCCGGAAATGGGAATGCGGCCCGTTTCGGCCTGGTACCAGGTCTGGGTGATGATCTCGGGCGTCCAGTGGCGGTCGCCGCCGCGCCGTTCCTGCTCAAAAGGGGCGTGGCCGTATTTCACGTAATCGTCGCCCTCACCCAGGCGGAATTTGGCCGGGTAAACAAAGCTTGCCGGAGCGGGTTGGGTGTGAATGTGATAGCGGCTGGACATGGTTTCGTCTCCTGAAAACAAAAAAGCCCCCGCATCAGAACCTCATCTGGCTCTGATCCGAGGGCTTCGCGGCCCGTGAAAAAAAAAGTGTTGGGCTGGTTATGGGGTTATTATACCACAGGGTGAGTGTGGCGTCAATGGGTCATTTTAGGCAATGGCTCAGCCTACCCTCCCGCAGGCTGGACTGGGCGAAGCGACAGACGGCGGCGGGGCACGGCATTGCCGTGGCCGTACGAAAACCTGCGGGAGGGTGAGAGTGGCTATTTTTGCACGATACTCTCAGCCACCTCTCTCATGGTGCGTTGCTGGCGGCGGGCGCGGCGCTGGATCTCCAGGAAGGCCTGGCGCTCGCTCAGACCATCGCGCGCCATGAGCATCTGCCGCGCCTGGGCGACGATCTCGCGCGTTGCCAGGGCTTGTTGATGATCCCCGGCCTCTGCCCGAAGCGCCTGCCACTCGGCAAAATGGGCTGCGGCCAGCCCGATCGCCGGCGCCAGGTCGGCCTCGCGGATCGGTTTGACCAGGTAAGCCTGCACCGTTTCGGTGGCTGCGGCTCGTTCCACCAGTTCACGATCGCTGTAGGCGGTGAGCATCACCACCGGCAGCGGGCAGTGTGTTGCGATGGCCTCGGCCACGGCCAGACCATCCAGGCCCGGCATCTTGATGTCCAGAATGGCCAGATCGGGATGGGTTTCGCAGGCTATTTTCAGAGCCATCGCGCCGTCAGAGGCCGCACCCACCACCGTGTGGCCCATCTCTTGCAGCATGGTGCGCAACCCCAAACGGATGAGGGCTTCGTCGTCGGCGATCAAGATGCGCACGGGTTTCTCCTGGGTGGGCGAATTGCCAATTCGCCCTACAATGGAACGGTGATGCGGGCGATCGTGCCGCCGTTTCCGGTTAACGACCAGCCGCCCTTCAGGTCTTCGCACACCAACGTCTCGACAATTTCCAGGCCCAGATGCCGGGGTGAGCCCTCGGCCAGCCCCACGCCGTCGTCTCTGACTTCGACGGTCAACTGGCCGGATGCCTGGCGCAGCGAGACGGTCACACGCCCCTGCGCCCGCTCTACGAAGGCGTGCTCCAGCGCGTTCTGCACCAGCTCGTTCACCGCCAGGGCCAGCGAGGTGGCCATCTGGGAGGGCAGCGATACCTCGTCGCCCTCCACCGTGACCTGGATGGCCCGATCCGGGCGTTGCATGTTTTGCGCCACGGCGCGGCCCACGCGGGCCAGCACCTCCCTGATGTCCACCCGCTGAAAGCCGCGCTGCGAGAGCACCTCGTGCACGGCGGCGATGCTCAGGATGCGATTGACGCTCTCGTGCAGCACCTCGCGGGCCGAGATGGGCCGCTCGCCGCTCATCTGCAGGCGCAGCAGCATGGCCACGTTCTGCAGGTTGTTCTTGATGCGATGGTGCATCTCGCGCACGACGGCGGCATTGGTCACCAGGCGGGCGTTTTCGATGGCCAGGGCGGTCTGGTTGGCCAGCGTGGAAAAGAGTGCGACCTCGTCCTCGGTGAAACGGTGGGCCTCGGCGGTATAACAGTTGAACACGCCGATCACGCGCTGGCGTACGGTGAGCGGCACGCACAGCAGCGAGCACAGTCCTTCCTGCCGGGCGATGTCGGCGTGACGATAGCGCGGGTCCTGGCGAACATCGAGAATGGTCTGAGGCCGGCCGGTTTGAGCCACCAGGCCAACGACGCCCTCGCCCACTTTTAACGGCGGCTTGTCACGGTAGGCCGGGCTGAGGTATTGTGTCGCCCGCAGAACCAGCTCGCCGCTGGTCTCGTCCAGCAGCATCAACGAACACAGCCGGGCCTTCATCACCCGGGCTGCCATCTCGACGACCACCTCCAGCATCTCGTCCAGATAGAGGGGCGAAGTGACCGTCTGGCTCACCTCGGCCAGCGCAGAGAGCTCGGCGATCTGGCGTTGCATACCCTCGTAGAGCATGGCCTTTTCCAGCGCGCCAGCGGCCAGGTCGGCGATGAGGCTGAGCAACTCCATCTCGTCGCCGGAGAACTCGTGGTAGGCCCGCGTCTGGACGTTCATCGCGCCGATGACGCGGCTCTGGTTGACCAACGGCACGGCCAGCAGCGATTGGAAGCGTGTTTCCCTGGTTTCCGGCAAAAACTTGAAGCGCGGGTCGCGGCTGGCGTCGGCCACGGCCACCGGCTGACCTTTCTGAGCGGCCCAGCCGGTGAGCCCCTCGCCGAGTCTCAGATGAGCCTGGCCGATGGCTTCGGCGGCCAGGCCAGTGGTGGCCTGGAGCACCAGATTCTCGCCGCTCGTGTCCAGCAGGTAGATGGAGCAAGAGTCCATGCCCATCACGTCGGCGGTGCGACGGGTGATCAGCTCCAGTGTGGCGGCCAGCTCCCAGGCGGCGTTGATGGCCTGGCCGATCTCACGCAGGGCAGCCAGTTGGGCGGTTTTCTGCTGCAATTGGTGCTCGAGTTCTGGCATCGTGCTCATTCGTCCCACTCGGCCACGGGCCAGGGGATGTGGATCGCTTCCATGCTCACGTTTCCAGGTGAGGGTCACGCCGGATACAATAACAGAATTATACCGTTGCTTCACCTGGCTGACAAGCGGCTTCCCCAAATTGACAAGGACAGTCAACAGCGGTATAGTAGGCCGCCATGCGCCTGTTTTGGGAACTGGTCAAACTCTCTTTTCAGCGACAACTCACCTATCGCGCCGCCACGCTGGCCGGGCTGGCGACGAACTTTTTTTTCGGCATGCTGCGGGCCGCGCTGATGGCCGCGCTGTACGGCGCGCGCCAGGAGGTGGCCGGCATCTCGCTGACGGAAGCGATCACGTTTACCGGCCTCAGCCAGGCGACCATCGGCTACCTGAGCCTGTTCCACTGGTACGACGTCATGAACTCGGTCCACAGCGGCGACATCTCCTCCGACCTGCTCAAGCCGATGGGTTATTTTACCTTCTGGCTGGGCCAAGACCTGGGCCGGGCCGCCGTGGCGTTACTCGTGCGCGGTCTGACGATCCTGCTCGCCTATGCCGTCGTTTTCGACATCACTGTGCCTCACAGCGCCACCCAGTGGCTGGCCCTGCTCGTCGCGCTGGCCCTGAGCTGGTTGGTGAGTTTTGCCTGGCGTTTCCTGGTCAACCTGGCTGCCTTTTGGACGCCCAACGCGCGCGGTGTGGGCCGTTTCGTCTTTGGCCTGTCGTGGTTCACGTCGGGCTTTCTCATGCCGCTGCGCTTTTTCCCCGATTGGTTCCAGGGGTTGTGCCATCTGACGCCCTTTCCGGCGACGATCAACACCGTCGTCGAGGTTTACCTGGGCCTGCTGAGCGGCCCGCAGCTCGTCCTGGCCCTGCTGGGCCAGGCGCTGTGGGCGGCCATTCTGATCGGCGCCGGGCAGCTCGTATTGCGCGCCGGCGTGCGCCGGCTGGTCATCCAGGGAGGCTGAGTTGAGAGCCGCGCTGGATCTCTATCGCCGCCTGATCGGCGCCCAGATCCGCTCGCAGCTTCAATACCGGGCGGCTTTTCTGATGGATCTCGTCGGCCAGGGCATGGCGACGGGAGTCTGGTTCCTTTCGCTGGCGCTCATCTTGCAGCGTTTCGAGAGTATCGGCGGCTGGACGCTGGGTGAGGTCGCCTTTCTCTATGGCACCGTCGAGACCGCCTTTGGTGTGATGGACCTGCTCTTTAGCGGCTTTGACCCATCCGCTTTCGGGCAGCAGGTGCGCCGCGGCAGCTTTGATCAATTGCTGCTGCGCCCGGCCAGCATCACCCTGCAGGTGCTGGGTTCCGAGTTCGTGCTGCGGCGTTTGGGGCGGGTCGTGCAGGGCGCGGCCATCCTGGCCGTGGCCGCGGCGCTCACCGATCTACGCTGGACGGCGGTCAAGCTGCTCTACCTGCCGGTTGTATTTGCCAGCCTGGTGGGTTTTTTCGGCGGGCTGTTCATCATCGGCTCGACGATCACCTTTTGGACGGTCGAGTCCATCGAGGTGGTCAACATCTTTACCTACGGCGGCAGCGAAATGATGTCGTACCCCATGCACATTTACCAGAACTGGATGCGCCGCTTTTTCACCTACATCGTGCCGGCCATCTTTGTCAACTATTACCCTGCCCTGTACTTTCTGGACAAGCCCGACCCTTTCGGCCTGCCGCCCTTTGCGCCTTTCCTGGCGCCCGTCGCCGGCTTGGGGGTGCTGGCCGTCGGGCTGGCCTTTTGGCGATTTGGCATCCGGCACTATCAGAGCACGGGGACATGAGTGATGTCGAGCCTGATTGTCGTCCGAAACCTGCACAAACACTTTAAGGTCTACCGCCATCACCGGGGCTTTTGGGGCGCGCTGCGTAACCTGACCACCCGCCAGCACAGCCTGGTGCGCGCCGTGGACGGGGTCAGCTTTGAGATTCAGCCGGGTGAACTGGTGGGCTACATTGGCCCCAACGGCGCGGGTAAATCGACGACCATCAAGATGCTGACCGGGCTGCTGGTGCCCAGCGGCGGCGAGTTACGTGTGGCCGGGCGCGTGCCCTGGCGCGAGCGCCAGGCGCACGTGGCGCGCATCGGCGCGGTGTTTGGCCAGCGCACCACGCTGTGGTGGGACCTGCCGGTGATCGAGTCGCTCGACCTGTTGCAGCACATTTATCGTATCCCCCCGGCCCGCTTTCGCCGCAACCTGGACGAGTTTCGCGCGCTGTTGGAGCTCGATCCCTTCCTCGACACGCCGGTGCGCGCCCTGTCGTTGGGCCAGCGCATGCGGGCCGATCTGTGCGCCGCGCTGCTCCACGACCCCACCCTGCTCTTCCTCGACGAGCCAACGATCGGGCTGGACGTGGTGGCCAAGGAGCGCATCCGGCAGTTCATCCGCCACATCAACGCCGGGCGCGGCGTGACGGTGCTGCTGACGACCCACGATCTCTCTGACGTGGAAAAGCTGTGCGAGCGGGTGATGATCCTCGACCGGGGGCAACTGCTCTACGACGGCGCGTTGGAGATGCTGCGGGATCGCTTTGGCGGGCAGCGTGAGCTGGTGGTGGATTTCGCTGAGGACTATGCGGCTGTTGGACTCGAAGGCGCTCAGATCACCGGGCGAGATGGCCGGCGGGTCGTCTACCGCTTTGAGCGCGGCGCGCTGACAGCCTCCGAGCTGATCGGGCGGCTCTCGGCGCGTTACCGGGTGCGTGATCTCTCGGTGCGCGAGCCGGACATCGAAGCCACCGTGCGCCGCATCTACGAGGAACGGCTGCTGGAACGGTGAGCCTTCTGTCTGTTTGACTTGTGCCCCGTGTTGGCGTATGATACAGAAAACGTAACTGCTCACCGCAGAGACGTGGAGAATACTGAGGCAACAACGATGAGGCGAGGTTTTGGGCACGGAAAAACACGGATACAAAACAAAGAAAAAATCTGTGTCCCATTCCTCTTGTCGGCAGGTGACGGTCACCTCCAAGGTGACCGTCACCTGAAAACTTGCCGGCCTCAGTGTCTTCTGCGCCCTCTGCGGTGAAAAATGCATGACCACCTGAACGGTTACAACAAAAGAAATGTGAGGTGTCAACGGTGCATCACTCTCCCCCGTCTCAACACTCCTGGCGCTGGCTGCCCAACCTGATCGTCTTTATTTCCAGCGGCTGCATCATGATCCTGGAACTGGTCGCCGGGCGGATCATCGCCCCCAGCGTCGGCGTTTCACTCTACACCTGGACGAGTGTCATCGGCGTCATCCTGGCCGGCATCAGCCTGGGCAACTATCTCGGCGGACGGTTGGCCGACCGCTGGGCGTCGCCGCGTCTGTTGGGCCTGATGTTTCTGCTGGCTGGCCTCACCTCGTTGGGCGTGCTGGCCGTCGACCAGATCGGCCTGCTCGACCAGGTGGATTGGCCCATCGTCGCCAAAATTCTGGCCCTGATCGCCGCCCTCTTTTTCGTCCCCTGCACCATCCTGGGCACCATCTCGCCCATCGTCGTCAAGCTGGCCATGCACGATCTGGAACGCGCCGGCCGCACGGTGGGGCAGATTTACGCCTTTGGCACGGTGGGCAGCATCGTGGGCACCTTTGCCACCGGCTTTTGGCTCATTTCCCGGTTCGGCACGTATACCATCGTCCTGGGCGTGGCGTCGGTGCTGCTCCTGTTGGGGTTTGGTTTTCTGTTGAGCCGCCGTCGGCTCTGGCTGATGCTGGCCGCACTGATCACCATCGGCGGCGCGGCCTGGGGTTCCAACCAGCCGTGGCTCGAGGGCCCGTGCACCCGCGAGACCAACTATTTCTGCATCAAGGTGCAGGAACAAGACAAAGACGGTGAGACTGTGCGTGTGCTCGTCCTGGATCGGCTGGTGCACAGCTATACCTCGTTGAACGATCCGACCAAACTGGTCTACGGTTACGAAAAGATGTACGCCGAGCTGACCTCCTACCAGGCCGCACGCCACGACCTGCCGAGCGCGCTCTTTATCGGCGGGGGCGGTTATACTTTTCCCAAATACATGGAGGCGGTCTACCCCGGCAGCCAGCTCGACGTGATCGAGATCGACCCTGGCGTGACCGAGGTGGCCTACGAGTACCTGGGCCTGCCGCCCGAGACGACGGTGGTCAGCTTTAACGAGGATGCGCGCACCTTTCTCAAGCGTGAGCCCGGCACACACTATGACCTGATCATCGGCGATGCGTTCAACGACTTTTCGGTGCCCTATCACCTGACCACCCAGGGGTTCAACGATCGCGCCCGCGCCTGGCTAAAGCCAGATGGCCTGTACGCCGTCAACATCATCGATGGGGCCTATGGGCGCTTTCTGCGCGCCTACGTGCACACCCTGCGCCAGACCTTCTCCCACGTCTACGTGGCCCCGACTATCGACACGTGGCGCGAAGCCTCGCGGACCACCTTTGTCATCGTCGGCGCCAGCGAGCCGCTCGATCTCGACGCCTTTGCTCCCGACGCGCTGTGGCGGCAGCAACTCCTCAGCACACAACAGGTGGACGCCCTGCTGGCCGAAACCGGGCAGATTGTGCTCACCGACCGCTACGCGCCCGTCGAGCAGATGCTGGCCCCGGTCTTTCTGGACAAGATGGTCGAGTTGGCCCCGCCGCAGTAAGGCCAACCCAAAGGCCAGCAGCAGGATTTGGGTTAGCATCACCGTTTGTTTTGGTGTATAATTCTCCTCGCCTGAAACCATATCCCATCGAAGGAGATAAATCCATGCGTGAAATGACCAAAGCCAATCTCAAGGAAGCCTTTGCCGGCGAAAGCCAGGCGCACATGAAATACACCCTCTTTGCCGAAAAAGCCGAACAGGAAGGCTACCCGGAGGTGGCGCGCCTGTTCCGGGCCATCGCCTACGCCGAACGTATCCACGCCGCCAATCACCTGCGTGAGCTGAAAGGCATCGGCGATACCGTCGCCAACTTGCAGACGGCCTTCGAGGGTGAGAATTACGAGAACACCCAGATGTATCCGGCCTTTAACGCTGTGGCCCATGCCGACGATGACAAGGGCGCGATGCGCACCATCCGTTATGCCCTGGAAGCCGAAAAGATCCACGAGGTCATGTACACCGACGCCAGGAAAACGGTGTTGACAGGCCAGGACATCGCCGCCAACCCGGTGTACGTCTGCCCCATCTGCGGTCACACCGTCATCGGCGAGCCACCCGACAAATGCCCCGTCTGCGGCGCGCGTAAGAATCAATACGTCGTGTTCTAAACGATCAATTGCACCCCGGCAAAGGAGCAGGGACATTGAAAGACAAGATCAAACTCGAAGAGGCCTGGCGACTGGCCATGGAGCGGGAGCAGATAGCCAAAGATTTTTACGCCGAGATGGCCGAAATGGTCGAAGACTCGGCGCTCAAAAACCTTTTTGCCTTTCTGATCACGCAAGAAGAACACCACAAACAACTGCTCGAAGAAGAGTACGACAAACTATTCGCAGTCGACGACTAACCAGGCTCCGCGCCAGCCAGCTCGAGCTCCCCCGGCGAGACGCCGGGGGAGCTTTGTATTGGCCGTGCCACCCGTTCTGGTGTATACTTGCGTCCAGCCTGCCCCCCGCAGGCTCCGAGCCAGCGAAGGTGAATCCACATGTCACGCGAGGCGCCCATGATCCGCCCCAGCGACATCCAATGGTGGCTGTTGGAAGCCAGAAAACACCCCGAATCGGCCCTGACGATCATCGAAGAACTGGCCAAACGGCTGACCGAACTGGACCAGGAGAACGAACGGCTGCGCAACGACATCGTTCGCCTGGGACAACGCCCTCCGACCACCGCCCCCAGCGAGGAGATCAAAACGTTGCAGCGCCGGCTGGAAACGCTGCAAAGCCTGCTCGAAGGTGAGGCATCCAGCGAGCCGTGTCTCGTTTTGCTCTCCGAGCGTTTACAATCGGCGCGGCTGCCGCTTTCCCAGGCGCGCCAGTTGGCCCACCAGGACCAGCCCCTCCTGGGCAGGCGAGACCTGCTGAACCTGCGCTGCCTGCTGCTGGTCCGTCCCCACGAAGAGCTGCTGCTGCTCACCAACCACGGCCGTGGCCTCAAAACGCCTCTGACCGACATCCCCCTTTTGCCGGCGGAGGCCACCTGGCCGACGACGGAGGGCCAGGGCCTGGCCGATACCGAGCGGCTGACGGCGGCGCTGGCCGTGGGCGAACCGCCCCGCTTTTGGACGGTGGCCACGCGGCGAGGTTACGTGCAGCGTTTTGTGCGCGTCGCCTTTGACCGGCAGTTGATCCAGGGTGAACCGATCGTGCGCAGCCCGCTGCGCCACGACGCCCCGGTGGCCATCGTCGACGGCGACCGCGGCGACCTGTTGTTAATCACCCGCTGGGGCCAGAGTGTGCGTTTTTCGCAACGCGCCATCGAGAGCCAGGGCTCGATCGCCCTGAACCTGGACGACGACGATCAAGTGGTGGCTGCCCTGGCCTTGCCCGCCGACGCTGAGATACTGATCGTGACCGCCAGCGGCTATGCCATCCGGCGCGATTCGGCGGGAATTCCCGCCAAAACCCGGCCTGGCGGTCCCGGTCGAGTGACGATTCAATCCCACGACGTGCTGGCCGTCCTGCCCTACACACCGGAGGCCCATCTGCTCTACCTCACCTACTCGGGCCGTGTGGTCTCTGTCTCCACAGCCGATCTGCCAGCGCAAGAGCGCTCAGGCAAGGGCGTGCTGCTGCGGGATATGAGCCTCGATCCGGCGCTGGCGGTGACGTTCCTTTCGGCAGAACTGCTGCGGTGATAGGATGATGCGCATCGGCCTCGACTTTGGCACCACCAACTCGGGCGCGGCGGTTTTCGACGGCGGACGGCTGCGTACCTTTCTGCTCGATCCCACCAGCAGCGACCCCACCGTCATCCGCTCGACGATTTACCTCACCCGCGATCACCAGGTGTTCATCGGGCGCGAAGCGATAGACGTTTACTACCGCCAGAATGTGGGCCGTCCCAGCAAAATGGTGCGCCGTTATGTCGGCGAGATCGAAATGCTCTTTGCCGAGCTGCCCCAGATCGTCAAAGAGGTGTACGTGCTGGTGGACGAGCTGCTGCCGGGGCGATTGCTGCGTTCACTCAAGAGTGGCCTGGCCACCGGCTACGAGGGCACCACTGTCTTTGGCCGCTATTACGAGCTGGAAGAGCTGATCGCTCTCTACCTGCGGGAGGTGCGCAAGCGCGTGGAGGCCGAGACCGGCCAGCCTGTGGAGGGTGTCGTGCTGGGCCGCCCGGTGAATTTTGTGGGCGGCAGCGGCGAGGCCGACAACCGGCGCGCCCAAGCCCGCCTGCGCCGCGCCGCCGAGATGGCCGGCTTTGACGAGGTGGCTTTCGAGCTGGAGCCGGTGGCCGCCGCGCTGCACTATGCCCTCACGACCGGCAAGCCCCAAAACATCGTCGTCTTTGACTTTGGCGGCGGCACGCTGGACATCACCGTGATGCGCGTCGGTGAACCGGGCAAAGAGCAGGTCTTTGCCAGCGGCGGCGTGGGCATCGCCGGCGACGTTTTCGATCAGCGGATCATCGAAGCCCTGCTGCTGGATCACTTGGGCCGCGGCTCGACATGGGGCGATGGTGATGCCCCCTTTCCCAACCAGTACACGGCTGCCCTGGTCAACTGGCAGGCCATCCCGGAACTGGCCCGGCCCGAGACGCTGCACTTTTTGCGCCTGGCACAGATCAGCGGCAGCCACCCGGCCCGCGTGCGGGCGCTGGAATCGTTGCTGGTGAACAACGATGCCGCCCGTCTCTTTGACGAGGTGGAAGCGGCCAAGATCGCCCTCTCTGAGGCCCACTTTGCCGCCATCCGGCTCACCGGCCAGGACATAGACCTCTGGCAGCCCCTCACCCGCTCCCAATTCGAATCGCTCATCGCCGAGGAGGCGAATCGCATCGAGGCCTGCCTGCTGGATACGCTGGCCCGCTCTGGCCTGCGCGCCGCCGACATCGACGCCGCCGTGCGCACCGGCGGCTCGGCCCAGATCCCCTGCTTCATCGACCTGCTGGGCCGGGTTTTTGACCCGGAAAAGGTGGTGCTGTCGAGTGTTTTTGGTGGGGTGACGGCTGGGCTGGCGGTGCGGGCAGCGATGTTGGAAATGTAGCTCAATGGCTATGCGAACCAGGGTGGCAAAACCCGGCCGCACGCCGCCGCTGCCTTGCCAGCCGCCCGGCTTTGGGTTATAATGCTGGCGCATGGCACATCACCACACAACCAAGGGGGAAAAGTCAATGGTCAGTAGTGTGTTAGGCTGGCTGCTCGTGGCGCTGGGCATCGCCTCGTACGTCGCCGGGCTGGCGCTGTTCATCCGCTCGCAGATAGCCCAACCGGCCGCGCTCCGCGCCCAGAGCCTGAACGATGCCAATCTGGAGGTGTTCAAGGAGCTTTTGGACAAATTATCGGCCATTTTGGAGAGTTTTGCCAGGCTCAGTGTGCCGGTGCAATGGGCAGTGCTGGGCCTGCTCAACATCGGCGTGGGCGCTTATCTGATCGCCAACCGGCCGTTCTGAGGCCCGCCAGAGAAAGGATACCACCACACATGGACATGCGCAAAATCTACGCCTACGCGCTGCAGCGGGAGCGCCAGGGCAAACAGTTCTTCGAGGAAAACGCCGCCAGGGCGAGCCACGCCTCGGTGGTGGCCATTTTCGAGCGGCTGGCCCGGGAAGAGCAGGCCCACATCGAGTTCATCCAGGGGTTGATCGACCACCTGGAACAGGGGCAGGACCTGGCATGGCCGGCCCTATCGGACAAACACGCCCTGGGCGAGACGGACATTTTTTCACAGCACGCCAGAGGTGAGCAGATCGATCAGACCACCATCGAATCGATGACGCCCGACCTGCCGGTGCTGCGCATGGCCTACCTCATCGAGCGTGACTTTGCCGAGTTCTACGAGATGGCCGCTGGCCGGGCCGGCGGCGAGGCTCAGAGGGCGCTACAACTGCTGGCCCGCTGGGAGCGCGGCCACGAGGCGCTGTTCAAGAGCCTGCACGACCGCCTGTTCCAGGAATACGTCAACATGCCCTGGGGAGGTTGAGATGGCCGCACACGCCGATACACTCATCACTCACGCTCACCTGTTCACCCTGAGCGGGCCGGGCGTGGGCTACCTGGCCGATGGCGCGCTGGCCGTGCAGGGCCGCCGCATCGCCGCCGTGGGGCCCACGCCGGAGCTGACGGTCCGCTTCCAGGCCGATGCCACCATCGACGCCGCCGGCTGCGCCGTGCTGCCCGGCCTGATCGACGCCCACATGCACACCCCCTGGGCGGTGGCGCGCGGCGTGGCTCAGGACGTGGCCCACTGGATGCAAAAGGCGCTGGCGCCCTACGCCCGTCACCTGACGCCGCAGGCCGCGCTGGCCGGCAGCCGCCTCAACGCTTTGGAAGCCCTCAAAGCCGGCAGCACCACCCAGATCGATTACACCCGCCCCATTCCCGGTTGGGCCGAGGTCTTTGAACAACTGGGCGTGCGCGCTCGCCTCACACCCAACATCAACGCCCTGCCGCCGGGCGGCATGGCCGGCTGGAAGGTGGGTGATCTTTACCCCTTTGACGAGGCCGAGGGCCAGGCGGCCATCGACGCCGCCATCGCCTTTGCCCACGATTGGCACGGCGCCGACGGCGGTCGCATCACCGTTATGCTCGGCCCCCAGGCGCCAGACATGATGTCGCGCGAGCAGCTTTTGCAGGTCAAACGCCTGGCCGAACGTGAAGGGTTGATGATCCACATGCACGTCGCCCAGGGCGACCGCGAGATGGATCAGATGCTCAAGCGCTTCGGCCAACGCACCCCCGCCTACCTGGACAAGATCGGCTACCTGGACGATCAACTGCTGGCCGTGCACCTCACCGAGGCCAGCGACGAGGAGGCGGCCCTCATCGCCCGGCGCGGCGCGCACATGGCGCTCTGCTCCGGCAGCATCGGCATCATCGACGGCATCGTGCCCCCGGCGCACGCTTTTCGGGCCGCCGGCGGCCTGGTGGCGTTGGGCTCGGATCAGGCCAGCGGCAACAATTGTAACAACATCTTTAACGAGATGAAACTCACCGCGCTGTTCAACAAGATCCGGTTTCGTGATCCCACCGTCATGCCTGCCTGGGAAGTGCTGCGCATGGCCACCATCGAAGGCGCGCAGGCAGTGGGCCTGGGCGACGAGATCGGCTCGTTGGAACCGGGCAAACAGGCAGACCTGATCCTGGTGGACCTGAGCGCACCCAACCTCTCGCCGGTGATGGACGCGCCGGTGCGTAACCTGGTGCCCAACCTGGTCTACGCCGCCAGCGGCCACGAAGTCCAGACGGTGATGGTGGCCGGCCAGGTGCTCATGCGCAACCGCCAGGTGCTCACCGTCGACGAAGCAACCATCCGCGCCGAGGCCCAGGCCCAGGCCGAGGCCCTGGCCCGCCGCGTGGCGGACGATCCGGTGCACCGCGAGATGGCCCTGCTGCAAGCCATGCAATCGGGCCAATTGTAGAGCCAGCCAAGGAGGCATCATGTCACAGCCACAAGCCCCACTCAAACTCTGGTGGAAATGCACCCTGTGCGGTTATCTGCTGCGAGAAAAGACCCCGCCGGAAACCTGTCCCAGTTGCAACCACAAATGCGCCTTTACCGATGTCACCTGCTACACCCCGGATTGCGGCGGCCCGGATAATCCCGATCCCAAACTACTCTGAGCGGAGCAAACCATGTGCGATACCCTGATCGCCCTGGGCGACGCCACCGCCGATGGCTCGGTCATTCTGGCCAAAAACAGCGATCGTGACGCCAACGAAGCCCACCAATTGACACTCATCCCGCGCGCCACACACGCGCCAGGCAGCACTGCCCGCTGCACCTACGTGGAAATCCCCCAGGCGCCGCAGACGTTTGCCGTGCTTCTGGCCCAACCTTTCTGGATCTGGGGAGCCGAAATGGGCGCCAACGAGCACGGCGTGCTCATCGGCAACGAGGCCGTGTTCACCAAAGTGCCCTACGACAAAAAGCCAGGACTGATCGGCATGGACCTGTTGCGGCTGGCGTTGGAGCGCGCCGCCACTGCTCGCGCCGCCCTGGATACCCTCACCTCCCTGTTGGAAACCTACGGCCAGGGCGGCAACTGTAGCCTGGCCCGCAAGCTCTATTACCACAACAGCTTTCTGATCGCCGATCCACAACAGGCCTGGGTGCTGGAAACGGCGGGCCGCCACTGGGCCGCCGTGTGCGTGCGCGACGTGTACAGCATCTCCAACGCCCTCACCATCGGCAGTGAATGGGACCTGGCCTCGGACGACCTGGTGCGCCACGCCGTCGAGCGCGGCTGGTGCCGCGACCGCGACGATTTTCACTTTGCACGCTGCTACTCTGACTTTCTCTTCACCCGCTTTGGCGGCGGCCCGGTTCGCCACAGCCGCACGCAACAGCTATTGTTGGCCGCCAGCGGCCAGATCACGGTCCAAACGATGGCCGCCATCCTGCGCGATCACGGCCCCCATGCCGGGCCGAGCTGGCGACCGGCTCCCGGCCTCACCGACAGCCACGTCTGCATGCACGCCAGTTTTGGGCCGGTGCGTTTCAGCCAGTCGGTAGGCTCGATGATCTCACACCTGGCCGACGGCCTGCACACCCACTGGGTCACCGGCACCTCTGCGCCGTGCACCAGCCTGTTCAAACCGGTCTGGCTCGACGCCGGGCTGCCGGATACCGGTCCGCCGCCCGCTAAAAGTTACGACCAGGCCAGCCTGTGGTGGCGGCACGAACGGCTGCACCGCGAAACGCTGCGCGATTTCGCCACCCGGCTGCCACTCTACCAGGCGGAGCGCGACGCGCTGGAGGCCGAATTCCTGGCCGGCGCCGCGGCTCTGCCCGCTCACCCCGCCGACGAACGAGCCGCTTTTTCCGCCCGGTGTTTCGCTCGCGCCGACGAGGCCGCCGCCCGTTGGCTGCAACTCATCCGCGACGAAACCATCCGGCAGCGACTGCCGCTGCCCTACGCCCTGGCGTGGCGGCGCGTGAACAGGCGGGCAGGTCTGGCATGAGCGCCGCATCCTCGAACCCGGCCACCATGCGCGCCGCCCGCCTGCACGGCATCGGCGATCTGCGTCTGGAAGAGCTGCCCATGCCCGCACCCGGCCCTGGCCAGGTGCTGCTGCGGGTAGCTGCCGTGGGGGTGTGCGGCTCCGACGTGCACTATTACCGCAAAGGCCGCATCGGCGATCAGGTGGTGGACGCGCCGCTCATCCTGGGCCACGAGTTCTCCGCCTGGGTGGCAGAACGGGGCGCGGGTGTTCCGGAACCGCGAGAAGGGCAACTGGTGGCCGTCGATCCGGCCATCCCGTGCGGGCGCTGCGAGCTTTGCCTGCAAGGACACCCCAACCTGTGCCCGGAGGTGCGCTTTTGTGGCACGCCGCCGGTGGACGGCGTCTTGTGCGATTACGTGGTCATGCCTGCCGAAAACTGCTTTCCGCTGCCGCAAGGATTCAGCGCCGCCGCGGGGGCGCTGCTGGAGCCGCTGGGCATCGCCATTCACACCGTGGACCTGGCCCATCTCAAACCAGGGCAGACGGTGGCCGTGCTGGGCGCCGGGCCCATCGGCCTGCTGACGGCAGCCGTGGCGCGGGCGGCCGGCGCCAGCGCGATCTGGATGACCGAGCCACTGCCTCGGCGGCGGCAGTTTGCCCTGGATTATATCGCGGATGCCGTATTCGATCCTGCCGCAACCGACGTGGTAGCCGGGGTGATGCGTCTGAGTCACGACCGCGGCGTGGATGTGGCTTTTGAGGCTTGCGGCGCGCCTGAAACGCCCCAACAGGCGGCGGCGATGGCCCGCCGTGGCGGCAAAGTGATCCTGGTTGGCATCCCTGCCGACGATAGCCTGACGATGCGGGCCGATACCGTTCGCCGCAAAGGGCTGACCATCAAACTGGTACGGCGCATGAAGCACACCTACCCGCGCGCCATCTGGCTGGCCCAGAGCGGCGCGGTAGACCTCGCCCCCCTGGTGACACATCTGTACCCGCTGGATCGTATCGGCCACGCCTTCGAGACCGTCGCCAGCTATGCCGACGGCGTGCTGCGGGCCGTGATCCAGATGCGCGCCTGAGCCTCTCTTTCGCCCCAGCCAACATCTCCAACCGCTGTGAGTTGTCGAAACCTGGCCGATTTGCGTCTTTGACTGCTGCATGTATAATACCGGAGTGTTTTCAAGGGGGATGAGTCGAGGCTTGAGGAGTCAACGATGATGCAACCGATTCGAACGTTCACCGTGGTGCCATCTTTGCCACCAGAACTGGAGAACCTGCGCAAGCTGGCCTACAACCTGCGCTGGTCATGGGACCACGAAACCATCGACCTTTTTCGTCGTCTGGATCGCGCTCTATGGGAGGAATCCGGTCATAACCCGGTATTGATGTTGGGCACCATCCGCCAGGCGCTGCTGCGAGCCGGCGCCGCCGACCGGGGCTTCCTGGCGCATCTGGAACGGGCCTACGAACGTTTTGCAGCCTACATGGAGGGGCCCACCTGGTACGATCAATGTGTGCCCAACGAATCGGGCGGGCGGTGCATCGCCTACTTTTCCGCCGAGTTTGCCATCGCCGAGTGTATGCCCGTTTACTCTGGCGGCCTGGGCATCCTGGCCGGCGATCACCTCAAATCGGCCAGCGACCTGGGCCTGCCGATGGTGGGCGTGGGATTACTCTACCAGGAAGGTTATTTCCGCCAGTATCTCAGCGCCGACGGCTGGCAACAGGAATCGTACCCGCTGAACGATCTCTACAACATGCCCATCCGCGTGCGCCGCGATGCCAACGGTAATCCGCTCAAGATCACGGTCGAAATGCCGGGCCGTCAGGTGACAGCACAGGTCTGGCAGGCCGACGTGGGGCGCGTGCCGCTGTTTTTGCTCGACACCAACGTGCCGGAAAACAGCCCGGAAGATCAGGACATCACCGACGAGCTCTATGGCGGCGATCTGGAGATGCGCATCAAACAAGAGATCGTTCTGGGCATCGGTGGCATGCGCGCCCTGGATGCCATCGGCCTGCGGCCCACCGTGTGCCACATGAACGAAGGCCATTCGGCCTTTCTGGCCATCGAGCGCATCTATAGATTGATGCAAGAATCGGATCTGACTTTTGAACAGGCGCGCGAGGCCGCCGCGGCAGGCAACGTGTTCACCACTCACACACCGGTGCCGGCCGGCATCGACATCTTTGCGCCACACCTCATCGATCGCTACCTGGGCCATTATTACGAGTCGCTGAAAATAGCGCGCCACGATTTTCTGGCCCTGGGCCGGATGAACCCCTACGATGAGCGCGAGTCTTTTAACATGGCCACCCTGGCCATCCGGCTGGCCAGTTATACCAACGGCGTGAGTCGTCTGCACGGCCAGGTGGCCCGAAATATGTGGCAGGGGCTGTGGCCCGGCGTGCCCCAGGACGAAATACCCATCGACCACATCACCAACGGCGTACACATTCCCTCCTGGGTGTCGCACGACATGGCCGAGCTTTACGACCGTTATCTGGGGCCGCACTGGCGCGAAGAACCGGCGGATCAGTCCATTTGGGAAGGCATCAATGCCGTGCCAGATGGTGAACTGTGGCGCAC
>JBMOMT010000009.1:12972-28569 GCA_049324835.1 Chloroflexota bacterium | reverse complement strand
TGCCTGGCCTATACCGGGCGGCGATGGCTGGCCCTCACCGGGTGACGATGGCTGGTACATACCGGGCGACGACGGGTGGCCTACACCGGGCGGCGACACCTGGCCTATTATAGCCCGGTCAATGACATTCCCCCGGCCAGGGGCGTGGTCTGTCCCCCGACCAAAAGGAAACAGACCATGCCACAATCACCCCTGCCTCACATGCCCTATCCTTCACCCCGTCTCAAGGGCCTGCCGCTGAAAGAGCGGCCCACCCAGCGCGTCATCCACTGCGGCGCCACGGCGGTCAGCCTGACCGAACTGCTGGCCTCGCTGGTCGGCGGCGCTCATCAGTTGGAGGTCGCCGATGCGCTGGTGGCTCGCTATCAGACGGTCGGCGACATCGCCCGCGCCCCGGTGGCCGAACTCTCGACCATCAAGAACCTGGGCGAGAGCGGCGCGGCCCGTCTCAAGGCCGCCCTGGAACTGGGCCGGCGACTGCTCACCGAGTCGCCCGACGAGCGCCCTCAGATCCGCACCCCGGCCGACGCGGCCAACCTGCTGCAGGCGGAGATGAGCCTGCTGGAACAAGAAGAGGTGCGTGTGCTCGTCCTGGATACACGCAATCGCGTCCTGGACAGCCACACCGTCTACAAGGGCAGCCTCAACACCAGCCTCGTCCGCATCGGCGAACTGTTCCGCGAGGCTATCCGGCAGAACGCGGCGGCGGTCGTGGTGGCGCACAACCACCCCTCCGGCGACCCCTCACCTTCACCCGAAGACATCCGCCTGACCGAGATGCTGGTCGAGGCGGGCAGGCTGCTGGACGTGGAGGTGCTGGATCACCTGATCATCGGCCAACGCTGGGTGAGCCTGAAAGAAAGAGGGCTGGGCTTCAAGTAACATTATCCACCTCCTGCCTCGTTCTGACCCTGAAACCGAGGGGGAGAGCACAACTCTCCCCTTCTCTTGAGGGTCAGAACAGCAACTCAAGGGAGCAACAGGAGGTGGAAACGTGCCAAAGAAGAACACAGTCGACGAGTTTGCGGGCTTTGTGGTTAATCCCAGCGCCCTCAAGCGCGGTGGCAAGGCAACCCAAGCTGCCCGCAGGCGGAAACAACGAGGGCTTTTGGAGCACTTGTCCTGTACGGCCAAGTACAGGGCGGCTGGCGCAGGCCGAAGCCAATCGCTTCTGGCGGGCCGAGATTGACCAAAAGACATCATCATAACGACTTGCATCGAGACGGAGGCCGGGGCCTTCGTCCTGGCCCTGGCCTCCGTCTCGCGAAATCCGGCTTGCGCTTTCACCAGAGTCTATCCCCGTGTACACGGGGGTGGGTTCCGGTGAGAGCGAAAGCACTCTCCTGGTGTGTCATCGCTTCTGCTCCGCAGGGGCGTTTACACCAACGTGCGGCCAAGGTTTCACCCTGCTCGGGTCGCCAGGGTGAGGCGAACGTGCGGCCAGATTCCAACGTGCGACAAGTTAGAGCGACCAGACATCAGCCACATCAACACATTCACTCGTTCCAAAGAAAGGAGCCATCCATGCAAGGAGCCAAAATCACCATCCTGGGCCACGCCTACCTGGTGCTGCTGCCGGTATCAGGCCCTTCGACTTTGCACCGTCCCGGTACGGGGCTCAGGGCAGGCAACGGCCATACCTCCCACCACCTGGTCGGGAAGGACAAGGTGTGCCACACCTGCGGCTCGAACCGCTGTCCGGCGGTCGGCCAGGTGGCCCGCTACCTCAAGGCCGGCGGCCAACGGGCGCCGGAACCGCCGCCGCAGTCACCACCAGCGAATCAGGCTGCGCCACACCGTCTCTGGTTCGTGCCGGAGACCTGTCCCCTCTGCGGTTCACCCGTCGTGCGCGACGGAACCGACCGCCAACTGGACAGCCCGCACACCGGCCCGCGCTGGCGCTGCGCGGCGCGGGGGTACGAGCACTTTTTTCAGGTGCGCTACGGCCACCTGAAAGCCTGGCTCACCCGGGCCGACCCGCCCGCCGAACCGCAGGTCGAGGCGGTCGGGCAGAGCTGCTACGAGGTGACCCTGCCCGGCAACGACGTTCACATCGTCAGCATCGACCGGCACGGCGCGGTGTGCCACACCTGCAATGCCAACAACTGCGCCGGGGTGCGCCACGTCCGGTCGCCGGAGCCGGCCTTCTTTACCGTCCCGGCAGCCCGAGCGGAACCGGCTCAGGTCGAACGGTAGGACGAGATCGACACATCAGCAAATCAATCGAAAGGAGCACACACATGAGCGAACAACTCAAGAGCATCAAGATGCAGGACGGGCCCCTGGAGGGGGGCAAGATCGCCGTCATCAACGGCAAGACCTACACCCTCCTGCGCGGCTACGAGGTGTCCCAACTGGGCGGCTGGTTCTGGCTGGCGGTCGCCGGCAAGACGCCGCTCAAAAAGGACGATCTGGCCGAGCACTGGCTGGTGGCCCGCGCCGGTGACGTGTACTTTGCCTACGCCGCCCGGCCCTTTTCCTACTACCTGCTCGACACGACCGACAGCCCGGCGGCGGCGAACGACCGCTGGCCGACTCTCAAGTCGGCGGCGCCCTGCTTCGCCTTCGTCGGCCCCACCGAGGAAGCGGCCAAAGCCCAGCTGCGGCTGGTGCTGGAGCAGTACCGGCCCACCCTCGACGCCGACCAGGTGTTGAGCCGGGCAACCTGGGCGATTGACCAGGCCCCCGTACGGGGGCAGGTCCCCGTACGGGGGCAGGTCCCCGGCAACGTCAAGGCTCTGGTCATCGCTGCCCGGCATCTGGACTGCAAACGGTAACACCTCACATCTCAACCACCCCACAGGGGGAGACAAACCTACTCACACATTCCCCAAGGAGACAAACGTAATGGATACCACCACACTTTCCACAACTGAAAACAACGCTACGATGGGCGCCATCGTCGAGATCGTAGCCGGTTTCGACGAAAACGCCCGTCACAACGGCCACAACGGCTGCCTGCCTTTGCAGACAGGCAACAACGCCGGCGCAGCTTTCGAGCATCGTGGCAGCCAGGCGGCGGTGTGGGCGCCGCGCTACGGCCAGGCGCACCAGCAGTACTTTTCGCCGCGCTGGGCCGCCGAAGCCTTCGCCGCGATCGCCGACAGGCTCTTTGACGTCGGTCGCACCCGCGCCTCAAAGGGCGCCGAGTGGGTAGACACCGGGCCATCACCCCGTCTCAATGTCCTCGACCCGACCTGCGGCTCCGGTCGCCTGCTCGCCCCGTTCGCCCAGCGGGGACACTATACCCTGGGCATCGAACTCGACGAGCGGCTGACGCCGGTGGCCCGCCGGGCGGTGGGCAAAGAAAGCATCCGCCACGGCGACGTGTGCGCCTACGGCGCGGTGCTGCCTCAGGATACCTTCAGCGTGGCGGTCATCAATCCGCCCTACGGCCTGTGGTGGCCGGTGGAAGGCAGCTACCTGGCTCGCTACGAGCTGGCTGCGGCCCAATCCATCGAGAGCCAGAACATGGCCCTCGAGCTGGTCACCGGGACGCTGCGCCACCACGACGGCCTGCTGATGGCGTTGTTGTCGGGCCGGTTCTTCGAGACCTACCCCAAGGCGCTGGAGTACGTCAGGCGTCACTACCAAGTCGTGGCCCACCTGACGCTGCCCAGGCCCTACAAGCCGGAATACGGCATCGACGTGGACGGCCTGTTGCTGGTGGCCTACCGCGTGTACAGCTACAGTGACAAATATCCCGCGCCGTTGACCGGCGAGTGGGAGGGCGGCGCAGATACCGAGGCGCTGGTCGAAGCGGTGGCCGAGGCGTTCGCCGAGGTGCGGCGGCAGCAGTACAGTCGCTACAGCAGCTATGCTTATCAGAGCGGCCATCTGTCTGCCGGCTACCACGGCCGCCTGCCGCAAGTGCCCGAACTGGACATGACCGTCCAGGTGGATACCTCTGCGCCGGTCGTGCGCCTGACGCGCAAGGGCCTTCGACTTCGCACCGTCCCGGTACGGGGCTCAGGCCAGGGCCTTCGTCCCGGCTCAGGCCAGGGCCTCCAGCGGGACGGCTCCGACACTTCCCCTCACGGGGACTGGTCGGCGGCCTGGCTCAAGTTCTACCGGGACATCCCCCTGGCGGCCTACAGCGCCGCCGAGGGGGCGGCCACCGACGTGGCCAACGCCTACGGCAGCCTGCCCAACGTGCTCATCGCCGGGGCAGAAACGACCCGCCAGCGGCTGGCGGACCTGGGCTTCGAGGTGGAGGTCACGCCTCACGACCAGGCCCAGATCGCCGTCGCCGCCAGGCGGTACGCCCGGCTGCGGTTGCCGGTGCGTGAACTGGAGCCGATGGAGTATCTGGCCTGGTTCAACGATGGCCCGATCACGGCCCGGGCGACGGTCGTCGTACCGTACGCTGGGCCGGAGGGCGAGGATGTGCAGGTCGTCGAGGGCCAGACCTACGACCTGCGCGCCCGCTGGGAGCGGGTGGATCAGGTGGTCGAATCCAAGGCCGTCGAGGGCAAAGGCAAATCCAAATCCTACATCGAACACACCCACCTGGACCGGGGCTACATGGTCTTTCGTTTTGCCGATGACGGCGGCCGCACCTTCACCGTCCGCGAGGTCGACGCCGGCCAGGTCAAGGCCCTGATCGACGCCTTTGGCCTGCCGGAGGTCCCGACCGTCGACGACCTGCCCGACTTTTCCCGTTGGGCCGCCGAGGTAGACAGGGCGGTCGAACGCCAGGCAGCGCTCAATGGTGGCCTGCGGCCCTACCCATCCCAGCGGCTGGACATCACCCGCTTCTGCACCAAACCCTGCGTGGCCAATCTGTGGGAGATGGGCGCCGGCAAGACGATGGCCATGGGTTTCTGGGCTGCGGTGCGCGGTTACGAGCGCACGCTGTTCGTCACCCCGCCCAGCGTGGTCAACGACCTGCTCAGAGACCTCAACAAGTGGGGCTTTGGTTACCGGGAGTTGACCCACGCCGGCGTGAGCCGGCTGAAGGCGCAGAAGCGCGCACGGTCGGCGTTCTTCCGGCGCGTCCGGGAAGCCCGGCAGCGGGTCCGCAACGCCGAGGCCAGAGAAGAGATGCCAGACGAGGGCGATGTGACCCTGGTGCAGCGAGAGGAGCGTCGCCAGAAGCTGCTGCAGGAGCAGGCGCGGGCGCGCCGCCACCTGCGTAACCTGCGCGACATCCAGGCCAAAGCCTGTCCCGGTGGTCAGGCCGGGGGTAAAGCGACCGGCTTGCCTGCGCAGGCAGGCGATATCGCCGCCGAGATCGCCGAGACCCAGGCTGAAATCGCTGCTCTGGAAGAACGGCTTGCGAGTTTCCCGGCTCCGCCGGAGCGCCCGAAAGCCCGCTTTGTCACCGGCTACACCGACATCTCGCTGGGCGACCACATGGGTATCTACGACGAGTGGCCGTGCGAGCACTTTGACCAGGAGGGCAACCTGGTAGACATCGCCGTCAACACGAGCGCTCGCTGTGCCGAGTGCGGCAAAACGCGCAAGTCGGTCGTGACCGCCTGCCCGAAATGTGGCGCGAGCGGCAACGACTGGCGCGGCGAGGGTGACGGCGGGGCGCGCATGTGCCGCCAATGCGGCTACCGCGCCTGGACGCTGGGCGCCTCTCAGTACCATGACACCGAAGGCCCTGCCCTGAGCCCCGTACCGGGACGGTGCGGAGCGAAGGGGAAACGCATCACCAGCCCGCACGGGTTTCCGCTGGTGCGGCGGGTCAAAAAGCTCTTTTCCTGTGTCCTCCTCGACGAGGCGCAGGATGTCAAGGGCAAACTCAGCCTGCGCGGGGCGGCCAGCCGCGGCCTGCGGGCCAACGGCCGGGCCATCCTGACCGGCACCTGGATGAAGGGCTACATCACCGACCTCTTTTGGAGCGCCGGCTGGTTGATGGGCTTTGGCTCGCCGCTGTGGCCGTTTCCCTACAACGGCGGCCCGGCGCGCTTCCTGGCTCAGTTCGGCACGTTCCAGTACGTGACCAAAGAGTTCGCCGACTCGCTCCAGGTAGGGCGGCGCAAACTCATCCCCTCGGTCAGCAACCTCAACCGGCTGTGGAAGCTCACCGGCGCGGTGGCTATCCGCCGCGAAAAGAAGGACTTTCTCCGCGACCTGCCACCCAAACACGTCGAGATGCACTGGGTGCGGCCCACCGGCTTGCACGCCCGCCTGACCGGCGAGGTCGGCGGCGCGATGAAGGACGTGCTGGCGGCCGAGTTACGCAAACCGCAGGAAAAGGTCAACATGGGCCGCATCGGCATGGCGCTGTGGTGGGGGCGTTACGTCGCCTCCTGCCCGACGCTCGAAGGCTGCGCCCATTACGCCGGCGCCTACGGCCACAGCCTCAACGTGGACAAAGCCTCGACCGCCGAGATCGAGGCTATCCAGGACCTGATGCGCCTGCAAGGCAAGGTGCTGCAGGGCGAGGCGGCGTTGGCCTTCAACAAGGCCCGCCAGGCCCTCGACATCATCAAAGCGGCGCGGGCTGCCGGCGACAAGGTGCTGCTGTTCACCAGCCTGACCGGGCTGTACCAGGTCATGGCCCAGGCCCTCGACCGCGAGCGTATCCCCTGGCTGGGCATGCAGGGCGTCGCCACCGACAAACGCCGCGCCCGCGTGGACGAGTTCGAGTCCGGCGAGGCGGTGGTGCTGCTGGCCGGTACGGGGCAACTCAACCGCGGCGTGACCATCACCGGCGCCAATCACGTGATCCTCCTGAACACCGAGTGGTCGCCGGAGGTGACGTTGCAGGCCGAGGACCGCGTGCACCGGCCCGGCCAGCGCAAAGAGGTGCACGTGCACTATATCCTCTCCAGCGACACGGTGGACGAGGATATGTGGGAGTTGATCGTGCAAAAGTGGGCCGCCCAGCGGGCGGTGCAGGACCGCGAGGCTCAATTCGAGAGCGTCGAGGCGATCCTGGCCGCGGCGGTGACGGCCAACGCCCAACTGGCCGTGGCGCGGTCGGTGGTGGAGCGGACGGCGCACGCTCAAGGCAAGACCCAGGCCGAGATCGAGGCTGAGATGGCCGAGATGGAGCATCGTCTGGTCTTTGGCCAGGCGGTTGCGCCCAGGCGCGCCGGAAGAGTGGCTCGCCGGCCGGTCGCGGTGCAGCAGTTGAGTCTGTTTGGGTAGAACGAATCGAGAGGCCCGGTGGCATATCGCCATCGGGCTTTTTGCGTGTGTGACGCTGTTTTAGGCTGCTGGGGTGATCGAACGTCGGCTGCGGCATGGGTATGTGGTCAAGTGAGAACCTGAGGGCACACAGTATTGCCAAAACATAAGGTTATGGTATAATGTAATAGCAGGTCCACAAACCACACAAAAAAGGGACGTTGGAGTTCATCCCTCCGTCCGTCCCCATATACCATCGGCCTGAGTGGACAGGCCAACGGCAGGTCAATTCTAGCACAAGGCCGCTGTCCTGGCAAATCAGGCAGCGGTTTTTTTGTATTCGAATCGCCATTGGAGATTTGTTTAACGTGACCAGGCTCTCACCGACAAAACTCGCTGAACTGGAAGAGCTCTTACCTCATGTCGCCCGACAGTATCACCGGCTGCTGTTGATCGTGGGACCGATTGGCTCTGGCAAAACGCCACTATTGAAGGCGCTATACCAGCAGCAGCATGTCCCCTACCTCAATGTAAACCTGGTCTTGAGCCAGCGATTGCTCGACCTGACCGACAAGGAGCGTCCGCTGCGGGTGCGCCGGCTGCTGGCAGACGTGATCGACGAACAGGCTGCGGACATCATCGCCCTGGATAACCTGGAATTGCTGTTCGATCCAACCCTGCACCAGGACCCGCTGGTCTGCCTGCAGGGGCTCAGTCGCAACAGAACACTCGTCGCGGCCTGGGGCGGCAATTATGAAAGCGGCGTGTTGACCTACGCCGAGCCGGGACATCCCGAGTACCGCCGCTACGAACGTCCGGAGGCGCTCATCGTCTCAACGCTTCTGCCGGGCAAAAGCGCACCATAGAAGGAGATCGGAGTGATGAAATACAAAGACCTGGTCCAGTTCGATCCCATCGAGATCGTCGTCCAGTTGCGGGAAGCGGACGACAAGGGCGAGGCAACGAACCTGGTTCGCACCTACGTCATCTCGGACCGTTTGGCCGACGTTCTGACCCGCCTGGTCATCCCCCAACTGCAATTCGCCGCGCCCAGGGACAACAAGGGATTGATGATCGTCGGCAACTATGGCACCGGCAAGTCGCACCTGATGTCGGTGCTGTCTGCGGTGGCCGAGCACGGCGACCTGGTTGCCTCCCTGACCAATGAGCAGGTGGCAGACGCCGCCCAGGCCATCGCCGGCCAATTCCGGGTAGTGCGCACCGAGATCGGCTCGACGACCATGCCCCTGCGCGACATCCTCTTTGGCGAGCTGGAGCTGGCGTTGGAGCAGATGGGCGTCCCCTACGGATTTCCGGGTATGGACCAGGCGCCCAACAGCAAGGACCTGCTGGTGGCCATGATGAGCGCCTTTCACGAGCACTATCCCGACCAGGGGCTGCTGCTGGTCGTGGACGAGCTGCTCGACTATTTGCGCTCGCGGCGCGACACGGCCCTGGTGCTGGACCTGACCTTCCTGCGCGAGCTGGGCGAAGCCTGCCGCCTGACACGCTTTCGATTCGTGGCCGGCATCCAGGAATCGCTGTTCGACAGTCCCCGCTTCCAGTTTGTGGCCGATTCGGTGCGCCGGGTCAAAGACCGCTACGAGCAGGTGCGTATTGCCCGCGAGGACGTGGCCTATGTGGTCGCCGAGCGCTTGTTGCGCAAGGATGCCAAACAGAGAGGCTGGATCCGCGAGCATCTGCAGCGCTTCACGCCCCTGTACGGCACCATGGCCGAACGATTGGATGAGTTTGTGCGGCTCTTTCCCGTGCATCCCGCCTACCTGGATGTGTTCGAGCGGGTGTACGTGGCCGAAAAGCGCGAAGTACTCAAGACCTTGAGCTCCGAGATGCAGCACAGGCTAGATCGTGAGGTCCCGGCCGACGAACCGGGGCTCATCGCTTACGACACCTACTGGGATCGACTGCGCGAGAACCCTTCCTTCCGCAGCATCCCCGAGGTCAAGGAGGTCATCGACAAGAGCCAGGTGCTGGAAGACCGGGTGCGCAACGCCTACACGCGACCCCAATACCGGCCGGCGGCCCTGCGGATCATCCACGCCCTCAGCGTCCACCGGCTGACTACGGGCGACATCTATGCGCCCCTGGGCGCCACCGCCGAGGAGCTGCGGGACAGCCTGTGCCTCTATCTACCTCTGCCCGAGCGCGATGCCGACTTTCTCAAAGCAACGGTAGAAACCACGCTGCGCGAGATCATGCGCACCGTCAGCGGCCAGTTTCTGTCGTTCAATCCCGATAATGGGCAGTACTACCTGGACCTGAAGAAGGACATTGACTTTGATGCGCTGGTCGAGCAGCGGGCCGACGCGCTGGAGGCAGGACAGCTTGACCGCTACTACTTTGAGGCGTTGGTGCGGGTGATGGAGTGCACCGAAGCCACTTATGTACCCGGCTATCGCATCTGGGAGCACGAGGTGGAATGGCGCGAGCGGCGGGTCACGCGCCCCGGCTATCTCTTTTTCGGCGCACCCAACCAGCGTTCTACGGCCCAACCACCCCGCGAGTTCTACCTGTACATGCTCCAACCCTTCGAGCCGCCACATTTCGCCGACGAGCGCAAGGCCGACGAGGTGTTCTTTCGCCTGGCCCGACGCGACGAGGCATTCGAGACGGCGCTCAAGCTTTACGCCGGCGCCCGCGAGATGGCCGGTTCGGCCTCGGCCAGCAACCGCTTGCAGTACGAGCGCAAGGCCGGCGACCACCTCAAAGGTCTGCAAACGTGGCTGCGGGAGAACCTGTCCCAGGCGATGGACGTGACCTACAAGGGCGTGAGCCGGCCCTTCATCGATTGGATCAAGGGGCCTGTCCTGAGCCTGTCGAAGGGCGGAGCAGCGCCCCGCGCTACAGGATCGGTGCGCGACCTGGTTAACGCTGTGGCCTCGGCCTGCCTGGCCACTCATTTTGACGAGGAGCTGCCCAACTATCCGGCCTTCTCCATCCTGATCACCCAGGCCACCCGGGCGCAGGCAGCCCAGGAGGCAGTTCGCTGGCTGGCGGGCGGGCTCAAGACCCGGCAGGGTGAGGCGGTGCTGGATGCTCTAGACCTGGTAGACGACGGCCAGGTCACAGCCCGTGACTCGCGATACGCTGGCTACTTTTTGCAGCAACTGGCCGGCAAAGGCGAGGGGCAGGTCCTCAATCGATCCGAGTTGATCGCGGGGGCGTTTGAAGCGGAGGCGGACAAAGAGTTCGGACTGGAGCCGGAGTGGGTGGCCGTCGCCCTGCTGGGCCTGATCTACACTGGCGAGATCAGCCTGGCGTTGCCCGGCCGCAAGCTGGACGCCGGCAACCTGGAGGAAGCGATCAAGATCGGCATCGCCGACCTGGCCAACTGGAAATTCATCGAGCGGCCCAAGGGCCTGCCCCTGGCGGCGCTCACCGAGCTGTTCCAGTTGCTGGAGCTGCCCACCGGCCTGGTCAAAGATACCAACCAACATACCTCAGCGGTCGAGCAACTGCAAAAGCGGGTGGCCGAAGAACTGGATCGCCTGGTGATGGCCCGCCAGAAGGTACAGGATGGCCTGTCGGTGTGGAACACCCACATCCTGGAGGGCCAGGCCCGGGTTGACCTGCTGCGTCGGCTTGACGGACACAAGGGCTTTCTGGAGTCGCTCCAGACCTACAACATGCCGGGCAAGCTGCGCAACTTTCGCTACAGCACCGAAGAGGTCAAGTCCCAGGCCGCCGGCCGGGCTTTGCGCGCCGACGTGGAAGCGCTGGCCGAGGTGGTGTCCGCCATCCAGCCGCCGGCGGCCTACCTGGGGGTAGCCATGGCCGTCCTCCCTTCGACAGGCTCAGGGCAAGGCCCTGCCGGGCATGAATGGTCGGGGCAGGTGATAGCCCTGCAAGAGGAGCAATTGGCCCGCCTGCGCGATGCCCGCCAGTGGCGGCAGCCCCACCTGCGCTCGTCCCTTACGGCGGCGTTGGAGAACCTCAAGAGCGAATACATCCAATTGTACCTGGACCTGCACCGTAGCGCCCGGCTCAACGCCGCCGAAGACGAGCGCAAGAAGGGCCTGTTGAACGATCCACGCCAGAAGCAGCTCACGGCGCTGTCGGGCATCGAGTTCCTGCCGGTGGCCGACCTGGAAAAGTTTCAGCAGCGGTTGAGCCAGTTGCGCCCCTGCTACGCCGTGGGCGCTTCGGACCTCAAGGAGCAGCCGATCTGCCCTCACTGTGGCTACCGGCCGGTGGAGGAGCCGCAGACGGCCCCGGTCCAGGCCCGCCTGGACGAGCTGGAGAACCGTCTGGAGGGTTTACACGCGGCCTGGGCCCAGGCACTACTGGACAATCTCTCCACGCCCACCACCCAGGAGAACCTGGCCTTGATGTCGGCCGAGCAGCAAACCCTGCTCCGGTCGTTCCTGAGCGCCGGGGTGCTGCCGGCCAGGGTAAGCTACGAGTTCGTAGACACGGTGCGTGAGGCGCTGGCCGGCCTGGAGCGGGTGGCCGTGCCGCCGGAGGATATTCTGCTGGCACTGACGCAAGGCGGGATGCCCTGTACCGTACAGGAGCTACTGTCCCGCTTCCGCAGCTTTGTGGACGAGCAGACCAGGGGCAAGGACCCCAACAAGGTGCGAATCGTGATTGAGTGGTGAAATGAGCACATTGTGGCCCGATACTCACCCAGACATTGAACGTTTGGAGTTCGACCCGGTAGACCTGGCGCAGATGCGCCTGCTGAGCCGCCTATCGGCCGGTGGGCGCATCCAGGCCATGCTCCACGCGCGAGAACTGGCCGTGGCGTTGATCCGTGGCCGCCTGCGCCGCCGATACCCCGCGCTCTCGGCCCGTGCCGTCAACCTGAAAGTGTTGGAGGAGGTGGCTCGTGCCCAACGAACGTCCCCCGGACCTTAGCCTTTTCCTGGACATCCTGCAAACGTTAGAGGCCATCGGCGCGCCCTATATGATCATCGGCGCCTTTGCCGCCATCGTCTATGGCAGCACCCGCACCACCTACGACATTGACATCGTGGTCGCTTTGGACGAGCAGCACATCCAAGCTCTGGCAACCGCCTACCCGCTGCCGCGCTATTACGCCGACCCGCACCAGATGCGTGAATCCATCCGCCTGGGCATCATGTTCAACATCATTGATACCGACCGGGGCGAAAAGGCCGACCTGCTGCCGCTGGCGATGGCCTCACGTTACAGTGGAGCGTTCCAGCGCCGGGTGCGACAGACGATCGAGCTGCCGGCGGGCGTGTCCTTTGAGGTGTGGTGCGCCCGCCCCGAAGACGTGATCCTCGGCAAGCTGATGGCCTGGAGTCAGGGACGGTCGCGCAAACACGAAACGGACATCTATGAGATGATGGTCTTTCATTACCTGAGTCTGGACCCAGCCCTGAGCGCCGGCTTTGACGAGCCCTTCATAGACGCCCAGGTCAGGACTTTGGGCCACGACGTGATCGATCTGTGGCAGGCCATCAAACAGGCTGCCCGTCGGGAGGCCGACCGCGCCCAGAACTGAGGAAAGGTAACCCATGACCCACCAACCCCAACTCATCCGCGACGAACCCACTCCGTACCAAGCCGCCCGCGAGACTGAGCGAGCCGAGTATCTGGAGCGCCTGCGGGAGAAGCTGAAGGACCCCGAATTCCGCGCCATCGAGGGTTTTCCTCTTGGCGAGGATGAGGACATCCTGGCCCTGTCCGACCCGCCCACCTACACCGTCTGCCCCAACCCTTTCCTGCCCGAGATCCTGGCGCGCTGGCAGGCCGAGCGCGCCCAACTGCGCCAGGAATTGGGTCTGCCCGATGATACCGACGACAACGGCGACTCCCTTCCCCTGCAAGCGGGAGAAGGGCCGGGGATGGGAGTCTACCGCCGCGAGCCCTTTGCCGCCGACGTGAGCGAGGGCAAGAACGACCCCATCTACAACGCCCATTCCTACCACACCAAGGTGCCCCACAAGGCGGTGATGCGCTACATCCTGCACTACACCGACCCTGGCGACGTCGTCTTTGATGGCTTTTGCGGCACTGGCATGACCGGCGTGGCCGCCCAACTGTGCGGCGACAAAAAAACTGTGGAGAGCCTGGGCTACCGGGTGAACAAGGACGGCACGATCCTGGATGAACGAGACCAGACGATCTCCCGATTGGGAGTGCGCAAGGCGGCGCTGGTGGATCTCTCCCCGGCGGCCACCTTTATCGCCTACAACTATAACACGCCGGTGGACGCCGCCGCCTTCGAGCGCGAGGCCCAACGCATCCTGCGCGAGGTGGAAGCCGAGTGCGGCTGGATGTACGAGACCTGGCATGTGGAGCCGGCATCTTGCCGGCTCATCCAGAAGATCATAGAAGACAAATGTAGGGATGGCATCTTGCCATCCCCAGAGGGCATCTTGCCATCCCCAGAGGGCAGGATGCCCTCTCTACAAGGCATCACCGAGTTCACCATCCGACAGGGAGACTTGCCCCACTGGCAGCTTCCGGGGGCACACTATTTCATCACCTTCAATACGGCCAGCCAACGCCAGCTTTCACCGGCGGCCCGTGACGTCGTCCTCAGTGCACTTCAGTTCTGGAACGGCCAACGTCTTGACCTGATCGCAGCAGTGGTGATGCCCGACCATGTGCATGCCATCCTCTCGCCGCTAGAAAAACAACCCGGCGTCTATTGGGACCTGTCCGTCCTGATGCACAGCGTCAAATCATACAGCGCCAACGAGATCAACCAGGTCGAAAACCGGCGCGGCGAGACAGTCTGGCAGTCCGAGACGTATGACCACATCGTTCGTAATCCGGAGGAATACCACCGTATTCTGAGTTACATCGCCCATAATCCGGTCAAGGCCGGTCTGGCTGTTTCTCCGTGGGACTATGAGTGGTTTTGGCTGCATGGGGGGTTTGAGCGAGCAGGCTGGAAGCCTGCTCCACAGGGCAAGATCAACTACACGGTCTGGTCGGACGTGTTTGTGTGCCCAGAGTGCGGGCGCGAGATGGTGTTTTGGGACGTGGCCGTGGACAAGGAGACCGGCCAGGTGCGCGACGCCTTCCCCTGCCCCGGCTGCGGGGCCGAACAGAGCAAACGAACCCTGGAGCGCGCCTGGGAGACCGTGTTCGACCGCGCCCTGAACCAGACCGTGCGCCGGGCCAGGCAGGTGCCGGTGCTCATCAACTACTCGGTGGGCATGGCTTCGGTGGGCATGGCTTCGGTGGGCATGGCTTCCAGCCATTCGACGGCTAGAAGCCGCCGCTACGAAAAAACCCCCGATGCCGACGACCTGGCCCTCATCCGGCGCATTGAGGAGAGTGACATTCCGTATTGGTTTCCCACCGACCGCATGCCTGAAGGCGACGAGTCGCACCGCAACGATGACATTGGCATCACTCACGTCCACCACTTCTATACGCAAAGAAATCTGTGGGTACTGGCTGCGTTGTGGCAACGGCTCTACAGGGCAAATCCCGAAGTGAGAAACCTACTCAGATTCTGCTTTACAGCTAGTCTCAGAGCAGTTACCAAGCTGGCAAGCATTGCATTCAGTTACTATTTTCGCGGGGGTGGTGGTCCAATTAACGCGGGTACAAAGGGGACACTCTATATCTCATCAACAATTCCAGAAGTTCAGGTGATTCGATCCTTCAGCGATCGTTCCAGAACTCTGGCAAAGCTGTTCCGTAGTATGAGCCAAAGCCTGTTTCTGGACGATGCAGTGATAACTTTGCAATCAGCTACATCCCTGGTTGGTATTGCTGACAGCACAATAGATTATGTCTTTGTAGATCCTCCGTTCGGTGGCAACTTGATGTATTCAGAATTGAGTTTCTACTGGGAGACTTGGCTGCGGACACCTACAAATAGTGAGCCAGAGGCAGTAGTCAACCAAACACAGCGCAAAGGCTTGCTGGAATACCAACATCTGATGGAAGGCTGTTTCCGTGAATTCTATCGTATTCTCAAGCCAGGGCGTTGGATGACGGTCGAATTCCACAATTCTCAGAACCGCGTGTGGAATGCCATTCAAGAGGCTATTCTTCGATCAGGCTTTGTGATAGCCGACGTTCGTTCTCTAGACAAAAAACAAGGCTCATTCAAGCAGTACACAAGCACTGCCGCCGTCAAACAAGACCTCATCATCTCCGCCTACAAACCTCGCACCGGCTTTGAGCGCCGCTTTCTGGAGCAGGCCGGCAGCACAGAAGGCGCCTGGGCCTTCGTCCGTCAGCACCTGGCCCAATTGCCCGTCGTCGTCGAGCGTAGGGCAGGCATCCTGCCTGCCACCCCATCGGGCAAGATGCCCGACGCACCGGCGATGGAAGTCGTCGTCGAACGTAGGGCAGGCATCCTGCCTGCCGCCCCATCGGGCAAGATGCCTGCCACCCCATCGGGCAAGATGCCCGACGCACCGGCGCTGGAAGTCGTCGAGCGTAGGGCAGGCATCCTGCCTGCCACCCCATCGGGCAAGATGCCCGACGCACCGGCGATGGAAGTCGTCGTCGAACGTAGGGCAGGCATCCTGCCTGCCGCCCCATCGGGCAAGATGC
>JBMOMT010000009.1:0-12872 GCA_049324835.1 Chloroflexota bacterium | reverse complement strand
CCGACGCACCGGCGCTGGAAGTCGTCGAACGTAGGGCAGGCATCTTGCCTGCCACCCCATCGGGCAAGATGCCCGACGCACCAGCGCTGGAGGTCGTCGCCGAGCGGCAATCCTACCTGCTCTACGACCGCATGGTCGCCTTTCACATCCAGCGCGGCTTCAGCGTGCCCCTGGGCGCCGCCGACTTTTACGCCGGCCTCAAGCAACGCTTCCCCGAGCGCGACGAGATGTACTTCCTGCCCGACCAGGCCGCCGAATACGACCGCGAGCGGATGCGGGCCACCAAGGTGGAACAGCTTGCCCTCTTTGTCACCGACGAAAAGTCGGCCATCCAATGGCTGCGCCGCGAGCTGGACCCCGACATTGGCGCCGGTCCCCAGACCTACCAGGACCTCCAGCCCAAGTTCTTGCGTGAACTGCACCAGGCCCGCCACGAGGCCCTGCCGGAGCTGGGCGACATGCTGGCTCAGAGTTTTCTCAAGGACGAGCGGGAGCGCTGGTACGTGCCCGATCCGGCCCGCCAGGGCGACCTGGAAAAACTGCGCGAGCGCTCGCTGCTGCGTGAATTCGGCGAGTACGCCCAGGGCAAGGGGCGGTTGAAGGTCTTTCGCACCGAGGCGGTGCGGGCCGGCTTTAAACACGCCTGGCACGAGCGGGATTACAATCTCATCGTCCAGGTCGCCGACCGGCTGCCGCCGTCGGTGCTGCAGGAGGACGCCGGCCTGCTGATGTACTACGACAATGCATTGATGCGGGCGGAGTCGGAGCCGGAGCAGGGGCGACTGCTATAATCTCTCGCCCGGAGCCCGGAGGAGGGGCAGTGATGTACGAACCGAGCTTCCAACGCACCGACGCCTTGATCGCCATGATTGGCCGTATCGAGGCGGCGCGCGCGGTGGTCCTGCGCGCCCCCATTGCCGCGCAGTGGGAGTCTCAACTGCGGCACGAGGCCCTGGTCCGCAGCGCCCACCACTCGACCAGCATCGAGGGCAACCCGCTCTCACTGGAAGAGGTCACCGACCTGCTCGAAGGCCGCGAGGTGGCAGCCCATCCCCACGAAAAGCGCGAAGTGCTCAACTATGTCGAGGTGCTAACCTATATCGACCGCCAATACCAGGGTCGGCCCGACGAGCCCGTCACAGAGGGCACGATCCTTCAACTGCACCGTCTGGTCGTGCACAACGTCCTGGCAGAGCACGAGTCGGGACGTTACCGCCAGGTGCCGGTGGTCGTCGGCATCCCCGCCACGGGCGAGGTGCGCTTCCGACCACCTGACTGGGAGGAGATACCACACCTGGTGGCCGACCTGGTCGCCTGGCTCAACAGCTCCCAGGCCAATGAACTGATGCCGGTTTTACACGCCGGCATCGCCCATTACGAGTGCGTTCGTATTCATCCCTTTGTGGACGGCAACGGCCGCACGGCGCGCGCCCTGGCCACCCTGATCCTCTACAAGCGAGGTTTCGACACCCGGCGTTTCTTTGCATTGGAAGAGTACTATAACGTGGACCGGCGCTCCTACTATGAGGCGTTGGCCGCGGCCGATCAGAGCGGCGACCTGACCGAATGGCTGGAATACTTTGTCCAGGGGATTGCCGTGGAGATGGTGCGGCTGGAGGAGCGCATCAAAACCCTGGAGCAGATCGTGGGCCAGGCGGCAGCACCACAGACGGCTGCCCTGGACCTGAACCCACGTCAGATCCAAGCCCTGGAGTTCCTCTCACACGAATCGCGCCTGACGACCGAGCTCTACTCTCAATGGAATCGCGTGGCCCGCGCCACGGCGCAGCGGGACCTGGCTGACCTGGTCGCCCGTGGGTTGCTGCGACAGCGCGGCGTAGGGCGGGGTACGCACTATGTCCTGGCCGGGCGTGATGAGGCGCAAACGCCCCCGGATGAGGCGTAAAATGAGGCGAAAAAACAAATTTACCGTCAAGGTCGCCGAGCGGCTGCCGCCGTTGGTGCTGCAGGAGGACGCGGGGCTGCTGAAGTACTATGACAACACGCTCATGCGCACCGAGACGGAGCCGCAGCAGGGGCGGTTGGTGTAGAGGTGCGACCATGGCGAACTGGCGACACTACATCCTCCAACACTTTCAGGAGCCGCTCCACCGCCTGACGCTGGTGGCCGATCCGGATGGCCTCATGCTAGAGGAGAAGCTGCTCGCCGCCATCCGTCAGAACGGGTTTGAGCTGCTGCCCTTTGAGGATCACGTGGCCTTTCGTTACGCCTACGAGTCCCACTACCGCCGGTATTGGGACGACGGTCACGACACCGACCTGGTGGTCATCCTGCGCTCGCCTGAGGCGAGCCTGCACGCGCTGCCCTACGACCTGCTCCAGGCTGGCCGGATGCTCACCTTCCGCCTGCCGGACCTGTTCCCCCGGCTGAGCTACCCGGTGGTCAGCGAACTGGATGTCGCCGACTTGCAACGGCTCTATGAAGCCACTCATGGCTACACCGGCCCGGAAATGGGCGATCGGGCCAGCGCCCTGTTTGTGCTGCAACATGTCTTTGGCATCGTGCCCGACAAAATCAGCGCGCCGGCCAGCCTGCTCAAACTACTGCTGTCGCGCCACGCGCGGCGAGAGCGGGTGCCGCCCCGGCTCGATGCATTGTTGCTGGAGTCGTTGCGTCGCCATCCGGCCTTTGAAGCGTGGCCGCTGGAAACGATGCTTCACAATGCGGCCGATTTCCTGGCCTTCTTGCAGGCGCGGTGGGGCAATTACCTGGCCGCCCGGCAACCGGCCGAGGTGCTGGCCCGCGAGCCAGGCGCCACCTACCACGCCGGCGACCTGCTACCCTTCGAAGATGCGGACGTCCACGTCTATGTGGACACCCTCTTCCTGGAAGGTAAACTCAAGCCGGTCTCCCTGCCGGAGGGCTGGACCGTCGAGGGCTGGGCGCAGGTGGGCATCGAGGTGGACGAGCAGGCCTTCGAGTTGCGCCGTTTGACCGGATTGCTGGAGCGCCTGGAGGCCGGGCTGCCTGCGACCGATGCGAGCCACAAAGACTGGCTGAGCTTTGCCGCGCGCTGGGCCGAGCTGACCATCCTGCATCATCGCCTCGTCCCCGGCCTGGACGCACAGAGGGCGGCGCGGTATCGCACGCTGCACCTGCGGCTGGAGGAGCGATTTGCGGAATGGATGCACATGCGCTATCATACGCTGCACAGCCTGCCCTTTGTGCCCCAGCCGGTAATGGTGCATCACATCGCCCACCACATGGCGGCCCACCGAACCCAATATCCCGAATCCCGCCTGGCGCTGGTCGTGGTGGATGGCCTGGCGCTGGATCAGTGGCTCATCATCCGCGATGTCTGGAGCGATGAGCCGCACGGCTGGTCCGTGCAAGAGGGCGCTGTTTTCGCCTGGGTGCCCACGCTGACCTCCATCTCGCGCCAGGCGATCTTGGCCGGGGCTGCGCCGCAGTTCTTCCCAAATTCCTGGGCCACCACCGGGCAGGAAGCCTCTCACTGGCGGCGTTTCTGGCGCGAGCGGGGCCTGGGTGAGGCGAGCGTCGGCTATCTGCGTAATCTTGGGGTAAAAGACCTGAGCGCCGACGGCAGCCTCCGCCCCGATGGCGAGGGCAGATTGGAGCCGGAAGTCGAGGCGCTGATCGGAAACCATCGAACCCAGGCCGTCGGCCTGGTGATCAACACGGTGGACAATATCCTGCACGGCATGCAACTGGGCACTGCCGGCATGCATCAACAAGTGCAGCTCTGGCACAGCGGCCATCGCTACCTGACCAGGCTGGTAGACCGGCTGCTGGAAGCGTCGTTCACCGTTTACCTCACCTCGGATCACGGCAACGTCTCCGCGCTCGGCATCGGCCAGATCAGGGAAGGTGTACTGGTCGAGAAGCGCAGCCAGCGCGCTCGCGTGTACGACGATGCGGCGTTCGTCGCTCTGGCGGCAGCACAATCGCCGACGGCGGTCGAGTGGACCAACGTCGGCCTGCCTGAGCCACTCAAGGTGCTGCTCGCCCCACAACTGGATGCCTTCCTGGATGCGGGCCAGCGCACCGTCTGTCATGGCGGCATGGCCCTGGAAGAAGTCATCGTACCGTTCGTCCAGATTTCGGGAATAACCACATGAACCGTTTCATCGGCTTTGACCGCCAAGTACAACTGGATTGGTTGGATGCTGTCGTCGGCCTGTGTCAAGAGGGTCTGGATTTCGACCTCATGGCCGGGCGCCTTGACCGTTGCCTGGAGAACAAAGTGGTAGGACCAGAAGCGCAGCGCAAGACGATCACCGTGCTGCTGCGCCTGTGGGTCAAGGTGCCAACAACCGATCAAGCCTTGCGCGATGAGGCTCTTCAACTGGCGGCTCAAGTTAGCCCAGAAGAACGCCTTTGCCTCCACTGGGGCCTGTCGCTGCTGGCCTATCCCTTTTTCCGCGACGTGGCCGCCACCGTCGGCCAGTTGAGCCGTCTGCAGGGCCGCTTCAGCCAGGCGCAGGTTCAGCGCCGCATGATCGAAGACTGGGGCCAACGCACGACGCTGGAGCGAGCGGTGCGACGCTTGCTGCGTACTCTCATTGACTGGCATGTGCTGCAGGAAACCGACGTACGCGGCAGTTACGAGGCGACGCCGCCCCGCCAGACCGAGAACCAACCTCTGGCGCTGTGGCTCCTGGACTGTGCCTTGCGCGCCCACGAAGCGGAACAGGTCTTGTTGAGAGAGTTGGAACAACTGGCCTATACCTTTCCCTTTGATCTGGCGCCCTTTGCCAATGCTCTCCGCCACTCTGACCGGTTCGAGATCAGCCGCCAGGGGCTCGATCTGGAGATGGTTGCTCCAGTAGGGATGTGACACATGGCCGAGTATGACGTCTTTTTGAGTTACAACAGCGCCGATCAAGAGACGGTGGAGGTCATCGCCCGCCGCCTGAGGGAGGAGGCCAAACTTGAGCTCTTTCTCGACCGCTGGCACCTGGTGCCGGGCCAGCCCTGGCAGGAGGCCGTCGAGGAGGCGCTGGATGCCAGCCGCGCCTGCGCCGTCTTTCTCGGCCCGGCCGGGCTGGGCACATGGGAGAATGAAGAGATGCGCGCCGGACTCGACATCCGCACCAGCCGTCCCGACTACCGCGTCATCCCCGTGCTGCTACCTGGCGCGCGCCTGCCAGAGCGAGGACGGCTGCCCCGCTTCCTGGCCCGTCTCACCTGGGTCGACTTTCGCCCCGGCCCTGATGATACCCACGCCTTCCACGAGTTGGTCAGTGGCATCAAGGGGATCGCGCCGGGCCCCGAGGGTTTGGCAAAGGCCGAGACCACCTGCCCCTTCCGCGGCTTGCAAGCCTTTGATGAGGAGCACGCCCTCTTTTTCTTTGGCCGGGAAGCCTTGACGCAGCACCTGATGGAGCAACTGCGGGAGGACCGTTTTCTGGCCGTCATCGGCCCCTCGGGCAGCGGCAAGTCGTCATTGGTTCGAGCAGGGCTGGTGCCGCAGGTGCGAGCGGGGGCGCTGCCCAACAGCGAGCGCTGGCCGGTGGTGATTCTGAAGCCGGGGCCGCACCCGCTGGAGACCCTGGCTGCCCGTCTGCTGCCCCTCCTGGGCGGGAGCGCCGACCCACTGGCAGCGCGGGCATCGCTGCTGGGCACGCTGCGGCGAGACGAGCGCGGGCTGCACGCTGCCGTACAGGTGGCGCTGGCTGCCGCACCCGACAGCCAGCGCCTGCTGCTGGTGGTCGACCAGTTCGAAGAGTTGTTCACCCTGTGTCGCGATGAGAGCGCCCGGACGGGGTTCATCGTTAACCTGCTCTACGCCTCGGCCATCGCTGGCGGGCAGACGGTGGCGGTGGTCACCATGCGGGCCGACTTTTTCGGCAAGTGCGCGGCCTATCCGGCACTGGCAGCCCGCCTGGCCGAGCGCGACGTGCTGGTGGGGCCCATGACCCCGGAGGAGCTGCGCCGGGCGATGGAGCACCCGGCCCAGGCGGTGGGCCTGCACTACGAAAAAGGATTGACCGAGACCATCCTGGATGACCTGGGCGACGAACCGGGCACGCTGCCCCTGTTGCAGCACACTCTGCTTGAGTTGTGGGGGCGGCGGCGCGGCGGCTGGCTGACAACCGATGCCTATCACGCCCTCGGTGGGGTCAAGGGGGCGTTGGCGCAGCGGGCGGATGAGGTATATGCCAGGCTCACACCCGAGCAGCAGGCGGCAGCACAGCGGGTGCTGCTGCGGCTCACCCAGCCCGGCGAAGGCACCGAGGATACCCGCCGCCGGGCAGCACTGGCAGAGTTGCTGCCCCCTGATGCTAAAGCCGCCGACGTGGAAACGGCCGTGCAGGCGCTGACCGACGCCCGGCTGCTGACGACGGGCAAGGATGAGCAGGGCCGTGAGGTGGTGGACGTGGCCCATGAGGCACTCATCCGCGGCTGGCCCCGCCTGCAAGGCTGGATCGAAACCGACCGCGCCGCTCTGCTCACTCACCGCCGCCTGACGGACGCAGCCCAGGAGTGGGAAAGGCAAGAATGCGACGAGAGCTACCTCTACCGGGGAGCGCGTCTGGCCGAGGCCCAGGAGTGGGCCGAAGCACACCCCCAGACGATGAGCCCCTCGGAACACCGCTTCCTGTGCGCCAGCCAGGAGCTGGCCGTGAGCGAGCTGGCCGCCGCCCAAAGACGGGCGGCCCAATTGCGCCGCCGCGCCCTCTACCTGGCGGCCACTCTCGTGGTCGCACTGGCGGCTGCGGTTACGGCTGTCGTCTTTGCCGTCCAGATCCGCCAGAGGGCGCGGACTACCCTGGCCCGCCAGTTGGCGGCCCAGGCCAGCACGCGCCTGGATGACGCCTTTGACCAGGCGCTTCTACTCAGCCTGGAAGCCAATCGCCTCGCCGATCTGGCCGAAACGCAGGGCAGCCTGCTCGAAGGCATGCTCTACAACCCCAGGCTGACCTTTTTCCTGCACGGGCACCAGGACTCGGTGATGAGCCTGGCCCTCGGCCCCGACAACACTCTGGCCTCGGCCAGTGAGGACGGCACCATCATCCTCTGGGATCTCCAGACCCACCGACCGGTCGTACAGCTCGAGGATCACGATAGCAAGGTGTGGAGCGTCGCGTTCACGCCTGATGGCCGAGTGATGGCCTCCGGCGACGCCCATGGGTTGATCCTGTGGTGGGATGTGGCCACCTACCAGCTGCTAGAACGCAGTTCTGCCCACCCGGAAGACACCCGCTGCCTGGCTTTCAGCCCCGACGGTCGCCTTTTGGCCTCCGGCAGTTACGATGATACCATCGCCATCTGGGACGTCGAGACCCGTCAATTGCTGCGCCGTCTCGCTCCAGACACCGGCGGCGTGTACAGCGTGGCCTTTAGTCCCGATAGCCAGCTGTTGGCCTCGAGCGACGCGAACGGCACCATCCACCTGTGGGACGTGGCCGATGTGCGGCAGGCGACACAACTGGCAGCTGGCCGCCTGTCGGGGCACGAGGGCACGGTCTTTGCGCTCGCCTTCAGCCCGACGGAAGAGATGCTGGCCTCTGGCGGAAAGGATGGCCAGATCATCCTCTGGAATCTCACCACCCAGAAATCGTTCGTCTCTTTTACCGAACATACCAACAGCGTGTATGCCCTGGCTTTCAGCGCCAACGGCCGCGTGCTGGCCTCGGGCAGTCGAGACGGCACCATCCGGCGCTGGTCCATTCCCAGACGCCAACCCTACGACCAACCCCTGGACGCTCAAACGGCGTTCGTGTACAGCCTGGTTTTCAGCGCCGATGGCCGCACTCTCATCGCTGCCGGCCGCAAAGGTGCCATCGTAGTGTGGGACCTGAGCGTGTCGCAGAGGATCGCCCGGTCTGTGGCCCGGCACCGCGCCGATACGAGAACCGTCGCCTTTTCGGCCGACGGCCGGATGCTGGCCTCGGGCAGCCACGATACGACCATCATGCTGCGAGATGCTCTCACCGGCGAGCCCATCGGCGAGCCCCTCACCGGCCACGATGCCCCGGTCAACGCCGTGGCCTTTTGTCCGGTGGGCGGATGGCTGGCCTCCGGCAGTGACAACGCGGAAAAGCCCATCCTGCTGTGGGATACAACCACCGACCAGACGGTCGGCTCGCCCCTCACCGGCCATGCAGGTGGGGTCACCAGCCTGGCCTTCAGTCCCGACGGCCATATCCTGGCCTCAGGCGGCCGGGACAATGCTATCGCCCTGTGGAACACCGCAAACGTGGCCGCAGGCGTGTCGCTCATGGGCTCGCCCCTGCGCGGGCATGGGGGCGAGATTATGAGCCTGGCCTTCAGCCCGGATGGCCGCCTTTTGGCTTCTGGCAGCGCCGATGGCAGTGTGGCTTTATGGCAGGTAACCGACGGTTCTCTGATGGTGCAGGAATGGACTGACGCGTCCTGGGTGATGAGCGTTGCCTTTAGCCCCGATGGGCAGACACTGGCCATCGGGGACAACAACAGTGTCATCACCTTGTGGGATGCGGCCCATCCCGAAACGGGCTTGCAGCCCATCGGTCAGCCATTGCAGGGACACACCGATTTTGTCAGCGGCCTGGCCTTCAGTCCTGATGGCAGGCTGTTGGCCTCCAGCAGTCTGGATCACAGCCTCATACTGTGGGATATGGCCAGCAGGCAGACACTCGGCTGGCCACTGGCCGGCCACGCGGATAAAGTCTGGGCGGTGGCCTTTAGCCCCGACGGCACGCAGATGGCCTCGGCCGGCGATGACAACGTCGCTGTGCTTTGGGACATCCGTTTCGAGTCGTGGCAAGAGCGCGCCTGCCGCACGGCCAACCGCAACCTCACGCCGGGCGAGTGGCAGGCGTTCATCGGCACTGCCGTGCGCTATCACCCAACCTGCCCCGACCTGGCCGTCGAGCCAATCGAATAAGAGGGGGGCCAAGAGGAGAGCCATGCCCGGGTATGATGTCTTTCTCAGCCACAACACCCATGACCAAGCCGCCATCGAGGTGTTGGCCCATCGGCTCATGGACGAAGCGGGACTGACGCCCTTTCTCGACCGCTGGCACCTGGTGCCGGGCCAGCCCTGGCAGGAGGCCATCGAGGCGGCGCTGGATGCCTGCCAGACGGTAGCCGTGTTCCTCGGCCCTTCAGGCATTGGCGCCTGGGAAAACGAGGAAATGCGCTCGGCCATCGAAGAGCGCGTGCGTGACCGCTCCCGCCGCGTCATCCCCGTGCTCCTGCCCGGCGCGCCTGATCCACGCGAAAAACGCCTGCCCCGATTTCTGCGGCGCACCATCTGGGTCGATTTTCGCGGCGGCCTGGACGACGAGGCGGCCTTTCGCCGCCTGCTGGCCGGCATCCGTGGCGTCGCCCCTGGGCCGGATACGGGTGGCGCGGTCCAGCCTGTAACCCTCCAAAGGATGTCTGCCCCCGGCCGGCCACTGACCCGCTACCACGATTTCGAGTTGCAGGTCGATGATCCTCACGCAGGCCAGTACCCGGTCAGGGCCGTGGCCTCTCCGGCTGGCGAGGGTGAGGCCACGTTCAAAATGCCCTTCGCTGCCGATGAACTGACTACCCTGCTGGCCCGTCTCGAAAAGGACGACACCGACGCCGCCTTTCTGGCCGATGTCGGCGAGCGGCTGTTTACTGCCCTGTTCAGCGGCGACGTGCACGCCCGCTACGCCGAGAGCGTGGGCCGCGCCGGCTCTGAGGAGGGCCTGCGATTGCGACTGCGCCTGGACCCGCCGGAACTGCAGGCCCTGCCCTGGGAGCTGCTGCGCGACCCCGAAAAGCGGGAGGCGCTGGCTCTCTCCAAACGTGTCCTGATCGTGCGCTACCTGCCGGTACCGCGGCCCGCGCCGCCCATTGCCGTTCAACCGCCGCTGCGCATCCTGGCAGCCACCGCGTCACCGTCGAACTGCATGCCGCTGGATGTCGAGGGGGAAGTGCTGGCTATCGCAGAATCGCTGCGGCCGCTGGGCAGTCGGGTGCAAGTCATGCCACTGCCTCACGCCAGCGCGTCAACGCTGCGCCAGCACCTCATCGATATCGACCCGCACGTGCTGCACTTTGCCGGGCACGGTGATTTCGACGGTCGAGAAGGCGCGCTGCTGCTCGAGGATTGGGCAGGCCGCGCGGAGCGGCTGCCGGGAACGGTGTTGGCGACGCTGCTCAAGGGGACGAACGTGCGCCTGGCGGTGCTCAACGCCTGCCTCAGCGCCGCCGATGCCGCCGGGTCCCAGCGGCGCGCTGCCATGCTGGGGGTCGGCCCGGCGCTGGTCGATGTCGGTCTGGGCGCGGTGGTCGGCATGCAGTTCTCACTGCCCGATGCCAGCGGCGTGGCCCTGGCGCACGATTTCTATGCCATGCTAGCCCGCGGGCTGCCAGTGGATGTGAGTCTCTCGCGGGCGCGGGAAGCGCTTCTACTGGCGGCAGGCTGCGACAGTCGCGATTGGGCCGCGCCGGTGCTGTTCCTCCGCGCACCGGATGGGGTGCTGTTTGTCAGCTAGAGGCCGAGACATCATGCGAGTTTGGGCAACGAAGGGATGAAGGTGAGAGATTGGGAATGAGCACCGAAGAAAAGAAAGCCAAACGCAACTGGGGTCAGAGCCAGGCCGAGTACCTGGCGGCTTTGCAGGGTAAACAGGTCACCGTCACCCTGATGGACGGCAAGGCGCTCAAGGGCGAACTGAGCGGCGTGGACACCTACGAGCTGTTCGTGAGGCAAGCCACCGGTCTGGAGGTGATGGTCAACAAAGGCGCGGTCAAGTACGTCCATCCCTCGCCGGCAGAGTGAAAGTGACCGTCACCTGCGGCCTCTTTGGACGATTTGCCGAAAACTCGTGCCAAAAAACGCTTGACACGAGCTTGCGAATTTGTTATCATGGAGGTGACACAAGCGTAGAACGGGCCGGGCAGGTGTTCACACCACCCACCCAGCCCTGACTCACGCCCACTGCGGCAACCAGTTGGGCATGAGCTAGGCACCATTATACCACAAGCGTGGTGGTTGGACTAGCTCATGGGATCAACCAGGCGGTCCGTCGCAAGTCGGCGGGCCGCCTTTTTGATCCACCCTCGCTGCGCCGTTTGATATACCGGCAGGAATCGTGTATGGACACCGCATCGCAACGTTATCTGGAGGCCATCGAGAACCGTCCCCGCACCGTCGAGGCGGCCATGGCCGTCTACCACGTGGACGACCCCGAGGTGGCCGCCGATCTGCTGGAGCGCCAGGAGCGGTTCGTGCGGTGGCTGCTGGCGCACCCCGGCGAGCCGCTGACGGATCGGGGCATGGCCGAAGACCTGTTGCTGCTTGGCAGTTTCCGAACGAAATGACCGAGCATGAGATGCAGGTATTATCCAGTCGTGAACAGATCTCGACAAATTGCCAGGTCCAGGCCTCGGGTGCCCTCACTTCAGTTCTCAAACGCAGGAATTCGCATGTCAGGGAACTATGACCTGGTAACTTCGTCCGGATGCCTTTGATGATGAGTCAGCAACATACCCAGGGGCCACTCTCAACCAGAGTGGCTTCTTTTATTTTTTCGACGGGTTTTTTTCTTTCGATTCTCTACTCCCGTGATACGATCTCTCAAACTCACAACATTCATTACCAAGAGGAGGGAGATCATGAGCGTCACTCTGAAACAAGCAACGGACACTTTTCTTCTGTCAAAGAGGGCTGCAGGACGTTCCAAGCATACCCTCGTCAAGTATAGGGACACACTTTGCGTCCTGGCTCGCCGCATCGATGGCAAGTGTTTGGAAGATGTCACCACCGATGACGTCCGTCACTTCCTGGCCGATCGCCGAGAGGCTGGTCATGCACCCACTTCCCTGGATACTTACTACCGGGCACTCTCAACCTTCTTTCGTTGGTGCGTGGCCGAGTACGGCATCCCAAATCCGATGGAACGGGTGGAACGGCCACGAGTGCCCAAGAGGCTGCCACCGTATCTCTCCGACGAAGCTATCAAGAAGCTCCTTGAGGCCACATCTCAATCTCGCTGCCCTCTGTGCCATAATAGGTGAGACAACCGATCGGTCGAAAATCTAGGCTCTGTTGACATTTTGAGGTAAAATACCCGCATGTCAACCATCAAACTACAAGACGAACAATGGTCAAAGATTCTCCAGTTCTTGCGTTTCTGCCCCAGCGCGTACGTGGGACAGGAAGCCGATTGCCGCCGTTTTGTCGAGGGCGTGCTATGGCTCAGCCGAAGCGGTGCGCAATGGCGATTGCTGCCGGCCGAGTATGGCCAGTGGAACAGTGTCTACAAACGCTTTGCCCGCTGGTGTGACAACGACGTCTGGGAAAAGATGCATCAGCATTTCGTCGACGACCCGGATATGGAACATCTGATAGTCGATAGCAGCGTGGTGCGTGCCCATGCCTGTGCGGCCGGGGCCTCAAAGAAGAAGGGAGGCCAAGAGAGCCAGGCCCTGGGACGCAGTCGTGGCGGGTTCAGCACCAAGATTCACGTCAATGTGGATGCCTTGGGCAATCCCTTGCGTTTCAAGCTGACCGCCGGACAACGGCATGACATCACTCAGGCTGAAGCGTTGATCGATGGCTATCGTGGCGAACACGTGATCGCCGACAAATCGTACGATGCCGATGCGTTTCGTCAGGCCATTGAGGTCAGTGGAGCCAAAGCGGTGATTCCGTCTCGCTCAAACCGCAAGGAACCTTACGAATACGACACCCATTTGTACAAAGAACGGCATTTGGTCGAGTGTTTCATCGGCAAAATCAAGCATTATCGTCGTATCTTCTCTCGTTTCGACAAGTTGGCCAAGCGATATCTTGGCCTCTCGGTTCGCTCATTTTTAGGGTGGAATCGCAAAATGTGCGAGCCGCGTATAAATCTCTGCCGGCAAGTCCAGCAGAGCAAGTATCTTGAGCTGTAACTCGGAAAGCGGCGTCAGATGATAGTCG
>JBMOMT010000008.1:0-28796 GCA_049324835.1 Chloroflexota bacterium | reverse complement strand
AAGCCTATCGCCTGAGCACAGGAACCTCCTGGTTTGAAGCCAAGATGCGGATTATTCGAGATGCCATTCGTGCCTATCTGGCTCATCCTGAGTACACCCTGCCACTTTCAACTGCGTAACTTCTAAATATGTTCGTGGTCAGGCGCGTAACGGCGTGGAGTGCCGTAAGACGCCACTCCACTCCGCTCACTACGAACCTCGCTTTGGCAAACCACAGATTGTTTCGGGGCCGTTGGGCCCCAAAAAGCCAAACACCTCGCCGCGGCGCACCTCCATGTCGAGACCGTCCACGGCGGTGAGGTTTTGGTAGCGTTTGGTCAGATCGCGCGTGCGGATGACGACAGGACTTGAAGCCATGCGTTCTACTCGCCCAAATGCGGGTCAGTCTATGCTCTTAAAAGCTCGGCAGGTGTCCGCCTCTGCCGTTCAGTGTGGTCAAAGTCGCTATCAAAACTCACAATAGTCAGATCGTGTTTTGCAGCCACGGCATACTGATATGCATCGTCGAAATCCAGCCTGAAACTTTGGGCCGCACGGACAACCTCATCCATATTCTCCGGGCCAAGCCTCACCAACGAAACACCGCCTGTCAGCAAAAGATCGTCCACTATTTGCAAAAAGACATCGAAAGCTTGACGCCGCAGAAGAATGACGCCCAGCGAGTAGAGGGAGAATTCGGAGAGATGCAAAAGGTCTGGGGAGATGTTGTGCAAGAAACGCTCTACCTCTCCGGCTTTTTCTTGATCCAGCAAAAGTTCAAGCACGATGCAGGTATCCAGTAGAAACATCAATCGCTCCACCAATCAAGCGCTTTGTGCTGGAGCTCTACCGAGGTGAATTGATCCTTCCATTCACTCAGAGCCCCCCTCCAATCAAGCCCAAGTTCTGCTTTGGGTTTTTGCACCCGCTTTTCCAAAAGGAACTCGATGAAATCACGCACTTCTTGCCGAATCTCCAATGGAAGCACCTGGATGACTTGGGCGATTTGCTCTTCCATTTTTTGCTCTTGCATCACAGAACCTCCTGGCATAGTGGTGACCCTCTCACTCGATGCCTACCCCTTTGACCTTGCCCACGAAGCGACGTTTGAGCCGCCAGTCCAACCACTCCCAGGCGCGGGCCGGGCGCATGAACGGCGCGATCTCGGCCAGATCGCCGCGCTCGTCCCAGTAGAGTGGACAGGCGGCGCAGCACATGTCGGCCAGATCGCAGTCGCGGCAGCCGGGGGGCAGAAACTCTTTGTGCCGCCAGTAGCGGGCCGTGCGGCGGTTCCAGATGGCGGCGAAATCCTCGCGCAGCAGGTTGCCGATGCCCCGCTCGAAACTGGAGCAGGGCAGCACGTCGCCGTTGGGCGCAATGGACAGCAGCCCGTCGGCGGCGGCGCAGCTCTGGCCGCCCAGCCCGTTGGCCGCCGGGTTAAAGAGGCAGTAGGGCACCGGCGAATACCACACAAAGCGGATGCCCTGCTCTTCGGCGTGGGCCTTGAGCGAGAGAGCCAACTCGCCGATCTCGGTGTAGGTGATGTCCGGCACGCCCACCGCGCCGCCGGTGCGGATGACCATGTTCATCGAGAGGTATTCGCTGCCCAGTTCCCGGGCCACAAAATCGATCAGGCCGAACAGCGCGTTGCGGTTGTGGGTGTTGATGGTGGTGTTGGTGTGGGTGCGCACCCCCGCCGCCCGCAGCGCCCCCACGGCGGCCACCGTCTTTTCGAACGCGCCGGCATGGCCCACCACCGCGTCGTGAGTGGCGGCGTCGCCGGCCTCCAGGCTCACCTGCGCCGAGTCGAGCCCGGCCTCGGCCAGCCGGGCCACGAACTCGGGGTCGGCGCAGCGAATGCCGTTGGTGATCAGGTTGGCCCACATGTCCAGCGACTTGGCGTGAGCGATCAGCTCCGGCAGGTCAGATCGCAGCGTCGGCTCGCCGCCGGTAAAGGAGACCATGGGCACCTGGGCCTGGCGGCGGATCCTGTCCAGCACCGTTTTGACCTGATCGGTGCTCATCTCCGGCACCTCGCGGCCGCGGTCTGGCGCGCTGGCGTAGCAGAAAAAGCAGCGGTTGTTGCAGCGATAGGTCAGCGCGATCTCGGAGAGCACCGGCAGGGTGCGCTCGTGAGAGCCGAACAGCGTGGCCCGCACCGCCGGCGCGGCGCCCAGGCGGTCTTGCATGAGCAGCGACACCGAGCGCAGCAGCTTGCTCAGGTCCTCGGCCACCCGTTCTTCCGGCTGGCCATAGCGGGCGGCCAGGTCGCGCACGACGGCGGCGGCGTCCACCTGGGCCTGGCTGTAGATGGCGTGTAGCATCTCGGTGGCCGTGGTGTTGAGGTGATGGGCCCGGTTGGGTCGCAGGATGATGATACCATCGGCCGGGCGGATGAAAATGTGATCCCGCGTGCTGGCGACGAAACTGGCGGCGAATTTTTGCAGTTCTGCATCCATGACACAACCCGCTCTCTGGAAAACTTTTTCACAGTATACCAGAGAACGGGTCGGTTGACAACTTTTGCGGGTTAAAAAAGTGACAGGCACTTTGCAAGTGCCTGTCACTGGGCTGGCGCTGCGGCGACTCGCCCCCCTACATGCTCAATTCTACCTCCAAAAAGGTGCGTTGCACCTCAATTTGCCACGATCTCGAACGTATCGCGTGCGATCATCAACTCTTCGTCGGTGGGGATGACCAGCACCCGCACCGGCGAATCGGGCCGGCTCAGCTCGTACCAGCCGCCGCCCAGCTTTTGCACCGGCCCCAGCTCGATGCCCATGAACCCCATGCCGGCGCAGGCGTCGTCGGGCGTCACCTCCGAGTGCTCGCCGATGCCGCCGGTGAAAATCACCGCGTCGACCCCACCCATGGCGGCGGCATAGGCGCCGATGTACTTTTTGACCCGGTAATTGTAAATATCCAGCGCCAGTTTGGAGCGGCGGTGGTGAGGATGGTCGACGTTGGGCGTGCGCTTTTCGACGTCGGCATAGGCCGCTGCCTCGATGTCGCGCATGTCCGAGGTGTAACCGGAAACACCCAACACGCCGCTCTTTTTGTTCAGCAGCGCGTCGATCTCGTCGGTGTTCAGGCCCTCCCGTTCCATCAAAAAGGGCACGATGGCCGGGTCGAGATCGCCGCAGCGGCTGCCCATCATCAGCCCTTCCAGCGGCGTAAAGCCCATGCTGGTGTCCACCGAGCGGCCGCCTTGCACCGCCGCGATGCTGGCCCCGTTGCCCAGGTGGCAGGTGATGAGCCGCAGATCGGCCAGCGGGCGGCTCAAAAAACGGGCCGCTTCCTGGGCCACAAAGCGGTGCGAGGTGCCGTGAAAGCCGTAGCGGCGGATGCCGTGCTTTTGGTAATACTCGTAAGGCAGGCCGTAAATGTAGGCCTGGGGCGGCATGGTCTGGTGAAAGGCGGTATCGAACACACCCACCTGGGGCACGCGCGGCAGGATGGCCGCCACCGCCTCGATGCCGGTGATGTTGGGTGGATTGTGCAGCGGCGCCAGCTCGACGTGATCCCGCAGCGCCTGCATCACCGCGTCGTCGATGCGCGTCGATTGGGCAAAGCGCTCGCCGCCGTGCACCACCCGGTGCCCCACCGCGTCGATCTCGCCGGCCGAGGCAATGACGCCATGATCGGGGTGGGTGAGCGTCTCCAGCACCAGCTCGACGGCCTGATGATGGTTGCGCACCGGCACGTTTTCCCGCACCACCTTGCGGCCATCGGCCGGCTTGTGCACCAGGCGCGGGTCGTCCAGGCCGATGCGCTCCACCAGCCCGCCGACGAGCGCCCGCTCTGTCTGGTCCATGGCAAAGAGACTGTATTTGACCGACGAGCTGCCGCAGTTCAGCACCATGATCTTCATGGATCGGTAAACCTCCTGGCTGCCAGATTTCAACCCTGAGAAGTCCAGATAGTCTCCCTATAACGTGTTGCAAGTACCTGGGGGCCATTTTTCACCGCCGAGAACGCAGAGCCCGCCGAGTTTTATATCACTTCCTCTGAGAACTCGGCGGCTCTGCGGTAAAATCAGACCCATAACACCCAAGCGGGAGACTATCGAAGCAAGTATAGCAGAAATGAGCCCAAAACACAAAGGCTTAGGAGGTAGGTACTATTGACTTTTACGTAACAGAATGATACATTTAGTGCAAAGGCCCATCGGAGCGCAGCGTCCACTCGCGCGCGGGACCATGACAGGTTGATCCATGATCGCCTCGATTCCAAATCAGCGGCAACCGACAAAAAAAGAACTCGACCTGGATCTGTTGACCTTTGTCGAACGCCACGCCACCAATCCGGTGCGTTGGGACATTGTGGCCTTTTTTGGCGGCAACCCCAACGGCCAGATCACGGTTGAAGCGGTGGCTCGACAGGTGAGTGTACCACCAGCTACCGTCAACAGGGAATTGGATGAACTGGTGGTCTTGGGCCTTTTGGAGCAAAAGCAGGTCAACGGCGCGCTGGCCTATTGCCTCACCGGCTATGAACCTCTCCGCCAGGCAGCCTTGCGTTTTGCCACTCAGATGGATCGTTCCTCCTTTTTCCTCAGCGGCGCCACGCCGCCCGGCAACGGCACGCCCTGATCCGCCTCGCCGATCCCCTTTTTCTGTCACAATTGGCCTCTTTTGGTGATCTCTGGTATAATTTCCGCCTGCACAAGAGCAAACGCCGCCTGGGCGCACAGATATCAAGGAGCTGAGGACTATGGACAAAGTTCAGGCGTTGGCCGAAAAAGTCGTCGCCAACGTGGAAAAGGTCATCATTGGCAAACATCGCGAGGTGCAACTGGCCTGGCTGGCACTGTTGTGCCAGGGCCATCTGCTCATCGAGGATGTGCCCGGCGTGGGCAAGACCATGCTGGCCCGGGCCATCGCCAAATCGATCGGCTGCACGTTTCGCCGCATCCAGTTCACACCCGATATGCTGCCCTCCGACGTGACCGGCGTCTCGGTGTTTAATCAAAAGACGCGCGAGTTCGAGTTCCGCCCAGGGCCGGTGATGGCCCAGGTCGTGCTGACCGACGAGATCAATCGCGCCACGCCCAAGACCCAGTCGGCGCTGCTGGAGGCCATGGAAGAACGGCAGGTCACGGTGGACGGTGTGACCTACCCCATGGAAGATCCCTTCCTGGTGATGGCCACTCAGAACCCCATCGAATACGAGGGCACCTTTCCACTGCCAGAGGCGCAACTCGATCGTTTTATGCTGCGTATCAGCCTGGGTTACCCCAGACGCGAAGACGAGATCGCCATCCTCGATTCGCAACAATATCGCCACCCCATCGAGAGCATCGATCAGGTGGTTTCGGTCGAAGAGCTGCGCCAGGCTCAAAAGGCTCTCAAAGAGGTCTATGTCGATCCACTCATCAAAGAATACATCGTGGCCCTGGTGGCCGCCACCCGGCAGCACCCGGATATCTACCTGGGAGCCAGCCCTAGAGGCAGCCTGGCGCTCTATCAGACCAGCCGCGCCCTGGCGGCGGTGCAGGGCCGAGATTACGTCATCCCGGATGATGTCAAGGCCCTGATCGAGATCACACTGGCCCACCGGCTCATCGTCAGCCCATCGGCGCGCATCAAAGACGTCAGTTCCAAAGCCGTGGCCGAAGAGATCGGCCAGTCGGTGCCGGTGCCCGGCGCCCGTGTCAAGGCCCAGCGCTGAGTTTGTTCTGCCCACTCGATGGCGAGTTTAAAAAATAGGAGTCTCATTCATGCCCAAGACCGATCTGGTATTACTGCACGCACCCAGCGTTTACGACTTTCGGGAAAAGTCGATCCTGTACGGCCCGGTGAGTGATCTGGTGCCCTCGACGCCCGTGTTCGAGATGTACCCCATTGGTTTTACCACCATGGCCGAATACCTGGAGCGGCACGGCTTTCAGGTGCGCATCGTCAATCTGGCCTTTCGTATGCTCAAGAGCCGCCGCTTCGACGCCGAAAAGGCCATCCGAAAACTCAAACCCAAGGCCTTTGGCATCGACCTGCACTGGATGCCCCATGCCCACGGCGCTCTCGAGGTGGCCAAACTGGTCAAAAAACACCACCCCGATACGCCGGTCATCTTTGGTGGCTTTTCGTCCAGCTTTTTCCACGAGGAACTGATCACCCGGCCGGAAGTGGATTTTGTGCTGCGCGGCGATTCTACCGAAGAGCCGCTGACCCTGCTCATGCAACACATCGCCGCAGCCAACGGCGATGGCCCGGCGCTGGCCGATATTCCCAACCTCACCTGGCAGGACGCCCAGGGCGGCATCCACACCAACCCCATCACCTACAGCCCGCCGAACCTGGATCACGTGCTGCTCGATTACAGTTACGTGGTCAAGGCCGTGGCCCGCTACCGCGATATGGCCAGCTTTATCCCGTTCGAAGACTGGCTGCGTTACCCCGTCACCGCTGCCCTCACCTGCCGCGGCTGCATTCACGATTGCCACACCTGCGGCGGTTCGGCCACCACCATGCAGAACGTCTATGGCCGCCAGGAGGTGGCCTTTCGTTCGCCGGAATCGTTGGCCCACGATATTCGCAGCATCGCCCGCTGGAATCGCGGGCCGGTGTTTGTGTTGGGTGATATCCGTCAGGCCGGCATGGATTATGCCTATCGTTTTCTCGAGCTGGTTCAGGGTGTCAACGATCAGCTCATGTTCGAGATATTCAACCCAGCCCCGCACGAGTTCCTGCACAAGATGGCCCAGGCCGCGCCCAGGTTCACGCTCGAGATCTCGCCTGAATCGCACGACGAAAAGGTGCGGGCGGCGTTCGGGCGGCGCTATTCCAACGCCAGCCTGGAGCGCACCATCGAGGACGCCCTGGCGGTGGGCTGCCAGCGCTTCGATCTGTTCTTTATGATCGGCCTGCCGGAGCAGACCTACGACTCGGTGATGGGCACGGTGGATTACTGCGAATACATCATGGATAAATTCAACAGCGGCACCCAAAACCCACGCGTCATTCCCTTCATCTCACCTTTTGCGCCGTTTCTAGACCCCGGCAGCAAGGTTTTTGTGAACCCGGAAAACTATGGCTACCGGCTGATCCATCGCACGTTGGAGGATCATCGCCGGGCATTGGTGCAGCCCAGTTGGAAATATGTGCTCAACTATGAAACCCGGTGGATGAGTCGCGACGAGATCGTGGCCGCCACCTATCAGGCGGCGCTGCGCTTTAACCGCATGAAGGCGCGCTACGGCCTGATCTCTCCGGCTCAAGCCAATGCCACCGAAGCGCGCATCCAAAAAGCCGTCCACCTCAGCCAAAAGGTGGACGAGATCATGACCATCCAGGATACAAACCGAAGGCTCAAACTGCTGCAGGCCCTCAAACCCCAGGTAGACAGCGCCAACATGTCCACCGTGTGCGACAAACGCGAGCTGGAAGTGCCGATGGGGTTGCTCAAACTCAACATCCCTCGCGCGGCGTGGATGTTTTTGAGCGACGTGGCCTGCAATTGGTGGGGCCGTCGACGAAAGGCTGGCGCAATGTGAGCCTGCGGCAGGCAATCGACGCACCAGAATCGATACCCTGGCTCGCGGAAACCGTGCCACCCGAGTTCGCCCGGCGGCGCAAATGGAGCATCCACATCCAGAACCGCACCGTCTTTTTGTTGTTGGGTGTCAGCCTGGTGGCAGCGCTGATCACGATCAAAAATGAGCGCATGCGTGAGATCTTTTACAACCTCACGTATCTGCTGGTTGCCCTGGTGGGGCTCTCTTTTCTGTGGGCCTGGGTGAGCATTCGTTGGGTAGAGCTGGGCCGGCGGACGCGGGCGCGTCGCTCGCAGGTGGGCAAATCGGCCGAAGAACGCTTTACACTGCACAATCGAAGCTGGTTTCCCAAACTCTGGCTGGAGGTACACGATCACTCTGATCTTCCTGCGCACCGCGCCAGCCGGGTGCTGAACTCGGTAGGCCCGGGGCGCTGGCGCGATTGGGCGGTGCGCACCACCTGCCGCGAGCGAGGTGTCTTTCGACTGGGGCCTATCTCGTTATCCACCGGCGATCCGTTCGGTCTCTTTGCCGTCAGGCGCTACATCGACCGCACTTCACCCATCGTGGTCTATCCGGCCACCGTGGACCTGAGGGCCTTTTCGTCGCCCATCGGACGCCTCACCGGCGGCGATGCCGTGCGCCGCAAAACGCATCACGTGACCACCAACGTTGCCGGTGTGCGAGATTATGCCCCCGGCGATAGTTTCAGCCGCATCCACTGGCCTTCCACCGCCCGCAAAGACCAGCTCATCGTCAAAGAATTCGAGTTGGACCCCACCGCCGATCTGTGGGTCTTTGTCGATATGCAGCATGAGGTACAGGTGGGCCAGGCCGCGCCGGGCGAGGTCATCGAGCTGCCGGCCCTGTTCCAACCGCGTCGCTCCAGGCTGATGCTCGCCCCCACCACCGAAGAGTACGCCGTGACGGCTGCCGCATCGCTGGCGCAGCACTTTATCCGGCAGAACCGCGCCGTGGGATTGGTGGCCCACGGCCAGCGGCGCGAGGTGCTGCCGGCCGATCGGGGCGAACGACAACTGGCCAAAATCCTGGAAACGTTGGCCCTGATACGCGCCGAAGGCCGGGTGCCGCTGGCGCAGGTGCTGGCCACAGAAACCGACCGTCTGGGCCGGGGTGTGACCCTGGTTGTGATCACCCCCACAGCCGACGAGCGATGGGTGCTCATCAGCCGCGAGCTGGCCCGCCGGGGGCTACGCACCATCGCCGTGCTGGTCGATCCCACCTCTTTTGGGCGGGCGTTAGGCCAGGAAAAACCGCTGACGCTCCTTCACGCCAGCAACACGCCTACCTACGTCGTCCGTTGCGACGAACCCCTGGAGACCTCGCTGAGCATCCCCGTCTAACCCCGGCCCAGCCGATCCGTTTGGCTGCCACCGCGAGCGGTGTACCCGTCTCGCGGTTTTTCTTTGCCTGACCGCCTCGTATTTACGCAAAACTCACAGTAAATTCACGACGCATTTACCCATCATTTCAGAGAAAGATGGTATACTTGATCAAGTTTCAGAAATCCGCACTGTTTTCTTGTAAACCGGCGGTGTTAGGAGTAGCGCAATGACACTCTACGTTCGACCTGTCTCTGAACAAGAGCGATCCCATCTCAATGGCATGATCGCACAGGCCAGTTCAGATTCACAAAACACGCGGGCGCACATCGTGCTCCTGTCCAGCCAGGGCTACAACAGCTCCGAGATTGCCTCGTTGATCGGGCGGCACCCGGCGAGTGTACGCAAGTGGATTCATCGTTTCAACCAGGAGGGCCTCACCAGCCTCACAGATGCCCCTTCGCCCGGCAGAAAACGCTCTTACGGCGACGAACAGAGCCAAAGGATCGTCGAAATCGCCCTCACCGAGCCGCGGGCATTGGGCCAGCCATACCGCCGCTGGTCTCTGCACCGGCTGGTGCGTTATCTCACCGATACCAATGTGGTCGATAGCATCAGCCACGATACGGTTTGGCGCATCCTGCGCACAAAGGGCATCCACTTTAAAAAGGGCGAGGGCTGGTCGCGCAACAACCGTGGCGCTCGTTAGATCCATGCAGCGCCAGATCCCCTGTCCCAGTTGGCCAGGTGAACAGGCATCGGGCCGATCCTCCCGCAGGTTCAGTCAGGGTGAGCTGCCCCCCAGCAGAATCGCCAAACAGAGACAGGCAGCTTTTGCGCGCCGAAAACCTGCGGGAGGATGAAAGCCCGCCCCCAAGGTGAAATGCTCTCTCTCCAACCCTACGACTTGGCTTTTTCCCGTCTGAAAGGTATAATCCAGTAACCCATCGACAGGCCCAGGATCAAGGCTGCCTGTCGAATCGCCGATCTGATCCAGAGGCCAGGACATGGACCGCGCCATCCCTTTTACAGGTAACGAAGAGATCGAGCTTTACATCCGCACCTATTATTCACTGCTGCGTAGCACCGGCGAGATTCAGGTACGCTCCCTGGAGGAAACTCATGCTGTCATCGGCTCCAGCCTGCATCTGGGAGCCGGCGAGGCGTGGCTGGACATCTCGGCGTTTGTGTACGCCATCCTGCGTCTGCCGCCTTGTATTCCCCAGACACGCCTGGTGCTGCTGGGCCAATCGGACGAAGTGTTCGACCGCGGCGGTTACTCGGAAACGGAGAACTGGCAGCCGGTGATGGCGCCGGGCCGCCGCCGCAAGATGTTTTTCGACGGCCAGGAGACGCTGGCAGCCTTTATCGCCAGCGTCTCCGATATCGACGACATGATCCCGATGCTGGTCACCTATCAGATCGAGTGGAACAAGCTGCACCTGCGGTTGGCCGAGTCATCGGCGCTGCCGTTGCTGATCGCCGGCGTCGAGAGTGGTCAGCCACTTGCAACAGAGCACGAAACCCAGATCCGCGAAACACTCGAACTGGACGAACAAGATTTCGACAAGCTGCGGCTCGCCTGGGCAGAGGATTTCTGGCCCAACCTGCTGCTGGCGGCTCGAAAACAGAAACGTATGGCCTTTCGCCTGCTGGCCGGTTCACTCACCGACTATCGCCGGGCGGCCCAGGGCTGGTGGCGGGGCGTCGAGCGCACCGCCGAATTCCTGGCCCTGCGCGATCGACCGGTCTACTTTGTCTCCAGCAATTCCCACAGCCTGGCCAATCTGGTCTCTGGCTTTGCCGCCCGCCACCAGGACGCGCTGCTGGCCTTTCTGCAAGAAACCAATCTGGAAAATCTCTGGCCCGAGTATCAACAACTGAAAGAACAGGCCGGTCAGCCGGAACTGGCCAACCTGCTCTATTACCTGCTGGGCAGGTTTCTGCGCAGCCCGCAAGGACAGGCGCACCGCCAGGCCATTCGATTGCACCTGCAGGCCAGTGGCCTGCTGCAGGTGAACAACCCCCTTTACTTTGACGTGGGGGCGCAGATCATCGAGCTGAGCCGCCTCAAGCCCGAATGGTTCGATCCGAGGATACAGTTGCCCGGTCTGGAGCGGCTAAGCAGTAGCCCGGCGCTGATCGTCAACGTGGATTATCCCCTGGGCATGGCAGCTTATCAGATTCTCTACCAGGTGATGGCCAACGTATCTGACATTCGGGGTGTCTATATCATGGGCAAGGCCGCCACGCTGAATGGCCGCGTAGGCGACATCATGATCCCCAACGTGGTCTACGACGAGCACTCGCAGAACAGCTTTCTCTTCAAGAATTGTTTCGCCGCGCAAGACGTGGCGACTTACCTGCTGTGGGGCTCGGTTTTCGACAATCAAAAGGCCGTCACCGTGCGGGGCACGTTTTTGCAGAACCGGGAGTTCATGGCCCTTTTTTACAAAGAAGGCTACACCGATATCGAAATGGAAGCCGGCCCTTATCTCAGCGCCATCTATGAAGACATCTACCCCCGGCGCTACCCCGTCAACCAGATCGTCAACCTGTTCATCAACGCGCCTTACGATATCGGCCTGCTGCACTATGCCTCTGATACACCCTACAGTCGCCGCCAGGTGCTGCTGTCCAAAAGCCTGTCTTATTTTGGCGTCGATTCGACCTATGCGGCGTCGATTGCCATCCTGCGGCGGATCTTGGGCAGTGAGCTGAATGCCCTGAAACAATCGTGAATTCTTCTGGCCCTCGTAGCTGCTCAGCCTACCCTCCCGCAGGCTCTTGAAGAGCCTGCGGGAGGGTGCGCAGTTACTAACCTCAATGCCGGACGTTGCGCTCGCAGGGAGGCCATGATATAATCGGCCTGAATCGTTCTTGGGACAGGGAAGGATACCGTGACTCGCTGGCAGTGGATGCTCGTAGGCGCGTTTGCTTTTATCACGTTTTCTGTGTTTGTGGCGCTGGTCGTGTCGCTGGCAGAAACGCCGCCGCCGCTGCCCACGCCCACTCGCACGCCGCTGCCCACTTTTACGCCCACTGCCACGCCCCAGCCAACCGTCATTCTCATGCCTTCACGTCCACCCACCACGACGTTGGCCCCCACGTTCACTCCCCCCGCGCCAATCGTCACGCCGACGAGCATCACCCGCCGCCACACCGTCCAGACCGGCGAGACGCTGGCCTCCATCGCCGAAAAATATGGCGTCAGCGTCCAGGCCATCGCCGATCTCAACGGCATCGTCGACCCCAACCTCATCGAGGTCGGTCAGGAACTGCTGATACCCCAATACTGACCCGAAATACAAAAAGCCCCGCCAACGTGGCGGGGCTTGGGCGTGTTGATGCTCGTTTATGCCTCGGCAGACACCTGATGGGTGGCCTCTGCCGGTTTGGGCATCTCTTCCTGGTGGAGGAACACGATCTCGTCGTTTTGAGCGTCGACCATCACCGTATCACCGTTGTTGAACGCGCCCTCCAGCAGACGGATGCTGAGCGGGTTCTCCACGTAGCGCTGAAGGATACGGCGCAGCGGTCGCGCTCCAAACTGCGGTTCGTAGCCCTTTTCGGCCAACCAACGGCGGGCAGCGTCGGTGAGCACGATGGCGAGCCCCTGCTCGGCCAGCCGACCGGCCACCTCTTGCATTTGCAGATCCACGATCTGCAGCACGTGCTGCTGAGTGAGGTTGTGAAAGATGATGATCTCGTCGATGCGGTTGATGAATTCGGGCCGGAACTGATTCTTGAGCGCCCGCTCGATGTCGCTGCGCATCTCCCTGGCCGTATCTCGTTCGGCAGGCGTCACAAAACCCAGCGCGCCGCCCTCGGCGGCGAATTTGGTGCCCAGGTTGGAGGTCATGATGATGATCGTATTACGAAAATCTACCGTATGACCCTGCCCGTCGGTCAACCGCCCGTCTTCCAGAATCTGCAACAGCGAGTTCCACACATCGGGGTGAGCCTTTTCGATCTCGTCAAAGAGAATGACCCGATACGGCCTGCGGCGGACGGCCTCGGTCAATTGACCACCCTCGTCGTAACCCACGTAACCCGGCGGCGCGCCGATCATGCGCGACACAGTGTGCCGCTCCTGATATTCACCCATATCGAGTTGTATGAGCGCTTCCTCGTCGCCGAACATAAACTCGGCCAACGCCTTGGCCAGCTCCGTCTTGCCCACACCGGAAGAACCGAGAAAGATAAAACTGCCGATGGGTCGTTTGGGGTCTTTGAGGCCGCTGCGGGCGCGCCGGATGGCATCACTCAGGGCGCGGATGGCCTCGTCCTGGCCCACGATACGCTCGTGCAGCCGCTCTTCCATGTTCAACAGCTTTTGCGCCTCGGTCTCCAGCATCTGCGAAACCGGTATGCCGGTCCAGCTACCCACCACCAGGGCGATGTCTTTTTCTTCCACCACCTCGTCCAGGCCTTTATCCTGCTGCCAGGCGCCGCGCAACTCTTCGAACTCTTTTTCCAGCTTGAGCCGCTCGATCTTGTACTCGGCGGCGCGCTCGTACTCGCGGGCCGCCCCGGCCACCTCCTCCTCGGTGATCAGCCGCTGCAGACGGCCTCTCATCTCTCTCAGGTCTGGCGGCATCGAGTGGATAGCCACCCGCAGTTTGGCTGCCGCCTCGTCCAGCAGATCGATGGCCTTGTCGGGCAGGAAACGATCCGTCACGTAACGATGCGAAAGACGCGCCGCCGCCACCAACGCCCGATCGTCGAACCGCACCTTGTGATGCGCCTCGTAACGATCGCGCAGACCACGCAACATCTCGATGGTCTGCTCCACCGAGGGCTCTTCGACAAAGATGGGCGCAAAACGCCGCTCCAACGCCGAGTCTCGCTCGATGTAGCGGCGATACTCGTCCAGCGTCGTCGCGCCGACGCACTGCAGCTCGCCCCGCGCCAGGGCCGGCTTGAGCATGTTGGAGGCATCCAACGCCCCGGAGGCCGACCCGGCACCGACTACGTTATGGATCTCGTCGATGAACAGGATCACCTCACCCTGCGCCCGCTGAATCTCTTCGATGGCCGCCTTGAGCCGTTCTTCGAACTCGCCGCGCAACCGCGCCCCGGCCACCATCGCCCCCAAATCCAGCGACACCACCCGCTTGCCCATGAGGATTTCAGGAACGTCGTCCTGGGCGATCTTTTGCGCCAACCCCTCGACGATGGCCGTCTTACCCACACCCGCCTCTCCGATGAGCACCGGGTTGTTCTTGGTGCGACGGCAAAGCACCTGAATGACCCGCAGAATCTCACCATCACGACCGATGACCGGGTCTAGCTTACCTTCGTAGGCCATCTTGGTCAGGTCGCGAGAGTATCTTTCCAGCGTACGATAGCGACTTTCAGCCATCGGATCCGTCACCCGCTGACCGCCCCGGATGTCTTTGATGGCCTCCAGGACGCGCGTCTTGGTGATGCCGTTTTCGGCCAGAATCTGGGCCGCCGGGGTGTTACGCTCGTTGGCGATGGCCAAAAAGAGATGCTCCGTGCTCACGTAATCGTCTTTGAGACGGGCAGCCTCCTGATTGGCCAGATCCATCACCCGTTTGACGCGCGGCGTGATGAACACCTGGCCGGCGCCGCCGCCATAGATGGTGGCTCGCGGGCCGCTCTTTTTTAATTCTTCTTCCAGCCGATTCTTGATGCCCTCCCCGCCGGCCCCCAACCTCTCGACAATCTGAGACACCACACCATCCGGTTGCTCCACCAGGGCCAGCAAAAAATGCTCCGTATCCACCTGATTGTGTCCATAACGCTGCAGAATCTCGTAGGCCCGCATGGCCGCGTCCTGCGCCCGTTCTGTAAACCGATCGAATCGCATCATCTCGAACTACCTCTACTTTCTGCACCCTTTGGCCGTATGCCGTTTATCATTCCATTTTACCACACTTTTGTTAGACCAGCATTAGAAACCGTATGGCCCACAGCCTCATACCGACCGCTTGATGCACCCATTCAGTTGGATTATACCCCACTTTACCGCCACTGACAAGACCCTGCTTCATCGTTTCTCGCCAGTTTGCTACCGGACACTTTTTTCAACTCTGCCGAATTCTGTCATTCTGAGCGACCAAAGGGAGCGAAGAATCTCGCTTCTGCCCAGGCGATCTCTGAAGTTAAGTGAGATTCTTCGTCGCTCTGCTCCTCAGAATGACGCGCTATGCAAAAGTGTCCGGTAGTGAATCTCGCCAGCACAAGTGTGCCCCTTGCAAACACGCTCGATCTTGAACGCTGCCTGGTAACTGCTTACCCTCCCGCAGGCTCTTGGGGCGCGGCAATGCCGCGCCCCTACACTGCGCAACTTGTCGATTCGCCAGCGTCCGGTCGGCTAGATCGTGGGACAGGATGAACGATTTTAGCCTGCGGGAGGGTAGGGTGAGCAGTTACGCTGCCTGTAACCGTATGTTTTGAGCTTTTCCCTACGTTTTGTCAATCAATTCTCAACACTGATGGCAGAATTCTATGTTATACTGTTATCAGAAATAAACGAACACACAAAAGGGGACAACATCATGGCATTCGCAAACCGTCTTTACTGGCTGCTCATGTGGCCGCTCAACTGGATACTGGATCGTCTGGCGCACCTGGATGACCATTCGCAGTCGATGCCGACTCTGCCCCCGCACATCGGACAGGCTCTCAAGGTCTCAGATCGTATCTGAACAATCAAGTTTTTACAAAACGTTAACACGACGATAACGCAGCGTTAATCCAACTGTGCTACAATAACAATGAGCCCAAATAGACCATATGCTTCTCCAACCCCGCCAGGAAACCACGGCCCTTTGAGCCGTGGTTTCCTGTTTTTTGTCGCTGCCGTTTGCACCCTAACCACTTTTCGAGTATAATTCCGCCAGTCAACGTAACGATGCGCTGTGTGTTCTTTTGCGCGCCCGGTGCATCTTGTGGCGAGGAGTTTTTTCATGGCAGAGGATGGACGCGTCAAGGCCCTGGAAACGACCATGGCCCAGATACAAAAGCGGTACGGTGAAGGCGCCATCATGAAGCTGGGCCAGGCCAGCCACCTCAACGTGGCCGCCATCCCCACCGGCTCGCTGGCCCTGGATATCGCCCTGGGCGTGGGCGGCATCCCCCGCGGCCGCGTCACCGAAATCTATGGCCCCGAATCGTCCGGCAAGACCACCCTCTGCCAGCACATCATCGCCCAGGCCCAAAAGGCCGGCGGCGTCGCCGCCTTCATCGACGTCGAACACGCCCTCGACCCGGCCTACGCCGCCCGCTGCGGCGTCAAGGTCGACGAACTCTACATCTCCCAGCCCGACACCGGCGAACAGGCCCTCGAAATCGCCGAGGCCCTCGTCCGCTCCGGCGCCGTCGACGTCGTGGTCATCGATTCCGTCGCCGCTCTCGTGCCCCAGGCCGAGATCGAAGGCGACATGGGCGACGCCACCATGGGCCGCCAGGCCCGCCTCATGAGCCAGGCCCTGCGTAAGCTCTCCGGCGCCATCAAGGCCTCCAACACCGCCATGGTCTTCACCAACCAGTTACGCATGAAGATCGGCGTCATGTTCGGCAATCCCGAAACCACCCCCGGCGGCATGGCCCTCAAGTTCTACTCTTCGGTGCGCCTGGACTTGAGAAAGGTCGAGAGCCTCAAGAGCGGCGGTGAGGTGGTGGGCAGCCGCGTCCGCGCCCGGGTCAAGAAGAACAAGGTGGCGCCACCCTTCAAGGTGGCCGAGTTCGACATCATGTACGCCGAGGGCATCTCGCGGGCAGGGGAAGTGTTGGACCTGGGCGTAGAGTACGATGTCATCACCAAGCGTGGCTCTTTTTATTCCTTCGGCGAGGAGCGGTTGGGCCAGGGGCGGGAGAACAGCAAGCAGTTCCTGCGCGACAACCCTCAACTGACCCAACAGATCGAAACCCAGATCCGCCAGCAGGCGAGTCTGTCACCGCTTCGCCATACCGCTGCGTCTGCGGTGGACGCAGCGGAACAGGACGATGTCTGAACAAAGACCGGCGACAGGCAACCTGTCGGACCTGGATGGGTGTTATTCTGAACGTTAATTTTTTACGTGTTTTTGGAAACCGGCAGAGCGACCATTTTTTATTCGGCAGCTCTGCCTGGGGAGCACGTTCGCTAAAAACTATCGGGCGGCGCTCCCAGACGCCACTCTGTGGCTCACGCACGCTGAAAAGGGAAGACCCGTTCTTGAGAGCGACCTATAGGGGCCGGACAGGCCGATGGCTATATGTGGCAGGCTCTTCTCAAAGCCGATGGGTCTTCGCGTATGACAGGCAAAACTTGGGCAAAAAGCAGGCCGGCCCAGGCACTCGGTTTCAACAAGCGTACAGGTTGTGAGGGCACGATTATTAAAGGTGTGACAACAAACGCAGAAACGACAAGAGAACAAGTTGGCGTTTTCCCGGCCTGAGCCGGGCAATACGTCATACCATTTGCCCGATCCATCACCATCGTAGGGAACTGAGCCTCGTACACTCGACAGCGTAAACGTGAACCCACAAAAAAGCTGTGGCGTCTATTTGCCACGGCTTTTTTGTGTTAGACCTGCGTCCAGACGCGCCAGAGAGAGGAAAATGAGCGGCCAGATCACGACCCTGAGGGTTCAGAAACGCAACCGCGATCGCGTCAACGTCTACCTGGACGGCGAGTATCGTTTTAGCCTGGTCAGCCACCTGGCCGTCCCCTTGCGCCGGGGGCAGATCCTTTCGGAGCACGAGATCGCACACCTCAAAGAAGAGGATGCATACCACCACGCCTACGAACAGATGGCCCGGTTTATCGCGTTTCGTCCACGCAGCGAGGTCGAGCTGCGGCAGCGTATGGCGCGCCACAACATCTCAGCCGCGACGGCGGATCGCGTGATGGAACGCCTGGCAACCGTCGGCTTGCTCGACGATGCCCAGTTCGCCCGGCAGTGGGTGGAGAACCGTATCACCTTTCGACCGCGCAGCCGTCGCATGCTGCGCTACGAACTGACACAGAAAGGACTTGCTGAGCCTGTCATCGAACAGGCGATTGAACAGGTTGACGAGGCCCAAGATGCCCGTCGACTGGCGATGGAGAAAGGACAAAAATTATCCCATCTGGAATGGTCGGCCTTTCGACAAAAGCTCACAGGCTATCTGACGCGCCGAGGATACCCCTACGATCTGACGCGCCGCGTGATCCAGGAGGCCTGGCAGGCTCTGGGAAAAGGCGCCGATAACGTTCGAGAAAGTGAGGAAGAGGAATGGACATCATCACTGTAGCAGTAGCCCTGATAGGCATTCTCTTGGGAAGTGCACTGGGCTACTTTGTCAGACAGTACGTGAGTGAATCTAGAATCAAATCGGCCCAGGTGGAGGCCGAGCGCATCGTGGAAGAGGCCAACGCCAAGGCCAGGGAGATCGAGTTGGCGGCGCGGGATGAGGCGCTGCGCGTGCGCAACGAGATCGAAGAAGAGAACCGGCGGCAGCGCCGCGAGTTGCAACGAGAGGAAGCCCGCCTGCAAAAGCGCCGTGAGACTCTGGACAATAAATTGGAACAGCTCGATCAACGCGATCGCCGACAGAACCAACGCCAGAGCCGCATGGACAAACAACAGAGCGACCTGGAAAAACTTTACGAGTCTCGCACAGCCGAACTGGAACGTATCGCCCAGATGAGCCAGGAAGAGGCTCGCGAGCAGTTGCTGCAGGCCGTGGAAGAAGAGACCCGCCAGGACATGGCCCGCGTCATCCGAGAGGTGGAGAACCAGGCCCACGAGGAAGGGGAACGACGGGCGCGCAAGATTCTGGTGGCAGCCATGCAACGCATCGCCACCGATCAGGTCTCTGAAACGACCGTTTCCATGATCCCACTGCCCAGCGACGAGATGAAAGGCCGCATCATTGGCCGCGGCGGGCGCAACATTCGCACCTTTGAGCAGGCCACCGGCGTCGATGTGGTGGTAGACGATACCCCTGAGGCCATCGTGCTCTCTTGTTTTGACCCGGTGCGCCGCGAAGTGGCCCGTGTGGCCATGGACAAGCTCATCCTGGATGGCCGCATCCATCCAGGCCGCATCGAAAAGGTAGTCAGCAAAGCCGAAGAAGAGGTCAATGCTGTCATCCGGGAGGAAGGCGAACGCGCCGCCATCGAAGCGGGTGTGCCGGGCCTCCACCCAGAACTGATCAAGATCCTGGGTCGGCTCAAGTTCCGTACCAGCTACGGCCAGAACCAACTCCTCCACGCCGTGGAGACGGCCCACCTGGCCGGTGTGCTGGCCGCTGAATTGGGCGCTAACGTCGAGGTGGCCAGGGCCGGCGCGCTGTTACACGATCTGGGCAAGGCGGTGGATCACGAAGTGGAAGGCCCTCACGCGCTGATCGGCGCCGACCTGGCGCGGCGCTACGGCGTGCCCGACGAGGTGATCAATGCCATCGCCGCTCACCACCACGAGGAAGAACAGCAGAGCATGGAAGCCATCGTCGTCGAAATCGCCGATGCCATTTCGGGGGCCCGGCCCGGCGCGCGCCGCGAGTCGGTGGAAACCTACATCAAGCGTGTCAAGGCGCTGGAAGAGGTGGCCCACTCGTTCCCCGGTGTAGATCAGACTTTTGCCATCCAGGCCGGGCGCGAGATCCGCATCATCGTTCGGCCCGACGACATCGACGATCTGGCGGCCATCCGCCTTTCCAAAGACGTGGCCCGCAAGATCGAAGAGATGTTACAGTACCCCGGCCAGATCAAAGTCACCGTCATTCGCGAAACACGCGCAGTAGATTACGCCAAGTAGACCGAACCTCCCGCAGGGCTGGAACCTGCGGGAGGTTTTTCTACAGAGAGACAGAGATGTTCCAAACATTCGAGCAGGCCCGGCCTTACGTGAACGAGGCCCTGCACGCTCTGGAAGCGGACCGCAGCTTTTTGTTGCAAGGGCAGGTTTTCAGCGAGGAATTGATCCGGCAATGGATGGCCCACACAATGGAGCCCGTGTAGCTGCCGGTGCGCAACCGCCCCACCCCCACGAGATGAGGCGGCGTTACAAACACTCCTTGATCGCCTGGGCGGCCTTGGCCGTCATGCCGGGCACGGCCGCCAGCTCTTCCAGGCTGGCGGCGCGGATGGCCTCCAGCGAGCCGAAATGTTTCAGCAATGCCGCCCGACGTCTGGGACCGATGCCCGGCACGGCGTCGAGTTGGGAGGCCAGGCCGGCCTTGCGGCGCACGGTGCGATGGTGCGCCACGGCAAAACGGTGGGCCTCGTCGCGTACGCGCTGCACCAGAAACAGCCCCTGCGAGCCGCACGGCAGCACCACCGGCTCAGACTGGCCAGGCAGGAACAGCTCCTCCTGTTTTTTGGCCAGCCCGACGACGGGCAGATCGTCCAGGCCGTATTCCTCCAGCACCTCCAACGCGGCGTTGAGCTGGCCCTTGCCGCCGTCGATCAGGACCAGATCCGGCAATACCGCCCATTTTTCGTCCCGACTGGCCGCGTCTTTGGTTGCCTCATCCTCGCGCGCCACGACTGCCCGTTTAAAGCGCCGCCGCAGCACCTCTTGCATCATGGCGAAATCGTTGCTGCCGCTCACGCCTTTGATACGAAAGCGGCGGTAGTCGCTCTTGCGAGCCACACCCTTGACAAACACCACCAAACTGCCGGTGGCCGCCGTGCCCTGGATGTTGGAAATGTCGTAGCCCTCGATGCGTGTGGGCGCGGCGGGCAGGCTCAACGCTTCCTTTAACTCCGACAGGGCAACGGTGTGCTGGCTTTCGTCGGCCAGCCACTGGGCGCGCAGATGGGCCAGCGTCTCGGCGGCGTTTTCCACCGCCATCTGCACCAGCTCGCGTTTTTTGCCGCGCCGGGGCACTTTTAGGGCTACTTTGGTGCCCCGCCGCTGGCGCAGCCACTGCTCGATGATCATGGCCTCGTCGATCTCGGCGGGCAACAGGATCTCGGGCGGCACGTAGGCCGCCTCGTCGTAGAACTGCTTGACGAACGAGGCCACCACCTGGCGCTCGTCCTCCTGCTCGGTGCCCTCTAACATAAAATACTCGCGCCCGATGAGCCGCCCCCGGCGGATGAAAAAGACCTGGGCGCAGGCCTGGCCGTCCTCGCGGGCAAAGGCGATCACGTCCTGATCGGCTTTGGTCCACGAGACCACTCGCTGCCGCTCGATGACCTTTTCTACGGCGCGGATCTGATCTCGCATTTGGGCTGCCTTTTCGAACTGCCAGGCCTCGGCAGCAGCATCCATGCGGGCGCTCAGATCGGCCAGCACCTCGTCGGCTTTGCCTTCCAGAAAATCGCACAGCCGTTGGATGATGGCCCGGTAATCGTCCCTGGAAACGGCGCCGATGCACGGCCCGGCGCAGCGTTTGATGTGGTAATAGAGACAGGGGCGCGTGTCCTGGCCGGTGATGACACGTTTGCAGTCCAGATACGGAAAGGTGCGGCGCAACAGATCCAGCGTCTGGTGCACGGCATCCACCGAGGTGTAGGGGCCATAGTAACGCGCGCCGTCGTCGACCATCTGCCGGGTGACGGTCACACCGGGAAAGTCCTCTTGCCAGGCGATCTTGATGTAGGGATAACGTTTGTCGTCCTTGAGGCGTACGTTAAAATGGGGCCGGTGCTGCTTGATGAGCGTGCTCTCCAGCACCAGCGCTTCCAATTCAGAGCCGGTGACGATGAACTCGATATCGGCGATGCGACGCACCAATTGGCGCGTCTTTTCCCATTCCTGGGCCGACTCGTGAAAGTAGGAGCGCACGCGGGCGCGCAGGTTGATGGCCTTACCAACATAGACCACCACGCCGTGTTCGTCTTTCATCAAATAGACGCCCGGCTTGGTGGGCAGAGAATCGAGCAGTTCCTTCAGATCGGGTCGTTTCATAGCCCTGATTATAACACAGGACGCGCCGCCATGCCACACCCGAAAAAGCGCACTTTGGAGTTGACTTGGCCCGCGATCTTCGTTATAATGCCGGCACAACCCGCGCGGGCAGGGCCGGAGCGGGATCGCAAAAATCGTCAAGGGAGTGGCAAAAAGGCAGGTAGCTGGCTGCAAACGGGACAAGGAACGTCAGGCGAATTCCCCTCCCCTCTGTTATACTGGTGGCATCTAATTCAACGCCAGCCAGTATAACAAGGGGAAGAGCAAATGAATGAAAAAACAACCAGCCAGAGACCGGCGTATCAGGTGCATCCCATCGGGCGCGTCCGGAGAGATCAGGGCAGCATCCAGATCGAGATCGATGCCCCCTTTCGGCCCGCACTGAAGCAATTGGAGCATTTCAGCCACGTGATGGTGTTCTGGTGGGCCGATCGCCTCGACGACGCCGAATGGCGCGGCAGGCTCCAGAGCCGGCCGCCCTACGCCGAAGAGCATCTGACCGGCGTCTTTGCCACCCGGGCGCCGTACCGCCCCAACCCCATCGCCATGACCACCTGCAAACTGTTGGGGTTGGACGAGGAGCGCGGGCTCGTCCGGGTGGCAGACATCGACGCCCACAACGATACGCCTATCGTGGATCTCAAGGCCTACTTTCCGGTGTGCGATCGCGTCCGGGAGGCCCACATCCCGGAATGGCTCTCGGATTGGCCGGAATGGATGCCCGACGAGGGCATTGGGCTGGAGCCCTGGGAACAGGAATAAGCCGTCGCTGGCGGCCAAGGGCAAACCGGCCCCGAAGGTTTCGGGGCCGGTTTGCCCCCAGTCGAGGAGTGCACATGGAACCGACCATCGTCGAACAACCGCAGCTGATCCTGCTCGGGTTCAGCTTTTTCGGCGACCCCTTTGCGATGGCCGGAGGCTGGAGCGAAGAAAACGAGATCGGTCGCCTCTGGGCGCGGTTCATGGCCTACCTGGATCGAAACCGGGTGCGCATCCGGCACGCCAAACCCGATGCCGTGATGTACGAAGTGCACATCATGCACCAGGAAACGCAGCGCACGGGCGAATTCGAGGTGTTCGTGGGCCTGGAAGTGACCCAGATCGAGGGCGCGCCGCTGGATACCTCCATCAAAGTCCTGCCCGCGGCCGCTTATGCCGTCTTTACACTGCGCGGCGAACAGATCGTCTCCGACTGGATATGGCTCATCGGCGAGTGGCTGTCTCAGGCCGGCCTGGAAAGTGACTGGAACCACAGCATCCAGCGTTACGACGAGCGCTTCAAGGGACTCCAGCGCATCCAGGAATCGGTGCTGGACGTCTATATCCCCCTCAAGTCGTGATGCGCCATGGCTGCTGACCTTGCCCGCGTCGCCCAGGCCATCGAATTCATCGAGGCGCACCTCCAGTCACCCATCACCGTGGCCGATATGGCCGCGGCCGTCGCCTATTCGTTGTATTATTTTGGCCGGATGTTCAGCCAGGCCACCCATCACCCGCCTTACGATTACCTGATGCGCCGCCGGCTCTCGGAAGCGGCACAAGCCCTGCTCCAAACGGATCGCAGAATCATCGACATCGCTCTCGACTACCAGTTCAACAACCCGGAAACTTTTTCGCGCGCCTTCAAGCGTATGTTCGATTTGCAGCCCAGCCAGTTGAGACGGCAGGGTCACATCGGCCAACAACGACTCATGCCCCGGCTGACGCCTGCCCACCTGAGGCACCTCCATACAGGCTTGCATCCGAGACCCGTGCTGGAAGAGCGGCAGGCGTTTCAAGTCGTGGGCGTCATGGCGCGCATGTCAGAGGATCGCGCAACCGTCGCCGAACTGTGGGCGCTGCTGATCCGAGAATTACACACCCTCAAGGACAACGTTCTGCCAACCGATCTTTGTGGCATTGTCCTTTTTCCCCAAGACTGGGAGCAACATGGGCCGCTGTACATGGCCGGCATCCAAAGTCACCGGCAGGATTGCCCAAGTCCTATCCTGGTCGTGAAAACCATCCCTGTGCTAAAGTACGCCCGCTTTGTCCACCGCGGCCCGGTCCAAGAACTATCGTTGACTCTGGATTACGTGTTTCACACCTGGCTGCCCAGGTCGGGGCACTGTCTCTCGCACCCCCTGATCCTGGAGCAGTCTGCTCCCGACGGCATCGCATCAAACGCGACCGAACGCCAGGTGCTCGTCCCAGTCCAGGCTCTGCCCCGCGCGCCAAACCAATGGCAAGGCTAAAGCCTGGCGCCTGCGTGGGGGTTTTCGCGCCCCAAGGGCAACGAAAAAGGCGCGACCCACCCGCCTGCAGGCTGGTCGCGCCTCCTTGGAATCGTCTGACCCCAGGCAAAAACGTTTACCGCCCGGGTATGTGCCCTCGCTACCGACGCCGGTCGACGACGACCTGGCCAGCCTTCATCACCACCTGGATGCGAGATGTGTCTTCCAGGAGTTTGATGTCGGCCAGTGGATCACCCTCCACGATCAGCAAATCGGCCAGCTTGCCGCTCTCCAGCGTGCCGATCTGGTCCTCCAGGCCCAGGCACTCGGCCGCCAGCCGGGTGGCAGCGACGATGACCTGCATGGGCGAGAGGCCCGCCTCGGCCAGCATGGTCAACTCGCGGGCGTTCTGGCCATGACCGTCGATGCCCGAATCGGTGCCCATCACAACCTTGACTCCCGCCGCTATGGCGCGCGCCACGTTCTGCTGATGCACCTGGATCACCTGGCGCGTTTTCCGCAGCCCCCACTCTGGCATGCGACCGGTGCGCTCGGCCACCTCCAGCACAGCGTGCGGCGCATAGAGGGTGGGCACCAGGTAACTGCCCTGAGCCAGCATCAACTCGATACAGGCATCGTCGACGTAAATGCCGTGTTCGATCGATTCGACCCCAGCCTGGAGCGCGTTCAGAATGCCCGCCGTAGACTGGGCGTGCGACATGACCCGCTTTTTGGCGGCATGGGCCTCCTCCACGATGGCGCGCAACTCATCCATGCGAAACTGGGCCACATCCGGCTCGGTGGTGGGCGAGAGCACGCCGCCGCTGGAGGCGATCTTGATGACATCGGCGCCGGCGCGGATAGCGCGCCGCGCGGCGCGACGCGCCTCCACCGGGCCATCGCAGATCAACACCGGCTTGCCGGGGTAATAGATCGGAATCTCGACCCCAACCGGCATGTAATCGTCACCGTGGCCGCCCGTCTGCGAGAGCATGCCCACACTGATGACCAGCCGTGGCCCCAGGATCAGGCCACGCTCCACCGCTAGTTTAACGCCCAGATCGGCCCCGCTGGCATCACGCACCGTGGTCACGCCCGCTTCCAACGTGGCGCGCATGTTCTGGATGGCCTCGTAAAACGTGAACGACAGCGGCGTGGTCAGCGTCCGCTGCAGGTCATACTCGGCCATCATGATGTGCACGTGGGCATCGATGAGCCCGGGCATCACCGTCTTGCCGGTTGCATCCAGCACCTGGGCCTGCGGCGGAACCGCCACCTGCCCCTGCCGCCCGACAGCCGTCACCTTGCCTGCTTCGATCAGAACGACGGCGCCCTCCAGAGGCTCGGCGCCACTGCCATCGATCAACCTTCCTCCTCGAACGGCGATCATCTTTCCTCTCCTTCCATGTGTGTCGATATGACCGTGCCCACCACGTTGAGCACAAACTGCGCCGGCATGGCAGCCGCTATGGCCCGCTGGGCGTCAAAGCCGGTGCAATGCCCCGGCGCGACGAGGGTCGGCCCGGCCGCCTGCAAGCCGCTCACCGTCGCTGCGATGACCTCTTGAGAAGCCCCCGCCAGGTGAAACCCTCCCGCCACGGCCCACACCCGCGGCTCGCCGGTGATCGCCTGGGCGTAACGCACCGTATTGACGATGCCGGCGTGGGCGCAACCCGAAACGACCAACAACCCCTTACCCTCGACGATCACCACCACGGCCTGATCGTCGGGCAACGTTTCGGGATGAAACGCATCGTTCTCGCGGTAAAAATAGTGCCGCGGCGGATGCTCGAAATCGGTGTGCCGCGGGATGCCGCCGCTGACGACGCAACCGGGGAAAACTTGGTGCGGCCCTTCGGTGGCCACGATCTGCGCGCCCGCCGCCTCCCATTTCTCACGTTTGGGGCCAGAAGGGCCGCGTCTGGGACCATCGGGCGGGATGGTCCACCGCTCGCGAAAGGCCGCCGGATGCACAAAGACCGGCAGCGGCCGGCCCAACCGCTGCAACAACCCGATCAACGCGCCGGTGTGATCGCCGTGGCCGTGACTGACCACGATAGCCTCGATGGCCATCACGTCCAGCTTGAAGCGATCCATGTTGTGCAGCAGCGTCGTTTCGGACAGGCCGGCATCCAGCAACAGGGTGTGCTTTTTGCCGTTGGCCGTCGTCTCGATGAGCGCCGCCCAGCCGTGCTCAGCCAAAAGCACCCCCTCCTCGGGCTGCTGCCAGCGCACGTTCTCCCTCTTTTTCAGAAAAGGATTGATGCTGTTCTCGACCAGCGTCATCACCCTGGCCCGATCGACCCGTCTGTAGGCCATGCCTTCGCTCCTCTCCCAAACCATGTTCCGCCACACCCGCTCAAACCGCCCCCATGATAACAGAGATAGCCCAAAACGTCAAGGCAAAAGAAAACCCGAGGCCAGGAACGAGCCTCGGGTTTTGGTGGGGCATGCGGGATTCGAACCCGCGGTCTTCGCCTTGAGAGGGCGATGTCCTTGGCCGCTAGACGAATGCCCCACGCCTGTCAAGCGGCGATGACGGGCGGTATTGTACCAACGATGGCAGGTTTTGTCAAATCAGATTGGCCTCAAGTGGCCTGTCTGTGGTATAATGAGGCCATGAAACCCTGCCAGAGGCCACGGTGAACGTTCTTCGCTCAGATCGATCCCCATTTCTGGATGATAGCCGCTGGGATGCCTTTGTGACCACACACCCGGCATGTCACCTGTTACAGCACAGCCGTTGGGGCTCGCTCAAGTCGTGTTTTGGCTGGCAGGCGGTTCGCCTGGCCCTGGAAAAGGACGGTCGATTGCTCGCCGGGGCGCAGGTGCTCTTTCGCCGCCTGCCGCTGGGCCGCAGCCTGGCCTATCTGCCCAAGGGCCCGCTGCTGAACCCGGACGACGCCGAAACAGCGGCCCGGCTCTGGCCTGCCCTGCACGCTCTGACCCACTCTCGCCGATCCATCTTGCTCAAGATCGAGCCAGAGCTGCCCGACGACCCGGCTCTGGCGGCTCGTTTTCAGGCCTGGGGCTTTCGGCCCAGTCCCCAGACCGTCCAGCCCCGGCGCACCATCTGGCTGGATCTGACAGGCGACGAGGAAGCCATCCTGGGCGGCATGAAATCCAAGACCCGCTACAACGTCCGGCTGGCAGCCCGCAAAGAGGTGCAGATACACCAGGGCGCGGCTAACGATCTCGACACCTTTTACGCCCTGATGCAACAAACCGGCGCGCGCGACGGTTTTGGCATCCACAGCCGGGCCTATTACCGGGCCGCCTACGAGCTCTTTGCGCCCGCCGACCAGGTCCGGCTTTTCCTGGCCTTTTACGCCGGTGAACCACTCGGCGCGCTGATGGCTTTTGCCTGCGGCGACAAGGCCTGGTATTTTTACGGCGCTTCATCCGACCGGGAGCGCCAGCGTATGGCCAGCTATCTGCTCCAGTGGGAGGCCATCCGCTGGGCCCGATGGCGCGGCTGCACGGCCTACGATCTGTGGGGCATCCCAGACGCCGACGAAACCTCGCTGGAAACCCAGTTCACAGCCCGCAGCGATGGTCTGTGGGGCGTCTATCGCTTCAAGCGCGGTTTTGGCGGTCGGGTGCAACGCTACCTGGGTGCATTCGACGCCATCTATTCACCTCTCTGGTACCGGCTTTACGCCGCCTATGCCGGCCGCCGTCAGGCGATCACCTGAACCTGAAATGGACGTGCAACGAATCACCGACGCCATTCAATGGAACACCGGCCTGCTCAGGCTACCCGCGCCCCACGTGCTGCAAACCTGGCAGTGGGGCGATTTTAAAGCCCGGTATGGCTGGACGCCCAGCCGGCTGCTGTTCGACCCGGCCCAACAGGCGCGTGCTGCGGCGTCGGTGCTGCAACGGCGCTGGCCGCGCCTGCCCCTGTCGGTGATGTATGTGCCCAAAGGCCCGCTGTTGGATTTTTCCGACCCCAGCCTGCTGGAGGATGTCCTGAGCGAGATGGAAGCGCTGGCCCGCCGCCGCCGGGCCATCTTTATCAAGATCGACCCCGATGTGGACGCCGCCACCCCTCAGGGCCAGGCGGTGGTGAGCGCGCTGCGCCGCCGGGGCTGGCGACTGTCCGCCGAGCAGATCCAGTTTCGTAACACCATGACCCTCGACCTGACGCGCGGTGAAACGGACCTGCTGGCCGACATGAAATCCAAGACACGCTACAACATCCGGCTGGCCGGGCGCAAAGACGTGAGCGTGCGGCTCGGTGGCCCTGCCGACCTGCTGCTCATCTATGGCCTGTACACCGAAACCGCTGCCCGCGATGGTTTTATCATCCGGCCCTACGCCTATTATCACGACGCCTGGAGCGCTTTTATCGCCGCCGGCCTGGCCCAGCCGTTCGTGGCCGAGCTGTACGGCGAACCGTTGGCCGCTCTGATCCTGTTCCGTTTCGGGCGTACGGCCTGGTATATGTACGGCGCGTCGTCCGACCGCGAGCGCCAATGCATGCCCAATTACCTGCTGCAATGGCGGGCCATCCGTTGGGCCAGGGAGCAGGGCTGCACCGTGTACGATTTCTGGGGCGCACCCGACGAGTTGGACGAATCGAACCCTATGTGGGGGGTATTACGCTTCAAGACCGGTTTCGGCGGCCAGTTGGTACGGCACATCGGCGCCTACGATTTCCCCGTTTCGCGCCTTCTCTATTGGCTCTACACCATCGCCATGCCACGTTACCTGGATATGCTCCGATCGCGACAGAGTGTGTCCTTGTGAGCCTCGGTAGACCCTATTTTTAGACCTGATAGGTTTAGAAGTTACGCAGTTGAAAGTGGCAGGGTGTACTCAGGATGAGCCAGATAGGCACGAATGGCATCTCGAATAATCCGCATCTTGGCTTCAAACCAGGAGGTTCCTGTGCTCAGGCGATAGGCTT
>JBMOMT010000007.1:0-29741 GCA_049324835.1 Chloroflexota bacterium | reverse complement strand
TACGATCCATGGAGGCGAGCAGCACTGGAATATCGTCAACCCGTTCAGTGGTTACATCTAGTTTTTCACTCATACCGTGAGTGTAGCCATTTTTAGAATCTCGTCAAAATTTGAGCGAACCGAGAGTGTGATCCTTTCTTCATCAGAGTATGCCGAGCCTCGATGGTACAGGGATTGAGCCGTTTCAGCGGCCTCAAACAAACGGGCATGGCTCACCCCGGAGATAATGATCGCGCCAACATGCCATTGTCTCTGGGGCGAGCCATGCCCAAGCCTATTGTATACTATTTTGGTTTTCTGTGCCAGTTTCCTGAGCCCTGCCCTTTACCCGCAGCTCTCGGGAAAATGTCAGGATACTCTGGCCTGTGGCCGGCGAGCTTTACCCGGCCGCCCGCTGGGTCAATAGCTCGATCAGCGGCTCGACCAGGAAATTGAATTGCCCCGCGCTGCCTCTGAACCCGCGGTTGCCGGCGGGCATACCACTCGCCTCGGCAGTGGCGCGCATGGCCTCCCGTTCCTCTTCGCTCAGGTTACCCCGTTCGCCGCCGAAAGGCATGCCGCCCGCTTCCATGGTGGCGCGTATGGCCTCCCGTTCTTCCTCGCTCAGGTTGCCGGGTGGGCCAAAGCCACCCTGATCGCCGCCCTGGGCCTGGCGCGTGGCCACCGCTTCTGGCGACAACTCGGGCCCCATTCCCCGTTCCTGGCCCCACACCCCCATGTCTTCGGCGGTGAGCTGCATAGCCGCGATGGCCGCCAACTGCTCGGCGGTCATTTTGCCCTCGATCTGCTTCAGGACGGCGTTGATCTCGGCGCTGCTCTGCAGCCCTCCTCCCTGGATCGCCTGCCACAGCGGCAGCAGCGTCCTGGCCTGCTCCGGCGTGACGGCGTGCTCTGTCTCTTCCAGGCGCAAGGTGCCCAGGCTCAACTGGCTGCTGGCCGGCAATGCCCCTTCGTACGAGGTGCCCAGAACCGCACTCACGTAAGCGCCGCTCTCGTCTTCACTCACCTTTACCGTGACTGCATTCTCTTCAACTGCGGGTGTGGCCGTCTCGCTGCCGCACCCGACCAACGTCATCAACAGCATCACTGTCAGAATTACGCGCCAAGATTTCATCGTCCTCTCCTGTTTTCTTGCAGATCGCCAAATCGGCAAACCAGCAAAACTCTCGAATTGCCGAATTGCCGATTTAAATCCTCACTCACGGCGTAATGCTTCGATAGGATCCAACTTGGCGGCCTTGGTGGCCGGGTAATAACCGAAAAAGATACCCACCGCCGCCGCAGCGGCAAAGGCCAGTGGGATAGAGATCGGCACCAACGCCGTGCGCATCGTGCCCAGCTCGTTAAAGAGATACGAGCCGCCCACGCCGGTCAACACACCCACCAGCCCGCCGATCAGGCTCAGCATCACCGCCTCCAGCAGGAACTGGAGCCGCACGTCGCGCGGGCGTGCGCCCAACGCCTGCCGCAAACCGATCTCGCGCGTGCGCTCGGTGACGCTGACCAGCATGATGTTCATGATGCCGATGCCGCCCACCACCAGCGAGATGGCCGCCACCCAGCCCAACAGGTTACGAAAGGCCTCGGTGGTGGAAGCGCGGGCGTCGATGATGCTCTCTTGTGTCGTCAGGCTAAAGTCGGGCGCCGAGGGTTCCACGTCGTGGCGTTGGGCCAGCAGCGTCGTCACCTGCGCCATGACGCTGTCCATCGTGTCTTTGCTCTCTGCCGAGACATAGATCAGCCGCACCGCATCGCCGCCAAAGCGGGCGTTGGTGAATTTTTTGAACACCACCGTGAGAGGGATATAGACCCGCGCATCGTAATCGGTGTTGCCCACCATGCCTTTTTCTTCCATCACCCCCACGACGCTGAACTGCGTCGAGCCGATCTTGACCTTTTGTCCCAGGGCGCTGTTTGGATCGCCAAAGAGTTCCGAGGCGATGTCGTAACCCAGCACCGCCACCTTGCTGGTGCGGTCGTTGTCCTCGTCGGTCAGGAAACGCCCCAGAGCCACCTGGTAATCGCGCACCTGGGGAAAACCAGAAGTCGTGCCGACCACCGACACATCTTCCAGCGTGCCGCTGCCTTTGACATCCTGGTTAGTGGTTTGCTCCGCCGAGACGCCGTTGATGCCGGTGACGCTGGCGGCGATGGCGCTGATGTCATCGTAAGATAAACCCGACATGCGCCCCGCCCCCGGCGCAAAACCGCCCCGCTGCATCGAAGGCATGACCATGATCAGGTTGGCCCCCAGCGAGTTGATCTGATCGGCAATCTCGGCCTCGGCGCCGGCGCTGACGGCCAGCATGATGATGACCGCCGCCACGCCAATGATGACCCCCAACGTCGTCAGGAACGAGCGGGCCTTGTTGAGCGTCAGTCCCTCCCAGGCCACTTTGAAGGTGCGCCACAGGCTCACAGTTTGCCTCCTTTCCTGGCAACGCCATTTTGTTTGTCGGAGGCGATCCGCCCATCGACCAGGACAACCACCCGCCCGGCGTGATCGGCCAGGCCCGGCTCGTGGGTGACCATGACGATCGTCGCGCCCTGTTTGTGTAATTGGTGCAACAGCCCAATGATCTCCTCGCTGGCCTGGGTGTCCAGGTTGCCGGTGGGCTCGTCGGCCAGGATGAGCGACGGATCGTTGATCAACGCCCGGGCGATGGCCACCCGCTGTTGCTGGCCGCCGGAAAGCTCGTTGGGCCGGTGGTGGGTTCGGTCGCCCAACCCCACCGTTTCCAGGGCGGCGGTGGCTTTGTGCTGACACTCGGTATCAGACAGATGCTGCTGATCGTCATACAGCAGCGGCAGCATCACGTTTTTGACCGCCGTCAACCGGGGCAGCAGGTTGTACGATTGAAACACAAAGCCGATGTTGCGGTTGCGCACGCCGGCCAGCTTGTTTTTGCTCAAACGGCTCACGTCCTCGCCAGCCAGCACGTAACTGCCGCCGGTGGGCCGATCCAGACAGCCCAGGATGTTCATCAGCGTGCTTTTGCCCGAGCCGGAAGGCCCCATGACGGCCACGAACTCGCCTTTTTGCACCTGGAGGTCCACTCCCCGCAGCGCGTGAACGGCGATCTCGCCTTTGCCATACACTTTGTTCAGGTTGGTGATTTCGATGAGATTCTCGGCCATACGCTCTCCTCATGCCTCACACCTTACTGTCCTGGCCCGAAGAATATCATACCACCTTCGTCCGGAGGCCGGAACTGGTCAGTGGTCGTGGTGGTCGTCTCGGACGTGCTGGAGCTCGACGCTGTACCGAGGCTGACCACCTCGCCGGCCTCCAGGCCGGCGAGAACGGCGGCGCTGACATAGTCTTGCAGGCCCACCTCCACCGGACGCAGTTCCAGCTCGCCATTGGGCAGCACGACAAAGACGGCGTACTGGTTCGGCCCTAACTGGCGCAAGGCCTCCACCGGCACCAGCAGCGCATTACGCGCCTCGGCCGCCACGATCTCTACCTCGGCGTTCATGCCGGCGAGCAGACTGACCGGCTGCGCCGAGAGGTCGATGCTGGCCCGCGCCTGGATGGCCGCCGTGTTGCCCACCATCACCAGCGCCGGGTCGACGCTCAGGATCTCGCCGGCAAAGGTGTAATCCGGCAGGGCCTCGAAGACGATGTTCACCGCGTTGCCCGGCGCGACGCTGGTCAGATCGGTTTCTTCCACCCAAAACAGCACCCACGGCTCTTCCAAATTGGCCAGGGTGAGGATCGCCTTGTTGGCCGAAATTGCGTCGCCGGCCGAGGCGCTCACCGCAGTGACCGTGCCGTTGAACGGGGCGATCAGCGCCGCCGCCTCCAGCGCTGCCTGAGCCTCTTCCAGGTTTGCCTGCGCGCTAACCAGGTCAGCCTGAGCCACCTCGATGTCGTCGGGGTCTGGGCCGGCTTCGATCTCGGCCAGGGTATTCTGGGCTTTGGCCAGATTATACTCGGCCTGAGCCACCTGCGTCTGGGCGCGGCCCAGGGCCGCAGTGTCGGCGCCGGCCTCGATCTCGGCCAGCGTCTCCTGGGCGCGGGCCAGGTTGTAGTCGGCCAGAGTCACCCGGTTCTCGGCAGCCGCCAGGTCGGAGGCATCGGGGCCGCTCAGCAGTGTGGCCAGGTTTTCCTGGGCGTCTTGCAAGTCTTCCTCCGCCTGCGTCACCCTGTTTTGGGCCGTGAGGAGCGACGATTCGGCCTGAGCCAGAGCGCTGGTGTAGCGCTCTGCGGCAGCCAGCATGTTGCTATATTCCTGATCCAGCTTTTGTTGGGTGATCTCGCCGCGTTCGAATTTTTGCTGGGCCTGCCAATAATTGTCCTTGTACCAGTTGGCCTCGGCCTCCAGCGTGCGTAGTTTGGCGGCGTTGTCCGAATCGTTCTGGGCGACCGTGAGCTGGGTGCGGGCGCTCTCCAGAGCCACCTGGGCGTCACGCACGGCGGCGCGGGCGGCTTCGAGATCCGGGTTGAGCAGCGTCGCCAGGGCTTCTTGAGCGTCGATCAGGTCTGCCTCGGCCTGGTCCACGGCCAGTTGGGCCTGATCGAGATCGAGATCCGTATAGGGGTCTTGTGTTTCATCCAGACCATTTTGCGCCTCGGTCAGATCCAGTTCGGCCTGGGCCACGGCCAACCGGGCCTGAGCCAGGTCTAGCTCGGTGTAAGGAGCCTGAGCCTTCTCCAGGTTGTTCTGGGCTTTGATGAGGCTGGCCTGCGCTTGAATCACCGCCCGCTCCAGGGGCGCGGTATCCAGGCGGGCCAGAACGTCGCCCGCCTGCACCCGATCGCCCACAGCCAGCGGTAACTCGATCAGCGTGCCGGCGGCGGCAAAGCTCAAGTCCACCTCCGCCGAGGGGATCAGCTCACCCGAGCCGCTGGCAGTGATGACCAGATCCCCCTGGCGGACGGTGGTAGTCTGTATCGTCGATGCTTCGATGGCTTCCTCGCTGGGCGCCAGGAAATGGTCGTAGGCTACATAGCCGCCCCCGGCTGCCAGCAACAGCGCTGCGAACACGATCAGCCAGGTTCTTTTTTTCATCCTGCTCCTCCATGACAATGGGGTTTGATCTGCTGATGGAAAAACAACCGTACACTGCGATCATCGTATCACAAGACTGTGGAGAACTCGTGAAGAAACGGCATAGAGGAATACGATGGGACGATCGGCCGGGCGCGATCCGGTCAGGTGAACCAGATCGCCCCACTGTGGGTAGGTAGATTTGTGTCTTGGTGCCTTGGTGGTATATTTTCTTGCCAGACGTGTAAGGATTTCTTTGTCAAGATGCTACGAGCGTCGATAGGCCGACGCACCGGAGAAACAACGCATGACAATGGGAAAAAAGCTGTGTGCAGTGGCCTGGATATGTCTGGTTCTTTCGGTGGGCTGCGTTCCGACCAGGCCGTTCTATCCCCCAGAGCCGGCGGCTGCCACCCCGACACTGATCTCAGAGATACCGGTCGTCGGTGGGCTGTCGCAGGACGAGCTCGCCACCCTCAGCAGTCTGGCGCAGGTGGATGACTATCCCCTCTATACCATGCGTTACCACGGGGCCTATGCCCACAGGTCAACCGGGCTGAGAGGCGGCGATCAGCCGTCGGATTGGGCTTGTTCCCTTTTTGCCGCCCTGGGCGATCCAGACAACCGGCAGTACGGTCGTAATTTCGACTGGCAGTTCAGCCCGGCCTTGCTGCTGTTCACCGATCCACCCGAAGGATATGCCTCGGTGTCAATGGTCGATATTGCCTACCTCGGATTTACCGGCGACCGCGCTGACGATCTGATCGATTCACCGCTCGAGGAGCGTCGGGCGCTGCTGGGCGCGCCGTTCCTGCCCTTCGACGGTATGAACGAGCACGGCCTGGCGGTGGGTATGGCCGCCGTGCCGCCGGGTGAGATGCCCCCCGACCCGGCCAGAGAGACCATCGGCTCGCTGGGTATCATCCGTCAGATGCTGGATCGTGCCCGCGACGTTGATGAGGCGCTGGCCATTCTGCAGAGCTACAACATCGACATGGGCGGCGGGCCGGCGTTGCACTATCTGCTGGCCGACCCATCGGGCCGCGCGTTGCTGATCGAGTTCTACCAGGGTGAGATGGTCGTCACGCCCAACGATGGGCCCTGGCACCAGGCCACCAACTTTGTGCGAGCCGCCGCCCCCGGTTCGGCTGCGGGTGAATGCTGGCGTTACGACAAAATCGAACAGCGCCTCAGCGCGGCTGGGGGCAGGCTCACCGTTCAGCAGGCCATGAGCCTGCTGGATGACGTTTCCCAGCCGGGCACGCAATGGTCGGTGGTCTATGGCCTCAGCAGCGGTTGTATCACCGTGACGATGGGGCGGCGCTACGATCAGAGCCACACGTTTCACCTGGAACTCGCTGCCGGTATCACCCCCTGGACACAGGTCAGGATCGGGCCCGCCGCTGGTCGGTAGTACCGATTTCCCATCGCCACAATTCTGTGGTATAATGGGCGCTGCAAAACAGGGTGCAGCCTGGCTGTGCCGGAAAAGGAAACCATTTGGAGATGGTAGACAGTCCCTCGTCGAGAGATGGGGACGCAGATAAAACGTTCATAGACCGGTGGCAGCGATTCGCTGCTCTGGCAAAGAAAAATCTGGCACCTCTCCTCTCCAGATACACCACTCACTCGGTTATTGTACTGCTCGTGGTAGCAGCGTTATCCCTGACCGGGATGGATACATCGGGCAGTGCAACTTTTCTCCACACCCCCACCCCAGCCTTACGCCTGGGCGAACGCGACTCTGAGCCAGTGACAGCCCGCGGCGGCGATCGGACGGATGCGTCGACGAGCAGCGCGTTGTTGCGCGCGCCGGTGCTGCGTACCACGCTGGTTGAGCCGCCCACGCCGGTGATGTCGCCGACAGAGGCAGTGCCCCGCACCCTTTCGCCGGGCGAGAGCCTGCCGACGCTCAGGTCGTCGTCGCCAGAGGTGGTGCGAGAGGCGGCTGCGCGCCGAGAGATTATCACCTATACCGTGCGGGCAGGCGATACACTCTCTGGCATCGCGGCCAGCTTTGGCCTGCAAATCAACACCCTCATCTGGTCGAACCCCGAGGTCGAAGCGGTGCCAGATTTGCTCAGACTCGGCCAGGAACTGACCATCCTGCCGGTCGATGGGGCCTATCACAGCGTGGTTCAGGGTGATACGCTGGATAGCATCGCCGCTTATTACCAGGTGCCCGTTGAAGCCATCGTCAATTCTGAGCTCAACGACATCCCTCCAGGTGCCAAGTTGACCATCGACTTGAAACTGGTCGTCCCCGGCGGTGAGAAACCCTACATCCCACGCGTGGTGGAGCATTACACCGGGCCGGTGCCAGAGGACGCCTCTCGCGGGACAGGGGTTTTTGGCTGGCCGGTGACGGGGCGCATCACCTGCGGCTTCAATTGTTATCCCGGCCATCACGCCGTAGATATTGGCAACGCCGCCGGCACGCCGATCTACGCCGCCGATTCGGGTTATGTGGCCAAGGTGGGCTGGAGCGACGTGGGTTATGGCAAGATGATCCTGATCGACCACGGCAACGGCTTCCAGACACTCTATGCCCACTTGCATGTCATTCTGGTGGAACAGGGCGCGTCGGTGGCCAAGGGCACTCTCATCGGGCGCATGGGCGCTACCGGCAACGCCACCGGGCCGCATCTACACTTTGAGATCCGGGAAAGCGGCAAACAGCGCAACCCACTCATCTACCTGCCCACAGAATGAACTCTGCCAAACAGTCAAGGGCGTGGCTCGTTCGAGCCACGCCCTTTTTGATCCTTTGACAGGCAGGGCCTCAACTCAACCCTTGATGCAGATCAGTGGGCGCACGCGGGCCACCTTGCGGATGATGCCGGCGTTGTGCATCACCTCCACCACCTGTTCCACATCCTTGTAGGCTCCCGGCGCTTCCTCGGCCACGCCCGCCTTGGAGTGGGCGCGAATCACAACGCCCCGTTCGGCCAGTTGCTGGATCACATCGCCCCCCCAGAACTGCTTTTTGGCCTGATGGCGCGAAAGCAGCCGCCCTGCGCCGTGGAGCGCGCTGCCAAAAGTGTCTTGCATGGCCCGATCGGTGCCGTGGAGGATGTAGGAAAAGGTGCCCATCGTGCCACCCACCAGCACCGGCTGGCCCACGGCGCGATAGGCCTGGGGCAGCTCTGACCGACCCGGCCCAAAGGCGCGGGTAGCGCCCTTGCGGTGCACCACCACCTTTTTCTGCCGACCCTCTATCTCGTGCGTTTCGATCTTGGCCGTGTTGTGGGCCACCTCGTAGAGGGTGCTGATTCGGTTCGGCTGCACCCCCAACGCCTTCTGAAAACCGATGCGGGTCAGATGGGCCAGCACCTGACGGTTGGCGAAAGCGCAGTTGATGCCACAGTTGACGGCGCTCAGATACTCTCTGCCCTCGTCGCTCTGGATGGGTGCACAAACCAGCTCCCGCTCGCGGATGGGAATGCCGTATTTGCGGCTGGCCCGCTCTAACCTGGGCAGATAATCGTCGCCGATCTGGTGCCCCAAAGCGCGGCTGCCAGAATGGATGCTGATCAGGATCTGATCCGGAAACAGGCCATACACCCCGGCGGCGCGGTCGTCAAAAATTTCCTCGACCCACTGCACCTCCAGGTAGTGGTTGCCCGAGCCGAGCGTGCCCAACTGCCTGAGCTGGCGCTCTTTGGCCTTATGGCTCACCACCTGTGGGTCGGCGCCGGTGATGCGACCCCGCTCCTCGACGTATTCGAGGTCGCCGTCGATGCCATAACCGCGCCGCATGGCAAACTCGGCCCCCTGCTCCAGCACTTTGTCGATCTCGCTCATCGACAGCCGCAGATCGCCGGTAGAGCCCAGGCCGGCCGGCACAGTCTGATACAGGGCATCGGCCAGGCTCTCTTTCCTGGACTCGATCTCCTGGCGGGTCAGGTCGGTGCGCAACGTGCGCACGCCGCAGTTGATATCGTAGCCCACGCCCGCCACGCTGACCACTCCCTGATCCATGTCGAACGCGCCCACGCCGCCGATGGGAAAGCCGTAGCCGGGGTGAACGTCGGCCATGGCCAGGGAGGCGCGCTGGATGCCCGGCAACGTGGCCACGTTGACGATCTGGAGCAATGCGTTCCACTCTTTGCCTTTTTTCACGTCGTCCACCAGCAGGTCCACCGTCTCCCGGTCGCCGTAGATTCGACCGGGCACGCGCATCTCACCAAAAGGCGGAATGTGCCACACGTAGGGCTCGATCTGTTGTAACTCGATCTGGTCGGTCACCTGGATGGTCTTGCCCATAGCGCCCCCTCCTTTCCAACGTCTTGCCGCCAGCGCAGAAAACACGATGCGTGAACCGCGATCCAGTCGTCATGCCGGCCGTCACGCATCACGCATCCTGTTTTACATTGTAACACGAAACCAAAGTCGCGTCAACCTCATACTACCACCGACTTGCAGGTGCAAAAGTGCGTCGCACCTCGGTTGTAGTACTAGACGTCGACCACACATTGGAACATGTGCCGTCCTGCCAGCCGTTGGTATGCCAGCCCGAAATAGGTGGCGGCTTTGACCTCGGTGAAAAAGGCGTGTTTATCAGGGTCGAACGGCTCACCACGGGCGACTCCTTCCAAAGCCCAACCGTCGATCGTTTGCGCCAGCGTGGTGATGTCGACATCGACCAGGGTGATCGATTCGACCTCGCGCAGGTAGAGCAATTCGTTGAGTAGCGCCACAAACAACGATTCCAGATCGTCGGCCTGGCAGCGCACCGGGACCTCGGCCTTTAAAGCCACCGTTTGTGGATCGACCATGAGGTGCAGCATGGCCCGCGCACCTTCGGCCAGAGCCTCTTCTGGCGTGGCGCCAATGCCGCGCAGGCCGATATCGGCCTGGTGATCCAGGTACTCGTAGGGCATGGCATTCCTCCTGAGCGCACCCGTCTGTGGCGCTGCTTATCTATCCAGCCACAGACCTGACAGGTCTATGAAACAGCCAGATCTCGCCTGAATCAACCCACTGTGCGTATCAAAACCGGCGGAATCACGTGAGACCTGTCAGGTCTGAAGAGTTACGGGGGACGAACGCTTTTTGTGGTTTTTTACGGCCCCATGAAGGCCAGGCCGTAGCGCTCCACGGCCAGGTTCAGGATGTGGTTGATCAACTCTTCGTAGGTCCAGCCATCGGCGGCAGCCTCGATACACAGATCCGAGTAGCCCGGATTCAGCCCTGGCAGCGGGTTGACTTCCAGGATGTAGGGTTTGTTGTCGTCGTGGGCATCGAGCCGAAAATCGACGCGCGCCACATCCAGGCAACCGGTGACGCGGAACACAGCCGCCGTGAGCCAGTCCAGCTCTTCGATCAACGTTTCGTTCAGAGGGGCCGGGCACAGGTAATGAAACTCGTGGGCCATCTCTACTTTGATGCGGCTGGTATAGACGCCCCCTTCTTCCTCCGGATAGCGGGACATATCTACTTCGAGCGGCGGGAAAAAGTGCAGCCCTCGGGAAACACGCGGCGCTTCGTCATCTTCTGGGATGCGCCGGGCAACCGGCGAAACCAGGTTGCCCACCACACCCATGGTCACCTCGCGGCCATCGATGAAACGCTCCACGAGCGCCGGTTCGTCGTAGCGCTCGAAAACGCGGCGCAACTGCCGCCGCAACTGCGTTTCGTCGTGCACGATCGATTCGGCGCTCACGCCCATGCCCGTGCCTTCGCAACTGGGTTTGACAAACAGCGGGAAGCGCATGTCCGGATCCAGCGGCTCGTCCAACCGCTCGAAGGCCTGGAAAGGTGGCGTGGGCAGGCCATGATAGGCCAGCACGCGTTTGGTCATGGCTTTGTCCAGGGAAAGGGCCAACGTGAGCACCTGCGAGCCGGTGTAAGGGATGCGCAGCATCTCTAGCATGGCCGGCACCTGGGCCTCACGGGCGTCGCCAAAATGGCCCTCACAGATGTTGAAACAGATATCGGGCCTGATCTGGCGTAGATTGTCGAAAAGAGTGGCGTCGCCTTCGAGAAAGGTGACGCGGTGTCCGCCAGCTTCCAGGGCCTGGGTGATGTTTTGAATGGTCTCTTCTGAATCCAGGTCATCCCACTTGTCGGGTGACATGCCCTCCCAGGAGGGAGCGTTCTTTTTCAGGTTTGCCAACAGGGCCACGTGCATGATCTTGGATCTCCTGTGAGTAGAGTGAGTGATTACTCGGTTTGACGGTCCAGGCGGGCCAGCTCGGCTTTGACCGGCGCCCAACGGATGCGCGTCAGACGCTGATGGGTGATCTCGAAACCCTCCGGCACGATGGTTGCCTGCCTGCCGCTCAACAGGGCCGAGACACCCTCCTGGCCTTCCTCGCCGGAATCGGACTCGCGCCGCTGGCAGGAAAGACAGGTCTGCGGATCGTGACGCTGATATGTCTCTGGCTGGGTGTAGGCGGTGATAAAGCCCTCATAGTTACGCACCACCACCTTGTCTGCCGACTGGCTGAGCAGGTAGTTGGGCATGATGGGGATCTTGCCGCCGCCCTGCGGGGCGTCGATGACGTAGGTGGGCACGGCAAAACCGGAGGTATGGCCGCGCAGCGATTCGATGATCTGGATGCCCACCGCCACCGGGGTGCGGAAATGGCCCGCGCCGTGCACCAGATCGCATTGGTAGAGATAATAGGGCCGCACCCGGTTGCGCACCAGTTTTTGCACCAGGTCTTTCATGATGTTGGGGCAATCGTTGACCCCGGCCAGCAGCACCGATTGGTTGCCCAGCGGGATGCCGGCGTCGGCCAGGCGAGCCAGCGCCACCTCCACGGCTGGTGTGATCTCTTTGGGGTGATTAAAATGCACGTTCATCCACAGTGGATGATACTGGCGCAGCATGGTCACCAGCTCGGGTGTGATGCGCTGCGGCAGGAACACCGGCACACGGCTGCCGATGCGTAACACCTCGACGTGCGGGATGGCGCGCAATTTTTGTAACACATCCTCCAGGACACGCTGCGGCAGCGTCAGTGGATCGCCGCCGGAAAGGAGCACGTCGCGCACCTGGGGGTTGCCGGCGATGTATCGGATCTGAGCGTCATAGTGGTGGCGACTGAACTGGGCGTGTGGGTCGCCCACGATGCGGCTGCGGGTGCAGTAGCGGCAGTAACTGGCACACTGGGTGGTGACCAGCATCAGCACCCGGTCGGGGTAACGATGCACCAGGCCCGGCACGGGCGAGTGGGCATCTTCGGAAAGCGAGTCGGCCATCTCGGCCTCGAAAGGCGCCAGTTCATGACCGGTGGGCATGATCTGCCGCCGGATGGGGCAGTTGGGGTCGTCAGGGTCCATGAGGCTGGCAAAGTAGGGCGTCACGTCCACCCGAAAGCGCTCCGCCGCCGAAAGGCCGGCGATCTCGTGCGGCGTGAGGCGGAGCACCCTTTCAAAGTCGGCGACGGTGTTCAGGCGGTGGGCCAACTGCCAGCGCCAATCGTTCCACTGCTCCAGAGGCGTGTCCAGCCAGGGTTGGGGAGGTTTGTCTTCCGCGGGGGAGCCCTGGTCCTGTTCCGATGTTTCTTGTCCTTTCAATTTTTTCTCCTTTTTGTTCATCAATTTGGCTAAAAACTGGCGATCCACAAAGTGTACTTTCGAGCCTCAACTTTTGCACCGCCTGACACAAAAACACGCCCGGAGACCTTGTTTCTCTGGGTGTGTCGGTTTGGCGGCGGGTCTACGAACCCCACCCAACGTGGCTGGTAAGCAGAATTGCTGGTTACATCGATATTGAGTGTAACACATACTGCCCACAAAGGCAAATGCCGGTCTACAGGCTGGCTAAAATCTCGAACGATAGCGGTTGCCGGCGAGGTGAGGTTGTGTTATAATCTCTCGCTGCGGCCTTGAGCGATCCCGACGAGGAGTATATGGCAAACTGTCAGTCCGTCGAGTGCCACGAACCCTGGATGCGCCAGGCGCTGGCTCAAGCTGCACATGCCCTGGCGGCCGGCGACGTGCCGGTGGGAGCTGTCGCCGTCTGTGATGGCAAGGTGATCGGCAGCGGGTTCAACGGCAAAGAAGCCAGGCGCGATCCCACGGCCCACGCCGAAATGCTGGCCCTGCGGCAGGCAGCGCACGCCCTGGGCGGCTGGCGGCTGCCCGGCGTGACGCTCTATTGCACCCTGGAACCGTGCGCCATGTGCGCCGGAGCCATGATCCAGGCCCGCCTGCCCCGCCTGGTTTTCGCCGCAGACGATCCCAAAGCCGGCGCCGCCGGCTCGGTGTTGGATCTGCTGGCGCACGATCGGCTGAATCATCGCGTCGAGGTGGTGCGGGGCGTTCTGGCGTTAGAATCTCAGGCGCTCTTGCAGGTATTTTTTGAAGGGCTGCGCCACGGGCGTCTCGCCAGCGCGTCGGCGGCGTGGCGTTCTGGGCGTTTTGCGTCGTAGCAGCAGTCATAGTATAATACGGCCAACCTGGAGAGGTGCCAGAGTGGACGATCGGGGCGGTCTCGAAAACCGTTGTAGGCGCGAGCCTACCGTGGGTTCGAATCCCACCCTCTCCGCCAGCGGAGGCTGTTCGACAGAACGGCCTCTTTTCGTTCCTCAGGATGGCTCTGGGACCACCAGGCGATAGCCCGCGCCGCGTTCGTTGAGGATATAACGCGGCTGGTGCGGGTCATCCTCCAGCTTTTGCCGCAGATAATAGACGTAGACCTTGAGCTGATGGGGGTCTGCCCAACACGCTTCACCCCACACGGCGGTGAGTAGATCGCCGTACGATACCACCCTGCCGGCCTTCTCGACCAGGGCTGTCAGCAGGCGCAACTCGATAGGCGTCAGTTTGACTGCCCGCCCGTTGATCATTGCCTGATGGCTGCCGGGCAAGACGAGTAGATCACCCGCCGAGATGCAGGTGTCGGTCTTTTTGGCCTGCTCCATTGCCACGCGTCGAAGGATGGCTTTGACGCGGCTGAGCAGCTCTCGGATAGAGAAGGGTTTGGTCACGTAATCGTCGGCGCCCTGATTCAGGCCACGGACGATATTCCCTTCCCGGTTCATCACCGTGAGCAGGATGATGGGCACGTCAGAGAATTCACGCAACCGCTGGCACACTTCCCAGCCACTCATACCAGGCATAAAAATGTCGAGGATCACCAGAGCGGGGTGGTGTTGCCGGAACATTTCCAGGCCGGTGCGACCATCGGCGGCAACGAGCGCGGCATACCCCTCACGTCTCAGGGCGGTCGCGACGATATCCAGCAGATCCTGATTGTCGTCGATGAACAGAATCAGGTTGCCAGGAGATTCCATGACATCATCCTCAAGATCGGAACTTGAGCCGGATAGTTGGCTTCCGGAAACGAGCCCCCCCTCACGATCACCTGTTCGGCGATTATAACACAGTTCCGGGAGGCTGGCAAAGGTCGTGCGTTTGGGTTTGGCAGGTAGAAAACTCTGTGTTACAATGAGGGGCGAGATCGCCTGAGCTTTTGCGCTCGTTGGCGCGTGTGTTGCGCCGGGGAGACACAAGGAGGAACGGCCATGAGAAACAGAGTCCAGATTGGCACGCCAGCCCTTCGCCTGAGCGCGATCGTCCTGTTGGCCCTGACCACAGTGCAGGGCGCGCTTTCCGGGCCGCCGCTGCCCCAGGCCGATAATTTGTTGGACAACGGTGGCTTTGAGGTATTCGTCGATGGCCTGGCCGATGGCTGGACGGCCTGGAGCAAAGACGAGGGCCTCTACAGCGCGCCAGGATATGCCCAGGATTCGACCGCACATTCGGGCCTTTACGCCCAAAAGACCTATTGGCAGTCCACTGCTGCCGGCAAGCCCATGTACGGGGGTCTGTACCAGCAGGTGACCGGTCTGACCGTTGGCCAGGCGGCGAGTTTCAGCGTGTGGCATGACTGGCCCGGCGACCCACACGATGGCAGCCAATCGGTGGCGCTGCGCATCGCCATCGACCCGCAAGGCGGCATCGATCCGGACGATGCCGAGTGGTCAGAGATCACCTACGCCAGCAGCCAGTGGCAAAAGATGAGCATCTTTACCACGGTGTTGAGCACCACCGTCACGGTGTTTATCGGCGCTCAGGCCCAGTATCCCAGCTCTGCCTACGTGCTCTGGGACGACGCGGTTCTGACCTCGGCGCCCTGGCAGCACGTCTATTTGCCGGCGGTTTCGCGCAACTATGTGCCCCCGTGCGCGCTGCGAAACGGCGGTTTCGAGGGCGTTTATACTCTCTATGACCCGGCCAACTATAGCAACAAGCTGGTGGCGCCCTATTGGATACCCACGTGGCAGCACGTGGAGGGCACACTGGCCGATCCGGAGTACAATTTTGCCATCTCGCCGGACCCGGTTCACGGCGGGGAGAAATCGCAGCAGTACGGCACGTTTCGCCGCTATTACAAAGCCGGGCTGTATCAACAGCTCGACGGCTGCACCGTGGGCGGCACGTTACGCTTTTCCGCCTGGGGCTGGGCCTACGCCACCGATCAACAGGCGACCACCTCCGATCCCAGCGGCGACATGCGCATGCGGGTAGGCATCGACCCCAGCGGCGGCGCCGACCTGAACGCTGCCAGCGTGCGCTGGTCGTCGCCGACGGCCAACCCGTTGGACACCTGGATGCAGATGAGCATCACCGCCACCGTCACTGCGCCCACGGTGACGCTGTTTGTGTTATCGGAACCGGCGCAGGCCTGGCTGCACAACACTTGTTATTGGGATGACGCCCATCTTGAAAAACTACCCTGATCCACATCAGCGAAACGGGCGGCCTGTTTGAGCAGGCCGCCCGTTTTTGTTTCCAGGGTGTCGGACGGTTCAATGGCGTTTGAGCATCAGCGGCAGGTAGACCTGAAGGCTGTTGACCAGTGTGGTGGCCCGGCGATCCATCACGCCGCCCGGGTAATTGACCGTGGCCACATCGGTGATGGCTGTTGGGTCGGTGAGCTGGGTATCCACCGTCAGAGAAAAGTGGATCGTCACGCTGCCGCCCGCCGGCACATCGCCCGCCCAGATGATGCTGGCTCCATCGTGGAGCGCTTGCCCCGCGCTGGCCGTCAGGCTGTTGGGCACGTAGGCTGTGTGCGCCGGGATGGGATTGTGCACAGCGACGCCAGAGGCGGTCGCGTTGCCGTGGTTGACCAGTTGCAGCTGGTAGCTCAGTGTGTCGCCGGGGTCAGCGGCGGTGCGGTCTACGGCCAGCGACGACGCCTCGAGATCCACCTGGGCCTGAGCCACTTTGACGGCCAGGCCGGTTGCCAGCGACCAGGGCAGGGTCAGCGTCAGCGCGCCATTGGCCGTCACTGTTTCGCTGTGCACCACGCCGCCGCCGCGAGTATCCCACCACTCGATCTGATAGCTGCCGCTGCCCAGAGCCGGCAGGGTCACCGTGCCATCGAGGGCCGGGATGGCCGCGCCATCGACCACGTTGCGCCAGGTGTGGCGCGTATTCTGAATCCAGAGATGAGCCAGACCGTGGGCCGTATCCACCTGACCCCAGGCCCGCAAGTCTGGGTTAGAGGTGATGGCCTGCGCGTCGTGATAGTGGCCGTTGCTCAGGGCGATGCCGTCCATAAAGTCGCGGAAGGGTTTGATGTGGCGGTGCAGGCCGTAATCCCAAATGTTGTCGGTCCACCAGTAGAGCTCGTACATGCCGCCGGGGTTGATCTGGCCCCAGATCAGGTTGTGGAACCAGACGCCTTCGGTATCGCGGGCCAGATCGGCCTGCTCTTCCTGCGGGCCGCCGGGGTAATCCAGGCCGGCCTCGCCGCGCACCAGCGGCATTTGCGCCCCGGCCGGGCTGCCGCCGCCATCGAGCAGGCTGTAGGCCTGGGTGTAGCGGGCGGCGTCCTCGTCCAGGTGATCCAGTATCACCGAGCCGTTGGTGGCCAGCAGAGCGCCGTCGGGGGCGACGATCTCGATGTCGTCGAACCAGGCGGCGCCGCCGCTGCCGTAGGCGTTCTGCACCGCCACGTACAGCGTGTGGGTGGCGTCATCGTCGATGAGAATGCGCGCCGTGGCGGGCGCGGGCTGGCCGTCGGCGGTCTGATCGCTGCGGAACTGGGTCCAGTCGTAACTGCCGGCCGGGGCGGAGCAGATAAAGCTCTGGCCGCTGGCGGTGGGTGGCACGACGTTGGAGACCTGCCCCGGCTGGCCGTTGTCCAGCGTCCAGGTGAGGCGCGGGCCGGCCATGGCGTTGGGGATGCCGTAATCGCAGGCGCCGCTGAAGTTTTCGGCTTTCATCCAGAAACGGATGATCCACTCACCGCGACCGTGGATCGCCAGGCGGGAGGGGGGCACGCTGGCGTTGTTCACCCGCTCCGAGCCATACAGGCGCAGGCTGTGACCGCTGCCGCCTCGCACGTGGGCCGGGTTGGCCTCGTAACTCAGAGGCGCCGCCGGATTGCTACTCCACACCGGGTAGCGCCCCCAGCCGGTGCTGATGTAGGCGTGCAGATCGGCGTAATCCAGTTCGGGGTAGGCGGCGTTGCCCCAGAACTCGGCCACGGGATAACTGTGCCAGAAGGAGGTCGTCGCCAGGTGGCGGTGGGTATCGATCTGGTGGATGGTGCGGGCAAAGGCGTTGGCCTGCTCGTAATGGCGGCCGTTGAACGGATCACCCTCGTTGAGCAGCTCCCAAGAGTGCACCGCCGTCGAATAGCCCCAACGGGCGCTGAGGTAGCGCCACCAGGTCTCTTGCAGCCAGCGCACCTTGGTACCGGGCGCGGCGTAGAAATTGTCGTTGCGCTTTTCGGGGTCAAACGTGCCGTCGGCGGCGATGTGATTATAGATCCAGTCGTCTTTGTCCAGGGTGACGATCTTGAGGGCGATGCCCAACTCGGCGGCGCGGTCGAGGATGTAATCCCAGCTCCAGGCGCGCATGGGGTCAAAGTAGGTGTGAAAGTTCATGCGCGGTTTACGCACCAGATTCGGCCCGTAATGGCCGCCGCCCAGATCCTCTTGCAGGGCCACCTCGTCGATGTAGGCGGCGCCGCCGGTGGCATTTTCCAGGATCAGGTAGAGATTGTCCAAAAAGTGCTGATCGGCGCCGGTGGTCATTGTGCCTTCCACCGTTTGCCAGTCGGCGCTGCCGGCGATGTAGGGCGTCAGGGCGGGGAGGGCGTCGGGCTGGGCGCAGGCGGTACCCAGCCAGCCGGCCTCTTTGACCACAAAACCGTAGGGAGCGCCACTCTGCTGCGGGCCGGTCACTCCCACCGTTTTGACGCGCACCTGAAGGCGATAGGTGCGCCCCGGCAGCACCGGGATGTGGCCCAAAAAGCCCTGGAACATGCAGGGGTTGGCGCTGTCGAGCTTTATGGCCAGGTCGCCGCCGGCGTAGGCCTCCTCAGGGCTGAGGCTGGTGGGCGGCACGTTGCCGTCGTAGCCCAGGTGGTGCGAGCTCCAGGGGATCCAGGCCGAACCGGCGATGGAGGAGCCGCTCATCCAGACGCGGAAAAAGTTGGCCCGGTTGGCGGCAAAGGTGGCAAACTGGGCGTCGGCGTCGTAGGTGGGGTTGCGGTCGGAAAAGCCGCCGCCGTGCCCCAGGCCGATGAACGGCGTGCCGTCGTCGAATTCAAAATAGCGGGGGTCGGTGGGGCTGACGCGGATAAAGCCGTGGCTGCCGGAAGCTGTGGCCTCGAAGGCGAGATCGCCGTCGGGCGGGTAAACGGTGGTGCCGCTGGCGTCGGTGGCGCGGATGCGGTAGCGCCAGTCGCCGCTGTTCTGCGGCGCAAAACGGATCTTCCACACCGGCTCGCCCTGCGGGTAGAGGTGTTCCTGACCGCTGTATTGGTTGCGGGTATAATCCTGGTAGAGGAATGCGGGCTGGGTGAGGGTGGTGGTCCAATTGTCGTTGGAAAAGAGTCCTTCCACCGTGATGCCCGTGCCGGCCGGCAGGCCGGCGGGCGGCGCGGGATCGTAGGGCCAATCAAGATGGGTGGCGACGCTGTCCTGGATGTCGAAAGTGAGCTCGAATTTGTCGTACAGCCCTACCGAGTTTACATTGCTCCGGACGTTGAGGATCGCCGGGCCGGATGCGGCCTGTATGGCTGGCGCTGCGACTGCCACTCCCCCAAATAGCAGGCTCAGCGTTGCCAATGCAGCAAAAAGACGATGCGCCACAAGATTCCTCCTCTGCACGTGATCTTGAGGGCTCAAAAGCCTCTCTTATCTTACCAGCATTGGCAGGCAACGGCAATGGGACTGTTGTCCCAAAGCGATAGTATATGGTACCAATGGCCTACGAGCGGGCAAAAAGACGAGAGGCCGCCCTGGCGGCCTCTCGTCTGGCGAAGGTTTAACTGGACTCAGTCGTTGCTGAGCGTTAGTGGCAAAAAGACCTGGGTGGGATTGGCGACGGCCGTGGCGCGGGCGGTGCTGGGCTCGCCGCCGGCCTCGCTCAGTTGGGCGGTGTTGACCAGGGCCCTGGACTGGCCGGTTTCGATGGTCACGCTGTAACGGACGATCACCTCCTGGCCGGACGATGGCGCGCCGCTCCAGGTCAGCCGGCCGCTGGCATAGGACGGTGTGACCGTCGAGCCGGGCAGGATGGTGGGCGCGCTCACGCCGTCGGGCAGATCGTCGGTGAGGGTGAGGGTGTTGCCGGTGCCTGGAAAACTCAGGGTATAGGTGAGGCTCTGGCCGGTGTGGCCAAAAGAAGGGCTGACCGTTTTTTCCAACTCGGCGGCGGCGCGCCCCCAGGTGACGGTGAGGGTGGGGCGGCCTGTGGTGATGGTCGATTCCGAGCCGACGTAATATTTGCTGCTGTGCTGCGCCGAATCGGAGGCGTAAAGGGCGATGCTGAGCGGCTGCCCGGCAGCATGGGCCTCGGCCACGGCCTGAGTGGCGTCCCAGGTGTAGGGATCGCCAGGCCAGTGGATGTCGCCGGGGCTGCTGTACGGATCGACCCGCGTGACCGACAGGTTTTCGCGGGGCAGGGGCGCATTGTTCCAGTGGATAGTCATCTCTTGCCAGGGGTCGGTGACGCTGAACAGGTGCACCCAGGAAGGCTGGGCCAGATCGGGCGTCTCGCCGGCGTGGCCCCACAGGTGCAGGGTCAGGCTGGCCGAAAGGATCGTTCTGCCGGCCGGGATATCGTCCAGATAAAAACGCAGGTAGGATTTGTTAAAACAGGGCAGGTGTGTCACGGCTGTTTCGGAGCCGGTGTAGAGGTCGCCGCTGTCGCCGTGGTTGATCTCGCCGCCGCCATTGTGCCCGCCGCCGCAAGTGCCGCCGCCGCCCATCCAGGCGTCTTCTACCGCGCCGTTCAGCCCCCGGCGCAGGGTGGTTGAGCCTTCGACGACGGCCGCCGGCGGCTGGTAGGCCGGCGGGTTGAAAGCCAGCTCGCCCCAGGTGGCCGGCGAGCCCGACGCAAACGTCTCCGGCCAGACTTCGGGCGTCAGGGGTGAGCCGCCGCTCAGATCGTGGTCGTAGACCTGAACGCCCAGTCCCCACAGCGCGCCATCGGCCGGCGGGCCAGAAAGCCCCAGCGTGGCCCAGGGCAGAGTGAAAACCGCCGTCCAGCCAAAGTCGATGCCGCAGTCGTTGCTGTTGGGGCCAGGATCGCAATACCAGGACATGCTCGATTGCGCCGTCCAGGCCGTCGAGGGCGACCAGGCGGTGTTCCAGGCGCTGCCGCTGCCGCGGGCCTGGCGCATATAATTACTCACGTCCTGCCAGTGACGCGCGCCGATGAGGAACCAATAGTCGTCCGTTTGGGGTGCGGCGGCGCCATCGCCGTTGGTATCCAGGTAAACGGCGGCGGCGTCCCACGGCGTCAGGTCGCTGGAGGGGGTGGCGCTGGCGTCGTACCAGAGGTAATAATCGGCCACGGTCAGCCAGATTGCCAAGGCCTCGTCGGTGTAGCCCAGCCGCACGTCGGTATAGTTGCGGGTGGGCGGGCTGCCCTGCTGGTTCTGGCCCAGCCAAAAGATGGCCGTCTCGGCCCAGGTGATATCGTCGTCGAAATAGGGCGCGTTGACGCGACGGGTATCGGTGGACTGGACGCCTGCGCCAAAAGCGGGCGGCAGGCTGCCGCTCAGGGTGAGCAGGGCAAGCAGCAGGGTGAAAAAATGGAGCAGCGTTCGAGTCATGATGCGGCCTCGTGTGTGTCTGGTGTTTTGTATACTGTCCCGGCAGACTCGGTAGATCCAAGTTCTTGAGGGCTACAAGACCTGACAGGTTTTTAGAGACACTTGTTTGGGCCAATGCAGTTGATAATCAAGTGATTTTGCCGGTTATGCCACTATGAAAAACCTGTCAGGTCTAAAAATTGGATCTACTGAGGCTATCCGGTATAACCGCAGACGCCGGTGCGCGGCGAGTTGACCACCGGCAGCAGCCCCTCGTCATATTCCTCTGCGTGCGCGTCGCAGAGGAGGGCATAATCCTCAAAGACGTTGATCCAGGTTGCCGGCTCGTTGCAGATTTCGCAGCGATAGTCGGGTGGATCGTTGCGGGCCAGGACCTGGATCGGCTTACGTTTGTCTGCCACCCCCTCACGCTCGGCGACGACTTGGAGGGTGAGATAGGTGGTGCTGCCGAAATCGTATTCGTGGGCGAACTTGAGGCCAGGGGTGAGGACCTGGGCCAGCTCGACGCTCATATCTTTATCCTCGTCGTTCCACCAGTCGTCGGACGTCTCGACGATATAGTTCTGTTCGCCGATGCGGAACATGCTCAGGTGGCCGCAGCACTCCAGCCAGATATCTCGCAGGAACTGATCCAGATCGCGCAGGGTGGCCGAGGTGGGAATTTCCAGGTGAAGCCAGTACCAGGGATTGTACGTGCCCTGAATTTGCAGATGAAAGAGTTTTGTCTGGCGCGCTTTGCCGCTCTTTTGCGCGTCGATGGCCTCCTGGCGCGCCTTGCAGGCCTTCAGATGCCGGGACATGCCCGATTTGGCGTAGCTGTTTTTGCAGAAAACACACGTGCCGCGAGAGATCACTCTTTCTCCCATCATATCCCCCTTTATCGTCTGCTACTGTTCGAGAATCAGCGGCAGGTAGGCCCGGACGCCCCCGCCGGCCACGGTGATGGGCACAGTATACCACAGGCCGGGCAGGAGAGGCAAACCAGGCTGGGCATCGGTGAGGGTAAAGAGCCTGCGAGCGGCGGTTTTTATGACGTTGGCCTATTTTAAGGTCAACGGCAGGTACGTGGCATAGCCGTTGGCGATGACCATCACTTGCTGCTGCCACTCGTTGCCCAGACCGTCGTTCCACTGCGTGATGTCGACCAGGGCCTGGGGCGTGGTCACGTGCGCGCCGACCGTCGCGCCAAAGGTCACGGTGACCGGTATCAGAGCGGGCAGGCTGCCCGTCCAGGTGATCACGCCGCCCGCCTCGCCATAACTGCCGGACGAGGCCCACAGGTCGCCCGCATAGTCCACGTCGGCGGGGAGGGTGCGGGTGAGGTGGACGTGGTACAGGGCCGGGCCGGGGTTTTCCAGCCGCAGGGTGTAGGTCAGGCTGCTGCCGGGGCCGGGCAGAGCGGGCTGCACGCTCGCGCGCCACGATTGCAACGGGCCCGGCAGGATCGCTCCCGTGCGCCGGGTATTGCCCCGTCCTGTGCCCCAAAGCACCCGCGCGCCCGCCGTGCCGGGCAGGTCGTAGGCCACGAAACCAGAGTGGGCCGTGTTCAGCACCACTTCCAGGTCGGGGTCGCCGTCGATATCGGCCAGGGTGGGGGCGGCCAGCGCGCCGTTCCAATCGGGGCTGCCATAGGCGGCGGGCAGAGCCACCTCGCGCAGCGGATGGCCGTGATAATCCAGGATGTGCAGTTTGCCCGTCTGGCCGCTGCTCTTTTCGGTCCACGAAGCAAAGATGACCTCGGCGTGCCCGTCGCCGTCCAGGTCGGCCACGGTCGGTTCGGAGGCAAAGCGATAAAAGCCCTCGCCGGCATCATAGACCGAATAGGGCCAGTCGCCGTGCTCGGTTTTGTCCAGCCAAAAGGCGTGCACGCGGCCATCGTAGGAGGCGTAGAGGATCTCTAGCTCGCCGTCGCCATCCAGATCGGCCACGGCCGGGTTGGGCTGGTTGTTCTCGATGTCGCCGTAATCCTCGCTGAGCGGCGCGCCGGTATCGACCGGGGGGTTCTCCCAGTTGTAGCCGCCGGCGTTGAAGCGGCTGCGGTCGGCGTTAAAAATGTACACGCCGTTGTACTTGCCGGGTGGGTGGCCCACGCTGCAATCGTAGACGTTGCCGGTGGTGATCACCTCGACCGCGCCGTCGCCGTTCACATCGGCGATGGCGGCCGGCCCGTGGGCAAAGTTGGTGCGGTAGCGCTCGTCTCGCGTGCTGCTGCAATCGCCCCAGCCGCGCAGTTCGATCTCGGGGCTCTCCCACACGCCGACCGCCCCCCATCCCTTGCCGCCGTACATGGCGTGAGCCGGTATCTGGGCGCCGCCCGCCTCGTAGGCGCAGATATAATGCACGTCGGCGGGCACGACGATCTCACCCGCGCCGTCGCCGTCCAGATCGCCCACGGCGGCGTTGTCGTTGAACACGCCATAGGCATAACCGCTGTCGCCGATCAATTGCGGCCAGCCGGCCCGCAGCGTGCCATCGTGCTCGTAGACCCAGGTGTTGGTCTTGCCATAGACCGCGCCGGTGACGATCAGCTCCAGCGAGCCGTCGGCGTCGAGATCGTAGGCCGAGAGGCCGCGCAGCTCGTTGGTGGTGGGCTGCCGCGTCCAGACCACCTCGCCGGTGTGATCCAGCAGGTTCAGGTAGCCGCCGCCCTGGGCCGTGACGATCTCTAGATCGCCGCTGCCGTCCACGTCGGCGACGACCACGCCGGGCCAGACCCGGCTGCCGGGCGTGTCGACACTCTGTTCGAGGGTGCCATCCTCGCCGTTGAGGATAAAGACGGTGTAGGCCGCGCCGATGACTTCCATCGCGCCGTCGCCGTCCAGGTCGGCCACAGCAGGCGAGGCGTACCAGCCGGTCTCACACCAGGAGCTGTAGCAGCCGCCGTGTTGCCACTTGAGTTCGGGTTCCTGCACCGCCGCCAGCGGCGCGGCGCGGGAGGTAGAACCGGCAAAGACCACGCACGTCGCCAGCAGGGCGAGGGCGAGCAAAAGACGGATTTTCATGGCACACTCTCTTTCAGCACCAGCGGCAAATAGATGTCCTGGTGCGGCCAGAAGGCATTGTTGGAAAGCGCCGACCAGCCGCCCGCATTGTGCGATTTGTGGGCAAAATAGACCGTGCCGCCGCCATAGGCGACGGTGGCGGTGTAGGCTCCGGCGCTGCCGGGCAGGGTATCGGTGAGGGGGGCGGCGAGGCTCCAGTTGGCCTCCGAGATGGGGCTGCCGGAGAAGCGCAGCGTCGCCGTGACAGCCTCCGATGGGGCAGTCCAACCCAGCGTGACCGTCAGCGTCGTGGCGTCTGTATAGGCCCGGCTCACGCGCAGATCGGTCACGGCGGCGGGGGATGGGATGCCGTACTCGTCGGCTCCCACGTCCGGCGCAGCGCCGATGGGCCGCGCGTCGCCGTCGATGTCGTCGTCGCCCAGGCCCTCAGAGAGCGATTCACCCTGGTCGATGGCTGCGCTCGCGCCCGCAGTCAGGTGAAGGTCGCCGCCGGTGCCATCGACGAACAGCGAAAGCGGCGCGTATTCCAGGTTGCCGGCCAGGGTAGCGACACCGCCTCGATCGAGTAAATTGTGGGTGACGAGGTTGTTGGTGATCTCGACGTCCGTGTGGTCAAAGCGCCACTCGATAGAAGAAAAGGGCGCCTGCGTCGAAGCGACGGTATTGTGCACTGCCTGCGCGCCGCAGGCCTGCCAGAGGCAGATGCCGCAGTCAAAGCCGTATTCAGAGGCGAACAGTTCACTTTGACTGGCAAAGACAAAATTGTTGCGGATGATGCCATCGTAATGATCCACATAGCCGCCATCGGCGCCGGGGCAAGGGTTATCCGGGTAAATGCGCGCGTCCCCCGTGGTGGCCAGGCCAAAACCAATGCCGCGGGCGTTTTCGCGCAGCACATTACGCTCGACCACGGTATCGCGGCAGGCTCGCCAAAAGTGAATGCCATGCTCGGAAAGGCCGCTCGCACACCAAAACCCCTCGATGATGTTATCCCGAACGGTCCAGCCTCTGGCCTGGTGGGCATCTATGCCGCCGGTGTAACAGTTGTTGCGGATGTACGGGCGTCCGGCGTCGGTCAACTCGATGTGGGAGCAGGCAATGATGCCGTCATCGGGGTAATAACCTTCGGCGCCGGGGTTGATTTTGATCGCTTGCTCGCCGGGATCGATGATGTGGACATCATAGATGAGTGTGTTTGTCGTATCTCCGCTGTCGGACGACATGACGTGGATAGGGTGATAATAGGCCTCGCGCAGCGTCAGTTCGGCGATGGTGATGCCGGAAGCAACGACCTGGACGATCTCGGTCGTCACATAGTTGCCGTCCAGAATCACGGCCTCACGGTTCCCGCTGGCCGAGCGCAGTGTCACGTTGGGGGTATCGAAGCGTAGATAGACGCCATTCAGGTGATACGCGCCGTCGGCGACCAGGATGGTGTCACCGGCGGCTGCATTGAGCACAGCCTGTTGCAACTCGGCGACGGTGGAGACGGTCACGGTGGGGCCGCTGGGCGCGGGTAACGGCGGGCAGAGGCTCTCCGACGATGTCGCCGCGATGGGCTGGGGCTGGGAGACAGCCGGCTCTGGCGCCAAGGCGACGCCGATCAGTACGAGGGCGGCCAGTGCGGCGAGGTGGATCGGTTTTTTGGGCATGGATTCGTTCCTTTTGGCATAGAAAACACCGCTCAGGCGGTTCTGGGCGGTGCGGGCGGCGGTGGGGCCTGGCCGGATGGGTGCGAGTTGGTGAATGCCATTCCATGATACCGTCAAAACCGGCGCGCGTCAATGGGAGAGTTTTCCCACGTTGCGCGCAACTGCTCAGCCTACCCTCCTGCAGACTAAAAGGAGGCGCGACATGCCGTGCCGCTACCAAGTCCTGTGGGAGGGTGAGCAGTTACCATTGCGCGCCGTTAACGCACCTGTAATAGGCAAAAGGGCGGTTTTGCCTTATAATGGGGGTAACTCGATTCCAACTGGGGAGGGCCCACTCGTGCGTTTGAGAGAAAACAGCCTGAAAATCGTCGCCGTCGGTCTGATACTCACCCTCTTGATGCAGGGCCGCGGGCCAGACGCCGTCACCGCCGACGGTCCACAAGGCAACGATCGTCTCGGCCTGTGCTTCATCAGCACCGCCGAGGCCCTGGCCGGTGAAACGCGCTACGACGGCGCGCTGGCCGCCGGCGCGGGCTGGGATCGCTGGCCGCTCTACTGGCACTGGGTCGACGAGGGTGGTTACGTGGGCGCCCACGATGGCAGCGTGCCCCACGATTACGACACTCTGGTGATCCAGGAGATCACTCACGGCCTGACGCCCATCGCCATCCTGCTGGGCACGCCCGACATGCGGGCCACCGCCGGTTCCACCAGCGTGCCGCCGCCCCGCGTGCAGGATAAATTCTACCTTTATCAGGATCAAATCTCGGCGTTGCAGGGAGAGGTGAGCGCGGCCGCCTCGCCGCCGGCGGGCCTCTATGCGCCCATTTTCACCGATGGCACCGACGATCCCGGCCCGGGCAAGGTCATCAATCAGGCCAACTCGTGGGCCGATTTCGTGGCGAACACGGTGCAACGCTACAAACCGGGCGGCGCCCTGGCCACACAGCAAGGCTGGGCCGATGGCGTCGGCGTGCGTTTTTGGGAGATCTGGAACGAGCCAGACCTGATCCAGTTCTGGAGCGGCTCGGCGGCCGATTTTTACCGCCTGCTGGAAGTGGGCTATACCACCATCAAATATCACGATCCAGGCGCAACGGTCATCCTGGGCGGGCTGGCCTTTTTCGAAAAGCCCGCCTGGCTGGCCGATCTGCTGGACGAGACCGGCGGCGACCCGGACCTGGCCTATTTCGACGTGCTCTCGTTTCACTATTACTCCAACATTTATGCCACCGAGTACTGGTTGTGGCGCACGGGCAACACCCTGGCCGCCAACGGCCTCGCCGACGTGCCCATCTGGATCACCGAGAGCGGCGAGCCGGTGTGGGACGACTACCCGGCCACCCTTTACAGCGTCCCGCCCGACAGCCCCTATCGCGGCACCCTGGAAGAGCAGGCGGCCTATGTGATCCAGAATGCGGCGCTGGCCTTTTATTTTGACGTGGACCGTTATTACCACTTTATGCTCCACGACGACTGTGGCAACGCCCCGCCCGACGCCTTTGGCCTGCGGCAGAACTTTGCCGGCGCGGCCTGCAACCCGGCCGAGGGTAAACGGCGGCCGGGTTATGCCGCCTACCAACTCATCGCCGAGTTGTACCACGATCTGGCCCCGCTGTGGCGGCAGCACACCAGCAGCCAGGATCAGATCGCCTTTTTCCGCGCCGACGATTCTTCGCGGGTGACGGCCCTGTGGGCCACGCGCGGTCTCACCGCCACGGCCACCGTCAGCGCCACCGGCGATTCGGCCCAGCTCTACTGGATCGAGCCGATCCCATCCGGCACCTCCTGGGGCGATACGGGCATCACCCGCACCCAGACCCTCACCCCCAGCGGCGGCGTCTACACCCTCAGCCTGCCGCCGGCCACCAATCTCAACTGCGGCAAGAGCGCCGACGAGGATCACTGCATCGGCGGGCGGCCCTATTTGTTGGTGGAGCAGGACATGCTGCCGCCCACCTCGGCGATGGCCTCGCTGCCGCCCACCAGCACCGTGCCGTTCGACGTGAGCTGGAGCGGTGAGGATTTAGGTTCTGGCATCGCCAGCTACGATGTGTACATCAGCGTGGGCGGCGGGCCGCTGCAGCCCTGGATCACGGCCACGACCGCCACCAGCGCCACTTATACCGGCGCTTACAGCAACACCTATGGCTTTGCCATCCGCGCCCGCGATAACGCCGGCAACGAGGAAACCCTGCCCGCCGAGCCGGAAACGATCACCGTGGTGGGGCCAGACGAGTACCCGCCCACCTCCAGCGTGGAGCCGCTGCCGCCCACCAGCCCGGCGACCTTTACGGTGCGCTGGAGCGGAGAAGACCTGGGCAGCGGCATCGCCAGTTACGATCTCTGGATGAGCGACGACGGCGGCCCGCTCCAGCGCTGGCTCACCGCCACGGCGGCCATCAGCGCCACTTTTACCGGGGTGGTCAGCCATACCTATGGCTTTGCCGTCCACGCCCGCGATCTCGCCGGCAACGAAGAAGCGCAACCCGCCGCGCCTCAGGCCAGCACGCTGGTGGTGGCCGGTTTGCCGGTGTCCGGGGTGGTGCTCGGCGCCGAGGGACAGCCGGTCATCGGCGCCATCGTCAGCATCAGTGGAACCGCCAGCCTGGAGGCGGTCACCGGCCAGGGCGGGGTCTGGTCGGCGGTGTTGCCCCAGGGCGACTATGCCTTTAACGCCAGCGCCGCGGGCTTTGGCGCGTGGCCCGCGCCGCGCCGCATCACCGTAGCCGATGCCACCGTCGTCACGCTCACCCTGGCCCCGGAGAGCAACGCCGTGGCCTATGGCGATTTCGAGGACAGCCAGGTCTGGTCGGCCTGGGAGCCCTCCAACGGCGATGTGGACCTTTCGGCGGAGGTGTTCGACGGCGACGCGGCGGCCCGGCTGGGCGAGGGCACAGGCCAGCCGGTGACGTGTTTCCAGAACGGACAGCCGGGCGAGCTGTGGACGCTGCGGCAATCGCTGACGGTGCCGTCCGATCCGCTACCGGTGCTGTCGTTCATGGTTGCCGTTTCCGCCGCACAAACGAGCTTTGACTATGCCTGGCTGGAGGTGGTGCTGCTGGCCGATGGCCAGCCTCATTACCTGATCCCCTGGGGTGGGTTGTGGCAGGCCTCAGACTGGCGGCTGAAAACGGAGGCCCTTGCGGCGTGGCAGGGGCAGCAGGTGGACTTGTTGTTCCAGGTGGTCAACTGCTCCGGGCAGAGTTTCACCGTCGGGCTGGACCGGGTGAGCGTGGGTGATGCGTCGTTCATGCTGGCCGAGCGCGTCTATTTGCCGCTGGTGATGAGATAAACACTCGAGTATTCCATTTGGGTCAGAGAATCAGACCTGACAGGTCTTTGTTCCATTTTCGGGGGGTAGCCGTGAGCCGTTTCTTCGAGCAGGTCTATCGCGTCGTGCGCTGCATCCCACCGGGCCAGGTGGCCTCCTATGGCCAGGTCGCGGCCATGCTGGGAAATCCTCACGCCGCCCGCACGGTGGGCTGGGCCATGCACGCTCTGCCTGAAGACTCGGACGTGCCCTGGCAGCGGGTCATCAATGCCCAGGGGCGGGTTAGCACCGCCGCTCAGGATCGAGATGACAGTCTGCAGCGACAACTCTTGGAAGCCGAGGGGGTTGTTTTTGGCCCCGACGGTCGGGTAAATATGGCGCGTTACCGCTGGCAGGGGCTGCTCTGGCCCGAGTTGCACGCGCTGCTTTACAGCGAGAGCCAGGATGCTCTCGGCTGACAGATGGGTTATTCGTCAGTTGCGGCGTCCGTCAACTCGATTTCCTCGTCGTCTGCTTCGCCGTCGACATCGTAGGATGGTTGTGGCCTCAGGTTGGCCGCCTCGCGGATCTGGGTTTCGATCTGTTGGGTCAGTTGGGGGTTGTCGCGCAGGAACTGCTTGCTGTTCTCTCGCCCCTGGCCCAACCGCTCCTCACCGAAGGAATAAAAAGAGCCACGCTTGGTGATGACATCGTACTCTACGCCCAGGTCCAACACTTCCCCTGCCCGCGAGATGCCCTCGGCGTACATGATGTCGAACTCGGCCACCTTGAAGGGTGGCG
>JBMOMT010000006.1:0-30051 GCA_049324835.1 Chloroflexota bacterium | reverse complement strand
GCGGGGAGATTTGACTTAAACGGCGATGTGTGATATATTATCGCCCGTTCGAATGGGGGCGTGGTGTAGCGGTTAACATGCCGGCCTGTCAAGCCGGAGATCGCGGGTTCAAATCCCGTCGCTCCCGTATCAGACATACTCGTGTTAATGCCTGGGGCCGAGCTGGCCGACCGGTGGGGCTGAAGGGCCAGACAGTCTCACCCTCAATCATGGGCGATTTGCCTCACCTGCCAGGTGGGGCTTTTTTTTGCTTTGCGTGTTGACACAAGGGGGTGTATGTCAAAAAAGTGGTAACAACGGTAACAACGGTAACAACGGTAACAACGACCGGGCGGTTGTAACGGTTGTAACGGTTGTAACGGTTTGGCAGGGCGGTTGTAGGTGTTGTAAGTGTTGTAACCAAAAGTCCAGCTTGGACTTTTGCAAAAGAAAGCCGAGTTTGGTAGGGCGTTGTAGGTGTTGTAAGTGTTGTAACGGTTGTAACGGTTTGGTAGGGCGGTTGTAGCGGTTGTAGCGGTTGTAACGGGGCGCATACTTGGATGCATATAATGCCTGGGAAGCGGAGTTGTAGCGGTTGTAGCGGTTGTAGCGGTTGTAACGGTTTGGCAGGGCGGTATGACCGAGCACTTTGACTCAACCGAATGGATCACGACGGCAGAGGCGGCAGAGCTGACCGGCTATGACCCTGCTCACGTGCGCTGGCTAATCCGAAAAGGACGTGTTAACGGTAAGAAATTCGGGCGGGATTGGATGATAGACCGTGGGGGGCTGTTGGAGTACAAGCGGCGCATGGATGACCTGGGCACTGAGAAACACGATCCCTGGCGCACCGGGGCGCGGCAAAGTGATTGATTGTCGCATCGCTTGACATTCTCTTTTTTTTGTGGTATACTTTACCTGTATACGGGTATGGCTCTTGGCCTCTTCTTTTTTGTGTTTAGTCTACCCGCTAGAGAATAAACAGAAGCAAGGAAAGGCGCAAGCGATGACCAACAAACTGACTGTGAGACAAGCCGCCGAGGTGCTGGGCTACCATCCTGACCACGTGCGGCGGCTGTTGCGGGCAGGCATCATCAAAGCTGAAAAGGCGGGCGGTCTGGTGTGGTTGATCGACCGGGCCGAGATCGAGCGTATCACGAGAGAGCAGGAGAACGGGCGGCTATACCTCGACCGTTAGGGCCGCCCTTTTTTTGCTGTGAAACGTCTAAGGTTATGACAAAGCCGCTGGGCTTTTGCAGAGGGAAAATGGAAAGCACGACCTGGAGCGCATTACTGGACAACCTGGACATCGCCGGCCTGCTGGACTTGCGGGCCGAGGTGGACGCCCGCATCGCCCATTTAGGGGCAACCGAGGCCGAGCAAGAGGCCGACACTGACCCTAAAAACGGCGGCAACGGCCAACGGCGCGGCGGTGGTCGGTGGGTCGAGCTGAAGGTGATCAATAACTGCGGACCCTACGCTTACGAGCGATGGTTTGAGGGCAAGGTCAAGAGAAGCCGTTACCTGGGCAAAGTGGTGGCGGTATAAAAACTTTAGTCTAAAAAGGTTATACCAGAAAGGAAGGTTGACAATGAACGTAGGATACGACGGCGGCTTTTACGCCACAAAGGCGGTGGGTGACGGGCGCATCGCCCACTTTGAGAGTTTCGCCGTGCGCCCGGCAGAGAGCATGTTCAGTCTGAACGGCCACCAGACCATCATCGTGGCCTCACCGGCGGGCCGGTTTTTGTGTGGCGCTGAGGCCGTCAAAAAGGCGGTGACGGGCGCGCGCAAAGAGAGCGCCGGCTGGATCGAGACACCCGAATACCTGAGCCTGTTTTTGGCTGCCCTGAGCGAGTTGACCGAGGCCACCCAGGCCACCGTCAACCTGGTGACCGGGCTACCTCTGGCCGACTACAAACGGGATCGCGCCAGACTCCGGGACCGCCTGCTGGGTACTCACCAGTTTGTCAGAGAGGGTCGGCGCGGGCAGAGCCTGACCGTCGAGACGGTGCGGGTTGTGCCGCAAGCCTGGGGCGCGGTGCTGGCGCTGCTGCTCGACGACCGGGGCCGGGTGGCCGACGAGGCGCTGACCCACCAAAAGGTGGGGGTGCTGGACATCGGCGGGCACACCGTCAACTATCTGTCGGTGGCCGGCCTGAGCGACATACCGAACGAGACGCGCGGCACACAGCGGGGCGCGTGGCACGTGGTGCGGGTGGTGCGTGACTGGCTGGCCGGCCAGCACCCTGGACTGGAGCGCCTGGGCGACCATGACATCATGCGCGCTATCGTGGCCGGTGAGACGTACGACCAGGGCCAGCGGTTGGACTTGGGGCCGGTGGTGGATCCAATTCTAGACGACATTGGCCACGAGATTGTAGACACAGCGACGCAATACTGGGGCGCTGGCGCGGCTACCATGCAACGGGTGATCGTGTGTGGCGGCGGCGCGCACCTGTGGGGGCAACACATCCGGCGCGCGTTTCGCCAGGCGGTGGTCTTGGACAAGCCCGAGCTGGCCAACGCCACCGGATTCTATCGATTCGCCGCGAACCAGAGCAAGCGGGGCTAACATGGCCAAAGTGACCGTCGCCTTTTCGTGTGACACAGAGAGAGACGCCGATCTGCTGGCCTGGCGTGACCGGCAAGACAATCTGAGCGCCGCGATCCGGGCCGCGATCCGGGCGAGCTGGCTACACGAGTTGACCCTGGGCGACGTGATCAACGAACTGGGCGAGATCAAGCGGCTGCTGCGCAACGGTGTTACCGTGGCCACCGGCGACCCTGCCGGCGACGACGAGCTGACACCGGCGCAAGCGGCAGCGCAGGCCGCACTGGATGGGCTGGGGCTATGATTACCGTCACTGTGACCGACGACTTGACGCTAGAATACTGGCCGGGCGATGACCCGGTACTGGTGCTGGTGAGCAAAGCGCAGGCCGCCGACTTGGAGGTGTAAAAGATGGACGCCAGACACCGACTTTTGCAAGAGTGGGCCGACTATCTGCGCGGGGCAGCGGAAAAGGGCGCGCTGCCGGCCATAACCGCGATTGAGGGCATCGCCGGGCCACGGGCTGGGGCGCTGGAGATACGGGCCGGCCTCGGCGCGGGTGAGCTGCTACGCAAGATGACGGCCAGCGACGCCGCCACCTTGCGCCAGTTTGTGCCCTGGCCCTTCAGCGGCGACCCGCAAGCCTACATGGCCGGGCGCTACGTGCGACTTGAGGCCGGCTGGCCTGGTGAGCTGGCCGAGACCATGATCCGGCTCGGCGACCTGGGCCGACACCCTGCCGCTGGTGGGCGCTGGATCGCGGGTAAAAACGAGCTGGGCGCAACGGTGATAACGGGTCTGTCTGACCGGACGCCTCACTTTTTGGTGGCCGGCACGACCGGCAGCGGCAAGAGCGTGGCCCTGAGAAGCGCCGTGTTACAACTGAGCGCCGACCCGGCTAACGAGCTGGTGCTGATAGACGGCAAATACGGTGAGAGCCTGGCGCAGGTGGCACACTTGCGGGGCGTGGTAGGGCCGGTGGCCACCGAGACCGAGGCCGTGCGCGCGGCGCTGGGCTGGGCCTGCGCATCGATGCGCCAGCGTTACGAGAGCGGCGGCCACCAGGGCCGCGTGGTGGTGGTCTTTGACGAAATCCAGGAATTTGCAGACGATGACGCCACCGTGGGCCTGCTCAAGAAACTGGTGGCGCAAGGCCGGGCTGCCGGCGTCCATTGCGTGCTGGCCACCCAACACCCGACCGTGGCCGCCTTTGGCGATCCGGCGATCCGGCGAAACCTGGTGGGCAAACTGGCGCTGCAAGTGGGCGATCCGGACGCCTCGCGGGTGGCCGTGGGCGGCAACCTGCCACGGGCCGACCACCTGCTGGGCGCGGGCGACACCTACACTGTAGCGCCTGGCGTGTGCCACCGGGTCCAGGGCGCGTTTGTGGACGCGCGGGACTTTGACAAAGCGCCGACCGGAGCGTGGTTATTCGACGACTGGCCCGAATACGACGCCGGCCAGGTGGGCCAGGAACTGCCGGGCGACAGGGCGAGCTGGAGCTACACCGGCGGCGAGCTGGCGGTGGCCATCGTGGCCGCCAGCGAGGGTGAGGGTCGGCCGGCGATGGTGCGCCGCCTGGAGGCCTCCGGGCTGGGCCGGCCTGGGGCCGAGCGCGCGATCCGACTGCTGAACCTGGGACGCGATACCCACGGTTGGCTGGAAGGCAACGGCTATTACGTGACCGAGGCCACACTGTAACTGTCTGTCTGTCTGGCGAACACACACACACCCACCCGGAAAACTGCCAAAAACAGGGTAGGGGAGAGGTGGGAGAGCGCACCAGACAGACAGACAGGCGGGAGGTGTTTGTGGACATGAGACGAGAAAGCCAGGGGTTTGCCATTATCTTTACGGCTGCCGCCGTGACTATGGCCGGAGCTATCGTGGGCGTGCGCTGGGTGCTGGGTTGGATGCAAGCCCACCTGACCGGCGGGCAACTGGCGACCTGGGCGCTGGTGGCAACCGTGGCCGTGGCGCTGGCCGGGGCGCTGGGTTACGGCCTGGGCCAAAAGAGCGGCAAACGGAAACACTACGACGACGGCTACCACACCGGCTACCGGGCTGGGCGGGCTGCCAGCGCAGACACCATCGAGCGCCTGAAAGAAGAGGCCACCGAGCGCGCCGGGGCGTATCTGGACGGGGCAAAGCGGGGCCTGGGGCTGGCCGAGCGATTGACGGCGACGCGCCAGGCGGCCAGAGCCGCCGAGCCAGCGCCACAAGTGGTGGTACTGCCCAACGTGACCGCGCCTTTTCGCCTGCGCGCGGCAAACGACCACAACGTGATCGAGGTGTAGCATGTGGCAACTGGGTTTTAGACGTGGGCAGGCCGACCGGCGCTTGGGCATCGAGCCGCTGATCACGGCGCTGACATCGAGCCTGCCGGGATACGCCGAGGGATACCGGGCCGGTTATGAGGCGGCCCTGGAGATCGAGCCGCACTTTGCCGAGGAGGCCAGGAAGCGGCAGGACGCCGGGCGAGTGGCTGGCGGTCATGCCCGGCACGGAGATGTTGAGCATGGTGGAAAAAGTCCCACCAAGCAGAAGTCCCGCGACCAGGCCGCCGCCAGCACAAAGACTACATGAGGGAGGCAACATGGCGCTTGAGGTGTGGTACAGGACAGACATCGAAAACGCGATCCTGGCCGCCGAGCAGGCGGCGACCCTGACCCTGGACGTGACCGGCGCATCGGGCGAGCGGGCCGAGGGATACCGGGCCGGCTATCTGGCCGCATTAACCACCGTCGCGCTGGCGTTTGGTTTGAGACCGGCAAAGGCCCAGGGGGTGAGCTGTGGCCGTCTACCTCTTGCACTTTGACCGGCCCATCGGCGACCCGGCCAACCCAAGAGGCCAGGCGCAACACTACCTCGGCTATGCCGACGACCTGGACGCGCGCATCGAGCGCCACCGGGCGGGCAACGGCGCGGCCATCGTGCGCGCTGTGAACCAGGCCGGCATCGGCTGGACGGTGGCCAGAGTGTGGCCGGACGGGGATCGTGATCTGGAGCGCAGACTGAAACGGCGGCACGATGGGCCGGGGCTGTGTCCCATCTGCCGGAAAAACGGTGCTGCCGTGACTGGCAAGAGCCACGGCAGCAGGTGAGAGGATACCACCCGGCAAACTCTCACCTTCCATTTTACCACGACTTGGAACGGAGGGCAAAAGGTGTTCAATAGCAAAGACCTGGTGACGGTGTTAAAAGAGCTGCGCCAGCGGGCCGAACGAGAGGCCGAGAGACCGGCGCACGAGATCGAGACCGACCTGGCCGCGCTGCTGGCCGACGTGTGCGACGCCTTTTACCTCGGCCCGGCGCAACACCGCGCCGTGCTGGGCGACCTGGCATACCAGGCCATGAGCGAACCGGTGCACCTGGCCACCTGTCTGCCGGACAGGCAGGCGGGCGATCCGTGGGCCGACTTGCGGGCCGAGGTGGCGCTGGCCTACGCATCGAGCCGCAACGTCCAGATTTTCGCCACCGCCGGGCGCTGACCCGCTCCGAGTGCTGGCCAGCACCCTCTACCCTGGCCAGCACGACCGAGCGGGCCAGCTCACAAAAACGATTTATCACACGAGAACAGAAAGGACAGGCAAAATGGACAAAATCACAGTTTACGTGGGGAACGTCATAACCGGCAACGGTGGCCAGTGTAACGACACCCGCCTGCCGGTCGAATTCGAGGGTGAGCTGCTGGCCAAGCGGACAGAATACGGTAAGGGGCGCGACGGCGTGGGAATTACCGACACGCGCGGCGTGACCGAGACCCTGTACAAGACCGCCGACGGGCGGCTGGTGGTGCACGTCGACGACTGGAGCCGCTGGCAGGGCGAGCCGACGACCGAGAGCCTGCACCAGGTGACCGAGGCCGACCTGAGCATCGATGGGCGCTTTGAGTTGCTGGGCAAGGAGGACGGGTTGGGCCGGCCCCTGACCCTCGACGAGGCGCTAACCCCCAACGAGGCATTGGAATGACGCCGAACTGCGAGCGTTGCGGCCAGACCCTGCCACCTGGCAGCAGCCCCTACCATCTGAGCGCCACCTCGTCGGTGTGGCTGTGTGAGACCTGCGCCGATCCACAGGGACAAGATTGTGTACGATGCGGCCACGCCCTGCCACGGGGCAGCAAGCCGCCGTATCTGTGCCAAGATTGCCAGGGCCGGGCGCCGACAATCGAGGCGGCCAGCCTGGCCGACCTGGGACGTTTCATCGCCAGCCGCACGGGCAACACCGAGGCGGCGGCTATCGCGCGAAGCAGCGCGCCGCAACTGCGTTACGACAACGTGGCCTACCACCTGGTGGCCGACCCGCAACGGCGCGCTGAATTTACCGCCGACGAGCTGGCGGCACTGGTGGCCCGCATCGGCGACGACGACAAACGCGCCGCCGCCGCCGCGCGTTTGAACCTGTGAGCAGAGCTGGCCCGCTCTTTCCGGCGCCTGCCTGCGCAGGCAGGCCGGAAGCAGTGACCTGATTGTCAGACATCACCCGTTAGCCCCTTGCGTATGCGCTAGTATGCAAAGGAGAGCGCCCATGAGTGACCTGATTGTCAGACTGCTGGCGGACTTTGGCGAATTTATGCGCCTGCGCGTGGCCGATGGTGACGCCAGCGCGCACACGGTGCGGAACTATCACACCCAGGCCGGCCTGTGGGTGGCCTGGTGCAACGAGCGAGGCATCAACCCGGCCCTGGCCACCGAGGCCGACGTGACCGACTACCGGCGTTATCTGGTCGAGCAGAGTTACAGCCGTGAGACCATCGCCCTCAAGTTGGCCGTGGTGCGGCGGCTGTACGAGGCCGCCACCTGGCGCGGCTTGCGGCTGGACAATCCGGCGGCAGGCATCAAAGCACCGCGGGAAAAGACGGCGCGGGCCGAGCGGGTCAAATTTTTGCCGCTGGCTGCCGTGGGTGCGCTGCTGGCCGCGCCTGCTGGCGACACACCACAGGCGAAACGGGATCGGGCTATCCTGGCGCTGATGGTCTTGCACGGCCCGCGCGTGGCCGAGGTGGCCGGCGCGGGCCTCGATGACCTGAGCCTGGAGCGCGGGACTTTGACGGTGCACGGCAAAGGGCGCAAGACGCGCACGATCTACCTCACCGAACGAACGGCGCGCCTGCTGGCCGACTGGCTGGAGGCGCGTGTCGGCCTGCCTGGTGAGCCGGCCCTGTTCGTGGTGCTGGGTCACAACGGCACGGGCGGCAGGATGACCACCAGGGCGATCCGTTACCTGGTAGACGGCTACCTGGAGCAAATCGGCCAGAAAGCCGCCGGTGTGAGCTGCCATAGTTTGCGCCATAGCGCCGCCACCTGGGCGCGGGCCGGTGGTGCAACCCAGGAGGCGGTGGGCGACATGCTGGGCCACGCCAACCCGGCGACGACGGCGATCTACACCCACCTGGTCAACCGCATGGCCGAGAACCCGGCGGCCTACCTGGAGCGGCTGTTGGGCTGACTTCCTATTAGGGCCATTATCAGAAGTCGAAACCCTGCGAAAAATTTAAGGTTCAGGCTCTTAGCGTAGCCTGTGCGGGCGGGTGGGATATGTCAATGGTCGAGAGAAAGGTTAGGTGTTGTGTGTTACTCTACAATGCCGTGCGATATACAATTACTCCCTGATAAAATCGATGTTCAACAATTAATCATGCATAAATTCGATGTTTGTCGTTTGACAGACGTTTACGATTATGCTACACTAGGGAACAGTTAGTTTGTGTTACCTAATTTGTCAAGAGGTAATTGTGGAGGTGTAGCCATGCGGGAGATTGTAATTGGCGTTAGAATGTCGGAATACGAGCGGGCGATGCTGGCGGCGCTGGTCAAGTATGAAGGCCGGGGCGGGCAGGGTGAAACGCTGCGAGAGCTGGTGCGGCGGGCGGCTGCTGACCGTGGCCTCTGGCCTCCGAGCGAGCCGGCCACCGCAAAGGAGAAAGCGTGCCATGAGTAAAAAAGTGAAAGCCGCCGGGCGGCAACCGGCGGCGCGGACGAGACGGACTGTCCAGAACACCAGACTAGCCTCATTATACCACGAGTCTGCAACAAAAGTCAAGCACAAAATCGATCCCGTCGATGACATGCTGGCCCAGGCCCAGCGCCGGGTAGAGACCTACCGGGCCGCCTGGCTGGCTGCCAAAGCCGCCGGCGACGTGGCCGGTGCGACCCGCTGCCGCCTGGACATGCTCCACGCGCAGGCGATCTATTACGAACTGAACCAGATCAGGCGCGGAGGTGGGCGATGACAGACGGGCCGCCGAGCAATCCACAACAAGAGCGTTTTGTGCTATCGTGTATGATGATCGACCCTGGCCTGTGCGCCAACATCCGGCGCATCCTCTCACCCGCCGACTTTTTCATCGAGCGCAACGGCTGGGTGTACAAGGCGATCTGTGACCTGGCAGACCAGGGCCACGGTATAGACGTTGTGACCCTGGGTCACGCGCTGCAAAAGCGCGGCCTTTTGGAGCAGGTTGGGCCGGGCTACCTGTCTGAGGTGGCCAGCGAGCTGCCCACCAGCCTTCACTGGGCTACCTATACCGAGGAGGTGCGACAACTGGCGGTGAGACGGCGTATTATCGCCCAGGCGGCCCAGATCGTGCAACAGGCCCACGACGGGCAGGTGAGCCTGGAGCACCTTGTCACAACATCACGGGCCGCGTTTCAGGGCGTGCGCTGGGACAGTCCCGACAGGCCGGCCATGCGGCTGCTGAGCGCGGGCGACATTCTGACCACCGTCTGGCCTGAGCCGGTGTGGGCGGTCCCGGGTCTGCTGCCAACCGGCCTGGGAATCCTGGCAGGCCGGCCCAAAGTGGGTAAAAGTTGGCTGGCGATGCAGCTTGCCCAGGCGGTGGCGACCGGCGGCCACGCCCTGGGTGAGCGCATCGAGCCGGGCGCGGTGCTGTATCTGGCCCTCGAGGACAGCCCACAACGGTTAAAAGACCGGCTGGGCAGGCAGGCCTGGCCGCTTAACGCAATGGCCGACTTTATGCCGCTGGGCCAGTTTGTTGACGAGGTGGGCGACCTGCGCAACGGCGGCGGTGAACGGCTGGCAACACAGATCGAGCGGGTCGGCTATCGCCTGGTGGTGATCGACACCCTGAGCCGATCCTGTTACGGCGACCAGAACGACGTGCAGGCCATGACCAGGGCCTTGACGCCATTACAAGAGATGGCCCACGGGCGCAACTGCGCGATCCTCATGGTGGATCATCATCGGAAGGGTTTTGGAGCCGACCCGGACGCGATAGGTGACATCCTGGGCAGCACGGCAAAGGGCGCAATGGCCGACACCGCCTGGGGCCTCTACAGGGAACGAGGCAAGGGTAACGCCAGACTCCAGGTGACCGGGCGGGACATCGAGGAGCGAAATCTGGCCCTGACCTGGGACTACCTGACCGGCTGCTGGCAACTGGACGGCGACGCCGACGCGCTAGAGATGACAGAGCGCCGACAAGAGATTCTGGACGCCCTGATGACGCTGGGTAGGGCGCGCATGATAGACATTGCCAAATCGATGGGCCAGGACAAGAGCAACACCTATAGACGCCTGCAAGACCTGGTGACTGTCGGCCTGGTGTTGTCTGAGAGGGTCGGCCAGGAAGTGTATTACAGACCGAAAGAGAGTTTTTAGCTACAACCGTTACAACCGTTACAACCGTTACAACCGTTACAACCACCTACAACCGAACGGTAGGCAGACGATGACAACTACAAGAAAATGCAAGGCGACGCGCCGCGACGGCCAACCATGCAACGGCTGGGCCGGTGAGAGCGGGTATTGTTTCACCCACGACCCGGCGCGGGCCAAAGAGCGGGCCACGGCCCGGGCCAAAGGTGGCAAGGCGCGGCACGGGCGAACCATCGGCCAGACAGGCAGCGCCGAGCCGGTGCGCGTCCAGGCAATGGCCGACGTTGTCAACCTGCTGGAGCAGACGGTCAACGACGTGCTGGGCCTGGAGAACAGTCTGCAACGCGCGCGAACGATTGCGACGCTGGCCAACGTGATCGTCAAGGCGCTGGAGTTTGCGACGCTGGCCGAGCGGGTCGAGGCGCTGGAGCAGGCGCTGAAAGCGAGGGATAATTGAACACGAGACAACTACAGCGGCATTACGACAAACTGAGTGACCTGGAGCGTTTTCGTCTCACCCTGGCCGCCGACGCCCGAAACGACGAGAGCGAGCTGATCGCCTTGCGGAACACGGCCCGCCGGGCGACGTACAACATGATCGCCTGGCCATACGCGGGCATGTTTGACGGGCTGCTGACCGCCACCTGGGCGGCGGTGACAGACATCTTGTGGCATAGCTGGATCGTGACGGTGTGTCTGTTGCTAGAAGAAAGAGGCCAAACAAACGACGACTTTGTACCGTCGCTGGCTGCCTGGGATCACGCCGCCGAGGTGGTGGCGGTTTGGGACGGCCTGGGTCTGTTCTGCGCCGAGGTGGGCATCGAGCTAGACCACGCCCTCAGACTATCGCCTGTGATCGGCCTCGACGGCATGGTGGCCGTGGCGCGTGCCGAGCTTGAGAAAAGAGCGGCGTTTTTGGACTTTCTGGCGGCAGAGCTGGCCGAGGCCGACGACCAGGTGGCGGCTACCCTGGCGCAGGCCGACGAGCAGGCAGGCCAGGACAGGCGGGCGCGTGAATATGCCGGCCTGTTAAAGCAGCTATGGGACGCGGCGACGAGGTGATCCGTGGCGACAAAACGAGCGCCGACAACTGAGACACCAGAGGTGGCGGATCTTCTGGCCGTGCTGGCGGTCATTGTCGAGCGCGTGGTGAACAGCAGAAGGACCGGACGGTGAGAGCTGCGATTTACACCCGCGTCTCTTCCGAGATGCAACTGGACGGCCACAGTCTCGACGCGCAACTGGCGGTCTGCAAGCGGCTGGCCCAAGAGCGCGGCTGGGAGGTGATGACCATCTACACCGACCAGGGTCTGAGCGCCAAGACGACCGAGCGCCCACAGTTTCGGGCCATGATGCGCGGCGCTGAGATCGGGCGTTTCGACGTGGTGATCGTCCACAAGCTGGATCGCCTTTCTCGTTCTGTGGTAGACTTGCTCACCATCTTACACGACCTGGAGGCCCTGGGCGTGGCCCTCGTTTCGGCCTCTGAGCAATTCGACTTTACCACCGCAATGGGCAAGGTCATGCTAACCATGCTGGCTGCCTTTGCCCAATGGTATCTGGACAATCTGAGCGCCGAGACGGCCAAAGGCAAGCGCGCACGGGCCGAGGCCGGCCTTTGGAATAGTGCGATCCCATTTGGCTACGAGGTAGAGTACAAAAAGGACGGCGGCTCTGGCCTGGCCCACGTAGACGAGAACGACGCCGAGGGCGTGCGCCTGGCGTTTCAGAAATACGCCACGGGCCAGTACAGCGACGCCGACATTGCCCGGCTGCTTAACGAGGCCGGTTATCGCCCTCGAGGGCGCGGGGATCGGGCGTTGCGACTGTTCAGCAAGGATACCGTGACGGCCATGTTGCAGAACCGCTTTTACCTGGGTGAGGTGCAATACAAGGGCGAGAGGTTTGATGGCGTGCATGAGGCCATTATCAGCGAGCACCTCTTTGCCCAGGCGCAAGCAGCGCGGACGCAACGGCGGAGCAAACGCCGGCACTTGACGGCCCGGCACGACAGCCGCATTTATCCTCTAACCGGCGTGGCCCGGTGCGCCCGGTGTGGTGGCCGGATGCGGGGAAGCTGGGCAAACGGGCGCTATTACCGGGACCCGGCGCGTGACAGGGGCGGGGAATGTGGGCAGCGGGTGGTGGGCGCAGATGATGCAGAGGGCGCGCTGGGCGCGTTTCTGGGCCGCCTGCAACTGCCTGCCGACTGGCAAGCGCGCATTATGGGCCAGATTGAACAGCGGGCCGACGCCCTGGACATTGCCAGAGAACAGGCGCGCATCGAGGGACAACTGGAGCGGCTAAAGAAGCTGTTTGTACTGGGTGACATGGCAGAGGGTGAATATCGGGCCGAACGGGATCGCCTCAAGGCGCAACTGGCCACGATGACACCGCCAGAGCCGCCCGACCTGGCGGCGGCGGCGGCCCTGCTGGCGGACTTTGGCGCAATATGGGACGCGGCGACGGCCAGAGAGCGGCGGTGCATCGTTCACACCCTGTTGGAGACGGTATACCTCGACGCCGAGCGCGGCCCTGTGGTGGCCGTGGAGCCAAAGGCCAAGTTTGCCCAGCTTTTCGAAGTGATCGAAAAAGCCGACCCTGTAGGATCGGTCATGATGTCTGATAGCGAGTGTGCGCCCGTCGCTCCCGCTCCTGGTAATTTTCCTCGACAGAGGGCCTGCTGAACTTGCAGCCCACAGGTCTGTGACGGGGAATCAGTGAGAGCCACCCTGTAACCGCAGGGTGGTTTTTGTTTTCCTGGACCGAGATGAGGCAATGTGGGTGAGGGCCGATGGTTAAAAATGGTTAGAACTTGCGAAAACAGGCCTTTTGTGATACACTCTTTCAGGCCGGTTCAGGCTATTTATGTCTGTTTCGCCGGTGGCGGATTGCTCACCGCCACGGTGGCCTGGCGTTGAGGAGAGGCGAACTGTCAGGAGGGCATCATGCTTTCAGTGTTCGAGACCTGCCAACCTCGGCCTGAAGTTCTGTCGGGCGAACTCAAGGAGGAAATCTTTGCCGCTCGTCTCAAGGATGTGATAGACGGCACGGCTGAGGATGTCTACCGGGAGCCGGCGCGTTTCTTTGACAACACCTACCCCACCGAAGGTCTGCGCCTTTTGCTCAACGAGGCCCTGGGACGCCTCACGGGCCTCCAGCCAACGAACAACCCCATCATCCGCCTGGAAACCGCCTTTGGCGGCGGCAAGACGCACAATCTGATCGCCCTGTACCATACCGCCAAGGGGCGTGTCTCGGCGGACATGGTGCGCGGAACGGTAACCCCTGCCCTTTTGCCACGGCCTGGGCAGATACAAGTCACCGGCGTCGTCGGCTCTGACCTGGACCCCACCACCGGCCTCTACCACCCAGAGGACGACGTCCGCACCTATACGCTCTGGGGGGAGCTGGCCTATCAATTGGCCGGCGCAAGCGGCTACAAACTGGCCGAGGAGAGCGACCGCCACCGCGCCGCGCCGGGAACAGGGCTATTCCAGGAGTTGATCGGCCATCGGCCCACGCTGATCATGCTGGACGAGATCGCCCGCCACATGCGCGTCGCCCAGACGGTGCCCACGGCCACCGGCAAGTCGGATCTGGGCGAGCAGACGGTGGCTTTTCTGATGTCGCTGCTCGAGTTCGCCGCCAGCCGCGCCGATGTCGTCGTCGTTTTGACGCTGGCCGAGGCGGGTGATGCCTTTGCCCAGGAGACGGAACACCTGCGCCGCCAGTTGGCCGAGGCCCGCCGCATCTCGGCCCGGCAGGAGCGGGTCATCACGCCCACCGGCGAGACCGAAATCGCGGCCATCGTGCGCCATCGTCTTTTCAGTCACATTGATGAGGCGGCCGCCCAAGAGGCCGCCCGTTTTTATGCCGATGCCTATCGTCCCTGGGCCGAACAGAACGTGGCCCTTCCCCAACGCGCGCTGCGGGCCGAATATGGCCGGGAAATCGCCGACGGTTACCCCTTTCACCCGGAGTTGCTCAACACCCTCAACCGCAAAGTCTCGACCATCCCCAATTTTCAAAAGACGCGCGGCGCGCTGCGCCTGCTGGCGCTGGTCGTGCGCCAGTTGTGGCAGCAGCACCCGGTCGATACCTGGCTGATCCACCCCCACCACGTCAGCCTGGCCGCGCCGGCCATCGTCGAAGACCTGACCAGCCGCCTGGAGCGCCCGGCCTTCAAACAGGTGATCGAGGCCGACATCGTCAGTCCCAAAGCCGGCTCGCCGGCCCACGCTCAAATCCTGGACGGGGCATGGGTCGAGGCGGGCAAAGCGCCCTACGCCCGCCGCACAGCCACGGCTGTGTTTCTGCACAGCCTCACCCAGGGCATCGCCAGCGGCGTGGACCCGGCCGATCTGCTGTTGGCCGTGCTGTCGCCGGGCGATGAGCCGCTGCTGGTGCACAAAGCCGCCGAGCTGCTGTACGACCAGGGCTGGTTTTTCGAGTGGGACGGCCACCGCTACCGTTTCAAGACCGAGCCCTCGTTGAACAAGATCGTCGCCGACGAGATGGGCATGATGGGCCGTACCAAGGCCAAGTCCGAACTCGACAGCCGCATCCGCCAGGTGTGGAAGAGCGGCGTTTTCAAAGTCGAGTATTTCCGCCAGGAGGCGGGCGAGGTGGACGACGACGCCGGGCTGCCCAAGCTGGTGGTCCTGCACTACGACGCCGCGACCGCGACGGCCGCCGAGCCAACGCCGCCGGAACTGGTGCGTAAGATCGCCGACTATGCCGGCGCCCTGGAAGCCTATCGGCGCTTTCGTAACAACCTGGTGTTCCTGGTGGCCGACGGCGAGCGGGTGGACGAGATGGTCCAGACGGCGCAGCGTTACCTGGCCATCGCCCGTATCACCGGCGACGCAGAGCGTTTGGCCGAGTTCACCGCCGAGCAGCGCACCAAACTGAAAAAGATGGGCGAAGCGACCGAGCTGGACGTGCGCGTGGCCATCACCCGCGCCTATCGCCATCTCTATTTCCCCAGCGCCACCGCGCCGCAGCGCGACAGTTATCTGGGCCACGATCTGCTGCCCGCCCAGGAGCAGGGCGAGGTGCAGAAGGATCAATCGGCGGTGGTGCTGCGCGCTCTGAGCCAGCAAAAGAAGCTGCTCACCGGCAACGACTCCACCCTGGCCGCGGCCTATGTCAAATCACGGGCCTGGGACACCAACCAGGTCAGTTTGACCACCGACGACTTGCGCCAGGCCTTCGCCCGCCGCCTGGGGTTGCCTATTTTGCTGGACCTCAACCAGCTCAAAAAGACGATCCTCAACGGCGTGCGGGGCCAGGTGTGGGTCTATTACGACGCGGCGGCGCAGATGGGCTACGACCACGAATCGCCGCCCGCAGCGGTGCAGATGAGCGACGAAGCGCACCTGTACCTGCCCGAAGAGGCTGCCCGGCTCAAGCTGCCCATCAGGGGCAAAGAAGGTGCAGAGAGAGAGCCGGAGCAGGTCTGCCCCGTCTGCCGCCAGCCCACCAACCAGTGCACCTGCCGGGACGAGATCGAACCCCTTGTCCGGCGAGAACGGTTGTTTGGAGAGGGCGTGCCCCAGCAGGCCCTGCAGCAACTGCTCGACCGCTGCCACGATCAGGGGGTCAGCCGGCTCGCCGTGTTGCGTGTCTTTTTGCGCGGCGATGGCAAAGCCGGGGCGCGGAATCTACGCACCCTGGGCCTGATCGTCCCCCAACTGGGCAAGGGTGAGTTCGAGGTCGAACAGTCCTACAATGCCGAATTCGACAGCGGCCAGTACATCTCGAGCAAAATCGCGCTCAACTGGGAACTGTACCGCCGCCTCAAACAGGTGACCGACGCGCTGGCCGGGGAGGCGAGCAAGTTCGTCGCCACGACGACGCTGACCCTGCGTTTCCCCGATGGCCTGGAGGTGCAGGGCGACCCGTTCCGCACCTTACACGAAGTCATGACCACCGTCGGCCTGGACCGGATCGAGATCGAAGGCGAGCCTCTTGAGCCTCCCGCAGGCTCCAAGCCCGCGGGAGGCTTGGCGGGAGGTCAAGCGTGAAAGCGCTCAGTTTCCACCAGCCCCGGGCCGAACAGATCCTGCGCGGCGACAAGACGCTGGACATCCGCACCTGGCAGGTGAGCTACCGGGGGATACTGGCCGTCCACGCCAGCAGCCAGCGCCGCGATGACCGCTGCCGCGCCCTGGGTTTTGAGCCGCAGGCCCTGGCCTACGGCGCGCTCATCGGCGCGGTGAAAGTAACCGACATCGTCGCGCTGGACGAAGAGGCTTACCAGGCCTGCCGCGATCAGCATCTGCTGGACACGCCGTTCCCTGGCGAACCCTGCTACGGCTGGCGGCTGGCCAACCCACGCCGTTTCGACGCCCCCATCCCCTGCCGCGGCCGGATGCGCCTCTTTGATGTAGGCCAGGTTTTCCAATCTGCCGTGGGCCAGGCTTTCCAACCTGCCGTGGGCCAGGCTTTCCAGCCTGGCGGCGGTGGACAGGCTTTCCAGCCTGCCGTAGGCCAGGCTTCCCAGCCTGGCGGCGGTGGACAGGCTTTCCAGCCTGCCGTGGGCCAGGCTTCCCAGCCTGGCGGCGGTGGACAGGCTTTCCAACCTGCCGTGGGTCAGGCTTTCCAGCCTGGCGGCGGTGGACAGGCTTTCCAACCTGCCGTGGGCCAGGCTTCCCAGCCTGGCGGCGGTGGACAGGCTAGAAGCCTGTCCCACGTGGAGGCTGACCCAGAGCACCCCTTTGTGCTGTATGCCATTCCCGACGGCGATGGCAGCTACCGTGTGGCCCTCTACCAGTGGTTGAGCGCCAGGTCGGAACAGGTGGGCCAGGCTTCAAAACCTGGCAAAGGCGCCTTGTGGAGCATCGAGCTGGGCGGCGATCCGCTGCGCGCCGTGGCGGATCACCTGCTGGCCGCGCTGCGGGCCAACGGCCACAAAGCCACCGACCTGTCGCGCGCCGCCGGGGTGGAAACGCCCTTTTACCTGGACGAGCTGACCGGCCTGCGCCTGGCCCTCATCCTGATGGCCGCTAGGCCCTTGACGCGCCACGACCGCATCGAAGCCATTGGGCTGGGGGTGCAGGCCATGAGCGCCGAGGAGGCCTACTATTGGTTCAGCAAGTGTAGCGCCGGGCCGGACGCTCTGCGGGCGCAAAAGGCGCTGCGCATTTTGCTGGCGGACGAGTGAGATGACACGAACGCCCCGCTTCGGCAAGCTGCCGCCCCAATACACCTTTATCCTCAACCCCTACCCCGACGCCCGCTTTAGCCGCTGCCCGATGTGCGACCAAAAGATGCACCAGCGCAAGGTGCCGCTGTTCATCCACGTCGATCCCTTCAACCCGGTGGTGCTGGGTTACACCTGCCGCTACTGCCCCGACTGCGACCTGCTCATCGCCCACCAGGACCAGATCGAGGCGCTGCTGGCCAATCTGTTCGCCGAACGTGCCCCGTCGGTCGTCGGCAACGATTATCTGGTGATTGGCACGGTAGAGCGCGCCGCCTGGCGCGAGGGCATGAAGCAGCCCAAGGGCATCGACGACATGCTGGCCCATCTACACGATTTCAAAGAGGTGCGCACGGTCCGGCTCGCCGGCTGGTACCCGGCCGACGAACCGGACGAGCCGGCAGCCCAGCCCACACCCACCCGCCAACCCACGGGCGGGCGAAGGCGCTCCAAGAAACACAAAGGCAAAAGGAGCAAAGGTAGATGACCCAACCCACGGCCCTCATCGAGGACTGGCTGCCCTTCGACGTCATCGGCGCCGAGAGCCTGCGCGACGCCAGCGCCGCGCAAAAGCCGCCGTTGAACCGCTTGCACGTCTGGTGGGCCCGCCGGCCGCTGACCGTCTCCCGCGCGGCGGTGCTGGCTTCGCTGCTGCCCTCGTGGCAGGAGCTACAAGGTGCAACGCACCTCAAGGCCGTTTTCCCCACCGAGGCCGCCTACCGCGCCTGGTTCACCCGCCTGCTGGGCATCCACGGCGATCCGGTGGCGACCCGTAAGCGGTTGCTGCGCGCCCGCGAGACCGGCGAGAACCTCGGCCCCAACCCCTACGGCTATTCCCGCGCCTTCACCGTCAACCCCACGCCCGAAGACCTGGCGCTGTTGGCCGAGCTCCTGGCTCTCACCTGGCCCAAAGACTTCCGAGGTCTGGGAGACCTCGGAAGTCTGGGACAGCTCGTGGTGCTGGACCCCTTTGCCGGCGGCGGCTCCATCCCCTTCGAGGCGCGGCGCTACGGCCTGGCGACCATTGCCAACGAGCTGAACCCCGTCGCCGCCGTGATTCTCCAGGCCACGCTGGATTACCCGGCCCGCTACGGGCCCGGCCTGGCGGCCGACATCAAAAAGTGGGGCCAGGAGTGGAGCAGGCGGGTCGAAAAAAAGCTGGCCCCCTTTTTCCCCAAAGAGCCGGGCGACAGCATCTTTGCCTACCTCTGGGCGCGCACCGTCGCCTGCCCCGTCACCGGCAAGCCGGCGCCGCTCAGCCCCAACTGGTGGCTGAGCAAAGACCCACCCGTCGCCGTCCGTCTGCGGGCCGAACCGGCCTGGGACGAGCCGCGCTTCGAGATCGTACGCGGCGACGCCATCGATTTCGACCCCGACGAAGGCACCATCTCGCGCGGCGTGGCCCGCTCGCCGTGGACGGGTGAGACGATCGACGGCGACACCATCAAGGCCGAAGCGCAGGCCGGCCGCATGGGCCAGATGCTCTACGCCGTGGCCGTCAAGCGCCGCGGCGGGTTCGACTTTTGCGCCCCCACGCCGGAAGACCGGGCCGCTGCCCGCGCCGCCGAAGCCGAGCTGGCCCGCAAGCGGCCGCTGTGGGAAGCCCAGGACGTCATCCCCAGCGAGCCGATCCCCGAGGGCAACGACCTCCGTCCGCTGATCTACGGCATGCCCACCTGGGCCGACATGTTCTCGCCGCGGCAACTGCTGGCCCTGGGCGCCTTCGTCGAGGCGCTGCACGAGCTGCGCGCCGAGCTGCGCGCCGCGCTGGACGCCGAACGGGCGGCGGCGGTCGAGACGTATCTGGCGCTGGCTGTAAGCAAGGCCATCAACTACAATTCATATCTGGCGAGTTGGAACGCTCCACGCGCGGTGATGCGGAGCGTATTCGACCGACACGATTTTAGCTTCAAGTGGACATTCGGTGAATTTGACGGGGCAAGCAACCTGCTACCCTGGGCCGTCGACCAGGTCCACGACGCCTACCGCGACCTGGCCAGACTGCTGGCCCCGTCACAACCCAGCCTGCCATCCGTAGGGGTGGGCCTCGCGCCCGCCCCTGGGCAACCACACGGCTTGCCTCTACTCACCATCCGCCAGGGCAGCGCCGCCGACCTGTCGGCCGTGGCCGATGGCTCCGTCCAGTGCATCGTCACCGACCCGCCCTACTATGACAACGTCATGTACGCCGAGCTGGCCGACTTTTTTTACGTCTGGCTCAAGCGCACCGCCGGCCACCTCTACCCGGCCTGGTTCGCCGCCCAGCTCACCGACAAAGACGCCGAAGCGGTGGCCAACCCGGCCCGTTTTGCCGGTCTGGGGCGGGGTAGGGGCGGGGCTGGTCCTCGCCCGCGCGATCTGGCCGAGCAGGATTACGAGCGTAAAATGGAGGCCGCCTTCCGTGAGATGGGCCGCGTCCTGGCCGACGACGGCGTGCTGACGGTCATGTTCACCCACAAGCGGGTGGAGGCCTGGGATACGCTGGCCTCGGCGCTCATCAACGCCGGCTTTAGCGTCCGCGCCTCGTGGCCGGTGCACACCGAAAGTGAACACTCGCTGCACCAGGCCAAAAAAAACGCCGCCCAGAGCACCATCCTGCTGGCCTGCCGCAAACGCCAGACCTCCTCCGAGACCTCGGAGGTCTCTGCCGTCTGGTGGGACGACCTGGCCCCCCGGGTGCGGCAGGTGGCCCGCGAAAAGGCAGCCGAGTTCGCCGGGCGGGGCATCGGCGGCGTGGACCTGTACCTGAGCACCTTTGGCCCGGTGCTGGCCGTCATCTCGGAACGGTGGCCGGTGCTCACCCGCGAGGCCGACGAGCGCACCGGCCAGCCGAAACCGCTGCGTCCGGAGACGGCGCTCGACCTGGCCCGCCAGGAGGTGATCGCCCAACGCAAGCGCGGCCTGCTCCTGGGCCGCGAGATCCAGTTCGATGAGGTGACCGACTGGACCCTGATGGCCTGGGACGCCTTCCGGGCCGAGCAGTTTCCGGCCGACGAGGCGCGTAAACTGGCCATCGCTCTCGGCCTGGACGTGGAGCGCGACCTGGTGGCCGGGCGGGTGGTGGGCAAAAAGGGCAGCGACGTGAGTCTCTTGCAGCCCAAGAACCGGCGCGCCCGCGGCAAGGTGGACCCCGAGGCCGCGCAGTTTGACACGCTGCTGGACGCGGTGCACACCGCGCTGCTGGTCTACGACGAGGATGGGGCGGCGGCCTGCGAGGCATTCCTGAAGCGGACGGGCCTGATGGGCGACAGCACCTTCAAAGCCTGCCTGCAGGCCATGATCAACGCCGTGCCGCGCACCAGGGTCAAAGGCCAGTTCGTGCGCCCCGAAGCGGCCCTGTTGGAGCGGCTGCGGGCGGCGTTTTTTGACGACCTGGCGGCGCCGGCGGAGGAGGAAGCGCCGGAGCGGCTGGAGCAGATGCGGTTGATGTAGGACAAAGGCCTGGGTGTTTGACTTGTCCGCCGTTTCCCTGTACAATATGTACGCATTGTACGAGGAGGTGGTAGAGATGGAACGTGTGGTGAACGCCGCCGAAGCGCGGGCCAATTTCTCCGAACTGGTGACCGAGGCGGGGTACGCCGGCCGCGAGACCGTCATCCAGCGCAACAACCGCCCTGTCGCCGTGATCATCGGCTACGAGCAGTACCTGAAGCTGCGCCGGCAAGCCGGCGAACGCGCGGCCCGGTTCGCCGTGTATGACGAGATCCGCACCCGCAACCCCGAAGCGTTGCCGGAGCAGGTGGAGGCCGATGTGGCAGCAGCCGTGCGCGCCGTGCGAGGGTCGTAGGCGGTGCGCGAGCCGGCAGACGAACCCCCACCCCTGCTGAGGGTAGTCCTGGATACCAACGTCTACGTCAGCGGCACCATTCTCTCGCGTGGGACGCCGTTCGAGGTTCTCGAAGCGTGGCAGAGGCAGGCGTACATCCTGGTGACATCCGAAGCCATCCTGGCCGAGATCGAACGGGTGTTGCGCTACCCTCGCATCCGCGATCGTTACACGGTGAGCGAGCGAGACGTCGAGCGCCTGGTGGAGTCCCTGCGCGCCGATGCGCTGATCGTCCCCGGCGATTGTCAGGTGACCGGTGTCTGTGCTGACCCGGACGACGACAAGTTCTTCGCCTGCGCCCTGGAAGCGCAGGCCGATTGTATCGTCACCGGCGACCCAGACCTGCTGAACCTGGGCCGATATCAGGGTGTTGACATCCTCAAGCCCCACGAGTTCCTGGAGCGGCTGCGATGACGCTGCGCGATTTCCCCTTCCGCCTTTCTTACGGCCCCGGCGACGACCGTCTGCACGCCTTTTACATCCCCGCCCTTTCGGCCAGCGTCCGTTACGACCGCATGACCGGCTTCTTCACCTCCAGCGCGCTGGCCGTGGCCGCCGCCGGCGTGGCCCGCCTCATTGGCAACGGCGGGCAGATGCGCCTGCTGGTCGGCGCCCAGCTTTCGCCAGATGACGTCCAGGCCATTCGTGACGGGCACGATCTGCGCCAGGCCGTCGCCGCCAGCCTGAACCGCTGCCTGCCGGATCCGGCGGCGCTGGAGGATCAGCTCCTGCGCTATCGCCTGGCAGCCCTGGCGTGGATGGTGGCCGCCGGCTCGTTAGAGATTCGGGTCGTCCTGCCCAAAGGGCCGGATGGACTGCCTCTGCCCGCGCCCGAATCGCAGGAATACTTTCACCCCAAAGTGGGCATCTTTACCGACGCCGGGGGCAATCAGGTGGCCTTTAGCGGCAGCATCAACGAGTCGATCACCGGCTGGCGGCACAACTATGAGCAGTTTATGGTCTTTTCGTCCTGGGCCGAGGGTCGGGCCTGGGTCGCAGAGGCAGTGGGCCGTTTCGAGCGGCTGTGGGCGCAACGTGAGCCAGACTGGATCGCCCTGCCCATCCCGGAAGCCGCCCGCCAGAAACTGCTGCGTTACATGCCCTCCGCCGCCCCAACCCGCGATCCCCTGGAGCGGGCGCCAGAAACCGTTGCCGAGCAGCCTGCGCGCCTGGTGCTGGCCCCTGCCCTGGAGCAGGAGCGTGTCCTCTGCCAGTTCCTGCGCGATGCGCCGCAACTCGTCGGCGCCACGGGCCTGGGCGCGGCGACCTGCGCCCTCAACCCCTGGCCCCATCAGCAGGCTGTGGCGCAGCGGTTGGTGACCGGCTATCCTGGCCGTTATCTGCTGGCCGACGAGGTGGGCCTGGGCAAGACCATCGAAGCCGGATTGGCGCAGCGCCAGCTCTGGCTGAGCGGCGTCGTGCGCCGGGCGCTGATCCTGGCGCCCAAGTCGGTGCTGCGCCAGTGGCAAGAAGAACTGTACGAAAAATTTGCCCTGAACGTGCCGGTCTACGATGGCGCGGTCTTTCGGGACCTGTGGGACAACGAGACCTTGCCGACCACGCTCAATCCCTGGGACGGCGCCGGGCTGGCCCTGGCCTCCAGCCAGTTGGTCAAACGCCGCGACCGGCAAAAGACACTGCTGGAAGCTCGACCCTGGGACCTGGTCATCGTAGACGAATCACACCACGCCCGGCGCAGGGATTTCCTGGATCTGGAGACCTATCGCCCCAACCGGCTGCTGGAGTTGCTGAACGGCTTGCAGCGCCGCACGCGAGGGCTCATCCTGATGACGGCCACGCCGATGCAGGTCCATCCCATCGAGGTCTGGGACCTGCTCAGCCTGCTGGGCCTCAGCGGCGAGTGGGGGGCGGATGGCCGTAACTTTTTGGCCTTCTACCAGGAGCTACGACAGTCCCTCGAAGAAGCCGACTGGTCGCATATCTTTCGCCTCTTTCAGGCGGAGCTGGCCATGCGCAGCGGCCAGGTGGATGCCCAGTTCGAAGCCCGAGCGCTGCAAGAACTGGGGCCTGTCGATTGGCAGCGGGTGCAGGCCCTGACAAGCGACCGCGATCCGGGCCGCGCCCTGCGTCGCCTGCCGGCCAAAGCGCAGCAGATGGCCATCGGCCTGGTCAAACAACATACCCCGCTGCGGCGGCTGATCTTTCGCAACACGCGCTCGCTCCTGCGTGAGTATGCACGCCAGGGGTTGTTGCAGGATACCATCCCGGTTCGTGATGCCCGGCTGGTGTGGATTCCCCTGCGCGATGAGGAGCGGGTGCTATACGATCGCATCGAAGAGTACATCTCGGCCTTTTACCGCAAGTATGAAGGCGAGCGTAAGGGGCTGGGCTTTGTCATGACCGTCTATCGCCGGCGGCTGACGAGCAGTTTCTACGCCGTGCAACGCAGCCTGGAGCGCCGGCTGGCCTTCCTGCGCGGCCAGTCTGGCCCTGGCCTCGATGAGGACGATCTGGAACAGGAGGCCTTGAGCCTGGACGTCGATGAATTGGCCCTGGACGAACGAACCCTGTTCCGGGACGAGATCGAGTACGTGGAGGACTTTTTGCATCGCCTTCGTCTGTTGGTCGGACTCGACTCCAAGGTCGAGCGACTGTTGCAGGATCTGCGGGACGTTTTCCACCAGCGCGATACGGCCATCGTCTTTACCCAGTACACCGACACGATGGACTTTTTGCGGGAGCAGTTGCGCCAGAGCTACGGCACCCAGGTGGCCTGTTACAGCGGCCGGGGCGGGGAGCGTTGGGACGGCGTGATGTGGCTGCCGGTGACCAAGGAAGAGATCAAGAACGCTTTTCGCCAGGGTGAGGAGATCAAGATCCTGGTCTGTACCGAGGCTGCCAGCGAGGGCATCAACCTGCAAACCTGCGGCGTTCTGATCAACTACGACATGCCGTGGAACCCGATGCGGGTGGAGCAGCGCATTGGGCGTGTGGATCGGATCGGTCAACGCTATGACACGGTCTGGATCCGCAACTACTTTTACGAGGATACGGTCGAAGCCCGGGTCTACAAGGCTCTCTCCAACCGCATCGATTGGTTCCAGCAAGTGGTGGGACCACTACAGCCGATCCTGGCAAGCGTCGGACAGGTCATCCAGGCATTGGCTATGACGCCGGAGACGGAGCGGCGACAGGCATTGCAGGCGGAATTGGCCCGCCTCCAGGCCACTCTGGACAGTGCACAGGCCGGCCTGAACCTGGACGAGTGGGCCGATCGGGCCGGGGAGGAGATCGACGGATTCCCGGCGCCGCCGGTGACCTTGCCGGAGTTGGCCCAAGTTCTGACCACGACACCCGCGCTCCAGGGCCAGTTCCGGCTTCATGAAACCATCACCAATGCCTTTTGGCTGCACCTCGAGGGTAAAGAGCTGGCGGTCACTTTTGATGCAACAGTATTCGACGAGCATCCCAATACCCTGCAACTGCTGACCTATGGCAACCCTTTGTTGACAGCTTTGCTGGATCAGGCGCCTTTGCTGGCTACAGGACAGGCTGGTTCGCTGCTGCGAGTGAGCGTCGAGACACCTTTGCCCCGCGTAGCCTATTACGCACTGGACAACAGCGAGCAGCCCAAGAGGTTGGACCGGTTGGCCGACGTGCGCGCTGCCTTACAGACCGCCGCGCCGGAGGGGCAGTGGCCGGAAGCTGCAATGGCGGCGGCGTTAGAGGATCTGCAGGCAGCCGTGGCAAGCGAATGGCAAACGATGGAGGCGGCAGTCTCCCAGTTGGGTCACGCACAGCACAGCGCTCGGTTGGCGCGGGCGGCCCGGCTGCTGCTGGATGCGGCGCTGGTGGAGCTGTCGCTGGGCCAGCAGCCGGCACTGTTTGACCGGGAGTCTTACCCGGTCGCTTTTGACGAGGCGGCGGTCATGGGACTCAAGCGGCACGGTTATCCCTGGGCGCCGTTGTTGCGCATGGCGCGTGGGCATCTCTTGTCACCACGCCCCACCGATCCCTTTTCTGTGCGCATCCAAAGCGAATCCGCCGAAAAACTGAAGTGGCGTTTTGAGGCACTCACCCAGCGGGCAAACCGGCTGCTGGAAGAGTCCGCTGGTGTCAGAGATTAGCGCCGGGGCTTTGGGCCTGGAAGAAGCCAATGCCATGCTGGCCGAGATGATCCGGCAACGGTACCGCGCGCCGGTCGATCGCCTGGATGACTGGGTGTGAGCGGCGGTGGCCCCTCACTTTGTCGTAGGGCGTCGCAGGCGTCGCAGGTCGTAGACGGTTGGGTGCGCCTGCCCTAGCCATCTTTTTCCCTCTCGTTATTCACTCCTGCCAGACTGCGTAATGTCTCTGTCACCCGTCGAGCCCCGGCAGGGTTGCGCTGTAAGGAGTCGTTGTGGTCATTGGCGGCAGCCAGGGCGACGCCGCTGGCCTGTTCCGCGGCCAGGAGCGCATTGCGGATGCTGATACCGGCATACTATTCTCTTTACAATCTGGAATAAGACCGCGCCTTTGAGAAAGCATATCACAGATCGGGTTGCGAGAGACCCTTCTGACGGAAATGGGAACACGGGTATAACCTGCGGCGTTCATGACATCCTCCTGAAGGTGCGCCCGGATGAAACGACGGAATTGGCACACCAGGTATAGGACAGCAGAATACAATGTCAAGAGGGAAAGCGAGGAGTCAAATGGGGGGGGCCGTCAAAGTTTTGCATGGCTGCGCCCAGATCGTCTGGGAAGGCCACTAACGAGATGTCATTTGGACGACGACTGTCGGTTACGTTGGCGTTGAACGGCTCTGGGGGCCAATTTCGCCTCCAAATCAGCCCGTTTTTCTTCAGCGATCACCTTGAGCCGGATATACGCAAAAAACTGACGGCCACCCTCGCTGATGCGCTCATGACGGCATTGCCAAAAGCCCGGCGGCATTGGGCAGCGCGCGGACGGCCCTGATCTCGCCATAGTAGATGCGGTGGAAATCACCACTCCGATAGACGCTGGTCTGGATGGATGACGCCAGCGTGGCCGGCTGCACATCGTTGGTATGGACGGTCTGGCATTCGTAGATCAACGGGCAGCCCTCGATGCCCGGCGCGCTGATCTGCGTCGAGGGTAACGGCTTTAGGCCGCAGGCTTTGAATTTGTCCTGGTCACGGCCCGACCGGGTGCCGCAAAAGCTGACCGCTTTGTAGAACTCGGGGGAAGGCACGCAGACGGTGAAGGAATCGCTGGCCTCCAGGTGGCCGTAGGTGAAACGCGAGGGTCGCACCAACACGGTGAAAATCGGTTTGCCCCAGATGACGCCCACCGTGCCCCAGCCGATGGTCATGGCGTTGGGCCGGCCCTGGTCGTCGGCGGCCACCAGCAACAGGCCAGGGTCGGTCAGCAGGGACAACGTCTGATGTAAAAACGTGGTATAGGGCACCTCGGAATAATTCATGGCTCTCCTCTCAGCATCAGGGATAATGGATGGCCGGACAGCCCGTATTGTACCCTCAAAGCTCACTGCTGGCAAACACGAATCGGAAAAAAAGGCCTGACAAAAGTCAGGCCTTAAAAAAGAGGGGGTTCTGGCCAATCACTCCAGAGCCGCCCGGCGCATGTAGGCGTCCCTTTCCACTTCGACCTTGCATTGGGCGCAAAGCGTCGTATCGGGCAGCACCTTTAATCGCTCCGGCTCGATGGGCCGGCCGCAATGCTCGCACAGGCCGTATTTGCCTCTATTGAGCGTATCCAGCGCATAATCCACCGATTGCAGCCGCCGTTCCAGGTTTTCCATGATGGAGAGATTCATCATTCGTTCCGAGGCGTCGGGGTCCACGCCGCCCTCCGCCACCCGCAGGTCTTCCAGATAGAGCCGGATGCGCTCGATCTCTTTTAGCAGGCGCTGGCGTTCTCTCTCCAGTTCTTCTCTCGATAGGGTGTGTTGTTCTGACACATCATGCCTCCTGCCATGATTGACCTCATTATCGCGTACCCGGTGGTCGAATTTGCGAGCCAATTATAACCGGGTGGCTTTTTTTGTCAACCGACTATTCTGCCGGCGTCGGCGTGAGACTGGAGGTGGGTGATGGCTCTATGATGGCTGTGGCCGTTGGTGGTTCGAGCGTGGCGGAAGGGGAAGGTGTCGGCGTGGTTGTAGGGGCAGGCAACGGGGTAAGGGTCTCGGTGGCCGTAGGCGAGGGCGTGGGCGTCAGGGTGTGGGTGGCTGTGGGTGAGGCTGTCGACGTCGGCGTGGCGGTAAAAGTGGCCGTGGGTGTGGGTGTGGCGCTGGGTGTGGCGGTGGCAGTCGGCGTGAGTGTGGGCGTGGGCGTGGGGTTATCGACCATCAACAACACACGCCCCTCGACGCTGTTGCCCTCATGATCGTAAACCAGGATACGCACCGTCGCCAGCCCGTTCTGTGCCAGGCGGCTATCCCAGGTGGTCAGTGGCCCGCTGTCCACCTCCTGCAGGTGCGGCCCGCTGACCCATCCCCAGCCGATGGGGTTGTCGCCCACACCCCATTCGACGTTAAAGTGGGCGAAATCGGGCATACGAACCCGCCCGACGAGTGACACGACGCCGCGCACGGCCTCGTTGGGCAGAGGCTGGAAAAAGGCCACTTGCGGTGGATACGTGTGCAGCGGGCAGGTATCGCTGGCAGGAGGCGGCTGGGGGTGGCCGTTTTCCTCGGCCCACTGCCGATATTCCTCTGGAAAGACCATAAAATACTGCTCGATGACCACGTTGGCGGGGCAATACTCGGTGGCCCGTTTGCCGGTGAGGCGGTCGAGGCGCACCAGTTGGTGCAGGTCGTACTCCGGCCCTGACGGCGGCTGGGTGATGGAGAATATCTCTTTGCGCCGTTCCGGACAGACCTCACTGGGCAGGGTGCCCGAGTCGGCGCACACCTCCAGCTCGATGATGCCAGGCGGGCGGGTGAACTCGGTTGGCGGCGCACCGGCCAGGGCCTGTTCCACAAAGTTGTGCCAGATGGGCGCCGCACCTCTGGAGCCGGGCAGGTCTCGCATGGCCGAGTTGTCCGAGTTGCCCACCCACACACCGGTCACCAGCTGGGGTGTATAACCCACCGTCCAGGCGTCGCGGTAGTCATTGGTGGTGCCGGTCTTGGCCGCCGCAGGGCGAGACAGTCGCAGCGGGCTATCCAGGCCGAACATGGGCGCGCGGGCCTGATTGTCGGCCAGGATGTCGGTGATCAGATAGGCGTGCTGCGGTGAGACGACATAGGCGCCGGCAGATGGTTGAGCGTCATAGACCACACGGCCTGCCGAGTCTTCGATGCGGCGAATGGTCACCGGCTCGCGGTAAATGCCGCCGCTGGCCAGCACCGCATAGGCCGCCGTCATCTCCAAAAGAGTCACCTCGCCGCCGCCCAGGGTGAGGCTCAGGCCATAATCGGGCCGGTTGAGCGATTCGATGCCCATGCGGTGGGCCAGATCGAGCATGTTGGGCAGGCCGACGAATTGCAGCGTCTTGACCGCTGGGATGTTATACGAGTTGGCCAGCGCGCTGCGCAGCGAAACCGGCCCGTGAAACCTGGCGTCATAGTTTCGTGGTTTGTAAGGTGGATTGGCCCCATCGGGAAACTCGGTGGGCACGTCCATGATCAGGGTGGAGGGGGTCCAGCCCTTCTCGAAAGCGGCCAGGTAGGTGATGGGCTTGATGGCCGAGCCTGGCTGGCGCGGGCTGGTGGCCACGTTCACCTGGCCGGCGATGTCGGTGTCGAAAAAGTCCACGCTGCCCAGCATGGCCAGCACCTCGGCGGTCTGTGGATCGATGGCCACCAGCGCGGCGTTGGTGGCCTGGTGAGCCGCCAGTGTGGCAATATGAGCCGCTGCCTCGCGCTCGGCGATGGCCTGCAAGTCTGGGTCGAGGGTGGTGTAGACCCGCAGCCCCCAGTGATAGATCGACTCGACGCCCCAGCGCGCTTCCAGTTGCTGGCGCACATAGGTGACAAAATGGGGCGCCCGGAGATCGCCGCGCAGCGGTTGGTAGTTCAATGCCTCGGCGCGGGCCTGGTCGGCCTGATCGGTTGTGATGTAACCGGCCTCCACCATCAGATTCAACACCACGCTCTGGCGTTTCCTGGCCGCCTCCGGGTTGGTGTAAGGGTCGTAGAAAGCCGGCGACTGGGGCAGCCCGGCCAGCAACGCCGACTCGGCCAGGGTCAGTTCGGCGGCTGTTTTGCCCAAGTAGGTCTCGGCGGCAGCCTCGACGCCATAGGCCAGGTTGCCGTAAAAGATCTGGTTGAGGTAAATTTCGAGGATCGTGTCGCGCGGGTAGGTGCGGGTGATCTCGGCCGCCAGCACGGCCTCGCGCACCTTGCGCGAGAGCGACTGCTCAAAACGTTCCTCCGGCGTAAAGAGCACGTTGCGCGCCAACTGCTGGGCGATGGTGCTGGCTCCAGAGACCACCTCACCCTCGCTGAGGTTGTAATAAACCGCGCGGGCAATGCCATAGGGATCAAAGCCGGGGTGCAGGTAAAAGTTGCGATCTTCGGTGGCGATGGTGGCGTTGATCAGGTGGGGCGAGATGCGGTGCAGCGGCACCTCGGTGCGGCGGCCGGCGTGGGGATCAAACACGTCAAAAAGCAAATTGCCCTGGCGGTCGTAGATTTTGGTGGTGGCAAAAGTGGCCCGCTGAACGGCCAGCTCTTCTGGCGGCGGCAGTTGCCGGGCGATGTACCAGTAACCACCCACCAGAATACCGATGGTCGTCAGCAGCAGCAGCACCACAGCCGCCAACCCGATCACCAACCCTGTCACCAGGCACGAACCGGCCCGCCCGGCCGCGGTGCGGCGAGGTGCGCGCCGGGCCTGTTGGCGGTTGGCAGAGCGGCGCGCGCGCTGCCGCGGAGCGACGGACCGGGTCGGAGGGGTCGCCACGACAGGTCTG
>JBMOMT010000005.1:0-4012 GCA_049324835.1 Chloroflexota bacterium | reverse complement strand
AGCAGGGGCTGGTGGAAGGGGAGGCGCCGCTGACGCCGATTCAGCGCTGGTTTTTGGAGTGCGAGCTGGCGGAGGCACATCACTGGAACCAGGCGATCCTGCTGGAGGTGAGGCAGCCGCTGGAGCGTGGGGTGTTGGAGGAGACGGTGAGGCAGTTGCTGGGGCATCACGACGCCTTGCGGCTGCGGTACGAGAGGGGAGAGGGGGGCTGGCGGCAGTGGAACAGCCTGCCAGAGGAGGGAGTGCCGTTCAGTTGGGTGGAATTGGCAGGCCTGGAGGCGGCGGAGCAGCGAGCGGCGATAGAGACGCACGCGGCGGCGTTGCAGGCCAGCCTGAATCTGGAGGCGGGGCCGTTGATGCGGCTGGCCTATTTCGATATGGGGGAAGGGCAGGCGGGGCGGTTGTTGGTGGTGGTGCATCACCTGGCCATCGATGGGGTGTCGTGGCGCATCCTGTTGGAGGATTTGGAGACGGTCTACGGTCACCTGGCGATGGGCCAGCCGGTGCAGTTGCCCGCCAAGACCACCTCGTTCCGGCGTTGGGCGGAGCGCCTGCAAGAATATGCTGGATCGGAAAACTTGCGGCAGGAGCTCGATCACTGGCTGGCAGTGGCGGAAAATGGTGTGGCCCACCTGCCGCTGGATCGTGCCGGAGGGAGCAATCTGGAAAAGTCGCAGCGGAGCGTGCGAGTGTCGTTGACTGCACAGGAGACCGAAACGTTGTTGCGGGAGGTGCCGGCAACCTACGGCACCGAGATCAACGATGCGCTTCTGGCGGCTCTGGCACAGGCCCTGGCGCGGTGGACAGGCTGCCGCGCCGTGTTGGTAGAGCTGGAGGGCCACGGACGCGAAGACCTGTTCGAGGATGTGGACCTTTCGCGCACGGTGGGCTGGTTCACGGCGGCTTTTCCGGTGTCGTTGGATCTGGAGGATGCCACCGGCCCCGGAGAGGCGCTGATGACCATCAAAGAACAGTTGAGGCGGGTGCCCCATCGGGGCATTGGTTACGGCCTGCTGCGTTATCTGAGCCACGACGAAACGATCAGGCAGCGGCTTGCGGCTTTGCCCTGGCCAGAGGTGAGTTTTAATTATCTGGGTCAGGTGGATCAGGCATTGGCCAGCGACACCGCCTTTCGATTGGCCAGGGAAGGTAAAGGGCCGGAGCGCAGCCCGCGCGGCCCGCGCAGCCAGATATTGAGCGTGAGCGGCAGCATCGTGGGCGGTCGGTTGCAGATGGAATGGGCTTACAGTGAGAACCTGCATCGGCGGGAGACGATTGAAGGTGTGGCCCAGGATTTCGTGCACGCTTTGCGTCTTTTGATCGCCCATTGTCAAACGTCGCAGGCCGGTGGTTATACCCCATCGGATTTTGCCGACGTGGCGCTAAACCAGGACGAGGTCGACGCTCTGCTAAAAGAGATAAGCGAGGCACTCGGTGACGACTAGGATAACACAAGAAAGTAAACGTAACATTGAGGCGGTTTATGCCCTTTCACCCATGCAACAGGGGATGTTGTTTCACAGCCTGTACGCTCCCGAATCGGGGGTTTACTTGGAACAGTTGAGCGCTATCTTGCGTGGGCATCTGGACGTGGCGGCTTTTGAGCGGGCCTGGCAACGGGTGACGGAACGGCACGCCGTTTTGAGAACTTCGTTTGTCTGGAAACGCCTGGACAAGACGTTGCAGGTGGTGCACAAACGGGTGTCGTTGCCTTTGGAGCTCCAGGACTGGCGCGGACTGTCGTCTGCCGAGCAAGATGCCCGGCTGGAGGCTTTTCTTCAGGCGGATCGGAACCGTGGTTTTAATCTGGCCGCGCCACCGCTGTTGCGCCTGGCGCTCCTGCGCCTGGCCGACGACGCCTATCGCCTGGTGTGGAGCCATCATCACCTGCTGCTCGATGGTTGGTCGCTGCCGCTGTTGATGCGTGAGGTCAGGACCTTTTACCAGGCCTTTTCCCAGGGTCGTGATTTGGACATGGGGCCGGCGCACCCTTTTCGGAATTACATCGCCTGGCTTCAGCAGCAGGATCAGGCGGCGGCAGAGATCTATTGGCGGCGCATGCTCCAGGGTTTCGAGGCGCCCACACCGCTGGTGGTGGATCGTGATCCGGCGCAGCGCAGGCCCGATCAGGGGTATGGTGAGCAGGAAACGGTTCTACCTCAAGAGTCGACAGCGATGTTGGAGGCCCTGGCTCGCCAACATCGGCTGACGCTCAGCACCATCGTTCAGGGCGCCTGGGCGCTGTTGCTGCACCGTTACAGTGGTCAGGACGATGTCGTTTTTGGCACCACCGTCTCCGGTCGACCGGCGGATCTGCCCGGCGCCGAGACGATGGTGGGTCTCTTTATCAACACTTTGCCGTTGCGGACAAGCGTGCCGTCGGATGTTTCGGTTGTGGTCTGGCTCAAACAGCTCATGGCCCGGCAGGTCGAAATGCGCCAGTACGAGTACAGTTCGCTGGTGCAGATACAAGAGTGGAGCGACGTGCCACGGGGTGCGCCTCTGTTCGAGAGTATATTCGTTTTTGAGAATTACCCGGTGGATGCTTCGTTGCGCCGCCAGGAGGGCAGTCTCAAGTTCGAGGATGTCCGGGCGGTGGAGCAGACCAACTATCCACTGACGGTGGTTTCCGGGCCGGGAGAACGCCTGGCGCTCAGGATCGCCTATGACCGTCGCCGCTTCGACGACGATGCCATCGGCCGCATGTTGGGCCATCTGAAGACTCTGCTCGAGGGCATCGCTGCCGATCCATCGCAGCGCATCGCGTCACTGCCGTTGCTCACCGAGGCCGAGCGGCAGCGGATCGTGGTGGATTGGAACGACACGCAGGCCGACTTTCCGGACGGGGTGTGCGCTCACCGGCTATTCGAGGCGCAGGTGGCGCGGCAGCCCGAGGCCATCGCGCTGAGTTTCGAGGGGCAAGCGTTGACCTACGGTGAGTTGAACGCGCGGGCCAACCAACTGGCGCACTATATGAGCAAGCTGGGGGTGGGGCCAGAGACGATCGTGGGGCTGTGTGTGGAGCGCTCGCCAGAGATGGTGGTGGGTTTGTTGGGGGTGATGAAGGCTGGCGGAGCGTATCTGCCGTTGGATCCGGATTATCCTGAGGAGCGGCTGGCCTACATGCTGGCTGATTCGCAGGCCGGGCTGTTGCTGACGCAGGCGCATCTGCAAGAGCGGGTTGGCGAATGGGCGAATCCACAAAGCACACCTCACACCTCACGCCTGACGGTTTGCCTGGACGCCGAGTGGCCCCTGATCGCCCAGGAGCCACAGACCAATCCGGCGGCTGGGGTCACGGCAGAAAACCTGGCCTACGTGATCTATACCTCCGGCTCGACGGGACGGCCCAAGGGCGCGCTGTTGCATCACCGTGGGCTGTGCAACTTTGTCCATGCCTTTGGCCGTGACCTGGGTGTTGGATCGGAGAGTCGGGTGTTGCAGTTTGCCTCGATCAGTTTCGACGCCTCGGTGTCTGAAATCTTTATGGCCCTGCTCTCCGGGGCCAGGCTTTACCTGGCGCGGCGGGAGGTGCTGCTGTCTGTGCCGGATCTGACAGCTCTGTTGCAGCGGGAGCGCATCGACGTCGCCACGCTGCCACCCTCGATGCTGCGGTTGTTGCCGGCAAAAGAGTTGCCGGAATTGCAGACGGTGGCTTCGGTGGGTGAGGCCTGCACGCCAGAGATTGTGGAACGCTGGTCGCCGGGTCGGCGCTTTTTCAACGGTTACGGCCCCACCGAAACGACAGTCGGCGCCGCCTGGACGCAGGTCGAGGGGGTGGCAGGCAGGGCAGTGGTGCCCATCGGGCGGCCTGTGGCCAATATGCGCATCTATCTGCTGGATGCGCACCTGCGGCCGGTGCCGGTGGGGGTGCCGGGCGAGCTACACATCGGCGGCGTGGGCGTTGGGCGGGGCTACCTGAACCGTCCCGATCTGACCGCCGAGCGTTTCATCGCCGATCCTTTCTCTTTCCCCGCGAGCGGGGGGGGGCGGGAGGGAGTGGCGCGGCTCT
>JBMOMT010000004.1:0-32738 GCA_049324835.1 Chloroflexota bacterium | reverse complement strand
TACGAATTTACGCCGCCTTTACACATTTTTTCGATTAAATCTGATAAAATACGAGCAGTGTTTTGCACAAAAAAGACTGTGCTATTTCTGCCAGACGGATTGTGTGACCTTGCTCTCATCCTAACCCGCCAAAACCGGAACCAAAAAGTGAAACCACCAAGCCGCCCAGGCGCCAGGAAAACTAAAAGGACTCGGTGTCTCGGTGGTAGGTTTCCTTGCTCGAAAAGCAAAAATTTCATCATGGCGCGCCGCGCATCACCTTCCAGACCCGATAGAGGAGAGACGACATGAAAACCCGCCGCCTGACCAACCGTTCCCCGCTGGCCCGCCTGGGCCTCACCCTGTTGTTGACCCTCGCCGCGCTGGGCGTGATGCTCGTCGCTATCACCTGGGCCCAGCCGGGCAACCCCATCCCCGCCCCCGACCCCAACGACCCCAGCGTGCCCCTCACCACCACCGTCTCCATCACCTACGACGAACCGATGGACCCGACCACCGTCACCAGCCGCACCTTTGCCGTCCACGCCATGTTCTCCGGCCTGGTGACCGCCACCCACGCCGTGATCGACGGCGGCTATACCCTCATCGTCACCCCCACCCACGCCTTCTTGCCCGGCGAGCTGGTCTATGCCAGCGCCACCACGCAGACGACCAACCTCACCGGCACCCACCCGCTCAGCGCCACCGTCTGGCAGTTCAACGCCGCAGCGCCGCAGGGCCACGGCCATTTCGACGACACGCCGCTGAACGTTGGCCCCGGCGACGACGACACCGTCAGCCTGGCCTGGGGTGATTTCGACGCCGACGGCGACCTGGACCTGGCTGTGGGCAACAATGGCGAGCAGAACGCCGTCTACCCCAACAACGGTGACGGCTCCTTCGGCGCGGCGGTCAATTTCGGCAGCGGCAGCGACGCCACCTATAGCCTGGCCTGGGGTGATGCCGACGCCGACGGCGACCTGGACCTGGCTGTGGGCAACGATGTCGATCAGAATGCCGTCTACCCCAACAACGGCGGCTCCTTCGGCGCGGCGGTGAACTTTGGCACGGGCAGCGACGCCACTCGCAGCCTGGCCTGGGGTGATTTCGACGCCGACGGCGACCTGGACCTGGCCGTAGGCAACAATGGCCAGAACGCCGTCTACCCCAACACCGGCGACGGCTCCTTTGGCGCGGCGGTCAACTTTGGCACGGGCAGCGATAACACCTACTCGCTGGCCTGGGCCGATTTCGACGCCGACGGCGACCTGGACCTGGCTGTGGGTAATTTCTACGGGCAGAACGCCGTCTACCCCAACACCGGCGGCGCCTTCGGCGCGGCGGTGGGCTTTGGCAGCGGCAGCGACCAGACCCGCAGCCTGGCCTGGGGTGATTTCGACGGCGACGGCGACCTGGACCTGGCCGCCGGCAACTACAATCAGCAGAACGCCGTCTACCCCAACAACGGAGACGGCTCCTTCGGCGCGCCGGTCAACGTCGGCGCCGGCAGCGACACCACCCTCAGCCTGGCCTGGGGCGATTTCGACGCCGACGGCGACCTGGACCTGGCCGTGGGCAACTATAACCAGCAGAACGCCGTTTACCCCAACACTGGCGGCGGCGCCTTCGGCGCAGCGGTCAATTTCGGCCCCGGCAGCGACGCCACCTTCAGCCTGGCCTGGGGCGATGTCGACGGCGACGGCGACCTGGACCTGGCCGTGGGCAACTATAACCAGCAGAACACCGTTTACCTCAACGCGCCGCCGCCCACCCCGCCCGAACTCACTGCCTTCAGCCCGGCGCGCAATACCGTGGCCGCCCCGCTGGACAGCAGCGTTGTTTTCACCTACAGCCTGGACATCGACGCCGCCAGCGTCACCAGCCGCACCGTGGCCGTGCACAGCATGATGCACGGTCTGGTCACGGGCACGCACAGCGCCAATGGCGCTGTGGTGACGGTGGACCCGGCGCGGTCGTTCTTCCCGGGCGAGCTGGTGTACGCGGTTGCGACCACCCAAACGGCCAACCTCACCGGCACCCACCCGCTCAGCGCCACCGTCTGGCAGTTCCACGCCGCAGCGCCGCAGGGCCACGGCCATTTCGACGACACGCCGCTGAACGTTGGCCCCGGCAGCGACCCGGCGCGCAGCCTGGCCTGGGCCGATTTCGACGGCGACGGCGACCTGGACCTGGCCGTCGGCAACTATAACGATCAGGACGCTGTCTTTCCCAACACCGGCGACGGTACCTTCGGCGCGGCGGTCAATTTCGGCAGCGGCAGCGATCCCACCTACAGCCTGGCCTGGGGTGATTTCGACGCCGACGGCGACCTGGACCTGGCCGCGGGCAGATACATAGGCCAAAATGCCATCTATCTCAATAACGGCGACGGTTCCTTTGGCGCCGTGGTGAACGTTGGCCCCGGCTTCGGCAGAACCATCAGCCTGGCCTGGGCCGATTTCGACGGTGACGGCGACCTGGACCTGGCCGTGGGCCAGACGGACGCGCAGAACGTCATCTACCCCAACAACGGCGACGGTTCCTTCGGCGCGGCGGTCAACTTTGGCACCGGCAGCGACCGCACCCGCAGTGTAGCCTGGGGTGATTTCGACGGCGACGGCGACCTGGACCTGGCCGTGGGCAATTACGTCGCGCAAAACGCCGTCTACCTCAACGACGGCGACGGCTCCTTCGGCGCGGCGGTCAACTTTGGCACGGGCAGCGATAACACCTATAGCCTGGCCTGGGGTGATTTCGACGCCGACGGCGACCTGGACCTGGCCGTGGGCAATTACGGCGCGCAAAACGCCGTCTACCCCAACACCGGCGGCGCCTTCGGCGCGGCGGTGAACTTTGGCACAGGCAGCGACGGCACCGTGAGTGTGGCCTGGGGCGATTTCGACGGCGACAGCGACCTGGACCTGGCCGTCGGTAACGATGGCGGGCAGAATGCCGTCTACCCCAACACTGGCGGCTCCTTTGGCGCGGCGGTGAACTTTGGCACAGGCAGCGATCACACTTTCAGCCTGGCCTGGGGCGATGCTGACGGTGACGGCGACCTGGACCTGGCCGTGGGCAATGTCTATGAGACAGACGCCATCTACCTCAACGCACCGCCGCCCACCCCGCCCGAACTCACTGCCTTCAGCCCGACGCGTAATACCGTGGCCGCCCCGCTGGACAGCAGCGTCGTGCTCACCTACAGCCTGGACATCGACGCCGCCAGCGTCACCAGCCGCACCGTGGCCGTGCACAGTATGATGCAGGGCCTGGTCACCGCCACCCACAGCGTGGCCGGCGCGGTCGTCACCGTCGACCCGGCCCGCCCCTTCTTGCCCGGCGAGCTGGTCTACACTATCGCCACCACCCAAACGGCCAACCTCACCGGCACCCACCCGCTCAGCAGCACGGTGTGGCAGTTCAACGCGGCGGTGGAGGCCGGCTGGGGCGACCTGCCACTAGCGATGGAGTTTGGCGCGAGCAGCGACCTTACCTGGGGGATGGCCTGGGGTGACTTTGATGGTGACGGCGACCTGGACCTGGCCGTGGGCAACTATGGTGGACAGAACTACGTGTACCCAAACAACGGGGATGGGACTTTTGGGGCCGGCGTGGCTTTCGGCACAGGGGACGACTACACCTGGGTGTTGGCGCCGGGCGACTTTGATGGCGACGGAGACCCGGACCTCGCCGTGGGCAACGACGGGCAAAACTACGTGTACCCGAACAATGGGGACGGAAGCTTTGGGGCCGGCGTGGCCTTTGGCACGATGACCGATGAGACCGGCTCTCTGGCATGGGGCGACTTTGATGGCGATGGCGATCTGGATCTGGCGATAGGCAATGATGGACAGAGAAGCTATGTGTACCCGAACAACGGGAATGGTACCTTTGGGGCCGGCGTGGCTTTTGGCTCGGATAGCAACGACACCTGGGGGCTCGCGTGGGGCGACGTTGACGGCGACGGGGACCTGGATCTGGCCGTGGGGAACTGGGGGCAGCAAAACTATCTCTATCCGAACAATGGGGACGGAAGCTTTGGGGCAGAAGTACCGTTTGGAGCGAGTGATAGCATGACCTGGCCCTTAGCGTTCGGCGACTATGATGAAGACGGAGATTTGGACCTGGCTGTGGGGAATGACGGCGAGCAGGACGCGATCTACCCGAACAACGGCGACGGGAGCTTTGGCAGTCCCATCAGCTTTGGTACAGGCAGCGACAACACCGGGGCGTTGGCCTGGGGTGATTTTGATGGCGACGGCGATCTGGACCTGGCCGTTGGCAGCTATGGTGGACAAAACTATGTCTATCCAAACAACGGAGAAGGGAGCTTTGGAGCCGGCGTCAACTTCGGTACGGGGAACGACATCACCACCATACTGGCCTGGGGCGACTTTGACGCCGACGGCGACCTGGACCTGGCCGTGGGCAACGACGGGCAGCAGAATGCCGTTTACCTGAACGCGCCGCCGCCCACCCCGCCCGAACTCACTGCCTTCAGCCCGACGCGCAATACTGTGGCCGCCCCGCTGGACAGCAGCGTTGTTTTCACCTATAGCCTGGATATCGACGCCGCCAGCGTCACCAGCCGCACCGTGGCCGTGCACAGCACGATGCAGGGCCTGGTCACCGCCACCCACAGCGTGGCCGGCGCGGTCGTCACCGTCGACCCGGCCCGCCCCTTCTTGCCCGGCGAGCTGGTCTATGCCAGCGCCACCACCCAAACGGCCAACCTCACCGGCACCCACCCGCTCAGCGCCACCGTCTGGCAGTTCACCGCCGCAGCGCCGCAGGGCCACGGCCATTTCGACGACACGCCGCTGAACGTTGGCCCCGGCAGCGACGCCACCTACAGCCTGGCCTGGGCCGATTGGGACGCCGATGGCGACCTGGACCTGGCCGTGGGCAACGATGGCGAGCAGAACGCCGTCTACCCCAACAACGGCGACGGTACCTTTGGCGCGGCGGTCAATTTCGGCACCGGCAGCGACGCCACTCGCAGCCTGGCCTGGGGTGATTTCGACGCCGACGGCGACCTGGACCTGGCCGTGGGTAATTACTACGGGCAGCAGAACGTCGTCTATCCCAACAACGGTGACGGCTCCTTTGGCGCGGCAGTCAATTTCGGCAGCGGCAGCGACTGGACCACCAGTCTGGCTTGGGCCGATTTCGACGCCGACGGCGACCTGGACCTGGCCGTGGGCAACAATGGCGAGCAGAATGCCGTCTACCCCAATAACGGCGATGGCTCCTTCGGCGCGGCGGTCAATTTCGGCAGCGGCAGCGACTGGACCAACAGCCTGGCCTGGGGCGATTTCGACGCCGACGGCGACCTGGACCTGGCCGTGGGCAACAGTGGCCAGAATGCCGTCTACCCCAACACCGGCGACGGTTCCTTTGGCGCGGCGGTCAATTTCGGTACCGGTGTCGGAAACACCTTCAGCCTGGCCTGGGGTGACTGGGACGCCGACGGCGACCTCGACCTGGCCGTAGGCAACAGTAGCCAGAATGCCATCTATCCCAACACCGGCGGCGCCTTCGGCGCAGCGGTCAATTTCGGCAGCGGCAGCGACTTCACTCGCAGTCTGGCCTGGGGCGACTTTGACGCCGACGGCGACCTGGACCTGGCCGTGGGCAACAGTAACCAGAATGCCGTCTATCCCAACAACGGCGATGGCTCCTTTGGCGCGGCGGTCAATTTCGGCAGCGGCAGCGACCTCACCCTCAGCCTGGCCTGGGGTGATTTCGACGCCGACGGCGACCTGGACCTGGCCGCGGGCAACTATGGCCAGAACGCCATCTATTTCAACGAGCCGGGCACGTGTTACCTCTACCTGCCGCTCATCGCCCGCAATCACGTCGTCGCGCCAGACCTGGTGGTGCAGTCCATCGCCGCCAGCAGCGACACCATCCAGGTGACCATCCGCAACGACGGCAACGCACCCGTCACCGGCGAGTTCTGGGTCGATGTCTACATCGACCCCAGCCCCGCCCCCACTGCCGTCAATCAAATCTGGCCGCAGCTTGCCTCCCAGGGCCTCGTCTGGGGCGTCACCGCCGCCATCCAGCCCGGTGAGGTCATCACCCTCACCATCGGCGACGCCTACTATGCCCCCGATTGGAGCGCCGTCTCCTGGCCGCTGGCCGCCGGCACCCCCGTCTATGCCCAGGTCGATTCCTGGAACGCCGAGACCACCTACGGCGTCGTCCGAGAATACCACGAGATCCTGAACGGGGACTATAACAACATCGGCAGCGCCACCGTCACCCTCGATGCCCTCGACGCGCCCCCGGCCGTCGACCCGGCAGCCACACCCGGCGGTTTCCTGCCGCCCAGGTAAACCCACCCCCACCCCACCCTCCCCCGCGCCTGTCCTGAGCCAGGTCAAAGGGCACGGGGGAGGGCCAGGGAGGGGGCCAAGGAGGTATCATGCATCAGCACCGGTATGTTCCCATGCTCTCATGCCTGGCCATCGCCCTTGTGGCCATCGCCCTGTTTGCGCCGGCCGCCGCCGCCCTGCCGCCCCGCCCCGACCCCAACCCGGAGCCCACCCCGGCCCCTCTGCCCAGCGGCGCCATCCAGCTCACCGTCTCCTCTGCTCCCGTAGACCTGTGGACCGTGGTGCAGTGGCAGGACGCCCTGGGCGGCTGGCACGACGTTTCCAACTGGCAGGGCGCCCTCGACGACGGTATCAAGACCTGGTGGGTCAGCAGCGCCGACTATGGCAAGGGCCCCTTCCGCTGGGCCGCCAGCCAGGGCGGTGAACTGCTGGCCACCAGCGACTCTTTCACCCTGCCGACCGCGGACGGCCAGATCGTGCGCGCCTCCATTTCGCTGGCGCCCTAGAACGCGGCCCAAACAAAAACCCGGCATCTGTGAGATGCCGGGCAAGTAGGGGCGAGGTAGGGCGAGGTGAACTCGCCCCTACCTTGCCCCCGTTTATCTGGCCCAGTTTTTGGCCCGCTCGATGGCCTTTTTCCAGCCCCGGTAGCCCTCCCCGCGGCGGGTTTCATCCCAGGCCGGTTCAAAGGTGCGATCCTCGCCCCAGTTGGCCCGCAACGCCTCCAGACCATCCCAAAAGCCGGTCGCCAGCCCGGCGGCATAAGCCGCGCCCAGGGCGGTGGTCTCGTTGACCGTGGGCCGCACCACCGGCACGCCCAGAATATCGGCCTGGAGCTGCATGAGAAAATCGTTGACCGTCGCCCCGCCATCCACTTTGAGGGCCGTCAGCTCCACGCCCGAATCGGCGCGCATGGCCTCCAGCACGTCGCGGCTCTGGTAACAGATGGCCTCCAGCGTGGCCCGCACCAGGTGGCGGCGGTCGGTGTAGCGCGTCAGGCCCACGATAGCCCCGCGGGCGTACATGTCCCAGTAAGGCGCAAAGAGCCCGGAAAAAGCGGGCACAAAATAGACCCCGCCCGTGTCCGCCACCGAGGCGGCAATCGCCTCGGTTTCGGCCGCGTGCTCAATCAGGCCCAGGTTATCACGCAGCCACTGCACCGCCGCGCCGGTGATGGCGATGGAGCCTTCCAGGGCATAGGTGGCCTTGCCCGGTTCCAGACCATAGGCCACGGTGGTGAGCAGGCCGCTCTCGGAGGGCACGGCCTTGTCGCCGGTGTTGAGCAGCATGAAACAGCCGGTGCCGTAGGTGTTCTTGGCCTCGCCGGGGGTGGTGCAGGCCTGGCCAAAGAGGGCCGCCTGCTGATCGCCCAGATCGCCGCAGACGGGGATGCCCGCTCCCAGGGGGGTATCGGCGTGGGTGCGCCCGTAAAAGTCGGCGTCGGAGGAGGGGCGGATGTGGGGCAGCATGGCGCGGGGAATGCCCAGAATGTCCAGCAGCCGGTCGTCCCAATCCAGAGTGTGCAGGTTCATCAACATGGTGCGCGAGGCGTTGGTCACGTCGGTGATATGGACGCCGCCGTCGGGGCCGCCGGTGAGCCACCAGATGAGCCAGCTATCCAGCGTGCCAAAGAGGGCCTCGCCGCGTTCGGCCTTACGCCAGGCGCTTTCGACGTGATCCAGAATCCAACGGATCTTGGGGCCGGAGAAATAGGTGGCCACCGGCAGGCCGGTTTTGATACGAAAGGCGTTCTCCAGGCCGGCGTCTTGCAGCCGCTGGCAGATATCGGTGGTGCGGGTGCACTGCCAGACGACGGCGTTGTACAACGGTTGGCCGGTGGCTCTATCCCAGACGATGGTCGTCTCGCGCTGGTTGGTGATGCCCAGCGCGGCGATCGCGGCGGCCTCGAGGCCGCTCTCTGCCAGTGCGGCCCGGATGACCGTCTGGGTCTTTTCCCAGATTTCGAGGGGGTCGTGCTCCACCCAGCCCGGTTGGGGGTAAATCTGGGTATGCTCCTGGTAGCTGGAGGCCACGACCTGCCCAGCGGCATCAAAGACCATAAAGCGGGTGCCGGTGGTGCCCTGATCGATGGCCGCGACATAGTGTCGGTGAGTGGACGATTGGGCCATGATTGTCTCTCCTCAACTCACGGTGTCTGATTCAGATACCCCACAGCCAACTATCTGCCGCGATGCTGCCAGGTAGCCAGCCGTCAAAAATCCTAAGACCTCTCCTCGCCCCATGCCGGACGATCCGTGCCGTTAAAACATGTTCATTCGTAACTGCTCACCTTGAGGGGGCAAATTTCTTACAAACAGAGCAAGGTTTCACCGCCGAGGCCGCCGAGCACGCGGAGAGAAAATCAGCAAGTCTCTGCGTCCTCGGCGTCTCTGCGGTGAGACAAATTCGTCGGTTTGAGGCGAAGCCTCGTTAGACAGTTACGTTTATTCTACCACAGGTCGGGCCGAGCGGCAACATCTGTGCCAGCCACCTGCCGCAGGGCGGTCTATGGCAGGCGCACCGTTTCCAGCACCACTCGATCCTCGCCCGTCTGCCCGGTCTCGTCGAGCAGCGACAATCGAGCGGCCGTCTGCTCGTCATAGAGACCCACCTCCAGCACCAGATCGCCAGAGGCCACGCCGGCGGGCAGGGCCAACAGGTGAACATCGGTCACGATCTCACCCGGCAGCCAGCCGGTGGTGGGTCGCGTCCAGTTGACGGGCGCGGCGTCGTGCTGAGCCGCCATGCGCCCTGCGCTGTCGAGCAGGTGCACAAAGACCTTGTAACTGCGCGCGATCTCGCGCTCGGCGCGCCAGTAGAGGGTCAATACCAGCGTATCGCCGGGCCGCGGTGCGGCGGGCGTGAGATCGTAACCCAGCAGTGTGATCAGGCCGGCCAGGTTGGCGTCGACGCGGCGGGCCATGTCGGGCACAGCCGTCTGCCGCTCCAGGGCGACGATGTCCAGCGCCACGCCGGGCAATCCCACCGGGCCAAAGAGCCGTGACGCACCATCCTGGCCGCGAAAACGCAGGACGTAACGCCCCGGCGACAAACTGGCCGGCATCGGCCACACCTGCTGATCGCGTATCACCTGGCCCGGCTGCCAGGCGGAGGTGGGATACTGCGGCCCACCCGGCGAAAAGTTGAGCCTGGCGGCCACCTGTCCCTGGCCGTCTACCAGCTCGGCTTCCACGGTGTAATCGCCCCCAGGCGGCTCATCGGCGCGCCAGAAAGTGGTCACGTGCAGCGCGTCGCCCGGCGCGGCCTGCCAGCGGCCCAACGAGAGGCCCAGCAGCGTCAGCTCACCCAGCGGCGCTTCAAATCCAACATCTGCCCCCAGTTCTTGTGGCTGCAGCGGACGGCGGGGAGCAGTGACGATCACCTCGGCCACATCCACCGACTGCCCCAACGGCGCGCCCTGATCGTCCAGCACGTCCAGCCCGACCAGCGTTTGCCGCTCGAAGGCGGTGATACGCAGCGTGTAGCGGCCCGGCGGTGTGCCGGGCAGCACGTCTACCAGGTGGGGGTCGCGGGCATACTCGCCCGGCTGCCAGCTCTGGGTCTGGGGAAAGTCGTGATACCCCCCCGGCCGGCGCGTGCCCTTGGGGCTCCATTCCAGGCCACGCCCATCGACCAGCCGCACGCTAAAGGCATACTCGGCGCTGGGGGGCTTGCGGGCGGCCCAGAACAGCTCGATCTCGACCGCCTCGCCGGCGGCCACCTGGCGGCGCGGCAGGTTGTAACCCAGCAGCGTCAGCTCGCCGCCCAGGTTGATATCGAGGGGCAGATCGACGTTCTGCAGAGTCTGGCCATCAAAAGGCGCCGGCCGGAACCAGTTTGCCCCCCGCTCGATCCAGCCGGCCCTGGCCCACCACAGCCCGCCGACGGCGGCCAGCAGGATGGCCCACTGCGGCCAGGGCGCGGCGGCCCAGGCGCTGGCGGGGGCAAGTCGCCCCTCGCGGCGACCCTGCCAGGCCAGCCAGAGCACCATCAACAGGGTGGCGCCAGAGAGCAGCCAGCTTGCCAGGCGCAGGGGCGTGGCGCCAAACCAGACCTGCACGGCCGCCTGCCCGGCGGGCACGTCAAAACTGATCAGGCCGTGGGGCGCGGTGACGATGATGGGCGCGTTCTGGCCGTTGATCGCCACGCGCCAACCGGGGAAATAAAAGGCCCGATAGACGGCCCGGAACGGCGCCGGGCTTTGCACCAACAGCCGGGCCGAGGTGAGGCCGTATTGGGCCTGTTCCACCACCGCCCCCTGCGGCAGCGAGTCCGGGTCGAGCCGGACGACCGGCTCACCGGCCTGGATCATGGCCGTCAGCGCCTCAGAAGAAGGCAGCTCTTGCACGTGGCGCGGCAGGTATTCACCTGCCGAGGTGGTGCCGATGATACCGGTGGCGCGCTCGAAGCGAGGGATGGCGGCCACGGTCTCACCCGGCGAGGTGCAGTCTCGCGGGTAGAGCCAGCCCAGGCTAAAGGCGAGTAACAGTGTCACCGCGCCGACGCTGGCCGCCAGCGACAGCCAGCGTCGGCGGGTATCGGCCGGCAGCAGGGACAAGCTGTTACCGGCCATCAGCGCCAGCGCCAGGCTGGCCGGGCCGAGAAAGCGCCACGGGAACTGGGCCCAGCCAAAAAGTGGAATACGCTCCCACAGAGGCAGCGAAGGCGCGAGGGTCATAAAAGCCAGCGCCAGCAGAGCAGCAAACAACCCGAGCTGACGCCACTCGTCCCAAGAAGGCTGCTCGAAATCGGGATAGTCCAGAATGCGGCAGGGGGGAGGGCAGGCTGGCCTGAGAATCGATGGTTCGTGTCCCAGGGCAAAGAGGTGCCAGGCGCGCCGCACCTGGCCCGATACGTCACGGGCAAAGATGGGAAAGGCGAGTCTGAAGCGTTGCCCCAAGTAACGCGCCAATCGCACGGCCAGCGGCAACAGGCCCAACAGGCCCAATCCCAGAGCGGCCAGGCTCAGGCTGCGCGGCGGCGAGGGGTTCAGCAAACCTTGCGGGGCAGCGACCGGCGGCGATAACAGCTCGGCCAGGGTGAGGAAATTGTGACGGTAGTTCATGCCGCCGGGCGTGATGGCCTGCGCGATCTGGACGGCCTCTTTTTCCAAAAAGGCAGGCAGCCAAAAAAAGGCGCTCAGCCCCAGAGCCAGCAAGCCGGCGGTAAAGGCGATCAACAAACGCCACGGTTTGCGCCGCCCGCGCCCCCAGACGAGCCACACAAAAATCGCCAGCAGCGGCGCAAAAAGCACAAACATCACCTGATGGGTCAGAATCAGGGCCGCCAGCGAGGCCGCCGCCAGGGCCAGGTAACGCGCTCCTGCCAAACGCACCAGTCGACCAAAGGCCCACAACAGCAGCGGCAACAGCGATAGCGCCATCGACTCGGCCAGGTTGCCGCGAAAGTAGATGTCGTAAAGCAGGTAGGGAGCCAGCAGATAGGCCGCCGCCGCCACCAGCGCGCCCCGCTGCGACATCCAGTCGCGAGCCAGGAGGTAGGTGAACAAGCCCGCAGCCAACAGGCAGAGAGCCAGTGCGGCGTTCCAGGCCAGCACCGTCGACAGCCCTCCCAGGCGGAAAAGCTGGGCGACATACCAGGACAAGGGGGCGTAAAAGTTGAACAGCGGATAGCCATAACCGTAGGCCAGGTGCGGCATCCAGCGCGGGTAGAGCTGACCGTTGCGGATCAGGTGGTCGAGTTCGATGAGGCGCAAAACGTGCAGACCACCATCGTGGCTGCAGGTCATCACAGGGCGCATCAGCGGCCGGGCCGCCAACGCCGCCAGCAGGGTGATGACCAGCGCCGGCCAGAGCCAGCCACAGCCGGTCAGGCGCAGCCGGCTACGGGCAACAACGGTTTTCCAATTCATCGTAGAAACCGTCCCATTTCGAGTCAACGTTCGACGGTCACCGGATCCAGCAGCAGCCGGTCGCCGACGGGCTGAGCGGTTGTATCCAGCAGCGGCAGGCGGATCAGAGTTTCGGCGTCGTACAGGCCCACCTCCAGGGTATACTCGGCTGGCGGCAGGCCAGCAGGCAGAAGCAGATCGTGGGCGTCGGCGATCACCTCACCCGGCAGCCAGCCGCCGGTGGGGCGCGTCCAGTTCGCCGGCAGGCCGTCGTGCCCGGCGACGATGCTGCCTGCGGCGTCGAGCAGGTGAACAAAGACGGCGTAACTGCGCGACATCTGCTGGCTGGCGCGCCAGTAGAGCGTCAGGTGCAGCGTCTCACCGGCGCGTACCGCGGCCGGCTGCCGGTCGTAACCCAGCAGCGCGATCTGCCCGCCGAAATCGGCCGCCAGGCGGACCATCATCGGCGGGATGGTCATCTGTCGCTCCGGGGCAACCACTGTCACCTGGGCCAGTTCCACCGGCCCGGCGAGGGAATGACCATCTGGCGCCACGAGCTGTAGCCGCAAGGTGTACCTGCCGGAGGCCAGATCCGCCGGCAGGGTGAGCCAGTGCTGGCCTTGCAGCGACTCACCGGCGCGCCAGAGGCTGGTGGGAAAGGACGGCGCGACGGCCGGCAGGGAAAAGTGAGCCACAGCCGGCCCGGCAGAGGCGACCATCTCGACGGCCACGGCATAGTCCAGTTCCGGCTTTTGCTGCGCCTGCCAGTAAAGCGTCAGCAGCAGCGTCTCACCCGGCGCGGCCTGGGCGCGATCCAGTTTCGCTTCGAGCAGCGTCAGCGGGCCGAGCGGCGCATCCAGCCGCCGCTCCAGGCCCAACGATACAACGGACGGCGGCGTCGATGGTGGTGTGACGGCGACGGCGCCAACGACGACCGAGGTGCCCACCGGCGCGCCTTGCGCATCCAGCGCGTCCAGGCCGGGGCCGTCGCGTCTCACCAGCCCGGCGCGCAGGCTGTATTGACCGGGAGGCATGCCCGGCGGCATGAGCAGGGCGTGCTCGTCCAGGTTGTACTCGCCGGGCCGCCAGCGAGTGGTGGGATAGCCCCCCGGATGCTGGTGGTCCGATTGCGCCCAGAGGTGTCCGGCGGCATCCAGCAGGTGCAAAAAGCTGCCGTATTCCTCGGTCGGCGGCGCGTCGGCGGTCCAATAGAGGCGCAGGCGCAGCGCGCCGCCGGCCTCAACCGTCGGGGCAGCCGGGTCGTGGCCCAGCAGGCGAAAACCGGCGGCGAAAACCGCCTGGGCCGACGTATCCACGCCGCGCACCTGTTGCCCGTCAAAACCGGCGTAACGCAGCGGCGAGTCGTGGCGGTCCAGGTAGAGGATTTTGCCACCCAGGATCAGCGCCACGACGCCCAGAGCGGCGATCCAGACAGGGCGTGTCGCCCGGTGGAAAACCGGCGGCTGGGGGGGCATCGGCGATTCGCCCTTACGAATGGCCATCGTCAGCCACACCACCAGGCCCACTACCGAGAGCGCCGTGCCTGCCAGTCGCCAGGGGGTGGGGCCAAAACGCACCTGCACCCGGGCCTCGCCGGCCGGCGCGGGAAATTGCAGCAGGCCGTGAGGCGATGAGGCCGCGCTCTCGACCGGCTGGCCGTTGACCGTCACCCGCCAGCCGGCAAAGTGGAACAGCCGCAGCGTGGCCGTCCAATCGACGGGGCTGTGGACGGTGAAATCGCCGCCGACCAGCCGCCAGCTTGGCGAGACGAGTGTTGCGCCCTGGGGCAACGATTCCACCGCCAGCCGCTGGATGGGGCCGCCGGCGCGGTACTGGGCCAGCAGGGCGGTCGTTTCGGGCAACTCTTGCACGGCGATGGGCAGATACTCAGCCACCGAGGTGGTGCCCGGCGCGCCGCTCTGCCGTTCGAACTCGATGAGGCCCGCCGGAGTGGGATTCTGGATCGGCTCCAGGTAACGCGGATAGAGCCAGGTCAACGACCAGAGCACGACGAACAGTGTCGCCAGGCCGACGGCCAGCGCCCGTCGACCCGAAGGCCACGGCGCCAGCCAGCGCATCGACGCGCCTGCCAGCCAGGCGACAGCCAGCCCAGCCGGGCCCAAAAAGCGCCACGGGAAACCGACATAGGGTAACAGGGGCACACCTGACCACAAGCATCGAGAGGCCGGCAGGGTGAGAATGGCGCACAGCAGCCCGGCCAAAAGTATGCCTGCGCTCTCGCGTCGTAGTCCCAAGCCCATTTTCCAACTGGCCAATAATCCCCAGGCCGCCAGAGCCAGCGCGGCCCAACTGAGGCTGCGCGGCACGGGCAGGTTCATCAGGCGGGTATCGACCGGCGCGGGCGGCGAAAAAAGCTCGGCCAGCGGCAGGAAATTGTGGCGATAGTCGAAATGGCTGGTGTGGATCATGCGTTCGGTGTGGACAAGGGATCGCTCGAAAAAAGCGGGCAGCCAGAAAAAGGCGGCCAGCAGCAGGCCCAGGGCCAGCGCGCCCGCCAGCAAACGTAACCCCCGCCGCGAGCGCTGACCGGGCAGCCAGAGCAACAGGGCATAGCCGATCAACAGCGGCGCGGCGATGAGCGCAGTGATGTTGTGGCTGAGGGTCAGGCCAGCAAAGGCCAGGGCCGCCAGGGCCGCACGACGCGGCGTGGGCGCCAGGGCCAGCCGCCGCAGTCGCCAAAAGACCCACGGCAGCAGGCCCAAGGCCAACGACTCGGCCAGGTTGCCGCGCCAGATGGCGTCGTACAGGGTGTAGGGGGCGTAGGTGTAGACCAGGGCCGCGATCAGGCCGCCCGCCTCGCCAAAGGTATCGCGCGCCCAGAGGTAGGCGCCCAACGCGCCCAGGGCCAGGCTCGCCGTCAGGGCCGCCAGCAGCGCGGCGGTGAAATCGAGGCCCAGCAGGTGCAACCCCTCTGCCAGATAGACGGACAGCGGCGCGTAATAGTTGAGCAGCGGGTAACCGTAACCGTAGGCCATGTCGGGCATCCAGCGGGGGTAAAGATAACCCTGGCGCAGGCAGTGATCCAGCTCGACGATGCGCCAAAAGTGGAGCTGGCCGTCGGCGCTCCAGGGCAGGCTGGCCTGCCAGAGCGGCTGAGCGGCGACCATCGCCAGCAGCAGCAGGGCTATGACTTGGGTGGTAACAAACAGGGCACGTTTCATCTCGGTGGAGTATCAGCCCCCTCGCCGGGCTGTCTCATCTGTCGATAAAGCTCCCAGGCCAGCAGGGCCAGGATCAGCGTACGAAGCAAGGTGGTCAGTGGCAACAGCCCGGTCAGCCCGCGCGAGAGAATGACCGGCCATTCCAGCAGGTTGACAAAGCCCAACACCAGCACAAAAGCCAACGCACGCGTCAGGGGCAGGGCCAGCAGCAGCAGCGGCAAGAGGAACATCTGCCATTGCGGACTCCAGCCTTTGGCCCACAGAAAAAGCAGTATAACCGCGAGGGCCGCAAAGATCAAGTCATCGTCGCCCGGCCTGACGACCGGTCGGCTCAAGGCGAACAGGCCCAGCAGGGCAAAGGGAAGCAGCGTCAGCCAGCCCGGCAGGCGTGATGGGTGGTGCAGCGATTGGCTCGCCCGGGCCGGATCGAATCGGTCGGCGAGGGGGCCCAAGTTGCCGGTGTGGCCCAGGTTGCCGTCGATCAGCGCCCAGACGGTTTGCCAGGACGATTTGGCGGCCTGGGATCGCAGCGAGGCCAGGGTGAATTCCGGGCTGAGGGCCAGCAGCGGGCCGAGGACGGCGGCGCAGATGAGCAGGGCGATCAGCCCGGCCCGCAGGGCGGCCCGCCAGCCGCACCGTCGCCAGACGATGACGAGCAGCACCAGCGGCACGTATTTGGTCAACGCGCCCAGGCCGATGGCCAGACCGGTGAGCCAGAGACGATCGCGCCGCAGGGCCAACAGAGCCAGTAACACAAAAAAGGCGGTCATGGCCTCGAACGTGCCCAGCCAGATAACGACCGGTATGTATAACGCGGCATAAGCCCAGCCGATCTGTTCTGCGCGCCGCTCGCCGTGAACCTCGACGGCCATGCGGTAGAGCAGAATCAGCGCACCAGCTTCAAAGGCCAGCAGAACGAGGGCGTTGAGCAGGACATGATTCTTGAACAGACCGCCGCCGAGATGGTAGGTGAGCAGGTTGATAAAGGGGAACAGCGGTGCGTGCTCCGACCAGTAGTCCAGGAAGGGCAGTTGCCCGGCATCAGAGAGGGCGGCCAGATCAAAGTAGTAACGATAGTCACCGTAGAGGGTGAGGTTTTCGGCCGGCCAGGCCATGAGCAGCATCAGCCGGGCGCCGATCCAGAGCAGCAGTATCCACTTGAAGTTGGCCACCGCGGCCTCCCGTCTATCAGGTTTCATCTCGCAGCCTCACCAGCCATGCAAGCGATCAAACGCTGCGCGCATAGTGGGGCCAGCCGGGCCTGCAACGGCCCGGCGACCGGCGCCGGGTCATCGGCAACGCCGGGCAGGATCAGGCAGGGCAGGCGTTCCTGGGCCAGCGGCGGCCGTCTGGCGATCTCGACGGCGTAGCGGGTGTAAAAAGCGGGGGCGAGCTGGTCGTGCTGGATCGCCACATCCGGATCGCCCCGCGCCTGGGCGATCTGGCCTTGCAGGGTGCGAAAGGCCGGTTCCGGGGCCAGGTACAGGGCCGCCTCGATGTTCTGCTCGGCCAGGGTGAGCCGATGGCGGCTCAAGTGAATGATAGCCCGATCATAATAGGCCCAGGCCGCCTGTGGATTGGCTGCCAGGGCGGCGTCGAGCTCGGCCAGCGCGGCGTCCGATTCTCCCCGCGCCAGCCACACCTCGGCCCGGGCGATGTGCAGTTGATCCAGGAGAGTTTCCCCGTGTTCGAGGGCTTCCAGCGTGCGCCAGGCGGCGGCCAGATCGCCGGCCTGGGTGTAGAGCTCGGCCAGCCGCAGCGAGGGTGAGCCTGCGGTGGCGGCGATGCGCTGTGCGGCCAGCGCCACCACAGTCGAAAGGTTTTCCCGGCGCGCCGGCGTCTGTTGCCAAAAGTCGGCGCGCAGATAGGCCGGTTGCAGGTGAATCGCCTCGGCATAGGCCGGCCATGCCTGCTGGTAGCGCCCCTGACTTTCCAGGTAATGCCCCAGGTTCAGGGCATAGAGGGCCTCATCGGGTTCCAAAAGACGGGCCATCACCATCGCCTCGATGGCCTGATCGACGTGACCACTCTGCCAGTGCAGGCAGCTCTGGTTGGCCCAATCCAGAGCCGGGCCGCCGGCCACGCTCAGGCTGGCGGTCAGTTGCTCCAGGGCCAGCGGGCGATAGGCCGGCTCTTGCGCTGCCAGGTGGCCGTAGGCCAGGCCCAACTGGCGGGCGTAAAAGCTGGAGCGGGGTGAAATGGCAATGGCCTGCTGCACATAGGCCGCTGTCGCTGCCCAGTCTGGGAGGGTGCTGGCCTGGACGGCGCGGTCGTAAGCGGCCAGACCGCGCGTCACCTGCCAGCCAAAAGCCGTGACGGTCAGCAGAACGATCGCGGCGATGGCGTTGACCAGTCTGGCCCAGCGCGGCGGGAAAGGTCGGGGCGGAAAAGCCAGGCCGGCCCACAGGCCAAAGAGCGTGGCCGCCAGCAGCATCACCGCCGGGTAGTCAAAGAACGAATCGACCAGGCTGTGCGCCAAAAAGCCGAGCAGCGCCGCCTGCAATGCCAGGCGCAGGCGGTCCGATGGACGCCCTCTGGCGCGCCACACGAGGGCCGCCAGCCAGATCAGGCCCAGGATGCCGGGCAGGCCGGTCTCGGCGGCAAAGGTGAGCCAGAGGTTGTGGGCGTGGGCGTGGATCTCGCGCAGCGGCTGCTGGCGACGCAACAATTCCTGGCCCAGCGTGCCCGGCCCGCTGCCGGCAAGAGGGTGAGCCAGCAGCGTCTTGAGCGCGCCGGCCATCGTCTCCAGACGGACCTGGGTAGGGCCGTCGTCGAGGCTCAGGCCGCGGCCATAGGCGGCCATCAGCCCATAGGCCAGCAGGCTCAGGGCTACGACCGTCGCCAACAGCCATCGACCTGCCCGGCGTCTGTCCGTGGTCTCGGGCCGGGCGAGCGTCCAGCCATAACTGGCCAGCGCAACCGCCAGGCCCAACAACCCGCCGCGCGATTGGGTCAGCAGCAGCGCGGCCAGCGTCAGCAGTCCCCACACGATCAGCAGCCAGCGGCTAAAGCGGCGCCCGGCGGTGTGCCATTTATAGCCGATGAGCGGCGCCAGCGGCACCAAAAAAGCGGCCATGGTGTTGGGATTGCCCAGGACCGAAAGTCTGGGCAGGGAAGGCGCCAGGTCGAGGCCGCGCAGCAGAGTCGGCACGGCCTGCCGGGCGTCGTAGACCTGCACAAGCTGCCACAGGGCCAGCGTCCACATCAGCCCGGCCACGCCCAGCAGAGCATTGAGCACCAGCTCCACCAGCCATCTGCGGCGGGTGAGATCGACCGCCAGGGCAAAGAAAAAGAAAAAGGTGGTCAGGTAAAGCAGGGCTTCCTGACTACGAAACGGATCGACCGAAAAGATGGTGGCCAGGCAGGCGGCCAGCCACAGGCCCAACACGGGCAACTCGACCGCCCGGACGACGAGGTGATGGCTCTGCCGCCAGCGCCACAACAGCCAGCCGCCCAACAGCAGCGCGTCGATCAGGAGCGTGGCGGTGCGGCAGGGGGCGTCGAAAACGCCCAGGGCCGTCTGCCCCGCCACAAAGGTGTAAAAGACGGCCAGCAGCAACAGGCCCAGTTGCAGGCTCACCAGCGGCAAAAGCGAGGGCGTTGGTGGCGTCATGTCGTTTTGATCGGTCGAGGGTGAGGTCAGGTCTGTTGGCACGGTTTGCTCATTCGAGTCTTTGGCGACCGATTTCCGCCTCGGTCAGATCCGGGACGTGGGCCAGCACGCGGCGATAAACGTCCATCGCTGCCGTCACATCTCCCGCTTCCTGATACCATTCGGCCAGCTCCAGGTAACGCAACGCCAGGTCGTCGGTCACGTCGATGCGAACCAGTTGCGGGGCCAGCTCCCGGGTGATGCTCTCACGCTGGAACAAAAAGTTGCCGTACGGCGACCAACCCAGCGTGCCTGGCCCGTAGACCGAATACTCTTCCACCAGGCTCAGCGCCGCTTGGTAGCGGGTGATGGCCCGATCCAGCTTTCCCTGGCGATAGGCCAGTTGGCCCCAGTCGAGCAGCGGCTCCGGCCGGTTGGAGCGCACCAGGAACAGGTTGGCCAGCGCGAAAAAGAAATCGGCCTGTTGCTCGTCGCCCAGGGCCAGGTGGGTCAGCGCCAGGCCGTGGGCTGCTTCGGCGCTGGTGGGTTGCAGATCGGAGGCCCGCTCAAAGGCCGCCAACGCCGTCGCGTAGCGCCCGGCCCGGTATTCCTGCCAGCCCAGCGCCAGAAATTCGACCGGGGTTTGGGCGTCCGGTTGGGCAACAGGCAGGGCATGGGCCGCTGCCCAGGCGGCGGCGAGCTGCTGCCGGAACGGTGTTTGCCGCCAAAAGTAGGCCGCATCGAGGTGCGGCGACAGGGCGAGAAAACGTTCGTACTCGACCGTCGCATCGTCGTACCGGCTCATGGCTTCGTAAAAGCGACCCAGGTTCAGGTGAAACAAAGAGGCATCGGGAGCCAGTTGTATGGCCTGTTCCATCTCTGAAATGGCTTCCGCCTGGCGGCCGGCGGTCCAATAAAGGGCGGCCAGGCTGGCATGGTTGAGCGCCCAGTTGGGTTCCAGCGCCAGACCGCGTTGATAAGAGGTGATGGCCGCCTCCAGATGCGCCGGCGACTGGCTCTCGGCGGCCAGCAGACTGTGCACAAAACCCCGCTGAAACCAATAAAAGGCCAGTCGAGGGTCCACCTCGGTGGCCTGCTGCATCCACAGCGCGGCGTCGGCCCACCGTTCGTCTGCGGCCAGGCGACGGCCCAACTCGAAACGCCAATAGGCCCCGCCAGACCACAACGAACCGGCGATCAGAATCAGCGCCGGCAGAGCCAACCAGGCCACCGAATGGCGGGGGGTGCGAAGCGTTTCAGAGGGAGCCGCCTCGTCGCCGTGCAGCGCCAGCGCCAGCACTGCCACCAGCAGCAGGCCGATGCCGGGCAAAATGATGTGATTGTCGGCCAGGCTGTGGGTGGCAAAACCCAGCAGGCTGCCCACGGCTCCGGCCATCAGCCGGCGGTGATCGGACGTGGCGCCGCGCCAGCGCCGCAGCACTGCCGCAGCCAACGCAGCCGCCACCCAGATCGAAGCGAGCAAGCCCAGCAGTCCCGTTTCGGCGGCGGTGTTGAGCCAATAGTTGTGAGCGTGGGGGTAAACAGGATAGGGCGGCGTCGATGCAAAACACAAGAGCTGCGTGCCAAAGGTGAACGGCCCACTGCCCCACAGCGGCGAGCGAACAAAGGTCTGCCAGGCTGCCGCCCACAGCGCCCCGCGCGATGCCGCCAGATGGCCGCCGACGACCAGCGCAGCCGTGGAGCCGCCAGCCAGCCCCACGACAAACAGGGCCAACAGCCGCCGCGCCAGCTTGTGATCTCTGACCCAGGCCCATCGCCGCACCAACCAGGACGGTCTGGCGATCAGCAGCAGGAGCCACAACGTGGCGAGGCCGGACACCATCCAGCCTGCCAGGCCACCCAACGATTGGGTGAGTAACTGGACGAACAGGGTAGCCATCAGCCACAGGCTCAAGAGCGCCCGCGCGCCGCGCCCCCTCGTCGAGACCAGTCGCGCCAGCGCCAGCGGCCACAACAGATTGAGCAGACCGGCTGTCATGTTCGGATCACCCAGCAGAGAGTAGAAACGCTGTCGAAAGAGGGTCAGGGGCAGGGCATGGCCCCCCATCTCCTGCCAGGTGAGCCATTGCGCGCCGAGGCCTGCCAGACCCAATCCCACCAGGATGCCCCCCACGATCAGCAGACTCTTGATCACCAACTCGGCGGGCCAACCGTGGCGCAGCAGGTCGCGCAGCAGGTAGAACCAGAGGGCATAGACCACCCATTGGCCGCAGAAAGCCAGACTGCGCCGTGGGTCGGTGGACAGGAGCGCGCTGAACAACTGGACGATCAGAAACGCCAGCACGGGCCCATCTAACGACGAGCGGGCCAACCGTTCGCGCTGGCGCAGGCGGTCGAGCCACCAGACGGCGAACAAGATCACCAACAGCGCCTGGGAGATCAGGCGCAGGTGAAAACGCATCACGCCGTTGAGCGTGCCCCCGGCCAGTACAAAGTAACTGAAACCCAGAACGAGCGCCGCCTCACGCAGCAGGTATCGTATCGAGGGCGGCAGCGTTCGAGGTCGCACGGTCTTCATCGTCATACCGATGCGGCGGGCCACAAACGCCAGGGGCTGGCAAAGGGGGAGGTGGGGCAAATGGCCGGTTTGCCCGTTTTGTCGCTCTCGAAACACCGCGCGGCAGAGTTCACGTTTGATTTTCAGCCAGCGGCAGGCAGAAAACAAAAGTGCTGCCCTTGCCCCACTCGCTGGTCACGTCCATACGCCCGCCGTGGAGCTCGACCAGTTGTTTGGTGATGGGCAGGCCCAGGCCCGTGCCCTTGGCCGAAGACTCGGTTGCCTGGATGCGGCGGAATTTGTCGAACAGCTTGTCCATATCTTCGGGGCGAATGCCATAGCCGGTATCGACCACCGAGACGCGCAGGTTTTCCCTGTCGACCCTGGCGGTGATGCGCACCAGCCCTCCTGGACGATTGTACTTGACGGCGTTGCTGACCAGGTTGAGCATCACCTGTTTCATGCGTTTGGCGTCGCCCTGGATAGGCGGCAGGCCAGACGGCACATCGACCACCAGCTCCAGGCCGCGATCTTGGGCCTGGGGCTGGATGACGGCCGCCGCATCGTGGATCACCTGGTGCATGTCCACCGGCTCGTAACTCAGCCGCGCCCGCCCCGATTCCAGCCGGGCCAGATCCAAAAAATCGTTGACCATATCCCCCAGGCGTGTGGCCTCGCGGTTGATCACCTCCATGAACTGTTTACGAGCGGCCTCGTCCAGCTCGGTGGTCAACAACAACTTGCTGTAACCCACGATAGAAGTGAGCGGCGTGCGCAACTCGTGCACCACGTCGGCGATCTGATCCGATTGCTGGAACAGACGGGCGTTCTCGATGGCCACGGCTGCCTGAGCGGCCAGCGTGCCCAGCAGCAGCTCGTCTTCCTCGGCGAAATGTTTGCCGCCTTTTTTGTTCAGCACCTCCAGCGCACCGATGACCTTGTCTTTGACGCTCAGCGGCACACCCAGAATGGAACGGGTGACGAAACCAGAGGCGTCGTCTACTTTTTGCGACCAGCGCGGATCATGGCTCACGTCATCGATGCGCAGCGTCTCGTTGTGCTCGACGATCCAACCGGCGACGCTCTCCTTGGGCACGGCGATACGCTCGACCTCGTATTTTTTGATGCCGGTGGCGGCCTCGAAGAACAGATCGCCGCTTTTGCTATCCACCAGCAACACCGACGCCGCCTCGGTGGCGGTCAGCTCGGTGGCGGCGCCGATGATGTCCTGGAGCAAGGGCTGGAGCTCCAGCCGGGAGTTGAGCACACGGCTGATCTCGATGATACGTTGCAGCCGCCCGATCTGTTCGTTTTGAATCTGCTCCAGTCGCAGGATCTGATTCTCCAGCTCGGTCAGCACCTCTTTTACGGGGCGTCTTTCGTTCATCGGGACTGTCTCCCTCGGAAATGGCAGGGCGGCGTTCGTGACTCACGCCAGGTAACGGCGACAGAGCGCAGCGATCCTGGGCAGAACGCTACTGACGTCGTCGTGGATGACCACATGGGCCAGAGGGTCCAGATCGGTGGGCTCATAGTTGACCACCACCGCCCTGGCGCCATGCGCCAGAGCCGTCCGGGGCAGATCACTGGCCGGGGCCACCTGCAACGAGGTGCCCGCCACCAGCACCACGTCGCAGGCCCGCACCTCGCGCCAGGCGGCGTTGAGCACACTCACCGGCAACTGCTCGCCAAAGAGGATGACGTTGGGTTTGAGGATGCCGTTGCAGGCGGGACAGCGCGGAATCTGGCCGTCTGCCAGAAAGGCGGGCAGATAGGCTTCCAGCGGTTCCACACGGTAACAGCGGATGCACGTCGCCTGGCGGACGTGACCATGCACCTCCAACACCTGTTTCGACCCGGCTCGCTGATGCAGGCCGTCGATGTTCTGGGTGATGACGGCCTTCATTCGATCCACGGCTTCCAGATCGGCCAGAGCATAGTGGGCCGGATTGGGCGCGGCGTCGAGCACCGTCTGCACCAGTGGGCGCACCCACTCGAAAAAACTCTCTGGGCGCTGGCGAAAGCCAAAAATAGAGGCCACCTCCATCGGGTTCACGCTCTGCCACAGGCCCGATTCGGGGCTACGAAAGTCCGGGATGCCGGAGGGTGTGCTGTGCCCGGCGCCGGTGACGCTGACCACATATTGCCCCGCCGCGATAATACGCGCCGCCTGCTCGATCTGCGCCTCAAGATTCACCGCCCCCCCTCGTGATCACGAACGATGGCTGCCGGCTGGCCGCCCGATGGGCCAACCGGATAGGCTCCGGCAGACGATAGCGGCTGCAACAGCCCAAAACATAGTCGATGCTCCGGGCCAGGTCGATGCGGTGACCCACCGAGACGTACACCGGCCTGATACCGCGGCGAGTGTGCACCACCGCCCCGATGACCTCGTCGCCATCGTACAGCAGGGCGTAATCACCCTTCGCCTGGCCCGGCTCGCGATGCGCGCCCCACAGCCGCGACTTGGCGCAACCCACAGTGGGCCGATCCAGCAACACACCCACGTGCGCCGCGATGCCCAAACGGCGGGGGTGCGCCACTCCCTGACCATCAAAGACGAGCAGATCCGGCTCCAGATTCAAGCGGGCCAACGCGGCCAATACCACCTCTGCCTCGCGAAAAGAGAGCAACCCCGGCACGTAGGGAAACGAGGTCGGCGCTTCGGCCAATGCCACCTCCAACAGCTCCAGCGCCGGGTAACTCGGCACGACGACAGCCGCCCGCGACACCTCTTTTTTCACGCCGACGTCGATGCCGGCCACCCGCCGCACGCCGGCCGCCGGCGGTTGCCACTCTTGTCGCACCCAGACGCGCAGGCGGGCCTGGATGGCCATGGCCTCCTGAGGCGACACGGCCCAGCGATGAAGCCGTTCCGGCAACGGGCGCAGGGTCATGCCAGGGCCTCGGCGATCTGGCGAAACATGGTGGCATGCAGGCCATCCGGCTGGATCAGGATGGCCGGCTGGCCCTCTCGCACTTCCTGGCGAAACAGTTCTGGGGCCGGGGCGATGAGGGCCAGCACCTCGCCGCCGATCATCTGCTCGACATCGGTTTTGGTCAGAGCTACGGCCATACGCACCCGGTTGACCACAACGACGTGTATCAGCGCGTCGGAGCGTATACCCAGATTTTCGCTCTCTTCCAGAAACGTTTTGGCCAGCGTCAGGGCCAGTTCGGTGGCCTCGCTGACCAGGAGCACGTGATCGCAGCGCGCCAACAATTGCCGCACCGCGGCACTCACCTGACTTCCCAGGTCCAGCAGCACCACCTCGGCCAGATCGTCCAGATAGCGGATGAGCGCCTGAGCGTGATCCGCCGTCAGGGGTTGGGTATCGGTTGCCGGCTGGGTGGGGGCGGCGATGATACGCACGCCTGTTTGATGTTGCACCACACAACCCTTTACGCTGGCCTCGTCGATGGCGCTGGCCTCCAGCTCACCCAGAGAGGCGAGGGTGCTCTTGGGGCGCAGGCCCATCTGCCGGGCCAGGGTGCCGGTGTAGGGCTGGCACTCGATGAGCAGCACCTTTTTGTCCCGTTGAGCCAGGATCGTCGCCACGTTGAGAGCCACCGCGGTGGCGCCCACCCCACCCTTGATACTCAACAAACCGATCACCCTGGCCCGGGCTTTGGTCGGACCGCCGTAGCTGGCTCGCAAGAGCAGCGCCTTGACGCGGGCCACCAGCTCGGCCGGCGTGACCGGTTTGGTCAAATAGTCATCGGCGCCGGCCTCAAAGCCCGTGATCTTGTCATCGACCTGAGATTTGGCCGTGAACAGAATCACCGGCACCCGGGTGGTGTGGGGAGTCTTGCGCAGGCGACGCAGGACTTCGTAGCCGTCGATGGAAGGCATCATGATGTCCAGGATGATCAGGTCTGGCTTTTCACTCTGAGCCTTGGCCAGCGCTTCCTCGCCGTTTTGAGCGACAATGATCTCGTAATTCTGTCTTTGCAGCGCGTACCCGATCAGGCGCAGAGCGTTGGGGTCATCATCTACGATCAGGATTCTCTCGGTCATAGCTTGCGTCACCTCTCTTTTTCTGCGCAGCCTCTACCTTCCGGGGCCGGAGGGAATGGGTTACCCATAGCATATCACAAAAACACAGCGACAAAAACGGCAGCCTGTGACAGAATCATAACAGTTCGGTAACAGCTCTGGCGCAACAGTTTACAGATCGACAGCATTGGCCTGGACGACGGTCGGCTGATCCTGTGATTGAGGGGGGGGCAGCGGCAGTGAAAAGAAAAAAGCGCTGCCTTTACCCATCTCACTCTTGACCCAGATCTTGCCGCCGTGCGCCTCGACGATCTGCCGGGCGATGTAAAGGCCCAGGCCGGTGCCCTGCTCTTTGCGGGTGGCCGTGCCATCGACCTGGTAAAACTTGGTGAACAGCCTTTTCTGCGCCTCCAGGGGAATGCCGATGCCGGAATCGATCACCTGCACCACCACCGCCGACGCCTGGCGTTTGGTCAGCACCCATACCCGTCCCCCTTCCGGGGTGAACTTGATGGCGTTACCCACCAGATTGGTCAACACGTGTTCCAACCAGCGCCGATCGGCCATGAGCGGCGGCACGTCGGTGTCGATGTGCGCCCTGAGTGAGAGATGTTTGTTTCGGGCCAGTGAGCCCAGTTTGGTGAGGGCCTGGCGCACCAACGCCCCTATCTCGACCGACTCCAACTCCAGGTCGATCAGACCTGCTTCCAGCCGCGAAAGGTTGAGCAAGTCGTCGACCATGCCCGTCAGGTGGATGGTCTGCTGCTCGACGATGGACAGGAATTCGGCGCGTGTCCGATCGTCCGGCACCTGGCCATCCAGGATCAGGCGGATGAAGCCCTGGATCGAAAAGAGCGGCGTGCGCAGCTCGTGAGAGACCATCGAGACAAAGTCGGTCTTCATCTGATCCAATTCACGCTCGCGGGTCACATCGTAGACCACTTTGACCTGGCCCAGAGGCCGGCCGTTGGTATCCGATACCAGCGACGAAGAGACGCGAAAGATACGGTCGATGGGGTCGCCCACCGCCACCTCGCGCGCGATCACTCCATACCGGCGATGGATGGCGGCGTATTCCAAAAAAGCGGCACATTCGGAGCACGGCCCGGCGGAAGGATCGGCCCGGCTGGCCTCTTTACCGTCGATAGCGGCTGGCAGCCTGACGATGCAGTTGGCGCAGGGGAGAGGCGATTGGCTCGACAGCCATTGCTCGGCATCCTCTTGAGACAATTCGATCCGGCTGATCGAGAGCAAGGCATCGTAGGCCGGGATGCCGCTGAGCTCTGGCAAGACCTGTCCCAGGACACCGGCAGCCGATATTTTGAGCATCTCTTCCAGCGCCGGATTCAGGCGCACGATGCGCAGCGCATCGTCCAACATCAGCAGGCCATCGGCCATGTGGGTGATGATGGCCTCGGTGCGCTGTTTTTCCGAAACGGTCTGCCCGAACAGGCTGGCATTGGTGATGGCCACGGCGGCCTGCGCCGCGGCGATGGTCAACAGTTGCTCCAGATCCGGTGAAAACGCGTCGGGGCGGGAATCGTCCACGTTGAGTGAACCGATGATATGGCCCTGGGCAACCATCGGCACGGCCAGGATGGAGCGCACTTCGGGGTCGAATGAAATGTAGCCCGGCTCCAGACGGACGTCCGCGATGTAGAGTGGCTGGCCGCTTTCCACCACCCGGCCGGCGATGCCTTCCCCCCTTCGAAGCCGGGCCGCCTGGCGCCAGTGGGGTTTGACGCCCGCCGCTGCCTTGATTTCGAGCATCGTCGAGTCGTCATCGAGCAGAAAAAGCACACAACCACGGCAGCCAATGGCCGTCTTGAGTGAGGTGACGATGGTCTGTAGCACCCGCTCCAGCTCCAGGCTGCCAGAAACCTGATTGGCCAGATCGTAGAGTGTGGTGACGTCGCGCAGACGGCGTGCTGTCTCGGCGAAGAGTTGGGCCTTCTCTATGGCTGTGGCAGCCTGCTGGGCAAAGGTCTGGAGCATGCCCAGTTCTCGGGCCGAAAAATCGTCCAGCGCAGAGCCGGCCAAAAGCACACCCACCAGGTGATCTTGAACCATCAATGGCACGGAGGCGATAGCACGGACGCCGGCCAGCTTTTGCACGGCGTCGCAGGTGAGGGCCGGCACCAGGGGGCGAAATACGTCGTACAGGCGGCTGGTGACCATGGTTTGTCCGGCGAGCGCCGAGTGTACGGCCAGGTTATCCATCTGTGAAAGAGGCACACTGGCCTCAGATCGATCCGAACCCAACAGGTGTGGGCTCAGTCGGCGCAGACGATCCTCCACGGCCACGGCCCGCACCGGCAGGCTTCCGGCCTGTTTGTCCACCACCGCCAGCAAAGCAGCCAGATAACCCAGACCACTCACCACGCTATTGACGATCTTGTTCAGCACCTCTGAGAGATCCAGCGTGGATTGCACCGCCTCGGTGGCCTCTTGCAGCGCCCTGATCTCACGCTGCTCCTGACGCAACATGGCCGTGTGCATGGTTCGTCCCGACCTTCGCCGGGCCGCCTGGAGATAACTTTCGGAGAAAGAAAAAGTCACCTCGGCCTGCAGGAAACTCAGCGCCCGCCACAGATCGGCCAGTGCGGTTTCGTTGTTCCCGGCATGGAGAAACAACTCGTCGGCGATGATCTCGAACTGGGCCAACGTTTCGTCCATGAACTGGCGGCGTGTGCTGGTGCCGCTGGTGATGCGCTGGTGAATCGCATCACTCAGGCGTTGCCGCAGGGCCAGCAAGTCCTCGGCGCGCAGGGCGTCCAGCAAGGCCGACCAGGTGTCAGCATGAATCACCACCCCGTCGTGGTATCCCTCCACCTGGGCTCTGGCTTGCCATTTTTCCTGGATTGCCGCCGTCCTTTTTTCCAGAACGTCCGCTAGTTGAGCCAGCATAATTCCTCGCTAGACTCTGTCGACGATGGCCGATGGCTCCAACAGCTCGCGCCCCCATTGGCCTTACTTTAGCACAAAACAGCCGCTTTTGCAAGCCCTCGACAAAAAGCAGCCAGGCATACCGATTCCAGCCATCACCCTCGCAGCGACGGTTCGCGCCATCGCTGCTCCTGGACACGATCTGTGGTATAATGGATGGCGCAAGGCGTGAAACCTGCGAGCCTGGAGGGCAATGTGTCTGATTCGAGTGAACTGACCGGGATCGTCGCAACGTTGTGCGAGATTGAGACCTGGCCGCTGGCCCGCTGGCCGGAGCGTTTTCCACAGGCGAGGCCCTTTGGTTATCTAAACACCCACGTGCCCGGCGAGATTTTGCACGCCGCCGGTTTCACGCCGCTGCACGTCTTTGGCTGCCGCCGCCCGCCCCAGCGCGCCGAAACGCGCCTGCCCGGTTTTACCTGCTGGCTGGTGCGCAGCGCGCTGGATCAGGCCATGGCCGGCGATCTGGATTTCCTGGCCGGCATGGCCCTGGCCCACACCTGCGATTCCGCCCAGGCCCTGGCCGATATCTGGCGGCTGGCTGTGCCGGCCGTGCCGGTGCTCACCCTGGGCGCGCCGGTCGATCTGAGCGCCGCCGGCGCGCCCGCGTTTCTGGCGGCCTCGCTGGCCCGCTTTTGCGCGCAGGTGAGCGCGCTGGCCGGCCATCCCGTGACCGACGCCGATCTCCGGGCCAGCATCGTCCTGTACAACCAGGTTCGCGGCCTGGTCTCGCGCCTCTACACCCTGAGCGACCGCCTGCCCTCCGCGGCGCTGCTGGCCGCCCTGCGCGCCGGGCACCTGTCGCCGCCGGAAACCTACCGCGACCTGCTGGCGGCTCTGGTGGCCGCTCTGGAGGCGGCAGACAGCCCTGTGGCCCCGGACGCGCCGCGGCTGGTCGTGGTCGGCGCGCACCTGGACGATACCACCCTCTACCAGGCGGTGGCCGAGGCCGGCGGTCGCGTGGTGGGTGATCTGCTGGACCTGGGGCGCATCCACTATTCCGGGCTGGCGGCCGAGAGCGGCGATCCACTGGCCGCGCTGGCCGGGCGCTATCTGGCTCAGGCGCCCATCGCCGCCAAGACCCACCCCGGCCGCCGCCGCGACGACGCGTTGCTGGCCCTGGTGCGGCAGCGGGCCGCCGCCGGGGTGATTTTCGCGCCGCAAAAGTTCTGCGAGCCTCACGGCTTTGATTATGTGCCGCTGAAAAACGCCCTGGACCGGGCCGGCGTGCCCCATCTGCTGGTGGAACTGGAGCAGGCCCAGGTGTCCGGCCAGATCCGCACTCGCCTGCAGGCCTTCATCGAGATGTTAGTTCCTCATCAATGAAATTCTTGCACGCCCGGCAAAAAAATACACCACCAGGACACCAAGACACAAAACCTTTTTTCTTGGCGACTTGGTGTCTCGGTGGTTATCTTTTTGGTTCCGGCGTGAGCTCAGCCGAACGGTTCCGGGTTGTCCAGTTAGGATGGAAAATATTAACCACAGACACAGAGCACGCAGAGCCGAATGACTGACAAAAAGCCAAGCCGTCGTTCAGCGCCGGATACAGGCCGCAGATTAACACCGATTGCCGCCAATGCTATACGCTTTGTATTATTTCGGCGATGAAATGGGCCGAGGAGGTAACTGTGACCCAAAAATCCTATCGTAAACTCAAAGTGGCTCAAGACCTCAGCCGCATGATGACGGCCTATTACGCCAGGATGAAAATCGCCAGCCGCCTGCAGCCGGTGGCCTGGGTGAGCAGCGGCGCGCCGGTGGAGGTGCTGGCAGCGCTGGGTGTGCTGCCTCTTTACCCGGAGAATTACGGCGCGATTCTGGGCGCGCAGCGGGCCGCCGTGCCGCTCATCGAGGAAGCCGAGGCGCGCGGCTATTCGCCCGATCTGTGCTCCTACGTCACCGGCCATCTCGGCTCCGTCTATGCCCCAGACAAAGCCCCCATGAAGGGCCTGCCCCGGCCCGATTTTCTCGTCGCCAGCAACAACATCTGCGGCACGGTGATCAAGTGGTACGAGGCCCTGGCGGATCATTTCCACGCGCCGCTGTTCGTGCTCGATGCGCCCTACCAGCACGGCGCGGCCCTGGAGGCCGAGGCCGTGAGTTACGTGGCGGCGCAGATGGAGGCTCTCATCGCCTGGGCCGAAAAACAGACGGGCCGTAAACTGAAGGACAAAAAGTTTCAGCAGACGCTAGAGCTTTCCAACCAGGCCGTGAGCCTGTGGCGCGAGATCCGCGAGCTGTGCGCCCACCGACCCTCGCCGCTCAACGCGCCCGACCTGTTCACCCAGATGGCGCCCATCGTGGTGTTACGCGGCACCAAACAGTGCGTCGATCATTACCGCAAGCTCAAAGCCGAGGTGGAAGAGCGGCTGGCCCAGGGGCTGGGCGCAGTGCCGGAAGAGCGCTACCGGCTGCTGTGGGACAATATCGCCATCTGGCCGGGGCTGTTTCGTTTTTACCACCTCTTTTCGCGGGCCGGCGCCTGTTTCGTATGCGATACCTACACCCACGCCTGGAGCATGGGCATCGAGGCCGATGACCCCATCGAGGGGCTGGCGCGAGCCTATACCTCGGTGTACATCAACCTGAGCGTCCAGGCCCGGCTGGAGATGATGGTGGCCATGGCCGGGCGTTTTGCCATCGACGGCGCGGTGCTGCACGCCAACCGCAGTTGTAAACCCTACTCGCTGGGCCAGCACGATTTCCGCCTGGCGCTCATGGAACGCGCCGGCGTGCCGGCCATCATCCTGGAAGCCGATATGTGCGACACCCGCGCCTACGCCGAGGGGGCCGTTCGTACGCGGGTGGAGGCCTTTTTAGAGATGCTGGGGGGATAAAAGTGATACGAAAAAGGGGCGAGTCGGTGGCTCGCCCCTTTTTCGTGTGAAACCTTTGATACCAGGCCTGCGTATTGACTGTTACGAACGAGGGAGTTGGGCATGGATCAAGAACACGAATGGGTCTTGCTCGCCCGTGGGGGCGACACAGAAGCCTTTAGTCGTCTGGTAGAAGCCTACCAGAAGCCGGTTTACAACCTGGCGTACCGCATGTTGGGCAACTCTACCGAAGCGGAAGATGCCGCCCAAGAGACGTTTATTCGGGTCTACACACGCATACACACCTACGACCCGGCCCGCAAATTCTCTTCGTGGCTGCTGTCTATTGCATCGCACTATTGCATCGACCGGCTGCGGCGGCGGCGGATGACACTGCTCTCGCTGGAAGACGTGGCTTTTACCGGCCACCTGGCCTCCAACGAAGAACAGCCCGAAGACGCCATTGCCCGTGACCAAAAGGAGACGCAGGTTCAACGGCTGCTGGATACACTGCCCGAAGATTACCGGGCGGCGGTGGTGCTACGTTATTGGTACGATCTGTCCTACAGCGAGATCGCCACGATGCTGGAAACCACCGAGAGCGCCATCAAATCGCGGCTCTTCCGGGCGCGGCAGATGATGGCCCAATCGGCGCGCGAGACCATGCCCGGCCTCATCCCGCAGTTCGCTGCTGCTGCCTGAGGCAGCAAGCCTAGAAAGAGGTGACAGTGCAATGACCAATTGCCAGGTCTACCACGGTTGGATGTCGTTGAAACTGGATAATCTGCTCAAACCGGAGGAGGAACAGGCCCTGCTGGCCCACCTCCAGACCTGCGCCGTCTGTCAGGCTCAGTGGGCGGCGATGCAATTCGTCTCGGATCTGCTGGCCGAACAGCCGCTGGTTGCCGTTCCGGCAGGTTTTGTGGCTCGCCTGGAGCAGCGCCTGGCAGTCGAGAGATCGGCGTGGCGGCGCGAGGTACTGGGCGCGGCCTCGCTGGTGGTGGGCGCGCTGGCGCTGGTCACAGTGGGGCTTTCGTCGCTGGCGGGTGTACTCATCAGGCTGTGGCCGCTGGTGCAGCAGCCCTCGTTGTGGGATGGCATCAAGGGCTGGTTCGGTCAGCTCGCCGACGTAGCTCTGGCGGTGGGTGAGGCCCTGATGCTGCTGTTCGGCTCGCTGTTCGATCTGGCCGGCGGGCCGGTCTTGCTGCTCTACATGCTGGCTGTGATACTGTTGACACTGCTTTCGTCTCGACTGGTACTGCGCCGCATGCGCGCCTACCAGCCGGTTCGTAGATAAACGATCCAAGGAGGTTCGTAGTGAGCCACGCAATAGAGCGGAGTGGCGTCTTACGGCGCTCCACGCCGTTACGTGCTGACTATGAACATATTAGAAGTTACGCAGTTGAAAGTGGCAGGGTGTACTCAGGATGAGCCAGATAGGCACGAATGGCATCTCGAATAATCCGCATCTTGGCTTCAAACCAGGAGGTTCCTGTGCTCAGGCGATAGGCTT
>JBMOMT010000003.1:0-173814 GCA_049324835.1 Chloroflexota bacterium | reverse complement strand
CAGGTGAACCACGGCGCAAGCAAGATCTGCCTCGGTAGCAGGTGTCACTGCAGCGCCGCCCGCGATTCGGTGGGCGGCGCTGTGCTTTCTTCAGACCTGTCGGGTTTTCGAAACCCGACAGGTCTTGCCTGCCTGCGGCGGCGTCATCAGCAACACAATCCCCCTCACCCTCACGAGCCGTCTCTACGAAGGCCGCCCGTTTGACGCCGCCACCGAGCTGGTGTATCATGGGGCGGGCAAGTATTATCCTTCGGCAGCCCTTCGACTCCGCTCAGGGCGTGGCTCAGGACAGGTGATCCGCAACTCGGTCTACGCTTGCAGCCGGACCCGGTCGGTGGCGCGCCGCTGCTGCCGCAGAGTCTCAATCGGTATGCTGCCCCGCCGGGGCCTGCCCTGAGCCCTGCCCTGAGCCTGTCGAAGGGTCGAAGGGTCGAAGGGTCGGTGGTGGGGCAGGCGGAAGACAGTTGGAATGTCCTGGATAGTCCGCTTGCTTCCAACCTGGGCACAGGAATCAGCAGCTACCTGCTGGCCGAATCGGTCGAGAAGGGGTTGGCCGCTTACCACCGCGCAGCGTTCCACCTGGAAAAGACGGCCCTTTGGGGCAAGCGGTTGAAGCGAGTTCCACTCAGCGAGGCAGTGGACAAGGCCATCTATGACGTAACAGTGGTCGGTTTGATAGCCGAACGCTTTGTGCCACGCGGACTCAGAGCCAGACTCTCCCGTCTGGGTAGGGGTTTGGTCGATGAAGCAGTGTGGCTCAACTCGGGATTCGTGGAAGTTGACGAGGTCGTAGGCTATCAGTTCCGGCGAATGTACAAGCTACCCGGAGGTCGGCTGGCGGGTCGGCTGGCTCACTCGTGGGGCAAGCACGTTCTAGATTGGGGCATTGGCGTGGGAATCGATGTGGGTGTGCAGTGGTGGCTGGATAAGGGCAATCCATATCTGACGCCGACGCAGAAGAACTGGCGGATGGGCATTGCTGCCATAGGGTCTGCGGGCAGCTTCGTGGTGGCGCTCGTGGTGCCTGGTCCTGGATGGGTTGGATTTGTAGTAGGTATTGGTGCCAGCATGATTTGGGATGCATGGATAGCCCCTGAGATTCATCAGCAGTATGGACTTGAGGGGCAGCGAAAATTGAGGCCTCTCCAATAGGAAGTTAAGAGAAAAGACATATGGGTAGTTTTGCGGTTGTCATGAGTATAATTGGTTTGACAATTCTCGTACTAGGCGTGCTTTTCCATGCAGGTATCTGGAAATACTGGTTCCTTGCAGAACATATCCCTGGGAATGTTTCCCCCTTTGGGGCCTATTTGGGAGTGCCAGTAGGCTTGGGTTTGCTCTTGATTGCCTGGGGATCATTGTTTCCTTCGATGGAAGCCCGAAGGAATGTTCTGGGAGTAGCAATCGCTGTGGTGCTAGGTGGCGGTCTCCTGGTCGTGTTAAGACCTAGCTTCTTGGTGCCCAGATGGGTCAAATGGCTGGAAAGGGAACATGAACACATCATTCCCCTTCTTATTCAGGAGGGGCGAAAGATGGGCAGGCTAGAATGGCAAAGACGAGTATGGACACAAAGGAGGCTGGAACAATGGGTTGAGGAAGTCCGACGTAAGCATGGACTCATCCCGTAGCCAGTGTTACAATAGCGCCGCTCACTATATCATGGGCAGCGCTGTGCTTTTCTTCAGACCTGTCGGGTTTCCAAAACCCGACAGGTCTTGCCTGCCTGCGGCGGTATCATCGGCAACACCATTCCCCCACCCTCACCGACCGCCTCTACGAAGGCCGCCCGTTTGACGCCGCCACGGGGTTGGTGTATCATGGGGCAGGCAGGTATTACGACCCACAGCTCGGCCAACGCTTGCAGCCGGACCCGGTCGGCGGCGCGCCGCTGCTGCCGCAGAGTCTCAATCGGTATGCTGCCCCGCCGGGGCCTGCCCTGAGCCCTGCCCTGAGCCTGTCGAAGGGTCGAAGGGTCGAAGGGTCGGTGGTGGGGCAGGCAATGGGTGGTGCTCTGCCGTGGTGGGCCGAGTATGCAGTAGAGAAAACCCATGAGGAACCCATCGAGGAACTAGTCAAGAGAGTCGGGTCCAAGCTCGGCATCACCGCGGCCTTCCGGCGGGGGCTGCGACCCACCGGCCTGCAATACATCGTGCTGCAAGGAGAACGGCAGGCGTTCAACCGGGCCTTGTTGAGCCATCTGACGATCAGGTCGATAACGAAAGCGGATGCGGGGCTGTATTGGCGCATGGCGTTGGGCTGTGGGCCTACCTTCCGCGAGCGGCTGGGCTATGGCGGGCGGGCGCTCCTCATCAAGCTAGGGCTGGGCAGTAGCTACGACGAGTTGATAGCCCACGGTTGGATACAGGCTGGGACACACATCCCATCTGAGTTGCACGTCCTGCAATGGTACTCACAGTTGAAGCAGGTGCCCAAGTGGAGTCTGGCGGGCATTGGGTTGGAAGTGGGGGCATCGGTGATCGCCGATGTGGCAGTCCAGTGGTGGTTTGACAAAGATGATCCATACTTGACTCCGGTGCAAATGAACTGGCGACTAGCGGTAGCGGGCGCTGGAGGTTTTGTGTCCGGGGTGGCTGGAATTCTAGCATTACCGGCGGGACCGTGGGCAAGTTTTGGGGTAGCTGCAGGGGTGGAGTTGATCTGGCAGAATTGGGTCACGCCAATTATTTATGAGGGCGGAGGCTTACTTGGGGAGCGTAGACTTCGACCGCTCGACGGGGGTGGTTAGAGATGTCAGATACTGGTGTTATATCAATGTTGATTATCGTGGGAGCATCACTGATTGTCTTGGGCATATACGTTCGAAGCGGGGGCTACAAGCGGCTCTATGTTACCCCAAACAGGCTGCCCGTGATAGCGCCACAAGCATATAAGAATGCGTTGATCCCCGCAGGCATTTCCCTCTTGTTGCTTGGCTTGTCGTTGCTCGACTTGGTACTCACTGTGGAGATGCGGCGGGCGCTTTGGGGATACATTGTGTTTCCATCCTTTCTGGTGAGCATCATACTCGGCGTCTTGAGTCCTCGCTGGCTGAAACCACGCTGGCTGGTGTACCTGGAGGACACCTACGGCCGCGATTTCACCCACATCGTCCTCTTGCCGGCGGCAGGCAATGATCCTGGCGGGTGGGCGCAGCAAATGTGCACGCTGGGGGACGTCAAGATGTGGGCTGCAGGCATTGCCGAGCAACAAGGCTTCCCCCCTGAACTAGGCCAGGCTGATAGGGAAGCCTGGCGGCAGCAACACGGGCAGTCGTGAAATTGCTTCTCCAGCGCCGCTCACGATTCAGTGGGCGGCGCTGTGCTTTTGGCCCCCCTTGCTCCTACGGAGCTTTCCCCCCACCCCTTCGCCAGAGCCTGTCCCGAGCTTGTCGAGGGACTCAGGGCGGGCCTGGGCTCCACCAGCCTCTTGACGGATGGCGCCGGAGAGCTTGTGCCGGGCAGCGTGGCCCGTCACCTGCCCTACGGGGAGACCCGCCCCACACCCACCCCCAGACCGGAGCCGACACCCACGTCCAGCAACCCTAACCAGCAATGCCCGGCCACCCGGACGACGACCACCCCACCCGCTGTCAAGGTGTGGGTCGAGCCACCCTACCCGGTGGTCATCGCTCAGGACCCGCAGCAGCGCGGCGTGGACGTCAACGTGCAGATCACATCTTACCCCGTCCACTACGAATGGCAGGAGTGGGAGGTGGTCGGCGCCGAACACAAATGCGGCTGTGACAATCCGGCCACGCCCACCGGCGACGCCGAGTGTTACAACGGTGAGTTCGGCTGCCCGAACGTCAACCCCAACCCGTGTGACCAGGGCTGGGCCGACTGGAAGTGGTACGACGTGCCGAAATACGGCTGCGCCTGGCACGAGGCCTGGCTGCCCGACCCGATCGACACGTCCAGCATCAGCCTGTGGGCGGTGCTGACGCCAAGCTCTCGCGAGTGGATCACCGAGGAACTGGCGCTCAAGTACCCCGGCCTGAAGCTGCGTCACCCCGACTGGCGCAGCCTGGCGCCCCACTGGGACGTGAGTTTCTACGACGACCTGAGCTGCGTCGCCCGCACGACGGTCAACGTGCCGGCCGAAGACCCCGGCATCTATGATTTGTCGCTGGGCGGGCGCACGTCGGGCACGCGCCACAGCGGCGGGCAGCCGTTCGGTTTCAGCGGCAATTTCAGCGTGTACTTTTTGGGCGAGACGCTGGTCAAATGAGGACCGGAATGCGGAAAAGTGTTAGAAATTTTAAACCAAAGTCCAATTGACACTCGAATCTATTGACGGCGGCGGTCAAATATGCTACAATAACCAATGTGAATCCATGATGCCAGCATCAACGTGGCCCCAGATGTATACGAGGATGCATGATGGCACAGACTCTTCCCGGACAGCACGATAACCCTGCCGGTTGAAACGCCAGAACGGACCTGCTGAGGCCCTGCTCTGGCGTTTTGCCTGTCCGGCGCAATAAAAAGCCTCGGCGCTGCTGACAAGTCCGAGGCACGACCGGGGCACTTGTCCTGTACCTTTTCCCTGGACCAAAGGGCCAGGGGCTGGCAAGCACCTGTCCTGCACCGGACAGGTACAGGGTACAGGGCGGATAGCACACCCACGGTAGCCTCATTCTACCACGGCAGCCCATCTGCCGCAAGCGGCTGGGCTTGATTGTCTTTTGACCATCTGCTCTCCTCACCCGGGCCGAATCACTGTGGCACAAGCTGCCATCTGGTGGAGGCATGCACATGCTCGACCAATTCCGTGTGGCCCGCTATCGCTTCAGTCTGCAAGCGCTGGAGGATACGCGCCTGCCCAAGTACAAGGGCAGTACACTGCGTGGCGGATTTGGTCACGTCTTCAAACGGGCCGTCTGTGCCTACCAGGACTGGCGCGCTCGGAACTGCGCCGCCTGCCCGCTGCAGGCCCGCTGCGCCTACGCCTACATCTTTGAGACCCTCCCTCCGGCCGAGGTTGAGCTCACCGGCACGCTGAGCGACGCCCCCCGCCCTTTTGTCCTCGAACCGCCCCTCGACTATCGCACCGATTACCGCGCCGGTGACGTGCTGCCCTTCGGTCTGGTGCTGGTCGGGCAGGGCATCGCCTACCTGCCCTACTTTATCGCCGTCTTTCAGGCGCTGGGTGAGGCCGGTCTGGGCAAAGAGCGGGGACGTTTTCGGTTGTGTGACGTAGAGGCGGTGCATCCCCTCACCGGCGATGTGGCCACGGTCTACCGTGCTGCCGATAGTTTTGCCCGCGATGGTGACCTGAGTCTGGGGTATACGGCGCTGGAAATGGCGGCCGCGATGCTGCCTCAAGACCGGCTCAGCCTGCGCTTTCTGACCCCCGTGCGCGTCAAGTATGACGGTGACTATGTGGCCGAGCCGCCGTTTCACGTGTTGTTCCGCAACGTCATGCGCCGCGTGTCGTGGTTGAGTTACTTTCACTGCGGCCAGCGCTGGGAGGCCGACTTTCCTGCCCTGGCCGCGGCAGCCGAGGGGGTGGGCACGGCGCGCCTGGCGACGACGTGGGTCAACTGGCGTGTGGTGGCACTGCACAACGGCGAAAACGAAGCCGAGCGCCTGCGGGAAGGCACATTGGTGAGGGCTATCCTAGCCGATCTGGGGCAACACCGTCCGGACCTATACCTTGAAATCATGACCGCGCAAAATGCGAAGGAGTGAGCGATGCCCACTGGAGTTGGTCCTCTTCAGTATCCAGAACAGCCTAAGCCCCCGTATGACCTGGAGCTAGACAACAGCTACTTCCTGGTCAAGCTACACGATGCCCAGGCATTCTTTGAGGCAGGCTGGTTGGTCAAACCCGGCTTTCTGGCCTTCAGTTCGTCGGTCGAAAGCTCGTTTCAGCCAGGCCTCCCCACGCAGAGCCTGCATCAGATCACGACTTTGCAAAAGAACGAGCCTTGCCGTCTGGGTCTGGGGGTCAACCTCACCGATTGGTTGCCGGCCCGAGCGGCCGACTCGTTGCGCGTCACGCTCAAGTATACCGTGGTGCAGGATACCCCCTTCAAAGAGTTGGTGGACCAGATGGGACGAATTGGTCTGGCCGCCAAGGTCTCGCTCGTGCGGCCGGACTGGGCGGTGGCTGTCAAAGTCAGTGAAATCGTAGGCGGCCTTTTGAATTACTTCCTGGGTGAAGGAAGCCAACACCAGATCTTTCCGCTGACGATGGATCTAAACCTGTCGAATCTGAAGACAGGCTACTATGCTGTGGTTGGTGTACATGGCGACGCGGGCTGGCCGACGGCGTTGCGTCTGGATACTAATGGGCGATTGACTGACGCAAATGACCATCTGCTCTTGCGTCACTCTTTTGCTGTGATCCAGGTGTTGGCCTTGCCGCGACGCGGTGAGGAGATTGCCCGTAACGAGCCGTGGCGGGAGCTGTTGCAAAGAGGCAAAGAGCGAGCGATGGATACTTATCCGACCAGCGATCGAGAACGGCGTAAGACGCTGGACGACTGGCGCTTCACGTTAGCCCAGGTCCGTGAATTGGCTCGTAAAGAGCGCGGTTACCTGTTGCGCGAGATCGACGACATCATCCGTGCTGCTCAGGTCGAGGTCGAAAAGCGGCTGCTACCGGCGATGAGGACCGAGTCCTATGACTGCGAGATATTACCTGCCGATTGGCAAAACCTGCTGGGCGTGCGCACGGGGCAGGAGCTGCGGCAATCGGTGAAGGATTACGAGACAGCGTTAGGGACGTCCCTGCGCCTCATTGAGCAATACGGATTAGAGAGAAAATGACTATGGGACTACCCCAGGAATTGCTCAATCGCTGTCGTTAAGCCCTGTGCCGGTGTGAAGAGTTTGACAGTGACACAGCACTGCGAACAGTTTTCGTGACGCCAGAACTGCAAATATTCCAGGACCGACTGCCTCAGACAGCTCTCAACAAGCAGAGTTGGGTCAACCAAACGATTGAGTTTCTGCTCAGGGGAGAGGTGAGCGACAAACGGCGTTTGTTGCCTTTCTTCCTCACAGCATTGCGCGATCGATACCCACCCGGTGATGCTCTCAGAGAGGCATTTTATACAAGGTGTATCTTCCCGTAGTTTTGAAGCACAGTTGAACCATCCAACTGTCTGGAAGGTCTGCGACACGGGAAGTCGAACATGTCGGGATTGTCCGGCGAACTCCACCAGATGTGCCGACGCGTCCTTTTGAGATGCGATGAGCTCAATATGCTTCACACGATCACAAACAGCGTTATCACGTCTAACTCTTCAGAAACGCAGCTTGTGCACATGGACAATATCAGGAGGCGGCAATGAACGAACGAACGACGGATAATCCCTTTCGACCTCATACTCCAGTCTGGCAGTTGGAGAACTTTTTTGGCCGTTCCAGGGAGGCGAAGCTGGTACTGCAATCTCTGAGAAACGGACAGTGTGTCTCCATTGTTGGGCCGCCAAAGCGAGGCAAAACCTCCTTCCTGAACTACATCGCCGATATTGACGTTTTTCAGCGGTATGCTTTGCGAGTTGGCGAGCACATCTTTGTCCGGATTGACGTCAAGAGCGTTCAGGGTCTGTCGCTGGCCGACGTCGAGCAAGAAACATGTTTCTTTTGTCTTCGAGGCGAAATCATCCAGCAGGTAAAAGAGAGCAATATAACGCTTGCTCAGAAACTGGAACAGGCAACAGAACAAGTCCGTTTGCACACAGCTTATTTTGGGCTAACTACGCTTTTCAGAACAGCTTTCGAGAATGGTCTGAAGCCAATTGTGGTGTTGGACAACTTTGATTCGTTGGCCATGAATACTCGTCTTTCGGAGAACTTTTTTACTGCTTTGCGCGCCTTTGCCACCAGTCACTATATGGCCTATCTTATAGCCTCTCAGCACCCGATTCATGAACTGGAAAAGGTTCGTATTGAGGCCTCTCCCCTATTCAGCGATTTTTATCACATAGTGCTTGCTCCCTTTTCCTCAGAGGAAAGCCGTGAGTTTGTAGCCGCCATTTTGGATAGGGTTAATGTGCAACTTCCAGTGTTCGTCATTGACCACATATTGGAACTGGGTTGCAACGAACCGTACTGTTTACAACTGGCTGGTTATCATACCTTTGAAGTGTGGCGGGAGAAGGGGAAAAAACTCTTGCCGGAAGACTGTGAGGAGATAGAAAGACGTTTTGAGGCGGCTTTGAACAAAGAACAAAAAGAGGGTATGGAAAAGCGTGTATGATTTGATGCCCAACACCTCTTCAAATTGCCTCCCAACTGCCCCTTTTCCATCCTGGACAACAGAAGTTGCTTGCGGTAAAATAAAAGACAGCGGTGATGTGAATTCCTGATTTTGCAGCCTGAAACTAGCCTTTTTGCTCCGGCATATCAAGTTTCACACGATCGCGAAAGATGATATCGGGGGGACCATTGAGAATCGACAGTGCTAAACGTAGATTGAACGCTTGGTTTTGGAGAGTCAAAGAATCCCTCCAAAAGAGAGCGAACCAACTGAAAGCTGATGCTGGCATGAAGCTCTACAGCATTCTTGGCAACGTCCATCTGGCTCTGATCACCGTCGGTGGTCTCATAAGCATTGTAGGAGTCTTGTGCTTGTTTGACACTCGACTCTTTTCGGGACCAACTTCTCTGCTTTTTTTGTTGGCCTACGTGGTGTGCGATCTGATTCGCATCACCTTTTTGTACGGAGCCACTATCTCGTTGGGCTTTCCGTTGATCTTGCTGACGTTGGTAACGGATTCTCCACTGGCAGCTTCCTTTGTGGCTATCTTTGGCTCCCTGTTCAGTGAAGGGTTGTATGGCAGATTCGTCTCCAAGCAACGCTTGCCGCTGGCTTTTGTGCTGCGCCGGGCCTTTTTCTATGCCGGACATCATGCCCTGGCCAGCACAGCTGCATCATTGGTTTATTATTTGACATACAGGTCCACCCCTCCTTGGGTGTTGGAAACACTTCACCTCCAGGCGATCGCAGCGTATGTTGTCGTCTATGCCTTACTTTCGATGCTCTTTATCTGGCCTCACGACTTTCGCGTTCATCGCATCCTGGCTCCTGACGAAGACCGTTTTGTCCGAATTAACCTTATCACACCGCTGTTGTTCATCCCTCCCACAGCAGCGGTTTATTACCTGTACAATCTCAACATCGGTCAGACGGCCAAGTCACTAATCGTCGTTGGTATTTTCCCACCCCTTCTTCTTTTTCTCTTTTACCTGGCCCGCCAGTTTACTCGAAGCGAGGATGACCGCACGAGACTTCAAATAGAAAAGTCAGCTCGGGACAAGCTTGGCTCACCGGCCAGCATGGCCGAGATGGTGCAACGGGTGTTTGACATTGCCGGTCAACTGATAACCTATCGCTGGGCTGCTATCTATGAACGGAAAGGCAAAGACCTTGTCTTGCTGGCCACGAGGCGTGGCAGGGAAAGGCCCGTGGTCTGGGACAGCGAGACAGGGAATGAGGAAAACTCAACGGACGAGATTGCGTCAGCAGAACAAGGCGAGGTCGGGTGGCCCACGCGGATCAGGCTGGGTGAAGGTTACCTGGGCAAGATGGCCAGAGTATTTCGAGCGCAGCCTTTTTTTTCTTTTGAGGGCAGCTTGCCGGTCAAGTCGTTTGATCTTTGCCTGCCGCCCCGAACAGCCCTCATACCCTTCCCCATCGCGGTGAGGGAACACACGCAAGGCGAGCAGGGGCATCCCGCGCCCGTCGGGCGATCACCACGATGGCGATGGCGACTGTCGCGCAACCCACACGTGCCTGTCACACAAGGCAAGCAGGGGTATCCCACACTCGTTGGGCTGCTTGCTCTGGCCCGCCCGAAGAGAATGTTTACCATCATCGACCAGGAGAGAGGGCAACTGCTGAGCAATCAAACAGGAAACGTGTTGCTCAGCGTACAGCGTCTTGTGGAGGCACTTCACCAGCTTTACCAACGCACAGAGGCCTACGCTCGAGACCCAGAGAAGGTACGCCAGGCCATGCGGGAACTGCTGGTCAAGCAAGTCGATGTATCCCAGATCCTCTCTGTTGTTGCCGAACGCTCGTTTCGCAACAACTGGCAAACTGTCCTCAGAGGAGTAGTAGAAGAACGAAAAGAAAGTGAGCTGTCTCTTTCGCAACGGATCCTCGAGGACATTTACCGTCAGGTGCGCGACGAGACACCGGGGATGCCACCCCTCACTCCTGATATCCTCCGGCTTTTACAAACGGTGACTTCGTCGCTTTCATTGGCTTTCAGTCTACCTTATCAGTGGCCTGACATGCGGGTTGGGATCGAATTGAAGGAACTGTATCAGTTGTTGCTAAGTGCTCTGGAGGCCAACACGATCCCTCGCATCGTGGCCCTTGATTCTCTGATCGCCACCAGGGTGGAGGAGTTTGAAAAAAAGCCACCGGAAGTACAAGGCGGTCTGCCCATGGCCGCCGTGAGTGCCACTCGGAAGCTTCGACAAATCATCGATGAGCTGAAGAAAGCCCAGATGACCCAGGAGCTTACCGACCAGAGGTCAGATCTGAGTCGAGCATTGAATCAGGTTGTCGAGCAGGAACGGGAGGTGCGAGAGGACTTGCGGGATCCAGAGCGTCTGATACTGCTCCAGGTGCTGTCCGGCTGGCGTACCACGATCACTACTGCCCTGGAGGAACTGGCCCGAGAGCCAGCGCGACTGGCGCTTTCCCTGCGTAGCAATCGGGCTCTGCCGCTGGAAGAGATCATCGTCGCTCTGGTGTTGAAAAACGAGGGGCCGGCAGCAGCCTACCGCGTCGAGGCTCAGTTGCAACCGGGGCCGAATTATGAGGTAAGTGGTGGAAAGTCAGACCTGGGCACTTTACCCGCGGGCAAGGTAGAGGAATTCGAGTTCACGCTACGGATCGAGGGAGAAGGCCCCTTGCGGCTCGAGTTCTGCGTGACTTATGATGACTCGGAACGAAGGGGCAAAATCGAGCAGTTTGCCGACCTCCTTTATCTGAGCGAATCGCCATCCTCTTTCATAGAAATCGACAACCCCTATACACCCGGGCTGCCGTTAAAACCAGAAAATCCTACTTTTGTCGGTCGAGAGGACGATTTCAAGTTCATACGTCAGAATGTAGCCGCTGTAGTCCAGAGAGCCGTCCTCGTTCTGATCGGCGAGCGGCGCACCGGCAAGACTTCTATACTCCAACAACTCGAAGCTCGTTTGGGTGATCCGCGGTACATTCCCGTCTATGTCGATGGCAATGGATTGGGTATCGATCCAGGGATAGGAAACCTTTTCCTGAGTTTTGCCGAGGCCATAGCCGACGGCTTGAAGCGAGTGGGCATGTCCATTCCACGCCTCACTCTGGAGGAGTTGGGCGAGAGTCCTCAGCACGTCTTTGAGCGCCGATTCCTCCCTCAGGTGCGAGAGCAGATCGGTGCGCGCACACTATTGATGTGCGTAGACGAATTCGAGGAGCTCGGCGCTCGAGTGCGCAGCGGATCGCTGCCCCCATCGGTGTTCCCCGCCCTGCGTCACCTGATGCAGCATGGTGAACAACTCGCTTTTATCTTTGCCGGTACACACAAGATAGAAAATTTGATGGAAGACTATTGGTCGGTGCTGTTTAATGTGGCCAGATACAGACGGGTGGGCTTTCTCGGACGGGATGCGACCGTCCGTCTGGTTACCGAGCCGGTGCAAGCGTATGGGATGAGATACGACGATCTGGCCCTTGAGGAGATATGGCGTCTTACGGCCGGACATCCCTACTTTACCCAGATGCTTTGTAACATCCTGGTAAATCAATGTAACGATGAAAAGCGGAATTATGTCACCATTCAGGATGTGCGGCATGCCCTGGATGAGGTGCTGGAGGGCGGCCAGGCACACTTGAGTTACATCTGGCAGACTTCGGATCGGGAGACGCGTCTCTGCCTGGCCGTCTTGGCCGAGTTACAGACCAGAGTGCATCAGATCTCGGCTTCCGCCATCGCGAACCGCCTGGGGGATTTCCAGGTCGCCTTGGACACCGGGAGAATCACTCAGATCATGGAGACACTGAGAGCCAGGGAGATCGTGCTCGAGGTGCCCGGCAATCCGGTGACATACGATTTCGCGGCGCAACTGTACAAGCATTGGTTGTTGCGCTACAAGTCGCTTGGCAAGGTGGTGGAGGAAAACGGCAATGCTGCAGAATGATCAACGGATACCTCGTTCGGCCGAGAATCCCTACTTTCACAGAGGCCCGATCAAGGATCGTCGTTATTTCTATGGGCGAGCGACAGAGACTCGCCGGGCACTTTACATGCTTCGGCATGGCCAGAGTGTGTCCATCGTCGGCTCGCGACGTATCGGCAAGACCTCGTTTCTCTTTCACCTCTGCGATCTCGATACGCACCGTGCACACAATCTAGGGAACGAGCATCTTTTCGTCTACATTGACGGCCAGTCGACAGGCGATTTGGACAAGAGCAAGTTCTACTATTTGATATGGTATGAGATCAGAGAAGCACTGGCAAAAGTTGGCACAGTCGCCGAATTGCCCGAAAGTGTGGCCGACTTTCGTGAGCTTCAGACCGCATTGACAAGGGTGCAGGAGAAAGGGATCAAACCTATTCTGCTATTGGACGAATTCGAAGTTATGGCTTTCAACTCCAATCTCGATCGAGGCTTTTTCTCTGACCTCCGCAGCCTGGAATTACTGATGGCCTATATGACTGTCTCAGCGCGTTCCCTGTACGATTTGACTTATGCCGATCGTTCCGTTCTGTCTTCACCTTTCTTCAACACCTTTAGCGAAATACCTTTGGGATTCTTTCGATCCGACGAAGCGCGAGAAGCTGTGCTAGGCCCAGCAAGGGCGGCGGGACTGGAGGATCCGTTCACGGACCAGGAATTACGGTTCGTTTTTGAGGAGTTGGCCGGCTATCATCCATTCTACCTGCAAATCGCCTGCTATTATCTCTTTGAGCAAAAGCTGGAACGGGAAGAATTGACAGAAGCCAATCTTGACGCCGTACGGCAGCAATACACCAAAGATGTGGAGCGGCATTTCCAGTATGCATGGATCCGCCTGGAGCCAGAAGAGCAAACAGCGGTCCAACTCGTGCTGCAAGGCAGAACCAATCGACTCACTGAAGAGGTGAATCAACGCTTGGAAAGGCAATGCATTCTACTCGACGGTTCTCTCTTCTCCCCTGTCTTTGCCAAGTTTGTGAGGGCTCAAACCGCCAGGCCTCTGAGCTCAGAAGGAACCGCCAAGACAGTTCCTTGCCGGGTTGTCTCCGAAGCCCGGGCTCAAGAACTAGAAAAACAGGGTTGCCATCTTCACATCATGTGCAATCGTCAAGGGCAGATTCATGTACGTCTGTCCGGATCTCTTTTCTACGAGGGAGAAAGCAAGACTTTTAATACAGATATAGTCGAGCGAGTCGAGCGGTTCGCCAGGCGCGTGGCAGATGCCCGTCATCTACCAGAAAGCTGGCGCTTTCAGATCAAAGAAATCGGCCTTGAATTGTATCGGGAGCTTTTCCAAAACCAACCAAAGGTGCTCACCAGTTATCATCGGGCAAAGGGAAAAGTCAGAGATCGTGACCTACGAATCAGTCTCTCTGCCCCGCGTGATTTTCACCGTTTGCCTTTCGAGGCTATCTTCGCCGAAGAGGACATGTATCTGAGCCTGAAGCATCCACTCTCCCGCCATGTGCTCGACCACTATACAGAGCGAAAGAGCTTGTCACGAGAATCAATCGAGCGGTTTAGACAACGGGGATTTCATCCTCGGGCACTCTTGGTAGCTTCCAACACCTGGCATTCGTCAAGTAGGCCGATACCTCAAGTAGATGTGGAGATCGAGCAAGTAGGTACTCTACTCCGACAGCACGACTTTGACGTTCGCATTCTTTCAACGGTGGAGGCTTCCCTACACAGAGTTGAGGACGAGTTAAAGAGTGGAGATTACTGTCTATTTCACTACGCCGGCCATGGGAAGTACGATGCTGATTCACCTGAAAGAAGCGCTCTTTTCTTCTGGGAGGGAGCCGTTGAGCAAAGCAAAATTGCACCTCTTACAGCTGTCCAGCTGGGAAGTATTGTCCGTGATACTCCTTTACTCTTTGCCTATCTGAGCTGTTGTTGGGGAGCAGAAGTCGGTGAAGACCGAGACCTCTTGGATGGTGATTTCTTGGGAATAATGGACGCTTTTGTGATGGGGGGAGTACCGGCGGTGCTAGGTTTTCGCTGGCCAGTAAGTGATGAAGGCTCTCGTGTTCTGGCCCAGGTTTTTTACACAGCTCTACTAGAGGAAGGACGCGAATTAGATGAGGCCTTACTCGAGGCCAGGAAGAGGTTAGATAGAGACAGTCCGGATTGGTTTTCACCTATTTTGATCGTGCAAACTCTGTCCTGATAGCGACAACATGTGCTGGTAGGGCATCGCTCCTATGAGGCTTTGGAAAATGCTAGAGAATCCTTTTTTTCATCGCGGTCCCATACGTGATCCCGAATACTTTTACAACAGGGAAAGAGAAACTAAACTCGCCTTGCAAATGCTGGCCAAGAAACAGAGTGTCTCGGTGATCGGTCCTCGCAAGATCGGCAAGACATCCCTGTTGTTTCACATCTCCCGACCGGAGGTGATGCGGCAACATGGGATCGATCCCACCCAACACCTCTTTGTCTACATCAATTGTGAGGAACTGGGCCACTTGAGTCGGGAAGCTCTCTACACGTTGTTAGTGGGCGAAATTAGCGATCAGGCCAGACGACAGGGACATCACATTGCCCTGCCTGATCGTCCTGATTCCCATCTGGAGTTTGAACGGGCTATGGGTGAAGTTTTCCGTCAGGGGTTGAGACTTGCCTTGCTTTTTGATGAATTCGAGATACTGAGCGAGAATCAGAGCCTGGGAAGTGCATTCTTCTCTGGATTGCGAGCTCTGCCCAACCGCTTTGACATGGCTTACCTTACTGCCTCTCGCCGTCCGTTACTGTCTCTGCCTCATACTGAGGAATATTCTCCTTTCTTCAACATCTTTGTTCCCTTGAAACTTGGGCTGTTTAGCGAGACAGCCAGCCGGCAGTTGATTGAGAACTCTCTGACCAAAGCCGGAGTAACTCTCTCGCCGTCAATTGTTGACGGTGTCCTCACATTGGGAGGTGGACATCCATTCTTCCTCCAGGTAGCTGCCTTTTGGGCCTTGGAACTGCAAGAAACTAAAGGCTCTCCCCTGCAAATTCAGGATATGCGCCTTCTGAACCAATCTGTTCGCGGTCAGATCGAATCCCACTTTGATTATTACTGGAACCATCTCCGCGAAACAGAGTGCTACGTGCTGGCGGCTCTTCCTCTTACTCAGGAAGAGGGGAGATATCGAGAGGAAATAGAGGCCTTGGCCTCTCTCTGCCTGATTGTACCAGAAAACGGCCGCTATCGATATTTTTCGCCTTTGTTCGGCGATTTTGTGCGTCGTCAACAAATCAAGGGCTTGCTTCAAGCGGGACCGTTCCTCCTCGATTTGGCCAATCGGCGCGCTCTGCAGCGGGGGGAGCCACTGTCTCTCAGCGTGTCTCAATACGAACTCATGGTCTACTTGATGGAACACCGCGATCGAGTGATTGGCAATGAAGAACTGGATAGAGAAGTGTTAGGAGCATCGGAAAAGAGCCAGGGCAGATACGAATACCTGGGAGACGAACGTCTCAAATCGGCCATCAAAGGCCTGCGTAAGGCTCTGGGAAAGGATGCGATCTGTATCGAAAACAAACGAGGCATTGGATACGTCTTCCGAGTTCGGCCATCGGAGCACGAAGATGTTTAACCAGTCTCATTCTGTCCGGTCAAGCTGATCGGCGGAGGGATTAGCGTTGTGGTTGAAAACCCTTTTTTTCACCGTGGGCCTATCAAGCAACGAGTTTATTTCTTTGGGAGAGAGCGGGAGACGACACGCGCCCTACAGATGCTGAAAAACGGGCAAAGCATCTCTGTTATCGGGCCACGAAAGATCGGCAAGACCTCTCTACTCCTCCATCTGGCGGATCCTCAAGTATACACCGGGCATGGACTTGATTCGGCCCATTACCTCTTTGCCTATATTGACTGTGAAATCTTGGGTGAATTGGAACAGCCAGACATCTATCGGACCATGTTGGAGGAAATCGGTGAGCGGGCGGTAGCTATAGGAGCTGGTTCATACCTCAAGGAAATGGATCAAGAGGATTTGCCGTTTCATCAGTTTAGACGAGTCATCCGCGAGATCACAGGGCAGGGATTGAGACTAATCTATCTCTTTGATGAATTTGAATGTCTGGGCAGAAACCACAGGTTGGGCGAGAGTTTCTTTTCCAGTCTGCGAAGCCTGATTCTGCACAACGTGGCCTACGTGACAGGCTCTCAGGAACCTCTTCTGGAATTGACGTTCCGGGGAGATGTGCTGAGCTCACCCTTTTTCAATATCTTTGATCAGCTCCCCCTGGGTCTCTTTTCCATTGAGGAGGCCAACCAACTCGTCTATGGTCTGTTGCAGACGGCGGGCATTCAGTTTCCGCAGGAGGTAGTTGACTTTGTTTGGGACCTCGTCGGTCCACACCCTTTCTACCTCCAGCTAGCCTGTTATTATGCTTTTGAGCTGGCGACTTTGGGAAGAGGCTTTGATGAACAGGACTATCAGCTTGTGGAAGGAAGAGTTCTCTCCGATTTAGCGGATCATTTTTGTTATTATCTCAATAGACTAGATGAGGAAAAGAAACGGGCGCTTGTCCATCTCTCTCAAGCGGGGGCGAGTGAACTTCCCTTCGAGATAGGTCAAGAGCTCAAACGACAATGCCTGGTTGTTGAACAGAACGGTGAATACAAGTGCCTGTCACGCGCTTTCGAGGGCTTTGTCACACGGAAGCTGGCCACATCGTGGGATGCCGCCATTGCCGAAGGCGATCGCCGCCTGGCGACCGTCCTGTTTGCCGACCTGGTTGACTTTACGCCTCTGGCCGAAAGACACAAGCCGGAAGAAATAATGGGTATTATGAAACGAGTGACCAAGCTGTTTGGTGACTCGGTAGAACGTCACGGCGGTACGGTTATTCAATTTAGGGGAGATGGTATCTTGGCTCTGTTTGGCGTCCCGGCCGAGCAGGAAGATGATGCAATGCGGGCTGTGCGGGCAAGCCTGGACATACAAAGAGGTCTTGAAGAATTCAGTCAGCTGATGGTAGCCGAACGAGGTTTGAGCCTATCTGCTCGAATAGGGCTCAACACCGGTGTGATCGTAGTAGGTGAAATGGGTAGTGAGCAACATACAGAGCCAACAGTACTAGGCGACGCTGTCAATCTGGCGGAGCGCATGCAACGAGTCGCTCAACCGGGCGGCATTGTGATTAGCGAGTCCACTTATCAGCAGATACGGAGTTTGTTCAAGGTTCAAGCTCTAGGGCCAGTGCCGATAAAAGGGAAGACGAGAGAAGTAAAGATATACCGCGTTATCAGCGAGCACTAGACAACAAAATGAATTGATACAAATCAGTTCATCAGTGGGGGGGACGATCTACTGAGAGGAAATTGATCGTCCCCTTTAATTTTCTCATATTGTCAAATTTTATTACAAATTTACACAAATATCCTTTAGATTGTGATATAATATTCATAATATGAAAGACAAAGCTTTATTACTCAAGAATTTCATACGCCTTGCTGGCAGAAATAGCTATGGCACAGAGTTCAAGCAGGCGTTAGATATGCTGAGCAGAGGCCAGAGCGTTTTTGTCGTTGGTACTCCGGGCATTGGTAAGACGCCATTTCTTTGTGATCTCATCGATGTTATCGAACGGACTGAGGGATACCTTGGCGTCTACTTTGATGGAGAAACGATGCTTGCGCTTTCGGCGATGCAAACCTACCGTTTGCTGGCCATTGGCATCCAAGAGGCACTGGCGGCCAGCGGGTCAGAACCTCCAATGGCTACCTACCAAGCTCTCGAAGGAATTGTTCGGCACTGCGCCGGCCAAGGCCTGAGAGTAATAGTCTGCTTGGATCACTTTGATAGCCTTGTAGCAAACACTAACCTGGGTGCCGAGTTTTTCTCTGCTCTGCGGTCCCTGGTCATGCGGTTCGGTGTTGCTTTTGTAACCGTTTCTGAGAAACCGCTGTACATGCAGGTTGGCCATATCGGTAGCCTGCCTTTCCTGACTCTCTTTGTTCATCTGCGGTTGGGTTTCCTTGAGGCAGTTGCTCTGTTCTAAAGCTGTCTTGTCTCTGTATTTGGTGAACACAACTCGGGAGATAGAGTTATCCTGGGAGTTATTCATCCCAGGGCCACTGCATTGTGTACCAGCACGCTGACCGTCTGCCCCTCGCGCAGCAAGCGACCCTCGACCAGCAATAGCGGCGCGGTGCGCAGCGCCTCCCGGTAGCGCTCGTAAACATCTGGGCGCACGATGAGGTTCACCAGCCCATCTTCCAGGTCCAGGGTGATGAAAACAAAACCTCCTGCCGTCGGCGGCCGCTGGCGCACCACGACTCGCCCCGCCAGGCGTGGCCCTCAGCAGCTCGACCTTCCAGCCCAGCCGCTCAGCCCGGCTCCAGCGGCGCCTCAATGCCCAATTCCTCCTCCTGATAACGCAGCCCGCCCAGTTCCCACAGCAGCTCCCGCCTCCGACCCAGGCCGTCCATCGCCCCGGCACGGATCAGGTTCCCGACGACCGGTCTCGGTGGGCAGGTAGTGACGCTGCAGCTCGATCCACAAGCGACCGGGGCTAAAGATGTCCCGCAAATCAGCGGCCGCCCGGCGCGCCGCCGCCTGGTCTCCGGCCAGCAGGGCAGCGGCGACGGCGCCACGGCGGCAGCCGGAGAGGCCCAGCAGCCCCCCGGCATGGCGGGCGACCGTCTCCAGGCTGAGCCTGGGCTGCCCCTTTTGCCCGTTCAACTGGCCCTCACTGATGAGGCGGCTGAGGTTGGCGTAGCCGCGTTGGTTCTCGGCCAGCAGTATCAGGTGCTCCCCGCCGGTCAGCGTCACCCCGGCGCCGATGACCGGCCTGACGCCCCGCTCGCGGGCCGCCCGCCAGAACTCCACCGCGCCGTACAGACCATCGTGGTCGGTCAGCGCCAGCGCCGGGTAACCCAACGCAGCGGCGCGCGCGACGAGTGTTTCCGGCGGTGAGGCGCCGTCGAGGAAGGAGTAGTAGCTGTGGCAATGCAGTTCGACGTACTCGACCGCCATGCGTCCTCTCAGTCGTACAGCCGGGCCAGCAACCAGCCGCCGCCGATCAGATCGTGGTAGAGCAGGCACAGCAGGCCGCTGCCGGTGACCACCTTGAGGTACTCGCGCCAGACGGTCTCATCCGGCTGCCACCAGCGGTTGCACACCTCGACGACGCGGTGGTCCGCGCCGGCCCAGGTGAATCCGGTCGGTGCATCCGTCTCACCCCACACCTCTATCGGTTCGCCGTCGGGCCACAGGCGGGTCACCCCTCTTCCTCTGAAAGCCAGCCCAGCCGCCGCTCCGGCAGCGGCGCGCCGGGCGGTGCTGGCCCAACCCGGCGCAGCCGGGCCGCGCCAAAGCGGGCGGCCAGATAATACTGCACCGCTTGCAGCTTTTCCCGGCGCGTATCCTGCGGGAAGAGTGGCCATTGCTCGACGACCGCGGCCTGGATCTGCTCCAATGCCAGGGCCAGCCCGGTTGCCGCCGATGACCAACCCATCCCATCCAGCGATTGGCCCACCACTCGGAGTATCACCCCCTCGTCCGCCGTGGGTAACAGAAAGGCGCGTGCCCTCTCCTGGGCGCTGCCATCCTCGAACGCCGCCGTCAGCCGCAGGCCTGGAGATTCCCTCGCAGCACGCCGCGGCCCGTTCCACCTTGACGGTGGGCGGGCCGCGTGTTGTTTACGAGCATCATGAGCGGTGCGGATTACTGTCACTATCTTTGAGACAGATTGCCAATAACTACGAGATCCTACAAAAAAACTTCTTGACACGAGGGTTCCACTTTGGTAAACTAGACAGATAAGGCGTCTTCTCTGTCCTTTTTCACCCAAAAAGGCACGATAAGACGGCCAAACCGGCCTCGTAAGGGGTCGAAAAAACGCAAGGTAACACGGGAGAGGACATGCTCGAGGACAAACTGGCCCAAGACTTTGCCCAACATCTGCGCCGCCGGGGTCGCAGCGACGCCACCGTGCACGCCTACAGCCGTGACCTGGCCGCCTTTGCCGTCTGGTTTTCAGCCACCAACGGCGAAACGATGACGCCAGAGCGTATCACCGCCCTCGACATGCGGGACTACAAGGGCTACCTCCAGGCCACCCGGAACCACGCGCCGGCGACGGTCAACCGTAAACTGGCGGCGTTGAGCGTCTTTTTCACCTGGGCGCGGGACGAAGGGCTGACCACCGGCGATCCCACCGGCGGCATCAAGATGGTGCGCCGGGCGCGGACCGCTCCCCGCTGGCTGGAGCGGTCCGAGCAGCGCGACCTGGCCCGGGAACTCGAGATCGCCGTGCAGACGGCCCGGACGGAGGCGGCCCGCTTTCGAGCCCGCCGTGACCAGGCGATGGCCTGGCTCATGCTGGGGGCGGGGTTACGGGTCGGCGAGGTGGCAGGCTTGAAGCTGGCCGACCTGACGTTGCGCGAGCGCTCCGGGCAGGTGGTGGTGCGGGCCGAGACGGCCAAGGGAGACAAACAACGCACGGCGCCGCTGAACGCCACCGTGCGTAAGGCGCTCGTCGCCTGGCTGGAGGTGCATCCGGGGGATGGCGACCCCTGGCTGTTCCTCAGCCAAAAGGGCGGGCCGATGAGTGTGCAGGCCATCTACCGCCGGCTAAAGGGTCATGCCCGCCGCGCCGGGCTGGAGAGGATCACCCCCCATAACCTGCGCCATTCTTGCGCCAAGAACCTGGCCGACCGCGGCGTCTCGCTGGACCGGGTGGCGGCCATTCTGGGTCACGAGAGCCTGGACACGACGGCCCTCTACACCCAGCCTTCCCAGGCCGACCTGGCCCACGAGATGGACAAGATCGCCTGGGAGGAGTAGCCGGGTGGGAGCGGCGACCCGCCCTGAGCCAGAGCTTTGGCCAACATGGGGCCGAGCGGCAGCTCTACGCCGCGGTCGCGGTAATACTGGGTGATAAAGCGATCCAGCGGCACATCGCGCCCATCCAAGGCATTGGCATAGGCCGACAGGGGCAGGAGCACCGGCAGGCAGCCTCCGTGGGGTTGACGATGGCCACACCTTCACCGTCCGCGAGGTCGACGCCGGCCAGGTCAAGGCCCTGATCGACGCCTTTGGCCTGCCGGGAGCGCCGGCTGGTTGATGGGCTTTGGCTCGCCGCTGCGGTTGCGCCCAGGCGCGCCGGAAGAGTGGCTCGCCGGCCGGTCGGGTGCAGCAGTTGAGTCTGTTTGGGTAGAACGAATCGAGAGGCCCGGTGGTATATCGCCATCGGGCTTTTTGTGTGTGTGACGCTGTTTTAGGCTGCTGGGGTGATCGAACGTCGGCTGCGGCATGGGTATGTGGCACGATAGCCAGAGCAGCAGGATAACCCGAATCAAGGGTAAAAATGGTTAGAATTTGCCCTATTGTCCTTTTTGTGATACACTCTCTTCAGACTTTTCTACTGCCATCCATCCCACCGCATCACGGAGGGTGCACCGTGGCACACCGCTTTCTATCAGGAGTAGTCTATCCGGTCAACCGTTGACGCGCCAGGCGGGGCTTGGTTCCTGCCCTGGCGCGTTTTTGCCTGTGAAAGAAAAAACCTCGCGGCTTTCCCCGAGCCCGAGGCACGACCCCAGCGCGGAATGGGCGCCAAGGTGAACCCAGTATATCACAACAGCCCATCCCACGCAAGGATGGGCTGTTCTATTCGGTTCTCGCGCCGCCCGCAGCTTGGCCCATTTGGAAGAGTTCATCGATGAATGAGCGTTTATCTACCACCATTGACAGTAACCTTTCATCTCAAGACGCCAGAACGGTCCTCAACTTGCGCCTTCTTGTCGCTCGGGCGGCCAACAAGGACAGCCTGGCCTGGTGGGACGACGAATCGCTCACACCACACGCCGGTTTCCTGCTGGAGCGCCTCTTTCCCATGGCTCCACCACTGGCCGCTCGCAGCTTGGCCCTCAACGCAGCCCTGGCCCGCCACGATGCCGCCTGTGGCGTCATTAGGAACGCACTACACCTGTATCGCCTTGACGCCGACAGCCAGGACCGGCTGGCCCTGCGTTTTGAAGCCCTGTTGCCCATCCCCGTACCCGTCGAGCCCATCCCTTCGACAGAAGGCTTGAAGCAATGTTTGCTAGTTCTGCTCGGCGCGCCGGCCGCTTACACCGTGGTGCACCGCACCGGGGCAGGCGGCTTGCAGATCGAGATTCCGCCGGTGCCGCGTGGCGTTTCGCCCTTGCTGCACCGGGCCCGGACCCTGGCCTGGGCCTATCTGGAAGGCGCCCCCGGCCAACCGGCAATCCCTTATTTTGTGGAGTAACCCTTGACCGAATCAACGGAACCCATCTATACCAGCCGTATCATCAAAGCCAGCGCCCTGATCGCCGACACCAAGGTCTTGCTGAGCGAGTGGAACCTGGCCCAGTCGGTGTCTGAGAACCTGGGCCGCGCCCGGCGACAGAACATCTTTGGCAAGGCGTCGCGGAGTCGCATCGAAGATATCCTGATCATCTTTCGCCAGCGATACTTTGACGATACCGACGTTGGTACCATGCTGGTCACACTGCTGCAGGCAGGCGCGCCGGCGCAATGGCTGGACCCGCTGCTCTATTTTTTCACCGCCCAAAACGACCGCACCTTGCGTGACCTGGTGGTGGATGTGATCTACCCCCGCCACCGGGCCGGCTATGTGGACTTGCCGGTGGAGGTGGTGATCCGCGCCATCCGCAACTGGGTTGCCGCAGGCAAGACGACGACACCGTGGAAGGAGCAAACGATCGAGCGTGTAGCACAGGGTGTGATGGCCACACTGCGCGACTTTGGCGTGCTGCAAGGCGCGGCCAACAAGCAGATCGCGCCGGTCTATTTGCCCACCCCTTCCTTTGCCCTGATCGCCCTCTGGCTGCAGGGGCGCGAGCGCTCCGGCGACCGGGTGCTGCACAGCGACGACTGGAAGCTGTTCTTCCTGCCGCCGGAGGGGGTGGAACGGTTCTTTGTCGAAGCCCACCAGGAACACCTGCTGGCCTATCACGCGGCCGGTTCTGTGATCCGCATCGAATTCCCGGCCCCAACCCTGACGGAGGTTGCCGATGTCCTCCTTGAAAGCGCGCGTTGAGACCCTGGAGGCAGACCTCAAAGCCTCGCCCATGCGACACTATATTTACAACGATTTGCCTTTTGCCATCTTTTGTTACCCGCCCCGGGACGAGTGGGCCATGCGCCACGAGGTCGGGCTGCTCAAGACGCGACTGGAAAAGGACACCGACCGCCGGGTAGTGATCCTCTCCCTGGCTGATCTGATGTGGCAGTCGGTGGACGAGAGCGAGGGCATCGAAGCGGTGGTGGCCCTGGAGCGCCAGAGAGGCTTTGAAAAGGCCGAGTTGCAGGTCCAGAGCTACCTGTCTGACCCCGACTGGCGCCCCCTGCCTGACATGCTGGCCGAACGGTTGGCCGGCCTGGATCCCGAGCGGACTCTCGCCTTTATCGTGCGCGCCGGCGCCCTGGCCCCAAGCCTCTACCGCGTGTCCAAACTGCTGGACGAGATGAAGGGCCGCACCCGGGTGCCGTGCGTGTTGTTCATGCCGGCCACGACCGAGGGCAGCTCGCTGCGATTCATGGGCATCGCCGAAAACGAGGGGCGGGGAAGTTATCATACCAAGGTGTACACCGATTGACGATTTTGGATTTACGATTTACGATTTACGATTGACGATTTACGATTGACGAATCGTAAATCGTAAATGCACAGGGGGGAGTCGATGGACAAGGAGCAGTTCCAGGCTCGAACAAAGGGCCTGGCCCTCCGCCTCATCAAGTTAGTCGGCGCTTTGCCCCAGAACCCAACAGGATGGGTGATCGGCCGGCAAATCCTGCGATCTGGCACGTCCGTTGGCGCCAACTACCGCGCTGCTTGTCGGGCGCGCTCCACCGCAGACATGATCGCCAAACTGAAGATCGTGGAGGAAGAAGCAGACGAAACGCTCTATTGGCTCGAGCTGCTGATCGAGGCCCAGATCATGCCTGAAGAGAGGTTAAAGCCACTCATGGCCGAGACCGATGAGATCCTGGCCATGACCGTCGCCTCCATCAAGACCCTGAGAAGGCGGAGTGGCTCGTAAATCGTAAATCGTCAATCGTCAATCGTCAATCGATCACATATTGGAGTTGCTGTGGTACAACTCACAGACAATCAGCGAAGATCAATTCACGACCTGGCCCTGGAGGCCCGCGAGCTGCTGACCCGCGAGGCGCGGGAGCTGTTGGAGGGCGTCTACGGCCTCTACCCCGACGGCCGCCTGGACCCTCCGACCAAACTCCCCCAGGTTCAGGCCGACCCCGAAGCGGCCGAGACCTACCGCCGCCTGGCCCAGTTCCTGGCCGACGAAGAGCGCGCCGGCCTGCCCCACACCGAGGCGGTGGACAAGCTGGTCAAAGAGACGGCCTTTACCCACCTCAACCGGCTGGTGGCCTTCAAGATGATGGAGGCCCGCCGGTTGATCCGCGGCACGCTGGACCGCGGCGCCGAGTCCAACGCCTTTAAATTCTACCTGGCCGACCCCGCCCACGCCGCCGACCTGGCCTGCCACCAGGCCGGCGATGCCGACACGGCCTACCGTCACTTTTTGCTGTGGCAGAGCGGCCGGATTGCACAAGAGATTCGGGTGCTCTTTGACCCCGACACGCTGCCCAGCCGCCTCTTTCCCCGGCCGCTGGCGCTGCGCGCGCTGCTGGCCCAACTCAATCGGCTGGACCTGGCCGATATCTGGAGCGCCGACGAGACCATCGGCTGGGTGTACCAGTTCTTCAACGAGCAGGAAAAGGCGGATGTCTTTGAGCGGCTGTACCGGCAGAAGTTAAAGATCCGCCGCCAGGACATCCCAGCAGCCACCCAGCTTTTCACCCCGCACTGGATCGTGCGTTTTCTGGTGCAGAACACGTTGGGCCGGCTGTGGGCCGAGCTACATCCAGACACACGGCTTCTCGGAACAGAACTGTTGGATTATCTGGTGGACGTGAAGCGTCAAGATCACGCATCACGTTTCACGGATCACGGGCCTCGCCTTGTCAAAACCATCACCCTCCTCGACCCGGCCTGCGGCACGATGCACTTTGGCCTGGTGGCCTTTGACCTGTTGGCGGCCATGTACCAGGAGGAGTTGGACCGCGCTGGGGAGCCAGACTGGCCGCAGACCCCCTCGGTGAGTGACCCGGCCGAGATCCCGGCGGCCATCATCGAACACAACCTGTTCGGCATCGACATCGACCTGCGCGCCGTGCAGCTTTCGGCCCTGGCCCTCTACCTGAAGGCCAAGGCCCTGAACCCTCAAGCGCGCATCACCGACAGCCACCTGGCCTGCGCCGATGTGCGGCCCCTGAATGGCGCTCGATTGGGGGCTTTTCTGCGCCAGGCGCGTTTTAGCCGGCCGGTCTACGAGCGGTTGATGCGGGCGCTGTGGGCCCGCCTGCAAGATGTGGACCAACTGGGCTCGCTGCTGCGGCTGGAGCGGGAGTTGGGCGAGTTGATCGCCCAGGAGCGGGCGCGGTACGAGAAGGAGCCCCTTTTTGCCGGGCTGGCCGGCGAGTACGAACGGGAGGCGGCCGAGGAGGAATTCTGGGCCATCCTCTCGGCCCAGATCGTACAGGGGCTGGACGAGTTCACCCGGCAGCAGGCCCAGGCCGGCGCCGACATGACCTTTTTCGCCGGCGAGGCGGTCAAGGGCCTGCGCCTGGCCGAGCTGATGCTGCGCCGTTACGACGTGGTGGTCACCAATCCGCCCTATTCCGGCAAACGCAACCTGGGCGATGCGCTGGCCGATCACCTGGACGGCGAGTACCCCGATGCCAAGGGTGACCTCTACACGGCCTTTATCCAGCGCTGCGGCGAGTTCGCCGACGAGGGCGGTCGCGTAGGCATGATCACCCAACAGTCGTTCATGTTCCTGTCGTCCTATGAAAAGCTGCGCGCCCACCTGCGCGGTAGCTTTGCCATCGAGACGATGGCCCACACCGGCCCCCGCGCCTTTGCCGAAATCAGCGGCGAAAAGGTCAATACCACCGTCTTTTGCCTGCGCGCTGACGCGGACACCCTGTCCCGTGAGAACAGTGTGGGCACCTACTTCCGCCTGGTGAACGCTCCCGAAGGCGATGCCAAGCGCCAGGCTTTCGAGCAGGCTTTGGCGGCGCTGCGGGCGCAAGAGGAGACGATGGTATGACCCCCGAGGAACTGCGCGCCCTCATCGCCGGGGGCGAGTCGTTCACCGTAGAGTTCAAGAGTGACCAGAGGCCGCTGTCCGATGCGGACCTGGTGGAGACCGTCGTTTGCCTGGCGAATGCCCAGGGGGAGATGCTGCTCGTCGGCGTCGAGAACGACGGGCAAGTGACCGGGCTGCACGCCCGGCACCGCACCCACCCGGCGGCGCTGGCGGCGTTCGTCGCCAGTCGCACCGTGCCGCCGGTCAACGTCGAGGCCGAGTTCGTGAGCCTGCCCGAAGGCGCGGTGGCCCTGCTGCGTGTCCTGGCCGCCCATCAGCCTATCGCCACCAGCGAGGGACGGCTGTTGATCCGCTACCTGGATGTTCACCAATACCCCGGCTGCCGCCCGCTCTACCCCTACGAGCTGACCAACTGGCTGGCCGAGCGCGGCCAGGCCGACCCGACGGCCCTGGTCGTGCCCGACGCGAGTTGGGATGACCTGGACCCGGTGGAATTTGCCCGCCTGCGCCGCATGGTGGCCGAGAACCCCGGCGACACAGCGCTGCTCAGCCTCTCGGACCGCGAGATCGCCGGCGCGCTGGGGCTGGTGCGCGCCGCCGGCGACCGCCTGACCCCCACCCTGGCCGGGTTGCTGCTGGTGGGCACGGAAGCGGCCTTGCGCGAACACGCGCCGGCGCACGAGGTCGCCTTCCAGGTCTTGCGCGGCCTGGACGTGGCCGTGAACGAGTTCCGCCGCTGGCCGCTGCTGCGCGTCCACGAGTGGCTGACCGAGGCCGTCGGCGTGCGCAACGAGGAGCAAGAGTTGATGGTGGATGGCGTGCGCCTCGGCGCGCCGCGCTACGACCGGGCCGGGGTGCGAGAGGTCATCAACAACGCCCTCATCCACCGCGACTATACCCGCCTGGGAGCCATTCACGTGCAACTGCGCGACGGCCACGCGCGGGTGAGCAACCCCGGCGGCTTTGTGCAGGGGGTGGGGCCGGACAACCTGCTGGTCATCGAGCCGCGCCCGCGCAACCCGCGTCTGGCCGACGCTTTCAAGCGGGCCGGGCTGGTGGAGCGCACCGGCCGGGGCGTGGAGACCATCTACCGCGGCCAGTTGCGCAACGGCCGCCGCCCGCCGGACTATACGCTGAGCACCACCGCCAGCGTCAGCGTGGTCCTCGATAGCGGCCCTGCCGACCTGGGCTTTGTGCTGCTGACGGTGCAGACCGGCCGGCGACTGGGCCGGGCGCTGGAGGTGGACGAGCTGCTGGCCCTGTGGCAGGCCCGGCGGGAGGGGACGACGGACGCCCGCGCCCTGGCCCCGGCGCTGCAACGCGACGCCGCGCAGGCCGCTGGCGTATTGGCCGGCCTGGCCCAGGCCGGTGTGTTGCAGGCCAGCCAGGGTCTCTACCGCCTGGCGGAGACCCTGTATCGAGACGCCCGGGTGGAACGGCCGGCCGTCTCCCCTGCAGAGGCCATCCTGGCCTACGTGCAGGCGCACGGGCGCATCACCCGCCGCGAGGCGGTGGCGCTGACCGGCCTGGGTGACGAGCAGGCGCGCTACCATCTGCGCAAGCTCACCGGGCAAGGCGCGTTGGAATTGGTCGGGGCGCGGCGCGGGGCCTACTACCGCGTCCCCGGAACGGAGAAAAATGGGGAATGAAATGGAGAAACGCCCATAACCTTCCCCATATTCGGATCTGCCTGGGAGACTGCCCATGTCCGCAGTGAAACCGCCGTTGCCCCCCAACGTCTACCGCGTGGCCCAGCGTCACTTCGACGCTATCCCCGGTGGCCCGTGGGTGTATTGGATTCCCGATGGCCTGCGCCGCCTCTTCGAGATGTTGCCCAAGTTCGGTGAAACATCTCAACCGCGGCAGGGAGTCGCGAGTACCGACAATTTCCGATACTTGCGGTTCTGGTGGGAAGTGGGGCTACATCGTATCGCTTTTGGCTGTCAAAGCAGAAACGAGGCACAACAAACTCGCCTTCGTTGGATGCCATACGTCAAGGGTGGGGCTAACGTACCATGGTATGGCAACCTTGAGCATGTAGTTAACTGGTTTGATGACGGGGCGGAAATCGCACATACCGAGGGAGCAGTAATCCGAAATCCCGGTTTCTATTTTCGAGAAGGTCTTACTTTCAACCGTTTTGCTGGCACACGGTTTGCCATTCGATGGTTGACGCCCGGTTATGTATTCGATTGCAATGGTCCTTCGGTACTCGGTGATGCTGCGAACGTAATCTTGGCGGTTACGAATGCGACTTTGTTCTCATGGTTATGCAGCTTGATAAACCCAGGGGTGAACTTCCAGGTTGGTGATGTTGAGAAAGCTCCGCTCATATCTTCTGTACCATACTCACTTGTTACCACAGCCCGTAGTTGCGTGCGACGCACCAAGCTCGGCCACAGCCAAGACGAAACCACCTTCGACTTTATCGCCCCGCCGTGCTGGGACACTGGCCTGGCGGACATGACCGCGGCCCAGGCCCGCCTGGCGGCACTGGAACGTCAGATCGACGACGAGGTCTACCGCCTCTACGGCATCAGCGACGAGGACCGCGCCGCCATCGAAGCCGAGCTGGCCGGGGGCGCGTTCGCGGAAGGCGATGACGGGGCCGAGCTACCACCCGCCGAGGACGAAGAAGCCGAGGAGTCAGAAGCCCCCATGACCCGCGAGGAACTCGCGGTGCGTTGGATCAGCTACGCTGTAGGCGTCGTTTTGGGGCGCTTTACGATTGCAGATTGCGGATTGCGGATCGCAGATTCGGATGCGAGCAATTCCACAATCGTAAATCGTAAATCTGAAATTGGTTCCGCCGTCTACCGCCGCGCCGATTTCGCCATCGGCTCCCTGCCCGCGCCGGACCAGGCCGAGTTCGACCAACTGGTCGGCCCGCCGGAGCGCTTTGCCCATGTGGACGCCGAAGGCGGCCGCCACGTCTTCCCCGCCCAGGTCGAAGCCGCCCTGCGCGCCCTGGCCATGCCAGATGGCATCACCGTCCTGGACGAGGGCCATCCCCGCGACCTGCCGGCGCTGGTGGAAAAAGCCCTGGTGTTGATGCTGGACTCAAGTGTCGACCGTCAAACGTCAGGCGTCACTGACATTTCACGTTTGACGTTTGACGCCGCCCCCAACACCGCCGAGGTCATCCAGATCGGCGCCAATGGCGACCTCCGCGCCTTTCTCTCCCGCGACTTTTTCACCAAGTGGCACCTCAAGTGGTATCGCAAGCGGCCGGTCTACTGGCCGTTGCAATCGGCCAAACGGGGCTATGGATTCATCCTCTTTCACGAACGGGTGGACCGCATGACGCTCTATACCTTGCAGCGCGACTATTTGGATCACAAGCTCAACGGCCTGCGGCTAGAGATCGGCGACCTGCGGGGGCAGTTGGAGGCCCTCAGCGGCGCGGCGCGCAAGGGAGTGGAGCGGCAGATCGACAGAGCCACCCAACTGCTGGACGAGGTGAACGAGTTCGCCCAGACTATGGCGCGCATCGTCCGCCAGGGATACGAGCCAGCGCCGGACTGGATCGACGACGGCGTGATCCTGCGCCTGGCGCCGCTGTGGGAGTTAATGCCCATCTGGAAGGCCGAACCGAAAAAGTACTGGGAGCGCCTGCAAAAAGGCGAGTACGATTGGAGCCACATCGCCATACGCTACTGGCCGGATCGGGTCAAAGAGGCGTGCAGGACCAACAAGTCGTTCGCCATCGCGCATGGGCATGAGGAGTGGTACGAGGAGAGCTAGCATGCTCACATTGAAGCCAATAGGCTATCAGCAGTTTTCTGGGAGCTATTACCATGGTTGAGGAATACACACAGGGTTCTCTATTTGGCGACGACTTGATTGATGACGATGCACCATACGAACGACTTATGGCCTTTCCAAGGCAGGCTAGAGGTTCGGCTCCGTTTGTCGAGCGCCTGTGGCTGGGCAACTTCAAGGGTTTTGAACATCTCGATGTGAAGTTTGGCGGCTTCAACGTTCTTGTAGGACCTAACAATTGTGGCAAATCTACGCTGCTACAGGCCATCGATCTGTGCTTCCGTTTGATGCAGTTTCATGCAGAGTTTCAGCGAGGCGTGTTGGTCAAACCGAGGGCGGGCAAGCAGGTAATGGAGGAAATGCTGCCAGTGGCCGATCCGGAGGACTTTTGGTTTCAACGACGATACCGGGTCAGGAATGAGCGGATTCCGGTGACAATCGGTGTGGAGTTGGCAAACGGTCTGGAGTTCGAGTTTCAAATCAAGCGGCAATGGGGTGGCCTGAACAGTCGCATGACGAAGCTCCCGGTAGGCACCGACGAGACGACAATGCGAGATATCCTGGGACGCAGACCGACACTGGTTCCATCGTCTGTCGGGATAGTCCAGCTCGAGGAATTCCGGGTGCCAGCTCGACTTGAACTGCTGTCAGTAACCGGGCATCATAATGAAGTACTACGGAACTACTTGTATGAGCTCTCAAGAAAAGATCCAGCCGCGTTCCAAGGATTGCAGTCCGACTTGCAAAGACACTTTGGTGGGAAAGTCGCGGAAATAGGTTTCAGCCTCGACAGTGATCAGTACATTTCGGTCCGTTATCAGGAAGAGGAGTGCGAACACGACGTCTTCTCTGCTGGTGGTGGCTTTCTCCAAGTGCTTCAGCTGCTTACATATTTGGCTCTTCAGGCACCGGGTATCGTACTGCTTGATGAGCCAGACGCCCATCTTCACTCCGGGCTACAGAGATTGGTGGTGGACTTGCTGGAAGGGCTAAATCAACGCGAGAAGATCCAGGTCATAATGGCAACACACTCAAAAGAGATCGTCAACTATGTTGATGCATCGTGCATACTTCCTATCTCGCGGAAAGTGCAAACCGCACACTCACTCGAACGTCATGCGAGTGTCCTGCCTATATTGCAGGATTTGGGAGCCATAGACAACGTAGATCTGGCAGCGTTGGTCGCAAGCAAGCGTTGTGTATTCGTAGAGGGCAAAAACGACAGAAAACTGCTGGCTCGCTTCGCCGCCAAGGTAGGTTCCACTGTTTTCGAAGGCCATAGCCAGGTAGTTGTCATCCCCATGGAAGGCGTGGATCACCCCGAGAAATATGCAGGGCTGGATATACTGGAGAGTGTCGTCGGCACGTCCATCCGATCATTGACGATACGCGACAGAGATGGACTTCCGGACGATCTAGTAGAACAAATCCGCTCCTACGCAGCACAACAAGGACGGGAAGTGATTTGCCTGAACAATACCCATCTTGAGAACTACCTGCTATTGCCGGCTGTCGTTTGGCGCGTGATCTGCAGCGAACTGCGCCGACGAGGTTCAGGAAACGGCGAGTTGCCCACGCTAGAGCAGGTTGAAGAGGCGATAGACCAGGTAGTAGATTCCTTGTATAACGAAACATTCGACAGTATTGCTGTCCAAGTACACAAGCATTATGTAGTATATGAACATAAACATCTAGATCCCAGCGCGCTAAACCAGAAGGCTCGAGTGTTCCTGGACGAGAACTGGAAGTCCCAGGAAGGCAAACTCTCCATTGTCATTGGCAAGAGCGCCCTCAAGGCGATCCGGCGAAGATTGCAGGAGATGTGGCAGGTCTCCTTTACCGACAACGCTCTCATTGAAGCCATGACAGATGCAGAGGTCCCCCTGGAGATCAAGGAGATCATTGGTAGACTCGAGGCGTTGTGAGACAGGCGACGCTATTCATCACCTGCTACCTGAGAGGCAGGTTTGGATAGCCCAATGCTGGGACGTCACTCGCTGCCAGCGAACCCACATAGGCAAACGAAGAGGTAAAGATGCAAACCATCCGTGATCTATTATCCCGTGACCTTTCCGAGCCGATCGAAGAGGTCATCAAGCTCGACCAGCAGGACGAGGGTACCGTCTACAACGAGATCACCGACTATGTGGCCACCGACCGCATCAAGCAGCAGTACTGGGAGGTCTTGCATGCTATCGCCGATGCGCCGAGTGACCCTACCGAGGGAGTCGGCGTCTGGATCTCGGGTTTTTTCGGGTCGGGCAAATCCTCCTTTGCCAAGAATCTGGGCTATGTCCTGGCCAACCGGTCGGTTTTGGGGCATCCTGCGGCCCAGCTTTTCATCCAACAGCTCCAACAGCAGTCACCCACCGATCCCCTGGTGGGTCGCATCGCTGACACGGTGGGCTACATCAACAGTCGCTTTGATGCCCACGTCATCATGTTCGACGTGCGGGTCGATCAGGCGGTCCGCCGCGCCACCGAGCCGATTGCCGAGATCATGTACACCGTGCTCCTGCGGGAGTTGGATTATGCCCAGGACTATGATGTGGCCGAGCTGGAGATCGAGCTGGAGGCTGAGGGCCGCCTGGCCCCGTTTGTGCAGGCCTGTGCCGAGTTATACGGCGATCAGGCGGCGGTGGCGCCAGCGGAATCGGTCCCGGCCACGCTGTCCGGGGTCTCGGCGGAGGCCTATGCCGTCTGGCAGCGGGTGCGCAAGGGGGCGCAGCGCATCCAACGGACCAGCGCGGTGCTGAACCAGATCGACGCTACCACCTATCCCACGTCCGATTCGTGGGCCGGCTCGCTGCAGGCCGAAAGCGACATCACCATCCGCACCCTGGTGGACCGTACCTTTGAGCTCACGGCGCGGCGCCGTCCCGGCTGCGCGGTCATCTTTGTCATCGACGAGGTGGGCGCCTACGTGGCCCGCAGCGCGGAAAAGATCGAGAACCTGCGGGCCGTGGTCGAGCACTTTGGCCAGGAGGGCAAGAACCGCGTCCTGGCCAACAAGGCGGTGGCGCCGGTGTGGGTGATCGTCACCTCCCAGGAAAAGCTGGACGAGGTGGTGTCGGCCATCGACGACAAGCGAGTGCAGCTTTCGAGGCTGCAAGATCGTTTCAAGATCCGCATCGACATGGCCCCGGCGGACATTCGTGAGGTGGCCACTCGGCGCGTGCTGGCCAAGACGGAGGGAGCGGAGCCGCTGCTGCGCCAGCGTTTTGACCAGGCAGCGGCAATGCTCCAAACCCACACCCGGCTGGAACGAACCGCCCGCCACTCGGAGGTCGAACGCGAGGATTTTGTCCAGTTCTACCCCTACCTGCCCCATTTCGTGGACCTGTCCATCGACATTGTGTCGGGCATCCGCCTGCAGCCAGGCGCGCCGCGCACCTTTGGCGGCAGCAACCGCACCATCATCAAGCAGGCCTACGAGATGCTGGTCAGCGACCGCACGGCCCTGGCCGACGCGCCGGTGGGCACGCTGGTCAGCCTGGACCGCATCTTTGACCTGATCGAAGGCAACCTGTCCAGTGAGAAGCAGATGGACATCACCAATATCATGCAACGCTGGCCGGACGATCCCTGGCCGGCGCGTACGGCCAAGGCCATCGCCCTGCTGGAGTATGTGCGCGACCTGCCCCGCACGGAGGCCAACCTGGCGGCCCTTCTCTACCGCCAACTGGGCGGCGACTCACCTTTGCCTGAGGTGCAGCGCGCGGTCGAGTTGCTACAAAGTGCGCAGTTCATCCGCCAGACCGAGAATGGCTGGAAGCTGCAAACTGCCCAGGAAAAGAGCTGGATCGCCGAGCGTAATGCCCACAGCCCCAACCCCCGCGAGCGAAACGACATCGTCGAAGACCAGTTGCGCCACATCTTTTCCGAGCCGGCCCTGACCCGCTATCGACACAAGACCGGGCGTACCTTTCGGGTGGGCGTGGCCTGGGATGGCCGGAGCATCACTACGGGTGATGCTCACATACCCCTCGTCCTGCGCGTCGCAGACGGCCCTGAAACGTTCCAGGAGGCCAACGAGGCGGCGCGCGAGGAGAGTCGCAAGGTCAAGACCGAGATCTTTTGGGTGATGAGCCTGACAGACGAGATCGATGATCTGGTGGCCGAGCTCTATCGCTCCCGGCAGATGGTGGGCAAGTACGACCAACTCCGTGCCCAGGGCAAGATCAGCAAGGAGGAAGGAGCCAGCCTGGCGGCGGAAAAGACTGAGGCTCTGCGGCTGGAGGAACGGCTCAAGGAACGGCTGGAGAGAGCCATGGCCGGCGGCCAGGGCTTCTTCGATGGGGTCGCCAGACCGGGGGCCGACCTGGGCAAGACCCTCGGTGAGATCCTGAAGGGGCTTTTCGGCCACGCCGTGCCGGGCCTGTACCCCAAGCTGGAGATGGGCGCCCGGTCGCTCAAGGCGAGCGACGCCGAAGAGATCCTCAAAGCCGCCAATCTCAATGGGCTGCCCAAGGTCTTTTACGGGCCGCCCGATGGTCTCGATCTGGTGGTCAAAGAGGGCAACAAGTACGTGGTCAACCCGGAGGCGCCCATTGCCAAAGAAGTGGCCGGCTACCTGGCCCGCGAGCACTCTTACGGCAACAAGGTCACCGGCCGGACACTGGAATCTCACTTTGGCGGCATCGGCTACGGCTGGGAGCTGGAGATCCTCTGGCTGGTGCTGGCCAGCCTGCTGCGCGGCGGGACCATCGAGGTGACCTACCAGGGCCGGCGCTACCGCAACCATCTCGATCCGCAAGTGCGTACCCCGTTCAGTGGGACCAATGCCTTCCGCGCGGCGTCTTTTGCGCCGCGCAAAGCGCCCGATCTACAGACCCTCGTCGCCGCGGCCCGCCGCTACGAGGAACTGACCGGCGAGGAAGTGGATGTGGAGGAGAGCGCCATCGCCCAGGCCTTCCAGCGCCTGGCCCGCTCCGAGTTGGAGGCGCTGCTGCCTCTGGAAGCGACGGTCCGGGCCCACAACATCCCGCTCATCGACGTGCTGCAGGAGTATCACAACACACTGCAGACGGTGCTCAACAGCGCGTCCGACGACTGTGTCAACATGCTGGCCGGCGAAGGTGCCAGTTTTCAGGCAATACGCGACCAGGTGGCCACCATCCGCAAGGCCACTGACGAGAAAGGCCTGGCCCGCCTGCGCCGCATGCGCGTCGCTGTCCAGCAGGTGTGGCCCACCCTCGAGGCAGAAGGGATCGACGCGGACCTCAGCGAGCCCGTCCAGGCGATGCGTAAACGGCTCCAGGATGGATCCTTCTACCAGGCTTCCGCCGAGCTGGACAATGCCCTGGCCGCACTCGAGACGGCCTATCGCAAGTTGTACCGGCAAAGGCACGAGCGGCGACAGTCAGCTTTCCGCGCAGCGGTCGACGACGTCAAAGCCCAACCCAACTGGCCGCTGGTTCCGGAGGAGATGCAGTCGCCCACGCTCAAGCCGCTGACTGGGGCCGACCATGACCTGGTGCTGCCGGAAGGCGTTCTGGTTTGCGAGGAGTGCAAGGCCAGCCTGGCCCAGATGGCCTCCGACCTGGCCGCGGTCGTCGGCCTTCGCTCCAACGTGTTGCTGCGGGTACAGGAGCTCACCGCGCCGGAGGAAAGGGTCGAGCGCGTGCGGGTGGCGGACGTAGCGGGTGTGGGCACAACGCTCAGCACACCTGAGGAGGTGCAGCAGCTTCTGGAAGAACTTCGGGCCCACCTGCTAAAGCTCATCGCTTTGGGCATCAAAGTGGTGTTGGAGTAGAACCATGATGGCAGAAATCACGATGCTCAGCCCCAAACAGACCTTTTTGGATAACATGCGGCCGGCCCAGTTGCTGCTACAGGTCTACCGGCTGCTGGAATCCAGCGACAACCTCACCACGCAGGGCAACCTGCTGAATGCGCTGCGCGGCATCGTCGGGGCTCCGGCCGATGAAGACTTGATGCTCATCTACAACGAAATTTTCTTGGGGCTGGTGCGCGAGCGAGCCAATCTGCCTCGTTCGACACTACGACAGGTGACGCTGTGTCACATGTTACGCCAGGCCGTTGTCGCCTCGTGCACGGCGATAGAAACCTACCTGCCAGCCCTGCTGCGTGCCAACCTGCCGATCATGATCCGCGCCCGAGGCCGGGATTTTGTGCCTCAAGGGGACAAGATCGTCCGGGACTATTTCAAGCTCCAGTTCAGCCTGGATGAGACGTTGCGCCTGCTGGGCGATCCCAATGCGGCTGAATACATTTCGAACAAGATCGTGGGCTATATCGATTTCAGCTATCTGAGCGGCGAGAGAGGTGTACACGTGATCGGCGCGCTGCTGGGTCTGAGTGACCCTTGGAATCAAATTGCCACCCACCTGAGCCGCACCGTTGATGAGCTAAAACGCACCCTGAACGAGACCATCAAGCGGCGCAACGACATTGTCCACCGGGCAGACCGCCCTCAAGATGATTCCGGGGGGGAGCAGCAGAGCATCACCTTTGCCTGGGCGCAGCAAGCCGTGGACACGGTGAATCACGTCTGCCTGGCGCTGGATGAGCTGGTGGCCGCGCGGGTGTCGGAACTAGAGACAATGCTGGCCACCTAGCAGCACGGATTCGGAGATGGACAAAGCTCTACGCAACGACCTCTACAACACAGTCGTCCAATGCCGCCAGTTGCTGGAGCAGGACCTGGCCTTACAACTGGAGGGCGCCTATGGCGTCCACGCCGACGGCGCGGTCGAGCCGCTCGAAGCCCTGAAGCACCTGGACGCCGTGGGCCGGGCCGACCGGCGGGCCATCGAAGCCGCCCTACGCCATGAAAAAGCCAGCGGCGCCGGGAGAAAAGATGCCGTCGAGCGTTTCTTGCGCGAGAGCGCCTTCACCGCACTCAACCGGCTGGCGGCCCTCAAGCTGATGGAGCATCCCAGCCGGGCGCTGATCCAGCCCTCGGTCGGCGCCGGTGAGCAATCGAAGGGCTTGCAGCAGCTCAGCCTGGTCTCGCCCGAGGCGACGCGGGCGCAGACGGACCCCTCGACAGGACTCGGGGCAGGCGGGGGATACCGATTGTATCTGGAGCTGCTTTTCGACGACCTGGCGCAGACCCTGGGCGTGCTCTTTGACCGCACCGCGCCCACCTCGATCCTGTTCCCCAGCCAGGTGTGCCTCCAACAAATCCTGGCGCTGCTCAACAACCCGGCTTTGGCGCCGGCCTGGGCGGAAGACGAGACCATCGGCTGGATCTACCAGTATTTCACCCCCGGCGAGTTGCGCGAAAAAGCGCGCAAGGCCTCCAGCGCGCCGCGCGACAGCCACGAGCTGGCCTTTCGCAACCAGTTCTACACGCCCCGCTACGTCGTCGCCTTCCTGACCGACAACACGCTGGGCCGGCTGTGGTGGGCGATGCGGGGCGGGAAGACAAAGCTCTCAGAGCAGTGCAAATACCTGATAAGGCCCGATCGCGTCAACGAGCGTGAATTGACGATTGACGATTCACGATTGACGGGTGACGGGGCAATCGACAATCGTAAATCGCCAATCCGCAATCCTGTAGATCCTCGCGAGCTGCGCATTCTGGACCCGGCCTGTGGCAGCGCCCATTTCCTGCTCTACTGCTTTGACCTGCTGCTGACGATCTACGACGAGGCCTACGACGACCTCGATCTGGGGCCGGCGCTGCAGGCCGATTACCCCAACCGGGCCGGATTCGGGCAGGCGGTGCCCAGGCTGATCCTGGAGCGCAACCTGCACGGCATCGACATCGACCCCCGCGCCTGCCAGATTGCCACCCTGGCCTTGTGGCTGCGGGCGCAGCGCGCCTGGGCCGAGATGGGGCTCAAGATACGCGACCGGCCGCGCATCGAGCAGGTGCACATCGTCTGCGCCGAGCCGATGCCGGGCGAATATGACCTGCTGGGCGAGTTTGTGCGCGACCTGAAACCGGCCGTGCTGGGCAACCTGCTGCGCGAGATGTGGGACAGGATGAAATTGGCCGGCGAGGCCGGCAGCCTGCTCAAAATCGAACAAGAGATCGCCGAGGCGGTGCGCAAGTCACGGGAGGCGCTGGCCAGCCTCCCGCCCGGTGTGCAATTGACCCTTCGGCTAGGCTCAGGGCAGGCCCTGTTCGGGCCGGAGCAACCGCAGCAACTGGCGTTGCGCCTCGACCCCCGCGACCTGGACGACGCCGCCTTTTGGGACAATGCCGAATCGCGGGTGGTAGAGGCGCTGCGCGCCTACGCCCGGCAGGCGACCGTGGACCAACAGGTGTCTCGCCGCCTCTTTGCCGACGACGCCATCCAGGGCATGGCCTTCATCGACCTGCTGCAGCGGCCCTTTGACGTGCTGCTGATGAACCCACCTTTTGGAGCGGCCAGCCTGGCCAGCAAAGCCTACATCCAAAAGGCCTACCCGCGCACCAAGAACGATCTCTACGCTGCCTTTGTGGAGCGCGGCCTGGAGCTGCTGCGCGCTCCCTCGGCAGCGCTCGGGACAGGCGGCGGCTACCTGGGGGCCATCACCAGCCGCACCGGCTTTTTCCTGACCAGCTTTCAAAAGTGGCGGGAGGAGATTTTGTTGAAAGAAGCACAGCTCATCGCCCTGGCCGACCTGGGCTACGGCGTGCTGGATACGGCGATGGTCGAAACGGCGGCGTATGTGCTGCAAAAAGGAGCCCCGGCCCATGACTGACACCCCCTTTTTCCGGCTGCTCAAAACGCCCATCGAGGCCAAAGGCCAGGCCCTGGCCGCCCAGATCGCCGCCCTCAACGCCAACACCCCTCCCCTGACAGGGGAGGGGCCGGGGCCTGTCCTGAGCGAAGCCGAAGGGGTGAGGGGAGAAACCTTTACCCTCGACCCCGCCGACTTGGCCCTGATCCCCGGCTCGCCGTTCGCGTACTGGGTGGGCGAATCGATCCAGCGATTGTCCACGACGCTGCCCTCGTTGGCCGAAAGCGGCTTCTCGGTGCAACACGGCGCGTCCAGCAAGAACGACTTTTGTTTTCTGCGTCTGTGGTGGGAAGCGTCGCTCAATGCTATCGGCCAGGGCTTGCGCTGGGTTCCCTTTGCCAAAGGGGGGGAGTATTCGCCGTTCTATGCCGACGTTCACCTGTTGATCAACTGGGAGAACGATGCTCAGGAAATCCACGAGTACCTGGTCAAACGCTATCCATACCTGGAGGGTAACACGGGTTGGATTCTGCACCCCGAAAACACCTACTTCCGCCCCGGCCTGACCTGGCCCCGGCGCACCACCAGCGGCATCAGCGTGCGTCCATTGCCGGTCGGTTGCATCTTTGCCGACAAAGGTCCGGCGGCTTTCGTTCCCGACGATGACCCCGACGGCCTGCTGGCCCTGCTGGCCGTGATGAACTCGACCATGTTCGAAGCGTTGGTCAAACTGCAACTGGGCGCGGCCACGGCTGCTGCCCGCTCCTACGAAGTCGGCGTCATCCAGCGTACTCCCGTTCCCCCGCTCACGCTCCACGCCTCGCGCGCCGCGCTCGCTGCCCTGGCCCGCAAAGCCCACGACCTTCAACGCGAGCGCGACCGCAGCGACGAAACGACCCACGCCTTTTGCCTGCCCGCCCTGCTGAGCCACAGAGACACAGAGAACACAGAGAATTCACTAGAACTCTGTGCCCTCCGCGCTTCTGTGGCAAAAGAAGCCCGCCTGGCCCGCCTGGCCGCCCTCCAGGCCGAAATCGACGATCGGGTCTTTGACCTCTACGGCCTGGGCGAGACCGACCGCGCCCGGGTCCGCGCCGAAATGGGGCAGGACTTGGCGATTGAGGATTTGCGATTGACGATTGACGATTCAAAGGGATCCGGCGAAAATCGGCAATCGTCAATCGAAAATCTGGCCGACGACGAGGATGAAGAACCCACGCCACCCGAAGACCTGCCGGCCCACGTCCAGAACCTGCTGATGTGGTGCGTGGGCGTCGCCTTTGGCCGCTGGGATGCGCGTTTCGCCCTGGACCCCGGCCTGCTGCCCGCCCTCCAGGGGCCGTTCGAGCCGCTGCCCCGCTGCGCCCCCGGCGCGCTGGTCGGCGCCGCCGGCCTGCCGCCCGCCACCGCCGCCGACATCGCCCCCGAAGCCTGGCTCCGCGCCCGCCAAACCGTCCTCGACCTGCCTCCCTCCCCCTCGGAGGGGGAGGGAATGAGGGAGGGGGTCTACCCGCTACCCATCGCCTGGGACGGCATCCTGGTAGACGACCCCACCCACCCGGCCGACATTGTGAGCCGCGTGCGGGGCGTGCTGTCGCTGCTGTGGGGCGATGCCGCCGGCGCCATCGAACGCGAGGCGTGCAAGATTTTGGGCTTCAAGAGCCTGCGCGACTATTTCCGCGATCCACGCCAGGGCTTTTTCGCCTTTCACATCAAACGCTACTCCAAGAGCCGCCGCAAGGCGCCCATCTACTGGCTGCTGCAATCGGCGCGGCGGAACTATGCCGTCTGGCTGTACATCCATCGCCTGCGCCACGACAGCCTCTATGCCGCCGGGCGGAACTATGTCGATGCCAAACTCAAGCTGGAGCAGACTCGCCTGGCGGAGCTCAAGCAGGGCCTCGCCGCGCTGGAGGGGGGCGCCCGCAAGCGGCGCGAAACCGAGATCGAGCGCCAGGAAAAGCTGGTGACCGAGGTAGCCGATTTCCGCAAACGGTTGGACGCCGCCGCCCTGCTCGACCTGCCGCCCGACCTGAACGACGGCGTGGTGATCAGCATCGCCCCGCTGTGGGAGCTGGCGCCCTGGAAAGAGGCGCAGAAAACGTGGCAGGCGCTGCTCGCCGGCGAGTACGAGTGGAGCACGATGGCGAAACAGATGCGGGCGCGAGGGCTGGTAAATCGTGAATCGTGAATCGTGGCCGGCTGGTTTTGCGTGTGGGCTGGTTTGCGAGTATAATCCTCTTACGCAAGTCACCTTTTGTGACGGAACAAGTAACAGAACGTGACAACACTAAATCGCCGAGGGCTGACGATGTCCCGGTCGCTTTCCGACCTCGAAGCGAAACTGATCCTGCACCTGGAATGGGAAAAACAGCCGGTGGTGACCATCGAGCAGACGATGGCCATCCTGGACTGTTCCTACGACCACGCCCGCCAACTGCTGCACCGGCTCACCCGTCGCCGCTGGCTGGCGCCGCTCACCCCCGGCAAGTACGAGTTGATCCCGGCCGAGCGGGGCGCACACGCCTTCCCCGATACGAATCCGCTGTTCATCGGCAGCACCCTGGTCGAGCCGTACTCTTTTTCCTTTGCCACCGCGGCCTTTTATCACGGCCTCTCGACCCAGGCTGCGGCCACGGTCTATATCGCCACCCCGCTGCGCACCGGCCGCCGGCTGTACGAGTTGCGCGGCAAAAAGTACCGTCTCGTCTTTCAGCCGCAGCACAAATTCTTTGGCGCGGCGGAGGTCGATGCCTACGGCAGCCGGGTGACCATGGCCGAACCGGAAAAAACCGTCATAGACGCGCTGGACCGGCCCGAGTACGCCGGCGACCTGCCCGAGATCGCGGGCATGCTCCAGCGCGGCCGGGGCCGTTTGCGCTGGGAGACGCTGGCCGACTATGCCCTCCGCTTCGAGTCGTCAGCCCTGATCCAGCGCCTGGGCTACCTGGCCGATCTCCTCCACCTGCCGCTCCCGGCGCAAACGCGCGACCGTCTGCTGGCCGGCGTCGGCAAGAGCACGCCCTACCTCGGCCGGCCGGGGCAATGGGGGACCGGTGGGACCTACGACGCCACCTGGCGGATCGTCGACAACGTGCCGCGCCAGGAGCTCCTGGCCGAGATCGAGGTGCGCTGATGATCGAAAAGCGGCTGGTGCAGTGGTACGCGGCCGACTCGGGCGTCGATCTCGACATCGCCGAACGCGAGATCGCCCTGACCTACGTCCTGGGCATCCTGGCCGGGCAGGGCCAACTCGACCGGCTGGCCTTCAAAGGCGGGACCGCGCTGCGCAAAATCCACCTGGGGGGAACCGGGCGCTTTAGCCTGGACCTGGACTTTAGCGCCCTTGGTCAAACACCGCCCGACACTGTCGTGCTCGATCTGGTTGCTGCCTTGCACGGGCAGACCCACTACGGGCTGGCTTTCACCGTTCCCGGCTCGGACTATTATGCCACCGCCGATTCGTGCGGCGCCGAGGTCACCTATGCGCACGACTGGGTGAGCGCCGGTCGCTTTGGCCTGCAAGTCAGTTTTCGGGCCGCGCCCCTGCTGCCCGTGCGGCCCATGCCCCTGCGCCGCGAGCGCTATTTCGACTGGCTGGGCATGATTCCGCCGCCCGTGCCGTCGCTGGACCTGCACGAAATGATCGGGGAAAAGGTGCGGGCCGCCGTCCAGCGCAGCCGCGTTCGTGATCTCTACGACCTGTACCAACTGGCCACCCAGCCCTACGATCGCCCCCTGGTGCGGCGCATAACCGTCGTCAAGTGCTGGGAGACGCGCTCTGCCTTTGATCCGGCGGCCTTTTTGGCCGGCCTGCCGGCGGGCAAGTACGACTGGTCGGACCTGGCCCGCCTGGTGCGGCGCGAGCGGTTGGTGGCGCCGGCTGAACTCGTTCGGGACGTACAACACGGCTATCACTTTTTGGTGGACCTGACGACCGAGGAGGCACAGCTCGCCGCCGATCCGTATGGCCGCGAGACGCGGCTGTACCAGGAGCTGGTGGCCACGATAGCATCTTGGGGAGAAGCTGATGGGTCTGGTAACTGACGCACTTGTGGGCCTGCTTTGGAAACAGATAGAAGCACACTGCACGCTGGTCTGGTATGACCCCGAGCACGCGTACCTGGACGTGGCCCGGTCGTTGACGCCAGAGAACCTATCCGGCGCGGCCGTGTACTGTTACGAACCGGAGCGCGGTTTCCTCTGGCTGCGCCGCCAGTTGGAGCCGCTGTGGGCCGAACGCACCGACCCGCCCCGGCTGCTCCTGTACGTGCCGCTGGGCCAGGCTGAGGCCGAAAACGCACTGATCGAGTACGAGATCGCCGGCGCCGTGCTGCGGCCAGACCAGCAACCGCCAGAGTTGAACACCGCCCTGGCCGCGATTGCCCGCCAGGGACTGAGCACCGTCGTGCCAGCCGCCCGCCTGGAGGAGATCGTTGGCCAGATCGAGGCAGGACACCTATCCCTGGCCGAGCTAGACGCTCTGGCAGAAAAGGGCGTCGAAGCCTTGACGGGCGTGATCGCCACCCTCTTTGGCAGTGGGAATCCGCAAGAAGTTGCCCTGCGCTTTCTCTCCGATCCGTCGCTCGACGCCGAGATCGAGGCCAGACAGGCCCTTGCCAGCCTGGCAAGCTTATTTTCGGAGGCGCTGGGCGTCTCCTTTGTACCTGGCCTGGGGACGGCAGCCTTGCGGGCGCGTGTGGCCCGGCAGGTGCTGGTCACAGAGCTGCTCGAAGCGGTGGGGAAAAAGGCGCCGCCAGCGCTCAGTACCTTTGGCCTGGCGTCAAACGCAGTGGCCCGACAGACTGCAGCGCAACTGGCTCGCACCTGGCGCTATCGGCGGGACCTGGCCGGTAGCTACGCCCACTGGGCCGGGCAAGTGCAGGCCGAGATCGGCCCTGGCTCCCTCGACCTGGATCTGGAGGCGTTAGCGCGGACCGAGACCTTTGTCGTCGGCGAGATCCGGCTACAGGGCGAGGTGGAGAAGGCCCTGGCGCATCGAGCCTCAGTCTCTCTCGTCGACCTGGCCGAGTCGCGGCAGGCAGGTTTTTGGTCGACACAACAACCCGAGATCAAAACTCGCTGGGAAGTCGTCGCCGATGCCGGGCGGGTATTGGTCGAGGCAGCACGTATCGAGGACGGGTTGAAAGGCAAATCCTGGACAGCAGCGGCGCTCCTGTCCCACTATGCCTACGGCAAGTCCTCCCCGAAGGGAGGAGATGGCCCTTCCGGGGCACACCGGCCCTGGTGCGAGCTGGACACGGCCCAGCGCCACCTGGAACGCGACTATCACCGCTTCGACCTCGATCCGGAGCAACACCAGTCGCTGATCAAATTGGTTGCCCTGGCCCGGCAGCGGTATGCGGCCGTGGCCGATCGACTGGCGGATCTCTTCACCAGAGCCTATGCCACTGACGAGTTTGTATTGCCTGGCGTCCTGCTCCAGGCCGACATCTTTCGAGAGACTGTGGCACTTGCAGCCAAGGATGGACGTGTAGCCTACATCCTGGTGGATGCTTTACGTTTTGAGATGGCGCGTGAGCTGCTGGGCATCCTGGACGCGGCACATGGTCCTGAGTATGGCGAAGGATGGACCCACGAGTTGACGCCAGCATTGGCCACGCCGCCCACCATCACCGAGGTGGGGATGGCAGCCCTGCTACCCGGCGCGGAGAGAGGCTTGTCGTTGGGGGAGGTCGGAGGCAAGCTGGCGCCGGCCGTCGGCGGACAGACGCTGCGGACCCGGCAGGAGCGGGTTGCCTATCTGGAAACGGCGGGCCTGGGTGCACTGGTCGTGACCAAGCTCGACCAACTGGCGCCACTCTCGGATACGCACTTGAGCCAGGCGGTGAAAGGCGCCAACCTGATCGTGGTCACCGCTACCGAGGAGATCGACGGTTTGTGCGAGAACAACCCGGCCCTGGCCCGGCGCACCCTCGACGATGTTTTGAACCAACTCCGGCGCGGGCTCAAGACGCTGTTTGGGCTGGGTGTACAAACGGCGGTGATCACGGCTGACCATGGCTACCTCTTTGGCGAAAAGATCACGTCCGGCCAGGGCATCGACGCGCCGGGAGGCAAAACCATTACCCTCAAACGCAGGGTCTGGATCGGGAAGGGAGGGGCCAAGCTGCCGGGCACGTTGCGAGCCCCCCTCTCGGCGCTTGGTGTCGGCGGCGACCTGGAGATGGCCACCCCCTGGAACCTGTCTTGCTTCAAGGTCAAGGGGGGGAGGACCGAGTACTTTCACGGAGGCCTTTCGCTGCCGGAACTGGTCATCCCCGTGCTGACTGTCCGGTCGGAAGCCGGCGCTGGACCAACGGCGGCGGCTCCGGTACAATGGACATTGACCGTGGGCGGCCACTCGATCTCGACCCGCTTTGTGTCGATCACCGTCAACGGACGATCGGCCCAGTTGCTGCCCATACAGCCGCCCGTGGTTCGGGTTGAGGTGCGCGCCAAGGAGCAGTCCGTCTCCGTGCCGGTGTCGGCCAAGTACGGATTTCAGGAAGCCACCAGGGACGTCCAACTGATGGTGGAGGCGGGTGGGCCACCGCAGGCCATCGCCGAGAATACCATCACCTTGATGATCACAGAAGAGCTTGAGGTCAAGGACGTGACGGTGCACCTGCTGGATGCGACCACCGGCATCAGCTTGACGCGGCTGGAGCACGTGCCGGTCACGATTTCGCTCTGAGGAAAAGGCGGGCTGCACTTGTGGCAGTGCAACCCACCTGGAGGGACGAGATGCCTGAACTGGACAGGAAGGTAACGCAAGTCTTTGCCGGCAAAGTCGTGCGCAAAGACCTGGTGCGCCAGGTCAAGGTCGGGGCCAACGTGCCCACCTACGTGTTGGAATATCTCCTGGGCAAGTATTGCGCTACCGACGACCCGGTCGCTGTGGAAGCCGGTCTGCGGATGGTCAACAACACCCTGGCCGACAACATCATCCGCCCGGACGAGGCAATGAAGGCCCAGTCGCGGGTGAAAGAACGAGGCCGGCAGCGCTATATCGACAAGGTGCTGGTGCGCCTGGATGGCACCAAGTACTGGGCTGAGGTGGTCAACTTTGGGCACGCCTTTGTCCACATCCCCGATACCTTTGTGCGGCGTTACGAGCGGCTGCTGGAGGGCGGCGTTTGGGCGCAGATGGACATCGAGTTCCGGGGCGAGGAGGAGGTCGGCGGCAAGGTACGGCCCTTTTTCATCACCGATCTGAAGCCGATCCAGATCGCAGCCTTTAGCCTCGACGATTACTGCGCCGCGCGCGCCAGGCTGACGACTGACGAATGGCTCGACCTGCTGGTCCGCTCCATCGGTTTCGAACCGCCTCTCTTTAGCCGGCGGGTCAAGCTGTTGATGCTGATGCGCCTGGTGCCGATGGTCCAGCGCAACTACAACCTCGTCGAGCTTGGCCCCCGGGGTACCGGCAAGTCGTTCGTCTACCGCGACCTCTCACCGTATGCCATCCTCATCTCCGGTGGCAAGACCACCGTTGCCAACCTGTTCTACAACATGAGCACCCGCCGGGTCGGCCTGGTGGGCATGTGGGATGTCGTCGCCTTTGACGAGGTAGCCGGCATCCGCTTCTCTGACAAGACAGCCATCCAGATCCTGAAGGACTATATGGAGAGCGGCAGTTTTAGCCGGGGTCGCGAGGAGCTGATCGCCGAGGCATCGATGGTCTTTGCCGGCAACATCAACCAGCCGGTGGACGTGCTGGCCCGCACCGGCACGCTTTTCCAGCCCTTGCCGGAAGAGATGCAAGACATGGCCCTGATCGACCGCCTGCACTTTTACCTGCCGGGCTGGGAGATGCCCAAGATGCGCAACGAGTACTTTACGGACCATTACGGCTTTGTGATCGACTACCTGGCCGAGGCATTGCGCGAGCTCCGCCGCCGGAACTACACCGAGGCATTCGACCACCACTTCAGCCTGGGCAGCCATCTGAACACGCGCGACGCCCGGGCGGTGCGCCGAACCGTCTCTGGCCTGGTCAAGCTGCTGCATCCGGCCGGCGATCCCTCCCGCGACGAGGTCCAGGAATACCTCGAATTGGCGCTTGAGGGGCGCCGCCGGGTCAAAGAACAGTTGAAGAAAATGGGGGCCTTTGAGTATTACCAGACCTCCTTCTCTTTCTTTGACACCGAGACGATGCAGGAGACCTTTGTCGGAGTGCCTGAGGAGGGCGGCCAGCGGCTCATCAGCCAGGACCCCATGCCGCCGGGCAGCGTCTATACCGCTGCGCTGAACGACAGCGACACCGTGGCCCTGCACCGCGTCGAGGTCAGCCGTATGAGTGGCTCGGGCAAGCTGCGTATCACCGGCAGCCCCGACCGGGCCATGAAAGACTCGATTGTCACCGCCTTTGACTACATCAAGGCCAACAAGCACCGCCTGGGCATCGAGCGCGACATGGACAGCTACGACTTTCACGTCCAGATTGTGGATCTCATGCACAGCAAGGAGGGTTCGCACGGAGGCGTCGCCTTCTTTATCTCCCTCTATTCCTTGTTGCGCGAGAGGCCAGTGCAGGCCGGCCTGGTGGTCCTGGGGGAGATGACGATCCAGGGCAATGTGCTACCGGTGCGCTCGCTGGTGGAGCCGCTGCAGGTGATCATGGACAACGGTGCCAAGCGCGTACTGGTACCAGTCAGCAACCGCCGGCAGTTCCTGGAGGTGCCGCCGGATGTATTGGAAAGAGTGGACCCGATTTTCTACTCGGAACCGCTGGCCGCGGCGCTCAAGGCTTTGGGGATGGGCTAAAGGAAACATCTCGGTGCATTAGTTGTCCTGCGGACAAAAACGGTTTTTTCCGCTTGCGGGCATCTGCGACTCTGTTCGCTGCCTTTGACCTGAACGAGCGTACCACGAGTGACTGTGGGCCGAGGTTATTCCTCAGTACGGAGCTGGCAATGAGTTGATCGTCGACGACCGGCGAACGAGGCGGAAAGCGCCCAAGTCGCGGCATCGCCGGAGAAAGGACAGGGGGATGAGCAATAAAGAAGAGAAACCCAAACGCACCTGGGGTCAGAGCCAGGCCGAGTACCTGGCCGCTTTGCAGGGCAGGCAGGTCACCGTCGTCCTGATGGACGGCAAGGCGCTCAAGGGCGAACTGAGCGGCGTGGACACCTACGAGCTGTTCGTGAGGCAAGCCACCGGTCTGGAGGTGATGGTCAACAAAGGCGCGGTCAAGTACGTCCATCCCTCGCCGGCAGAGTGAAAGTGACCGTCACCTGCGGCCTCTTTGGACGATTTGCCGAAAACTCGTGCCAAAAAACGCTTGACACGAGCTTGCGAATTTGTTATCATGGAGGTGACACAAGCGTAGAACGGGCCGGGCAGGTGTTCACACCACCCACCCAGCCCTGACTCACGCCCACTGCGGCAACCAGTTGGGCATGAGCTAGGCACCATTATACCACAAGCGTGGTGGTTGGACTAGCTCATGGGATCAACCAGGCGGTCCGTCGCAAGTCGGCGGGCCGCCTTTTTGATCCACCCTCGCTGCGCCGTTTGATATACCGGCAGGAATCGTGTATGGACACCGCATCGCAACGTTATCTGGAGGCCATCGAGAACCGTCCCCGCACCGTCGAGGCGGCCATGGCCGTCTACCACGTGGACGACCCCGAGGTGGCCGCCGATCTGCTGGAGCGCCAGGAGCGGTTCGTGCGGTGGCTGCTGGCGCACCCCGGCGAGCCGCTGACGGATCGGGGCATGGCCGAAGACCTGGCCTTGCTGGGTCGTTTTCGGTTTCGGGAGATCGGTCAGTGACTGATGTCAGATTCAATCGCGGCCTCGCAGGGACGGCCGGCTTTCAACGCGTACCGGGGTGCTCGGAAAATCCGAAAATATGCTGCCGCACTTGAAAGCCATTCGAGGATGGATTGGCAAAGCACCTCCCCCAAGAGTCACTCTTGCCAAGAGTGACTCTTTGCTGTTTCAGACGGCAAGCTTGCATTTCCCGATGTGTCGGGGCAGCACCATATGGATCCACGGTATAGAATCTGGCGACCAAAAACCAACTGCGAAACCAGAAAAGGAGGGTCGTCATGAAAATCCGAAAAGCAATTGACGAATTCATCGCCGATAGAGAGTCACTGGGCAGAAAAAGAAATACAAAGCGATTCTACCGTTTCACTCTGGGTGGCCTTGCGGCCTATTTGGAGGAGGAGGGTGTAACGACGCTGAAAAAGCTCGGTCGCAGAGAGATACGCGGCTTCTTCGCCACTCTGAACCAACGCGGGTTAAGTGATGACACGCTGGCGGCCTATGATCGGTCTATCAGGGCCTTCTGCAAATTCTGCATGCTTGAAGGGTGGCTGAAAAAGGATCCTCTGATTGGCCGGCCGCGACTGAAGCAGTCGAATGCACTACCGGACACGTGGAGCTTGGAAGAAGTGGATATGATGCTGGCAGCGTGTGGTGATGGCGATATTGGAATGCGAGACCAGGCTACCATGCTGTTGATGTTGGACGCTGGCCTACGTGCAGGAGAGGTCATTGGCCTGACATTGGATCGTCTCGAGCTCAACAGAGACCGCGGAGAAATTATGATTCCGGCGGCCAAAGCCAAAGACCGGGCGGATCGATTGGTTCCAATTTGGACCGAAACGGTGACAGCTTTGAGAATATGGTTGGAGGTACGCCCCAGCCCAGCGGAAACGGTCTTTGTCGCTTCGAATGGTCGCAGAATGACCACCGATGGATTGACGGAAAAGGGGCTGAACATGATGATGCACCGACGTGCAGAGCAAGCAGGATTAAACGGCAAGAGACGGTTGTGCCATATCTGGCGCCACACCTTTGCCAAGAGGTACGTACTTGGCGGAGGTGATCTGGCTACACTGGCTCGCCTGATGGGTCATGAGAGCCTGGAAACCTTGAAGAAGTACCTGAAGTTCAAAACCGAGGACTTGGTACAGCGTCATTGGGAACTATCGCCCGTACGACAGTTGTATCAATGGCGAGAGCGCAACGGCTAAAGTTGCTTCTCTGTGTGCCCAACTCGCCCCTCACAAGACCGAGGATTCAAGTCCTCGGTCTTGCTGTTCGAAGTGAGCAAGTTGTAGCGCATTTTGCCAAGGAACTCCTGGAGGTTGCGGGGGACGGCTCGAATGCGTGTGTCTGCCTGCGAGACTATCAGAAGAGTTGACTCTTGATCAGCGGGTTAGAGGTTCGAGTCCTCTGCGGCTCATCTGAAAGGCGGTGGCTACCGCCAGGACAGATTGGTGGTTAGCAGTCCGCCAATCTGTCTTTTATTTGTTCAGCCAGATGATGCCGGCACAGGAGGCCATCATGGCGTCCGGACTCGAAACCTGCATCCCCCTGAAAGAAGCGGCCAGGAAATACGGCGTCCCCGTCGAGGCGTTGTCTTTTCACCGGTGCGAAGAAGCGGTCGGTGAGAGTGACGGGAATGGTGCTCTCTATCACGCCGCCAAAGGGGTCGTAGAGGGCGTGACCCACCTCATTCCCTTCGGCGTCGGTCAGCAGCACGGTGGAACCCAGGCTTGCCCTTGACGCAAACCGGGTAACGCTGGCCCGGCTCCGGCGGTTGGATCTTTTCCACCAGCACTGATGCAGCCAACTGTCGCCCAAGTCGTACTCGTAGCGGAACTTGAACCCTTCGCCTGGGGCGATCTGGCTCAACCTCACCCGACGCTCGTCGCGCATCTCAAAGCCGTAATCGGGGTGAGGCTCGCCATAGTAGGTCTCACCGACGATGAACTGGTGAAGGTGAGATTCGGTCCAGCCCATCACCACTTGCAGGAGGCGGTGCAATTTGGCCAGAGAGACGTCGCCGGGCACCAGGAACCGCCGCCAGATGGGCGGCTTGCTGTCTTCCAACGTCACTTTGATCTGGTAGATCGGTGCATCGCTTGGGCGTTTGACAGGCGTCATTCGAATACCTCCTCGCTCGTTCGTGCTTGAGCCCGATAGTGCGGACATTCTGCGTCCCCGACAGAGAATCCGCCACGCTCGTGACGGGCAATGCAGCGGACGCCGCCGCAGTGCGGCGCAGCGGCACAGCCGGCGCAGCCGCCCACCGATCGGGTGGTGGGATCGCGCAGGGCTTCCCAGTTCTCCCCCTGGGTCCACAATTCGGCGAACGGTGCCTGGCGCACATCCCCGGCACTGAGATCGGCCAGGAACGAGCAGGGCGTCACCCGCCCGTCGGGCCAGACGGTGCACATGCGCCGCCCGGCCGTGCAGCCATAGACCCCCCGCCGCCGCAGGAGCTTCGGGCTCGCGTGGCCCATCAGACCGACCAGCGCACAGTCGACCTCCAGGTGCAACGCCCGCTGCCAGGCGGTCAGCACGGCGCGCAGGCGGAGCAGGTCGGCGCGACGCAGGCGGTGGGTTTCGTACCAGGCGAGGCTCTTTGAGGTGGCGATGGCTGGCGGTTTGGGTCGCAGAAGTGTCACCCGTCGCAGGCCCAAGGCATGCAGTTGGGCCAGCGTGTGGGGCAGGCCAGGGAGCAAAATGGGCGTGACCAGAAGGTTCACGCCCACCTGCATCGCTGAATCCAACAAGAGTTGTAACGCCCGTGTGGGGGCGGGTCGGGCCGCCGACCCGTCGCCTGGCCCGTTCCAACTGGTGTTCACCCGGGCCACGCCGGCCCGCTCCAGTTGCCGAACTGTGTCGCTGGTGAGCAGCGCGCCGTTAGTCGTCAGGCTGGGCACGATGCCGTGCCCGTGGGCACAGGCCAGCACCTCGAACAGGCCCTCGTACAGCAGCGGCTCGCCGCCGCCCACAGCCACCTGAAAGACGCGCATCCGCGCCCATTGCTCGATTGCGTGGCACCAGTCGGCAGCCATCAATTCCGGCCCCACCTCCCGCCGTGGAACGTAACAGCCCGCACAGGCCTGGTTGCAGCGGGCGGTGATGGCCAGGTGAACCGTCTCCGGCGCAGAGAGGGTGATCCCATCGCCGGGCCAGGGCACATCGGAAACGTCCTCTGTACGCTTTGCAGCCACGTCGACCGGGCGTAAGAAGCCCAGGCGCACCAGTTGCGGCACCAACCGCGCGGCGGGATGCTCGGGCGGAGGTAAGGGGCGCGGCGCGAGGCACGTCCTTAAAAAGTCGTAGGCCTGGCCGTCCAATTCGAGCGTAAAGCCCCGCCGGCGGTGAAAGGCCAGGCCGCCAAAAGACTCCGGGCGCAGGGTTACGTCTTCCGCCAGTTGCCAGACCTCGGTCAAGGCTAATAGCGCTCCACGATGTTCAAAAGGGTGTCGCCGCTGGCCGAGAGCGGCTCCACCGGCTCCGGCTCGTCGTCTTCATAGCCGCCGTAGGTTTCGTACACCGCCCACACAGCGCTCAGGTCACCCGTGAGCAATTCGTCCCGCACCGTCTCGAACAACTCGGCCAGCCCTTCGAAAACATCCTCGCCAAAGGTATCGTATACGGCGCTGTAATCGAGTTGCATGCCAAAGTAGAGGACCATTCGTTCGCCGACGGGGCGCACATCAAAGCCGTTGCCATCCGACTCGCACTGATACATCTGCAGCCGATCCAGCAGCTTGGGGTCGTGGGGCAGCGACAGGTGAACGGCCCACCAGTCGTAGCTCTCGCTGACCAGGACGTCGTAACCCAGGGTGAGCAGTTTGTCAGGCCAGTCGGAAGGGATGTCGCGCCACTCACCCAGGCAGTGAAAGCGCAGGTGCCGCCGTGGGGATTCGCCGGTCAGGTTTTGCACCGCTGCCTGTTGCTCCGGCGTCAGCCGGTCGAAGGCAAAGAATTCGTAGCTCGAAGAGCTATGGTCGGCTTCAAAGCCTGGTCGCACGCTGAGAATGCGCATCGTTCACCTCGGAATCGTACTTTCGTCATGGCCTTGCTCCCGACTGATGTCGGCCCGCAACACGGCAAATCTACGCTGCTGCATCAAGCAATACCCCCTCCGTTTTCACCCGCTCAGCCAGATCTGGCCAGGCTCGCTCCAAGAGCACCAGGTCCAACTCGCCCCCCTCCGGCAACAGCCTCCACAGTTCTCGCAGGGCCTTGAGGTACAATCGCCCCTCCAATCCCTCCACAGCCAGATCGATGTCCGACCGATCGTGGGCCATCTCTTCTTCGACCAGTGAACCGAACAGGTAAACCTTGCTGACTCCGAAATCCTCGACCAGACGCCGGGCACAGGTGCGGGCAACTTGCGCAATTCCTGCGCCCGCATGCGCTGTTCGCCTTGCCGCTTCGCCAGGCGTTCGCGCCATGCTTTTACATATTCTCCGAAATCCTGTGGTTTCTGCGCTTCCATCTCCCATCGTCCCGCCATGGGTCTGTTTGGATTATACCCCAGCTCCTGGTGTTCTGCAAAATGCAAAACGCCCCCAGCAAAGTGTGTTCCTGGGGGCGTTTCTGCTGGCGCAGCCGCCTGCAAAAAAGAGCGCCATCCGTGCGGACGGCGCTCCCGCCTGTCGGGGCGCGGGGAGTTGAACCCCGGACCTCACGGACCCGAACCGTGCGCGCTAGCCGAACTGCGCTACGCCCCGAACGCAAAACGTATTATAACCCAAAACCCCCTTATTGACAAATCGGTGCAGTTGTGATATACTCGCTCCAGTTTCAAAGCCAAAGACGTGGATCAGGACGAGTAGCTGGCAAGGCGAGGTTCAGAGAGTCGGGGAGTGGTGAAAACCCGATACCAGCGCAGACAGTGAATGGCCCTGGGAGTCGCCGGGAGGAAAGGTTCATCGAGTATGCCCGGCCGGAGACGCCACCGTTATCAAGGCGAGGGTATCACAGAGCGGCGTTGGCTCTTTTGTACCTGAAACGAGTGAGGCTGGCTCACCGGGTTATATCCCCGCCATCACGGCGGGGATTTTGTTTTTGAACCGGTGCGCTGTCTAACCAGGGTGGCACCACGGGAAGAGTTCCCGTCCCTTTGGGGATGGGGGCTTTTTTTTTCTGGAGGTGACCGCCGCTTTCACGCCGAGGAGGCTTCCGATGACCGTCAAAAAACGTATTCTGACCGGCGACCGGCCCACCGGTCGCCTGCACCTGGGGCATTACGTGGGCAGTTTACGAAACCGCCTGACCCTGCAAGACGATTACGAGTGTTTCTTTATCATCGCCGACCTGCACGTACTGACCACCAAACCAGAGCCGGAGCACATCCGTCACATCCGCCACAACGTCCACGAGATGGTGCTCGACTATCTGGCGCTGGGCATCGACCCTCAAAAGAGCACCATCTTTCTCCAATCGGCAGTGCCGGGCACCTACGAGCTCAACCTCATCCTGGAGATGCTGACCAGCGTGTCGCGTTTGGAGCGTGTGCCCAGCCTCAAGGAAATGGCCCACGATGCCAACCTGCAAACGATGCCCTTTGGCCTGCTGGGTTATCCGGTGCTCCAGGCCGCCGATATCCTGCTGCCCCGCGCCCACCTGGTGCCCGTCGCCAAAGACAACGAGGCCCACGTCGAGGTGGCGCGTGAGCTCGCCCGCCGCTTCAACCGGCTTTACGGCGAGGTCTTTCCCGAGCCTGAGGGCCTCATCGGCGACGTGCTCGTCGGCGCCGATGGCCAGGCCAAGGCCAGCAAATCGCTCGATAACGTCATCTATCTGGCAGACGACGCGGCCACGGTGGAGCACAAAGTGCGCGGCATGTACACCGATCCGAAACGCATCCGGGCCGACATCCCCGGCAACGTGGAAGGAAATCCCGTCTTTATCTACCACGACGCCTTTAACCCCGACGCAGGGGAAGTGGAGGAGCTCAAGGAGCGATACCGCCGCGGCCAGGTGGGCGACGTGGAAGTCAAAAAAAGGCTGGCCCAGGCCATCAACCACTTTCTCGATCCCATCCACGAGCGGCGGGCGCACTATGCCGCCCAGCCGGGCCTGGTGGATCAGATCTTGTATCGCGGCGTTCTGCGCATGCGCCGCGAATCGGACGAGACGATGCGCCTGGTGCGCCAGGCGATGGGACTGATGCAACTGGCTGTCCCTCCTCTGCCACTCGAACAGAGCGCAGTCGTTTCGGGCCGGGTCTTTTGCTGAGGGAGGTTTGAGATGCACCTGGTCAACGTCACCATCCACAGCGATCGTTATCCCACCGACCGTTATTACCCGTTCAACGTGCCCGCGCTCCAGGCCACGCCGGAGCTGACGTTCAGGAAAGCGGTGATCGTGTTCGTCGGCGAGAACGGCTCGGGCAAGTCGACGCTGCTGGAGGCCATCACCCGCCAGTGCGGCATTCACGTCTGGCACAAGCCCAAACGACACCTGGCCCACGAGAACCCCTACGAGACCCACCTGGCCGATTACATCACCTTACGTTGGGCCAACGGCGCTGTGCCAGGCTCTCTGTTCCGCGCCGAGACGTTCTGCGATTTCGCCGATTTCCTCGACGACGTGGCCCTGTGCGATCCCGGCCGGCTGAAATACCACGGCGGTCGCATCCTCAACACCCTGTCGCACGGCGAGGGCATTTTGAGTTATTTCGGCGGCCGGCTGGGCCTGCAGGGAGTCTATTTTCTGGACGAGCCGGAGGCGGCCTTTTCGCCCGCCAGCCAGGTGCGATTTCTCAAGCTGCTGCACCGTTTTGTCGCCGCCGGGCAGGCCCAGTTCATCATCGCCACCCATTCGCCCATCCTGCTGGCCTATCCGGGGGCGCAAGTTTTCAGCTTTGAGGCCGATGGCATCCGGGAGGTGGCCTACCAGGACACCGCTCACTACCGCCTCTACAAACAGTTTCTCACCGACCCCAGCAGCCTTTTTGAAACCTGGCACAATCTGGAGGTGCAAGAGGAAAGGAGGCAGGCTATCGCTGGAGAATAGTGACACGCGGTTTACGCCGAGCTCGCGCTCGTGGATATCATTCATCAAATCAACACTCAGGAGGAATCAAAATGAGGCAATACAAGTATTTTCTCAGCGAAAAAGAGATGCCCACCCATTGGTACAACATCGTGGCCGATATGAAGAGTCCCCCACCCCCCTACCGACATCCGGTCACCCTGGAGCTGCTGGGGCCTGATGATCTGGCGCCGGTCTTTCCCCAGGCGCTGATCGCCCAGGAGGTCAGCCAGGAGCGGTGGATCGAGATCCCCGACGAGGTGCAGGACGTGCTCAAGATGTGGCGGCCTTCGCCGCTCTACCGCGCCATCCGCTGGGAAAAGGCATTGGATACGCCGGCCAAAATCTACTACAAGTGGGAGGGCGTCAGCCCGCCGGGCAGCCACAAACCCAACACCGCCGTGGCTCAGTGTTACTATGGCAAACAGGAGGGCCTGGAAGGTTTTGCCACCGAGACCGGCGCCGGCCAGTGGGGCAGCGCGCTCAGTTTCGCCACGCAACTTTTTGGTCTCAAATGCAAAGTGTTCATGGTGGCCATCAGTTATCAACAAAAGCCGTACCGGCGCGTCGCTATGGAGACCTGGGGCGGCACGGTGGTGCCCAGTCCCAGCTCCGAAACCAACGCCGGCCGGGCCATCCTGGCCAAAGACCCGGAAACCACCGGCAGCCTGGGCATCGCCATCAGCGAGGCCATCGAGTACGCCGTGACCCACGACGGCTGGAAATACTCGCTGGGCAGTGTGGTCAATTTTGTGCTGCTGCACCAGACGGTCATCGGGTTGGAAACGCTAAAGCAGATGGAGATGGCCGGCGACTATCCCGATATCGTCATCGGCTGCGCCGGCGGCGGCAGCAACGCCGCCGGCCTGATCTATCCCTTTTTGAAGGATAAACTGACCGGCGACAAGCCCAACTTGAGAGCCATCTTTGTCGAATCGACAGCCTGCCCCAGCATGACGCGGGGCATCTATGCCTACGACTGGGGCGATACGGCCAAAACCGGCCCGGTGGCCAAGATGCACACCGTGGGCCACGGCTTTATCCCGGCGCCCGTCCACGCCGGCGGTCTGCGTTACCACGGCATGGCGCCCAGCATCTGCGCCCTGCTGGATCAGGGCCATGCCGAATCGCGCGCCTACCATCAGAACGCCGTGCTCACGACCGCCGAGGATTTTGCCCGGGCCGAGGGCATCATTGTGGCCCCAGAAACGGCCCACGCCGTGCGGGCTGCCTACGATGAAGCGATGGCTTGCAAGGAATCGGGCGAAGCCAGGGTGATCCTGTTTAACGCCAGCGGTCACGGCCATTTCGACCTGGCGGCCTACGATGCCTTTCACCGGCAGCAACTGCCCGATTACGAGCTTGAGGAGGAAAAGATTCAGAAGGCTCTGCTCGAACTGCCCAGAGTTTCGGCCTGAAGCTACGAATCCAAAAAAACAGGAGGCAAGTAGATCCAAAGAGTTTTTTCGATCTACTTGCCTGCCTGTCGATTGCCACGCATCTACCGGCCGGTAGACATCACCGGCACGGTAAAGTGAAACACACTCCCCTTACCCAGCTCACTTTCGAGCCAGATTCTGCCGCCCTGAAGTTCGATAATGCTCTTGGCAATGGATAACCCCAGGCCGGTGCCGCCCACCTCACGCACAACTTGATGATCGGCGCGGTAAAACTTTTCAAAGAGACGTTTCTGATCCTGAGACGAAATGCCAATGCCCGTGTCGACCACAGAACAGAGCACCTGACCATCCTCTGTCCTGGCCTGGACGGTGATGCTGCCGCCGTTGGGGGTGTATTTGAAAGCGTTGCCCAGCAGGTTGGTGAGCACCTGGGCCAGCCGGGCGCGGTCGGCGCGCACAGGAGGCAGCTCGACCGGCATCTGTATGGCGAGCGTTTGCTGCCGCTTTTCGAATTCGTGCTGCAACAGGCGCACCACCTCGTCCACAACCGTGGTCAGATGCACCGTCTGGATATCGAGCTTTAAACGCCCCGTTTCGATGCGCGAGATGTCCAACAGGTCTTGCACCAACGCGTCCATACGATCCACATTGCTGCTGATGATCTCGAGAAAAGAGCGCTGTTTATCGTTGACCTCACCGCTGCTGCCCATGTGTAACAGTTTGGCGTAACCTTTGATAGACGTCATAGGGATCTTGAGCTCGTGAGACACCATCGATACAAACTCGCTCTTGGCCTCGTCGGCGGCCTTGACGTCGGCGTAAAGCCGGGCGTTGGCCATGGCAATGGCCATGTGGTCTGCCAAGCGTTCGATGAAGGCCAGATCGGTCTGTTTGAAGGTTTCGCTGTGCTGGCCTTCCAACGTGATGACGCCGATCACCTGACCTTCGCGGCTGATGGGCACGCTGAGTTGAGATTGAATATCGCTGGCCGTCTCCAGGTAATCCGGGTTCTGGAGCACGTTGGTCACCAATGCCGGCCGGCCGGTGCGCGCCACCTGGCCCATGATGCCTCGTTTCAAAGGCCAGGGTTTCTCCTGATAGACCGCCATGCTCGGAGGATAACCCTGCATGGTCACCAATTGCAGGCCATCACCTTCTGGCCTCACGGCAGCGATGTTGCCCGCCACTGCTCTGGTGGTGCGTAAGGCCCAATCCAGCCCCAGGCTCATCACGCGGCCAAAGTCGAGCGTCTCGTTGAGCTGGCGATCGATCTCTTGCAGGGTCGAGAGCTCGGCCACCCGTTCGGCCAACTCTTGATCTGTCTGAGTGAACAGGCGCGCGTTTTCGATGGCGATGGCCGCCTGTGAGGCAAAGGAGGTCAGCAGCAACAGTTCGTCCTGGTTAAAGGGGCGCCCGTCCTGCTTGTTGAGAGCCTCGATGACGCCGATGATCTTGCCCTTGACCTGGAGCGGAACGGCCAGGACACTCCGGGTGACGAAACGGGTGTCCCGGTCAAAGGCCGAGTACCAGCGAGGGTCCGACAGGGCGTTGTTGACGACGAGAGGCCGTCCCTCTTTGACCGCACTGCCGGCAATGCCGATGCCCACAGGCAGGTGCAATTCCTCTATCTTTTCCCTGACCGGGCCCAATGCCACACGAAAGACCAGGTTTTTGCCATCCTCGTCGAGCATCAGCAGCGAGCCGGCCTCCACATCCAACAATTCGACCACCTTGCTCATGATCAGGTTCAGCACACCGGCCAGATCCAGGGTGGAGGTGATGGTCTGAGCCACCTCGTTCAAGATGGCCAGCTCGTGGGCCCGGGCCGTGCTGCGCTCGTAAAGACGAGCATTTTCGAGGGCGATGGCTGTCTGATCGGCCAGCGCGGTGAGGAAAGCCAGATCGTCGGGCGTGAACAGGTCGCCCGATTGTTTGTCGCCCAGGGCCAACCAACCGATGAGCCGCTCCTGGACGAACAGAGGTACGCACAGTATGGCCTGCAACACCGTCAGGCGGGCCCGCTCCTCCACAGAGAGATCTGCCGGCAACAACTCACCCTCGCTGCTGGTGAGGTACAGCGCCCGCGTCGACTCCCTGAGCCACCTGACTGTGGCATCGCGGTCGCGAAAACGAACCGCAGCCAGCAAGTCCGGATTGTTTACGGCCCAGGTATGCCGCAGAGTATATTCGTTCGTGGTTGGGTCGAAAAGATAAATGAGGCCCCTTGTGGCGTGCATCAACGTGCAGACCCGCTCCAGACACATATCCAACAGCCGGGGCAGGTCTAACGTGGCGGTGAGGGCGCGACTAAAATCCTCCAGCTCTTGACGGTAATTGGGGCGGTCTTTGTAAAAAATGTGGTCTACCGCGATCTGGGTGCGGCGGCGGAGCGGCTCCAGGAACAATACCAGCGCCAACACGAAAAAGGCCAGAATCACCGGATGGCTGACCAACTGCGTGACCCGCAGCGCCTGGCCCAGCAGATTGACCAGCAGAAAATAACTGCCCACCGTGAGGGCAGTGAGCATCAGGTAAACCAGGCCGCGACTGACCACCAGATTGACGTCGAGCAAACGGTGGCGAACGATGGCATAGGCGATAGACAGCGGAAACAACACCAGCGAGGGCAACAAGATGGCGGCGTCGAATTCGAAATCCAGGCGCAGCACCGCCGAGATGATCACCCAGATCAAAAAGGGCGCAAAGGCTGCCATGCTGCCCAGCGAGATGATGCGCGCCTGCTGACGGATCTCGGGTGTTTCCGGGCGCAGCCGCGTCCAGAGCAGCAAACCTGAAAAAGTGACGATGGCCAGTCCGGCATAGTAAAAACCCCAGCGCCAGGCCACAAAGTAGGCGCGCGGATCGATCGGATCGTACAGCACCGCTTCGCCCCACATGGTCAGCCCCAGCGCCAGGACGTACGGCAGGTAATGCAGCACCCGCCACCGACCGATCAGCGTTCGTTCCTGAGGGAACACCAGCCCCAGGTGAATCGCCGCCGCTGCCGTGAACGGGATGGCAGCCGTCAGCACCCGCGCCAGCCAATGGGTCGAGATGGCGTCAAAGTAGCTGGCCGTCAGCAGCGCCAGAAAGGCACAAAAGAAGGCAAACGTGCGCCCCGATGTACGATGGCTTTTGACGATAAACACCCAGATGCCCAGCGCCAGGTAGATGAGACCCACGGCATAGGCCACCAAAAAGCGGGTGACCAAATCCAGGAGCGGGAAGGACATCAGGACGATCGGCACACGACGCACCCGCCAGCCCGCGGCGCCATCCGGCCCTTCCACCTCAAGGGTCACCACATCACCAATCTGATGACGGCGCAGTTCGGCGGCCAGCTCGATGCTATTGGTCAGGGGCAAACCATCGATGCTGAGGATACGGTCTGGATGCTCCAGGCCGGCGATCTGGCCGCTCCAACCCTCAGTGGGCGGGTGAGCCACCACCAGAGTCTGTTCCAACAACACGCCCAGGAAGGGTTGTCGGGCCCAGTTGATGGCCAGGCCGGGGGCCAACAGACTCACCCCCACGGCCAGAGCCAACGCAGCAATGACCAGCGCCCGACCAAAAGGGGTCCGTTCGGTCTGGTCCGGCTCGGATGATTCGTCGAGCAGAAATGCCTGACTGTCCATCACCCTCATCTCTGCGCAGGTGAGGCGCAACTGTCGCCTGCCGTGAGCACACAGGTGCGTCTGGCGTCAGTTGAAGGTATGCCGTTTTCGTCGGCAGGTCGAAAATCGTATCAAGACACGCGCTGCAAAATCTCCGAACAGCTACAGTTTACCATATGAAAAACGGTCTGTCAAGAAAAAGTAAATTCGTAACGCCTAGTACTCCAGTCCTGTTTACTTGTACGATGCGTTATGATACAATGTATATTAATAACGTCGTTTATTGAAAGAGAGGTATGGCCCATGAAGGCAAAACGTTGGCGCCGGCGCGATTACGTTTATCTGGCTGTGGCAGCGGTCATAGTCATCCTGTTGGTCGCTGGCGTGTGGATCAATTTGCCCACCTGATCGCTGGGCGCAGCCGTTTGTATCGACCTGTGGGAGGGAGACATGGATATAGGTGTGGTGAATGGCATCGACTTTCTGGTCATCGCCATCATGGCCTGGGGTGCAATCGCCGGCTTTTTTCGCGGGCTGTTCCGTCAGGCCTGCAATCTGACCGTACTGTACCTGGCCACCATCCTGGCCTCACAGTATTATCGCCCCCTGGCGCGTTGGGTGGTTGGCCCTTCCAGACTGCTGACCGTGCAGGATTACGTATTGACCTTTTTGGGCATCCTGGCGGTGACCGGTGTCTTTTTGGGCCTGATCGCCCTGGATGTGCTGCGCACGTATGGCAGCCAGCGCCCGCTGGCGCTCAAAGGGTTGAGTGAGCTGGGCGGCATGGCGCTCGGTTTTGTCCAGGCCAGTCTGGGTGTCGGTCTGTTGATGGTGTTGCTCTCCTTTGCCGTCGGTGACTCTTGGTGGGAATGGGATGCGGCGCGGCAGATGCTGCTGGGGCAGATGCAAGATTCGGCGCTGGCGTCGCTGTTCCGGCATTACCTGTCACAGACAGCGATCACACTCTTGCCGTGGTTACCCGCCGGCCTGCCGCCGGTTCTGATCTCCAGTCTGTGATCTCGCTGTTTTGATACCCAAAGTGACTGCCACCCGCGGGTGGCAGTCACTTTTTTGGTTTGACAGGTTAACAGAATCACGCTATAATAATTTGGAACCTCAGGGCCGAGGTGCTCATCACCACAGTTATTCTCCTCAACACCTTGCGCGTCCCAACTCTGGCCCATCAAAGCCGTGAGTTTTTGTTTGCCGCAAGCTCTTCGATCAAAATCGTTTTCCAGGATAGCCGTCTCGAACAAATAAAGGAGGTGATTCCAGCATCGATTAAACGGTTTGGGCTTTATCGAGCACCGATCGCTTGAGACACGATTCTTGGGAGGAGAATCATGAAAAACAAACTGTGGAAACTCGTAGCAACGCTGGTGGCGCTGACCATGCTGGCCGGATGTGCCACCCCCACACCTGAAGTGATCGAAAAAGTCATCACCCAGGTGGTCAAAGAGACGGTCAAAGAGACGGTCATCGTCGAGGGCACACCCCAGGTCGTCGAAAAAGAAGTGACCAAAGTGGTGGAAAAACAGGTGACCCAGGTCGTCGAGGTGGAAAAGGTCGTCACTGCCACGCCAGAGCCGACCCAAAAGATCGTCACCTTTGCCTGGACCCAGGAGCCGGACAACATGAACTGGGTCTACAGCAACATGTGGTTCTCGAGTGTGATGCAACAGCTCTTCCATTGTTGGGCCTGGGAATTCGACGATGCCAACACGCCCTTCCCCCGCCTGGTCACCGAGATCCCCAGCATGGACAACGGCGGCGTCAGCCAAGATGGCCTGGTCATCACCATGAACCTGCGCGATGACATCGTCTGGTCCGATGGTACGCCCATCACCGCCGCTGACTTTGTGTTCACCTACCAGATGATCATCGACCCGGCCAATGCCGTCGCCTCGGTGTACCCCTACGACTATTTGGCGAGCGTCGAAGCGGCCGACGAACGCACGGTGGTCATGACCTTCACTGAGCCATTCGCCCCCTGGCTGGCGCTCTTTTGGCGCGGCGTGATGCCCAAACACATCCTGGAGCCGGTCTTCCAGGCCGAGGGCACCATCGACGAGGCCGAGTGGAACCTGGCCCCCACTGTCGGCTGCGGCCCCTTTAACTTTTCCGAGTGGGAGTCGGGCAGCTACATCCGCTTCGTCAAAAACCCCAACTACTGGCTGGGCCAGCCCAATCTGGACGAGATCTATTTCCAGTTCGTGCCGGATGACGCCTCGCAGACGGCGGCCATGGTGGCCGGCGACGCCGACGTGGGCACCTTCCCACCACTCACCGATGTGCCCATCCTGCAGGCCGGTGGTCTGGAGATCATGGTGCAGCCCTCCGGCTACGCCGAAGGCTGGTACTTTAACTTTCGTGACATGGCCAGCCCCGGCGCCAAAGACCTGGCCGTCCGCCAGGCCGTCGCCATGGCCATCGACCGTGACGCCATCAACAACGATCTGCTCCTCGGTCTGACCCAACCCGTCGAGACGCTGTGGGATCCCATGGCAGCTTACGGTTACCTCTCGCCCGACATCGTGCCCTGGACCTACGATCCGGAAGGGGCCAAGGCGTTGTTGGAAGCCGCCGGTTGGATCGACCGCGACGGCGACGGCATCCGCGAGGACGCTGCGGGCAACAAACTGACGCTCACCCACGGCACCACCATCCGCGAGATTCGCCAGGACAACCAGGCTGTCACCCAGCAGTATCTGCGCGAGGTGGGCATCGACCTCCAGATCAACAGCTACGACGCAGACTTTTTCTTCGGCAGTTACTCCGATGGCTCCCCGTGCGCGTTGGGTGAGGTCGACATCATGGAGTGGTCGGATTCGACCGCCTTCCCCGATCCCGACCATTATTACTGGTTGTGTTCCGAGCTGCCCGATGCCGAGAACCCCTGGGGGGCCAACTACTTTGGCTGCGATGAGGAGCTGGATGCGCTCTTTCAACAACAGAGCAAAACCATCGACGCCGAAGAGCGGGCAGCGATCATCCAACAGATCACCAAATACATGCACGAGCAGGTCTACTGGCTGGGCATGTGGGACGATCCCGACTACTGGATCGTCAGCTCACGCCTGACCGGCGTCAAGTTCTCCGGCGTCTCGCCGCTCTACAACATCATGGAATGGGACGTGACAGAATAAGCTCCCACGCCTGTGAGCATGAGGCCGGGGCGGGCGCGTCCCGTCCTGGCCTCGTTTATTTTCTCGCAGGAGTGGGGGGAATCCCCAACGGCTCGACTGAGCCTTCGCCCCGAGCTCAGGCCGAGGGGCTCGCCAAAGTCTGTTGGGGACGGTTTTCATGCCCCTGGCGGCAACCCCAAACAAGTTTGGGATTCCGCCGGATCACCATCTCTGGCTAGAGGGGGCATCGAGAAAAAGCCTACCCTTGAAAGGTTCTGAAGAGGAGGGGTGATGTCGCGTTACATCGTGCGGCGGCTCTTACAGGCCATCCCGTTGCTCTTTATCATCAGTCTCATTCTGTTCATCCTCATGCGCAGCACCGGCGATCCGGTGGCCATGATGGGCGGGCGGCGTATGCTGCGCCCCGAAGACCGGGAACGGCTGTCGCGTCAGCTCGGACTGGACAAACCGATGCTGGTGCAATACCTCTACTGGCTCATCGGCAACGACTGGACAAAAGTCGACCTGGACGGCGACGGTGTGCCCGAAACCGCCGGCAGCCAGAAAGGCGTGCTGCGCGGCGAGTTCGGCCAATCACTCGTCAGCCGGGGCAAAGAGGCGCTGGACATCATCATGGAGCGCCTGCCCAATACGCTGCTGTTGATGATCCCGGCCGAGATCATTGTCATCTTTTTTTCAGTGGCGGTCGGCATTTACTCGGCTCTGCGTCAGTACACCTTCACCGATCATCTGGTGACCACCTTTTCCTTCGTCGGTTATTCCATGCCCATCTTTTTCGTCGCCCTGGTTTCGATGTACATCTTTGCCGTCAAGTTCAAACAATGGGGCCTGCCCTACCTGCCCACGGTGGGCATGTTCGATCCCCAGGTGGGCAAAACGACGTCTCAGGTAGCGCTGCACATGGTGCTGCCCCTGTTCAGCATGACGATCATCACCATCGCCGGTTACAGCCGCTTCGTCCGCTCCACCATGCTGGAGGTCATCAGCGAGGATTACATCCGCACCGCCAGAGCCAAGGGCCTGCAAGAACGGGTGGTCCTCTTTGTCCACGCCCTCAAGAACGCCTCGTTGCCGCTGGTCACTATCGTTGGGCTGGACGTGCCGCTGCTGCTGGGCGGGGCCATCGTCACCGAGAGCATCTTTTCCTGGCCTGGTATGGGGCGCTTGTTCCTGGATCACGTCTCCCGCGCCGATACCCCGGTCGTCATGGGTATCCTGATGATCATCTCGGTGGCGGTGGTGCTGTCACAGCTCGTCACCGACATCGTCTATGCCTGGCTCGACCCACGCATCCGCTACACGTAGGAGGGAGCAAATATGGCCGTCACAGCCAAAAGCACCGTTGGACTGGCGATCAAAACCGTCGAAACCCCTCCGCTCTCCATCCGCCAACTGGTGTGGCGCCGCTTTCGTCGCCACAAGATGGCCATGGGCGGCGCGATTTTGTTGATCTTGTTGGTGCTGTACTCGATCCTGGGCACGCTCTTTTACTCCGAGACCTATGCCAATTATACCGACACCAAACTGATCCTCCAGCCGCCCTCCGCCGAGCACCCCTTTGGCACCGACACTGTCGGGCGCGATATTTTGGCCCGCACCATCTATGGCGGGCAGATCTCGTTGCTCATCGGCCTGGCTGCCGTCCTGGTAGAAACCGCCGTCGGCGTGCTGGTCGGCGCGATTGCCGGCTATTACGGCGGCTGGGTCGATAGCCTGCTGATGCGTTTCACCGAGGCCATGTTCAACGTGCCGCAACTCTTTTTGCTGCTGGTCATGGCCCGCTTTTTCGCCGGCAAGATTCCCACCCTGCAGCTTGCCGGCCGCACCTTTAGCGGCAGCGTCATCGTCATCATCGCCATCATCGGCCTGACCAGTTGGATGTACCTGGCCCGCATCGTGCGCGCCGACTTTTTATCGCTCAAAGAGCGTGAATTCATCACCGCCGCCCACACCATCGGCACGCGTAATACGGCCATCATTTTCCGCCACATTCTGCCCAACACCATGGCGCCCATCATCGTCTCGGCCACGCTGGGCGTGGCCAACGCCATCCTGTCTGAAGCCTACATCAGCTTTCTGGGTCTGGGGGTGCAGCCGCCCACGGCCACCTGGGGCAACATGTTACAGGTGGCATCCTCTGGCTTTCACAAGATCCAGAACACACCCTGGTTCTGGTTCTTTCCCGGCATGTTCATCGTGTTGACAGTCATGAGCATCAACTTTTTGGGCGATGGCCTGCGTGACGCCCTGGACCCGCGGACGATCACCTGATGCACGTCGTCTACACGCCGCAGCACAAACTCCATGCCACCGACGCCGTCCAGGTGGAGGGCCATGCCTTCGAGACGGAAGAAGTGCCCGCCCGCGCCGAGATCATCCTGGCCGCAACCCAGGCTGCAGGTCTGGGGACAATAGTCGCGCCCGCGGATCACGGCCTGGCGCCGATTCTGGCCGTCCACGACGCCGATTACCTCACCTTTTTGCAGACTGTCCACGACGAGAGCGCGGCCTATTTTGGCCAGGCCGGGGCGGTGCTGGCCTGGAGTTTTGCCACGCGACACGCGATCCGCAAACCCGGCGGATTTCTCGGCCTCAAAGGCTATTACACCTTTAGTTGGGGCACACCCATCCTGGAGGGCACCTGGCAGGCGGCCTACTGGAGCGCACAGTGCGCCCTGACCGCCGCCGACCGGCTGCAGGCCGGCGAGCAGGCCGTTTATGCCCTCTGCCGCCCGCCTGGCCATCACGCCGCCGCCGATCTCTATGGCGGCTCTTGCTTTTTGAACAACGCTGCCATCGCCGCGCGCCATTTACAGAACGCTCCCAATCGAAGCGCCGAAAGAGCCGGTGGGGTAAAAATCGCCATCCTGGACGTGGACTATCACCACGGCAACGGCACGCAGGCTATTTTCTACACCGACCCCAGCGTGCTCTATTGCTCGCTCCACGCCCACCCCGACGAGGCTTTTCCCTATTTCTGGGGCGGCGACGACGAGCCGGGCGAAGGCCCCGGCCACGGTTCGAACCGCAACTGGCCCCTGCCGCTCAAAACCGACGACGCCCACTATCTGGCCGCGCTAGACGAAGCGCTGGCCGCGATCCAGGCGTTTGCGCCACATTACCTGGTCGTGTCGGCCGGCTTTGACACCCTGGCCGGCGATCCGGTGGGCGGTTTTGACGTGACGCTCGACGGGCTGCGCCAGATCGGGCAGCGGCTCGCTGGCTTGGGCCTGCCCACCCTGATCGTCCAGGAAGGCGGCTACCTGCTCGAAAAACTGGGCGCGGGCGCCGTCGCCTTTTTACAGCCCTTTGTGCCATAGAGGCGCGGCCTTTGGCAAAAAACTCACCACAAAGGCTCAAAGGCACAAAGAAGATGCAAGAAACTTGGCGACTTGGTAAGATGCTCCACTCTCTTTTTCGTTCCGGCCTGGCCGGGTTGGGACGGTGAAAATGACGGCTTTTGACCTGGTATTGACCAACGGCAGAATCCTCGACGGCTGCGGCAACCCCTGGTTCCGGGGCGACCTGGCCGTCCAGAACGGTCGCGTGGCGCGCATCGGGCCGCCGGGCAGACTCCACGGCCGGCAGACCCTCGACATCGGCGAGCGTTACGTCTCGCCCGGTTTCGTGGACGTGCACACCCACTCCGATCTTTCCATCCTGGTCAACCGCCGCGCCGAGAGCGCCGTGCGCCAGGGCGCCACCACCCACATCCTGGGCAACTGCGGCATGTCGCCCGCGCCGGTGACGGCAGAGCGACTGGCCACGATGCGTGATTACTGGGGCCGTATCGCCGAACAGCCGGAGGTGAGCTGGACCTGGCGCGGCTTTGGCGGCTACCTGGATGCCCTGGCCGATGGCGGCCTGGCCATCAATATCGGCTCGTTGACCGGCCACGCCGCGTTGCGCATCGCCGCCATGGGCCTGGCCGACCGGGCGCCCACCGCCGCCGAGATGGCTGCCATGCAAACGCTGCTGGCCGAAGCGATGGACTCCGGCGCGTTCGGTCTCTCCACCGGTCTGGTCTACCCGCCTGGCTGCTTTGCCGCCACCGACGAGATCGTCGCCCTGTGCCGGGTGGTGGCCCGCTACGGCGGCCTGTATGCCTCCCACATCCGCGGTGAGCGGGAGACGATCCTGGAGGCAGTGGCCGAAGCGATTCACATCGGGCAGGAAGCAGGCGTGCCGGTGCAGATCTCACACAACGCGCCCAAGTTCGGCGCGCCGTGTGACGCCACCGCCAACCTGCGGCTGGTGCAAGAGGCGCGGGCGCGCGGCCAGGACGTGACCGTCGACAACGACGTGCACACCGACCTTGGCCCGCCGCTGACCGGCGGCCTGCCCCAGGAGATGCAAGATCGCCCGGCAGCCGAGATCGCCGCCCTGCTGCGCCACCCCGAAACCCGCCGCCAGATCCGCGACGAAATCGTGGCCGACCGGCGGCCGGCTTTTGGCCCTGCCGGCCTGCTCAAGCACGGCCAGTGGCAGCGCATCACCGTGCTCCACGCACCCCAAACGCCGCACGCCGTCGGCCAGACGATCCAGGCGCTCGCCGCCGCGCAGGGCCTGGAGCCGTTCGACGTTTATTTCGACCTGATCGTCGCCAACGGCCACCAGGCCGAGGCCATATTTGATTACATCGACGAGGCCAACATCCGCATCCTGCTGCGCCACCCGGCGGTGATGATCTGTTCCGACGGCGAAGCCCTGGCGCTCGATGGCTTTCTCAATGACCCACCGCCCTACTCGCCGTGCAGTTATGGTGAATTCCCCGGCGTGCTGGAGCGCTACGTCCGCGACGCCTGTGCCTGCAGCCCCGGCGCAGGCGAGCCGGTGCTGACGCTCCAAGAGGCGGTGCGCAAGATGACCTCCTTCCCGGCGCAGCGTTTTGGGCTGATGGATCGCGGCGTGCTCCGCCCCGGCGCGTGGGCCGACATCGTCGTTTTTGATCTGGATCGGGTGCGCGACCGGGCGACGGGCATCTACCCGCACCAGTATCCGGAGGGCATGGACTATGTTTTCGTCAACGGCGTGCTGGTCGTGGAGGGTGAACGCCACACCGGCGCGCTGCCGGGCCAGGTCTTGAGGCGCTGGCGAGGCGAGGAGGGTGGATGGTGGCAGCCGAACCTATTCCAATGATCCAGGCCCGCGGCACACACCACGAGGTGGGTTGCCAGATCGGCGCCCAGATCAGGCCGCAGGTGCAATCGATGCTGGCCCACATGCGCCAGGACCTGCCCCCAGACGTAACCTGGCAGCAGATGTTGGACAAAAGCCAGCTCTGCCTGGAGCCTAGCCGCGTCGTTTACCCCCAGTACATCGACGAGCTGGCAGGCATCGCCAAAGGGGCCGACGTGCCCTTTGAAGAGGTGTTTCTTGCCATGTGCGAGGAACTGTGGGATGCACCCATGTGGCGCGGCAGAAAGGGCTGCACCGACCTCATCGCCCGCGGCCCGGCCACCGCCGACGGCCACACCCTGATCGCCCACACCAACGATCTGGGTCCGGAGGCCGAAGAGGGGTTGGTGATATTAAAAATCCAGGCCGGCGACGAGCCCGAGTTCCTGGCCGTCTCACCGGGCGGCGTGGGCATCAGCGCCGCCTTTAACGCCGCCGGCATCAGCCTCACCGGCAACCAGGTGGATAGCCACGACGTCCGCCCCGGCGTGCCGCGGCTGTTGATCGTGCGGGCCATCCTGGCCGCACGGCGGCTGGGTGAGGCGCTGGACACCTGCCTGCTGCCGGGGCGCGCCTCCAGCTACAACAACATCATCGCCGATGCCAACGGCGAGGTGTATAGCATGGAAGGCTCGGCCACCGACTGCGAGCCGATCTACATCGAGGGCGACATCCTGGCCCACGCCAACCACTATACCAGCCCGGCCATGCGCCCCTTTGAAGCCGACCGCAATACCATCGGCGGTTCGGTGATCCGGCACAACCGCGCCCTGCGGCTGCTGCGCCAGAATTTCGGGCGACATTCGCTGGAGCTGTTCCGCACGCTGCTGGCGGATCATGCCGATTACCCGGCCTCCATCTGCAAACACGGCCTGGAATCGGTGACGGCCTTCAGCACGATCCTCGACCTGGACGAGTTGCGCGCCTGGATCGGGCGCGGGCGTCCGTGCCAGACGACGTTCTACGAGTACACCCTGGAGCCATGGACGCCACCACAAGATTGGCCCAGGCGATAGCCCTGCCCACATGGCAGTGTCGATGCCTGGAAAGGAGATTCGTAGTGAGCCACGCAGCGGAGCGGAGTGGCGTCTTGTGGCACTCCACGCTGTTACGTGCCTGACCACGAACATATTATACGAGGAGGAGAGTGAACAAAAAATTGTGGACACCATCCCTGATGAGAATCTGTAGCCGAGGAGGAGGAACCATGAAAACCCGAAATTTCCTGTTCGTGATCGCCATCCTGGCCCTGGCGCTAAGCCTGACTGCCTGCGGCACACCTGAGCCGACCAAAGCCACCGAACCGACTCAAGCCGTCGCGCCCACCGACACACCTGCGCCGGTGAAAGCAGAGCCGGTCACACTGAACGTGGGCACCACCTACATCTGGGACACGGCCAACCCCACCTTTGGTTGGTACAACTATGGCCTGCGTTACCTGATCTACGACACGCTGGTGGAGGAGGCGGGCATCAGCGATTTTGTGCCCGGCCTGGCCGAGAGCTGGCAGGTGTCCGACGACGGCCTGGTGTGGACATTCAAGATCCGCGAGGGCGTCGCCTTTCACGACGGCACACCCTGCACCGCCGAGGACGTGGCCTGGAGCCTGAATTGGACCATCGAGAACGAGATCGAGACGTTCAGCTTTTACCTGGTCAACTTTGGCGAGATCGTGGCCCTCGACCCCACCACGCTCCAGGTCACCCTGTCCGAGCCGGTGGGCAACATGGAATACCTGCTGATGTACGTCTGGATCCTGCCCAAGAGCGTCTGGGGGGAGATGACCTACGACGACATCATGGAGTTCGAAGACCTGGCGGCGGGCATCGGCACCGGGCCGTACAAGCTGGTCGATTGGGTGGAGGGGGAATACCTGATCCTGGAGGCCAACGAGAACTACTGGCGCGGCGCGCCGGCCATCGACCGCATCGTCTGGCGTGAATATGCCACCGAGGACGCCGCCGTCCAGGCGCTGATCGCCGGCGAGATCGACGCCGTCGCCAGCGACACCATCCCCAACACCGCCGTCGCCACCTTGCAGACCGAGCCGAACATAAAAGTGCCGATCATGGAATCCACGGCCATCGACGAGTTGATCCTCAACTCTCACGAGAATGGCACCCAACCGGCCAGCCTGTGGGACCCGGCAGTGCGGCTGGCTATCGCCTACGCCATCGACAAACAACAGATCGTCAACGTGGCCTACCTGGGTTACGCCGATCCGGCCAGTGTGATCATTCCCACCTCGATGGGCGATTGGCACAACAGCGACGTGGTAGACATCCCCTTCGATCCTGTCGAAGGCAATCGCATTCTGGAGGAAGCGGGCTACCTGGACAGCGACGGCGATGGGGTGCGCGAGGACAAGGACGGCAACCCGTTGGAGTATCGCCTGTATGCCGCCGAAGATGCCACCCCGGCCCGCATCCTGGAGATCATCTCCGATGGCCTGGCTCAGGTCGGCATCTCGGCCCCGCCGACGCTCATGGACGAAGACAGCCTCATCGGCCTCTACCCCGCCTTCGATTTCGACCTGATCTACTGGGGCTGGGGGCTGGACCCCGACCCCGATTTTGCCATGCTCATCTTTACCTGCGATCAGCGCGAGGAAGGCGGCTGGAACGACAGCGGCTACTGCAACGACGAGTTCGAGGCCCTGTACCTGCAGCAGGCGGTCACTGTGGATCACGAGGCGCGCCGCCAGATCATCTGGCAGATGCAGGAAAAGCTGTTCGACGAGCGGCCATACATCGTCCTCACCTACTACAAAAACGTGCAGGCCTACCGCAGCGATCGCTTTACCGGCTTTGGCCTGGAGCCGGGCGACATTTTGTGGAAGGCAGCCTTGTTACAGGCCAAACCGGTCCCGTAACAACTGAAACGCCGAGACCTGACAGGTCTCATCAGACCTGTCAGGTCTCTCCCTGCGAGTCAACATTCATGGAACGAGGCAATTTTATCCTGCGCAAGGTGGCCTTTTCGACGATGACACTCGTCGCCGTGCTGGTGTTCAACTTTGTGCTGTTCCGCATCCTGCCCGGCGACCCGGTCAAGCTGATCGTCCACAGCCCGCGCATGACGCGCGAGGCCCAGGAGCGCATCCGGACCACCTTTGGCCTGGACAGGCCGGTGTGGTTCGACGGCCAGCGCTTCCGGGAGGGCGATCTGCTGGGCGCGTTCGATAGCCAGTTCACCGCCTATGTACGCAACCTGCTGCGCGGCGATCTGGGCATCTCTTTTGCTACACGCCAGGACGTGACCGAGCTGCTGCGCGAGCGGGTGTGGCGCACGGTGGTGCTGGTGCTGGGCGGCGACGTGGTGGCCATCGTGTTGGGCATGGCCCTGGGGCTGCTGGCCGCCTGGCGGCGCGGCACGCGGCTAGACACGGGCATCCTGCTGTGGGCGCTGTTCAGTTGGGCGCTGCCCACCTTTTTTTTGGGCATCATTTTGCTCATCCTGGCCCGCGGCAAACTGCCCGTGGGCGGCATGGTCACGCCGGGCCTCAAACCCACCGACGGCCTGGAGTACTGGCTCGACGTGGGCAAACACCTGATCTTGCCCACCGTCACCATGGCCATCGTCTACACCAGCGAGTACATCCTGATCATGCGCAGCGGCGTGATGGAGGTGCTGGCCGAGGATTACATCCTCACCGCCAAGGCCAAAGGGTTGAGCACCTTTCGTATCCTGCGCGACCATGCCCTCAAAAACGCCATGCTGCCCATGGTGACCATGATCGCGCTCACTTTTGGTTACACCGTCGGCGGAGCCATCCAGGTGGAGACGGTTTTTTCGTGGCCGGGCATCGGGCGGCTGATGTACGAAGCGGTGCAAAAGCGTGATTATCCCGTGCTGCAAGGCACCTTCCTGCTGTTGGCGGTGAGCGTCGTCCTGGCCAACCTGCTGGCCGACCTGCTCTACTCGGTGCTCGATCCGCGCGTCAAAGCGGAATAGCAATGGGACACAGATGAACGCAGAAAAACACCAATTTCATCCTATCTGCGGCATCTGCGTTCATCTGTGTCCAGTGGAAGCGATTTGATGCACGCACTCAAAAAGTTTTTACACAATCCGATGGGCCTGATCGGCGCGGCCATGCTGCTGGTGGTGGTCGTCGTCGCTGTTTTTGCCTCCTGGCTGGCGCCCTACGATCCCAAAGCCCGCGTCCAGGTGACGCCGCAAGACATCCTGGCCCCGCCGGATGCGCAGCACCTGCTGGGCCGCGACGACGCCGGCAAAGACGTGCTCAGCCAGCTCATCTATGGCGCGCGGGTGTCGCTGGTCGTCGGTTTCACCGCCTCGTTCATGTCCATGTTCATCGGCACGGCGGTGGGGCTGATCGCCGGTTATTTCGGCGGGCGAGTGGGCAACGGGCTGATGCGTTTTGTGGATTTTCTCATGGTCATCCCAGACCTGCCCCTCATGCTGGTCATCATCGCCGTCATGGGGCGGGGGCTGATCAACATCATCCTGGTCATCGGCCTGCTCGGCTGGACCTACACCGCCCGGCTGGTGCGCTCGCAGGTGCTATCGGTCAAAGAGCGGCAGTTCGTCTTGCGGGCGCGCTCGTTGGGCGCCAGCAGCCGCCGTATCATCCTGCGTCACATCTTTCCCCAGGTGCTGCCGCTGATCATCGCCCAGGCGGTGCTCGATATTTCGGTGGCCATTCTGGCCGAATCGTCGCTGGCCTTTTTGGGCCTGGGTGATCCCACCCTGGTGAGCTGGGGCATGATGCTCAACTTTGCCTTCGAGCGGGCCATCAGCCGCCAGGCGTGGTGGTTCCTGCTGCCGCCGGGCTTTGCCATCGTCTGGGTCAGCCTGTCGCTCGTGCTCATCGGCAACACACTCGACGAGATCGTCAACCCCCGGCTGCGCACCCACCACCTCTTTGACCCCCGCCGCATGGTGGCCCGGCTGATCGGCCTGCCGCCCCGTTTACAAACCGAGGAAACGGTGGAGTAAGGAGAGCGCATGACGGCGCTTTTGGACGTACGCAACCTCTCGGTAGATTATCTCATCGACGGCCCTTCCGCCGGCCCCAGGCGAGACCGTGTGGCCCTGCACGCCGTGGAAGGAGTGAGCTTTCGGTTGGAGCAGGGCCGCTCGTTGGCGCTGGTGGGCGAGAGCGGCTGCGGCAAAACCACCGTCATGATGGCCCTGATGCGTTTGCTGCCGGAAGAAGGGCGCATCGTCAGCGGGCAGGTGCTCCTGGAGGGGCGCGACCTGCTGGACCATAGTGAGGCCGAGATGCGCCGGGTGCGCTGGTGCAAGGTCTCGATGGTCTTCCAGGGGGCGATGAACGCCCTCAACCCGGTGCGCACGGTGGAGAGCCAGATCGTCGAGGCATTGCTGCTGCACAGCGTGGCCCAAGGGCGACGGGACGCCGGTCAACTGGCCGGACAACTGCTGGAGATGGTCGGCATTACGCCGCAGCGGGGCGGCCAGTATCCTCACCAGTACAGCGGCGGCATGCGCCAGCGGGCGGTCATCGCCATGGCGTTGGCTTGCAGCCCGCGTATACTCATCGCCGACGAGCCGACCACCGCCCTCGACGTCATGATCCAGGCCCAAATCCTGGAATTGCTGGAGAGGCTGAGGGCCGAGCTGAACCTGTCGCTGATTCTGGTGACGCACGATCTGGGCGTGGTGGCCGAGTTGTGCGACGACGTGCTGGTGATGTATGGCGGCAGCATGGCCGAGTACGCCAGCGGCGATGCCGTGTTCAACCGTCCGCAGCACCCCTACACCCAGCGGTTGCTGCGGGCCTTTCCCGACGTGGAAAACCCCGGCGAGACGCTGGCTTCCATCCCCGGCAACCCACCCCGCCTGGACGACCTGCCGCCCGGCTGCCGCTTCGAGCCGCGCTGCCACGTCCGCCAGGGGATGTGCGCCACCCAGCCGCCGCCGCTCGTAGAGGTTGAGGCGGGGCACGTGGTGGCCTGCCACCTGCTCAGGAGAAACGGCTGATGGAAAAACAGGCCGTCCTTCAGATTCGAGGCCTGCACAAGTATTTCCCCGTCTCGCGCAGCCTGTTGGGTGCGCTGACCCGCCGCCCGCGCCGCTACGTGCGCGCCGTAGATGGCGTGAGCCTTTCCCTGCAGCGCGGTGAGATCCTGGCGCTGGTGGGTGAATCCGGCTCTGGCAAAACGACGGTGGGCATGAACGTGCTGGGCCTGCAACAGCCCACCCAGGGACGGGTGCTGTTCGATGGCTACGACGTGGCTCACTGGGCCTGCGGGCGAAATGCGCCGCCGGAAACCGGCTGGCCGGACTCGCTGGCCGGTCAGGGTCGCCGCCGCCGGGTGCTCACGCTGCGCGAGCGAACGCAGATGATCTTTCAGGACCCCTACGAGGCGCTCAACCCCCGGCAAAAGGTTTTCGACATCGTCGCCGAGCCGCTCGACATTCACGGCCTGGCCCGCTCGCGCGAGGAAAAAACGCAGCGCGTGCGAGAGGCGATGGAGGCCTGCGGCCTCTCGCCGGCAGACCACTTTTGGGATCGTTACCCGGCAGAGCTTTCCGGCGGCCAGCGCCAGCGGGTGGTCATCGCCGGCGCGCTCATCCTGAACCCGGAATTACTCGTCGCCGACGAGCCGGTCTCGATGCTCGATGTCTCCATCCGGGCCGAGATTTTGAGCCTGCTGAGCCAGTTGCGCGACGAACGTGGCATCACCATCCTCTATATCACCCACGATCTCGCCACGGCGGCCTATTTCACCGACCGCATCGCCGTCATGTACCTGGGCCGGGTGATGGAGATCGGCCCCACCCGCGCCGTGCTGGGCGACCCGCGGCACCCCTACACCCAGGCGTTGCTTTCGGTGGTGCCGGCGCCCAACCCCCGGCGGCGACACAAACGCACCATCCTGGTGGGTGAGACGCCCAACCCCATCGATCTACCAGCCGGCTGTCGTTTCCAGCCGCGCTGTCCGGCGGCGATGGCCGGCTGCTCCCTCTCAGAGCCAACGCTCAAGGAGGTGGGAGTCAACCACCAGATCGCCTGCCTATTTCCCTCAGGTGACGGTCACCTTGGAGGTGACCGTCACCTTCAAGGATGTGCACCGTGAATCCGATTTTGAACCTGGAAGCGCTGTTGCGCCTGCCCTACGTCGAGCCTTTCGGCGGTTTTGATCTCTCAGCCGACGGCGCAACGATCGCCTTTGCCTGGAACCGCTCCGGGCAGTGGGAGGTCTATACCCTGCCGCTCGATGGCTCTGCCGCGCCGCGGCAGGTCACTGCCGGCCCGGGGGCCAAACACGCCCCCCGCTGGTCGCCGGATGGCTCCCGGCTGGCCTACGCCCTGGATCTGGATGGCGGCGAAGCCTACGACCTCTGCGTCTGGGATGGTATCAACGGCGAACACACCAACCTGACGCCCGACACTCCCCATGCCCTCCAGCCCAATTTCAGTTGGTCGCCCGATGGCCGGTGGATCGCCTTTCTCTCCGACCACGCCGGCCACTTTGATACCTACATCGTGGCCTCGAGCGGCGGCGCGGCCCGCCGCGTGCTCGCCCTGCCCAACCCCGACTGGCGCGTGGTCTGGTCGCCCGATGGTCGCTGGCTGGCAGTGGAGACCGAAACCCAGGGGCAGGATTCGGGCATTTTCCTCGTGCCCGCCGCGGGTGGGGAGGCGATGCCGATAACCATCGCCGGCCGGCCACTCAACGCCAGGGACGCCTGCTGGTCGCCCGACGGCGCGCGGCTGGCCTTTACCTCCGACCCACACGGCCAGTTCGACATCGGCCTGTACGAGCCGGCGACGGGGCAAATCACCTGGCTGACCCAGGGCCAGGGCGACAGGGAGGCCCCGGCCTGGTCGCCGGACGGCGCGCGGCTGGCCTGCGTGCACAGCGATGGCCCGCTGACGTCGCTGGCCGTGTTGAACCTGACAGACGGCTCGATGGCGACTCATCGGGTCGCGCCGGGGGTGCACTATCAGCCCCGCTTCACGCCCGACGGCGCGGGCCTGATTTTCGCCTTTGACAACCCGGCCCATCCCTGCGACCTGTGGCGGCTGGATCTCAACAGCGGCGTATTTCGTCAGTTGACCCACTCGCTGCCGCAGGATTTCGCCGGCGCGCCCTTTGCCCTGCCAGAACCGATCCACTACCCCAGCCTCGACGGGCAGCCCGTGCCCGCCCTGCTCTACCGCCCGCCAGACGCCAAAGGGCCAACCCCGGCGGTGGTCTATGTCCACGGCGGCCCCAACTGGTTGAGCCAGGTCACCTGGGAGCCGGTGGTGCAGCACCTGTTGAGCCGCGGTTGGGCCGTGCTGGCGCCCAACTACCGTGGCTCCACCGGTTACGGGCGGGCCTGGCAGCTCGCCAATCGTTTCGATCTGGGCGGCGGCGATACGCAGGACGTCGTCGCCGGGGCCGATCACCTGGCTCGAAAAGGCATCACCCAACCGGATCGGATCGCCGTCACCGGGCGCAGTTGGGGCGGCTATCTCACCATGACCTGCCTGACACAGTACCCGGATCGTTGGGCGGGCGGCTCGGCGGTGGTGCCCTTTGTCAACTGGTTCACCGCCCATACCAACAGCCGCGAGGACCTGCAACACTGGGACCGCGAGAATTTCGGCCATCCGGAAAAGGATTACGCCCTGTGGCGCGAGCGTTCGCCATTTTTCTTCCTGGATCGTATCACCGCGCCGGTGCAGCTCATCTGCGGCGCGCACGACATACGTTGCCCGGCCAGCGAGTCCCTCCAGACGCGCGACCGGCTGTTAGAGTTGGGCAAAAGCTGTGACCTGGCCCTCTACCCGGACGAAGGTCACAGCTTTCTCAAGACCGGAAACGTAATAGACGCCGAAAAGCGCCGCGTGGCCTTTTTGGCCGCGGTGCTGGAAGAGTAATTTACTCGGGTGCAACGCACTATCACATATTCAAAGGAGATAACTATGCTGAAACGTGCTCAAAACATCCAGGATCAATTGATTGCCTGGCGCAGGGATTTTCACAGCCATCCCGAACTGGGTTTCCAGGAAAGCCGCACCGCCGCGCGCGTGGCCCAGGTGCTGCAGGGCCTGAACTACCGCGTGCGCACGGGGGTGGGTCGCACCGGCGTGCTGGCCGAACGCGGCCAGGGTTCACCCATCGTCGCCGTGCGCGCCGATATGGACGCCCTGCCCATCCAGGAGGAAAACGACGTACCCTATGCCTCGCAGACGCCCGGCCAGATGCACGCCTGCGGCCACGACGCCCACACCGCCATCCTCCTGGGCGTGGCCACACTGCTGGCCCAGGAGACATTCCCCGGCACGCTGCGCCTGCTCTTTCAGCCGGCCGAAGAGGTGGCCGACGACGAAGGGCTGAGTGGCGCGCCGCGCATGGTAGAAGATGGCGCGATGGACGGGGTGGATGCCGTGCTGGCGCTGCACGTGGACGTGACCACCGCCACCGGCGATGTCGTGATGGGCTTTGGCCCGGCCTCTGCCGGCGTGGACTCGTTCTACGCTACGGTGATGGGGCGCGGCGGGCATGGCGCTATGCCCCACCGCACGCTGGACCCCATCCACCTGACGGCTCACGTCATCCTGGCGCTGCACGGCATCGTCTCTCGCCGCGTGGATCCCTTCGATCAGGCGGTGGTGAGCGTAGGCTCGATCCACGCCGGCCAGGCCAGCAACGTCATCCCGGAGCAGGCCGAGCTTTCGGGCACCATCCGGTTCATGAAGCCAGAGGTGCAGAAACAGATCCACGCCGAGATCAAACAGGCCATGAGCGTGGCGCGCACGCTGGGCGGCGACTATCGCCTCGAGATCAAGATCGGCCTGCCGCCGATGATCAACGACGAAAAAATCGCCCACCTGATGGAACAGGTGACCAACGACCTGCTGGGGCCGGGTCATCTGCCGCCGCCCAAAAAGGGCATGGGCGCCGAGGACTTTGGTATATTCTCTTCGTTAGCGCCGGGAGCCATGTTTGGCCTGGGCTGCCGCATCGACGGCGACGAGCGCATAGCTCACAATCCCCGCTTTGACCTCGACGAACGCTGCCTGCCCATCGGCGCTGCCGTCCTGGCCGAGACGGCGCTGCGGCTGCTGCGCCGGGGTTGAGACCCCTCAGATTCGACAGCGACCTGCACACGCCAACGAAAAAAGCGCGGATAAAAATCTCCGCGCTTTTTTTGTGTCAATTGACCTCCAACTCGGCCCGCCACAGCCGCTGCATCTCTTCACACGTCGCCAGGAGCTCATCCAGCGCGCCCTCGGCTTCGACACGGCCATCCTTGAGCACGATGATACGATCCGCCCGGCGCAGCACCGGCCGCCGATGGGAAACCACCAGGCAGGTGGTATCACGCTGCTCGAAAACACGCTCCCACAACGCGCGCTCTGTCTCCACATCCAACGCGCTGGAGAGATCGTCAAAGACCAGCAGCTCCGGCTGGCGCACGAACATACGCGCCGCTGCCGTGCGCTGCCGTTGCCCGCCGGAAATTTTGACCCCCTTGGCGCCCACCACCGTATCCAGGCCGTGCTCCAGATCCGCCAGGTCTCGTTCCAGCACCGCCCGGTAAACGGCTGCCGGCAGGTTCAGGTTTTGCTCCGGCAGGCCCATCAGGATGTTGTCGCGCAGCGACTCGCTGAACAGCAACGGCACCTGAGGCGTATAGGCGCTGCGCGGCGGCACGAAAAAGCCCGCCGGGTCGTGGACGATCTGACCATTCCAGCGTATCTCACCATCGTCCGCGGGCAGCAGCCCCAGCAGGACACGCAGCAGCGTCGTCTTGCCAGAGCCAATGCGGCCGGTGATGGCGGTGAACGAGCCGCGCGCCAGGCGCAGACTCACGCCCTCCACACCGCGCCCCGTGTCCGGATAACGATAGGTCAGCGCGGTGGCCGACAGCGTTTCCAGGCGATCGGCCTCTGTCCTGGCCGGGTATGGTACGTCGGGCAGAGCGCCGCGCATGTAAACCGAGCCATGACGCACCAGCGTGCCCGCTGGGGCTTCCGGCAGCAGTTCTTCCAGCCGCCGGATCGAGACCCCACACTGGCGATACCAGGCCCAACGCACCCCAACCAGCGCCGTGAAATCGGTCACGAAGCGCAGGTAATAAACAAACAGGGCAAAATCGCCCAGGGTGAACGCCCCAGACCGCATCTCTTGCCCGGCCACCAGCAAGATGGCGCCGGTGCCCAGATTGACCGTGTTCCAAAAGACCGATTCCAGCAGCTCGTTAAAAAACTGGTCTTTGAGACCCGCCTTGCGCCGCTCTTCGTTGAACAGTCGAAAGCGCTCCACCACCCGCCCTTCGGCAGCCGCCACCTTGACCGCCTGGGCCGCGCCAAACATCTCGCCGATAAAACCCGTCACCCGGCCGGTGGCCTGCCGGTTGGCCTGGCGATATTTCTCGATGTTTTTCATCGCCAGATTGGCCACCACACTGACCACCGCCATGGGCAGGAAAACGATCAGCGTGATGCGTGGGTTGATGCGCAACATGACCACCACTGCCACCACGGCAAAGAACCCAAAGCCGGCCAGGATGAGCGACTCGGCCATAAACTCGGCCACCTGATCCACATCGTCGCGAAAGCGGCTGATGGCCTCACCCGGCGATTCCGGCACGGCCCGCGCGCCGGGGCGCTTCAGAATGTGCTCAAAGAGGTTTTTGCGCAACAGCGCCGCCTGTGTGTATCGGAAACCAAAATAAACGGTCACATCGGCAAAGATGGCCGCCACCCGGGCCAGCGCCGTTGCCCCCAACAACGCCAGCAGGCCCCACACACCGATCCGGGCCGGGGCGTCGCCGGTGAGGGTGTTGAAAAAGGCAAACGTGATCCAGCCGATCAGTTGGGGGAACACACCGAAAAAGAGAACCTCCAACACCCCCAAGGCGGCGTAATGCCACGGCCGGAAACGGGCCAGCCGCCACAGGTACCACCAGCTTTGGGGTGATGAAGCCTCGCGCGGCAGCGCACTCACACCAGCACCTCCTCCAGGCCGGTTTGTAACAGGCGATAAAAACGTGATCCGGCATCGCTGAGTAGATCGACCCGCGCGCCGTGCTCGCCGATGCGGCCATCGTCCAGGATCATGATCTCGTCGGCGCGTTGTACCGTTCTCAGGCGATGGGCGATGACGATGGCCGTGCGACCCTGCACCAGCCGATCCACCGCCTGTTCGATGAGATGCTCGGTGGCCGGGTCCAGGCGCGACGACGCCTCGTCCAGGATCACCAGACCGGGATCCTGCAAAAAGATGCGGGCAAAGGCCAGCAATTGCGCCTCACCGGCCGAAAGCCCACCGCCGGAATCCAGCTCGCTGTCCAGGCCATGCGGCAACGACGCCAGCCACTCATCCAGGCCCAACTGCCGGATCACCCGCAAGATACGCTCGTCGGGGATGGTCTGATCGAAAAAGGTCAGGTTATCGCGCACAGGGGCGTGAAAAATCTGGATGTCCTGAGTGACCATGCCCACACGTCGCCGTAGATCGGCCAGCGAGAGTTGAGCGATGCTGATCGGGCCGGAGCCATCACTCAGACATATCTCACCGTCGTCCGGATCGTACAGCCGAAAGAGCAGTCGCGTCAGGGTGGTCTTGCCGCTGCCGGTGCGGCCCAGCAGACCCAACACCGCGCCCGGCGCCAGCCGGAACGAGAGATCGCGTAACACGATCTCTTTGCCGTTGCCTGGCCCGCCGTTGCTGCTGGCCGACAGAGCGTCGTCGTAGCCAAACGAGACGCCCCGGAACTCGACCCCCAGCGCACCCGGCAAGAGAGTACCGTGGCCCTGCTGAATGCGGCTGCGCTCGGCGAGCAATTCCCGAACGCGCACCAGGCCCGCGCCGGCGCGTTGCAGGTCTTCCAACTGGTGAGAGATCTGTTCGATGGGTCGCTCCAGCATGTTGGTGTAATGAAAGATAATGTACACCGTACCGATGGTCAGATCGCCGGCCTGAAACAGCCAGGCTCCCACGGCAAAGGCCACCATGTTGCCCAGGGTGAACAGCAGGAACGACGTGTTGAGCAGGACGTTGATCATCAAGGCTGCTTTGAGAGAACACTGCATCAGCGCTCGCATGAGCCGGTAGAAGCCGCGCATCACGTAGGCCTCGGCCCCGTTGGCGCGAATGTCCTCGGTCCCGGTGAGCCGCTCTTCCAAAAAGCCAAACAGCTCGGCGCTGGCCTGGCGTTGCGCCGCCCAGTGTGGCACGGCGATGTCTCGAAAACGGCCCAGGATGAACAGGGTCAGCAGCACAAAAGCGGCCAGCGGCAGGCCCACGCGCCAATCCTCACGAAACAGCAGCACCAGCACGCCCGCCAGCAACAGGCTGTTGCCCAGCACCTGCACCACAAAACGGGAAAAAAAGTTCGAAAGGGCCGTGACGTCGCCGTCGATGCGCTCGATCATCTCGCCGGGCGTGTGGGCATTGTGAAACGACATATCCAGCCGCAGGCAATGATCCGCCAGATCGGCGCGCAGGGTGTTGGTGGCCTTCCAGGCCACATCTTCACCCACATAGGTCACCAGCACCGAGACCACCTGTTGCACCAGCGCCACAGCCGTGAACAGCAACGCCGCCCGCAGCAGAGTCGCTGCTGCGCCACCGGTCTGGGCGGCGTCGATAAAGACCCGCATGATCTGCGGGTTGATCAGTTGCAGGCCAATGTTGCCCAGGAGCAACACCGCCAGGGCCAATACCTCCAGCCACTGCGGTCCCAGGTACCTGATGAGCAGATTGCCGTACTGTTTCAGCGACACCCGCATCGGACTTTTCCTCAAGCACAAGTTGGGGCCGGTAGGCCCTACAGCAGCAATCCCAGCGAGATTTCGTCCTTGTGGATACGATAGCCCAGCGCCCGGTAAACCGACAACGCAGGCTCGTTATCGCTGGCGGCCTCCAGCTCGGCAAAAGCCAGGCCGCGCCGTTCAAGGTAGTGCATGCTTTGCCGCAGCAGATAACTGGCAATGCCCCGTCTGCGCCAGCCGGGCAAGGTAAAAACACACTCGGTTTTGCCCACCCGCTCGGCGTTCCGTTGGGCATCGGGTTCATACCACACCGCCACGTTGCCCACCAGCCTGTCGCCGTCGAAAGCAGCAAAGGTAGTGCCCACGGCCCACAACGGCGATGTCATAAAGTACTGCAGCGCCGGCCAGGTTTTGTCTTCCGGGAACACCGAGTCGTAGGCGGCCAGGTAGGCGCGCTGCTCGGCCTCGGTCTCCATACGCCAGGGCCGCACCAACACGCCGTCTGGCGTGGGCAGATCCGGCAGCGGCAGAGCCAGGTCGCGCCGCAAGAGATAGCAGGATTCGTAGGGCGCAAAACCTCTGGCGCGGAAATAAGCGATGCTGGCCTGGCCTTCGGCAAAGTAGGTGACCGAAAGAGCCAGCTTTTGATCCGGTTTTTGACGAGCCATCTCGCCAACGCGCGCCAGCGCCCTGTCATAGAGAGCATCCCGGATGGCAGCCGCGTCCGGGCGGTGTGGGTCGACGTTGAAACCCAGCCACAGAATCCTCGCCCCGTCCAACCTGTCCGAGACATAGTCCGGATAAAGGGCCGCATACCCCAGCAGCGCGCCCTGGCCGTCCACGGCGCCAAAGATGTTCCGGCCATCCTCAAAAGCCGGCGACCGCCAGAAACCGGCGGGCAGCAGATGCATGTCGTGGCAGCTCTGCAGGCAACGCGCCTGCAGGGCCATCATACGATCCGGATCATCGGGCTGGAAACGACGGATGGTGAACATTGGTTTTACGCCTCCAGAGATTGTACGCTCAGATCCACGCCTGGGCGCAGCGTCTTGGCATAAGCATCGATGCGCTGCAAGATACGCATGCCGGCTTTTTCATACAGACCCAGCGCGCCGGTGAGGCTCTGGGCATCGACGCCCAGACCCACGCGGTATTTGCCGCGTTGAAAATAGGCCGCAAAGACACTGTACAGCAGCGCCAGAGCAAGGCCCTTGCGCCGCCAGGGACGCAGCACACCCAGATCGTCGACCCAGGCGATGCTCGGATCACCCTCGAACTGGGGATGGGTCATGATGGCGCCCACACACTGGCCGCCATCCGAGCCGTCAACAGCCGCCACGAAACAGGTATCTGGATCAAAGGTCGAGTCCATCTCGATCCAGTGCATCCACTCTTCGAAACTCTCGCCCGCCACATAGCCCCAATGATCCTGAAAGGCCGTATCCAGCGTTCGGTGCACGGCCCGCTCGTCGTGGTTCAGCATCAAAGGGCGGATGTTGACACCGGGCGGCGGTTGCGGTGCGGGCGGCGGCACATCCGGCGGCATCTCGATGAGCATGTGGAAAAAGTAACGCGACGCCGCCAAGCCGCGCGATTCGAAAAGCCGGTGAGCCGCCTGATCCTGCTGCGGCGCCGAGGTATGGAACGACACCCTGGCTTCCGCCGGGGCCAGGGGCAGGCTCTGGCGGGCGCGCGCTTTGGCCCAATCGAGCAGAAAACCGCCAATACCTCGGCCTCGAAAGTCTGGATGGACGCGGCCAAACTGGTAGAACCGCACGTGAGGCTCGCCATCCCACAACTCGACGTAGCCGGCCAGCCTGCCGTTGGGTGCGTAGACCAGTCGTGTATCGGTGTTCAGATTGAACTGAGGCAACGTCCACTCGGTGAGCCGTTCCTCGTGGGTGGTGCGCTTCATGCCGATATCGGCCAGTGCAGCGGCATTGATCAACGCCACGACGGCCTCCAGATCTTGCAACGTGGCCGGGCGCGTTTCAAAGCCGGCCGGTGTTTCGACAAACACGATCTCGACTCCTTAGGGTCTGTAAAAGAATAACTTCCGCCACTGTCATTCTGAGCGCCTGTAAGGGCGCGAAGAATCCCGTTTGAGTAGAACGAGACCCTTCGCTTCGCTCAGGGTGACACGGGAATTTATATTTTTACGGATCCTTACTTGCCAGCCACCACCACCAATCGATCCGAGTGATCGATGTCGTAGGGCACGGCTGGCAGGGCGTGATTGGCATAGGCCGCCACGAATTCCAGTCCGGCGTAGGAAATCATGGCCTTGAGCTCCGGCAGGCTGTAAACGCGGATGCGCTCCGGTTCGGCGCACAGGTTCATCACCCCGTCGGCGTCCAGAAAGCGAAAATCGCTGCACAGGCTACAGGTGATGGGATCGAACCAGCTCTCGCGAAAGCCGATGCCGCCGCCGTAGGCGCTCCACGAGCGGCAGCCAGGCTGCATGGCCTGGGCCGGCGCGACACAATCCAGCAACAGGCGGCCGCCCGGCTTCAAGCGCGCCGCCAGACCATCCAGCACCTGCTGGTTGGTGGCGTCGTCGAAAAAGCCAAACGAGCCAGAGAGCAGCGTCACGGCGTCGAACGTCTCGTCGCCCACGGCAGCCGCCAGGTGACGCATATCACCCACCAGGTAGCGGAGCCGGTGGGCAACGCCTATCTCGACGGCCTGTTCCTGACCGTGACGCACCAGGCTGGGCGCGATCTCGACGCCCACGCCCTCAATGCCCCGCTGCGCCAGCCGCAACAGGTGCACCCCGCTGCCGCAGGCCACATCCAACAGGCAACTGCCGGGCTTCAACTCGAGCAACGCGACGATAAAGGCAATCAGCCGATCGTCCCATTCAGAGATGCCCGGAATCTGCTGCCGATGGACCACTCGGAACAGATAGGCCCACCAGTCCCAATCACGGACGATGGTTTTCAAAATTTCTCTCCTCTCGTCATCAAAGCATGACACGACAGAGAGTGATACGTGGTGCGTATTTCCCAAACGGAATACGCACCACGCCATATGTCTCACAACACGTGACCCAACTCTGCAACCGCCGCCACGTCCTCTTCGCCATCCACCAGCCGCTTGCCGGTGAGAGCCATAAAAGCCTCTTCCATGGTCGGCTCGTGGCCGTTGGTGCGGCCCACCATCGCCTTGAGACCGGCGGGCGTGTCCAGGGCCACGATCTGGCCGTCGTCCAGGATGGCAATGCGGTCACACAGGCGGTCGGCCTCATCCATGTCGTGGCTGGTCAGCAGCACGGTGGTATCGTGCTCCTGGCGCAGCTTGAGCACAAAGCGCTGTACTTCGTGTTTGGAGCGAGGGTCGAGGCCGGTGGTAGGCTCGTCGAGCAGCAACAGCACCGGCGTGGTGAGCAACGCCCGGGCGATGGCCACCTTTTGTTGCATACCCCGCGACATGTCCTCCAACGGCTCGCGCATCCGGTCGCGGCCGATGCCCAGCTTTTCCAGGATACGAGCGGCCTCTTCCTGGGCCTGGCGGGCATCCAGCCCGTACAGCCGCGCCGCGTAGGTCAGATTCTCCAGCGCGGAAAGTTTTTTGAACAGCGCGGCATCCACCGACACCCGATTGATGAGCCGTTTGACGGCCATCTCGTCGTGGCGAATGTCGAGACCAAAGATGCTGATTTCGCCGGTATCGGGAATGAGCAACGTCGAGATGAGGCGGATGAGCGTCGACTTGCCAGAGCCGTTGGCTCCCAACACGCCAAAGATCTCACCCCGCTCCACACTGAACGAGATGCCATCTATGGCCCGGATCTCTTTTGAGTGTTTGCCTTTGGCGTCGCCGTTGCGCTTGAGGGCCTGCCACGGCCAGGCAAACTGACTCTCTTTGTGAAAACTTTTGCTGATCTGTTCGACCGATAGAGCTACATCGTGATTCATTCCAGACCTCCTTTGGGCGGTCGGACCTCCCAAAGGCCATTGACCTGCGGGAGATGTGATTAACCGTTTCGTTTCAACTTGCCGGTACGCTTGGCGTAGCGCTCGCAGATGCCAAAGATATACACACCCAGCGGCACCATGACCACGCCAATGATCAACAACGGCCAGAAAAAGTGACGCAGATCGCGCAGCGGCGCGCCGTCGATGACGGCGGCCCGCGCGCCTTGTAGCACATAAGTCACTGGCGAAATCGTGGACACCTTTTGCATCCAGTCGGGCAACACCTCGATGGGATAGTACACCCCGGAAACCAGCAGGAGCAGCGCCTGGATGACGTGGGTCATCTGGGCTCCCCGTTCGGGAAAGAGCAGCGGCATCACCGATGCCATGATCCCCAAACCCACCATCGACACGCTGCCGGCCAGCAAAACCAGAGTCGCCCCCACCAGGTTGGCCTGGCTCAGATTCAGCCGGAAAAAGAGCACCACCACCGCCAGGATGACCGCTGTGTGCAAAAAGCCGTAGAGCAGCGAGAACAGGGTGCTGCCCACCATGTGGGTAAAACGAGAGATGGGCGCCATAAAGGTGTACTCGATGGTGCCTTCCCAACGCTCCCAGGCGATCGTCTCGCTGATGCCGTCAAAGACCACGGCCAGGTAATGCCACACCAGCGTACCCAGCAACAGGTAGAGAATAACCTGATCGATCTCGGTCTGGCTCATGGGCTGCCCGGTGATGCTCGCCGACGCCTTGCCGATAAACGTGATGGACAGGGCGTTGACGATGGAATAGACCATCCAGACCACTTCCCAACCCCAGTATCGCTTGACCAGGTTAAAATTCCGTTCCACAAACGCATAGGTCACACGTGCTTCACGAGCCAGCAAAGACATTTCAGACCTCCTCGTATAATATGTTCGTAGTCAGGCACGTAACGGCGTGGAGTGCCACAAGACACCACTGCGTGGCTCACTACGAACCTCCTTAACATCCTGCCAGAGCAGGTGGACAAACAAAAAAGACCGCGGCTGATTCTTCGTCCCACGGTCTCTGCCAAGTGCGCCAGGGCGCACGAGTGAACAGGAAAAAAAAGACCGTGGGCGGTAGTGCGCCCACGGTCTTTTCAGACTTATGTCAACAATCAATGGGCACACTATGGCAAGGCAAATCCACGCCACTGAAACCTGAGCGCAGACGGGCCGCTTGAGCGTTGTTGAGAACGATGCAGTTGTTGTTCATGCCCATTAACCTCCTTCAGAACTTCGGAAGCGTATTATAGTCGAAAACGCACAAATGTCAAATCTGGCGCTTGCCCCAAAAACCTGCCTCAGCAGGGTTCTCGCCAGCGGAGCTACAACACCCGCCCTGGCAGCGCACCGGTGTGCTCGCCGCCATCGATCACTACCTGCCCGTTGACGATCACGTATGGGATGCCCAATGGATACTGGTGCGGCGCGGTAAAGGTGGCCCGATCCATGACGCTACCCGCATCGAACAGCACCAGATCCGCCCAGGCCCCCTGACGGATCTGGCCACGATCGGCCAAGCCAAAACGTTCTGCCGTGACAGACGTCATCTTTTTCACCGCTTCTTCCAGCGAGAGCACCTTTTCCTGACGCACGTAGCGCCCCAGCACGCGCGGAAACGTGCCGTAACTGCGCGGGTGAGGCTTGCGCTGGCTCAACAGCCCCTGGGACGACAGCGCATAACCATCACTGCCCACCACCACCATCGAATGGCGCATCAACCGGCGCACATTGTCCTCCGATTGATCGAACCACACACAGGCCACCTGCCCCTCGCTGGCGACGATCAGGTCAAAGGCGGCGTCCAGCGGGTCTTTGCCCCCGGCCTCGGCGATCTGGGCCAGGCTCTGGCCCAACACCTCAGGCCGGGCGGTGCAATCGCTGACCACGATGTCGTCCCAGTCGCGCATGCCGCCGCGATCCTCCCAGCCGGCGCGGTCTTGTTCCCAGTCCTGGCGCAGCCTGGCCCGAATCGTCGCATCGCGCAGACGGTCGGCCACCGCTTTTGCCCCGCCAGCCTGGGCCCAGTAAGGCAGCATACAGGCCAGCCACGAATTGCTGGCGTGATAAGGATACTGATCGCAGCCCAGGCGCACGCCGCGCGCACGGGCATCCTCCAGCATGGCCCCCAGCCGCTCCACGCCGCTCCAGTTGCGATAGCCCGCCAGCTTGAGGTGCGCCACCTCCACCTGAACCTCTGCCCGCTGGCCGATCTCGACCGCTTCGGCCACGGCGTCGAACAGGGCATCGCTCTCACTGCGGATGTGGCTGGCATAAATGCCGCCCTGCCGCGCCGTGACTCGCGCCAGACCGATCACCTCGTCGATTGCGGCATAGATGCCGGGCGGGTAAAAAAGGCCGGTCGAGAGGCCACGCGCCCCCTGCTCCAGAGCCTCGGCGGTCACTCGCTCCATCTGGGCCTGCTGCTCAGGCGTGGGCCGCAGGTCATCGTAACCCAACACGCAGCCGCGCACGGTGTTGTGGCCCACCAATGCCACCACGTTCAACGCCGTGCCGGGCTTGCGCAGCCGATCCAGGTACTCGGCCATGCTGCGCCAGGTAATTTCCAGGTTAAACTGGACGGCGTCGGCGTACACTTCGTCCACCGCCGCGCCGATCAGCGGCGCAGGCGAAAAGCCGCAGTTACCGATCACCTCCGTGGTCACGCCTTGCCGGATCTTGCTCTCGGCTTTTGGATCCACCAGCAAGGTCAGATCAGAGTGGGTGTGAGGGTCGATGAAACCGGGCGCCACGTGCAGGCCCGTCGCGTCGATGGTGCGCACCGCCTCGTGATCGATTCCGTCCGCCACGGCCACCACCCGACCATCGACCAGGCCCACATCGGCCCGGAAGGCAGGCGCGCCGCTGCCATCGACCACCGTACCGTTTTGGATCAAAATATCGAGCATGGTTCACTCCTTTTAGCCAACCGTTACCTCGAAAGAATCACCTGATCCACGCCGTAACTGGCCATGGCCGTCGCCACGGCGGCGTAAATCGGCTCGAACGCCAACTCGTCGCCCAATTGCACCGGCGGGTCAGCCGCGGTGACATCGACCACCAGGTGATCCGAACTGGCTCCCACCATCGAGATATCCGGCCGCCTGGGGCGCAGGCCATCGATGCGCAGGTCTTGCTCACCGATGGCCAGGATGGCCCGCCGGCGCAGACCCCGATCTTCCCAGTGCGGCGTGCGGCCAAAGGCGTCGATGGTGATGGGGCCTTCAGGCAGGTGTGGCTTGACGTCGATCTCGACCACCTCGGCCACCACGTTAAAAACGTCCTGAAACGGTGTGGGCAGCGGCCACTCGCCAGCGCTGTCCACGCCCAACAAAATCCCCTCGCCAACGCGTAATTGGTTGACCCGCGATGGCATCTCACCTCGTTCGATAAGAGCCAGACTGGCGGTGTGACCGCCGGAAAGCACCTCGAAGCGGATGCCCAGCGCCTGCTCTACCTGCTCGGCCACGTTCACCAAGAGCTGTGTGTTCTGCCGGGTGGGCAGCACGCCGCCGATACAACTCACGTTGGCGCCGATGCCGATCAGCTCGATGCCCGGCAGGCCCAACATGCCGCCGGCAGCAGGCACGGCCTCCTGCGGCATCACCCCCTCACGACGGTCGCCGGTCTCGATCATCAACACCACCCGGTGCGTCACGCCCTGCGCCTGCGCCGCGCGCGAGAGCGCGCGCACCGTCGCCACCTGAGAATTGAGGCTCACCTGCGCCAGCCGCACCACCTCGTCGACCTCGCTCAGGGCCGGCAGTCGCAGCAACATGACCTCGGCCTCGATGCCTGCCGCCCGCAGCCGTCGCACGTTCTTGAGCCGCGATTCTCCCAGCAAACGCACACCCCCGGCCAGCATGGCCCGCGCCACTTCTGGATGGCCGCAGCAGGCTTTGGTGACGCCCACCACCTCGATGCCGCGTGTGCTGCACAGGCGCACCACGGCCTCGGTATTACGCCGGATGCGCTCGCAATTGACCTCGATCCTCACCCTGTTCCCCCCATCTACTCAAACGTAATCTTTTCGGCGACGTCGATGCCCCGCTTGCGCAGCTCGGCCACAAAAGGCGCCGCCGGCACCTGCACTTCCACGCCGCCAGCGCCGCGTGGTGTCTCACCACGCGCCGCCATCTCGGCCACGATGGCCGCGCTCCAACCGGTGCCTCGCTCCATGGCCGTAAAGCCGGTTTGCTCGTCACAGCGATCGATCACCTGCACCAAAGACTCGGCGGCGCGGCCATCCTTTTTGCCGGTGGACTCGACGCGCACGATGACCAGGTCTTTATCCTCAGGATAGACCACCTTGGGCTCGAACAGGGTATGAAAGACATCTCGCGGCACGATCTCCACCGCGCCAACCCGCACAGGCTCCAGATCCCACAGGCCGAGATCATAAAAGGCGCGCAGTTGGGCAAAATGGCCCGGATGGCGCAGGGTTTTGTTCTGCAGGGTTCGAATTTTGCCCTCAAAGGTCCAGGGCATGGTATCGGTGCCGCCACCGGCCACAAAGGCCTCCAATGTGCCGATGGGCGGTGGAAACTCGACCGTTTCCAACTCGGTCAGGGTGGGCACCTCGGTCACCTGCCAATCGCGGATAAAGATGGCATCCTCGGCGTATTCGTTGGTCAGCCCGGCGATATGAAAGGTGAGCAAATAGTTGAACGGCGGCCGGGGAATCTGCGGTATGCCGCCATCCCACATGAACACATCGACAGCTTCATCGAGCAATTCCATGCCGTAGACCATGAGGGTGGTGCCCATACCCGGCACCTGGCCGCAGTTGGGGGTGATGCTGATGCCCGCGGCCCGCGCCTCGGCGGCACAAGCATGCTGCTGGCGGGCAATACCGATGTGGCCGCCGAGATCGCACATGTTGGCCCTGACTTTGATGGCCACCTGAGTGATATCCAGGTTGTAATAGTAGGGCACGGCGCTGAGGAAACTATCGACGCCGCTGAGCACCCGCTCGACAGCGTTGAGGTCGGTCACATCTACCTGTACCGGTTCGACGACCGGGCGTTTCAGCAGGTCGTTGATACGCCCGGCGGCGCGGCGGGCAACCTCCAGATCGTAATCGGCCAGAATGACACGTTTGGCATCGCCCCAGCGGGCCATGTCGTAGGCGGCAGCGGTGCCCTGACGGCCCGCGCCCAGGACGGCGTAGGTAAAAGACATCTTGTTCTCTCCTTGTATAAAATATGTTCGTGGTCAGTATCTTTTCAAAAAGTGGGGGCGAGTAGCGCAATTTGACAAATTGCGTCTTGCCCTACATCCTGTCCCAAGTTATTGAGAAGATACCGTGGTCAGGCGCGTAACGGCGTGGAGTGCCACAAGACGCCACTCCGCTCCGCGGCGTGGCTCCACTACACACCTCGCTTTCGATGGTTTTGGGCAACATTGTCCCCAGAGGGGTTTCGGCAACGGGAGGATATTACACCAACATCGGGGCGCTGTCAAGAGGCAAGTATACTTGCAGGTTTTGCCAGGCAGATCACATGGCAGACGTTCTCACCACATCTGTCTCGCGAGTCTTTTCCAGCAAGTAGCAGCTTTGTCCACGCTCGAACAACAGATCGGTGATGGTGTAACCGCTGGCAAAGGCGGTCTCGAACAGCGCCCGGCTGTAAAGCCGCCAGGCGCGGGCCAGACCCATGTCGACGGCCTTGATACGCTGCCAATCAGCGGGGATCTGCACCAGCAGGCGTTGTCCTCGCAGTGGGAACGTGACCTGCGGCGGACAGGGCGGATCACCATCCAGCGCACGATTCACCAGCGGCAGACCGGCCTCCAACAGCATCGAGAGAGACGGGCCTGCCCGGTGCCCACTCAGCCGTTCGACCACCCGTTCGCTGGCGATGTGCCAATCCACTTGCAGGCGATCGCTGGGCAGGCCGGCATAGAGAGCGTTATCCTGCGCGCCGTACATGTCTGGAACGTACACGTTGCAGACGACACCCAGCTTACGAAAGTTGAGTCTGGCGTTGCGGCTCTCCAGCGGCTCGAAAGTCCAGGTGATGAGATCCATGCCCTGGGCCAGCACGTGCTCGCGCTGCGCCAGCTTGAGCCGATAGCCCAGGTTCTGGCTCTGATAATCAGGATGCACGCCCGCCATGTGAGAGCAGTGTTTCAGCCGACCGTCGGCCGCCAACCCCACCAAACCGAACACAAAACCGACGAGCCGGCCGCCGCCTTTGGGAGTGGTATCGAAAGCGCCGAGGATCAGGCCGCCGTTCTTTTGTGCGGTCAGCAACAGGTGATAGGGCACCGTGTCCAGGGCATCGAGGCCCCACACCTCTTGCTGCAACCGCTCGACGGCGTGATATTCCTCTTGCGTCTGAATCGCTCTGATCTCGATGGCCACGACGCTCTCACATCCGCCAGCGCCACCACGGCGACCAACCGCCTCGCCTCAAAAGTTGCGGCCGCGGCCCGGAGGGCGGGCCCGATGGGCCGGGTAAACCGTTCAGGCTTTTAGCCTCAACAGCCCCCACAGCGCTGGCATCGACCGGCCCCCAGAGGTTGTTCCCTTCGGCGTTGCCCTCGTCCACCAAACCGACACTCTGGCCCCAGGAATCCACCAGCACGTAAAAGGGATTCTGAGCCGCGTCGTAGGGCGGCGGCGGCCAATAGCTGTACCGATCGCCCGGATGGAGCGGATCGTCTGGATCGGCGGTGCTCAGCGTCACCGTCATGCCAGGGCCGATGTCGTCGCGCACCAGCCAGGCTTTGCCATAGCTGGAACGCGATAGCATGTCCCAGGTCTGATTCACGCCCGGCGTGGCGCGCGGGTTCAGGTAGAGATCCACCCAGAAATCGTTGGTCACGGTCAGCGTGCCGTCGTTGCGCACCACGATCTCTACGTGGTAAGGCTGGCCCGCCGTCGGCGGCGACGGGCTCCAGGTCACACTCTCTACCAGCAGGTCGTAACGCGGCGGCGGCGCATACTGGCGCATCGCCATGGGCAGGTAAAGCTCGGTGATGCCCGGCGTCAGCGTGAGTTGCGTCGCGCCGCTGATGCCATCCACCGTGGCGGTGAGGGTCACCGTGCCAGTGAGCACATCGGCGGTAAAGATCGCCGCGCCGCTGCCAGCGGTGGTGGTAAAAGTGAGCGGCGCGAGACTGCCCAACGCGGTGGGATGGTAATCCAGCGTGCCGTTGGCGCCGTCGGCCACCGGGTTGCCATAGACGTCGGTGACGTGGGTGGTGACGGTGGAGGTAGCGTGGCCGTTGGCCGGGATGCTGGCCGGATTCGCGGTGACGGTCACGGTGGCCGGCGCGCCCGGCTCGATGACCACCGAGGTGGTGTCGCTCAGGCTGCCCAGCGTGGCCGTGATGGCCGCCGTGCCCGCCGTCGTTCCGGCGGTCAGTGTGGCCGTGACAAGGCCGCTGGCATCGGTGGCGCCGCTGGCCGGCAGGCTGCCCAGGCTGGCGGCAAAGCTCACCACCTGGCCCGGCACGGGGTTGGCGGCGCAGTCGACGGCGGTGGCGGTGACGACCGCCGTGCCGCTGCCCACAGGGATGCTGCCCGGCGCAGCGGTCACGCTCAGGGCCATCGGCGCGCCCGGCGCGGTAAAACTGATCGTCGCCGTGTCAAACACCAGGCCGGCCATAACCATGACCATGACACCCGTGCGCTCGACGCAGTCGGCGGTGAGCTGCGCCGTCGCGGCGCCGTCGGTCGTCGCGGCGGGAGAGGGAACCACCGAGCCGGCCGACGTGGTAAACGTAACCGGCGTGCCATCGGTCACGGGGTTGCTCCAGGCGTCGGTGACGGTGGCCGTGAGTGCAGCAGCGCCCTGCAGCGGCACGTTGACCGGCGCGACCTGGAGCGTGACGGTGGCGGGCGCGTTGGCCACCACGCCGAAGGTATTACTCAGGCCCGCCTCGGTCCCGGCGGTGTGAGTGACGGCGATCGTCACGCCCGTTTGGGCCAGGGTGATGGTGGCGCTCTCGCTGCGCACACCATCCACGAAACCGCCCGATACTCCCGGCAAAAGCGTGCCGGTGCTGTCGGTGAGGGTGACCTGGCCGGTGAAACCCAGCACGGTGTTGCTAAAACTGTCTTGGGCGGTGACGACCAGCGTAAAAGCCACGCCCGCCGTCTGCGGATCGGCCACCGGCCCCACGGCAAAATGATCCAACGCGCCGGCGGTAAAAGTGACCTGGGCCGTGCCGGTGATACCGTTGGTCGCCTCGGCCACCACCGTTTTGACGCCGCTGGCAGTGCTGCTGATGGCCGACGTGGCCTGGCCGCCGGCGTCGGTGGTATCGGTCGCCGGGCTGATGGCGCCGCCGCCCAGGTCGTCATCCGTGTTGAAGGCCATGTCTTCATCCGACACCGGGTTGCCATAGGCGTCGGCCACGGTGGTGGTCATCTGGGCCGCGCTGCCCACCACCGTCGTCGAAGAGGTGATGGTCAGCGTGATGACGGCCGGCGGCCCGGCGGTGAAGGTGATCCAGGTCGTGGCGGTGAGGCTGCCGGTGGCGGCGGTGATCAGGCGCGATCCCAGCACTGTGGACGAGATGATCGCCGTCGCCTCGCCGGCGGCGTCGGTGGCCGCGGCGGCCGGGTCGATGCTGCCGCCGCCCAGGTTGGCGGCGGTGAAGGTGATGGTCGTGGCCGCCACGGGGTTATCGAAAGCGTCGACGAGGGCAGCCGTCAGGTCGGCGTTCACGCCCACGCCCACCGTAGACGGCGCGGCGCTCAGCGTGAGAGTGGTTGCCGCGCTGGCCGTCACGGTAAAGGGATCGCTGTTGCTGGTCACGGCGGCGGTGACGGCCCGCATGGGCTGGTTGGCCCGGGCCTGGGTGATGCTGACGGCCTGCGACGAAAGGATGCCGTTGACGAAATTGTCCGATGTGACCGGTCTCAGCGAGCCGGTGCTGGGGTCTGCCAGCGTCACGACGCCGTCGTAATCGACCACGTTGCTGTAACGATCGCAGGCGGTGATGTTGATGGTAAAATCGACGCCGGCCGTCTGATCGGCGAGGGGGCCGAAGGCCAGGTGGTGCAGCGCGCCGGCGGCAAAAGTGACGGTCGCCGTGTCGGTCACGGTGGGGTTGGCGCCGATGGCGCCGCTGACCAGGGCCAGGCCCGTGGCCGTGGAGGTGATGCTCGCCGTGGCCTGCCCCAACAAAAGCGTCGCCGTGGGCGGCGTGATCTGGCTGCCGGCCAGGCTGCTGCCCAGGGTGACGGTGACGTTGTCCTGGTTCATGACCGGGTTGCCCCAGGCGTCGGTGACGGCGGCGGTGATCGTCGACGAGCCATCGACGGTGGTCGTGGTTGGTGCGGCGCTGAGGGTGAGTGTGGCCGGAAGCCCGGCGTAGACGGTGGTCTGCGCCGTGGTTCGATTATTGGAAGGATCGCCGTCGGGTGTGGCGCCGGTGATGACGACGCTGTTTTCGATGGCCGTGCCGCCGTCGGCATCGATCCAGCCTGGTGTGGTGGTCACCTGAGCGGTGAGGGTGATGACGCCCACGCTGCCCGCTTCGACCGTATCGGAATACCAGGCAAAACTGGAGCCGGGTACGTAGCTGGCCGAGGTGGTCTGCGAAGTGACCAGGCTGACGCTCAGCGGCAGGGTATCGGTGAGGCGCACGCCGCTGGCGGCGATGCCGCCGCTGTTGGAAAAGACGATCACGTAGGTGATGGTTTCGCCGGGCCGGGCGATGGCCGGTGTGGCCGATTTGCTCACGGTCAGGTCTGGAGCGCGGACAGTGGTCGTCTCGGTGGCGGCGGCGCCCACGCCCTGGGCGCTGGTGATCCAGGCGCAGTTGGTGAGCGTCGTCTCGTCGGCCAGATCGGTGTTCACCAGCGTGGTGAGGGTGATCGCCTGGCTGTCGCCGGGGTTCAGATCGGGCAGCGTCCAGGTGATCACGCCCTGGGCGTCGGGGCCGGTGTAGCCGGGCGACGCGCCGGTAAAAGTGACGTCGGCCGGCAGGGCGTCGGTGAGGACGACCGAGGTGGCGGCGGCGTTGGCCGAGGCCAGGTTGGTGGCGGTGAGGGTGTAGTAAAGCGCGCCGCCCACAGCCGCCGGATCGGGGGCGTCTTGTTTGGTCAGCGTCAGGGCGGGCCGGCTCTGGACGGTGGTCGTCGCCGTGGCGGCGGCGCCCACGCCCTGGGCGCAGGTGAGCCAGCCCGTGTTGGTGAGAACGGCGCCGTCGGGCAAGGGCGAGTCCACGGCCACGGTAAAGGTGACCACGGCGCTATCGCCGGGGGCCAGGGCCGAGGCCAGGGTCCAGGTGATCACGTCGTTGGCATCGGGGCCTTCGAAGGTGAGACCGGCGGTGGCGGCGGCGACAAAGGTGGTGTGCTGCGGCACCACGTCGGTGATGGTCACGCCGGCGGCGAGGGCGTTGGCCAAGGCGGCGTTGGTGGCGGTGAGGACGTAGCCCAGCGCCGCGCCGGCCTCCACCGGATCGGGTGAATCGGTTTTTTGTAGAGAGAGACTCGGCGCGCTGCGGACGACCACCGTCACCGGGCCGGTGTCGGCGACAGATGGCTCGGCGGCGCTGATGCGCGCCTGGTTGGTGAGCACGGTGCCGTCCGTCAGCGGGCTGGACACGCTCAGCACCAGGGCGATGGATTGTTGCCCATCGGCCTGGGCCAGCCCGCCGATGGTAAACGTCATCACCTCTCCGGCAGCGGGGATGACAGGCTGGTAGCCGGCAAAATCGCCGCTGGCGCCGACAAAACTAACGTGGGCCGGCAGGCGGTCGGTGATGACGACCGAGGTGGCGGGTGTGCTGTTGGTGTTAGAGTAGCGGATGGTGTAGGTTAGCCGCTCGCCAGCATCGACCTGAGCGGCATGGGGCGATTTGGCAATATCCAGCAGGGGAGATGTAACCGTCACCGGAGCAGTGGGACCGGTGGTAATCTCACCCAGGCGGTAGGCGGCGGTGACGAGATTGGTGTGCACCGTGCCATCGGGAATGGCGGCGTCGACGGTGGCGGTGAAAATCAGCGTCAGCGGGCCGGGGGTGATGGATCGGCCTATCACCGTGCCGGTGACGGTTTGATCGGTCCAGGTGATGGTGCGAGTGGACGCCCCGGAGGGCGCGGGCCCGCTGACCAGGCCGCCAAAGGTGAAACTGACGGGCAGCGTATCGGTGATCGAGACGCCGGTGGCCGTTTCGTTGCCGTCGTTGACGAGTTCGATGGTGTAGGTGACGATTTCCCCGGCCATCACAGAATCCGGATCCACCGATTTGGTCACTGTGAGGCTGGGGCTGCTGTTGACGGTGGTGGTCACGGCGGCGCCAGCGGTGGGTGAGGCGGCGTTGGTGGCGGTGACGCCGTAGGAGGCGTTGGTCAGCAGGGTGCCAGAGATCAGCGGGCTGTGCACCCGCACAGTGAGGGTGAACTGCGCGCTCTGCCCGACGATCAGCTCGTCGCCGGCGGGCAGCGTCCAGGTGACGACGCCGCCACTCTCGGCGCACGGCGCGCCGCTGCAACCTGCAAAGGTGGCGCTGAGAGGCACGGTATCGGTGACGGCCACGTTCTGGGCGTGGCCGTTGGCGCCGCTCTGGTTTTCCAGGGTGAGAGTATAGGTGAGATAGTCGCCCGCCTGCACCGGATCAACGGCGTCGACCTTGGTCAGGGCCAGGTGAGGATGACTGGTCACGGTGACGGTCACCGGGTCGCCTTCGGCGGCGGCGAGCACTTCGTCGCTCCAGACGCGGTAGCTGCTGTTGGTGAGAATGACGCCGTTGGTGTAGGGCGTGGTCACGGTGACGACGAGGGAGGTGGTCACGGCCTGGCCGACGCCCAGGTCGTCGGTGAGCACCCAGGTGACAGTGCGGTCTGGCTCTGAATAGGAACCGGCCGGAGAGGAACTGAGGTAATGCATGGCGTCGGGAACCCGATCGGTGACGGTAAAGAGCAGAGTGGCGGTGAGGTGGCCGGTGTTGGTGATGTAGAGGGTGTAGGTCAGGGTTTCGCCGGCCTCGACGGTGGAGCTGGCCGGTGTTTTGCCAATGGCAAACACCGGCGCGTTGACGGTGACAATGCAGGATGCCGCCAGCGGCGAGACGAGGTTGGCGGTGAGAAAGGCGGTGTTGGTGATGGTGGCCTGATCGGTGAAGGGCTTTGCCACGCGCACCTGGAAGCGTTGAATGGCCGTGCGTCCGGGCGCCAGCCCTTTGTCGCCGGGGATATCGAAAAAATCGCCGGTGTAAAAGCGCACATAGTCGGTCAGAGCCGTGGACGACCAGGTGGCCCCGCCATCGGAGCCGGGCAGGATGCTGGCATAGGTGGTGTTGGTGGGGTAAGGGTCGGTGATCAGGATGCTGGCGGTGATGGCGCCGGTGTTGGTGATGTAGAGGGTGTAGGTGATCAACCCACCCTGGCCCACAGGATTGGGATCGCAGACCTTGGTGAACTGGAGGGTGGTGGGTTGGATCTCTTTGGCGTGGGCCAATCCGGGTTCCAGGCTCTCCACCACACGATCCAGAGGCGCCAGCGCTTCGGCCACAGCCGCAGTATCCGGGTTAATCCAGGCCGGGAGCACCGCCGAGGGAGGGATCAACAACCGGGAGACGACCTGGCTGGGGATCGGCAGGTCGAGAGGCATAAATTGCAACATCAGGGCCAGAACCAGCGCCAGTGAAAAAAACTGCCGGCGCTTTTGAGGCGAGCGCTGTATCCAGACGGCCCAAGTCTGCAAAACGAGAGACAACGAGTACACGGCAATCCTCCCTTCCATGAACCAGGGCGATGGCTTGATGTCAAGAGGGGTGTGGATCGATCTCTGTGATGCAAGACAACCTCATTATACCGTTGTTAATGCTCGATGTCAATCTTTGATCTGAAATGTGCCAGAGTATCCTTCCATACACTTTTGGATAGTCTCCCCAACCCGGCCAAGCCGGAACCGTTCGGCTGAGCTCACGTCGAAGCCGAAAAGATAACCACCAAGACACCAAGAAAAAAGGCTTTGTGTCTCGGTGCCTTGGTGGTGTATTTTATTGCCAAACGTGCGAGGATTTCATCGTCAAGACACTACCGGGTTTTGACGAAACACCTGGGCCGTTTTTCACCGCCGAGAACACAGCCCGCCGAGTTTTCTATCTTTTTCTCCGCGAACTCGGTGGGCTCTGCGGTCAAACCAGATCATCAACACCCAAGAGAGAGACGATAACTTGTGGACCATCATTGAATAAACGCCGGCGTCCAGTTCTGAAATTAACACTTGCACAATTGTGAAAAAAGCATTAAAATGTATGTAGCTCTAGATCAGATCGCTCGCTGGCACACCATCGTTTTTCTGCATCAGCCTCTGTGACCAGGCTGGCCTCGCAGGCCGACCGTACCGTAGAGAGGAGGTCACCTCCATGCGTAGATTCGCTGCCCTCAGAGCTTTTTCTGGTCTGACCGTACTGCTGGCCCTGTTGCTGGCTGTCGCGCTTGGCACACCCACCCCGGCAGCCAGTCAGGGCCCGGAAGACCGGCCCACCGTACAACCGCCAACACCCACACCGTTGCCCAGCCTGACCACCGGCCAGCCGCCCAGTATACACGGCGTCATCATCAACTGGGGATTTCGCAACGAGCCCAACGTGCCTATCCGGGCGAGTGGCGCCGACTGGCACCTGGACACCGCCAGCGATACAACGGGGTATTTTGTCTTTGAACGCCTGGGCAACGACATCATCCTGCTCAACATAGTAGCGCCTCAAGACAGCCCCTACCAACCCCTGACTGCCGACGTGGCCGTGAGGCCGATCGCCGGCGACGAGACCGTCGTCAACCTGGGGGTGTACGAAGGCGAACAGCCCCTGCCCCTGCCGGTGACACACACCATGCAGGCCAGCGCCACCGAAGCGCTGCCAGGCGACCGGGTGACCTTTACCGTGCACATCAAAAACAACCTGGAAACAGCCATCACCCATGTCCAACTGACCGACCTGATACCATCGGGGTTGGGTTACGTGAGCGCCGAATCGGACCACGGGCCGGTGGACTATGCCGATAACCTGGTGATCGCCCGGCTGGGCACATTGGGGCCGGATGAAGAGGCCATCGTGAGTTTCGTAACCCTGGTGGAGCCTAACCACGGTGAGTCCTGGGAACTGACCAACCGATCGTCGCTGCTCTACCGTGAGAGCGCTGCCACTCAGGCCACGGCGACGCTGTCCGTTTCCCGCGGGCCAGCCGACGAGCTGCCCGTCACGGGCATCGGCATCGAAATGCCGCTGACCGGCCTGGGTCTGGCTGCGCTGCTGCTCATAGCCCGACGCCTGCGCACCCACACCCTCAGAGCCTGAGTCACACAGCCAGCCAAACAGCGAGCGGCCGGCCCCTGGGGTTGGCCGCTTTTTGTCGTCACCGCGCCCCAGCTTGACAGTTTGCCCAACGTGGGTTATGATAGACCGCACATCAGCCCGTTTTTGAGGAGCCGCCAGGTGCCCTTTCGACCGCCGCGCGACGGTTCTGGCCAACTGAGCTTCTTTGATCCGTCATCCGAGCCGCTGACCATTTCGCAGCTTACCCGTTACGTCAAAAGCCTGCTGGAAGGCGATTATGTCCTGCAAGACGTGTGGGTGGCAGGCGAGATCTCGAACCTGCGCGTGACGGCCTCCGGACACGCCTATTTCAGCCTCAAGGACGATCAATCCAGCCTGCGCGGCGTCATGTGGCGCTCCGACGTGGCCCGCCACGGCATCCTGCCACAAGATGGTCAATCGGTGCTGGCCCATGGACACGTCTCGGTCTACGAGGCGGCCGGAAACTATCAGCTTTACGTCGATCATCTCCAGAGCGTGGGCATGGGCCGCCTGTACCTGGAGTTCGAGGCCCTCAAACAGCGTCTGGCCGACCAGGGGCTTTTTGATGCCGGGCGCAAACGGCCCCTGCCGCCCTTTCCTCGCCGTCTGGGCATCGTCACCTCGGCCACAGCCGCCGCCCTGCAAGACATCCTCAACGTCCTGGCCCGGCGATACCCGCCGGTCGAAGTGCTGATCGCGCCCACATTGGTGCAGGGCGACCAGGCCCCGCCCCAGATCGTGGCCGCCATCCAGGCGCTCAACGATCACGCCCAGGTAGACGTCATCATCGTTGCCCGCGGTGGAGGCTCGCTGGAAGACCTGTGGGCCTTTAACGACGAGCGGGTGGCGCGTGCCATCGCCGCTTCTCGCGCGCCGGTGATCTCGGGTGTGGGCCACGAGATCGATTTCACCATCGCCGATTTCGCCGCCGACGTGCGCGCCCCCACCCCCTCGGCGGCTGCCGAACTGGCCGTGCCGGATCGTTTCGAATTACTGACCGGCCTGCGCAGCCAACACAGCCGGCTGATCGGCGCGCTACAGCACCAGTTGGATGCCCGCCGCCAAAAGCTGGCCCAGCTCACCCAGGCGCTGCGGCGCAACTCACCCGGTCGTCGGATCGAAAACCTGCGCCAGCGCACCGACGAGCTCGCCCAGTCGACAGGCGTCGCCGCCGGCCATCTGCTGGCGCTGCGCCGCGAGCAACTCAACGGGTTGACCGGCCGGCTGGCCACGCTCAGCCCTCTGGCTACACTCGACCGCGGTTATGCCATCGTGCGCCACGGCCAGACAGAGCGCGTGGTGACCTCGACGGCACACGTGGCCACCGGCGACCCGCTCGTCATCCGCGTGCGACAGGGAGAATTTGGCGCCACCGTGGTTTCAGATCAGACGGAGTGAAACAATCCATGACCACTCTAGAACCAACACCGGGCTTTGAAGCCGCTTTTCAAGAACTGGAAGCCGTCGTTCGTCGCCTGGAAGACGGCGAGCTCACACTGGACGAGGCTATCGCCCTCTTTGAGCGCGGTCAGGCCCTGGCCCGGCTGTGCAACGACAGACTGGAACAGGCTGAGCTACGGGTGAAACAGTTGTTGCCCGACGCCGACGGCAGTTATCGCGAGTTGCCGTTCGAAAGGGATGCGTGAGGCGTGCCTCTCTGGTCTACGCTGTTCTTACCGCCAACCATCCTGGTTGCTGGCGCGATTGTGCTATGGCTGGCCCGCCGCTATTTACCAGACCGGCCGCCGTTGACGCTCTGGCTCCACGACGCGCTGCCCCTCGCTTTCCTCCTGGCTGCCGCGCTGGCCTGGATCACACACCCGCCCGACGCATCGCCTTTCCGTTTACTCGTTCTTCCGCCCGGCCTGGGCATCGATGTGGCACTGAGCGCGCGCCTGGACGCCTGGGGGCGGTTGTTCGGCCTGCTGCTGTTGTGGTCGGCGCTGCTGGCAGCGTGGCCAACCCCACGTGAGGGCCGGTCGGGCCAGGATGCAGCACGGCCATTCCCACAGCCGGCGTCGGCCTGGCTGATTCTGGCAGCCGCGCTTCTGGTCCTGTTTGCTGCCGATTGGCCCACTCTGGCGACGACATTGCTGCTGGTCGATCTGGTTTACCTGACGGTGGCTCCCACCCCAAACGGCCGGGCCTTTATCGCCAACGCCCTGGGTTGCCTGGGATTACTGGCGGCAACGTTTATCCTCGCGACAGATACCTTGAACCTCTCACTGACGGCCGATCAAAGCCTGCCAGCCACAGCCAAACTGCTCGTGATCGCTGCCTCCCTGATCCGGCTGGCTCCCTACCCCCTTCATTTCTGGCTCACCGACGCCGCCGAAACAGCCGCGCCGCCCGAATGGCCGCTTCAACTGATCTCACCCGGTCTGGGGCTTTACCTGCTGACCCGCCTGTCGCCGCGATTGATAGGGCCGATACCCCTGCCCGCAGCCATCCAGATCATTGGGATGGCGGGTGCGCTGTTGGTATCGCTGCTGGCCTGGCACAGCGCGCAACGGCATCCCCGCCGGGCAATATCCCTGATCGAACTGTACCAGCTCAACCTGGCTCTTTCGAGTTGGGTATTCACCAGACAACCCTCCACAGGCTTTTGGATGGCCTGTAACCTGGCGCTGGGAGCGACCGCATCGACCACTCATTGCATCTGGCTCTCAGCCGCCGGCGATGGGCGCCTGGCATGGCGCGACCGGCTACCCGGTGGTGTTGGCGTGGCGTCGCTGGCCGGTTTGCCGCTGACGGTGGGCTTTCTGGTGCGGCTGCCACTGTACCGGGCGCTGCTGGACGGCGGGCAGGCGGGCTGGCTGGCCCTCACGCTGCTGGCAGAGAGCCTGACCATCGCCGCCCTGCTGAGGCTCTGGAACGGCCAGGGTCGATCTGACCAGCCGCAGATCACTGCCCGTCCCTGGAGCGTTTGGGGCGCGGCATCCCTCCAGACAGCTCCCTTGCTGTTGCTGGGGCTGTTTCCTTCGCTGGCCACACGGCTGGCTGACGTCTCACCCGGCCACGCCGCCCTTCAGAGCCTGTCGACGATCGGCTCGCTCACTTCGGGTGGCATCGGATTGTGGGCGGCCCTGCTGCTCCCGCTGGCGATGGGTTACGGCCTCTATCGTAGTCAAATGCCCTGGCCCGTCGAATGGGCCGACCGGGCTGCGCGGCTGGCCACACTCTTCCAGCTCGACTGGCTTCATCGCGCCGTTGGCCGGTTCCTGGACCAAACTCGCCAGGCTGTCTGGTCGATGGGCGCATTGCTGCACGGTGAGGGCTACCTGGCCTGGGTGGCTTTTAGCATCGTGCTTCTCTTTGTGCTCATCCTGAACCGCTGACCCGCCAAGGAAGCTGATATGCCTGACCTGACCCACATTCTGGCCTCACTGCCGCCCATTACCATCACCACAGCGATAGCCGGCCTCTTTATCACCGGCGGCCTGCTCATCTTGCTGCGGCAATGGGCCCACGCTCTGCTGGCGTTGATCGTCCAGTATCTGCTGCTTGCCTGGCTCCTGGCGACCATCATTCCTCTGGCGCTGGTCGTCGTCAAGGTCATGACCGGCGCCATCGCCTGCGCCATCTTGTACTGGTCGGCCCGACGTATTGGTGAACCGTCACTCTCCCCCTTTAAGCCGCTGACCACCAGCCAGGCCGCTCAGCGTAAACTGACGACTGCCAGGCGGCAGGCCTTCAGGGTTGCCACCGGCTTTACCCTGCGCCTGCCCTTTCGTATGGGCGCGCTCTCACTGGCAGCTATCGCCGCTTACGCCCTGGTGAAGCGTTACCCCCTGCCGGGCACACTGCCCGCCCTGGGTTTGGCCTGCACCTGGCTGGCTACGGTTGCCCTGACCGTGCTGGCGCTGGCTGAGTCGCCCTTTCACGTGGGTACGGGCCTGCTCACCTGGCTGATGGCCTTCGACGCCTTTTACGTGGCCTGGGAGCGCAGTCTGACCATCGCCAGCCTGTTGGGCATTGCGACGTTGTTCGTGGCCTTGGGCGCCGGTTATCTCATTTCTGTGCGAGGGACGCTCCCGGCAGAGGCTCTATCGGAGGAGGGCACATGATCGCCGGAGCGTGGGTGCTGGTGGGCCTGCCGCTGCTGGTTGCGCCTCTGGTTTATCTGGTGAGACGCTGGGCCTTTCCGGCAGCGATGCTGGCCGGCGGCGCGGCGGCCGTATTGGCCTGGTTATGTTTCACGGTCCAGCCGGCTGAACCCCTGCCGCTGCTCGGATGGTCGTTGCTGCTGGAACAGCCGGTCAGCCTGCTGGGCCGTCAAATGGCCCTGACACTCGGCGGCCAGATGGCCCTGGGATTGCTCTATGGCCTGGCGGCGGTGTCTTTTCTACTGGCCTGGCCGGTATCTCCCGGACGCTCCTTCTTTCCGTTGGGCCTGGCTCTGCTCAGCGGCTGGGCGGCTGCCGTATTGATGCAACACCTGGCCTTCGCCGTGATCCTTCTCTGGCTGATCTCGACCCTGGCAACGATGGTCATCCAGGGAGGACGACCGACCTCCACGCGCGGCGCCGGGCGGCAGATGGTGCTGCTCACCCTGATCGCGCCGCTGCTGCTGCTGGTCAGCACGCTGATCGAAGCCCGCGCCGCCAACCCCGACGACTTTACCCTCACACAACCAACCATGCTGCTGACCGCCATCGGCCTGGGTGGGTTGTTGGCCGCCTATCCTTTCGAAGGTTGGGTTTCGGCCCTGGTCACCGGCGCCCAACCGGGCGTGGCGGCCCTGTTGATCTCTGGATACCAGGTGGTGATCCTTTTACTGGCCCTGGGGCTGTTTCACGATCAGCCGTGGCTTCTGGCCGATGGGCAGGTGCTGTCGCTGCTGGCCTGGGGCGGGCTGCTGACGGTTGGCATCGGCGGCGTGTTGGCCGCCGTGCAACGCCATTTCGCCCCACTGCTGGGATACACCGTGCTGAACGACCTGGGCATGGGCCTGCTCGCGCTGACCGCAATGGACGAGGCCGGCCTGACTGTGGCTTTTCTGATGGTGATCACGCGGGCCATCGGCCTGTTACTGGCCGGTGCAGGTCTGGCGGTGATTCGCCAGCGTTTCGGACGGACCTCGTTTGCCGAGGTCCGAGGAGCAGGCCGCCGCCTGCCGCTGGCAGCCGGCGGCCTGCTGCTGGGCGGGTTATCTCTGGGGGGACTGCCCTTCACGGCCGGCTTTGCCGGTCGATGGGCCTTGCTGCTCCAGACATCGACGGCCGGCGGCCTCTGGGCCTGTCTGCCGTTGTTATCGACGTTCGGCGTGATATTGGGCTGGCTGCGTAGCGCCGTGGCGCTCTGGGCAGCACCACAACCGCACAAAGATGCCACCCTGCCCACCCACAACATGGCACCCGTTGCCGGCGTCGTCATCGCCGCATTGATACTCGCCTGCCTGTGGGCCGGGCGTCACAGCGATCAACTCTTGCTCTGGCTGCGCCCGCTGGTGGAAGCCTGGACGCCGCTACTCGGAGCCGTGGGGCCTTAGGTTAGAAATTTTTTACCTGAGAAGAATTTTAAGGTTTCGACGCTTTTTCCGCTTGCGCTTCAGCCTACTTTGTGGTATCATTGTGCCACCTGACCTACTATAATTTGTGTTTTTTCCTCGTTCTGCCCCTATATATTGTGCGCAACGGCAAAACACGGACATAGACTTCCCCGACTGTTGTGATTTTGCTGTCAAGGCTGGCCACGTTTTGGATCGCGTTCCGAGATTCGACCCGGCAGGGCCAAAGGTCACGAGGGATTCACAGACACAGCCGGCCCTGGTGAGCACGACGAGCAGAGATAGGAGGCACCATGAAATGTCCTTATTGCGGGGAGCGCGATTCGCGGGTTGTCGATACACGCGAAGCCGGCGATGGCATCCGGCGGCGACGCGAGTGCAAAATCTGCGAGCAGCGCTTCACTACCTACGAGCGTGTCTATGCCGCACCGGTGATGGTGGTCAAACGCGATGGCCGTCGTGAGCCTTTCGACCGGGAAAAACTGCTCCAGGGGGTGCGCATCGCCTGCGCCAAACGCCCCGTCCCAATCGAAGCCATCGAGCGACTGGCCGACGAGGTCGAGACCTACGTGCGCTCTTTGGGTCAGTCGGAAGTGGAAGGGCAGGTGATCGGCGAACAGGTGATCGACCGCCTGCGTCAACTGGATGACGTGGCCTACGTCCGTTTCGCCTCGGTGTATCGCCGCTTTGCCGATGTGGAAAGCCTGGCGCAAGAGATCGAGAGCCTGTTGGAAAAGCGTTCTTTGGAACAGGAGGAAGAGAAATAACCCTGAGGCAAACCGAGATCGAGCCTCAGCACTAGAGTGAAAAACGCCTTCGTGCAATGGCGCAAGATAGGCTCCATGGGGGTGGAGTGGTGTTCGCTCTTTGCCTGGGGGGTCGGCTGCAAGGCCCTGCCCGCCGTGAGCAAAGAGCGACCTTTCTGAATTGCACACCGGGGGGGTGAGTCAGAGGGTCAGATATTCCCCACAGTCACGGAGGAGGCACATGCTCAAACAACACACCCGACCCAAACTCACTGGTCAATGGTCGGAATCGGCCATGCGCGTGCTGCACGAGCGTTACCTGCGTCGAAACAAAGGCAACGGTATCATGGAAACACCAGAAGATATGTGCTGGCGGGTTGCCACGGCCATTGCTGCTGCGGAAAAGGCATGGGGCAAAACACCAGACGAGATGTATGCCGTTGCCGAGCAATTTTACGGGCTGATGGTCGGCCACAAGTTTTTACCCAACTCGCCCACGTTGATGAACGCCGGCGTGGAGGGAAATCTGCAATATTCGGCCTGTTTTGTGCTGCCGGTGGAAGACTCGATGCCCGGCATTTTTGAGGCCGTCAAACGAGCCGCTATCATCCACCAATCAGGCGGCGGCACCGGCTTTGCGTTTTCCCGGCTACGCCCCAAAGGTAGCCTGGTGCGCACCAGCGGCGGCAGGGCCAGCGGGCCGGTGAGTTTCATGCGCGTCTTTGACGCCGCCACCGATGCCGTCAAACAGGGCGGACGCCGCCGCGGGGCGAACATGGGCATCTTGCGCGTGGATCATCCCGATATCCTGGAGTTCATCACGTGCAAGCTGGATGGCGGCATCACCAACTTTAACATCTCGGTGGCCGTGAGCGATACGTTCATGCAGGCCCTGGAACGAGACCAGACGTACGAATTGATCGCGCCCCACACCGGCGAGGTGATCCAACAACTGCCGGCGCACGAGGTATTCGAAAAAATCGTGCAAGCGGCCTGGAAAAGCGGCGACCCCGGCCTGGTCTTCATCGACCGCATCAATCACAGCCCGGCCAATCCCACCCCTGAGCTGGGACAGATCGAAGCCACCAACCCCTGCGGCGAGCAGCCACTCTTACCCAACGAAGCCTGTAACCTGGGCTCCATCAACCTGTCTCTCTTTGCCAAACCCGGCATCCCGGACAACGGGCGCCGCAGCGACGTGGACTGGGCCGAACTGGAGCGCGTGGTGCGGCTGGCCGTGCGTTTTTTGGACAACGTCATCGAGGTCAATCCCTACCCTTTGCCCGAGATCGACGAAGCCGTCAAAGGCAACCGCCGCATCGGGCTGGGAGTCATGGGTTGGGCCGATATGCTCTTTGCTCTGGGCATCCCCTACGACAGCGCCGAGGCCCTGGCCCTGGCCGACGAACTGGGGCGCTTTATCAAGCGTATAGGCCACGATGAAGACATCAAACTGGCCGAAGAACGAGGCTCTTTTCCCAACTGGCCACACAGCATCTACCAGGCCGACCGTCCCCGGCGTAATGCCACCGTGACCACCATCGCACCCACCGGCTCCATCAGCATCATCGCCGGTGTGTCGTCGGGCATCGAACCCATCTTTGCCCTGGCTTTCCGCCACATCGTCGGCGAACGGCGGCTCCAGTTCGTCAACCCCACCTTCGAGCGAATGGCCCAGGAGCGAGGGTTCTACAGCCCGGAGCTGATGGCCGAAGTGGCCAAAAGGGGCCACGTGGGTGGCATGGCCGACGTGCCGGCCGATGTGCAGCGAGTTTTCGTCACCGCCCACGAGATCGCTCCTGAATGGCACGTGCGTATGCAGGCCGCCTTTCAAAAACACACCGACAACGGCGTGTCCAAGACGATCAACCTGCCCAATACGGCCACTCCCCAAGACGTGGCCGCCGCCTACAGGCTGGCCTACCGCGAAGGCTGTCTGGGCATCACCGTTTTCCGCGATGGCTGCAAAAACGAGCAGGTGCTGCACGTGGGCACCGACGACTCAGAGGGGCAAAAGGTCGCCCCCCCGCCATCGACCAGGGGGATCGATACCGTCAAGCCGCGGGCGCGGGTGTTGCGAGGTGTGACCTATCAGGCCCAGACTCCTCTGGGCACGGCCTACATCACCGTCAACGAGAACGGCGCCAACCAGCCCTTCGAGGTGTTCACCAACGTGGGTAAGGCCGGCTCCGATACCGCGGCCGTGGCCGAGGCGCTGGGCCGGCTCATTTCGTTGACTTTGCGGCTGCCCTCGCCTCTCTCGCCGGTCAAGCGTATGGCCGAGGTAGTCGATCAGCTCTCCGGCATCGGCGGCGGGCGGCCTATGGGTTTTGGCCCTTACCGCGTGCGCTCTCTGCCCGACGCCATCGCCCAGGTGCTGGCGGATCACATCGGCGTGACCGAGACGTTCGATGCGTCCCAGATCGAAGGCAACGGCCAGCCGGGAGATCTCTGTCCTACCTGCGGCCAGGCCACGCTGATCGCCCAGGAAGGCTGCCGCAAATGCTACTCGTGCGGCTTTAGCGAGTGTTGATCGCGGTGAGGGTAACCTGCTTCTGACGGACAGCAGACATCAGCAGGGGATGCGCCGGCGGGCGCATCCCCTGTTGTTTTTCTACGACCTCAGTCCAGCGGGACGGTGGCGTCTATCATTGGCAAAAAGACGGCCTCGTAAAGCGCGTCGCGCTCGCTGGCTGCGCTTTGCAGCAGCACCACCAGCGCCAGCTCGCCGCTCTGGGCCAGGGCCGCATCCACCGTGAAACCCTGAACCTGGGCGGTGTAGAGCGTCCAGGTGAGGCCATTGGCCTCTCGCAGACTGGCAACCTCGGGCGCCTCACTCAGGCCCAGTTGCATCACCAGCATTTGCACCAGGGCGTCGGTGGTGGTGGGCGCGGCCTGTACGATGGCCACTGTGACGTCCAGAGCCGAGTTGGCCCGGGAATAAACGCCGGGCGATACCTCGGTCCAGCCTGCCGGCGCCACACTCTCGATGCCCATCGTCTCGTTGGTGAGCGGCTCGAGCTGGATCACGACCGCGCCGGTTTCTGGCACCTGGAATTGTAGTCCCAAAGCATCGATGCAGGCATCGTCTGGGGCGCGTGTCGGGTCGTCGATGAAGGCCTGCATCATCGCTTGTGGACAGCCCAGCACGATGCTCGCGCCGTGGCCCACGCCGGGGTATTCGAACAGGTGGCCGTTGGCCAGTGTTTGAGCGGTGTGGCGCGCCCAGGCCGGCGGCGTGATGGGATCGTATTGGCCGGCCATGAGCAGCGTCGGCACATCGCTGATCACCGGCTCGTTCTCGCGCGCGTCTGCCACGCCGGAATCCCAATCCTGGCACACGCGAAAGGCCAGCTCACCCACCGCGCTATCGCCGTAAACCGGCGCCAGCTCGGGGTATGACGCCACCACCGCCTGAAAATCTTCCAGCGTGTTAAAAGCAAACTCTTCGTTGCACTGCACCGAGAATTGCATGCCCTGGCTCATGGCGTCTGCCTGAGCCAGCAACTGGCCGCGGATCAGTTCGGCCAGGCTGAGATCGTCCTGGCTCACGGCATAGATGAGCTGTGGCAACGATGGCAGCACGTCGGTCTCGTAGAGCAACCGAAAAGTCAGCCCCAACAGAGAATCGCCGTCGAAAACGGCATCGTAGCGCTGGCCGGTAAAGGGATCGATGACCTGGCTGGGCAGGGGGGTTTCGTTCAGCCTTTCCACCGTCTCGAAAAAGACCGTCCGCAGGTTGGGGTAGGCGGCGTTGCAGGCGGTATCTGAGGCGCAGCTCTCAAAGAGCAGGTCCATCGACCGATCCAGGTTAACCGGGCCTTCGAGGTACAGATCGATGTCGGGTGGATAGACCGAGTCGAGCACGACGCTGCGCAGGCCCTCGGGGAAATCGCGCATCACCTCCAGGGCCAGCCGGGTGCCGTAGGAAGCGCCCCACAGGTTCATCTGATCGTAACCCAGCGCCAGCCGCAGGTCGTTGATATCGGCGGCGTTGGCCAGGGTGTTGTAGGTCGTCAGGTCTGCCACAGCGAGTAGATCGGCCTCACAGGCCAGCAGGGCTTCCAGGTTCAGCTCAGACATCTCTGGATCGGCAAGTGGCCGGCCGTCCAGCTCTTCGTCGAGCAGTTCCAGGCCCAACTCGAGAACAGCGGGGCAATCGAGGGCCGGTTGGGAAAAGCCCACACCGCGCTGGTCGAACAGGATCAGCTCTCGACCGAGCGTCAGGAGCGGCTCGAATCTGGAAAAGGCCAGATACAGATACTCCAGCACGCTGCCGCCAGGGCCACCAGAAAGGTAGAGGATAGGATCGGCTGCCGCCGCGCCGGCCGTTGGTCCAAAGATGGCCACGGCCAGGCGGATGTCGCGGCTGTTGGGATCGCTGCGATTCTCCGGCAGGATCAGATAGCCGCACCTGACCGTCTCACTCTCCACCTGGCCCGCGGGCAGTTGAAAAGGACACCCAGCGGCCTCAAAGATCGGCTCATAGGCCGGCGGGGAGGGCTCCGCTGTGGGTGTAGCGGTCGGCAGTGGGGTGGCAGACGGTTCAGGAGTGGGTGTGGCCGAGGGGGGTTGAGTGGCCGTCGGCAGCGGCGTGGGTGTGGCCTTTTCGGCGCACGCCGCCAGCAGCAAAACGAGCGACATCAGGATCACGGCAAGAATGTGTTTGGGTTTCATATTCTTTGCTCCTCAGATTTTTCACTTTCAATCGAATAGTCGTGTTTCCGTAACTGCTCACCCTCCCGCAGGCTTGGAAGTGATTTCGAGTAGAAATCGGCCCAAGTATCAAAGCCGGCAAACGATTTCAGTCGGTTTTCCAGCCTGCGGGAGGGTAGGCCGAGCAGTTATGTGTTTCCAAAGGATGACCAGGATCACTATCGATCCGAGAGCCGCAGCCGCCACACCACCAGCCCCAACACGGCCACGGTGCCGGCCCACACGATGCCCAGCTTGAGCAGCACATCGCCCCACGGCAGGCTGCCGGCGAGCGAGATGCGCACGACGTCGGCCAGCAGCACCGAAGGCGCCCAGGGCAGGATCGTCCTGACAATCTGGGGCACATTCGGGCCCAATGTCTGCGCCAGGAGCACCGGCACCAGCAGGGCCAACAGCCCGGCCCCGAACCACAGGTTCATGCTCGGCACGTTGTCGAACAGGCTGCCCAGCAGCAGGCCCAACGCCACGGCAAAGGCAGCCCCAGAGACCGCTGCCAGGATGGCCACTTCCCAATGCACCACCATCGCCAGGTTAAAAGTGTACACCACGCCGGCGGCGAGCAGCCCGTAAAACGCGCCGGCCATCGCCTTGCCCACCACCACCTGGCCGATGCTGGCCGGAGAAACGAGCAGAGCGTCCAGGGTGTGAGCCTCTTTTTCCTCGATCATCAAAAAGGGCACCATCGCGCCGCAGATGGTGATGACGGTCACCACCAACGACGTGGCGATCATAAAAGGCCGCCCGCCCGCTTCCGGCGTGGGGTAGACGGCGTGGCCCTGGGTGATGATCTGCACCGCCTGCCCGGCCAACGCCGTGAGCCTGTCCTCAAAAAAGGTCTCGACGGCCATCGCATCGGAGGCGTCGGCCCAGTGGGCCAGGTATCCATCGAGTTCGACCGCTTCGCTGGCCGCCAGGGTCTGGTCCAGGTCTGCCGGGATGACCAGGCCCAACAGCACCTCCCCCGATTCGCCGACGACCTTTTCCATCTCTTGCTGTAAAGACACCGGGGCCAGGCGCAGGTCGCGGTCTTTTTTCAACTCGGCCAGCAGGCGCGATCTGCCCGCGTCGTAGACCACGGCCGTGGGGGTGCTTTTCAGCTTGAGCAGCAACGGCAATGCCTGGCTCGAAAGCATCAAAAAGGCCACGCCGATGATGATCGAAATGGTCGTTTTGTTCTTGATGGCATCCACGATGTCTTTGGCCGCGATGGCCCACACCACACGCAGGCTCACCCTCAGGCTTTTACGTTCTTGCATCCGCATCTCCTCATCGATCCGAGCGCCGGACTTGCCACATCACAGCCGCCAGCACCAGCGCCGTGCAACCCAGCACCAGCGCCAGCTCCGGGCCAAAGTCGGCCAGCGGCGCCCGCTCGGCGAACGACACGCGCAGGGCGCGGGAAAAGGCCACGGTGGGTATGCAACGCATGACGGCAATGGCCGCTTCCGGCAGCAGGTCGGTCATGATCGATAGGAACACCGGCAGCAGCAGGGGAAGAATGAACACCCACGCCCAGAGGTTCAACTGCATCCGATTTTCGACGATGCTGCCCAGGAACAGACCCACCGCCACCGCGAACAGCACCCCACAGACCGACACCAGCGCCGCCAGCGCCCAGTGGGTGATCAGCGCCGCGTTGACGATCAGCACGACGGCCACCAAAATCAGGCTGTAGAACGCGCCGGCGAGCGCCTTGCCGATCACGACGTGACCGCTGCCCGCCGGGGACACCAGCAGCGACTCGATCGTTTTGGCCTTTTTCTCCTCGATCATCAGGTGCGGGATGGTGGTGATGCCGATCATCAGGGTGGCAAACATCGCACTCAGAGCCGCGATAAAGCCCAGGCCGGTGGAATCCTTTTGCGTGTAGACCGTGTGGCCCTCCAGTTCGATCCGCACCGGTCGGCCTAGCAGCGCGATGAGCTCGTCCTCGACGGCTGTTTTTAACGCCTGGGCATCCTCATCGCCGACCCAGTGCATCACGTACCCCTCCAACACACCTTCCTGGCCTGAAGCCACTGCCCGGTCGAAATCGGCCGCTATCACCAGCCCCAATTCCGGCACGTCTCCTTTCCGCAGATAGAATACCATCGTCTCCTGAGAGGAATAGGTGTATAGATTGACCTGGAGGCTGCCCTCCAGCGCTTCCACCAGCGACGACGCTCCGGCGTCGTAAACGAGCACGTTGGGTATTGGGTCGCTGTTTTCCAGGGCCGGCATGAAGCGATAAAAGGCGATCATAAAGAGCACCACGAGCAGCGCCGTCAGCGTGGTCTTGTTTTTGATGGCATCCCCGATGTCTTTGGCCGCGATGGCCCACACGATGCGTAGATTTGTCCTCATGGATGTGTGACTCCTTCAAAACGGCTCAACATCCTCCCGCAGGTTAAAAACCTGCGGGAGGATGACTAGGTGCAGGCCGCCGTCGTGGCGACGACCGCCGCCACGTCTTGGATGTGCATAAAACCCAGGTACCAGGTGACGAAAATCAGCAGCGGCAGGTCGGGCCTGGAATCGAGCGCCGCGTGGAGCACCACGTCGGCCCGGTACTTGAACCAGTGCAGCCACGTTTTGACCTCCAGCACGGCCTGGCCGCGTTCGCCGGTCAACGCCCAGGCGTGGCTCAAACAGTCGGTGCAGCGCCAGCGCAAAACCTGCCCGTCGGCCAGGGTCAGATCGCCGTCGCCCAACCAGCCGGGTTCAAAGCTGGCCACCTCGCGGCCCGAATCGGCCTCGCTGACGACGGTTCGTTGCCGCAACAAGCCCACGCGCTCGATGTGCCACTTGCCGACGGCGCAGCCGGCCACCGCCCGCTGCGAAAGCAACCTGGGCCAGTACATCACACCGACCAGCTCCTCGCCGGCCCGCAGTTCAAAATGGCGCGCGCCGAGCCCTGTCTGTTTCCAGGTCAATTCTCCCCAGTCCACGGACTCGAACCTCTGCATGGTCTTCTCTCCCTCTGGGCAGTATCACTGAGGCCGGTAGAGCGCGCTGCCGGTGAGCTTGACGAAAACATCTTCCAACGAGACCCTCTCACCCTGGCCGTGGGCCGCCTTGAGTTGCTCCGGCGCATCCAGGGCGACGATGCGTCCCTGGTCGATAAAAGCCACCCGCCGGCAGAGCTGATCGGCCTCTTCGATATAGTGGGTGGTCAAAAAGACGGTCACACCCTGCCGCGCCAGGCCGGCGACGATGGCGCGGATGTCGCGGGCCATGTGGGCGTCCAGGCCGCGCGTAGGCTCGTCCAAAAAGAGCACCTGGGGGCGGTGAAGCAGCGCCCGGCCAATGAGCAAGCGTTGCCTCATGCCGTTCGAGTACTTTTTCACCGAGTCGCGGGCGCGGTCGGCCAGACCCACCTGGGCCAACACCTCGTCCACGCGGGCCTTGCCCACGCCGTACAGCCGCGCCGCAAAGACCAGGTTATCGCGGGCGGAAAGGCGCTCGTAGAGGTTCTGATATTCGAACACCACGCCGATCTGCGGCTTGAGCGCCTGCCGCTCGTTCACCACGTCGCAGCCGGCCACGCGGGCCGCGCCCGAGGTGGGCCGCAGTTGCCCGGTGAGCATCTTGATGGTCGTCGTTTTGCCCGCGCCGTTAGGCCCCAGGAAGCCAAAGACCTCACCCGGCGCCACGTCAAAGGTGATGTGATCCACCGCCCGCAAACCGTTGTAATCGCGGGTCAGGTTTTGTACGTCGATGGCCTTCATGATTTCGCTCCTGCATGTTCTGCTGTCCGAACCGATTCTTGCCCCCAGTATACCAGATACCCATGCCTCATGCAACAAAAAAGCGCCGAAAGGCGCTGCATAACGTTGAACGGTGTGTTTTGAGGGTCGAGTGGAACAAGGTCAATAGCCCAAAAGCTCACGCAGCTCACCCGCCGCCGATTTACTGAGCGGAATTTCGGTGCCGGCGGCATCATCGAGCACCAGGCTAAAGCTGTTGCGGGTGTAAGGGATGACCTCTTTGACGTGTTGTAGATTGACCAGGTAGCCACGATGGGCGCGAAAAAAGCCGCTGCGCGCCAGCCGATCCTCCAACTCGGCCAAAGTGAACTGCGTCGGCAGGCGGCCCTCGGTGGTGTTGAGGAACGCCCGCCCGCTCTGGGCATCGGCGTACAGGATGTCGCCCGGATTGATCAGCGCCACCTTGCCCTCCAACCGCACCGGGATCTTGAACGGCAGCTCGCCGCGTTGCCCTGTTTGTGGCCGGTACAACTCGGCCAGCCGGCCCTGGGCCAGTATATAGATCGTGTCGCACAGCGCCGCCAGATTGGCCGCGTCGTCGGCCAGGATGAACACGGCTGCGCCGCCCTCGGCCTGCTGGCGGATCAGGCGGCTGAGCAGCGAGATCGAAGCCTCGTCGCAGCGGGCGAACGGCTCGAACAGCAGCAGCACCGAGGGCGCGTGCAGAATGGCGCGCCCAAAAGCCAGACGCCGCGCCAATCCTGAGGGCAGTTTCTCCAGCCGGGCGTGGGTCTGATCCGCCAGGCCGACGAGCGCCAGCACCTCTTCGACCCGGGATTGGGGCAGAGCACGCAGGCGGCGCTGGAACTTGAGGTTGCCCAGCGGCGATTGGTATTTGTAGAGACCGTCCTCGGCAAAAAGCACACCCACCTGGCGGCTAAAGCGTTCTCTATCCGTCGCCGGGTCGCTGCCTGCCAGGCGCACCGTGCCCAGCGTCGGCCTGGAGCGCCCGATCAGCAGGTCGAACAGATGGGACTTGCCGCTGCCCACCGGCCCGACGAGGGCCACGATCTCGCCCGCGCCCACGTTCAACGAGGCAATATCGATCACCAGAGAACGATCCACCATCTTTTGCAGGCCCGATATTTCAATCACACCGAACACCTCCGTCTTGGCGCGCTCTCCCATCTTACCACGTCTTGGCCGTTCTGGCAACGTGGCAGGCTTGACATTGCCACCCGGCGCGATATAATCAGACCATCTCGATCTCTACATCCGGGGAGTAGGCCAGCCATGCGCCCGACGCGACAGCACGACTATTTTTCCATCAATGTCCTCTGGTTCGGCCTGTCTGTCGTTTCGGGCAGCATCACGCCGTTCATCCTGCCGTACATGGTGGCGATCTTGGCGCCGCCAGAGCTCAAAAACACTTATCTGGCCCAGGCGCGTGTGGCCGGGCTGGCAGTGGCCATGCTGGTGCAGCCGCTGGCCGGCTTGTTTTCGGATCATAGCCGCCTGCGTTGGGGCAAACGCCGCCCTTTTATCGCGCTGGGCGTGGCGCTGGACATGCCCTTCCTGCTGCTGATGGCCCTGGCGAGCAGCTACCCTGCCCTGCTGCTGGCCGGGATGGCCCTGCAACTGGCATCGAACATCGCCCTGGGGGCTTTGCAAGGGCTCATGCCAGACCTGGTGCCGGAGGACGAGCGCGGCCGGGCGTCGGGCGTCAAATCGCTCATGGAATTACTTTCGGCGGCGGCCATCTTGCCCGTCGCTCGGCTGCTAGACACGGGCAACCTGGCAGCGGCCTTTGGCATCGTTGCCCTTTCGCTGGCAGTGACGGCCGGTATCACCCTCCTGGCGGTGCACGAAACGCCGCTGAAACAAAAACCCACCACTCCTCCTGGCCCGGCGGCCTGGCGCATCGTATGGCTGACGCTCCTCTTTGTATCGGTCACACAGGGCGCCCAACGGCTGGTGCACCTGACCGGACGGTGGCTGGAGGGCAGGGGAGCGCTACAACTGGCCGGCGTCAGCCTGGCCGGGCTGGCAGCCATGGCCGGCTCCATCGTCCTGGGTGTGCTGGGCAGCGCCTGGGTTGGACTGGGACGCGCGGCGCGGCAGCACATTTCTTTCATCTGGTGGGTGATCAACCGGCTGCTCTTTTTGGCTGCCGCGGGTTCCATTCAGGCTTTTGCCCTCTTTTACCTGCGCGACGTGCTGCACGTTCAGAACGCCGCCACCCTGACCACTGTTCTGCTGGGTATCATTGGCATTTTTCTGGCGGGCGCAGCGTTGATCAGCGGCTACCTGGCCGATGGGGTGCTGCCCACACCGGACGGCGCGGGCCTCAAGCGCCGCCTGACGGGTGTTCTGACCAGGCTGGCGCGGGCCACCCACCTGCACCGGCTTGGGCAGCGAGGGCTGCTCGTCGCAGCCGGCTGGATGGCCGCTGCCGGCACAGGCGTGATGCTGCTGGCGCAGAATGTGCCAGGATTACTCATCGGCGGTTGCATCGTGGGCGCGGGGGCGGGGACGTTCTGGTCTACCAACTGGGCATTGGGCACTGAATTGATCCCCCATCAACAAGCCGGCAGATACCTGGGCATTGCCAACCTGGCCGGAGCCGGGGCGGGCATCGTCGGGGCAGGCATCGGCGGGCCAATGGCCGATTTTATCAACCGGACGCAGCCCGGGCTGGGTTACACGGTGGTGTTTGCCATCTATGGCGCGCTGTTTTTGCTCTCGTCGCTGGTCATACGCTGGGTGAAAGAGTAGCGCCGGTCGCCACGCCGGGTTCCACCGGCAATAACACGTGAAAGCGACTGCCGGGGCATTTCTCTGCGTCGCAGCCGGAGCTTTCGGCCCACAGAAAACCGCCGTGGGCCTCAACAATGCCCCGCGCGATGGACAGCCCCAACCCCAATCCTCCGCCCAGAAAGCGCGTCTTGCTGGTAGAGTGAAGCTCCACGTCACGCACCTCGTAAAAGCGGCCAAAGATGCGTTCCTGATCTTCCTCACTGATGCCGATGCCGGTATCCTCGAAAATCACCTCCACGAACTGCCCGCTGACGCCGGTGATAGAGGTCTGTCGAGTCAGGGCCACATCCTGAACCAGCCGCGCCGAGACGGTGATCTTGCCGCCATCGGGAGTGTATTTGATGGCGTTGCTCATCAGGTTCAAAAAAACCTGCTGCAGGCGACCCGAATCAGCCTTGATGTAGGGCAAACCATCCAACGAATCCAGGAGCACCGTCTGGCTCCGCTCGCGGGCAGCCGGTTCCAATTTGCGCACTGCCGCTGTGACGGTGTCTTTGACCACCGTCAACTGGCGGTGAAGCTCCAGCCGCCCCCCCTCAATGCGGGTGATGTCCAGCATCTCTTCCACGATAGTGTTGAGCCGTTCCAGCCCCCGGGCCATGCCCTGGATCGAGCCGTGAAAGGCCGCATCGAGACCAGGATTCACCTGGCCTCTGGCGTCCACCAGCATCGTCAGGTAACCCTGGAACACGGTGAGAGGTGTTTTGAGCTCGTGGGCCGCCATCGAGATGAACTTGGATTTCAACTCGTCGGTGCGGCGCAACTCTCGGTTGGCCTTTTGTAACTCGCGCACCTTTTCTTCCAGCCGGCTCACCAGCTCTTGTGAATACTCGCGCTGCAGCACCAGCCGTTCCTCTGCCCCAGCCTGGATCTCTTCCTGTTTACCGCCCAGATACTCGGCCACCTGGTGCGGCAAACGATCGACGTCGATGGGTTTGGGGATGTAACCATCGCAGCCGGCGATCAGCGCCCGTTTGCGGTCTTCTTCCATCACCTTGGCCGTGAGGGCCACGATGGGTGTGTTGGCCAGTTCCGGCAGGCTCTTGAGCTTGGTGGTCACCTGATAACCATCCATGCCGGGGATCATGATGTCCATCAAGATCAGATCCGGCCGCTCTTCCTGGGCCACCTGGATGCCCGCCAGGCCATCCTCGGCTTCCAGCAGAACGTAACCGGCATTGGTGAGCACACGCCGCACCAACAAACGGTTCACCGGATTGTCTTCCACGTACAGGATTTTTTTGGGCCCAGGACTCATGGCCATTCCCCCATCACGCAAAGACCGGTTCTTGAGATCGATGGGTAGGCGACACCGGCAGGGTAAAGAAAAAGGTGGAGCCGCGGCCTAGCTGGCTTTCCAGCCACATCGCGCCGCCGTGCAACTCGACCAGCCGGCGGCTGATCGACAGCCCCAGACCGCTGCCCTCGGCGCGGCGGGCGGTGGAGCTATCGAGCTGGCGGAACTCTTCAAAGATGATCTCGAAATCCTTTTCGGCGATGCCGATGCCGGTATCACGCACGGAGCATAGAACATAGGGCACAGGCGGTGAGCTGCCATCGTCGCTGACCATGTGCAACTCGGCCCGCAGCGTGATCGCGCCCCGATCGGTGAACTTGGCCGCGTTGGAGAGCAGGTTCAGCACCACCTGGCGGATGCGCACCCGGTCCACGAACACCATCGGCAGGTCTTCGGCGATCTCTTCGCGCAATTCGATGGGTTTACCCTCCACCAGCGGCAGAATAGAAGGCATCACCCCCAGCGTGAGCTCTTTGAAGTGCAGTTTTTCCCGCTTGAGGGTCATCCTGCCGGCGGCGATGCGCGACAGATCCAGAATATCGTTGACCAGATTCAACAGGTGCTGGCCTGAGGTATAGATAGCGGTCAGATCGGTGCGTTGCTCGTCGGTCAGGGGGCCATCGATGCCGTTGAGGATGACGCGGGCGAAACCGATGATCGAATTGAGCGGGGTGCGTAATTCGTGGCTCATGTTGGCCACAAACTCGTTTTTGAGACGATCCGCCTCCCGCAGGCGCTGGTTGACCTCACGCAACTGCTGGGCCTGCTCGCGCAACTGGACGTTGGCCGCCGAAAGCTGATCGTGGGCCTCGTGTAGGGGATCGAAAAATTGCTCCTGCAAAATGAGGTAGGCAAAGATCAAACCGGAACCGATCATCAGCAGCGAATCGAGCGGCAACACGCCCAGGGCAGGAAAAGCGTTGAGCGAGCCACCCAGTACGGCTGTGCCACCACCCAACCCCAACAACAGTTTTTCGCGCGACACCCGACCGGACTGGCGATAGGTTCGCCACACAGACCAGAAAATGACGGCTATGGATAGGCTGACCTGCACAAAACCGTAGGCCAGCGTGCCCCAGAAAAAGAGCGATTCTACCTTGGGAGCATAGATCAGCACGAGCGAGGGGGCCACCTCCATCGAGGCCACATAACCACCGGAAAAAATGCCCACCCACGAAGAAGCCATGCCCACGAAACCAAAAGCCACCGACGCCGTACAAAAAACGCCAGACGGCACCTGGCTGAGCGCCAGCGCCAGCAGATACAACGCCTGGGGCATGGTCACCAGGCCCAGCAAGGCCATCGCCTGCCACAGCGCCTCCCCCTCCAGACCAACGGTGGAAAAGTGCAGCAGAAAAGACCCGCCGCTCCACAGGGTGAGCGTCAGCATCAACAGACTGAACAACCAGTTGACCAGCCGCCTCTGGCTTTGCAATAGGACGATAAAGGCCAGCCCCAGCGAGACCGCTGCCGTCAGGTTTTTGAGAAACAACGTGAGGGCCGTAAAAACGGACATGGGTTCCCTTCCCCAAAAACCGACTCGCTTCCCCTCAAATTGTACCCTTGTTGTTACTGCTCAGCCTACCCTCCCGCAGGCTGGCAAACCGCTTGAAATCGTTCGTCGCCGATGGCACTTGAACCGGTTTCTGCCTGAACCCACGGTCAAGCCTGCGGGAGGGTAAGCAGTTACCCCTTGTTTTGTATTGTACCACAAAACGAGGGCCCAGAGAAGCCTTGCCGATTGACAATCGGTTACAGAACGGTCACCGGCCGGGCGGCGTCAATCGTTGCCCGGCCGGTTGCCCGCCGACAATCGGGCTTTCATGGCATCCAGCTCTTGTTCGATCTGCGCATCAGACCAGACACGGCTCATACGCTCCTGGATCGTCTCCAGGCTTTCGAGGGCCTCTGCCGTCTCTGCAGCCTCGGTGGTCGCCGTTTTGATCTCTGGAGCCGGGGCAGGAGTAACTTGTGGACGGGGGTGCTCCACCTGGGGGCGGCCCTGGGCCAGCCGCGTTTCGAGCCGATCCAGATCGGCGGTGAGTTCACGAGCGGCAGCGCCGTGGCGATCCAGCGACGCCTGAAGCGTCTCCGCCGTCCGGGTGTAAGCCACTTTCTGGCGCAGGGCCGCGCGAGCGGCGCTTTCGTCGCCGGCGCGTAAGGCATCGTCGGCGCGGGTTTGCCACTGGTGAGCCATGGCCTGCGCCTGTTGCAATTGCCCTTGCAGCACACTTTGCCGGGCCGAAATCCGTTCCAGATGCGCCTCCATTTGCGCCAGCAGCGCCTCGGTTTTGTCGGCGCGGCGCAGGGTCGCTTCGGCGCGATCTTGATCGCGGCGCAACAACCAGCCCACCTGGGATCGAATCAACAAGCCGATACGGTCTCTCAGACGCATCGTGGCCCCCTACTCCAGATCTCCCATCTCGTGCAAAATGACCGCCACCACCGTGATGGCGGCTGTCTCGGCCCGCAATACGCGGCTGCCCAGAGTCACCGCCGGGATGCCATGTTTTCTCGCCAGGTCGGCCTCTTCCTGGGTAAAACCACCTTCCGGGCCGACGAACAGGTTGACCAATCCCACACGGTAGCCCTGTGCCAGTTGTGATTCTTGCGGCGTCAAGCCCTCCTCAGGCCCCACGAACAGATTCACCGAAAACGGATGGGCCTGCCGCAAAACCTGGCGGATGCTGCGCCCGCCGCCAGCCGGCGTTTCCTCCCAGGGCAGCACAGAAAAACCACCCATCTGCTGCGCGTGGGCGCACGCGCTGGCAAAGAGCATCGGCTCTCGTAGTCGCGGCAGATGACCCCGCCCACTCTGCTCGGCAGCCTCGCGAACGATCCGCTCCCAGCGGGCGCGTTTTTTCTGCGTATCTTCCATGCGAGCGATGACCGTACGCGCCGTGATGAGCGGCACAAATTCCACCACACCCAGCTCGGTGGCTTTTTGTAACACAAACTCGAAATGATCTGCCTTGAGCACACCCTGGTAGAGTGAGACTTTGGTGCGGGGTTCGCCCCTGGCCACCTGTTTTTTGAGCACCCGCCCTTCGACGCGATCCGGCTCGACGTGTTGCAGTTCCGTATCGAACTCCCAGCCCGAATCGTCCAGCAAGGTGATGCGCTCGCCAGGACGCATGCGCAGCACACGGCACACCTGATGCGCCACTGCGCCATCCAGCACCACATGGCGCGTCGTTACCTTTTCAGATGGAACAAAAAAACGGTGCATCACACGGCCCCCCCGGGTTCTCAAAGGGTGAGGAGACAGGGGCCAGCGCCTGGCCTCTGTTCAGGCCTTATGGCCCACCACAGCCACCCAGTCTTTTTCCTGGCGGATTTGCAGCGCCGTCAGACCGTTCTCACCCAGAACCGCCAACACCTGCCCGGCCTGATCTTCCAGCATGCCCGAAGCGACGAACCACCCCCCCGGAGCCAGATGCGCCAACAGCCCTCGCTCCAACAACGACAGGATCACGTCGACCGTGATGTTGACCAGCATGCCCGCAAAAGGCTCCGGGTTGGCGGCAAGCTGTTCGATGGAGCCCTGGGCCACCTGCAGCCGGTGGGCCACACCGTTGGCGGCAGCGTTGGCCGTGGTTGCTCGCACTGCCAGCTCGTCCACATCGAGGGCCACCACCCGGCCGGCGCCCAGCCGCGCCGCCGCGATGGCCAGGATGCCAGAGCCGGCGCCCAGATCCAGCAGGCGCGCGCCGGGCTGGACGAGTGTCTCCAATGCCTGGAGGCACAACCGGGTGGAAGGGTGCAGCCCGGTGCCAAAGGCCATGCCAGGATCGATCTCGACGACCACGTCATCGGCAGCCGGCTCGTGGCTGAGCCAGGAGGGTTTGATCACCACCCGCCGGCCCACGCGCAACACACCAAACTGCTCTTTCCATGCCTCGGCCCACTCCCGGTAGACCAGGGTACGAAAACAGGGCTCCGGGATGGGGTAGATTTGCCCCAGGTGCCAGAGCCCCTGCTCGATCTTGGTGCGCGTTTCGTGCGCATCGGGCGGCAAAAAAGCTTTCACCGTCACCGTATCCGGCGCGGCGGGAGACAACTCGACGACCGCCCCACCGGGCAGGTAACGATGGATCAACTCACAGACCGCCTCGGCTGCCTCGCCATCCACCTGCACGGCAAGCTCGGTCCAATCCAATGCTGTCGCTTGGTCATCAGATGCCAAAGGCATCACCCAGGGCCTCCTTGAGTTTGTCAAAGAAACCTTTTTCCGCCTGAGGAATGACTTCTTTGCCCAGCGTAGCGCCCAATTCCTGAAACAACCGTTTCTGCTCGTCGCTCAGGCGGGTGGGAATGGTCACCTGAACGATGATCAATTGATCGCCTCGCCCGTTGCGTCGCAGGCGTGGGATGCCCTGACCACGCAGGCGAAACACCTTGCCGCTTTGTGTGCCGGGCGGAATCTGGAGTGAGGTCTCCCCTTCCAGGGTGGGCACCGTCACCTGATCGCCCAGAGCAGCCTGGGCCACGTTGATGGCCAGCTCCATGAGAATTTCACTATCGCGGCGGCGAAAAATGGGATGCGGCTGGACGCTGATGGCGATGTAGAGATTACCCGGCGGGCCGCCCTGCCCCCCCGGTTCACCCTCGCCGGCCAGGCGAATGCGCATGCCATCGTCCACACCTGGCGGAATCTTGACCGCCAGCGTGCGTGGCACCTGGACCACTTTGTGGCCGTGGCACTGGCTGCAAGGCGTGTTGATCGTTTCACCCTCGCCCCGGCAGCGCGGGCAGGTGGAGACGCTGACAAAGGAGCCGAGTATCGACTGTTGCACCTGGCGCACTTCGCCGCTGCCGTTGCACTGCGGGCAACGCACCGGCTGCGTGCCCGGCTCGGCGCCACTGCCCTGGCAGCGTGGACAGGTCTCGTTGCGCAGCACCTGGATCTCTTTATCGACGCCAAAAGCGGCTTCCTGAAAGGTGATGGTCAGATCGTGTTGCAGGTCGGCGCCCCGGCGCGGCCCCTGCCGACCACGACGGCGGGAACCCATACCAAAGCCGGAAAAGAACTCGTCAAAGACATCTTCAAAGCCAAAGCCGCTGAATCCGGAAAAGCCCGCCCCTCCTGCGCCCTGCACACCGGCGTGCCCAAAACGATCGTAAGTGCTTCGTTTCTGCTCGTCGCTCAGCACCTCGTAGGCTTCGTTGACTTCTTTGAAACGTTCCCCTGCGTCTTGATCCTTGTTCACGTCGGGATGGTACTGGCGCGCCATCCGGCGATATGCTTTTTTGATCTCTTCGGGGGTAGCCGTACGGGCCACGCCCAGAACCTCGTAATAATCGCGCTTTCCAGCCATGTGCCTCTTGTTTCTCAACCGGGTTGGGTCTTTGGGTAGCGCAAAAAGTATACACCAAAGCGTGCGTCTTGTCCAAAGCCATAAAAAGGGGATAGCGTGCCGCTGCTATCCCCCCAGGCGCATTTCAAGCGGTGAGCTCTAGACGCCATCAGGCTTCGGTGAACTCGCCTTCCACCACGTCCTCACCATCTGGCGGCGAGGTTTCACCGCCCGGCGGGGGTGTAGCCCCTGGCTGTTGGTACATCGCCGCCCCCATCTGCTGCAAGGCGGTTTCCAGGTCATCCATCTTGGCCCGGATGGTATCCAGACTCTGGCCTTTCAAAGCCTCGCGCAGCGCCGAAACCCTGGCCTCGATGCCCTTTTTGGTATCGCCCGGCACTTTGTCGCCCTGGTCCCGGAGCAGCTTTTCGGCGCTGTAGGCCGTCGAATCGGCCCGGTTGCGTAATTCCACTTCTTCTTTGCGTCGACGGTCCTGATCGGCGTGGCGCTCGGCGTCGCGCACCATTTTGTCGATCTCGCTATCTTTGAGGCCGCTGGAGGGCATGATGCGCATCGATTGCTCGCGACCGGTGGCCTTGTCTTGAGCCGAGACGTTCAGGATGCCGTCGGCGTCGATGTCAAAGGTGACCTCGATCTGTGGCACGCCGCGCGGCGCGGGCGGGATGCCATCCAGGATAAAACGGCCCAGGCTCTTGTTGTCGGCGGCCATGGGTCGCTCGCCCTGGGTGACGTGGATCTCGACCTGGGTTTGCATGTCGGCGGCGGTGGAAAAGATCTGGCTCTTGCGCGTGGGAATGGTGGTGTTACGTTCGATGAGCGGCGTGGCCACGCCGCCCAGCGTCTCAATGGCCAGCGTCAGCGGCGTGACATCCAGCAGCAGGATGTCTTTGACATCGCCGCCCAGCACGCCGGCCTGAATGGCTGCGCCCACGCCCACCACTTCGTCCGGGTTGACACCCTTGTGCGGCTCGCGACCAAAGAAACGCTTCACCGCCTCCTGCACGGCGGGCATACGGGTCATGCCACCCACCAGGACCACTTCGTTGATATCGCCGGCCTTGACGCCGGCATCCTCCAGCGCCTGACGGCATGGCCCGATGCTGCGCTCGATGAGATCTTCGGTGAGCTGTTCCAGCCTGGCGCGGGTGAGTGTCATTTGTAGATGCTTGGGCCCGCTGGCGTCGGCGGTGATAAAGGGCAGGTTGATCTCGGTCTCCATCACGGTCGAAAGCTCGATCTTGGCCTTTTCGGCGGCCTCTCGGAGCCGCTGTAACGCCATACGGTCCTGACGCAGATCGATGCCCTGATCTTTTTTGAACTCGTCCGCGATCCAGTTGATGACCCGTTGATCAAAGTCGTCGCCGCCCAAAAAAGTATCGCCGTTGGTGGAGCGGACTTCAAAGACACCTTCGCCCACGTCCAGGATCGAAATGTCGAACGTGCCGCCGCCCAGGTCATAGACGGCGATGGTTTTATCGGCCTTTTTGTCCATGCCGTAGGCCAGCGAAGACGCCGTGGGCTCGTTGACGATGCGCAGCACCTCCAGACCGGCGATACGGCCGGCGTCCTTGGTGGCCTGCCGCTGCGAGTCGTTGAAATAGGCCGGCACGGTGATGACCGCCTGGGTTATCGTTTCACCCAGGTAGGCCTCGGCATCGGTTTTGATCTTTTGTAAGATCATGGCCGATACCTCGGGCGGTGAGTATTCTTTGCCACCCATCCACACCCGCACGTCGCCGTTAGGCGCTGGCGTGACCTTGTAAGGCACGAGCTTGAGCGCTCGCTGCACTTCGAGGTCGTCGAACTTGCGGCCCATGAAACGTTTGATGGAAAAAACGGTGTTGTCGGGGTTGGTCACGGCCTGGCGTCGCGCCACCTGACCCACCATACGCTCGCCGGTCTTGGCATTGATGGCCACCACAGATGGAAACAGACGCCCCCCTTCAGAACTCGGAATGACGGTCGGCTCGCCGCCTTCCATCACCGCACACACCGAATTGGTTGTACCCAGATCGATGCCAATGATTTTACCCATGTTTGTTTTGCTCCTTCACTGTTCGTCGTCGACGAAATACAGGCTGAAAATTGCTTCTTCTAGCCGCCCTGCCGGACATTCCCCGACTCAGCCGCCGGTGAACCGGCAGAAACCCGAACCATCGCCGGGCGCACGACGCGATCGCCCAACCTGTAACCACGTTGAAACTCGGCGATGACAGCCCCGGCAGCTAACGCCTCGTGCGGTTCATGGGTGACGGCCTCGTGCTCGGATGGATCAAAGGCCGCGCCTGGTTCCACCTTGATGGGAGTAACCCCATGCTGCTCCAAAAAAGCCAACAACTTGCGGAAAATCATCAACACGCCGTTGGCCCACGACTCGTCGCCCGCTGGAGCCGGGGCAGAGGCGACAGCCCGCTCAAAGTCATCCACCACCGGCAACAACCTGGAGATGACATCGACCACGGTGTTGGTGTAGGCCTGGGCCGCCTCTCGCTCCCAGCGCTTGCGGGCGTTGATCATTTCGGCCCGCGCCCGTTGCCAGCCGTCCAAATACTCGGCCGACTGCGCCTGCAGCTCTTCGAGTTGCTGGCGCAAAATCGCTTCCGTGTCCAGCGATTCACCAGCTTTCTGGCCCGTGATTTCCTCCTGGCGCTCTTGATCGGGATCGGACGTGTTTTCCTGAGCGATCTCTTGATCCACGCTTTTACCCTCCATCACTTATTCCGGCAAACCATAAGACTCACTGATCAACTCGCTCAACAAGCCCGAAACGTAACGCACTGCAGAAACAGCCCGCTCGTAACCCATGCGTGTGGGCCCCAACACACCCAGCATACCGGTGGATACACCCGTCACGCCATATCGGCCCAGGACAAAACTCAGGTCGAGCCAATCGTGGTACAGGTCTTCGACACCGATGACGATGCGCACGTCGCCCGAATCCACGCCCAGCAAACTGGAGAGAATTTGCTCCAGGTAGACGTGCCCCTCGAAAAAGTTGAGAAACTGACGCGCCAGCTCGGTGGTGGCGAATTCGGGCTGAGAGAGCACGTTGCTGGCGCCGGTCTGATATACCTCGCGGCCGCCTTGCCCATCCAGCCAGGCCAGAATGTCACGCACCATCCGGGCCACATCGATCTCGAACGGCCCAAAGCCTTCCAGCAAGGCGTCGATCTCTTTGACGGCGAGACCGGCCAGATGCTCGTTCAGAAATTGAGCCGTGCGGCTCAACAGGTTCTGTGAAAGTGGCCTGGAAAGGGTCAGCATCTCTTGCCGCACCACTCCCGCCTGCGTCACCAGCACCAACAACGCCGAAAGCCCATGAACGTGGATCAGCTCAACGTGTTTGAAACGCGATTCAGTCATGCGGGGCGCTGTCACGACGGCCGCCCCCTGCGCCAATTGAGCCAGCACCGCCGCCGACAGTTTCATCCACTGACCCATTTCTCGCCGGGCCTGGTGGAACTGGTGCCGGATAGTGCGGCGCTCGGCCAAAGAGAGCTCCGCCTCACCCATCAACTGCTCCACGAAATAGCGATAGCCCAGGTCAGTGGGAATTCGCCCCGCCGAAGTATGAGGGTGAGTCAGGAAACCCAGCTCTTCCAGGCGCGCCATCTCGTTGCGGATGGTGGCCGAGCTGACGCCCAGATCGTAACCCTGGCCGAGTGCCTGAGAACCCACCGGCGTTGCCGAGTTCACGTACTCTCGAATCACCAGCTCGAGTATAAATTTCTGTCGATCCGTCAGCAAGATCATTCCAGCCATGCCTTTTTAGCACTCTCTTGTTGAGAGTGCTAAAATGATACCACAAAGCACGCCAACTGTCAAATCTCCCGCCCGACGGGTACGGGTAATCTGGCAAAAAAGAGGGCCTGCTCCGCTTTGGAGCAGGCCCCTGATTCTCTGGAACGGTTTTATTGCTTTGAGCGCAACCAGGCGATCACATCCTCGATGTCTTGGGCTTTCAGCACACTGCCCCAGGGTGGCATGGCAGTGCCGGGCCGTCCATCGATGATGGTGGTGCGGAAAAAGTCGTCGTCGTTGGCGGCCACCTCTGGGCTGATCAGCGTGGGGCCGAGCGCGCCGCCGGCGGCATCGGGGCCGTGGCAATTGGCACAACTGGTGGCAAAGATCTGCGCCCCCCTATCCGCATCACCCTCGCCCACAGGGCCGGCCGGCCCGGCAGGGGTTGGCTCCCCGGCAGGTGCGGTGGGTGTGGGCAGCGCCTCGCCCCTCACTCCTGCCGGCTGCTCCCCCATCCAGTTCATCACAAACTGAGTCAGGTCCTCAACCTGATCGTTGCGCAGTGGCCCGCCGAACTCATCGGCCCAGGAGGGCATACGTTGCGCGGGGTGGCCCGCTGAAATGTTGAGTGAGATATAGTCGTGCAGAGTGCCGTAAAAGGCCAGGTCTTCACGACCGGCCCAGAGATCGGGCACGTTCAGAGGCGGGTAGATGCCCGCCAGCCCCTCGCCCCGTTTACCGTGGCAACCGGCGCAGTAATCGTCGTACAGACGGGCTCCCCGCGCGATCAGCCTGCCCTGTTGGGCCAATGCCTCCTCTGCCATACGGCTCTCTTCGTTCAGGAAAACTACCAGCAGCAAGGCAATCACAGCCACGGTGGCAATCGTCGCCAGGACAACATGTCTCATAGTGTTCATCAGCAACTCCTCCTCTTCGAGACGCCCCTAGTGGCTGGCATCTTTGTGGACATAGGTGTACTGGTTGAACGTCTCGTCACCTGGCCACACCAGGTCCAGATCGATACGTTTGAGATCGCGCTGCCAGGTGGTGATGGTCAGTGTGGCCGTGCCGCCAGGCAGGCCTTGTTCCACTGCCTTGCCCAGGCCCACCATGAGTTCTTCCAGATGTTTGGGATACTTCATCGCCCCGGCCACAAACGTCTCCGTATCGTAAGCGCCATCGACCAATTCGGCCCACGGCACATCGTGGATCTCGCCGTGGCGGTCAAAGGGCACGAATTCCAGAGCGATCTCTTCGGCAGGTGGGGCCTGCACTTTGTAGGCCGGTGTGCCCATCCAGGTGAGCACCGCAAACAGCACCACCAGCGCCGCACCGATGCCCAGGGCCAGTTTACGATCTTGCCAGCGCCGGCTGGGGTTACGGTCGATGTAGGGTAAACCAAACAGAATGGCAAAAAAGATGCCCGGCAAAATCAGGCCCCAGACGAACTTGCCTTCCAGGATGCCGCCAAAAATATCGGGCAGTTTGATGAGACCCTGCGCCCAGAGCAGGTACCACGGCGCCGTAGAGTGGAGGGGTGTCAGGAAGGGATTGGCGTGGTCTTCGAGCGGCGCGTTGAAAAAGGTCGTGGCGGCGAGGATCACGAACAACAAAAAGAGCATGATCCACATCGCCTCGCGCACCATGACATCGGGCAGGAACGAGACGCGATCCGTATCCTTTTCCTCACCCCCTTCCACAGAGGGAGGCAGAGAGATTCCCTGGCGCACCACTTTGTGAAAGTGTACGGCGAACATGATGGCGAGCACGATGGGCAGGATGATGACGTGCAAGGTGTAAAAACGCAACAACCCCAACTGACCCACCTCCGGCCCGCCCATCAGCAGCGTCTGCGCCCACGAACCGATCACCGGTATCGAATCGGCCACGCTGGCGCCGATGGTCACGGCCCAGTAGGCAAGCTGATCCCAGGGCAGCAAATAACCGCTGTAACTAAAGGCCAGCGTGATAAACAGCAGGGTCATGCCCACCAGCCAGTTAAAGCTGCGCGGCGCTTTGTACGAACCGGTGATAAACACCCGCAGCATGTGCAGCACCACCACCGCCACCATCAACTCGGCGCCCAGGCGATGAATATCGCGCACAAGCTGGCCAAAAGGCACGTTGCCGAGGATGTTCAGCATGTCAAAATAGGCCACATCGGTGGAAGGCGTGTAATAGACCATGAGGATGAAACCCGTCACCCCCAGCACCACGGCCAAAAAGGCGCTGAGCCAGCCCAGACCAAACGTATAGGTGAACCTGGTGACACTGCGAGGGTACCAGCGAGGCTTTAAATGGAACCAGAAACTGATATTATGAACCCGGTAACGCGGATTGGGGCGTCCGGCCGGTTCACCACGAAACATATCGCGTAAATCCTTGATACTCAGACCTGCCGCCACCGCAGTTACGGTTTCGTTCGTTTTGTCACGCAACCACTGCCCAAACGGCTTTTTTCCCTTTTCTTCTCCCATGCCTGGTCCTCCCTGTCGCTTCATGAAAAGACCTCGTTATACCGAGCGCGACTGGCCCTTGATGCGCGCGCTGGTGTCTACGATGACGTTGCCGTCCACAACCTCCACCCGGAACTCGTCCATGTCACGCGGCGCTGGCGAGGCAATCAGCCGGCCATCCCCGGCGAACTTGGAACCGTGACACGGGCAGGAAAAACCGTCGGCCGTTGGCCGCACCAGACAGCCCAGATGCGTGCACACCTGGTACAACGCTTTGAACTCGTCACCCTGGCGCAACACGAAAAACTTGCCCTCGCGCTCGGCTGTGATACTGCCATCGGCAAAGTCTTCCACCTTGCCCACGACAAACTTGCCACCGAACTCACCCTCCTTAAAACGTGGAAAGGCGTAAACCAGCGTTGCGCCGCCCGATCCGGCCATAAACAGCGTCATCGAGGACATCCAGGCATAATACAGAAATTCGCGCCGGGTCACCCCTTTTGGACCGCTCGTGGCTTCCTCTGGCATCTTGGCATCTCCTTCCTTGGCCTTACAAAAAACTTTTGGGGCTTGTTACCGGAGTATTCAAGTCCATTATAGCATGATTTTTTCTTTAACACAAGAAATCATCGCTCCCTCCCTTTTGACAAATCCTACCAGATGTGCTATCATACGCCCCGTTCTGAATTTGCAGAAAGGTTCGTTTCCGATGTTTTTCCCGGCCGCCCCAATCACCTCCCACATTGACCTTCTTATCGCCGAGCTCCTGGTTATCCAGGGGCCGTTGATGGTTGGGAGATGACCGGTTCGTCACACCTGAAAACTTGAGCCTCCCAACCGGGAGGCTTTTTTTGTGCCGCACCCGTTGAAATGAAAGGTCATGCTTGAACATGTCCGAGCTGGTTCTTTTCCCTGCCGCCATAGCAATTATTCTGGTTCTAATTACGCTCCTGCGAGTACAGGAGACAGTAGCGGTTGGGAGATGACCGAACGAGTCCATCGAATCTGAGTGTTTACTCCGAGGACCTCCCAATCGGGAGGTTTTTTGTTTCGTGAGGAGGAGAGTCGTCTTGCGCCTTTGTGTGGCTGATAACTTGCACCGCCGAGATACCGAGCGTTGTCAGATTTTCCCGGCGCCTCAGCGTCTCTGTGGTTAGAAATTTCGTCGGGATTGGCCTCAACACCATTGAGGAAGACCGCCAGAAGGAGAAAGGCATGAAAAGCGACACCGTCAAACGCGGCGTGGAACGCGCCCCCCATCGCTCGCTGCTGCGGGCGCTGGGCTGCACCGATCACGAAATCGACCAGCCATTCATCGGCGTCATCAACTCGTACAACGAGGCCATCCCCGGCCACATTGGCCTGCGCCAGATCGCCGACGCCGTCAAGGCTGGCGTGCGAACCGCCGGCGGCACCCCCTTTGAGATCAACACCATCGGCGTGTGCGACGGCCTGGCCATGAACCACCAGGGCATGAAGTATTCCCTCGCCAGCCGCGAACTGATCGCCGATTCGGTAGAGGTCGCCGTGGAGGCTCACGCCTTTGACGCCCTGGTGCTCATCCCCAACTGCGATAAAATCATCCCCGGCATGCTCATGGCCGCCGCCCGGCTCAACCTGCCCACCATCGCCATCAGCGGCGGGCCCATGCTGGCCGGTGAACTGGACGGCCGGGCCGTGGACCTGGCCGATGTGTTCATGGCCGTGGGCGCAGTGATGCGCGGCGAAATCGCCGAGATCGAGCTGGAACAGTTGGAACGGGTCGCCTGCCCCGGCTGCGGCTCCTGCGCCGGCATGTTCACCGCCAACACCATGAACTGCCTCACCGAGGCGCTGGGCATGGGCCTGCCCGGCCACGGCACTATCCCGGCCATCCACGCCGACCGCATGGCGCTGGCCAAACAGGCCGGCATGCAGATCATGCGCCTGCTGGCCCGCGGCATCAAAACCCTGGATGTTCTCACCCCGGCGGCTTTCCGCAACGCCTTTGCCGTCGATATGGCCCTCGGCGGTTCCACCAACTCGGTGTTGCACCTGCTGGCCATCGCCCACGAGGCCGGCGTGACAATCCCCCTGACAGAACTGAACGATCACAGCGCCCGCACGCCACACCTGTGCCGCATGAGCCCGGCCGCGGGCGGCCATCACATCCAGGACCTGCACCGCGCCGGGGGCATTCCGGCGGTGATGCGCCGCCTGCTCGATGGCGGTCTGCTCGACGGCGACGCGCTGACCGTCACCGGGCGCGCCGTGGCAGAAAACGTGGCCCGGGCCGAGGTGTCCGACGCATCGGTGATCCGCCCCCTGGATGCCCCCCATGCCCCCAGCGGCGGGCTGGCCATTCTCTTTGGCAACCTGGCCCCCGATGGCGCTGTCGTCAAGCAGGCCGTCGTCGCGCCCGAAATGCGCCAGCACACCGGCCCGGCCCGCGTGTTCGATTCCGAAGAGGCGGCCACCGCGGCCATCATGGCCGGGCGGTTCGACGAGGGCGACGTGATGGTCATCCGCTACGAAGGCCCCAAAGGCGGCCCCGGCATGCGTGAGATGCTCACGCCCACCTCGCTGCTCTCCGGCATGGGCCTGGACGACAAAGTGGCCCTGCTCACCGACGGCCGCTTTTCCGGCGCGACGCGCGGCGCAGCCATCGGCCACATCTCGCCCGAGGCCGCCGAACGCGGCCCGCTGGCCGCCGTGCGCGATGGCGATCCCATCCGCATCGACATCCCCAACCACAGCCTGACCCTCGAGGTGCCGCAGGTAGAGATCGCGCGGCGGCTGGAAGCGCTGCCGCCGTGGCAGCCAACCGTCGAGAGCGGCTACCTGCGGCGTTACGCTCAGATGGTCACCTCGGCCAGCACCGGCGCGGTGTTTCGAGAGTGATTTCACACATCCAACGAGGAGGTTTCTTTGGCCGGATTGATTCGATTGGCCTTTATCGGCAGTGGCACCATGGCCGAGGCCATGATCAAAATTGTTATCGAAAAAGAGATCGCGGTGGCCGGACAGATCGTGGCCAGCGGCCCGCGCCAGGCGCGCGGGCAGACGCTGCAAGATCGGTATGGCGTGGTGGCCTGCACCGACAACTGTCAGGCGCTGACCGTGGACGGTGGCGATGTAGACGTCGTGGTGCTGTCGGTCAAGCCGCAGGTCTTGCCGGCTGTGCTGGCCGAATTGAAGGGCCTGATCCCGGCGGGGGCGCTGGTTCTCTCTATCGTGGCCGGGATGAGCACGGCCACCATCGCCCAGGGATTGGCTCACGCGGCTGTGGTGCGCGCCATGCCCAATCTGCCGGTCCAGATCGGTCAGGGTATGACGGTCTGGATCGCTACGCCGGCGGTTGTTGATCGTCAGCGGCGTTGGGCGCAGAGTATTCTGCAAGCCATGGGCGAACAAGTTCAGGTGCGCGACGAAGGGCAGCTCGATATGGCCACAGCCGTCAGCGGCACCGGGCCCACCTATGTCTTTTTGATGATGGAGGCCCTGACCGACGCAGCGGTGCACCTGGGATTCTCTCGACGGGTGGCGCAGCAGTTGGTGACTCAGACGGTGCGCGGCTCTGTCTTGTTTGCGCAGCAATCGGAGCATCACCTGGCCGAGCTGCGCAATCGGGTGACCTCGCCGGGCGGCACCAGCGCCGAGGCCATTTATCAGTTGGAAAAAGGAGGGTTGCGCACGGTGCTATCCAAGGCCGTGTGGGCGGCTTATCAAAAATCGGCGCGCCTGGGGGTTGCTGTCAACGGTGCTGCGGCTGCGGCGTCGAGTTTTCCCAATGGTGACTTGTTGGACAAATCAGGAGGAGAGGAGAATTTGTCATGAGACGAACCGGCGCCCAAATTGTGTGGCAAAGCCTGGTGCACGAGGGAGTGGATACTATTTTCGGCATTTCCGGCGGGGCCGTGATTCACCTCTATCACGCGCTCCCGGAATACCCCATTCACCACGTGCTCACACGCCACGAGCAGGGCGCGGCCCACGCCGCCGATGGTTACGCCCGCGCCAGCGGCAAGGTGGGCGTGTGCATCGCCACTTCGGGGCCAGGAGCCACCAACCTGGTCACCGGGCTGGCCACCGCCCACATGGATTCATCGCCGCTGGTGGCCATCACCGGGCAGGTGGCCACGCCCGTCATTGGCACGGATGCTTTTCAAGAAGTCGATATCACCGGCATCACCCTGCCGGTCACCAAACACAATTACCTGGTCACCGATATCCGGGAACTGCCGATGGTGATCAAGGAGGCGTTTTACATCGCCCGCACCGGCCGGCCCGGCCCGGTGCTCATCGACATCGCCAAAGACGTGCAGGCCGCCGAGATCGAGTACATCTATCCGGACGAGGTCCATCTGCCGGGGTATCGTCTGCCGGCGGCGGATTTTGCGGCGCAGGTGGAGCAGGCTGCCCGGCTGATAGACGAGGCCCGGCGGCCGCTGATCATCGCCGGGCACGGCGTGGTGCTGGCCGCCGCCGAAGACGCGCTGCTGGAGCTGGCCGAAAAGGCCAGCATACCGGTCATCAGCACGCTGCTGGGTATCGGCGCCATGCCAGAGACGCACCCGCTCTGCCTGGGTATGGCCGGCATGCACGGCGAGGCCTACACCAATCTGGCCTTGAGTGAAGCCGATCTCGTCATCTCGCTGGGCTGCCGCTTCGATGACCGCCTCACCGGGCCGGTGAACAAATTCATCCCCACCGCCCAGATCATCCACATCGACATCGACCCGGCGGAAATCGGCAAAACCGTGGCCGCCGAGCTGGCCATCGTGGCCGATCTCCAACACGCGCTGCCGGCTCTGGTTCCGCTGGTCCCGGCTCAGGAGCGCAAGGCCTGGGTGAGCCGCATCCAGGAATGGCGCAGCGAGTCGTCCAAACGCGACATCCTGGCCCAGGAAACGGACGACCTGGTGCCTCAATATGTGGTGCGCCAGATCTGGCACGCCACCCAGGGCAACGCGGTGATGGTTTCCGACGTGGGGCAAAACCAGATGTGGGAAGCGCAATACTTTGTGCACCACCGCCGGCGGGGTCTGCTCTCCTCCGGCGGGCTGGGCACGATGGGCTTTGCCCTGCCGGCCGCTATCGGCGCGCAGATGGCCCGGCCCGGCGAGCTGGTGTGGGTCACGGCCGGCGACGGCGGTTTTCAGATGAACATCCAGGAGCTGGCCACGGTGGTTCAGGAAAAACTGCCCATCAAGATGGCCATTCTCAACAACGGTTACCTGGGCATGGTGCGGCAGTGGCAGCAGCTCTTTTTCGAGGCGCGTTACTCGGGCACGCCGCTGCAGGGGCCCGATTTCGCCCGCGTGGCCGAAGCCTATGGCATCGCCGGTTTCACCGTGCGCGAAAAGGACGCTGTCGTCCCGGCCATCGAACAGGCCCTGTCCATCGATGGCCCGGCCCTGATCGATTTTCGTGTGGAGCAAGAAGAGAACGTCTACCCGATGGTGGCGCCGGGCGCGCCGGTTCACGATATGCTCCGGCGGCCGGCAGCCCCAGGATAAGGCAAATTTGGAGGAAACGATGCAAAGATACACACTGGTGGCCCTCATGGAAAACAAACCCGGCGTGCTCAATCGCGTATCGAGCCTGTTCCGCCGCCGCAATTACAATATCGAGAGCCTGGCCGTGGGCCACACCGAAACGCCGGGCATCTCGCGCATGACCATCGTCGTCCACGGTGATGCCCGCATCGTGGATCAGGTCATCAAACAATTACAGAAACTGGTCAACGTCACCGATGTGGTGGATGTCAGCAACAAACCCACCGTCTTTCGTGAGCTGGCCCTGATCAAAGTCAGCGCCGGGGCCGGGCGGCGCTCCGAGATCATCGAGCTGGCCCAGGTCTTCCGGGCCAAGATCGTAGACGTAGGCGCCAGCTCGATGACGGTCGAGATCACCGGCCCGGAGGACAGGGTCAACTCACTCATCGGCCTGCTGGAACCTTTTGGCATCGAAGAGCTGGTCCGCACCGGGCGCGTGGCCATGGTGCGCAGCGGCAACGGCAGCAATGGCCAAACCGCTACCCATGTTTGATACCCATCATTCACACGCAACACAAGGAGGAATCTCGATGGCAACACTTTATTACGACGCCGACGCCAACCTGGATCTGCTCAAAGGAAAAAAGATCGCCGTCATGGGCTATGGCAGCCAGGGACACGCCCACGCCCTCAACCTGAAAGACAGCGGCTGCCAGGTGGCCGTGGGGCTTTACCAGGGCAGCCGCTCCCGGAACATGGCCGAGCAGGCCGGTCTCCAGGTCATGACGGTCGCCGAGGCCGCCGCCTGGGCCGATGTGGTCATGATGCTGACGCCCGATACCACCCAGCCGGCCCTCTATCGCCAGGCCATCGCGCCGGGTCTCAAGGCCGGCGATACGCTCATGTTTGCCCACGGGTTCAATATCCGCTTCAACCAGATCGTGCCGCCGGCCAACGTGGACGTGAGCATGATCGCACCCAAGAGCCCCGGCCACCGCGTGCGTGAGCTTTTCCAGGAGGGCGTAGGCACGCCGGGGCTGCTGGCCGTGCATCAGGATGCCAGCGGCCAGGCCAAAGAGATGGCGCTGGCCTACGCCAAAGGCATCGGCTGCACCCGGGCCGGCGTCATCGAAACCACCTTTGCCGAAGAAACCGAGACCGATCTCTTTGGCGAGCAGGCCGTGTTGTGCGGCGGCATCTCGGAGCTCCTCAAGGCCGGCTTTGAGACACTGGTCGAGGCCGGTTACCAGCCCGAGATCGCCTATTTCGAATGCCTGCACGAGATGAAACTGATCGTCGATCTGATCCAGCAGGGCGGCCTGAGCTACATGCGCTACTCGGTGAGTGATACCGCCGAGCACGGCGATTACACCGGCGGCCGGCGCATCATCACCGCCGAAACCCGGGCCGAAATGCGCCGCATGCTGGCAGAAGTGCAGGATGGCAGTTACGCCCGCTCCTGGATCCTGGAAAACCAGGCCGGGCGGCCCTTTTTCAACACCATGCGCCAGCGCGAGCGAGAGCACGCCATCGAACAAGTGGGCCGCAAGCTGCGGGCCATGATGCCCTGGCTGAACCCCAAATGAGAGGAGTTGCCCATTATGCCTGAAGCCGACATCAGCGCTGTAAGCGGCGTCACCGGGCGGGTGATCATTTTTGATACCACCCTGCGCGACGGTGAGCAATCGCCGGGGGCGGCGCTCAACATCAGCGAAAAGATCGAAATCGCCCATGCCCTGGAAGAAATGGGCGTCGATGTCATCGAAGCGGGCTTTCCCATCTCGTCGCCGGGCGATTTCCGCGCCGTGCAGCGCATCGCGCGCGAGATTCGCGGCTGCATCATCTGCGGCCTGACCCGGGCCAACCAGCAAGACATCGACGCTGCCGCCGAGGCCCTGCGCGACGCCGCCCAGCCGCGCATCCACACCGGCCTGGGCGTCTCGGAGGTGCACATCCGCCACAAGCTGCGCATGACGCCGCAAGAAGCGCTGGAGCGAGGGGTGGCGGCGGTGAAACACGCCAAAAAATACGTGGCCGATGTGCAATACTTTACCGAAGACGCCAGCCGGGCCGACCCGGCCTACCTCTATCGTGTGCTGGAGGCCGTCATCGACGCCGGGGCCACGGTGCTCAACATCCCCGATACCACCGGTTATACCACGCCGTTAGAGTTTGGCGCGCTCATTCGTGGCATCGTGGAAAACGTGCCCAACATCCATCGCGTCAGCCTCTCCGTGCATTGCCACAACGATCTGGGCATGGCCACAGCCAACACCCTGGCCGGAGTGCGGGCCGGCGCGCGCCAGGCCGAAGTCACCGTCAACGGCATCGGCGAGCGGGCGGGCAACACCTCGCTGGAAGAGGTGGTCATGGCCCTGCGCACCCGCCGCGACTTTTTCGGCGTCGATACGGCCATCGACACGCGGCGCATCTACCCCATCAGCCGTCTGGTCAGCCAGCTCACCGGCATCCCGGTGCAGCCCAACAAGGCCATCGTCGGCGCCAACGCCTTTGCCCATTCGTCGGGCATCCACCAGGACGGCGTGCTCAAAGAGCGCACCACCTACGAGATCATCAACCCGCGCGACGTGGGTGTGCCCGATTCCGAGATCGTCCTCTCGGCGCGCTCCGGCCGGGCCGGGCTGCGCCACCGGCTGGTGGAACTGGGCTACGAGCTGGACAACGAGCAGTTCGAAAAGGTCTACCAGCGCTTTTTGCAGGTGGCCGACAAAAAGAAAACCGTCGATACCCGCGATCTGGAGGCCATCGTCGCCGACGAGGTGCAGATCTTTTTCCAGGAGACCTATCACCTGGAGCAGGTGCAGGTTTCCTGCGGCGATCACAGCATCCCCACGGCCACGGTGCGCATCCGCGACGCCGACGGGCACATCTATTGCGACGCCGATCACGGCACCGGTCCGGTGGACGCCATTTACAAGGCCATCAATCGTGTCATCGGCGAGCCCAACGAGCTGATCGAGTTCTCGGTGCAGGCCGTGACCGAGGGCATCGACGCTGTGGGCCGGGTGACGATCCGCATCCAGGCCGATGACCCGGTGCAGGAAAACGGCATTGAGCGGCGGGTGTTCAGCGGTCGCGGCTCGGATAACGACATCGTGGTGGCCAGCGCCAGGGCCTACATGTTTGCCCTCAACCGGCTCATCGCCGCCCGCCGCGAGGCCGGAGGCCAATAGCCAATCATCAGCAGAAAAGAAAGGACTCGTGTTAATGAGCATGACCCTGGCAGAAAAGATACTGGCCGCCCACGCCGGGCTGGATCAGGTGCACCCTGGCCAGTTCATCCAGGTGAACGTGGACATGGTGCTCAGCAACGACATCACCGCACCCATCGCCATCCGCGAATTCGAAAAGCTGGGCGTGAGCCGGGTATTCGACCCGGAAAAAGTGGTGATGGTGGCGGATCACTTTGCGCCCAACAAAGATATCAAATCGGCCGAGCAATGCGCCCACATGCGCCGTTTTGCCCGCTCGCAAGGCCTGCCTCACTATTTTGACGTGGGCCAGATGGGCATCGAGCACGTGCTGCTGCCGGAGCAGGGCCTGGTGGCCCCCGGCGACGTGGTGGTGGGCGCCGATTCGCACACCTGCACCTATGGCGCGCTGGGCGCGTTCGCCACCGGCATGGGCAGCACCGATATCGCCGTGGCCATGGCCACCGGCCAGGTCTGGATGCGCGTCCCGGAGACGGTGCGTTTCGTCTATCACGGCGATCTGCAACCCTGGGTGGGCGGCAAAGACCTGATCCTCTACACCATCGGGTTGATCGGCGTCAGCGGCGCGCGCTACCAGGCCATCGAGTTTGCCGGGCCGGCCGTGGCCGCCCTCTCGATGAGTGATCGTTTGACCATGGCCAACATGGCCATCGAGGCCGGCGGCAAGGCGGGCCTCTTGAGCGTGGACGATGTCAGCCGCGCCTACGTGACAGGACGTGTCTCGCGGCCCTGGCGCGTCTTTGAGGCCGATCCCGACGCGGCCTACAGCCGGCTGATCGAGATCGACGTGAGCCAGATCGGGCCGCAGGTGGCTTTGCCGCACCTGCCGGAGAACGCCCGGCCGGTGAGCCAGGCCGGCAGCGCGCCCATCGATCAGGTCGTGCTCGGCTCCTGCACCAACGGCCGCCTGGAAGACCTGCGTATCGCTGCGCGCGTGCTGCGCGGCCGCCGCGTGCACCCCGATGTGCGTTGTATCGTCATCCCCGGCAGCCAGCAGGTTTATCTCGACGCGCTGCGCGAGGGGTTGGTAGAGATTTTCATCGAGGCCGGGGCCGCCGTGAGCACGCCCACCTGCGGGCCGTGCCTGGGCGGGCACATGGGTGTGCTGGCCGCCGGCGAGCGGGCGGTGAGCACCACCAATCGAAATTTCCGCGGCCGCATGGGCCACCCGGAGAGCGAGGTCTACCTGGCCGGGCCGGCCGTCGCGGCGGCGAGCGCCGTGGCGGGCCGCATCGCCGGGCCAGAGGAGGTGATGTCGTGAAACTGCAAGGTACAGTCTGGAAGTACGGCGACCACGTCGATACCGATGCCATCATCCCGGCGCGTTATCTGAACATGTCCACGCCGGAGGAACTGGCGCAGCACTGCATGGAAGACATCGACGCGGCCTTTGCCGGCGCGGTGCAACCGGGCGATGTGATCGTGGCCGGGGAGAATTTTGGCTGTGGCTCCAGCCGCGAGCACGCGCCGCTGGCCCTCAAAGGGGCCGGGGTGAGTTGTGTGGTGGCCCACAGTTTTGCCCGCATCTTTTTCCGCAACGCGGTCAACATCGGCCTGCCCATCCTGGAATGTCCGCAGGCGGCGGCAGATGCGGAAAAGGGGCATCGCCTCGAGATCGACCTGGCCGCCGGTCGGGTGTATAATCTGACCAGTGGTCGCGTTTTCCGCGCCGAACCTTACCCGCCGTTCATGATGGCGCTCATCGAGGCCGGCGGGCTGGTGCCGTATACGCGACAGCGGCTCGAAGGACGTAAAATCTGATAATGGGAGGAGTTCGAGATCATGCAAAAAACAGCCAGGATATGGTTCGACGGTCAATTGGCGCCGTGGGATGAGGCCAACGTGAATGTGGCGTCCCACGCCATTCACTATGGCACCAGCGTGTTCGAGGGTATCCGCGCCTATGCGCTGCCCGACGGCCCGGCCATTTTCTGCCTGGAGGCGCACCTGGATCGGCTCTGGGCTTCCTGCAAGGTGCTGGGCATCGAGATACCCTATACACGCCAGGAGCTGCGCCAGGCAATGGCAGACACGGTGCGCGCCAACGGCCACCGGGCGTGTTACATCCGGCCGGTGGTGTTCAAAGGAGCCGGCACGTTCAGTTTTGATCTGAGCCTGTGCCCGACGCACGTCGCGATCATCACCATCGAGATGGGCAAGTTCCTGGGGCCTGAGGCCATGGGCAAGGGTGTGGCCGTGGGGGTCAGCTCGTGGCGGCGGATGGCGCCGGACACCTTTCCGGCAGCCGCCAAGATCGGCGGGCAGTATGTCAACTCGCTGTTCATCTCCAGAGAGGCCAGGATGCACGGTTACACCGAAGGGATCGCCCTGGATGTCAATGGTTATGTCAGCGAGGGCAGCGGCGAGAACGTTTTTGTGGTGTGGCGCGGCAAATTGCTCACCCCGCCGGCGGCCAGCTCTATCTTGCACGGCATCACCCGCCAATGCGTCATCACACTGGCCGATGATCTGGGGCTGGTTGTGCAGGAGGACTGGATCTCGCGCGAGATGCTTTATCTGGCCGACGAGATCTTTTTCTGCGGCACGGCGGTCGAGATCACACCCATCTGTGCGGTCGATGGCATCCCGGTGGGCGCCGGGCAGCGAGGGCCGATCACCAACCAACTGATGACCGCCTTTTTCGACATCGCCGAAGGGCGGGTGCCAGATCGACACGGCTGGCTAACGCCGGTGGGCTAGCCGGCGCAGCTCAATCCTCCCGCGGGTTGTTTACCGCCGGGCAGTCCAAAATGGAGCGGGATGGTATATACCTGCGGGAGGATGGCAGGATGGGAGGCAATGACCCCATGGAGCGTGAGTATCCGCCCGTTCCGCTGGTGGGCGTGGCCGGGGTGGTGATCCAAGACGGCTGCGTATTGATGATCCGGCGCGGCAAAGAGCCAGGCAGGGGGCAGTGGAGTATCCCTGGCGGGCGGCTGCGACTGGGCGAGCGTCTGGGCGACGGCGTGGAGCGTGAGGTGTGGGAAGAGTGCAGCGTGCGCGTCCGGGCCGGCGAGACGCTGGGTGTGGCGGATCTGATCCAACGCGACGCCGATGGCCGCGTGCGGTTTCACTATGTGCTCATCGATCTGGCCGCGGCGTATCTATCTGGCGAGCCGCAGCCTGCCTCAGATGCGCTGGAAGCCCGCTGGATGCCATTCGCGGCATTGCCCGGCCTGTCGATGCCCGACCGGCTGCGCAGCCTGCTGGAGCGGGTGTTGAACACCAAAGAGTGAGCCGGTCTTCGAACAGACGGTGTTTCAGGTATGGTCGTCATCCTGGGCCGCGCGGTGGGCCTCCACCGATTCGATGCCCCAGCGCAGCGCGTGAGCGCCTGTCACGGCCGCAAAGACCGGCCCCACCAGCACAAACAAGATGGGCAGGAGAAGACTCAACGCCAACAAAAGCAACAGGCTCAAAACTACGGTCACACTGAACACGGGAAAAGCCAGCGTGAGCAGCACGGTGTTTTTGATCAACGGCAACAGTTTACGCTCTTCCTGGCGCACCAGCAGCGGCAAGGCATAAAGCTGAGCCACCGCCCAGATGGCCAGCATCCACACGCCCACAAAACCCAAAACCCGCCACACGCCTCGTACGTTGCTCAGGTAAAACCAGACATCCATCCCCAGGATGCCAAACACCAGCGCGTTGATCGCGGTCAGTTTCCAGCTATCCAGGGCAAACTCTTTAAAGCCCTCCCAGAACAGCCGGAGCTCGACGCGCTTTTCCGTGACGACGTAAAAGGCCAGGTTGTGCAGCCCGGCCAGAGCCGGCGGCGCGGTGACGATCGGCAGGCAGAGCAACAAGGCCAACAGGTTGGCTGCGGCCAGGACAAAGAGCTCTTCGTACGTACCACGCAACGAAAGCCAGATCACCCGAAAAGCGTGCTTCACCGATCGCTCCCCCCGCCACGGGCCGCGGCTGCCAGTCCCATCTTGACAAAGAGCCAGGGGGCCGCCACACCCACGCTCAGACCCACGCAGCTATAACGCAGGAAACGAAAGGTCGTCCCCTCAGGAAAGACCACTTTGAGGCCCACATACACGATCAGGATCACGAGCACGCCCACCAGGTAACGCAAGACGCGCTGCCACCACAGGCCATCCACCTGAAAACGAACCCACTCGGCCTCCAGGACATACGCCACGCCGAAACCGGTCAACGTTCCCAGCGGCACCACCGCGCCTTCAGTGGGATGGATGAGCGCCACGGCTATGGGCAGCAGCAGCGCCACCGCCAGCCGCATGGCCAATCGCTGCCGCCCGAGCCAACCCGCTGCCGGCCCCTGCAAACGGAGATAAAGAAACAAATAGATCGCCCCGATCAGGAATCCACCCATCACATCTTGAGGGTAATGCACGCCCAGATAAACGCGCGAAAGCGCCACCGTCGCCACCAGGATCAGCCCCACGGCCCAGCCTGCCCGGCGGCGAATCTGGGCCGCCAGAAAGCCAAAAAGCACCGTCGAGTTTTGGGCATGCCCGCTGGGAAAGGCATAACTGGTCTCTTGCACCAGTCGCGCCACGCGCAGAGGATCGGGCCGCGGAATATAAAAGAGATCTTTGAGCCAGTTATTCAGACAGACGCCAGACAACAGGCCCACCGCCAGGCGAGCGCCCAACCGTTTATCGACGAGCCAGTAGAGCAAGGGCATGAGCAGGAGGTAAAACTCCTCCTCGCCCAGAAAAGTCACCGCCTTGAAAAAAACGTCCAACGCCGGAGAACGAAAGCCCTGCACCCAAAGCACGGCATCTGTCCCCCAGGGCAACAGCGACATCAGAAAATCATGCACGGCAATTCTCCCGCACCGATCTCAAGAGACCAGCACACGCAGCAACAACCTGGCGCTCAACGTCAGGTCATCGATGGTGATGTGCTCGTTGACGGTATGCACCTCGTCCATGCCGGTGCTGAGATTGATGGTGACGATGCCGGCGGCGTTGTACACGTTGGCGTCAGAGCCGCCGCCGGTGGGCAACAGCAGCGGCGTGAGGCCCATCGCCTCGATGGCTGCCACCGCCTTTTTGACGATAGGTTTTTCCGGGTCCAGATGGAAACCGTCGTAGGAGCGCACCTGTCGCAGCTCCACCGTGGTCTGATGCCGGGCGGCCGACTCTTCCAGCGCGGCCCGCATGGCCGCCATCTGAGCCGCCAGTTTGGCCTCCTGACGGCTGCGCGACTCACAATGCAGTTCGACGTTATCGGGCACGATGTTGGTGGCCACACCGCCGTGAATGACACCCACGTTGGCCGTGGTTTCCTCGTCGATGCGGCCCAACGGCATGGCCGCGATGGCCTCGGCAGCCACGCGAATGGCATTGATGCCCCGCTCCGGCTCGGCGCCGGCGTGAGCCGCCCGCCCATGAACGGTGGCAAAGAGCTTGTCCTGATACGGCGCGCTCACCACCACCGTGCCGATGGGCCCGCCCATATCCAGCACGATGCCCTCGCGCGCACGCAACCGACTCACATCCAGCGCCCTGGCGCCCACCAGACTCTGCTCTTCGCCCACACTGATGACCACCTCCAGCGGCGGGTGCGCCAGCCCGTTCCCGATCATCGCCTGGATCACCTCCAGAATGACCGCCACACCCGATTTGTCGTCGGCCCCCAGAATGGTCGTGCCATCGGAGCGGATGACACCCTCCTTCACCACCGGCCGGATGCCGGTATCGGCGCCGACAGTGTCCATGTGGGCGCTGAGCAGCAGCGGCGGTTCCTGAGCTTTCTGGCCTGCTCCGTCCAACCGGGCGATCAGATTACCCGTGGCGTCCTGCGTCACCTGCAGACCCAACGCTTCCAACCGCCCCGCCAGGTGGCAGGCGATGGCCGCTTCGTGGCCACTGGGACTGTCGATGCGCACCAGCTCTAAAAACGTATCGACCAGCCGTTCTGGATGGATCACCTCATGCTCCTCCTGTTCGCGCCTTGGACCGCGCCACCTGATCCAGGATCTCTTGCGCGCTCTGGCGCGTGATCTCGGTGACGACGCCCAACATCTGAGCCAACTCTTCCACCCGCTCGTCACCGTCGATGGGCTGCACGCGGGTAGTGGTGCGCTCACCAGAAACCAACTTTTGCACCCGCAGGTGAATGTCGCCGAAACCGGCCAGTTGCGGCAGGTGGGTGATGCACAACACCTGATGGCCCTTGTGGGGGGCCGAATCGGCGGCGCTGAGCTGCCACAATTTACGGCCCACCACGTCACCCACGCGCCCACCGATGCCCTGATCGATCTCGTCAAAGATGAGCGTGGGCATCTCGTCGGCGTGCGATAGCACGGTCTTGAGGGCCAGCATCAACCGCGAGGTCTCGCCGCCGGAGGCGATGCGCACCAGCGGCTTGGGCGGTTCGCCGGGGTTGGGCGCGATCAAAAACTCGACGCGGTCGACGCCGCTGGCATCAAAAGCCAGCCGCCGGTCGCCCACCAAGACCCCCTCTGGATCGTCGGCGTGGACGATGTCGACGGCGAAACGGGTGTGAGCCATGTGCAGGTCGTCCAATTCGGCCTCGATAGCCGCCGCCAGCCGCCCGGCAGCCTCACGCCGCCGTTCGGACAAATCCTTCGCCAGCGCCCCGATCTCGTGCAGCAGGTCATTCTCCTGGAGGCGCAGCTCGGCGATGCGCTCTTCGCTGTGGGTGATGGTTTCCAGCTCGCGGGCGGCCCGCCCGGCAAAGCTCAACACCTCGGCGATCGAATCGCCGTATTTACGCTTGAGGTGGTGGATCAGCTCCAGCCGCTCCTCCACCTGATCGAGCCGGACCGGGTTGAACCGGATCTCCCCCCGGTAGGCGCGCAAGTCGCGGGCCAACTCCTCGGCCTGAACGCTTAGGGACTGCGCCGTTTGAAGGTGCGGCTCCAGTGAGGCATCGATGCGGGCCAGGTCTGCCAGGTGGCGGCACACCCCGGCCAGCAGATCGGTCACAGAGAGTTGCGCGTCGCCCCCCTGATAGAGCGCCTCGGTGGCGTCGGCCACCAGCGCCATGAGGCGCTCGGCGTTGGCCAGACGGGTGCGCTCCTGGATCAACTCTTCTTCCTCACCGGCTTCCAGGCGCGCGGCGGTTATCTCGTCTACCTGATAGGTGAGCAGATCGACGCGGCGCGCCAGTTCACGCTCGTCGCGCAACAGTGAGGCCAGCTCCTGGCGCACCTGGCGCAGGGCAGCCACCTGAGCCGCCACCGCCGCGCGCTGCGCCTCCAGGCTGGCGTAACGATCCAGCAGCCGCAGGTGCTCACGCGTGCGCAGCAGCGAGAGGTGTTCGCTCTGGCCGTGGATATCCACCAGCCGCTCGCCGAATTCACGCAGCAGGCTCACCGTTACCGCCCGCCCGTTCACCCGGGCCACAGAGCGGCCGTTATCGCGGATCTCACGCGCCAGGAGCAGCGTCTCGTCGTCGTCGCCCTCCAGGCCGTTCTCCTGGATCAGGGCGCGCAACGCGGCCTGTACGTGTGGCTCCAGGGCAAACAGGCCCTCCACCAGGGCGCGGTCGGTTCCGGCGCGCACCTCTTCGGCGCTCACCCGCCCGCCCAGCAGCGCACTGACGGCGTCGATGATGATCGATTTGCCGGCGCCGGTCTCGCCGGTGAGCACGTTGAAACCAGGCGAGAAGCGCAGGCGCAGGTGATCGATGATGGCATAGTTGACGATGGTCAGTTCGGCGAGCAAGTCATCCCTCATTCACAAGCGGCTAACAGAGGCCCACGGCCCTCGAACGCGGTGATTATACCATGCAAGATGTTGCGGAGCAAGCAGAGCTTGACAATCGCGCGGGCCGCGCTATAATCTAGCCGCGGTCTGGAAGCAGCCGCAAAGAGGAGGCAACGCCGTGCGGGCAGTAGTACAACGGGTGAGCCGGGCAGCGGTAACAGTGGAAGGCCAGGTGGTGGGCTGCATCGGGCGGGGATTGACAATCTTGGTGGGCGTCCGGAACGGCGATACCGAGGCCGAGGCCGAGTGGCTGGCGCACAAGATCGCCAGTCTGCGCATCTTTGCCGACGACGAGGGCAAATTCAACCTGTCGCTGCAAGACGTGGGCGGAGCGGCGTTGGTGGTTTCCCAGTTTACGTTGTACGGTGACGCGCGCAAGGGGCGCCGGCCCAGTTTTACCGACGCCGCGCCGCCAAAAGTAGCCGAGCCGTTGGTGGCGTGTTTTGCGGCGCATCTACGCGCCGAGGGGCTGCCGGTGGAGAGTGGCGTCTTTGGCGCGGCCATGCAGGTCGAGATCCACAACGACGGTCCGGTCACGCTGATCCTGGAGAGGTAAAAGTGGACTATATCAGGGCATGGTATCAGGTCAACGCAGCGGTTCTCTGGCTCGAGACGGCGGTGGTGATGGTTGCGCTGCTGGGCATGATCGTCTTTCTCTGGCGGCGACTGCGGCACGTCGAACGGCGCTACGAGCGGCTGATGGCCGATACATCGGGCGGCAGTTTGCAAGAGATGCTCGAAGATCACGTTCGCCGGGTGCGAGGCGCGTTGGAGCGCGTGGATACACTGGAAAAGCTGGCCCACGAACTGGAGCGCGCGCTGGGGCACAGCGTCCAGTGGGTGGGTCTGGTGCGGTACAACCCCTTCCGCGATACCGGCGGCGATCAGAGTTTCGCCATCGCTCTGGCCGATGCCCACGGCGATGGTCTGGTGCTCAGCAGTCTGCATCGACCGGAAACCACCCGCGTCTATGCCAAACCGCTGCTGAGCTGGAAATCCACCCATCCCCTGACCGAAGAAGAGATGGAGGCCATCGAGGTGGCCCGGCGGCGTCACGCTCCGTCGTGAGCGCGTTTTGACAAAGACAGCCAGAGCGAGTATCATTCTGGCACGCAGATTCCCAAGGAGGCACGAACGGTGTTCCGCAAAAGCAGCGAACCATCCAAGGTGAAAGTTGAGCCACCCCCGGCGGCAACCAAAATCGAGACGGTGATTGGCCCTACGGCCAACTTTCGAGGCACGATTCAGGCCGACGGCAGCATTCGCATCGACGGCATTTTCGAAGGCAGCATCGAAACCGCCGGTAATCTGGTCATCGGCGAGCAGGCCAAGATCCTGGCCAACATCAAGGCTTACAACGTCTCGGTGGCCGGGGCGGTCAAGGGCGATATCAACGCCAATCGCGTGGAGGTGTTAGAGACGGGCAAAATCTGGGGCGATCTGACGGTGAACTCGTTCACGCTGGACGACGGGGGATTTCTGAGCGGCCAGGTTCACATGCACACCGACATGCTGCCTCCGATGCTCGAGGCCCCCAAAAAACAGAAAAACGCGCCCGCTATCGACCCCGAACCGCTCGAAGGGGAGATCGTGGAAGACGAAGAGGCATGAGCCTCAAGCCACGCACGATTCAAACGGCTGCTCGAACGAGCAGCCGTTTTTTTGTTCAGCGCCGGCAGGGATTGTAATCGTAGCCCAGCGTCAAGATAAAATCGGCCTCGGCCTGGCCCGACGCGCGCGCCACACGCTCCGGTGGGATGCGGAACAACTCGCGCAGCAGTGTTTCGGTGAGAGGTCTATCGGCGTAAACGGCCAATTCGGTCTGGGTATAATCCTGACGTTCGGCGTCGGTGGTGGTCACCTCCAACACCCCCTCCCAGCGCAGGCGGTCGGCGGCCAGCGCGGCCAGTCCTGCCCGATTGGTGCCGTTGCGCACCACCACCCGCGCTCCTTCGGCAGTGAGCGCGCTCACCTCGTTCAGCGGCGGAGCAAAAAACTCGACCAGCGCCGCCTGCATCTCGACCGGTTTGGGCAGGAGCACCTGCGCCCCCTGGGGTGTGACCCAACTCTGCACCTGATCGCGGCCCACAAAGCGGCCTTTGATGTTCTGCGGCTCCAACTGCACGGCGATGGCAGCCAACGAGAGGACGTCGGTCAGCGAAAGATCGGTCTGCACGGCGCTGTTGAACGTCTTCCAAAGCTCGGGGACCTTGGGCAAAATATCCAGTTGCAGGGCTTTGTCCCACAGGGCGCGCAGCACCTTTTGTTGCCGCCGGCTGCGATCAAAGTCGCTGGTGCTGAGGCGTGAACGGGCGTAAAACAGGGCTGCCTTGCCATCCAGGCGCTGGATACCGGCATCGAGGGTGAGGGTATAGAGACCATCAGGCGACGAGGGATCGGGGAAAATGTCTTCCAGGGGGCAGTCGACCGCCACGTCGACGCCGCCCAGCGTATCGATGAGCGCGATGAGGGCGTTAAAATCGCCGCGCAGGTAATAGTGTACCGGCACGCCCAGGTTGTGCAGGATGGTGCGTTTGACCAGCGCCTCGCCGCCGCCGGGATACTGACGGTACTCGCCGTAAAAGTCGGCGGTGTTGATGCGGTTGTAACCGTTGGTGGGAATATAAACCCACAGGTCACGAGGAATAGAGATCATGCCGGCCGTTTTGAGGCGTGGGTTGACCGTGACCAGGATGATGGTATCGGTGCGCCAGGCGCTGCCCGGCGTGTGAACATCGGTGCCCAACAGCACAATGTTGACCGCGTCGGGGTCCATCGTCAGTGGGGCGGCAGGGGTGGGCGCCGACGCCGGCAGCGGCGGATCGGTGGGGGTGGGTGTGGGGGTAGGCGGCGAGGTTGGCGTGGGCGACGCACCGGGGATGGGGGTCGGTGTGGCAGTGGCGGTGGCGGTGGGAGTGGGCAGCGGCAGAAACAGGATCTGCCCCACCTGGATCAGATCGCCGCTCAGACAGTTGGTCAGCCTGACGTCATCGACGCTCAGGTCATAAGCGCGAGCGATGGAAAAGAGGGTATCGCCGGCCTGGACAAAGTAGGCTCCCCAGCCCAGCGGGGGCGGGCAGGCCAGCGCCGAAGGTGGCAGCGTGGCCGTGGGGCTGGCGGTGGGGGTGGCGGCAGGCGTGGTTAGAAGCGCTGGAACGGGCGAACCCGCGGCGGATGCATCGGCGACTACCACGGGCGGATCGGAGGGGAAATAACCAACCACCACCTCTTGAACCAGCGACTGCCGCGGCAGTGCATCCCAGGCCAAATAGATCACAACCAGATAGATTACAATGTTGACCACCACCACGCTGGTGAGGATCAGTCTCTCGCCCTTGGTCACGACAACAAGCCTCACGCTCTTTTGGTCGATGCTCGCCGGCCAACGAGAACCTACCAGCCGCCCCTAGTATACCATAATTGTGCCACAGGGCAAAGAGACAAGCCGCCATTCACGCGTGAACCACCCAATAGGCCGGCTCAACCCGGCGACGTGACAACAAAAAGCGTGAAACGCCAGCAGCAGTTGACCGGCCATGCGTTTCACGCTGTCCAGTTGCGATGCCAGACAGAGCTGAGGAACTCAGAGGCCATACTCGATGGGCAGGGTGCGCAGGTATTGGGTGGTGCGCTGTTTGCGGCTGATGTCGGCCCAGGCGCGTTGCACCTGCTCTTCGGTGAGGCCCATCACCTGCGCCGCCTCGGCCGCCGATACGTGGTGCTCCAGGGCATACCACAGCAGGTCCATCACCTCGAAGGGCAGCCGGAAGAAAAACTCTTCCTGCGAGCTGTGCGCCGAATAGGTATCGGTGGTGGGAATGGCCTGCCGGATGTCCTGCGGCACGTCCAGGTGGGCGGCCAGTTGATAGATCTGGGTCTTGAAAAGATGGCGCACCGGCGCAATGTCGTAACCGCCATCGCCCCACTTGACGAAAAAGCCCTGATCGTGTTCGTTTTTGTTGGGTGTGCCGATCACGGCGTAATTGCGCGCCTCGGCGTGAAAGTAAAGCATGGTCATGCGACTGCGCTGTTTAAAATTGGAGGCGGCCACGATCTGGAGATAATCGCGCAGGTTGAGCCGCTGCGATTTTTGCTCACCCTCTGGTGAGATAATGGTCAGGTAAAAGACATTGAGGGCGTCGCTGTCGAGCACGTCACCGGGCAGGGTGATCTTGGCCTTGTAGCTGGGATCGTACTCTGGAAAGACGCGCCGGATGGCCTCGTCGCGGCGGGTGTAACAACCGTAACCCACCAGCGCGCCGGTCATGTCCTCGACGACCGTCTCGATGCCAAAATGATTCGCCAGTTTGCGGGCCAGCACCAGCGAATCGGCGCTGGAGTCTTTTTCCGGCATCATCACTCCCACCACCCGCTGGGGGCCAAAGGCGCGCACGCACAATGCCAATACCACCGACGAATCCACGCCGCCGCTGATGCCCACCACTGCCCCGGAGCGATGCAGGGTCTGGCGCACGTCGCGGCGCAGATTGGCGACGAGTTGTTCGGTGACAGCGGCCGGATCGATGTTGAGGACGTCTTTACGAAAGGTCATGGTATCTCCTATCATCGGGGGGTGTGGCGGTTAAGGCGAAAGCGGGCCGACGCACAGTTTCAGCGGCGCGATGGCCGGAACGATCCGCCCTGCAAAGTCCTGGACGAATTGCCGGTGCAAAAGTTGGGTCGAAAGCACGCCGGCCAGGGCCATGTTGTCGCGCTCGCTAAAGGGATGCGCTCCCTCGGCCTTTTTGACCAGTCGGCTCACGGCCTGAGGGTGGAAATAACCGGCGGCCGTAATCGCCTCTGGCGAGAGCAGCTCTTTGACATAGGCGTGAGAGGTGTGGCCCAAAAAGCCACGATGGATGGGCGCACGGTAAGGTCGTTTGGCGCGGGCGTAAACCGATTGCGGCAGCATGCCGCGCATGGCGCGTTTGAGCACGTATTTTTCGTTCAGTCCCCGGATTTTGAGTCGCGGCGGGATGCGAGCCGCAAACTCGATGACGCGGTGATCCAGAAATGGAAAACGTCCCTCCACCGAATGGGCCATCAACATCCGATCGCCCTGCGAGGAGAGCAGGTACTCGGACATAAAGAGTGTGGTCTCGATGTACTGCGCCCGCGCCAGCGGCGCCCAGCGGGCAAAGGCCGGGTGACACTCCAACGCTGCCGCCACCTCTGTCACAGGATCGTAACTGCCGAGCGTGGCCTGAACCTCTGGCGAGAAAAAGCGGCGCAGCGGGGCGGTGTTGGCCCAGCGAACGGCATGGGAGTATTCAGGCCGGTCGATGTGGGCCAGCCCTTTGCGGAAAAAGGCTTCCATGAACGCCCCGCCCTCGTCCAGGCCCTGCACGTAAGGATAGAGCCGGTGGAGCAGCAGCGGGCGCAGGGCCGAATCGGGGTCTTGGGCCCAGAATCGACGCAGTTTGGCCTCTTTGAAAATGTTATAGCCGCCCAGAAACTCGTCGGCGCCCTCGCCGGTGAGCACCACCTTGATGTGGTTTTCTCGCACCAGTCCGGAGAGCATAAACATGGGCGCCGGCGAAGTGCGCAAGATGGGCCACTCGGCGTGCCAGATGACGTCGGGAAAGACGCGGCCCACGTCGGCGTCGGCGCACTCGATGCGGCGGTGATCTGTGCCCAAAAAGGCCACCATACGCTCCTGATACTCCCGTTCGTCGAACGCCGGATCGGCAAAAGCGATGGAAAAGGTCTTGAGGTAATTGCTGGTATAGTTGCGGATGAGTGCGGTGATGGTAGAAGAGTCCAGGCCGCCGCTGAGATAGGCCCCCACCGGCACATCGGCCCGCAGGCGGATCTGGGTGGCGTCCACCAGCAAATCGCGCAGCCCTTCGGCCCACTCGTCGTCCGAGAGGCGGTCGTCGTGACCGTCCTGGGGGAAATTCAGGCTCCAGTACGATTCGACCACGATCTGACCCCTGCGAGCGATGAGGGTGTGGCCAGGAGGGATCTCGTGGATGCCTTCAAAGACGGTGCGTGGGGCGAGCGTGGTCCACAAAGTAAACACCTGGGCCAGCGAAGTCAGGTCCAGCCGCGCGCTGACTGCCGGATGGGCCAGCAGGGCCTTGATCTCGGAGCCAAAGACGAGCTGGCCATCGACCAGGGTGTAAAAGAGCGGCCGAATGCCCACCCGGTCGCGGGCCATCAAGAGCGTGCCGCCGCCGCTCTGAGGGCGGCGATCCCAGATGGCAAAGGCGAACTGGCCGTTGAGATGATCCACGCAGCGCGGGCCGTATTCCTCGTAAAGGTGAACGATGACCTCGGTATCAGAAGTGGTGGTGAAGCGGTGGCCCCTGGCCTCCAATCCTGGGCGTAACTCGATATAGTTAAAAATCTCGCCGTTGAACACGATCCAGACCGTCTCGTCTTCGTTGGCGATGGGCTGCGAGCCGGTGCTGAGGTCGATGATGCTCAGGCGGGCGTTGCCCATGCCGATGCGCCCATCGCGGTAGATGCCAAACTCGTCGGGGCCGCGATGATGGATGAGGCCCAACATGCGCTCCAGCAGAGCCTGATCGATGGGATGTTGTTTGGTCAGATTGTAAGTACCGACGATGCCGCACATATCAGCTCAGCCCCGTTTTTTTGATCTTGCCGCTGCTGGTCTTGGGTAGACTGGCGCGAAACTCGACGGTCTGTGGCACCATAAAATCCTCCAGATGGGCCCGGCAGTGGCGCAGCACGTCTTTTTCGGTCAGCTCGACGCCATCGGTGACGACAAAGGCCTTGATGCTCTGGCCCAGGACAGGATGCGGCACGCCGATGACCGCTGCCTCTACCACGCCTTCGATGCCATAGAGCACGTTTTCCACCTCTTTGGGGGCCACCTTTTCGCCGCGGCTCTTGATGATGTCGTCTTTGCGGGCGACGAAATAGAGATAACCGGCCTCGTCCATCTTGAACAGATCGCCGCTATAGAGCACCCGTTCGCCGGGGGTGGGGCCAGGACGATACCGCTCGGCGGTGGCTGCCGGGCTTTCCCAGTAGCCGCGCATGACGTGCGAGCCACGAATGACCAGCTCACCCACCTGGCCCGGCCCCAGTCGACGGCCCTCTTCATCCTCGATCCAGACTTCGGTGCCGGGGATGGCCACCCCCACCGAGCCGGGACGCCGGTCGAGTTGATCGGGCGGCAGGTAGAGGGTGCGTTTACACTCGGTGAGGCCATACATGGAGTAGAGTGTGGCCCAGGGAAACTTTTTTCGCAATTCCAGAATGTGACTGGGCGGCAGCGCGGCAGCGGTGTTGGTGAGGTAACGCAGGCGGCTCAGATCGTAAGGGCCGAGATCCATCTGCAGCAGGATGGCAAACACGGTGGGCACGCCGGGAAAACCGGTGACACGCTCCTCTTCCATTTTTTTGAGGATGGCCGCCGGAAAGGCGAAGGATTTTTCCAGCACCAGTGTGCCGCCAAAACGAAAGACCATCAAAAGCTGATACAGGCCATAGTCGAACGACAGCGGCAGCACGTCGATGACAATGTCGTCGGGCGTATTCTCCAGGTACTGGATGATCGAGCCGGAGGCAAAAACGACATTGTTGTGGCCCGAAACGACTCCTTTGGGATCGCCGGTGCTGCCAGAGGTGTAGATCAGGCAGGCGATGTCCTGATCGATGGTGGGGCAGGCCGGACGGGTATCGGGATACGCGGCCAGCAGCTCGTCGAATACCAGCGACGTCGCGCCGTCTGCAACGGCCCGCTCACCGGCAAGCACAGAGAATTTGAGCGAAGGCACGGCGGCGTGCAGCTCGATAGCCAGATCGGCGTTGCGGCCGGCCGTGATGAGGGCCGTGGCGCGGCAGTTGTTGAGGATGTAGGTCAGTTTATCACGTTTGGTGGTGTGGTTGATCACGACGAACGCGCCGGCGGCCTTGAGAATGGCAAAGATGGCGATCACCACCTCTGCCGAATTGGGCATCAAGATGGCCACACGGTCGCCGCGCGCCACACCGCGATCCACGAGCGCGTGGGCCAGGCGGTTGGCCTGGGCTTCGATCTGGGCATAGGTCAGACGCTGACCCTCGCAGACGAGCGCGGTTTTATCGGGATAGAGGCGAGCGCTGTTGTGCAAAAAGTCTTGAACCAGCATGGGCATCACTCCTGCCCGGCCTGCGGCGCCGACCAACAGGCAACGCGGGCCAGAACCATCCATGGCCCGCGAAACGGATCCTCGTTTAGGCTATAGGGGCACAATCAACCGAGCTTGCGTCGCACAAAGGCCGCAAGCCGGGCCACAGAGTCGAAATTCTCCGGCACGATCTCGACGTCTTCGACGTCGAAGCCAAAGTTCTCCTCGACGTACATCACCAGCTCCAACACACCCGTCGAGTCGACGATGCCCTCTTCCAGAAAAGAGATGTCCTCCGGCAGTTCGTGGCCGTTGTCGCTGAACAAAAAGTTTTCCAGAATGTAGGTTTTGATCTGATTCTCAATGGACATGATGCCTCTTTCTGCGCTGGACTCTTTTGCAGCGTATCTTATTGTATCATTGAATGGTTGTTCGTGCAATCCAGCGTCATTATACCGGTGAAAGGTTAGATTTGCGTGAGAGTTGTGTTAGAAATTCGTTAGAGCTGATAGGAAAGGGTAAGAGGTGATGCCGCCGTTTTTCTAGCCGTTTTCTAACATTCTTCTGACCTCATTCTAACTTTTTAAGGTTAAGATAGAGACAAATCTCGACGCGAAACCGCGCCGGACCTTCCAGCCCTTTTTCAACATATCAGATTTCCCGCCGATAGCATCGAACCTCACAACCCAAGCCTGACTATCGACCGGATATCCTGGGGGATGGGTCACATGTTAAAGACTTGCGTGGCCATTATGGCTTACAACGAAGAAACGAACATCGGACACCTGCTGGATGCCCTGCAAAAGCAGCAACTGGAAACGGTAGCCATCGCCGAGATTGTGGTCGTTGCCAGTGGTTGCACAGACCGCACCGAAGAGATTGTGCGAACCTATGCCCGGCACGACCCACGCATCAGGCTCCTGATCCAGTCGCGCCGTGAGGGCAAGGCATCGGCCATCAACTTGCTGCTACGCCACTGCCAGCAAGAGATCGTCGTCCTGGAAAGCGCCGATACCATTCCCGGCCCACACACCATCGAGGCTCTGGTGGCCCCGTTTGCCGATCCGGGTGTGGGCATGACCGGCGGCCGGCCCGTGCCCACCAACGATCCGGCCGGTTTTATGGGTTACATGGCCCACCTGCTGTGGAACCTGCACCATCGGATTTCGCTGCGCCAGCCCAAGATGGGCGAGCTGATCGCCTTTCGTAAATTCTTTCACCAGATCCCATTCGACTCGGCGGTGGATGAGGCCAGCATCGAGCCGCTCATCCGGGGCCAAGGGCTCACGCTGCGTTACGTGTCGGAAGCGGTGGTCTATAACCGGGGGCCAGAGACGCTGCACGATTTCTTTAAACAACGCAAACGCATCTATGCCGGTCACCTCTACGTTCAGGATACCCTGGGCTACCGCGTATCGACCATGAATGGCCTGCGCATCTTGCCCCTCTTTCTGGCCGAGATGTTTCACGACTGGCGCCGCCTGCCCTGGGGGGCGGCGGTCGTCGCTCTGGAAGTCACGGCCCGGCTGAGAGGTTTCTGGGATTACTCGGTGTGGAAACGCAAGCCGTTCGTCTGGTCGGTATCCGAAACGACCAAAGAACTGGTCAAGGTACCACAAAGTTGAGGTGAATCGTGAGCACCATCGAGATCACAAGGTACGATACCGGCCTGGGCACCACCTACGAGCGCTACGCGCTCAACCGGCTGCTCGGCAGACTGGCCCAAGAACTGGATATCCACACCGTGTTGGAAGGCCCCTCGGACGGCATGACGGGCATCGCCGGCCTGAACAGCATGGTGCTGGCCCGACAGGGGGCGCAGGTTTGTGTGGTGTTGCCGGATCAGGAAATGTCGCAACTGGCCGAACGCGCCTGGGACGCCGCCAACTGCCGTTCCCGAGGCACGTTCGTCGTCTCGCCAGAGCCGGCGCTGCAATTTGCCGACAACAGCTTTGACCTGGTGTGGTCGTTCAACGTCATCTCGCGGTTGGATAACTCGGACCAGATCCTGGACGAGATGCTGCGTGTTTCGCGGCGTTACGTTTTGCTCTTTGTGCCCAATCGGTGGAATTATGGCTTTTGGCTGCATCGCCTGCACCACTGGGTGTCCGGCGAACCGTGGGATCACGGTTCGGTGGACATGCTGACCCCCAAACCGTGGCAGCGGTTGTTACAAAAACGCGGCCTCAAGGTGCACGATCCCATGTGGGTGGATATCCCCTGGTGGCCGGATATCGTGGATGCCGGGCAGTTGATCCAGGATTTTTTGCCTTTCCTCAAACGTTTTGCCGAAAAAGCCCGGCCCGAAAACCGTTACAGTTGGGACGCCGAGAACCTGCCCTATTTTGAACCGGCGCGTTACCCCGAAGTTCACGCCCGCCTGGAGCGCCTGTCGTTCATCGAGAACAGTCGCCTGCCGGTCGTCAGGCAGCTTTTTGCGCACCACGTGGGTATATTGGCCGAAAAGATCTGATCCAGCGCTGCCACGAGCAGCCAACGTGATGTAAAACGCCTGGCTCCGGAGCCAGGCGTTAGCCTTGGGCGATTTTGGCAAGGCTCCGGTCCGTTGGCCGGAGTCTTGTCGCATGAAGGAACAAGAGGACTCGATGAAAGTATTGGTCACCGGCGCTTCCGGGTTTATCGGTCAACACCTGGTGCGAGCGTTGTCTGCCCAGGGACACCAGGTTCGATACCTGCTTCGACCGGCTGCCTCGGCTCCGGTCAACTTTAACGGCCGCACTCAACGCGTCTGGGGCGACATGAGCGACGCCGATTCGTTGCATCGCGCCGTCGAGGGTGTGGATCAGGTTTACCACCTGGCTGCCATCCGCGATCGCTGGGGACTGTCTTTTAAAGAATACAACACGGTCAACGTTCAAGGCACTCGACACCTCTTGGAAGCCGCCGCCCGGCAGGGGGCGCGTTTCATTTACTGCAGCTCGGTGGGCGTACTGGGTTATCCTGGCGTGCTCAACATCGACGAGAGTTTTGACTATCGCACCCGAGATGGCAAGTTCAAATACCATCACACCAAAGCCCTCTCTGAGCAGTTGACACTGGCATACGCCCGGACGGGTCGCCTGGAGGCCACGGTGGTCCGCCCGGTGATCACCTACGGGCCAGGCGACACCTATGGCATGGTGACCAAACTGCTCACCCTGTTGGCTTCGGGGCGGTTCTTGCCCATCGGCAGCGGGCGCAATCACGTCCACCTGGCCTACATCACCGATACCGTGCGAGGTCTCATCCTGGCCAGCGAAAGCGCCCAGGCCAACGGCCAGGTCTACATCCTGCCCGGAACGCGCCCCATCACCATGCAGGCGCTGATCGATCTGGCGTCGTCCGTTGTGGATCAGGCTACCCCTGGCTGGCACGTTCCCCTCGCCGTGGCCAAAACAGCGGCCTGGCTATTCGAGTCGGCGTTCGCCCTGCAACGCCAACTCGGTCTGAACCTCCTGGGCGAGGAGCCATTCCTCACCCGAGACAAGATCGATACCCTCACTGTCAACCGTGGCTTTGACGGCACACGCGCCGCGACCGATCTGGGCTACTACCCCACCATAGACTATGCAGAAGGGCTGGCCCAGACGGTAGCCTGGGCGCGCAAGGCCCAGCTCCTGCCCAATTGAGACATTTTCTAACGACTTTCTAACCAATTTCACACCCCTATCCAACCTTTCGCCGCTATAATAGCACAAGATGCGGACGCCAGTCCGGCTTTTCATGTTGGCAAGCCCTGGAAAGTGAGGGGAAGCGTGGCCTTACCCAGATATTGGCGCTATAACCAGGAACGTTACGCCATGATCGGGCGTGTCTGCAAACACTGTGGGGCGCGCCTGCTTTCACCCCGACTGGTCTGTCCGGCCTGCCGGCGTGAGGTGGTCCAATTGGCGGAGCGCATTTTCCCCGCCGTCGAGATGCCCTCGCCCGCCGGTAATGCCAAACCCATGCCGGCGGTGACGGTGCTCATTCCCTCTTACAACTCGGCAGCCACCATCCGGGCCACGCTGGATGCCGTCATGGCCCAGGATTTCGACGAGCCTTACGAGATCATCGTCGTCGACAGTTCCAGCGATGACACACCGGCCATCATCTCGGAGGCCTTTGCCCAGGTCAAGCTCCTCCATCGCACCGAGCGCACCGATCCCGGCACAGCCCGCAACCTGGGCATCGCCCAGGCGCGCGGTGAGATCGTCGCCTGCCTGGACGCCGACTGCACCGCTCCCCGCGACTGGCTGCGGCGCATGGTGGCCGCGCAGCGCGCCGGTCACCCCATCGTAGGCGGCAGTGTGGAAAACGGCAACCCGGAAAGGACACTGGCCTGGGCCGGCTTTTTCGGCGAGTTCCGAGAGTTCATCGCCGTGGGTGAGCCGCGGCTGGTGCCGCACCTGCCCACCTGCAACATCTCGTACCAGCGTTCGATCTTTGGCCGCTTTGGTGGGTTTCCCACCACGTTCTATCCTCAAGAAGACCTGCTCTTTCACTGGCGATTGGGGCAGCAGGGCATTCCCATCTGGTTCGATCCATCCATCACCGTCAGACACACCCATCGCACCCATTGGCGCAGCTATCTGACCCATCAGCGGCGCATTGGACACATTACCGCTCAGGTGTTAGAATTAACCGGCCAGGAGGGCGCTTTTCTGGCCCGCTCGCCGCTACTGGCTTCCCTGGTGGCCCCCCTGCTGCCGCTGGTAAAGTTCTTACGCACACTGACCCATTTTATCAACTGGCGACCAGCAGACGTGCGCCGACACTGGGCCGCGTTGCCTCTTTTGCTGGTGGGACTCTATGCCTGGGTGATTGGTTTTGTGGCCGGCGCCTGGGATGATCCGTTGCGCGTGCCACTGCGCGAGTCGCTGCCCCAACTGGCGCCCCATCAGGGCCTTTCGTCTTGAGAGCCGAGGGAGAACCATGAGCCCAACTCTGTCACTCACCCTGCACGGAACGTGGCTGACGCTCGAGTCTGACCAGGAAGCATTTCTAGAGTATGCCGCTCAGCACCTGGCCGGCTGGCTGGCGTCGCCCACAGACCGACCCGATGTGCGCGTGCGGTTACACTGGAACAAAGACTTGATGCCGGCCCTGACCCACGACAGCAGGTACTATCGTCTGGGACGGCGACTATTGCTGAGCGACAACGAGATCATCCAGCCAGAGATGCTCGCCCTGCCGGGCCTGCAATTGCACAGCCGCTTGTCCACACAAGGCCTGGCGATTGACGCCACTTTCAGAGCGCCATCGCGGCGGCTCAAACTGGGCCTGGGAGGCCACGCCGACCGGGAACGGATCTATGCCACCCTCATCTATTACCTGGTCTATTTTCCACTGCTGTGGCACATCGAGCGCAGCCGGAGATGGTTCCCTCTTCACGCTTCCGCGGTGGCCTGGCCCCAAGGCGCTCTGATCCTGTCCGGACTGGGCGGTGTGGGAAAATCGACGCTCACTCTGGCTTTTCTCGACGATCCCGCCGCCCATCTGCTCTCGGAGAACCTGATCCTACACGACGAAACGTGGGTGTATGCCTTTCCAGAGCCCATCCACCTGGACGCGCGCAGCCGTGAACTGCTCAGCCATCTCAACGGCCGACTTCAGCTCACCGGCCAGGTTTATTCCCACGGGCGGCAGAGTTACCAGGTACCGGCATCGGCCAGGGTACAATCGGCCAAACCGCGTCTCTTTTGCCTGCTCCGCCAGGGCAAAGAACTGAGCCTGCGGCCCGTGCCCACCGCGGAGGCCGTCGAGATCGTGCTGTCGTCCGATACGCTGGCCAAAGAAGTCAACGAATATGCCCAGCAGGCGGCGGCGTTGAACCTGCTTTCGCCCCAGGCCGGGCAATTGGAGCGCCGCGTCAAGGCGTTGCAAAAACTCCTCCAGGGCGTCACCTGTTACGAACTCACCGTTCGGCCGGGCGATCCTCTGGAACGGGCCACGGCTGCCGTGCGAGGCAGGCTGGGATGGTAGCCCACTCTGATCTGACAGCGGGCAACAGTCTGTTGGAAATGGAGGCCCGGCGCCCTGGCCAGGCGCCGTTGCGCGTCTTTGCCAGCCCACGCCTGACGCCGCCCGCCGAGGTGATCGCTGCTCTGGAACGGATCGCCTCACTGCCGGTGTTGAGCGGCCCGGTGGTTGCTCTGCCCGATCTGCACCACAAGCCACAACTGGAATGCCCGTCGAGTGTGGCCACAGCGAGCGCCAATCACATCGTTTTGGGATTGTCCAGCCCGTCGACCCACTGCGGCATGGCCCTGGCCCGCACCACCCTTCACGAGAGTGATCTGGATGCCGCCGCCCTGGACGCTCTGTTCGGCGAGTTGATCCTTCGGCTGTCGCTGGAGCGACAGCAGCCGGTGCTTTCATTGCCAGAAATGGCGGACGTTCTGCTGCGTGGGGCGGCCGCCGCCATCGAGCGCTACGACCTGGAGCCATCGGTGCTGGATTTTATGGAGCAGCGGGGCAACGCCCTGCCGGCTGATACAGACGTCGAGGCGATACAACAGGCTATTCCCCAAGCGCTGTGGCAGATCGGCGGCTGGGAATTTGCGCTGGTGGGCAAGGGTAATCATTTTTTGGAAATCCAGACCATCGACCAGATCCACGATGCGGCCACCGCGCGGGCCTGGAACCTGGAAATGGGCCAGATCGGGATCATGTACCACGCCGATTCGGGCCACCTGGGCGCGCTGGTGGGTCGGCTCTACGCCCACCGCCGCAAAAATACCTGGCGGGGCAGGTTGCGCGAATGGCGCCTCAAAGCGCCCTTTCACCTGCGCACCGGCAAGACGAGCCGCCTGTTACATCGACTGGCCTACCATCTGGCGCCGCGAGCGTTGACCCCCATGCCGGCCGATTCCGAGGAGGGACAGCGGACGCTGCTGGCGCTGGCCGCTGCGGGCAACTATGCCTACGCCAACCGCCTGGCCGTGCTGGCCGCTCTGCGCGACGCCCTGTGTGCCGTCTGGGGCAAGAGCAGCCCCGCGCCGAGCTTGCTGTGGGACACACCCCACAACGGCATCCGGCGGGAGACAATCGAAGGAAACGAGCTGTGGTTGCACCGCCACAACACAGCCCGCGCCCTGCCGCCCTCGCAAATGCCAGCCGATTCACCCTTTGCCCGCACCGGGCAGCCGGTGCTGCTGCCGGGCACGGATCGCACCTCGTCTTACCTGTGTGTCGCTGGCGAGGGGACGGGCCGCACACTCTATTCTGTGGATCACGGCGCAGGCCGTTCGGCATTACAACTGGGTCGCCCGCTCGAAAAGGGCGCGGCGACGCGGCGCTACACCTACGAGCGCGGCCCGATAGAGGTCCGGCCGCACCTTTCCGATGAAGGCATCGACGAGGTGCTGGGTGTTCTGCAAGCCCACGACATCGCCCGGCCCGTGGTTCGCCTGAGACCGTTGGCAGTGCTCAAGGCAGAAAAGGCCAAATCGTGATTTTCTTCCGGAACGTCTTGGGAACGTTCATCACCGAAGTGTCTATCGTCGGTCTCAATTTTTTCATCGGCGTGCTGGTCGCCCGCGCCATGTCACCCGCGGCCCGAGGCGTGCTGGCGCTGGCGATGACCCTGCCCATCACCGTGGCCTATTTCATCGATCCGGGCGTGAGCCAGGCCAACATTTATCTCTTTGGCCATCGCCGCCGCTCTGCGGAAGCGCTGGCGGCCAACTCGATCCTGCTGGCCCTGGTCATCGGCGTGGCGGCCGGTCTTGCGCTGTGGTTGGGCCAGGGCCCACTGCTGCGCACGCTGCTTTCGGGCCTCACGTCGAACCAGCTCACGCTGCTGCTGCCGCTGCTGCCGCTGCTGTTGCTCGATAGTTACCTGATGGCCATCCTGCGGGCGCGACAGCAGTTCAGGCTGTATAACCTGAAACGATTGGCCACCCAAATATTGCTGCTGGCCCTGATGCTCCTGGTGCTGCTGCCGATGGGCAAAGCAGCGACGGGCGCCATCCTGGCCTTTTCGCTGACGATGGTCCTTTCGACAGTCCTTTCTATCGTCCTGGTCGGGCGCACCACTCGCTTGAGAATCGGCCTGCAAACCAACCTGGCGGGAGAAATGGTGCGTTATGGGTTAAAATCGTACGTTCAGAACCTGGTGGGGCACCTGACCTACCGGCTGGACCTGTACCTGGTGGCCCTGTTCCTGGATCCGGCCCAGATCGCCTTTTACGCCGTGGCCACCTCTTTTGCCGAGCTGGCCTGGTACGTGCCCAACTCGGTGGGCACGGTGCTCTTTCCCAGACTGTCTATTGCCACGACGGAGGAAATTCATCCGCTCACGGCTGAAATAACGCGGCACACGCTGTTTGTGACCCTGATCCTCACCCTGGGGCTGGCAGCCGCCAGTTGGATCGTGGTGCCTTTGTTTTACGGCCCAACCTACCTGCCGGTCATCGCGCCCCTGCTCACCCTGCTGCCGGGCGTGCTGTCGATGACGGTCTACAAAGTGCTCACGCGCAACTTTTCCAGCCGCAATCGCCAGCAGGTCTCGATCCTGGCATCGGTGTTGGCCTTGCTGGTCAACGTTGGCCTGAACGTGTGGCTCATCCCGCAGATGGGCATCGTCGGCGCGGCGGCCTCGTCGCTGGTGGCCTACACTCTGGCCGGCACCATCTTACTCATCGCGTTCTGCCGCGAGTCTGGGTTGCCTCTGCACGAGGTGCTTCTGATTCGTCGGGCCGATCTGGCCCACTATGGAAAACTGGTGCAGCAGGTCAAGACGTGGAAACATCGCCAGATCCGAAATCATCGCTCGTTGGGAGAGGTCCATGTCATCGGTCAGGAGTGACAAACCCCAGGCCCTGGCGCTGCTCTCCTGGCGCAACTGGGGCATCCTGCGTTATAACTCGATCTGGCAAAACCTGGCCGGCCTGTTTTACCTCGCCCTCAGCCAGCGACTGTTCAGCCTGAGCTTTATCGGGCGGGTGGGATCGTTCGTCCTGTTCAGCACCATCATGACCGGCTACGGTTATCTGATCAACGACCTGGCCGACCAGGAACTCGACCGGCGTCACGGCAAGTCCAACGCCTTCCAGAATGTGAACAGAGGCAAAGCGGCGCTCATCGTGGCGGCGACATGGCTCGTTGGCTCGCTGTTCGGCCTGCCTTTCCTGAGCCGACCCTGGTTCGCTCTGCTGTGGCTCCTGTGGACGTTGGCTGCCACGTTTTATTCGCTGCCGCCGCTGCGCCTCAAGGAGCGAGGAGCCATCGGCCTGGCAACGACGGTCGCCGCCCAGCAGACGTTGCCCACGGCGCTGCTGTTTGCGGCTTTTGGGCAGCCGCTGAGTTGGGGAGCGCTGGTATTTGTGCTGTTCGCCACGGCCCGCGGGCTCTCGTCCGATGTGGGCCACCAGATGCGCGATTGGGTCCACGATACCACCACCGCCACCGGCACGTTTGCCGTGCGGCACGGCTACCGCGCCGTGCAAAGGGTCTACGCCGCCAGCCTGGAGATCGAGCGACTGGCTCTGGGCGGCGTGATGGCGCTGCTGCTCCTGAAACTGCCCACAGCAACGCTGCCACTGGCAGGCTGGCAGGTGGCCCCGGCCTGGCCGCCGCTGCTGCTCTACCTGCCGCTCCTGGCGTTGACGGTTGGGCGCTCGTGGCGCGCGCTGCGCCAGGGCCATTTGGCGGCCCACGATCCTTACGACGAGGCGCGCCAGGCCCGCGTGCGAGATGCGCTGCACGTCATCCATCATCCATTGCCCTCGGTGCTGACACCGCTCTACCTGGCCGGTTGGATGACGCTGCTTTACTGGCCCAACGTCGTTTTTCTATTGATTCTCAGCCTGCTGTACGGCCTTTATTCGCCCCGGCGCTGGGCCGCCGCCTGGCCCATCCGCCCATTGCTCGCCTGGTTGCAAAGCGTCAGGGCCTGACCAAGGGAGAACAAAACACTCCATGTTCGATTATGATACCCTCGTCATCGGAGCCGGACCTGCCGGCAGCGCCACCGCTCAGGCCATCGCCCTCCAGGGCTGGCGAGTGGCCCTGCTGGAACGGGACGACTTTGGCGGCCAGAGCAACGTCTGCGGCGGCGGCATCGAAGGCGACGACGCCGAGCTGATCCGGGTTCCCTCGCAGATCATTCATAAACGCCTGGTGCGTCGTGAGCACCACTTTCCCTGGGGTGTGACGACCATCACCAAACCGCACGTCACCCTCCTGCGGCGCGAGTACGATCGTCACCTGAGCCAGCAGGCAGCCGCTGCCGGGGCCGAACTCCAGATTCGGGCGCTGGTGCGGCAGGTGGAACTGATCGCGCCGGGCGACCTTCGGGTGCGGGTGGTGAGTCAAAAGACCCGGCAGGAAACGGTATTGCGCACCCGGATCGTCGTCTTTGCCGATGGCGCCCATACCCTGGCCCACAAACTCTTTGGTTTTGGCTTCCAACGGCGACCCAACACCGCCGCTGCCGGCCTCATCTATGAATTGGATTGGCCGGGCTGCCCCCTGGAGAATTACGAGGTGCACTTTGGCAGTCAGATCGCGCCCTGGGGGTACGCCTGGCTGTTCCCCAAACGCGACCTGTTGAACGTGGGCCTGATCTGCCTGCCCTCCAGGGGCAAAACCAGCCGCCAGCTGGAGCATCACCTGCGCCGTTTCGTAGAGAGCCATCCCCTGCTGCGTGGGCGAAACATTTCGCGCCGCGCCGGCGCGTTCATACCGGCAGCGCCGGCAGAGCGCATCGTCCACACCTCCATGCTGGCCGTGGGTGACGCCGCCGGCATGGTCGATCCGATGACCGAGGCCGGCATCACCAACGGCATCGTCGCCGCCGGCATTGCCGCCGAGGTGGTTCACCAGGCATTGACCCAGGAAACCTTTGCCGCCGAGTTTTTGGCCCAGTATCAACGGCACTGGCAGGCAACCGAGCGTTTCAAGATCCTACGGTTACAACATCGTCTGACCCAGTTTTTCCTGCCCGCATCCCGTTTTGATCCCAACTTTTTTGCCAAACTGATGCAGGTATTGTTCCTGGGCGAGGGGTTGAGTCGCCTGCAAAAGCTTCAGTTGCTGCTTTACCCGCTCCTCAAAAGCCAGAGCACATCGGACACATGCAGGAGGAATTGATCCCTTGACCTTTGTCTGCTTTTTTGATCAAATCACGCCCGATAGTCTGCCCCTGGTGGGCGGCAAGGCCCACAACCTGGCCCGTCTGGCCCAGGCCGGTTTCGCCGTGCCACACGGCTTTTGCCTGACCACCGAGGCCTATCGCCGCCACCTCGCCGCCCACGGCCTGGCCGACCCGATCCGGGCCACACTGGCCCGCACCGATCTGTCCGACGAGCAAAAAGCCGATCACATCCGGCGCCTCATCGTCAGCGTCGATCTGCCCCTCGATGTCCACTGCGCCGTGCTCGGCGCTTACCACAAGCTGACCGGCAGCAAACCCGGCACGCCATTGGCCATCCGTTCCTCGGCCCTGGCCGAAGACACCGCCGACGCCTCCTTTGCCGGGCAGCACGATACCATCCTCGACGTGCGTGACGAATCGGCCCTGATGGAGAGCATCAAACGCTGCTGGGCCTCCCTCTGGACGGCCCGCGCCTCGAGTTATCGCAGCCGCATGCGCTCTGGCGACCCCGACATTGCACTGGCTGTCATCGTGCAGCACATGCTGACCGCCGACTGCGCCGGCGTGGCCTTTACCGTGAACCCCGTCAGCGGCGCCGACGAGATCGTGATCGAAGCCGTAGCCGGCCTGGGTGAGGCGCTCGTCTCCGGACAGGTCACGCCGGATCGCTACCGGCTGGACAGGCACAGCCTGAAGCCCCTCGAAACCGCCGCCACACGCGTCGGCCAGCCGGTTCTGGACGCCGACCAGCTCGAACAGGTAGCCCGTCTGGCCGCCGGGGCGCAGGATCATTTTGGCTGCCCGCAAGATATCGAGTGGGCGTGCAGCCATGGTCGGATTTACCTGCTGCAAAGCCGTCCTGTAACGACCCTGGCGCAGCCCGATTTTGTCACCGCCGATGGTCAGTTGGACATGGCCGCCCTGTTGCGTCGCGCACAAGCGCGGGGCACAGAGATCTGGACCGACGACAACGTGGGCGAAGTGATACCCGACGCCGTTACCCCACTCACCTGGTCGGTGTTGGAGCCGCTGGGCAACGACGCCTTTCGTTCCTTCCTGCGCCGCGTGGGTGTGCGTCGTTACCCGGCAGCGGGCCTCTTTGGCCACTTTTTCGGGCGGGTCTATTTTAACCAGAGCCAGTTCCAACGACTGATGCGCCGCTTTTTTCCCAGCCACCTCTCCCAGAATGGCAGCGATCGCACCGGCCTCGTGGAACGTGGCCTCGCCGCCCTGGCAGTGGCCGAAACCGGCCTGCGCTCGCTGCTGCTCATTCCCGTGCTGCCACGCCAGGCCGAGAGGCTCGTCGCCGCCATACCGGGTGAGTTGCGCCGGGCGCCGTTGCCCCAGACACTGCCCGACGAAGCATTACGCGATGAAATCGAACAGTGGCAGGCCATCGGGAAACGGGTGATGGCCACCCACCTGGCAGTCACTGTCTTTGCCGCGCTGCTCTACAGCCTGTTAGACAAGCTGGTGGGTCGCTGGGGTGAGGGTCAGATCGAGACAGCCCACCTGATGGCGGGCCTGTCCGGCATGGCGAGCGCCGAGATGGGCCGCGATCTGGCCGCCCTGGCCGACGAGATCGCCGGCGATGAAACCCTGGTCGCCAGCCTGCTGGCAACGTCACCCCAGGCCCTGAGCGGGTGGGCCAGCAGCCTGCCCGCCGATCATCGTTTCACGCGCGCCCTGGCACGTTTTTTGGACCGTCATGGCCACGCCAGCCTGCGTGAGTTCGAATTAGCCTATCCCCACTGGCGCGAAGAACCGGGTTATGTGCTCTCGCTGGTGCAAAGCCACCTGCGCGCCCGGCAGAACAGCCCGGCAGACCCGCGCCCAGAGGCTCAAGAAAGGCGGGAACAGGCCAGCCAGATCATGCATCGCCGGCTGAGCCTGACCCCTCGCGGCCTGTTCTTTCGAATTCTGCTCCACTGGGCGCAGCGCTACAGCGTGATCCGGGAAAACGTCAAATATGCCTTTGTCGCGGCGCATGGTCATCTGCGAACCCTCTACCTTGCCCTGGCTTCCCGGCTCGTCGAGCGGGGCGCACTGGCCCAGACGAGCGATCTGTTCTACCTCAGCACGCAGCAGATGTGGGCCGCTCTGGAGCCATCGGCCGACCCGGCAGCGACGGCCCGGCTGGCGATCCAGCAGCGTGAGCAGTACCAGCAGACAGCCCAGACAGCCCGGCCCCGGATCATCGAACAACGGCGCGATGGATCGCTCCACCCTCTGAGCCTGCCGGGCAACGGTCAGCGGCCAGGAAGGCCGACCGACGAGGGGATAGAATTGCACGGCGTGGCCGCGAGCGCGGGTCGCACCACCGGACGGGCGCGGGTGGTGCGACATCTGCAGGAATCGACACACCTGAAACCCGGCGAGATCCTGGTGACCCACTCCACCAATCCGGCCTGGGCGCCGCTGCTGCTCAACGCCGGTGCGCTGATCACCGAGGTGGGCGGGCTGCTCTCCCACGGCGCTATCGTGGCCCGAGAGTACGGCCTGCCCGCCGTGCTCAACGTGCGTGGGGCCACGCAGACCATCCGCACCGGCCAACTGATCGAGGTCGATGCCTACAGCGGCACGGTGAGGCTTTTGAATGGGACCTAAAGCACGCTACCCGGCGGCCAGCTATCGCCGGTTGTTCGATCCTTCTCTGAGCCCACTCTGGTCGCCGCAGGTGGGCCTGCCGCCCGATGAGGACGGCGATCATTACCGCCCGGAGCGCGATTTTTTCGAGTGGTGGTATTTCGACGCGGCGCTGGACAACGGCTACCGGCTGGTGGTCATTCTGCACTCGTCGCTCTACAACGCCGTGGATCACAAACCCACGGTCGATATCCGTCTCACGCCGCCGGGTGGAAAATCGCGACTTTTCATCGGACGCTACTCGCGGGCCGAATACCGCGCCGCCGCCGATCACTGCGACGTGCAGATCGGCGGCTGCCGCGCCGTGGCTCAGGACGCCGGCCGTTACACCCTGAGCCTGCGCCAGGGCGAGATCGCCGCCGGGCTGACCTACCAGAGCCGCCTGCCCGGCTGGCGGCCCGGCAGCGGCTATCTCTTTTTCGACCAGGCCAGCGGCCATTTTTTCAAATGGGTGGTGCCCCTGCCCCGGGCCCAGGTCACGGGCACGCTGACGCTGGACGGCCAGACCCAAACCGTGCAGGGCGTGGGTTATCACGATCATAACTGGGGCAATTTCGTCCTGGCCGATGCTTTCAGTCACTGGTACTGGGGGCGGCTCTTTGATGGCAGCGGCAGCCAGGCCGTGGTGTTTGGCGATGTGGTCGGCCGCGGCCCGGAGCCGGTTCATATCAGGCCGTTCCTGCTCATCGCCGGTGGTGAAATTCTGCCCGGCGAGCCGCAGGTCGCCGTTCAAGCCGCATCGTCCATCGCCGAGCCGATCACCGGCGTGCGTTACCCATGCCGGCTTGACCTGTCGGCCACGATGGCTAGTTATCGGGCCAGGGTATCGCTGGCGCCAGGCCAGGTGATGGAGGCGTTGGATTTCGCTTCGCCGCCGTTCCGCCAGAAATGGCCCCGGCAGGCAGCCGAGATCGCCTTTTATCTTTTGCTGGGCAAACCGATCCTGGGCCAACTGGCCCGCCGTTTGCTGGGCAAAGGCTCGTACTTGCGCCTGGCGGCCCAGGCAGACGCCAGCGTCGAGACATCACAAACGATCCGTTTCGACGGTGAGGCTATTTTCGAAATCATGCAATTCCAGTAACTACCCGGCGCGTCTTTATTCTTCACCGCAGAGACGCCGAGTGCGCCGAGAAAACCCATAAAAATCTCTGCACGCTCTGCGCCTCGGCGGTAAAAGTCTACCGTGTGACTCGCCTGGTAAAATCTGCAAAAGTACTGATCCGATCAACCGGCCCAAACCGGCAGATAAACCTTTCAGGAGGCCCCTCATGTCAACGTCTATCAAACGCACCCTGGCAACTGCCGTGGCCGCAACGATGCTGCTCACGCTTCTGCCCTTGTTCGTTCCAACCATCACCCACGCCGATCCACCTTTCGACGATCTGACGCCCAACAGTTATACCTTTTCCGGGCGGCGCGGCGTAACCTATACCGCCGCCTGGGAGCCGGCCGCTTACGAGGTCACCATCGCCACGCCCGACGGCAGCTTTCCCTGGGATTGGATGTCCTTCCTGGGCGAGCAGGGAGCCGTGGCCCTGGCCGGTTACAACGGCGTGGCCAACACTTTTGCCTTCTCCGACCCGGCCAGCCTCTCCGGCGTGGCCCAGGGTGACATCATGCGCATCAAGGGGCGCGATATCCACAGCCTGGCCTACGTGACCAAGCTCGGACTGGTCATCGGCTCTGGCGGTTCGGCGCAGCGGGCATGGTTCTCCGAAGGCGCCATCACCGCCTATACCCTGGCCCCGGAATACATCGGCTACACGGCCAGCGTGTTGGGTCGCCAGGTCACGGTGCGGCTGAGCCACATCGCCACCGGCGATTTTGAGGTCGTCGGCGTGATAGAGGTGAGCATCGACGATCCCAGCGACGCCCGCCTCATCGTGGCTTCCGATCTGGAACCGGCGCTGGCCTATCGTTACGCCGTCGAGTACCGCAACACGCCCGATACCAGCGTGGGCTACCGCGCCGCCGACGCGGCCATCGAGGGCCTGGCGCGCCTGGATACCTCCGACGAACTCGCCTACGGCCAGCCGGTGCCGGTGTATCTCTATGCCAGCCAGCCGCTGCAGAGCTGGAGCGCCAACAACCTCTCCTTCGATGCCTACCTCGACGCCGATTCGCTGGACGGTCAGGTGGCCCCCGGCGCCCACGATGCACTCGTGGCCGTGGCGACCATTGCCCAGTCCAGCCAACATTTCTACATCGGCAACGTCGTTTTGGGAGCCGCCGATCGCGCCGACCCCGCCGGCCTGATGGACGCTCTGCGGGCGCAGCGCGCCGCGGCGCTGGATCAACTGCCCACCGTCGATGTCCCCGACCTGCCGGCTTTTAAATTCGTCAACTTTATCTCCAATCTATTCAATACCTACCTCATCAACCCCGGCGGGCGGGTCTATGCCGTCGACAAGGCCGTGGTTTACGCGCCCGACACCCTCATCCCCATCTCGGTCGTGCCCGAGCTTTTACCCGATGCCTTTGTGACCGCCTTCGAGGATATGTTGGTGCAGTTTGGTGATTATCGCTACACGTCGTCGCCGCAGGGCAACTATTGGTGGAAGGCCGACGGCGGCTACGATGCGGTGCCGTCCTGGTACCAGGGCAACATCGTGGATACCTTTTACTACCTGCCCGATGGCCGCCTGGCCCAGCGCTGGCAGTTCTCCGATGCCTACTCGACCGCCGAATATCTCACCGGGCTGGCCAACATCTATCGTATCACCGGCGACCTGAGCTTTCTCCAGAGCCAGCAAACCGCCTTCGACGATGCCCTGGCCGCACTCCAACGCTTCGATGCGCAATACGACGCCCAGTACGGCCAGGATGGCGACCTCTTTCCCAATCTGCTCATCCCCATGGCCGATCTGGAAAGCATCCAGGGCGAGTATCCCGCCGAGACCGCCCAGGCCATCTATGCCTACCAGGACGCCGCCGAGATCCTCAGCGCGCTGGGCCGCCCGGCCGAAGCGCAGGCCCTGCTAGACAATTACGTGGCGCCCATGAAGGCCGCCTTTGACGCTGCCTTTTGGCACGGCGGCCTGGGCTTTTACGCCCCCATCGCCGATCAACGTAGCGCCAGCCGCAACAACGGCGAGTATTACCTGGACAAGTGGTGCCAGACCGTGCTGCCTTTCCTGCAGCGTGATATGGACATCGCCCGCCTGCCGGCCATGCTGAACACCTACACCACCGGCGGTTTTTACGAGCCACAGGGCGACGTCCACTGGCTGAGCACCGATAGTGAAACCTTTGCCTGGCCCGGTCGCTGGGGCATCAGCAGCAGTTGGACCAACGGCTTTGTCATGCAGGGCGGCTTTCTCGATGGCGTGCCGCCGGTGATCCCGCCTCTGGGCTATTACCGCCTGGGGCAGGCCGCCCAGGGCGATCCATACACCAACATCTATCTGGATCGCTGGGCCGAACTGGGGCCCTACGAAACCATGATGGAGTGGAATGGCCAGGTTCCCGGCCGCTTTCTGGAATCGTCCATCTATATCGAGCCCACCATCGCCACCACCTGGCTGCTCAAGGGCGCTCTGGGCCTGACCGTGGACGGCGCCGATGTCACCATCGCGCCGGTGATGGGCGGGCAATTCGTCGTGCGTAACCTGCACGTCACCGCCCAGGGCATGACGGCGGTCATCAACTATGCCCGCGATGCCGGCGGCGCCGAGCACATCCAGATCATCAGCAACGAAGGACTGACCATCCACGCTCCCCAGGCCGGTGAGACCCCCACACCCACCGTCACTCCAACTCCCACCGCCACGCCCAACAGTTCGGCCACACCCACTGCCACCGCCACACCGACCGCCACACCCACAGTCACCCTCGCGCCGGTGGAAGTCATCGTGGACAACGCCAATCCGGGCTTTTCGGTCGTCGGCTCTTGGGGTACCTACTCTGGCAGCAGCTACCCTTACTATGGCAGCAGCTTTCGTTACAATACCAACGGCTCGGGCAACGATGTAGCCACCTTCCGCCCCAACCTCCCGGCAACCGGCGACTATGAGGTGTTCATCTGGTACATGACCGCCTCCATCAACGCCACCGATATGCCCTGGACCATCAACCATGCCCAGGGCTCAGACACTCTCCGACTCAACCTCAGAGGCGCTCCCGGCGGCGGCTACTGGTACAGTCTGGGCGTCTTTGCCTTCGACGCCGGTAACACCGCCACCGTCCAGGTCTCAGACGACGCCAACGGCTACGTCGTCGCCGATGCGGTCCGTTGGGTGCTCCAATCCTCCCAGACACCCACACCCACACCCACGGTCACGCCCACCCATTCGCCGACGCCGACAGTTACACCCACAAACACGCCTGCCGAGACATCGACGGCTACGCCCACGGCTACCCCGACTGCGACACCCACCCCCACCGCCACGCCCAACAACTCGGCCACACCCACTGCCACCGCCACACCGACCGCCACACCCACAGTCACCCTCGCGCCGGTGGAAGTCATCGTGGACAACGCCAATCCGGGCTTTTCGGTCGTCGGCTCTTGGGGTACCTACTCTG
>JBMOMT010000002.1:0-33751 GCA_049324835.1 Chloroflexota bacterium | reverse complement strand
AGCATCGCCAAACGGACGCCGCAGAACGAAAGCTGTGATGCCTGTCACGGCAACGCGGAGATATTCCTGACAGCCGACGATCTGCTGCCGTACGAGGTAGAAGCCAACCAAAGCGTCATCGTGACCAGCGTGCCGTAACCCACGCTGGCGCGAGGGAAATAAAAAAAAAAGAGGCGGGCACGGTTGCAGCCCGCCTCTTTTTTTGATCCAGTTGGTCTTTTGGCTGAGGGTCCCCAAAATGCACCCTCAGCCTTCGTCCTGGCTCAGGCCAGGGTAGGCGACAGCCGTATCGAAGGGGTGTTTTGGGCTGATTTACCTCGCCGAGAGCGACAGCCCCGTGCCGCCGCGCCGCACCTTGACCATCTCGGCCATGATGCTCAGCGCGATCTCGGCCGGCGTCTGGCCGCCAATATCCAGCCCGATGGGCGCGTGCACCCGCGCGAACGTCTCGCGGGGAATGCCCTTTTCTTCTTCCAGCAGTTGAAACACCGCCCGGATCCGCCGCCGGCTGCCGATCATGCCGATGTAGGCCGACGGGCGGTCCAGCACTTCCAGCAGGCAGGCTACGTCGTGCTGGTGGCCGCGCGTGACCAGCACGATGTAGGTGTCCTCGTCCAGCGGCCACTGGCGCAGCGTGCTCTCGAACGGCGCGGCGATGACCCGGTGGGCGGTGGGGAAACGTTCCACGTTGGCAAAACCGGCCCGGTCGTCCAGCACGGCCACTTCAAAATCGCACATCTTGGCCAGTTGGGCCAGCGGCAGCGCAATGTGTCCCGCCCCGGCGATGAGCAGCGTCGGCGGGCGGTGCTGCACCTCGACGAAAAGCTGCACCTGGCCGCTCTCCGCGTCCACGTCCACCAGACTGGAGCGGCGCGTCTCCAACACCTGCCGGGCTGCATCCAGCGCCGGCTGTTCCAGATCGCCCAGGCCCAGCGCGCCCCTCACCTCGACGCGCTGGCCCAGCTCCCAGATCACCACCCGCCGGCCCAACGCATCAGCCAGCGAACCCTCGGCGCGCACCACCGTCACCAGCGCGGCGGGGCGTCGCTCGTCCAGCGCCTCCAGTAGCCAGCCCAACACCTTTTCTTTCACGGCCATGCGTCTCCTCCCGGTCAAGGTTGCTGGCGACTATAACATACTCATCAATGCCTGTCAAGCCTGGCCTGTTGGTGATCATCCACATCTCGTCGCGGAGGCAGAGACCGCCGAGCCAGTCGGTGGGCCGCAGCGGGTGGCCCCTCCCTGGCGACAACGATCGAGAACTCGGCGTCTCGGCGGTGAAGAATAACGACGCGCCAGTAGCACCATCATCTGGTTATGCCAAGTGCTGCTGAAAAGTGTGACAGGGCCGCGCCAAAAGAGGTCTCCAGGGTTGGAGGCTTTGCCCCGGTTTTTCAAAACTGTGATATAATGCTCCCACAGCAGTTGGATCGAGAGGCCAAAAAGCATGGAGAGTGATATCCTAAAAGCGCGCATACTCGTCATCGACGACGAACTCGGTATCCGCGAAGGCTGCCGCCGGGCGTTGACGCCTCGCGGTTACCAGGTGGAAGTGGCCGAGAACGGGCCAGAGGGCCTGCGCAAGATACGCCAGGAAGGTCCTTTTGACCTGGTGCTACTGGATGCCATGATGCCCGGTATGAGCGGCGTCGAGGTGCTGAAACACTGCCGGGAGATGGATCCGTTTCAGATCTGCGTCGTCATCACCGGCTATGCCACGGTGGAGCTGGCCGTGCAGGCCACGCGAGAGGGTGCCTATGATTTTCTTTCCAAGCCATTCAACGCCGACGCGCTGTTGATGACGGTCAACCGCGCTTTGGAGCACCGGCAACTCCTCAAGGAGCGCCAAAAACTCCAGGCCGTCGAAGAGGAAATGCGCGAGATGGCCCGCGCCAGGACCGAATTACAAAAACTGGACGCCGTCCAGAGTCGGTTTATGGTCAATATGGTACACATTATGCGCGCGCCGGTGGCGGTGATACAAAGCTACATCCAGATGATGCGCGGGGGTTACATCCTGCCAGAGCAGATACAGCCCACATGGCAGCGTATGGAGGAGCGCGCCGGTTCGGTGTTGGAAACGTTGGACGACCTGCTGCTGTTGGCTCATCTGCAGGAAAAGGTCGGCGAATCGAGCATGGCGCGGGTTTCGATGGCCGAGGTGCTGGAAAAAGTGGCCGAGGAGCTGAAAAAATCTGTTCAGGCGGCGGGCCTGGAGTTAACGCTGGATCTGACCGACCGCCCGGTGCTGTGGGCGCATCGGGATCACATCCGGCAGTTGTGGCGGAATTTGTTGACCAACGCCATCCGATACACCCCCAAAGGGGGGCGGGTGGTGGCATCGTTGCGCCAGGACGACCAGGGACGCATCTTGGGTGCGGTGCGCGATACGGGCATCGGTCTGAGCACCGACGACATCCCGCGTATTTTCGAAGAATTTTACCGCACCGACGCCGCCAGGCAGATGCACGAACTGGGCAGTGGCCTGGGCATGTCGATCATCAACCAGATCGTAAAAATGTACCAGGGCACGATCCAGGTCGAATCGGCGCCGGGGCAAGGCAGCACGTTCACCTTTGTTCTGCCGCCGCACGCCCCGCCCACCGACGCCGAGGACCTGGTGTTAGGCTGAGGGCGCGCCTTTACACATCCTCCACCGTCCAGGGCTCGACGAACACGTCCATCACCCCACCACACACGCCCAGGCTCTCCAGGCTGATGTCCTCGGTGAGATCCACGCGCACCATCTGCGGCCGGCCGGTGCGTACGACCTCCAGACCGGCCAGGATGACCTGGTGCTCGCCGCAGCCACCGCCCACCGTACCCACGTGCCGCCCCGCCGGGTGGACGATCATCTTGGCGCCCACCTCGCGCGGTACCGACCCTCTGACGCCGACGATGGTCGCCACGGCGACGTTTTGCCCGCCGCTCAGCAAATTCTCCAACGATTGGTAGATGCTCTTGACACTATCCATTTTCAGCGACCCAGGATGCGGTCGATGGCTGCGGCCATGTCTTCGGGCGATTGATAACCCATCAACCGCCGCATCTCGCGGCCTGAATCGTCAAACATGACCATGGTCGGTGTGCCGAGGACGTTGTATTCGGAGGCTTTGTCTTTGCCCTGGCCTGTGCCGACGTTGATGTGAACGATCTTGAAATCGTCGCCGTAGGTTTCTTCTATCCCGCTCACGACGGGCTCCATACGCTGGCAGATGTGTCAGGTATCGGCGTAGAAATAGAGCATGCCGGTGCGACCGCTCAGGCTATCTGTGCCGCCGCACGCGCTCAGAGCCAACAGCAGCAAGCCGACGACTGCCAGGAACACGAACCTTGTCTTCATCGTACCACTCTCCTGTGTCATGGGAGTTTAGCCAACTCTCCAAAGATCACCTCGTTGTCTGGCAGTTCGTCGATGTCGTTGACGTCGATGAAACGGACGATGCCATCCTTGTCGATGATAAAGACGACCCGCTCGGCATAACCATCGTTACGCAACACACCATAACTCTGAGCCACCTGGCCGTGCGGGAAAAAATCGCTCAACAGGGGCACCTTTTCCACGCCCAGAGATTCGCCCCACGCGGCATTGGTAAAGGTTGTGTCCACGCTTATGCCCAGAACCTGGGCATCTGCCTCCTCAAAGCGCGCCAACTCGGCTTCGTAGGAGGGAATCTGCACCGATCAGACCGGTGTCCAGGCGGCGGGGTAAAAGGCCAGCACCACGTTCTTTTGGCCCCGGAAATCGCTCAGCCAGACCTTGTTGCCGTTCTGATCGTACAACTCGAACTCGGGGGCGGCGTCGCCCACCTGGAGCGTGGCGTTGTGTGTGGGCGCCCCGTTTGTGTCTTTATCCCGGTTCAACAGCGCGGCCCCGCCCAGTCCCAGCGCCAGGCCCAAAACCAGGGCCACGATACCTGTGAAGAGCATGCGGTTATTCGAATTCATAGAAGCTTTTCTCCTTGTGTCCAGACACGCGAAGGAAGGACAAATCTGCTGCTGTTATAACACAGTTCAGCTCGATTGTCAAGAAACCTGCCTGTTATATTTTCCAGGTCATTCACCGGCCGATACCGACCCATCCAGGCAGTGGATGGCCTGCAACTGGCCGTGGCGCAAATAGACGCGCGTCACCCGTGGCGCGAGACGGGTGGTCACTTCGTAGTTGAGTGTCTCGGCCCAATTGGCCACCTCTGCCGCCGAGATGGCGGCCTCACCCCACGGGCCGTTCTGCTGCCCGAAAAAGACCACCTCATCGCCCAACTCGACCTCAGGGATGTGGCTGACGTCGATCACCGTCTGATCCATCGAAATCCTGCCGCGCACCGGGGCGCGCTGGCCGCGCACCAGCGCCAGCGATCGGTTGGAGAGACAGCGTTGGTACCCATCGCCGTAACCCACGGCAACCAGCGCCACCCTCGTGGCCGCCTGGGTGACAAAAGTGCGACCGTAACCCACACTCGAGCCCGGCGGCAAAGTGCGCAGGCGCACCACGCGGCTCTTGAGCGTCATGGCCGGTTTCAGTGGAAATGGCGAGTTCACATCGGCGGAAGGCGACATGCCACACAGGGCAATGCCCGGCCGCACGGCGTCCAGGTGCGCGTCTGGCAGGGTGAGCGTGGCCGCGCTGTTGGCCGCGTGCCGCAGGGGCACGTCGATGCCGCGCGCCGCCAGGGTGTGTAACACCTCCAGGTAGATTTCCAACTGGCGACGGGTGTACGCCTGGGCAGATTCACTCGCCTCGTCGGCGACGGCAAAATGGGTATAGACGCCCTCCAGCTCGAGCGGGCGCAGCGTATGCAGCCACTCGCAAAAAGAGGCCGCTTCGTGGGGCAACTGCCCCCAACGGCCCATGCCGCTGTCGATTTTGACGTGAACGGCCAGCCGCTTTCCCACACGATCCGCTGCCGCTGCCAGGGCCTCGGCCAGAGATCGCTCGTTGACGGTTGGTATCACATCCCATTGGACGACCCTCCCGGCCTCGGCAGGCAAGGTGTGACCCATCACCAAAATCGGGGCGGCGATGCCCGCCTGGCGCAACTGAATACCTTCGGCCAGCCGATGAACCGCCAGCCACGTGGCGCCACTCTCCAGGGCCACGCGGGCCACGGGTATGGCGCCGTGGCCGTAGGCATCGGCCTTGACCACGGCGATGATGGCCACTTCTGGCCCGATGTGCGCTTTGATGCCCCGCACGTTGTGGGCGATGGCGTCCAGATCTATTTGGGCCCAGGTGACGCCGACCAGGGCAAGGGGATCACTTGCAGTGGCTTCTGCCGAGAGGTTTTGTGGCATGATGGGCTCCTGTGTCAGATTGTCGCCACGCCGGGCGACGGCGGCTTGCGGCAGGCGAAGGGCATCACAGTTTGTGCCCCTGACGCCGATTGACCAGCATGATGCCGATCAGGATGAGCGCCATGCCGAACATCATGCCAGAGGTGATCTGTTCGTCGAGGAACACGGCTCCGCCCAGACTGGCGACAGCCGGTATGACGTACATGGGCATGGCGGCGGCGGTGGCGCCAAAACGTCTGACGTTGTAGAAATCGAGCAGCAGGCCGGCGACGATCACGATGGCCGAGTAACCCAGGACCAGGTAACCGCTTGCGGTGGCATCTTGCAGGTGTAGACCTTCCAGCAGGGCAGAAAAGGGCATCACAAATGCCGTTGCCACAAAGATGCGGGCGCTGGCCAGGCCCAGGTAGTCCAGATCGAGCAGGAACCGGCGAATATAGATCGTCATGCTGCTGCCGCTCAACATGGCCAGAAAAACCAACCCATACCCGATAGGGTTGGCCGGGCTGCCATCTGACAGTCCCACCTCGCCGCGCAGCGTCAGCAGCAAGGCTCCGCCCAGGGCCAGGGCCACACCGATCCCTTTTGGAGCCGTGAGCCTCTCGTCGGCGAGAAAAAAGTGAGCCAGCAGAACCGTCACGGCCGGGCCGGTTGTCAACAGCGCCGAAGTGACACCTGCCGACTGGTACTGCAATGCGCCGACGATAGCTACCGTGGGTATGGCAGCGCCAAAAACGCCCAACAGGGCGGCGTGTCGCCACAGATGCGGATCGGTGGGCCACTTGTAGCGCCGTCCATTCAACAGGTAGAACGAGGCGTGCAGCAGGCTGGCCAGTATCAATCGTAGAGCGTTAAAGGTGATGGGTTGAAACTGGCCCAAGCTGAAGCGCATGGCGATGAGATTGGAGCCAAAGAGCAATCCCTGGAGCAGGATAAAAGGCAACGCTTGAACAGACATGTAGACTCGTCCCTGTGATGGCCTCGCGGCGCGGTGCGGCTCTGTAAAAGCCGCGAATCCTGGTGGGTTCGATTGTATCGAGTGTGGCCAAAAATCGTGGGAGGTGTCTGACCCTCCCGCAGGTTGAGGGAGAACCATGCTTCCAGAGAGGGTTTTCATGGGTCAAAGCTCAAGGGAAGCGTATCCATCGAATCTGCGGGAGGGTTTCCCACAGATTTTAGCCACACTCTATTGTATTCAGGATGGTTACAACTGCAAGCCGGTTATCCCAAAAACAACTGCCGCTCCTTCCGGCGAGCGGGGGCGGCAGACGAAGGACAGCGCATCGTCCTGTATCGAATTTTCTCTCAGGCTGGGGTAGATCGGGCTTTAACTCAAGCCGGCAGGCCGGAACTTGTAGCCGTACACGATCACCCCATCTTCACCGTGCTCGCGCATCTTGCGCGTCACCATCTCCACCGGCATGCCGATCCGGACGGCGTCGTCGTCCACGTCGGTGAGTTGGGCGGTGATCAGCGGCCCTTCTTCCAGCCGCACCAGGGCCACGGTATAGGGAGCGAATTCCTGGTAGCCTTCCGGCGCCTGATACAAGGTGGCGTAGGAATAGATTTCGCCCTTGCCGCTAAAAGTAAAAGGCTCGTAGGCCGGCTTGCTGCATTCGGGGCAGACATCGCGCGGCGGAAAGAGTTTGGCCCCGCACTGGCGGCAGATCTCGCCGGTCAGCTGGTAACGCTGGTTTTTTAATCTCCAATCTGTTGGTAAACCCATTTTTTACGTACCTCCATCGAATAAAGGCTTTTCAGTCGGTTGATTGCAAAATGTGGGTGACGATGGTTGCGCCACTGCCGCCGATGTTCTGAGCCATGCCGCGCCGGGCGTCGACCACCTGGCTGCCCCCGGCCTCGCCGCGTAGTTGCTGCGCCACCTCGACGATCTGGTAGACGCCTGTGGCGCCCACCGGGTGTCCTCGCGCTTTCAGCCCTCCCCTGGTGGCGATGGGGATCCGGCCATCGGGCCGGATCTCACCCTCCAGGGCCAGGGCCACGCCTTTGCCCCGCTCGGCAAAGCCGGTGGCTTCCAGCGAGAGCGCCGCCATCACGGTGAAGGCGTCGTGCAGCTCAAAAACGTCGATATCCTCCGGACGGATGCCCGCCTGGAGGTAGGCTTTGTAGGCCGAATCGTGGGCCGCCTGCAAAAAGAGTGGATCGCGCCGGTCGTGCAGGGCCAGGGCATCGGTGGCCGCCGCCGAGCCGATGATACGCACCGGCTTGTCGGTAAAGGCGCGCTCCTGCTTGGTCGGCACGATCACCACCGCCGCCGCGCCGTCGCAGATGGGCGACGAATCGAGCAGGCTGATGGGGCTGGCGATCATGGCGGCTTTGGCAAAGGCCTCGGCGGTGATGGGCCGGGGAAACATGGCATAGGGGTTGTCGACCGCGTTGGCGTGGGCGTTCACGGCAAACGGTGCGAAATCCTGGCGCTGATAACCAAACTCGTACATGTAACGCTGCATCAGCAGGGCATTGATGGCCACGAACGAGAGGCCATGGGCCGTCTCGTAATCGGCGTCGGCGGCCATAGCCAGGCTGCTGGTGACAGAAGAGCCGGTTTCGTCGGTCATCTTTTCCACACCCACGGCGATGGCGATCTCGACCAGGCCGCTGGCCACGGCAATGAGCGCCTGCCGCACCGCCACCGCTCCGGAGGCGCAGGCCGCCTCGACTTTGATGGCTTCGATGCCACGCAGGCCCACAAAATCGGCCACCAACGCGCCCAGATGTTCCTGACCGGCGATCTCGCCGGAGAGCATGTTGCCCACATAGAGCACGTCGGCGCGGTCGATGCCGGCGTGCTGCATGGCAGACAGGACGGCGTCGCCTGCCAGGTGGCGCAGCGACCGGTCCCAATGCTCGCCCACTCGTGTTTGTCCAAAGCCGACGATGCTAACCTGTCTCATCGTGAATCCGTGTCTGGCTCAATGGGTGTGCAGTTTGCGGCGAAAGCGCACATAGGTGGCATAATCGATCTCTTTGCGGCGGTCGATGTACGCCTGGGTAGTGGGGGCGCGGCGCTGCCGCTCTGCGATGGCCTCGGTGACCACCAGCGAAAAAGCGTCGCTGCCCGCGCCGGAACCGTAGGAAGCCAGAAATATCTTGTCGCCTGGCCGGGCCACGTCCAGCACCGCCATCAGACCCATCAGCGAAGAACCGGCATAGGTGTTGCCGATGACCGGTACCAGCAAGCCCGGCTTGATCTGCTCCGGCGCAAAACCCAGTTCCTGGGCTGCCTGTTGAGGGAAACGGGCGTTGGGTTGGTGTAGAACGGCGTAGGCATAATCCTGCGGTTTGCGCTCCAATGCCGCCAACAGGGTGCGCGACGAAGCCAGGATATGCTCGAAATAAGCCGGTTCGCCGGTGAATCGACTGCCGTGCTGCGGGAAGTGCTGGTAAGGCCGCCGGAAAAAGTCTGGCGTGTCGGTGACGTAGGAATAAGACGCCTCAAAATAGGCCAGGCTCTGTTCACGCGGGCCGACAATGCAGGCCGCCGCGCCAGCCCCGGCAGTGAATTCTAGCGCATCGCCAGGGCGACCCTGAGCGGTGTCGGCCCCGATGGCCAGGGCGTAATCGCCCATGCCAGAGCCCACCAGGGCGATGGCCGCCTGCAACGCTTCCGAACCGGCCTTGCAGGCAAATTCCCAGTCGCCGGCCAGGGTGTGGGGTGCGGCCCCGATGGCCTCGGCGACGATGGTGCTGGTGGGTTTGACGGCGTACGGGTGCGACTCGCTGCCCACCCACACGGCGCGAATGTGGGCCGCATCGATGCCCGCCCGCGCCAGGGCATTACGCGCCGCCTCCAGGCTCATGGTGGCCGTGTCTTCGTCCAGACCGGGCACGGCTTTTTCTTTGATGGGCAACCCACCTGCGCCATCGCTCCACACACGGGCCACTTCGCTGGCTGGCAAACGAAAGCGAGGCACGTAGGCTCCGTGGCCCACGATACCAACCTCACGAATGGGTTTCATCAGTCTGGGTTCAGTCGTCATGAACCGTCATCCCTCGGCGTTCAGCTCGCGCAGGATCTCGGCAGCGCGGTTGGGGCGAATCACACCCTCGGCGACCATCTGGCGCGCCACACGCTCGACGAGATCGCCGCTCGCACCGGCAGCCACAGCAACCTGCCGGGCGTGAAGCGCCATGTGACCGCGCTGGATGCCTTCTGTGGCCAGGGCGCGAATGGCGGCAAAATTCTGCGCCAGGCCCACGGCAGCCATCACCCCGGCCAGTTCACGCGCCGACTGTACACCCAATATCTTGAGCGCCACGCGCGCCGTGGGGTGCACCCGGCTGGTCCCGCCCACCGTGCCGACTGCCAGAGGCATTTCCAGCGTGCCGACCAGGTCCCCCTGGCCGTTTTTGCTCCAGTGGGTCAACGAAGTGTATCCACCGTTGCGGGCAGCGTAGGCGTGCGCGCCGGCCTCGATGGCCCGCCAGTCTTGCCCGCAAGCGAGCGCCACCGCGTCGACGCCGTTCATGATGCCCTTGTTGTGCGTGGCCGCACGGTAAGGGTCGGCGGCGGCAAAAGCATAGGCTTCGACGATGCGCTCGACGACCAGGACACCGGCCAGGTCTGGCATCGTCAGCGAGGCAGCCGGGAAAATGGCCTTGGCCCGGGCCAGACGCCGATCCGCCAGGTTGCTCAGGATACGCAGATTCACCCGGCCGCCGCTGATCTCTTCCACCAGCGGCGCCAGGGCCTCGACGGCGGTATTGATGATGTTGGCTCCCATGGCGTCGAGTGTATCGAACAAAAGATGGATCACCAGCATCGGTCCGATGGGTGTCGTGTGCAACAGACGCACTTTTAAATCTCGCGCCCCGCCGCCCCGGTCTACGATGCCCGGCGCAGTTCGATCGGCGGCTGCCAGCAGGTCGGCCTGATGTGCCAGTAGCTCGTAACGGGCTGCCCAGGGATCGGCCACATCCAGCACTTGCATCTGGCCGATCATGAGCGATTCGGTTGTGCTGGCGCGGAATCCACCACCCTCGCGGGCCAGACGGGCCGCGTAACTCGCCCCGGCCACCACCGATGGCTCTTCGATGACCATAGGGATCAGGTAATCACGATCGTTGATGAGGAAATTGGTGGCAATGCCCAGCGGCAGGGCGTGGATACCCACCACGTTCTCGATCATGTGATCCGCTTGCTGCCAGGACAGCCCTGCCTCGCCGCGTAGAACGTCTTGCTCTTCCCCGGTCAGATCTGCCCAGGCGGCCAGCGTGTCGAGACGCTGTTGGCGGCTCTGGTTGTGAAACCCAGATATTCGAGACGATCGCGTCGATGCGTGGGCTGTGGTGCTGCTGGTCATGGCCGGAATGGGCTCCTTTTTCTTCACTGGCCGGTCCAGGTTCATTTGTTCCTTTGTTGTAACTGCTCACTCTCCCGCAGGCTTTGGTAGGGGCACGGCATGCCGTGCCTCCTTGTGCCGCCACAGTTTGCAGATTTACCGAGCCCAGTCGGCTAAATTGTGGCATGGGATGAACGATTTTAACCTGCGGGAGGGCAGGCTGAACAATTACCCTTTGTTATGGATGCAAGTTTATCGTGTAAAAGAGACACGCGCATAAAAAAGCCCCCATCAAACATGAGGGCTTTTGTTTGGCCACAGTATAACACACCTGGCCTGCCAAAAACTATCAAGTCGAGCGTGGCCTAATAGTATCCCAGCTCGTCTTTGGCTTGCTCACTCATCATCTCTGGCGACCAGAGCGGCGACCAGACCAATTGTACATCCACTTGCCCAACGCCTTCCAGAGCGGCGGCCTCGCGTTGGACGCTGCGGACGATCTGAGGGCCCACCGGGCAGCCGGGACTGGTGAGGGTCATGTTGACGAAAACCTGGTCATCCACGACGTCGATGCCGTACACCAGGCCCAGATCGACGATGTTGATGCCGATCTCGGGATCGTACACCTTTTTGAGCGCCTGTTGTATCTGCTCTTGCGTGACCATGTGACAACCTCCAGGAGATGCACCGGATGGCGACGATCTGTCGTCTCTGGTGGGCGTGCTGGTGAAAAACAAACGCCGGGTGAGAGATAGCCCCATCGCTCGTTTACCGGCTGTGTCATCCTTGAACTGTGAGGCCTATTGTACCACAACAAGACCCGGCAAGTCAAAAAACGAGGGTGACAAGTATATTTCACTTTTGGGGTAGTCGATCCTGCCGCCGGTTCGAAAACCCGCGGCAGGATGCCCCCTCAAAGTGAAAGGCACCCCTCCACAAAACGAGGGTTGACAAATCCTCTCAAACCGAGTATACTGGCAGCATGAGGGCGAACGGCCCCAATCCCATCGCCCTCAACGGAGTGCGGATTGTATCAGATGCTTGTTCCACTTTTATACGGGGTCGGCGTAGAACACTAGGGCACTGCTGTGTCTCGGTGTTCTTTTGTTTGTCTCCAATCGTTCTTTGCAGGAGGGCTGCATGGATTCGGGCATGATCAGCAAGATCGAAAAAGCTCGGCAGTACGCTCAGGAGCCACATCGCCTGCGCTTCGAAACGTTCGAAGTGATCTTTGAGGGCAATCACCATCATTACCAGGTGACGTATGATCGGGGCAAGTGGCACTGTGGCTGCGATTTTTTCCAAAAGCGTGGGGTGTGCAGCCACACCATGGCCCTGGAAAAAGTGTTGGGCGTCATGCTTCCTGAAGCGGTGGTGGCAGGCGAAAACTAGTTCCGCTCCAAGTATCTGTCTGTGGCTGCCCTTTGCGGGAGAGTCGGATAGCATGGGGCAGCCCACGGTTTTTTTATCGAACGAGCACAGAGACGATGTTTAAACGCTGGCAATTCTGGCTGGGAATTCTCATCAGTGTGGGCTTTTGTTACTATGCCCTGCTGCATCTCCAATTGGGTGATGTCTGGCAAAGCCTAAAGCACGCCGAGTATGGATGGCTCTTGCCCGGTGTGGCCGTCTACTTTTTTGCCGTGTGGGCGCGCACCTGGCGCTGGCACTATATGTTACGCCCGCTAAAGGCCGTCCGGTTGGCGCGTCTTTTCCCGGTGGTTTGCATCGGCTACATGGGCAACAACGTCTACCCGGCCCGCGCCGGCGAGCTGATCCGGGCCTACGTGCTGCGGCGCAAAGAAGGGGTCAGCGTGAGCGCCTCGCTGGCGACGGTGGTGGTGGAGCGGGTGTTCGATGGCGTGATCATGCTGCTGTTCGTTTTTATCAGCCTGCCCCTCACGCCGCTGCCCGATTCGCTGCGGCTGGTGGTGGTGGGCGGCAGCCTGCTCTTTTTTGGCGCGCTGGGCGTCTTTTTTATCGTCGCCGCCTCGCCACAGCGGGCGCAAAAGCTCTACAACCGGGTCATCGGCCGGCTGGTGCCCGCCCGCTTTCAGGCCCCGGTGCAGGGTTTCGCGGATCGTTTCATGGAGGGGTTGCACTGTCTGCGCAGCGGCCAGGACGTCGTCATGATCTTTGTCACGTCGCTGGTCATCTGGCTGGCCGAAACGGTCAAGTACTGGTTCGTGACCCACGCCTTTGGTTTCAGCGTGCCTTTTTGGGTGTTGATGCTGATGAACGGCATCGTCAACCTGGCGACCACCCTGCCTGCCGCGCCCGGTTACGTGGGCACCTTTGACACGCCGGGCATCGAGGTGCTGAAAACGGTGGGCAGGATCGATCCGGACGTGGCCGGAGCCTATACCCTGGTGCTGCACGCCGCGCTGTGGTTGCCCATCACCGCGCTGGGCGCCTTTTACATGTGGCGCGAAGGCGTCACCTGGGGCGATTTTGCCTCGGCCAGCCGGCTCAGAGAAAAGGGCGACGACGAATCTGTCGCCGGTGCGGCGCTCCGGCCTCACGAGGATGAGACATCATGGCAGCAAGCAAGCGAGTAGCCGTCGTTGGCGCCGGCGTGGCCGGGCTTTCGGCGGCCTACGATCTGGCCAAGAACGGCCATGCCGTGAGGGTTTTGGAGGCCGCCGACAAGGTGGGCGGACTGGCCTCCGGCTTTGAGGCCGAGGGCTGGGACTGGCCCCTGGAGCGTTTTTACCACCACTGGTTCGCCTCCGACGACGACGTGCTGAATCTCATCGACGAGATCGGCCAGAGGAAAAAGGTCTTTTTTCCGCGGCCCATCACTGCCGTGTGGCACCAGGGCCGGGCCTACGCCCTGGATTCCCCCCTGGCCGTGCTCAAGTACCCGGCCATTCCCTTCCTAGACCGCCTGCGCCTGGGCATGGTCATTGCCTACCTGCGCTTCACGCGCAACTGGCAGGTCCTGGAGCAGGTCACCGCCGACGAGTGGCTCAATGGCTGGATGGGGACTCGCGCCTACGAGAGTGTGTGGCGGCCGCTGCTCATCGGCAAGTTTGGCAAATATTACCGCGAAGTGAACATGGCCTGGATGTGGGCGCGGCTGCACAAGCGCACGCCCAGGCTGGGTTATTACGAGCGCGGTTTTCAGGGTTTCGCCGACGACCTGGCCGAGGCGGTCCGCCATCTTGGCGCCGAGATTCACCTCTCGACGCCGGTGGAGCGCGTCGCCTCGCGGCCGGAGGGCGGCCTGACGGTGCGGCTGGCCGGCGAGACGCTGCCCTTCGATGCGGTCCTGACCACCGTTTCGCCCGGCCTGAGCATGAAAATGACCCCGGAAATGCCCGAGAGTTACCTGGTGCGGCTAAAGCGGCTCAAATCGATGGGCGCCGTGGTGCTCGTGCTGGCGCTGGAACACCAACTGATGGAGTCTGTCTACTGGCTGAACCTGCCGGCCCGTTCGCCCGATAAATCGCAGAACGCCTTTCCCTTTCTTTCGTTGGTCGAGCACACCAACTATATCGACGCATCTCACTATGGCGGTGAGCGCATCGTGTACTGCGGCGATTATCTGGAGCCCGATCATCCCTATTTTGAGATGAGCAAAAAAGAGATACTGGATCTCTTTTTGCCGTCGCTGTCCAAATTCAACCCACGCTTCGAGCCATCCTGGGTGCGGCGGAGCTGGCTCTTTAGAGAAAAATATGCCCAGCCGGTGCCGCCGTTGCACCATTCGCGCAACGTGCCGCCGCTGGAGACGCCGGTTCCCGGATTGTACATGGCCAACATGAGCCAGGTCTATCCCTGGGATCGCGGCACCAACTATGCCGTCGAGATCGGTCGGCAAGCCGCAGCACGGATCGTTGCCGACATCCGGTGAACCTTGAACCGATGCCAACCTTCATCTTGAGCCAGAAAAGGAGTGACCCATGCGCAACATCACTGTCATCGGCACCGGCTATGTGGGACTGGTGACCGGTACCTGTTTTGCCGATCTGGGCAACCGGGTGGTGTGCCTGGACATCGACGAGAAAAAGATCGAAACCCTCAACAGCGGCGGCGTGCCCATCTACGAACCGGGCCTGGAAGAGGTGGTGCGCCGCAGCGTCAAGGCGGGTCGGCTCCACTTTACCACCTCTTACGAAGAGGGCCTCCAAGAGGCCGAGTTCGTCTTTATCGCCGTCGGCACGCCGGAGGGTGTGGATGGTGAGGCGGATCTGCGCTACGTGCGTATGGCCGCCAAATCTATCGCCGAGGTCATGGATCACCCACTCATCATCGTCAACAAGAGCACCGTGCCGGTGGGCACCGGCGACTGGGTGGCCGACATCGTCAATCGCCACAAAAAAGAAGGCGTCTCTTTTGCCGTCGTGTCCAACCCCGAATTCTTGCGCGAGGGCGCGGCCATCGCCGATTTCCTCAATCCGGATCGCATCGTGCTGGGCTCGCTGGATCGGGAGGCCGCCGAAAAGGTGGCACAGCTCTACCTTTCTCTGCGGGCGCCCATCGTCGTCACCGATCTACGCACGGCAGAGATGATCAAGTATGCCTCTAACGCTTTTCTGGCCAACCGCATCTCGTTCATCAACGAGATGGCCAACATCTGCGAGGCCCTGGGGGCCGATGTCAAAGAGGTGGCGGTGGGCATGGGCTACGACAAACGCATCGGCCATCATTTTCTGGATGCCGGCGTGGGTTATGGCGGCAGTTGTTTCCCCAAAGATGTTAAAGCCCTGGCCCACATGGCCGCCATCCACGGGCGGCACCCCCAGTTGTTGCGCACCATCATGGAGATCAATCGCCACCAGCGACGTCTGGTAGTGCGCAAGTTACGCGATCTATTGGGCAGCCTGCAAGAAAAAACCATCGGCCTGATGGGCCTGGCCTTCAAACCCAACACCGACGACATGCGTGAATCGCCGGCGGTCGAGATCGCACACCTGTTGATGAACGAGGGTGCGACGGTCAAAGGCTACGATCCGGTGGCGATGGGCGTGTCGGTCCGTTCCTACCCAGAGATCAACCTGGCCGAGGGGCCTTACGACCTGGCTCAGGATTGTGATGCCCTGGTGGTCATCACCGACTGGAACGAGTTCAAACACCTGGACATGGCCCGCATCAAGGCGCTCATGCGCCAGCCCATCATCATCGATGGGCGCAACCTCTACGAGCCGGAGACGATGAACGCCCTGGGTTTTATCTATCGTGGCATTGGGCGGGGGTATTAAGAGCAGGGGCCAGGGGTGGGTGTGGTCATGCACGCCGAGCCGCTATCGGTGGGAGTAGACATCGTCGAGATCGAACGCATCGCCCGCGCGCTGGCCCGATTCGGCGAGCGGTTCTTGCGCCGCGTCTACAGCGAGGCCGAGATCGCCTATTGTCAGGGCAAACCGGAGCGGCTGGCGGTTCGTTTTGCGGCCAAAGAGGCGGCGGCCAAGGCGCTGGGCGTGGGCATTTTCTGGCGCGAGGGGGTCTTTTGGCGCGACGTGGAGGTCATACGCGACCGGCGTGGCAAACCAGGCATCAGCCTCCACGGCGGCGCACTGATGCACGCCCAACAGCAGGGCCTCACCCACTGGGCGGTGAGCCTGTCCCACTCGCGGCAATTCGCCGTGGCGATGGTGGTGGCGACCCAAGCGCCGTCGATGGCGCAAAACGGCTGATACCCCAGAGCTGCATCTGAATCGACAGGCGGCGCAAATGCAAGGCTGAGAGGTGGGCAGATGTCCGCATCTCTCAGCCTTTTGGTTTTTGGTATCTTTTCAAAAAGTGGGGGCGAGTAGCGCAATTTGACAAATTGCGTCCTGGCAAGTTGCCAACTTGCCCTACATCCTGTCCCAAGTTATTGAGAAGATACGGTTTTTGAACTAGAGGCGCGGCTGTGCCAGCTCTTCAGCCGCCCTTTTGACAGCGGCGATGATTTTGTTATAACCCGTGCAGCGGCACAGATTGCCCGCCAGCGCCTGGCGGATCTGCTCGTCGGTGGGGGAGGGATTGTTTTGCAGCAGCGCCGCCGCCGATAGGATGAGCCCCGGCGTGCAATAGCCGCACTGTGTGCCGCCCTCCTCCACAAAGGCCCTCTGCAGAGGATGCATCGCTTCTGCCGGGCCCAACCCCTCGATGGTCAGCACCGCCGCGCCATCGGCCTGAGCAGCCAGCACCAGACAGGCATTGACCGCCGCACCGTTCATCAGCACGGTGCAGGCGCCGCAGTCGCCTTCGCTACAGCCATCTTTGGCGCCGGTCAGGCCCAGTTGATCCCGCAGCACCTGCAACAGCGTGTGATGCGCGGCCACCTCCAGGCACATCGACTGCCCGTTGACCGTCAGGGTGATGGTGTGGCTGCTCATGGGGCTAGGTCTCTTCCAGGTAGGTGTGGCCACGCCGGTAGTCGTGGGCCGACGTGTGAGGGTCGAGGAGGTGAAACGTGAGCCACTCTGAGACCAACTCCAGGTGGCGGCGCTCCTCTTCGGCCAGTTGCTGCAAGATGGCCTGGCCGCGCTCGTCTTGCACCACACCGGCAGCCTGCTGATAGATATCGTAAGACTTTTCCTCAAACTCACGGGCCAGCTTGAAGGCCGCCGCCTCGCTGCTGATTTCGGCCAGCTCTTCGGCGATGGTCTGTTCGTCGCTGGCAAAGATCGTCAGCCCCTCGGCGGGTGAGACGCCCTGCCAGCCTTTGCCCGCCGCCAGGGCATCGTGCTCCAGTTTGACCCGGCGGAAATGATCCACTTCCTGCTCGGCCAGCCACTCAAAGAGCGATCTGGCCCGCGCCTGCCGGCTGTCGGCGGCAGCCTGGCGGTAAAAATTTTCGCCTTCCAGTTCGTTTTGCATGGCTGCCTGCAAGAGGGCCAGCACGTTTTCGGTCTTGGTCGTCAAAATTCCTCCTCAAGAGAACAACGGTCTATTCACCCGCCGTGGCGCGCGACAGGGCCGCCCGCAGGGTGCGCCGGGTGAGCACGGCCACCATCTGGCGGCGATAGTGTGCGCTGGCGCGGAAATCGTCGATGGGCTGGGCCTCCTGGCGGGTCATTTCTCCGGCCTCGTGGAACAGGGCTTCGCCGGCTGGCCGGCCGCGTAACAATGCCTCGGCCTGCGGAGCGCGGATGACCGTGGGCGCCACGGAACCCAGCGCCAGGCGCGCCTGGCGGATGAGGCCGTCTTCCAGGGTCAGCAGAGCCGCCACGCTCGCCACCGCGATGATCATGGCCGCGCGTTTGCCCAGCTTGACAAAGGCGCTGCCCGTGCCGGGCGCGGGCAGGGCAAAAGAGACCTCGGTGAGCAATTCGTCGGGCCGGCGGGCGGTCTGGCCCGGCCCGATGAGAAACTGAGTCAGGGGCAGTTGCCGCGTCGCTTGCCGGCTGCGCAGTGTGACCTGCGCCTCCAGAACCAGCAGCGCCAGGGCTACATCGGCGGCCGGCGAGGCGTGAACCAGATTGCCCCCCACCGTGCCCCGCTGCCGCGTCTGCGCGCCGCCCACATTGTGGGCTGCCTGGGCCAGGGCCGTGGCTCGTTGCCAGATCAGCGCCGATGACTCCAATTGGGCGTGGGTGGTCAACCCGCCGATGCACAGCCGGTCCTGGCCGTTCTGGCGAATGTCGCGCAAGCCGGTCAGGCGGCTCAGGTCGATCAGACGCTCTGGCCGCTCTTTGCCGGCCTGCATGAGTGGGATGAGATCGGTGCCGCCGGCAATGGGCCGACCACCCGGATCGGCCAGCAGGGCCAGGGCCTCGTCGATGGTTTTGGGGATCAGCAGGTCAAACGGTCGCACGGTTCTCCCTGTCACAACTCCACGGTCAGACCCTCGCAGGCCAGAAAAGTATCCGGGAACACCGCCTGGGCTTTGCGCTCCATGGCCTTCAAAAAGGCATCGTCGTGATCGGGGCTGTGGTGAAAGAGGGCCAGTTGTTTCACGCCGGCGGCCTGGGCCACGTCGGTGGCCATGCGCCAGGTGCTGTGTCCCCAGCCCTGCCGGATGACTCCCTGGTTGGCGTATTCGTCTTCGTCGTATTCGGCGTCGTGGATCAACAGATCGGCGCCCCTGGCAAAACGTACCAGGCGCTGGTCGCCGCCGATATAACCCTCGGTATCGGTGGCGATGACCAGGCTGCGCTGGCGATGGCTGATACGAAAGATCAATACCCCTCCGGGATGGTTGTAGCTGTGATGAATGCTGAGCACCACCGCGTCCGGTGGGATTTGTTCTGGATCGTGACGTGGACTCAAAAGCTGCGGGCGCTCAGCGGGCGTGGTGAGGATCACCAGGTTGCCCTGGCGGATGTGATCGATGTGACGCTCGCTGTTGAGTTCTTCCAGTCCCAGCGGAAAAACCGGCGGCGCCATCGCCCGGGCCAACACATCTCGCAGGTCTTCTTCGAGCACTTTGGGGCCAAAGATGTGCAGGCTGCAATGGGCATGCCGGGCCGGCAAGAAAAAGGGAAAGCCCTGGGTGTGATCGTGGTGGGTGTGGGTCAGGATAATAGAGGCTCGCATCGGTTCTCGCGTGGCGTGATAGTGCCGCATCATCTCGCGGCCCAGACTGATGATGCCTGTGCCGGCGTCGACGATGATGAGATGCCCTGCCACCCGCACCTCAAAACAGGTCGTATTGCCGCCAACGCCGACCGTCGTCGGCCCTGGCATTGGGTATCCCCCCCGCACTCCTCTAAATTTGACCATGAACCGGTCGTTGGTCATGCTTCACCGCCTTTGCTGTGCGATGTCGACGCTGTTCGTGATCGGTCGAGACGGCCAATGGGGTGCGCGCTCAGCTCTTGAGGCCGGCAATGATGGCTCTGCAGAATGCCGGCAGGTCGGCAGGAAAACGTGATGAAATGAGATGCCCATCCACCACGACTTCCCGATCCACGTAGGCGGCGCCGGCGTTGATGATATCGTCTTTGATGGCTGCGACACAGGTCGCTGTGCGGCCCTCGAGGATGCCGGCTGAAATGGGCACCCAGGCAGCGTGGCAGATCATGGCCACGATTTTGTGTTGTTCGAACACATTCCGCACCAGTTCCAGCACTGCCGGATAGCGCCGCAGCCTGTCAGGCGCGTACCCGCCGGGCACCACCAGGGCGTCAAAATCGTCGGCGCTCACCTGAGCAGCGTCGACATCGACCGTCACCGGGTAGCCGTGTTTACTGTGGTAGGTTGCGGCGCTGCCACTGCCGACGATCGTGACCTGGGCGCCGGCTTCGCGCAGGCGCAGGGCCGGATACCAGAGCTCCAGATCCTCATACGTTTCCTCAGCCAGGATAGCAACTCGCTTGCCCGTTAACTCCATGCCACATCTCCCTTCTATCGATCCTCTGGTGGCCCGCGGCTGCCAGAGGAATGCGAGTACCTGGCTTATTTTACCACACTTTTCCCAGATTGCACAGTTTTTTTAACAAATGGGAGCCAGAGCGCGTGGCTGGGCCAAGAATACAACTGCGGCGGGTGAGACACAAGGCAGCGCCCTGGATGGGGTAAAAAGGGGCAAGAGTTACGCGGTTGAGGTGACAGGCACTTCAAGCGCTGTTTGAACCAGGCCGGGATGATATTCCAGTAAATCGGCCATACAAAACAGCCATTAGCCAAAGCGCCTGTCACCTGTGGGGGCAACTGCACAAGCCCTGTCAATAATTGGTATAGATGAACGAACTGACCTTGGGAAACAGCACGTCCACCAGGCATGACCACTCGGGCCACACCATCACGTCGGGGTACACCTGGGCCAGTTCCTGGCGGCTGCGATAGCCCAGCAGCAGCGGCGCCGCCAGCGCCGGCGGCAAGTCGATGCCGCTCCGCCCTTTGAATCCCAGCGATTCCACAGCAACCAGCCGGCCCCTCTCAAAACGCATCTCGAACGCTTCGCGGTACAGGTTGAGGCAGACCTGTTCCGTCAGCCCGGCAAAGGGGCTGGCGGCGATGCGCCGTTCCAGCACTGGCGCCAGCTTGCCCAGCAGCCGACCCACATCCACCAGGCGGATCTGCCAGGCATAGGTGCCAATGTGGCGCGCGCCGTGGCAACGAGCGACCTGGACCAGCGTGCCATCGACCGGCAAATTCAGCCGGAGATAGGGCTTGCGCCGCCCCACGGCCAGTCGTTTCAGATGATCCAGCACGGCCAGCGCGGCGTCGTGGCTCAGGCGCGATACCTCGTTGACGATCAATCCCTCGCCAAAGCCATGTTCCGGCACGCGATAGTAGCCCACTCGGCGTTTTGTCTCATCCAGAACCAGCCACGTCTGGGCTGTCACTTCGGTTTTGAGCGAAGGCCCAAAGAGATAACGCCACACGGCCTCGTCGCGCGCGGCGTGGATGGATAGATCGGCGGCAGCCTGGTCGTACATGGCCATCAGGGCCGGCAGATCGTCGAGTGTCGCCTGGCGAAAACTGTAGCCGGGTGGTGGATCCGGCGACTGGTACAGTTCGAGTCGCCAGTCGGCCTCCAGCGGCAGCGCATATTCATAACCCAACTGCCGGTAAAAGAAGGGAATGCCCTGGATGGGGCTCAGGTCGAAATCACCCTGGCGCAGCAGCTCGTCAAAGCGGGCAGCCAACGCGCGGACCAGTCCACGATGCCGGTAGTCCTCTCGCGTGCCGACGATGCCCATCTCGCCAACCTGGAGCGCCACGCCCTCGTAGCGCCACGTCCAGGGGATGAGGCACAGCGACGAGATAATCTGCCCGGTCGCCTGGTCTTCCACGAAAAGCCAGCCCTCCGGGCGGGTGTGGGGGTGGTGGTGGATCAGCTCATGGGTCATGGCGGCCACACTGTCATCGTGGATGCTGCCGTTAAAGGCGGCCAGCCGCTCCACGTCTCGCGCATCGACCACCGATTTTAACACCAGGCTGGCGTCCAGTTCTTTGTGATAGGGTTGGACAGGGCTGAGCATATCACGCCACCTCGCGGCGCATGGTCAGTGCGCCCAGGCCAATGAGCAGCATGGCCAGGCCCAACAGCACCGCCAGGTTGGGCCAGATCTCGGCCAGCCCCCAACCCTTGAGCATCACATCGCGCAGGGCATAATTGGCGTAGGTCAGCGGCATGATATACGCCAGCGGCTGCAAAAAGGTCGGCAGTTCATCTACCGCCCAAAAAGTGCCGCTCAGCAGCGCCTGAGGGATGATGAGCAGTGGGATAAACTGCACCACCTGAAACTCGTTGCGGGCAAAAGCCGAAGCCAGAATGCCCAGGCTCACGCCCACCACCGCCAGCAACGCCACCACGACGAACAGCAGCACCAGGCTGCCCAGGTAATGGATCTTGAGCACCCAGACGGTGAAAAAGAGAATCACCGCCACCTGGATCAGGGCAAACGCCCCCAGCCCCGCCATGTAGCCCAGCACGATCTCCAATCGGGTGGCCGGCGTGGCGAGCAGGCGCTCCATGGTGCCCTGGGAGCGCTCGCGCAAGAACGAGACACAGGTGAGCAGAAAAACGAAAAAGATGGCCAGCAAGGCAATGTAAACCGGCGCGATGAAATCCATGGTGTCGAATTCTTGCCCGGCAAAGAGATAGGTCGCCTTCACCGTGACCGGCAACTGGGTCTCACTTTTGTCCATCTGAGACGCGCCGGGCAATCCAAAGCCCATCGAGACCAGTCCGGCCAATGCCTTCATGGCCGCTTCGGTTACGCGGGCGGTGATGGCCATGCTGCGGGCCGGGTTAGAGCCTTCCAGCCGCAGATCGAGGGCCGCTTGCCGATTTTCGTGGAACTGGGCCGAAAAATCCCCCGCAAAGACCAGCACCCCCTGCACCGTGCCATCGCGCAGGCGGTCGTCGATTTCGCCGCGCTCCAGCCCTTGAACGTCAAACGCCTCGCCAGCGCTCAGCTCATCGATGATGCGCCCGGCCATGACGATCTGGCCGCTCAAGGGGATCGATAGCCCCTGATCCTCGTTGACCACACCCAGGGGAATACGGGTCGGATCGGCGCGAAAGAGCAGCGCGCTCAACCACAGCACAAACATGGGCACAAACACCAACAGGCCCACCGTTCGCCGATCACGCAGCACCTGGCGCATCACCCGGCGGGCCAGGGCGAAAATTCTTCGCACGTTCATGGTTCCACTCCTTGGGCGAATAACAAAAAGGCAGCTTCCAGTGTCTCTGCACCGGCCTGAGCGCGGAGGTCGGCGGCCGAGCCCTGGGCCAGCAGTTTACCCTGCCGCATAAAGCCTAGCCTGTCGCAGCGCTCGGCCTCGTCCATCACGTGGCTGGAGACAACGAGCGTGACACCCTGATCGGCCAGCCGGCGAAAGTAGGTCCAAAAAGTGACCCGCAACTGAGGATCGACCCCCACCGTGGGCTCGTCCAGCAGCAGCAGGCGGGGTTGGTGCACCAACGCGCAGGCCAGCGAGGCGCGCTGCTTCATGCCGCCAGACAGGGTGCGCACCAGGCTGCCAGCCCGATCACCCAGACCCACCAGGGTGATCACCTCTTCCACCCGGCTACGGTCGAAACTGCCGCACATTTCGGCAAAAAAGGCCACGTTTTCCCAGATGGTCAGGTCTTCGTAGAGAGCGCCGGCCTGAGTCATATAACCTACGCGACTCAGAATGGCCTTGCTGGGCATGGCCTGGCCCAGTGTGCTCACCTGGCCGGCGCTGGCTTTGAGCAGACCGGTGAGCAGCCGGATGAGGGTGGTCTTGCCGGAGCCATTTGGGCCCAGCAGGCCGAAAATCTCGCCCGCCTGCACCGTCAGGTCCACCCCATCGACGGCGCGGACGGGACCAAAACACTTACGAACCTCTCTAGTTTGAATGACTGTCTCCATACACTGTCTCCTCAGCGGATTTTAAAACGCCATGCATAAAAATATCGACCAGCCCCTGCACCCAGTCCATGTCGGGCAGGTTGAGCGTGGCTGTCGGTCTGCCCACGCGCTCGGTGATGATAAAGCCAAAAATCAGGCTGATGAGCGTGCGCATCAAGATGGGCGCGGGAATCTGGCGCAGCCGCTGCTGTCTGGCATCGGCGTCGGTCATTCGTTCATAGAACCTCACAAAACTCGGGAAAAGCTGGGGCAAAAAGGTGACGATGGTGGCGCCATCGCGCTCCTGGGCATCGATGAGGCCCAACTGGATGTAATCCTCCCGGTTCAGAAGCAGTGTCACCATACCCTGCACCATACGATAGATCATATCCTCGAGTGTTTCGGCCTCGCGGGCCTCGAACAGATCAGAGGTCTCGTCAAAGGGGGCCGCCTGCTGCAGAACAGCGGTAAAAATCTCGTCTTTGCTGGCAAAGTGATTGTAGATGGCCGCCGGGGTGATGCCCACCGCCTGGGCGATCTGGCGCATGCTGGCGGCAGTGAAACCCTGAGCGATGAAAAGCGCTTTGGCCGCATCGAGAATGGACTGTCGGGTTTGTTCACCCTTGGGGATTTTTGTAGTATCGGACACGATACGTTCCTCATCACTTAATTAAACGAACGTTCGTTAATATGATAGCATGGATCATCGATTTTGTCAAGACACCGGCCTCAAAAACCAGATGTAATTCACTCTGGTCGAGCCTGCGGGAGGATCGGCTGCCGACTTGCTTGCGCGTCCTACTGGCTTGTGGTATAGTTGGCAGTGAACGAGCGGTGGTCGTCGATAAAAAGGAAGGCATGGGCAACTGGCAACAGCGGCTATCACAAACCTACCACCAACTAGATCGGCTCAGCGGTGGGCTGCCGGGCATCATCCAGCACACCATCGTCTCCTTTGGCCAGGACAACGGAGCGGCGCTGGCGGCCAACATCGCTTACCGCGCCCTGTTTTCCTTCTTTCCACTGGCCCTGCTCTTGTTGGCCGTCAGCAGCAACCTGCTCAATTCGGTAGCGGCCCAGGAGCAGGTGGTGGCCTTTATCGAACAGTTCCTGCCCACCGCCGGCGCGCTGGTGCGAGATAACGTGGCCAGCGTGTTGCGCAACCGGGGAGCCGTGGGCACGCTGGCCGGATTGGGACTGCTCTGGTCGGCGTCTAGCGTGTTCAGCGCCATCGACCGCGCCATCAATCGCGCCTGGGATGCTTCGGTGCGCCGATCGTTCTGGCGGCAGCAGGCGCTGGCGCTGGCTATCGTCATTGGCATCGGGCTGCTTTTTTTTCTCTCCACCCTGACCACAACGCTCTTTGACCTGTTGCTGCATTTTAAACTGCCCGGCCTGGGCATCGAGCCGTTCAACAGCCACCTGGGGCAAAGACTGCTGCCCCTGCTGGGGCCCATGCTGGTGGATTACCTGGTCTTCTTTTCTCTCTACCGTTTCTTGCCGGTGGTGCGCGTGCACTGGCGAGAGGTGCTGCCCGGCGCGCTGATCGCCAGTACGGCCTGGCAACTGGCCAAATATGGCTTCAACCTCTACCTGCGTAACTTTGCCAGCTATAGCCTGGTCTATGGCTCACTGACGACCATTATCGTCTTTCTCACCTTCACCTATATCGCCGCGCTCATCCTGGTGATGGGCGCCGAATTCTCGGCTGCCTGGGCGCACGCCCACCGCGAAAGGAAGGGTATGTTCGTTCGCAACGAAAAAGACCTGGCTCAATGGATCGCCGACAACGGTGTGGCGGCTCAGGTGATCTTGTTGGCCGTAGAGACGCCCACCGTAGAGGCGGCTGCCGCCGCCGTGGATGCCCCGCCGCAAGCGATCCTCAAATCGCTGCTCTTTTTGGTCGATGGGCAGCCCTACCTGGTCATGGCCAATGGTCTGGCCCACGTCGACCGGGGGGCCGTGGCCGCTCACCTGGGCGTGGGCAAAAAACGGGTCAAAATGGCCTCGGCAGAGGAGGTGGCGGAACTCACCGGCTACGCCGTGGGCACGGTGCCCCCCTTTGGCCATCGTTTTTCCCTGCCGGCGCTGATGGACCCCGGCGTGCTGCAACAACCCACCATCTATGCCGGCGGGGGCGGCATGCAGGCATTGGTGCGCCTGACGCCCCAAGAGCTGGCGCGCGTCGTCCAACCCCGCATCGTGCCGTTGATCTCGGCAGGCCAGGCAACATGAGCGGTTTCTGGCTGACGTTGACCCTGGGGCTGATGTTCATCAGCCTGCTGGCGGTGTTGGTGCCGCTGGTGCCGGGCGTGGCCCTCATCTGGCTCATCGCCCTGGTTTACGCCATCGTCGAAGGTTTTAAAAACGTCGATCCGCTGGCCATGATCGCCCTCAGCGTCATCGCCATCCCCGGCATCAGCGCCGATCTCTGGGTGAGCAGCCTGGGGGCCAAAGTGGGCGGGGCATCGTTATGGTCGATCTTGGCCAGCCTGTTGGGCGGAGCGGTGGGGTTGTTGGTGTTCAGCCTGCCGGGCGCGGTCATCGGCGCCCTGCTGGGGTTGGTGGCCGCAGAGTTGCTGCGGGCCAAAGACTGGCGGCAGGCCCTCAAGGCCAGCGGCGGCTGGCTGGTGGGCAATTTACTCTCGGCAGTCATCCAAATGACCGTCGGAGCCATCATGATCCTCGTTTTCTGGTGGCAGGCAAAAGGAGGGTAACTTGGAAGAGCTTTTGGCCGATTTTCCCGTGGTCATCCAGATCCCGGTGGCCTGGGGTGAGATGGATGCCTTTCAACACGTCAACAATGTCGCCTATTTTCGTTATTTCGAAAGCACACGCATCGCCTATTTCGAGCGTCTGGGCCTGATGGACATCATGAAACAGACCGGCATCGGCCCCATCCTGGCCGAAACGCGCTGCCGTTACCGCGCTCCCCTCACCTTTCCGGACACGCTCTCATCGGGGGCGCGGGTCGTCGAGATCGACCAGGACCGTTTCGTGATGGCCCATCGACTGGTCAGCCACAAACTGGAGGCCATCGCCGCCGAAGGCGAGGGGCTCATCGTCTCGTACGATTACCGCAACAAGTGCAAAACGCTGCTACCAGACGAGGCGCGAAAACGTATTGAAGCTCTGGAAAATACCCGGCACAATCACTTTTTATCGAGGAGTGAGCCATGACTACAAGCTCGAGCAACAACCGAACCCTGATCATCATCGCCATCGTCGTCGCGATCGTGCTGATCTGCTGCTGCCTGGCCGTCGTCGCCCTGGCAGCAAGCGGCGTCCTCTCTTCCGTAAAGGCAGTGACCGACATGCGCATGGAGGCCTCGGCCACCGTTGAGAGAAGCTTCGACGTGACCACACCCGTCACTTTGAAAGTAAGAGTCAACGTGGGCCAGGTCATCGTCAAGGTGGGCGAGGGCGACACGGTTCGGATCAGCGCCGTCAAACGCGTCTGGGGGCAGGATCGACAGCAGGCCGAGGATTATTTGGCCGACGTCCAGATCGACATCGAACAGCCGCAGGCCAACCGCATCGAGATCCAGACCGTCATACCGGCCCGCTTGAACCGGCTCGGTCGCACGCCCAGCGTCGATCTGGAGATCTGGGTGCCGCGCCAGACCGATCTCGACCTGAGCACCGAGGTGGGCGGCATCGAAGTGACCGGCGTCGAGGGGGCGTTCGATGTGCGCACCAACGTGGGCGACATCACCCTGCGCGACGCACACCTGGCGGGCGACTCGCAACTCAAAACCGACGTGGGCAGCATCGACCTGCGCCTGCCGGCCAACAGCGCCTTTACCTTCCGCGCCCAGACCGACGTCGGCGACATCGACCTCGACTTTGACGTGCGCAACCGGCGTCAGGACGAGCAGATCGTCGGCGGCACGGTGGAAGGGGAGGTCGGCGATACGCCAACCGTTCACCTGAACCTGAAAACCAACACCGGCGACATCGACATCAGAAAATGACCCTACCTCGAAGGTGCGACGCACTGACCCGTGCGTCGCACCTCTCACCCCGCATCCTGCGCCTGGGCCTGATGCGCGGCGCTCAGCAAGCCCAGGGCGTCGCCGTGGTCATCGATGTCTACCGCGCCTTTACCTCGGCGGCGCTGATGGTCCACCTGGGCGCTGAACGCATCCTGCTGCTGGCCGAGCCGGAGGCGGCTCTCCGCCTCAAACAGGAAACAGGCTGCCTGGCCGTGGGTGAGGTGGATGGCGTTCCCGTGCCGGGCTTTGACCTGGGCAACTCACCCAGCCAGATCGTCGCCGCCGGACGGGCGCTGTTCGCCGGGCGAACGGTGGCCCTGCGCACGTCGGCTGGCGTCACCGGCGCGGTGGCGGCGGCCCGCCGGTCGGACGTGGTGATCCTGGGTGGATTTGTCACCGCCGCAGCCATCGCCCGTTACATCCGAAACATGCAGCCGGAACCGCAGGTCGTCTCGCTGGTGGCGATGGGCGCCGGCGGCGCCGAGGCCACTCCCGAGGACCTTGCCTGCGCCGATTACATCGCGCACCTGCTGACCGGCGCGCCCTACGAGCACCTGACCGCGCTGGATCGTATCGTTCGGCACGAATGCACCCAGAAATTCCTGCGCGCCGATCAGCCCCACTTTCCGCCTGCCGATCCCCTCTACTGTCTACAGCGCGACCTGTTCGATTTCACGTTGGTGGCTGTGCAAAAAGAGGGTTTCCTGGTCGCCGGACGGCGCGACGTGTGAACGCTCAGAGTCCACGCATCGCCTCCAGCAAGCGCAACACGCTGGCCTTGGTTGCCTCGCCCCCCTCCGCCGCCGGGCCCACACACGAAGGACAACCACCCCGGCAAGGACAGGCCGCCACCACCTCTCGGGCCGCTTGCAGCAGCGTATCGTGCAGCTCGAACAGCCGCTCACTAAAGCCGGTGCCGCCGGGCACGTTATCATAGATGCAGATGGTGGGAGCGCGGGTGGCGCTCCAGCGGACCTCGCTAAAGACGCCGATGTCACCCGGATCGCACATCAGATAGAGCGGCGCCACGTGCCGCAGAGTGTAAGCCAATCCTGCCAGTGCACCCCGCACCCGCTGCTGCGCCTCGGCCCGCTGGTGACAGGCCGGGCAGAGAGTGACCAGGTTCTCCAGGCGGTTGGCCGCCACGTAATGATCGTTCTGGCCGGGCAGGTAGCCAAACTCACGGAAGGGCGTCAGGTGGTGCACGTCGTGCTGCCGGCCTGGCCGTTCCGGCGCGTTGCAGTGGCGGCAGCGGTAACCATCGCGCGCCCGGACCGCCTGCCGCTGCTCGGCCCAATTGGGCCCCCGGTCGCCGCTATCCAGCCGCAGCACCCCTTCGGCCTCCAACTGCCGCCCCACCGATTCGGCCAGGCTGAACCAGTAGCCGGTCGTGTCCATCTCTTGTTGCGGCAGGTCGATCTCACCCCAGCCCAGCGTCTCGTGGGTGTAGAGCCGGATCTTTTTATAGCCGGTGGTTCGGGATATCACCCGCACATTGCCGCAAGCCTTGCGGGTTGCGCCAGCGTCGGCCTCTTCGGCAACATCGATCACCTGCACATCGCTGGTCGTGCTGGCCCGGGTGTAATAATCCACCGCCGCCGGAGAAACACGAGCCGTCCGCCCTTCCCAATCGAGCTGCTCCACACGGTACGGCTGCCCCTCGTGGATATAGATCGCTCCCTGGTGGATGGTTTGCGGCGCGCCAAAATAATCTACCCGGCCGATAGACTGTGTCTCGCCGTCAACCACCGCCAGGATGACGAAATCGTCCAGGCCGCCGGTGCGCAGACTCACCCCGGCAGCGGGATAAGCCTCGCTCAGCCAATGCCAGCGCCCCCCCGACTGGATCAACACCCCCTCTTCGGCCAGATAAGCCAGCAGCGTGTCAGCGTCGGCAAAACGACCAAAACCCTCGCCCTTGACAAAAGGCAGCTCGAAAGCGGCGCAGCGTAGATGATTGAGCAGCAGCACCAGATTATCCGGGTGGATGAGCGCGTGCTCGGGCGAACGCTCGAAGAAAAAGCGAGGATGGGTGACGACGTATTGATCCAGCGGCGAGCCGCCGGCCACCAACACCGCCACCGACATCTCGGCAGTGCGCCCGGCGCGGCCCGCCTGCTGCCACGTGCTGGCCACCGTGCCGGGATAGCCGGTCATCACGCAGGCCGCAAGCTGGCCGATGTCGATGCCCAGCTCCAGGGCGTTGGTGGCCACCACGCCGCGCACCTGCCCCTGGCGCAGGCCGCGCTCGATGGCGCGGCGCTCGGCGGGCAGATAGCCGCCCCGGTAGCCGCGCACCGTCTCCGGCGAGCGCCCTTCGTTGACGGCAAAATCGCGCAGGTAGGTAAGCAGCACCTCTACGGTGAGCCGGGCGCGGGCAAAGACGATGGTCTGCACGTCGGCGGAGAGGAATCGCCGCGCCACGGCCTGGGCCTCCAGCACCGGCCCGCGCCGGATGCCGAGCGACTCGTCGATCAGCGGCGGGTTGTAAAAGATGAAAAACTTTTCACCGGCCGGCGCGCCGTTGTCGTCCACCAGCGTCACCGGCGCTTCGATGAGCCGCCCGGCGTGTTCGGCCGGATTGGCCACCGTGGCCGAGGCGCAGAGATACTGGGGTTGCGCGCCATAAAAGGCGCAGATGCGCCCCAGCCGCCGCAGCACGTTGGCCACGTGGCTGCCGAACACGCCGCGGTAGGCGTGAATCTCGTCGATGACCACGTAACGCAGGTTTTCGAAAAACTCGGCCCATCCGGTGTGGTGGGGCAAAATGCCGGTGTGCAACATGTCCGGGTTGGTGACGACGATGCGCGCCTCGCGGCGCACGCGCGGACGGCGCGAACTGGGGGTGTCGCCGTCGTAGGTATCGACCGGGAGGCGAACGTCCAGCGCGGCGGCGAATTCGCCCAATTCGTCGAGTTGGTCCTGAGCCAGGGCTTTGGTGGGAAAGAGATACAACGCGCGGGCGTGCGGATCGCCCAGCAGGGCGTGCAGCACCGGCAGGTTGTAACACAGCGTTTTGCCGGAGGCGGTGGGCGTGACGACGACGATGTTTTCGCCGCGCAGCGCCGCCTCAGCCGCCTGGGCCTGGTGGCTGTAGAGCCGGTCGATGCCCCGCGCCGCCAGGGCAGCCAGGAGACGCCCATCCAGCCCCGGCGGCGGATCGGTAAGCCGGGCCGGGCGGGCGGGCAGCCGCTGCCAGGCGGTCACATTGCGGGTGAATCCCTCGTCGAGCCGCAGATGGCGGAGAACCTGGGGCAGGCTATTCATCCAGCATCGTGTTGACCGCGGCCAGCTCGTCGGGGGTCAGTCGCCAGCCGGCCGAGACGGCATTACTCTGCACGTGGGCCAGTTTCGTCGCCCCAGAGATGACCGAACAGACCAGCGGCCGGGCCAGCAGCCAGGCGTGGGCCAGCTCACCCATCGTATGGCCGCGTGCTCGAGCCCAGGCCGTCAGCGCCTCCAGCTTGTCAAAGTGGGCGCCGGTCATGTATTTTTGCACGTACGCGCTGCTCTCGCCCCGCGAGCCGGACGGCGCGGCTTTGCCGCGCTCGTACTTGCCGGTGAGAAAACCGCCCGCCAGCGGGAAATAGGGCAGAATGCCCACCTTGTGAGCATCGCAGTAGGGGATCAGCTCTTTTTCGATCTGCCGTTCGAACATGTGGTAATGGGGCTGAACCGTCACGAACGCCGACCAGCCGCGCAGATCGGCCAGGGCGTTGGCCTCGGCCAGTTGCCAGGCGGCAAAGTTGGAGGCGCCCACGTAACGCACTTTGCCGCTGCGCACCAGATCGTCCAACGCGCGCAGCGTCTCTTCGATGGGTGTGGTGGCGTCCCACTCGTGCACCTGGTACAGATCGATATGATCCGTGTCGAGGCGGCGCAGGCTGGCCTCGACGGCGTTCATCATGTGGTAACGCGACGCGCCCCACTCGTTGGGGCCATCGCCCGTTTTGATGGTGAACTTGGTGGCGATGACCACCCGCTCCCAACGGCCTTTGAGGGCGACGCCCAGCGTCTCTTCCGAGCGGCCGCCCTGATAAATATCGGCGGTGTCGATCAAGTTGACGCCCAGGTCCAGCGCACCGTGGACGATCTCGTTCACGCCCTGTTGATCCACCTTGCCGCCGAACTGGTTGGTGCCCAGGCCGACGGCGGAAACGCGCACGCCGGCGTTGCCCAATTGACGGTATTCCATGAATGGCTCCTTCCATCTACAGGTGCGACGCACCCTCCCTTGTTCTAGGCCCAGCGATTGTGATGCACGCGCGCCGGCTCGTACCGCTCGGCGGGCGGTTTTTCCTCCGCCGGATAGCCCAGCGCCACCATCGCCAGCGGCGTGATGCCCGCCGGCAGGCCAAACAGCTCCCGAAAGGCCGTCACCCGCTCTTCTTTGGGATAAATGCCCAGCCAGACGGCGCCCAGCCCTTTGGCGTGGGCCGCCAGCAGCAGGTTCTGCGTGGCCGCCGAACAATCTTGCACCCAATAGCCGGAATATTTCTCCGCCGTCTCGTCGCCGCAGATCAAAACGCCCAGCGGCGCATGCCTGAGCATCTGGGAATAGGGATGAATCTTGGGCACCCGATCCAGGATGCCCCGGTCGGTGACGACGACGAACTGCCAGGGCTGCGCGTTGCCCGCCGATGGCGCGCTCATGGCCGCTCTGAGCAGAGCGGTCACCACCTCGTCGGGCACCGGCCGGGCCGTGTACTGCCGGATGCTCCGCCGGCTCAGAATGGCTTCCATTGCCTCCATATTGTCTCCCCTCTCAATTCATGCGTTCAACGTGTCACAATCAGGTAGACGCCGCCACAGGCCAGCGCCATGCCCGCCACGTAGCGCCAGGTGATCGGCTCTTTGAGCAGCATCAGGCCTGCCAGACTGGCCAGCATCAGCCCGGCCAGCCGGATCAGCGGCGAAGCCAGCGAGATGGGCGCGCCGGACCCAAAAGTGGCGTACAGCCCCAGGGTGACGATGCTAAAGGCCACGCCCACTCCCAGCGCAGCCAGCACCCCGAAAAGTTGAGCGTGCTGCGGCACGCCCCGGAATCGCTCCCACAGAAACCAACCCAGGCCCGTGAGAAAGGTGCAACTACCGTAAAGCAGCACGGCCACACTGTTGGACAACTTGCCCGACGCCTGCTTGACGAAAAAATCGGCGGCGGCCAGCGCCACTGCCGTGCCCAATGCGTACACCACCCAACCCTTCAACGCTCTCCCCCCTGTGAGATAGATGATCTCGTCACAGCATCCCTGACGCCATCAGAGCAGATGTTGCACCAGGGTAGTCTTGGTGTAGGCCAGCCGGAAGCCCTGCCGCTCCACGTTACGCTGCGAGGCGCTGCCCGGCTGGGTCTGCACCGTCGCCAGATCGCAGCCTGCCGCCGCCGCCAGGGCCAGCCGATGGTGCAGCAGCGCCGTCTGCACGCCCCGCCCGCGAAAGGCCAGCCGTGTGCTGGCGTTCAACAGCGAGGCCAGCCCACGGTGCAGCCCGAGGGAGGCCGCGCCCGCCGGTTCGTCACCGATCCAGGCCAGCAGACAGGTCATCGACGCCAGGTGGGGAAACGGCACAGCGATGTCCAGATCCGCCGCGGCCAACACTTCCCGCTCCGCAAAACCACGCGAAACCGTCTCGATCCAGAGATCCGCCTCGGCGGGAGCGATCTCGGCCACGCGGACCGCCGGCGGCGGGGATGGGAAACGCTCGCCGGCATCCACCGGCCGCAGCCACACGTTCTCGAAACTCGCCAGGCGGTAGCCGCGCCCAGACAGCCCCTCCAGCAGCGACGCATCGGCCAGCGGGCACACATCCACCTGCACCGGCGCGCCCCGCTGCCGGTAGAACCCCTCCAAACGATCCAGGTCCGCCGCCGTGATGGGGCCTTCGAAGCCCAGCCCCACAGCGCGGCTCAGCGGCGATCCGGCCCCGGCGAAAACGGTGTACCCGCCGCCCAGCGCCTCCACCGCCGCGCCCAGTTCCGGTCGCAGGCGGGCCAGAGCCTGCCCGTACTCAGCCATGCCTTCTGCCTCCGCCATTTCCAGCCGCCGCGCCAGGGCAGTATCGGCGAACAACCACGCTGAACCGGCCATAACCACCTCCCAACCTCTTTGGCACAACAGGTACATTATACCACAAAACCCGAGTCGTTTCATTTGGGTAGTCCCCCTGTCAAGTGTGGCCAAGATTTTACCGCCGAGGCGCAGAGCACACAGAGGTTTTTGTGGTTTTTCTCGGCGATCTCGGCGGTGAAAAGTGATCTGTGTCTTTGCCAACAACTCTCAAGGGAGACTCCGCAGATCCAATTTTCAGACCTGACACACCAATTTCCCTACGGAGCATTTGAGGCTCCTGCTTTGGCAAAATATCCTCCGAGATCACAGCGGTGGAAAAGCCGATTTTCAGTCCACAGAAAGTGTTTTTTGCCGCATTTTGACCG
>JBMOMT010000001.1:0-34334 GCA_049324835.1 Chloroflexota bacterium | reverse complement strand
GCGATTCGCCATGTTGTGGCTGTGTAGGGGGGCACGGCAAGGCCGTGCCCCTACAACAGCCTGCGGGAGGGTGAGCCGTTGCCATTTTCCTACAGTATTCTATACCTGGAGCGAAAAGTTATGGACAGTTTGACACTGATGCGCCAACTGCACCAACCTGCCGATACCCGGATCGTCATGCTGGTCTTGGATGGCCTGGGTGGTCTGCCGCGAGTGCCGGGCGGCCCCACCGAGCTGGAAGCGGCGCATACCCCCCACCTGGATGCCCTGGCCGCCGAGGGTATGTGCGGCCTGAGCACCCCCATCTATCCCGGCGTAACGCCCGGCAGCGGGCCGTCGCATCTGTCGCTCTTTGGTTACGACCCGCTGCGCTACGACATTGGCCGCGGCGTGCTGGAGGCGCTGGGCATCGGCTTTGACCTGCAACCGAACGACGTGGCGGCGCGGGGCAACTTTTGTACGCTCGACGCCGACGGCAACATCACCGACCGCCGCGCCGGCCGCATCCCCACTGCCAAAGGCGCCGAGCTGTGCGCCCTGCTGCGCCAGATCGTGCTGCCCGGCGTGCAGGCCTTTGTCGAGCCGGTGAAGGAATATCGCTTTGTGCTGGTGCTGCGCGGCGAAGGGCTGCAAGATGGCCTCAGCGAAACCGATCCGCAGCGCACCGGCGTGCCGCCCCTGCCCGTGCAGGCCGAGCGCCCCGAAGCCCAGGCCACCGCCGGGCTGTTCAATCGCTGGCTGGCCGAGGCGCGCCGCATCCTGGCCGATCATCATCCGGCCAACGGCTGCAACCTGCGCGGCCTGGCCAAAGACCCCGGCCTGCCGCAGATGCAAGACGTGTTCGGCCTGAAAGCGGCGGCCATCGCCACCTACCCCATGTACAAAGGCGTGGCCAAACTCATCGGCATGGCTGTGCTGGAGGCCGGCGACACGCTGGAAACCGAGGTCGAAGCGCTGCAGCGCCACTGGTCGGCCTACGACTTTTTCTACTTTCACGTCAAAAAGACCGATTCGGCCGGCGAGGATGGCGATTTTGACCGCAAGGTGAGCATCATCGAGCACACCGACCAGATCGTGGCGCCGGCGATCCGGGCGCTGAAACCAGACGTGATCCTCGTCACCGGCGATCACTCCACCCCCGCGGTGATGAAAGCTCATTCCTGGCACCCCCTGCCCGTGCTTTTCTGGTCGCCGTTGGCGCGCCGCGATGCGGTGATGACCTTTGGCGAAACCGCCTGCGCCCAGGGCGCGCTGGGCCAACTGCACCACACCCATCTCATGCCGCTGGCGCTGGGTCACGCCGGGCGGCTGGCCAAGTATGGCGCCTGAGCCAACCGACTCAAGTGAGGACCTGTAGAGGCGAGGAGGCCCGATGAAAAAGTTATGTATGCTGGTGATCCTGATTCTCTGTCTCACGGCGGCCTGTTCCACCCCTGCCGCTCCAACGGCCACGCCTGAAACACCCCCCACCCCAACCCCTTTGCCGCCCACAGCATTGCCCACGACCCGGCCGGCGGAACAGGTGCCGCCGCTGCCGGTGGAACGGGGTGATCTCTTTTCTGCCTCCGGCGTGTGCACCGTCTGCCACACTCAGATGATCGACGCAGCCGGCAACGACGTCTCGACCGATACCTTTTGGCGGGCATCCATGATGGCCAACTCGAGCCGCGATCCCTACTGGCGCGCCTCGGTGCGCGGCGAGGTGATCAGCAACCCAGACTATCGGGCGGTCATTGAGGACAAGTGCGCCACCTGTCACACCCCCATGGCTCGCTTTACAGCGACTGCCGCCGCTGGGCAGGCCGCCCTCCTGGACGATGGTTTTTTCTCGACGGCCAACGACCTGCACGCCCTGGCCATCGACGGCGTCTCGTGCAACCTGTGTCACCAGATCATGGCGACCAACTTGGGCACGCCCGAAAGTTACAGCGGCGGTTACGCCATCGACACAGAGCTGCCGGCCGGCGAGCGGCTGGCCTATGGCCCCTACGTGGTGGGCAAGAACCTGGTGCAGATCATGCAGAGCGCCTCTGGCTTTATTCCCCAGCAGGGGCTGCACGTCGAGGAATCGGAGCTTTGCGCCACCTGCCACACGCTTTACACCCCCTACGTGGACGAAGCCGGCCAGATCGCCGGCGAGTTTCCGGAGCAGATGCCTTACCTGGAGTGGCTGCACAGCGACTATGCCGCGCAGCGATCCTGCCAGAGCTGTCACATGCCGCCGGCCCAGGGCGGCGTGCGGCTCTCCATCACCGGCGGTCCGCAGCGTGAGCCTTTTTACCAGCACACATTCGTCGGCGGCAACGCCTACATGCTGAGCATACTGGGCGCTTTTGGTCAGGATATGGCCGTCACGGCTTCCAAAACCCAGTTCGCCGACAAAGCCGAACGTATCGTCGAGCAGCTTCAGCAGCGCACGGCGACCGTCGCGGTGGAGGCGGTCACTCTTTCCGGCAGCGAGCTGACCGCTCAGGTCGTCGTAGAGAGCGCCGTAGGCCACAAATTCCCTTCCGGCTTTCCCGCCCGCCGCGCCTGGCTGCACCTGATGGTGCAGGACGCCGCGGGCCAGGTGGTCTTTGAGTCCGGCGCGGTCCAACCCAGCGGCGCTATCGTCGGTAATAACAACGATACCGACCCCGCCGCCTACGAGCCGCACTACCAAGAGATCAGCGCCTCGGATCAGGTGCAGATCTATGAGGCCATCATGGAAGACACGATGGGCCGCGCCACCACCACACTGTTGCGAGGCGCGGGTTATGCCAAGGACAACCGTTTGCTGCCGTTGGGTTTCGACAAGGCCACCGCCGACGCCGACATCGGTGTGTACGGCGGGGCGGCAGAAGACGAGGATTTTCTCGGCGGCAAGGATGTGGTGTTGTACCGCGTGGACGTGGGCGACGCCCAGGGGCCCTTTACGGTGACGGCCAGGCTGCTCTACCAGTCCATCGGCTACCGCTGGGCCGACAACCTGCGGCGCTACGATTCGCCCGAGAGCCAGGCCTTTCTGAGTTACTACGATACCATTCCCAACCTGCCGGCGCTGATCGCCAGCGCGACGGTTCAGACAGAGTAACAGGGGCGAGCCGGCGAGTCATCCGACTCGCCCCTTTACTTTTTCACAGCGCGCGCACGATGGCCCGCAGCAGGCGCACGAATCGCGGCCCGGCGGCCGCCGCGGCGGCCAGCACCTCCTCGTGAGAGGTATAATCGCCGGGGCGCTCTTTGGCCACGTCGGTGATGCACGAGAGACCCAGCGTCTCCAGGCCGGCGTGGGTGGCGGCGATCACCTCTGGCACGGTGGACATGCCCACCGCATCGCCGCCCAGCAAACGAAAGAGCTGGCCCGTGGCCCGCGTTTCGTACATTGGCCCCGTGGTGCCCACGTACACCCCTCGCTTGACTGGGATGCCCTCCTCTGCGGCGACACGCTGCGCCAGCTTGACCAGGTGAGGCGGGTAGGCCGTCTTGAGTTGGGGGAACCGCGGCCCTAGCTCCGGGTCGTTGGCCCCGATGAGGGGATTGTTGAAGAACAGATTGATGTGATCCAGGATGATCATCAGGTCGCCGGGGTCGAAAGAGCGGTTCATGCCACCGGCGGCGTTGGTCACGATCAGCGTCCGCACCCCCAGATCACGCATGAGCCACACCGGGAAGGCGATCTGTTGCATCGAGTAGCCCTCGTAATAGTGCGGTCGGCCTTGCATGGCCACCACCCCCTTACCCTCCAGCCGTCCCAATACCAACCGCCCGGCATGCCCCTCCACGCGACTCGCCGGAAAATGGGGCACCTGATCGTAGGGGATAGCCACGCCGTCGATCTCGTCGGCCAGCGGCCCCAGGCCGGAGCCCAATATCACCCCCACCGTCACCGGCTCCGACCATCGCTCCCGCACGGCGGCCAGCGCCTCTTGCCGTCTGGCGCGCCACATTTCAACACTCATGGAAATTCCTCCATACGTGATTACTCACCCTGCCGCAGGGTAGGCTGAGCAGTAACTCTTGACCGTGGAAACCATCTGTGCTCCTGAATTTGCTACCGGACACTTTTTTCAACTCTGCCGAATTCTGTCATTCTGAGCGACCAAAGGGAGCGAAGAATCTCGCTTCTGCCCAGGCGATCTCTGAAGTTAAGTGAGATTCTTCGTCGCTCTGCTCCTCAGAATGACGCGCTATGCAAAAGTGTCCGGTAGTGAACTCCTGAATGGAGTCTGGCAAATTTGGCTTACCCTTTATGAGAACGCAGATTCACGCAGATGTTCGCAAAGGCACACAAAATCAGCGTTTATCGGCGTTAATCTGCGTCCTGGTTCCAAAAATCGTAATTTGCCAGTGTCCAACTCCCGACTTGTTGGATCAGGGAACCGTGATCGCTGCCGGCAAGATCAGCCGGTTATGGGACCCCTGCCCGTCCACGGCGGCCAGCCGGTCGCCCGTCGCCGGGTCATAGACGCCCACCGCCAGCCGGTATTCACCCGCCGGCACGCCCGTCAGTGATAGATGGATCGGATCACTCACCACCTCACCGGCGGCCCACCAGCGAGTGGGATAGCTGTTGCGCCGCGGCATGGCGTCGTCTTGAACAGGGATGGCCTCCGTCGCCGGGTCGAACAGGTGGACGAAAATTTTGTAATCGGTCGTCATGGGTTGTATCGCCTGCCAGTGCAGGGTCAGCGCCAGGGCATCGACGGTCTGAGACAGGTCGGCGCCCAGCAGGCGCATCTGGCCGCCGAACTCGGTCCCCAGCGGCGTCTGCATCTCTGGAATCTGGAAACTGCGGGGCCGCTCCTGGATGGGCAGGTAGGCGACGCCCAGCGGAGCCAGATCGGGCGCGGCCCGGTCATAGAGCACCACCTCCAGCGTTTGGGCCTCGTCTGGCGCGACGCCCGGCGCCAGGGGCAGCGCGTGGCGGTCGGCGATCAATTCACCGGGCCGCCACATGGCCGTGGGATAGAGACCACGCAGCGGCTGGGTGTCGTCGAAGCGGCTGACGCGCGCGCCGTCGGCATCGTAGGCCCGCAGCGAGAGGGCGTAATTGGCCGGCAGCGGGCTGTCGCAGCGCCAGGTGAGGGCCACGGCCAGGTGGGCATCGCCGGCAGGCTCGATCTGTGCCTCAACCAGGGTTACACCCGGACCAAATTGCCCCAGCATCGGCTCGTCACCCGCCGCCGGACGGAAGGCCTCGACGTACAGCGGCCGCAGGAAAGTGTGGCCCAACGCCTTGCCCGCCGTCGTGCGCGGCGTCAGCGGCCCCTGCGGCCCCAGCACACGGACGCGCAAAAAGTAGATGCCCCGCGCCGCGTCGGTGGGCACGGTGATGTCGTGGCGGGTCGTCCCGCCGCCGGTCGGCACCTCGACTGTGGAGGTGGCCAGCAGGGGCGGGTCGTTGAGCTGCTCGTGCACGGCCAAGACCAGATCGACCTGGGCGGTCAGCCCGGCCTGTTCCGCGGCCCAATCGAGGCCGAGTTGTACGGTCTCACCTGCCGGGGCCCGGTCGGTGCTGAGGGTGTAACCCATCAGGCGCGCCGCGCCAAAATCGACGCCGCCGGGGTTGTGGTGCAGGTAGGGCTGGCGGATGAAATCCATGGTCAGGTCCGAGAGCGCCGGGGGAGCCGGAGATTGTCCCCACAGGTGCAGCGCGCCGCCCGCCGCCGCGATCGCTACGATTGTGCCAGCCGCGATCCAAAAGTGTCGCCGCCTCAGGCCGCGCCACGGGCGCGCCGCCAGCCCCAGGGCCAGCCAGATGACCACACCCGCCGCCGAGAGCCAGTCGGCCAGGCGGCGCAGGGGGGAATCGCCGAAGGTAAGTCGCACCTCGTGGCAGCCGGCGGGCAGGCTGAGGGCAACCGCGCCCAGGCCGGGCCACGATGCCACCTCGGCGGGCCGACCGTCGATCCAGGCCTGCCAGCCGGCAAAGTTTAGCGTGTAAAAGATCAGCCGCGCGCCCTCTGAGGCCACGTCGATCTGCCAGCGCTCCTGCCGCGCGTTCCGGGCCAGCAGCGTCGCCCCGGCGATTTTGCCCTCCAGCGGGATAGGTGACGGTTTGTCCGGCATCGTCAACAGCGCTTCGGAGGTGTAGGGCCGTGGCACGGCGTCGCGGGGCAGGTATTCCCACTGGATGGTGGTGCCGATGTTGGCGGTGAAATACTCGTACAGCGCCAGCCGTTCTGGCGTCACGTCGGCGTCGCTGATGGGCAGCGGCTCTGGGCGCAGGCCGGCCAGCGCGGCAGCCGCCAGCAGCAGCCCGGTCAACCAAACCATCCTTTGCGAGCGGGGGACAGCCGTGGCCAGCGTCCCGATCAGAAGGCTGGCGGCCAGGGCCTGCACCGAGAGGAATCGCCACGGGAACTGGACCAGCGGCAGCAGCGGCAGGTGATCCCACAGCGGGCGGGAGAGAGGGGTGATCAGCAGCGTGGCGATCAGCAGCGTCAGCAGGGCAAAAAGACCGAGCGGATCGATGCGGCGGCGTTTCAGCCAGCGCCAGGCGAGCGCCGCCGCGCCGAGCAGCGTCAGCGCCGCCTGGATCAGGCCCATGGCAAAGGGAGTCGGCGCGGCGTCGGGATCGTAATCGAACCAGACCGTGGGCTGCACCAGGTCGCAGCTCCGAAAGTGGCTGCTGTAGTGAAAGTAGCCGCCGGTCTGGGCCTCACCCAGTTGCACCGCCTCTAGCTCGCCCAGCGCCGGCAGCCACAGCCAGGCGCTGAGCAGGACCGCCAGCGCCGCCGCCAGCAGGCACCCGCCGACGAGTCCAAGTCGCTTTCCCTGCACGGCGCGACTACCGAAGAGCAGCAGTGTATAGAGTGCCGCAAAGGGGGCAAAGATCAGGGCCGAGATGTTGTGAGTGACGATCAGAGCGGCCAGGGTGAGAGCCATTACGCAGGCGCGGCCCGCCGAGGGATACTCGAACAGGCGCTGCAAAGCCAGCAAGATCAGCGGGTACCAGACAAAGGCGTAGAACTCGGAGAGGGAATCGCCCCGCACGTAGACGTTGACCAGGTGAAAGGGCGCCAGGGTATAGGCGACTGAGACCAGCGCCGCTGCCGGCGGGCTGCCGAGCCAGCGGCGCGCCAGGGCATAACTGCCCGCTGCCGCGGCGAAAAAACCGACGAGTTGGGTCATCTCGATAGCGGTCAGGATGCCCAATCCCAGCAGATGCAGGGCGGCGGCCAGGTAATAGGGCAGGGCGGCGTAATAGTTGAAAAAAGGGTAACCCAGGCCATAGGCGGCGTCGGCCATCCAGCGCACGGGGAACTGTCCGGATCGTAATCCCTGGGCCATCTCGTAGGTGCGAACCAGCAGAAAGGGGCTATCGCCGCCGCCGCGGGTGTTGATCAGGCCGGGTGTGATCAGGAGCGGGATGGCCGCTGCCAGGGCAGCAAAAAGCGCCAGGGAGAGCCACAGGCGGCTCTCCGAGGCGCTGTTGGGATTTCCATGTTGGGAGTGGATCGTTCGATCCGTCAAGTCATACATTCATTCAGCTTGCCGTGTAGCTCATTGTCCGCGGCGCAGCAGGTTAAAGCTGACAAAGATGCCGGCCGCCAGGGCCAGGACGATGAGGCCGCTGGCGCTGTAGACGGCCTTGCCCACCGAAGGCAACACAGAGGCCGGTGTGGGGCTGAGTTGAGGCTCGGGCAGAGTCTCTGTGATGGCCGTGGCCGATCCGCGGCGGTTGCCGAACTCCAGGTTAAAGGCCGCGCCGGAGCCAAGGGCGATGCCCCAGGTGTCGTAGGTGGTGGAATCGTAGCCCGGCGCGTTCACCTCGGCGATGTAATAGTAACCCGGCAGCAGGTTATCGAAACAAAAAGGCTCACTCAGGCCGTTGGTGGTGTAGGTGCCCACGGCGTGAGTGGGGTCCGATACGGTAAAGATGGCATTGGCCAGCAACGATTCACCCGGGTCGCGCAGGCCGTTGCCGTTGCGGTCGTCGTACGAGACGATGCACACACGAGCCACCGCCGGTGTTGGGGTGAAGGTGGGTGTGGGGGTGATGGTGGGTGTGGCGGTATGCACCGGCGTCGGCGTGACCGTCGGTGTGTTCGTGGGGATGGGGGTGGGCGTGGGCGGCACGGCGGCCTCGGCGACCCCGCTCAAGGCCACGTTCACCTGAAGCTGAGAGACGGGCGCCCAACCGGTCTGGCCGGTGGTGGATCGGACCGCCAGCCAGTTGCTCGAAGGATCGCGGCCCGTCACTGTCAGGATGTCGCCCTGCGAGAGCTGGCCCACGGCATCATAGATCTCACCTGGCCCGGCATAGAGATTGACCGAGGCGGCGCTCACCACAGCATCGGGCACGGGCGTGGGGGTGGCGGTGGGCGCCGGTGTGGGCGGGCGCGGTGTGGGCGTGGGTGGGCGCGGCGTGGGCGTGGGCGGCGATTGCACCGTCAGAGTGGCGTCGTCCCAGTAGGCATCGTTGTGTTTCATACGATATTGGGGCTCGCCCCGCAGGAACACCGTGACCGTGCCCGCTTGCGCCACAGCTTCTACCTGCAAGAACACCCACTGATTGCAGGCCATGATCGGCTGACTCCAGGCAATGTTGCCCGAGTTGCCGTCGCGCCCGCCGGTGGGGTCGATGCCGGCCCAGACCTGATAGTTGCCAAAATCGTCGCACTTGTCCGGATCGCTCTGGCCGGTGCTCCACACCTGGGCCCAGGCGGTGAGGGTGAGTTTGGAGCCGGGGGTGACACCGCTCACCAACTGGTAAACGCCGGCGCGGTGATGGGCAAAAGTATTGAACTGTTTCTGAGAGTAGCGGCCCGTATGGACGCGGCGCATGGTGTAAACGGCGGCGTCCTCTGGCTTGTATTCGGGTCGATAGAAATAACCCTGGGCGTTATCGGCCTGAGAGCCACCGATCCACCACGGCTCCCAGTGCACGGCGATGACCACCTCACCTGCGCCGCGCTGGGTAAAGCCTTCCTCAAAACTTGGATTCTTGATCAGATTGCCGCTCTGCGCTGGCGGCGAGGCGAGAGTCGGCTCCAGGGGTACGCTGATCAGCAGCAACAGGGCCACGATCAGCAGATGGGCCACACGTTTTGTGTGCATGTGTCAATCCTCCTCACTCAAATTGAGAGGTTATCTCGCTGCCATCGACCGATGGTCGTCTGGCGCGAAGGTATTGTCAGGGTAAAAGCCGGTCACGGACTCAGCACCACGTGATCTGCCTGGGGCCGACCGTGCTCGTCGATCACGGCCAGTCGATCCAGACTGGGCCAGGCATAGAGACCGGCGATGATCTGTTGGCCGGCCCGATCCACTTGAAAAGGCGCACCTGACTCCAGATGGTGCTCGGCCACGATGACGTCGCCCGGTCGCCACCATCGGCTGGGCAGATAGCCCGCGCCGGGCGGGGCATCGTCCTGGGCGATCACCTGGCCATCCTGTAAGAGCTGCACAAAGGCGGTGTAATCGGCTTGTGGCGGCCGGCTGGCGCGCCATTGCAGCACCACGCGCAGTCGATAGTCGCTCACCACCTGGACCTGATACGCCACCAGCTCCAGCCCATCTTCCAGGCGCGCCTGGGCGGGCGTCGCCGCCGCCGGCCGGATGTGCAAGCTGGCGTACAGCGGGTAGGCGGTTTCCTGCAGATCGCCGCGCTCCAACGGGCCCGATTGCACCTGAATCTGGCTCGCGGGCGGTAGCTGATCCAACCAGCCGCGATAGGTGTCGTCGTAAGGCCAGACGATGAGCAACGCCTCGGCAGCGGCCGCCTGGGCCTGGTGCGGCAGGCCGGGCCCTGTCAGCCGGTACAACGCCGGTGACTCTGGCACCAGGAACTGCACCGAGGGCCAATCGCGCCACAAACGCTCGTCCAGCCAGACCAGACGCTGCCCGGCAGGCTCGCCGGCGCGGGCTGCCAGACCTTCTCCCTGCCAGCCTGTGCCCAGAAAACGATTGACCTCGACGGCCATCTCGGCGGCGGCGGTCTCGAAACTGTAACGTAATTCTGGGTCGGCGCCGTAGCGAAAAAAGTAATCGTGCACGGTCAGGCCCAGACTGGACAGTAGAATGAGTGCCACCAGCCCACCGGCCAGCAGACGCGGCCCACGCTTTTCCAGCCAGGCCCAGAGCGCCTCCAACCCCCAGGCCGGGGGCAAAAACAACAGCGGCTGGAGCCCCACAGCGCGCAAAAAATGGGGCGTGTCTTCGGCCATGATGGTGGGCAGGATCATCACCGCCAGCCAGATCAGCGTCAGTGTGCTGGCGGGTTGTCGCCGCCGGCGCAGAGCCAGGATCAGGCCCAGCACAAAAGCAGCACCGATGAGTGGATCAAAGACTGGCCTCAACGGCACGTTGTGACGCGGGATAAAATCGCCACGGACGAAGAACATGCCCAGTGCGCGCCCGGTGTGGCGGATCAGCGCGCCCCAGAAATCGCCCTGGTTTATGGTCGGGTTAAAGATCGACACCTGGCCGGTGCGTCCCATAAAAACATCCCAGTGCTCCATGCCATAAACCAGCAGCGGAGAGAGCACCAGGATGGCGGCCAGAAGGAAAAGGAGGGCGTCTGTTTTGCCGATGGCTACAGAGCGACCCTCGTTGTTGGAGTTGAGATCGAGATGAAAGAAGTGGTCAAGAATTCCAAAGCCGAGTAGCGCAACGATTGAGAATCGCGCCGCCAGATAAGTGTAAGACGCTGCGCCGAAGCACAGGCCGGCGAGAATGAATTGCCACCGTTGGCCGGTCCGCCGCCCTCGCCAGAGCAGCCAGAGGGCCAGTGCGATAAATGGTGGCATCGAAACGGCCCGCAGGCCGACGCGGCTCAAAGCCACAGGCCACACCGTTGTGGCGCTGAGTATTGCTGCCAGCAGAGCGGCCCGTTTGCCGCTCATCTCGCGGGCCATCAGGTAGACGGCGGGCACGGTCAGTGTACCCAGTAAAGCCGCCACCACACGGATGGCCCCCGGGCTGCGGCCCAACAACGCCACTGCTGCAGCCACGCCATAGATGAAAAAGGGCTCGCGACCGTTATTGGCCGGAAAATAGATGGGCCTGCTGCCTTCCAGAACCGAGAGGGCATCCAGGCCGTTGAGTGCTTCGTCGTGATAGAGTCCTGGCGGGATCGACACCAACGCTCCGAACCGCAAGACAGCGGCCAGAGCGATCAGTCCTGCCAATAGTGCCCATCCTTGAACGCGCCGCAGCTTTGCCTGATGGACAGAGGGCCTCTGCCCCCGGCTGCTACCCCCTCGTGGCTCGCTCACGGGGCAGAATTATAGCATAACACACGGGTTTGTCAACTTGGGAAAATGTGATAGAATGGAGGCAGAAAGGTATCGAGTTGGTGCTCACCGGTTTTTTCCGTCGATATAGGCGATATGTCTGCCCGATACTGGCAGTGTTCCTGGGTCTGACGGGCCTGCTGGCCGTTCGGCAATGGCTGGTTGCCGCGGCATCGTTTTCCTGGTCGCGTGCGGCCCAAGTCAGTCCGGATCGTATTGCGCCACGGCTGGCTGTGAGCCAGACATTGACCGGCATGACGGCGGCCCAAGAAATACTCTGGGCCGCTGTCGGGGGACTGGAGGCTGCGTATCTCATGAATCCCGATCCCTATAACAACAGCAATGGCTCTGCATCCCTCAACTCTGCCGCGCTCGAGGAGTGGATGGCGGCCGCCCTGGATCAAGAGGCTGCAACAGCGGCTCCGCCGGCGGCCACACCGGTCGAGGCCAGCGATACGCTCACCCAGGCCGTTTTTTTGCCCAACGTGGTCAGGGCCTGGGGCGCGCCCGAGGCGCGGGCGCTGTGGGTGACGCGCTACGACTATACCGACGCCGCCAGCATCGGAACCATCATGACCAAAGCCGCCGGGGCCAATTTTAACATCATCCTCTTTCAGGTGCGGGCCAACGGCGACGCCTACTACCGCTCTGGCTTTGAGCCGTGGTCGGCGCGCATTTCAGGCACGCTGGGCCAGGACCCCGGCTGGGACCCGCTGGCGGCGGCTGTTGAGGCGGCTCATCAGATGGGGTTGGAGCTGCACGCCTACCTCAACGTCTATCCGGCCTGGATCGGTGAGACGCCGCCCATCAGTGGCACCACGCCGCTGCACATGTATCACGCCCTCACCCAGACCTACGGCAACGACTGGCTGCAGTGGGACGACGAGGGCCCCATGACGCTCAACACGCACTATTTGTGGGCCAGCCCCGGACACCCGGCCATAACCAGTCACATCATCAGCGTCTGCCGGGACATCGTGAACCATTACGCAGTGGATGGCCTGCACCTGGATAACGTGCGTTACGCCGGGGCAAAATACTCCCAGGACCCCACCAGCCTGGCGCGTTACGCGGCGATCTCGAACACCATGCCCTACAGCGACTGGCAGCGGCTCCAGGTGACAGAGTTGGTCTCACGCCTCTACAGCGACGTGCTGACCGGCGGCCTCACACTATCGGCGGCGGTGTGGCCCTACTTTGACGCCGGCTATAACGATTATTATCAGGACTCGCTGGGCTGGCTGAACGCCGGGGAAATGGACGCCATCGCGCCGATGCTCTATGCAGGGGCCGTGCTGACCGACAATGCAGCCTACGAGGCGCAGGTGGCCTTTTTCGTGCAGGGTGCGGCCGGGCGGCAGGTGTGGGCCGGCATCACCGGCGATTACGCCTCTTTTGAGGCCATCGCGGATCGTATCCAGATCGCGCGTTGGAACGGCGCGACGGGCCAGGCTATTTTTCGTTACGCCCTGATCGATGCCAACGATTACTGGGACGATCTACGCAACGGGCCTTATTCGGCCAGTGTGGCCGTGCCGGAAATGCCCTGGAAGTGACGAACCTACCATCACCCACCGTGTTTGGTCAACAACTGCTCCGCCGCCGTGTAGGGGTCTAGCTCCCGCGCCACGATCTGGGCCACCAGTTGCCCCAACTCTTGGGGCTGCACCCGGGCCATGAGACGGCCCATGAGCTGCTGACCCAGAATGTCGAGCAGTTCATCTTCGGCGCGGGCGCGTTCGCGCAGGCTCTGCGTGGCCGTCGATTGCAGGTGCTCGCGATGCGCCTGGATGGCAGCCATCAAATCTGCCACACCCTCGCCTCGTACGGCCACCGTCTTGCAGATGGGCGGACGCCACCCCCCCTCCACCGCCGACGTTTCAGGGCCGTCGGCGGTCATCCAGTGGCCGTGGTGCAGCACGGGCCGGCCGGCGTGATTCAGATCCAACATCATCTCCAGGGCCATCACGGTGTGCTCGACCCCTTCGCGATCCGCTTTGTTGACCGCAAACACGTCGGCGATCTCCAGGATGCCGGCTTTGATGGCCTGCACGTCGTCGCCCAGGCCCGGCGCTTCGACCACCACCGTGGTGTGGGCTGCCCTGGCGATATCCACCTCCGACTGTCCTGCGCCTACCGTTTCCACCAGAATCACCTGGTAGCCGGCGGCATCGAGCACTCGGATGGCGTCGGCGGTGGCGCGGGCCAGACCACCCAGGCTGCCGCGGGTGGCCATGCTGCGGATAAAGATGCCGGGGTCGCCGGCCAGATCACGCATGCGGATGCGATCGCCCAGCAGCGCGCCGCCGGAAAAGGGGCTGGTGGGATCCACGGCCACGATGCCCACCCGTGGGGCAGGGTCGCGCTGGCGATAGGCTTTGGCCAGCTCGTTGACCAGCGAACTCTTGCCGGTGCCTGGCGCGCCGGTGATGCCTACGATGTGGGCCTTGCCGGTGTGGGGATAAAGCGCGCCCAGCAGCCGCCGCACCTCTGGGCCATCGTTCTCCACCAGGGTGATGAGCCGGGCGACGGCGCGCCGGTCGCCGGCAAGCACCCGGTTGCTCAGGTCGTTGGCCATGGTTCACTCACGCCCGGCCATCGCCTGTTGGATAAAGGCCACGATGTCTTGGGTAGACGTGCCTGGGCCAAAAATGCCATTCACGCCCACGGCCTGCAACTGGGGAACGTCGTCGTCGGGAATGATGCCCCCCACGGTGACGACGACATCCTGCATGTCGTTGGCTCTAAGCCCCTCCACCACCCGGGGCACCAGCGTCATGTGTGCTCCAGAGAGAATGCTCAGGCCGACGACATCCACGTCTTCCTGAATGGCTGCCTCGACGATCATATCGGGCGTTTGTCGCAGGCCGGCATAGATCACCTCCATGCCGGCGTCGCGCAAGGCGCGGGCGACCACCTTGGCCCCACGGTCGTGCCCGTCGAGGCCGGGCTTGGCAATGAGCACGCGAATTTTTTTGTCGGTCATCCATGTCCTCCGAATGGCAATAGCCGGTTTCTGAGCCGTGTGAACGGTCGCCTCCACTCCAGGTTCTGACCGGCGAAGAGGCTGAGCGGGAACCATTGTACAACGATGACACTGTCGTGTCAAGCCATTTGGCGCCTTTTGACTAATTTGGCGGTTGGCGGTATGATCCCTTTACGACAGTCGGCTGGATAGGGATAGTCGGAGAATGCTGCGGCGAGGATTCCTTCAGAGTGCACAACGCCTGATGGTGGCTATCTTGGTCGTTACTGGCCTGGGTATGCTTTACGCTGGCTGGCTGGTACTTGGCTCACCCGTCGAGCAGGTGGAGCCATCACCGTTGCCAGTCGCCGTCACCGCCCGGCCTCAACAAACGTCGACTGCGTCATCACCCGGCAGCCCCACGGCTCAACACGAGACTCCCACACCCACACGCACCCCACGCGCCGGCTGGTTGCCCACCCGATCCCGGCCCACCGTCGCCCCACCCCGGCGGGTGGGTATCGTCTCCGGGCACCGGGGCTACGATTCGGGCGCGGTCTGCGCCGATGGTCTGACCGAGGCCGAGATCAATTTCGGCGTGGCGCAGCGGGTGGTGACCCTGCTGGAGCGCATGGGCTACACGGTGGATCTGTTGGACGAGTACGACGATCGATTGGAGGGCTATCAGGCCGACGCCATGCTGAGCATCCACGCCGACTCGTGTAATGTGGCCGGGGCCTCGGGTTTCAAAGTGGCGCGTGTGATCAACAGCGCCGTGCCAGAGGTGGAAGACCGGCTGGTGGCCTGTTTGAGTGAGGCTTATGCCGCCGCCACCGGGCTCGATTTCCACGCCAACAGCATCACTTTTGATATGCGCGAGTACCACGCTTTTAACGAGATTGCGCCCCAGACGCCCGGCGCTATCATCGAGATCGGTTTTATGTTGGACGATCGGTACATGCTGCTGTTTCAGCAAGACCGCATCGCCCAGGGGATCGTCGAAGGGCTGTTGTGTTTCCTCGAGGATCAACCCTGAAACGAACCTCTCAGCGGGCCAAACAAAACAGGGAAGGCGTCGCTCAAACGCGCCTTCCCCGTCGGTCTTGGCCTTTGGAGCCAGGCTCACGGCTGTTCCAGTTGCTCCAGCGGTGTGTGACGATGTTTATCTCCCTCCTCGATGAGCATGATGGGGATGCCATCGTGTATGGGATATTTGCGTCCGCAGTCTGGCTCCTGGCAGACCAGCCACACATCGTGGATCAATTCCAGCCGGCCCGGGTCTGGTCCCTCGCGGCGTGATGGCCCACTGACACAGGCCGGGCAGCGCAAGATCTCTAACAATTTTTGATCGATCATCGATGCCTACCTTTCCTCACTCCATCTCGTCTGAATCTGTCCCGGCTCCTGGCGACGGGTTTTCGTCCAGCGGCGGCAGGAAACCGGTGCCTTTGGCCCCTGCCCGCCGCGCCGATTCGGACAGCGGCACGGTGAGTGTGACCCGTGTCCCCCAACCGATCTGCGAACGAATGGACAGCTCACTGCCCAACATCTCGGCCCGCTCACGCATGTTCAGCAGCCCCAGGTGGCCCTCCTGTGCCTCCAGCAACTCCAGACGCGAGATCTCGAAGCCGCAGCCATCGTCGCGGATGCGCACCGTCAGCGTGTCGGGCGTCCGGCCGATCTGAAGCCAGGCATTGTGCGCCTCGGCGTGTTTTTTGATGTTGGTCAGCGCCTCCTGGACGACGGCGAAAACAATCTCTTCAATTTTGGCCGGCAGGCGCTCTGGCCAATCTCCCAACTCGGTGTGGATGGTCATGCCCTCCACCTCGCGCAGCCGTTTGACGTAGGTGCGCAGGGCGGCGGTCAGCCCTTGGGTTTGCAGAATCACCGGCCGCAGCTCAAAGATCATGCTGCGGATCTGTTGCAGAGCGTTGGAGGCAATACCACGCACCATTTCGATCTCGTGGCGAACCTGCTCCGGTTTGGCTTGGGCAATATCTTCGATGACGCTGAGGTGCATGATGATGGCCGAAAGCATCTGGGCCGGACCGTCGTGGATCTCGCGGGCCAGGTTTTTTCGCACCTCTTCTTCCAGCGCCACGATGCGGTCTCGCTCTTCCTGCACCTGGCGGTAGAGCCGCGCGTTCTTGATGGCCACCGCCGCCTGTCCCGCCAGCGCCATGAGCAGATCGGCGTCCTGATCGTCGAATGGCCTCTCGGATTTTTTGTTCAGCACCTCCAGCACGCCGATGGCCTCCCCCTTGGATACCAGCGGCACCGCCAGCAGCGAGCTGGTGCGGAAGCCCAGGCTCTCGTCGATGGCGTTGAAAAAGCGCGGGTCATCGTGCACCTGTTGGGCGATGGCCGGCCGTTGATTGGTGAGCACCCAGCCGGCGATGCCCTTGTAGGCCGGCATACGTCGACCGACGAGCGCCTCACCACCGCCACCTTTGACCACGGCGAAAAAGAGATCGTTGTTCAGGGCGTCCCAGATGAGCAGTGAGCCTGCCGAGGCGTGAACCACCGCCACCGCCGCTTCGACGATGCGCTCCAGCAGCGTCTCGAGGTCCAGTTCTGCGGCCAGGCTCTGAGCGATCTCTTGCAGGGCCGCAAAAGCGACGATGTGGTCTCGTTGGGCGAGGATCTCTTGCACCTGTGTCATGGATCGGCCATCCTTTGAAGAAACGCCGGTTCCCGGTCTAAAAGAATGACAATGGGCCAAAAAACTGAAAAGGCCTTTTTCTGACAGCCGTATTGTACCCCAAAACGGCCTGGCCAGCAAGCAGCCCCAATGGCTAGCCAGGGGTCTCAGGTTTTTATGATTTTGGGCAGCGCCACGTAAAAGGTGCTCCCCTGCCCTGCCTGGCTATCGACCCACACCTGCCCGCCATGTTCTTCGACGATACGCTTGACTTCCACCAGATCGAGAGCATCCGAGAGGGTTTCTGGCTTTTTGGGCTGCCAGATCTGCAACAACTGGGGCGTCGCGATGCCCACGCCAGGGTCGTCCACCCGCACGTAGACGATCTCGGGCGATTCGTGCAACGAAATATGCACCACACCTCCGTAAGGGCTGAACTTGATGGCGTTGTCGAGCAGGGCGTCAAAGACATTGAACAACGCATCAGGTTGACCGGTCACCATGCAGGCCGGATCGCCGGCGGCGGGCAGGTCGGCGATCAGATCCAGGCCCGCTGCCTCCAGGGCAACCAGCCGCCGGTCGATCACCTGACGCACCAAGTCGGCCAGGAGCAGCAGCTCGTAACGATTGATCTCTGATGGCGAGGGAGAAGGTGTGAGCCGGCCAAGCATATCGGCGATATCGCGTGTTTTCTGGCGCAGGATGTCCAGTGTGGCGGCCTGCTCGCCGGAAACAGCCCCCAGTGCGCCATCGCACAGCAGCTCCAGATAGCCGCGCAAGACGGTGAGCGGCACCCGGATCGATTCGGCCAGCCTGGTGGTGTGGCGCAACGCCTCGCGCGCTGCGGCCAGTTGACGGGATCGGTTGAGCAGCCGTTGATTCAACTCGGCGTCTTCGATGGCCAGCACCACCGGCACGGCAAAAGCGGCCAAAAGCTGGCCCTCTTGTTCGGTGAAGGGGCGATCACGACTGGCGACCAGAATGGTGCCGTGCACGCGGCCACTGACGCGCAGAACGGCCATCATGGCGGCCAGCCGGTCTACCCGGACGGCCGTCTCGACGATCTGGCGGGGCGCAGCGTCGCCCTCGTTCAGCAGGATATAATCCTTCTCCTCCAGGTCTTGCCACAACGAAGAGGGATCGGTGGGATCGCCAATGTCGAGCGTCAGGTCGACCAACTGGCGCTCGCTGAGGCCAAAGGCCGGCATCTGGGCCTGAAGATGGCCGCTGCTCTCGTGCCAGCGAAAGATGATGCACCGGCCAGCATCGAACAGATGGGCGATGTCGGCGGTGACCTGGCGGTAAAAGGCGCGTGCGGTGAAGCCGGCCCCCGCCGTCTGGGCCACCTGCCGCAGGCCTCGCACCTCCACCAGCCGCTGGAACATCTCGGCTTCGGCTCGTTTGAGCTGGGTGATGTTGGTGCTCACAAAGGTGATGCCCAGGATCTCACCCTGACCGCTCTTGAGGGGGCTGGCGGTCAGGGTATAGTGACGCCAGGCAAACGGCTCGCTGGAGGCGACCTCGTCCAGGTAGCGGGCGAGCTGACCGTTGAGGATCTGGTGGCACACTTGTTGCCAGCGCTGCCGGGGATCGCCCTGCATTTGATCCAACAAGCGTGCGCCCAGAATGTGCTCTTCGGTGAGGTGTGGCGCGCCGTTCTCCAGGGCAAAGACGTTCCAACGACGGTTGACGCCCACGATGCGCAAGTCACGATCGACGGTGTAGACGATCGAGTCGACCGAGTCGATGACGCTCTGATAATAATCGTGTACAGAACCGGGATCGATAGTTTTTGATGGGTGAGTCATGGCCGGAAAAAAACGCGCCAGGCAGGGGCCGCGGCCCCGAGCCTGGCGCCTGTCTGATGGATGGATGTTCAGGGTATGATCAAATGCTGCCCGACATAGATCAGGTTGGGGTTACGCAGGCCGTTGGCCACCGCAATGGCCCATGGCGTGGTGTGAAAGCGTACGGCAATCGACCACAGGGTATCGCCGGGGCGCACGACATAGACCCGCTGGCCCGGCGGTGTAGGGGTGGGTTGGGGCGCGCCAGAGCCGGGGATGACGAGTCGCTGGCCCACGTAGATCAGGCGTGGGTTGGTGATGCCGTTGATCGCCGCCAGCACCTGATAGGTGGTGCCGAAACGACGAGCGATGGAGTAGAGTGTATCGCCGCGCTGCACCACATAGATGACGGGATTGGTCGGCTCGTGGGGGTACGATGTGGGTATCCAGAGCACCTGTCCCACCCGGATCAGGCGTGGGTTGACGATACCGTTGGCCTGGACGATGGCCTGGACGGTGGCGCCAAAGCGCAGGGCGATACGAAACAGGTTATCGCCGGCGCGCACGGTGTAATAAAAACCTCCAGGCGGCAACGGGGTGGTGGGCAGGGGTGTGAGCGTAGGCCGCGGGGTAAGGGTGTGGGTGGGCGTCGGTGAGGGGCCGGGCTCGCCTGTGGCCGTTGGGGTGGCGGTGTCGGTGGCGGTGGGTGTGGCAGTGGCGGTGGGTGTGGCAGTAGGCGTGGCGGTGTGAGTCGGTATCCAGGTTGGTGTAAAGGTCGGCGTGTCGATGGGTGACACCTCGCCGGTGTGAGTGGGTGTGGGCAGGTCCGAAAAATTGGCCAGCAGGCCCGGCGATGGGCTGCTGCCTGCGGCGGCGGTGGTGACGGTGCTCGTCAGCATCAACAACACGGCAAGTGAAAGCAAAGCGGCCTCGGGCCGATTTTTTAATCTTGTCCAGATACCCATGACAATCCTCCTGTCTGGGTGCGACGCGGTAAAAGAGTCTGAAAGCATGCCATCCTATCATATCATAGAAAAGGGTTGGCAGAGATTACAGATGGGTTACGGCTTGAGAACACTGGCGCACGCCGAACGCAGGCAACGGTGGGCCGGCCTGTATAGTCATCGGCGAGCGCCAGGGTTGCTTTGCCGTGAGATCGATATTATAATCCTGCTGCGCGAGGGGATGCGTTCACTCGGCGGGGAAAATGGATGGCCCAGGATACTGCCGGCAGCAAACCGACCATCGTTGCTTCTCTGGCTCTTCTCTCGACGGCCACGCTGGCCTTCGAAGTCAACCTCAGCCGCCTTTTCGCAGTGGCCCAGTTCTACCACTTTGCCTTCATGATCGTCAGCCTGGCGCTGTTGGGTTTTGGCGCCAGCGGCGCCTTTTTGGCGCTGGCGCCGCGTCTGCGCCAGTGCGATCCCGCCCGCGCACTGGGCTGGCTGGGCCGGGGATTCGCCGCCGCCGTCATCGGTTCCTATGCGCTGACGCTTTACCTGCCCTTCGATTCGTTTCGTATCGCCCTCGACTGGCATCAGTGGGCCGTGCTGGCGGCGCATTATCTGGCGCTGGCGTTGCCCTTTTTCTGCAGCGGCGCGGCGGTGGCCATTCTGCTGGCCGCCCATCCGGGCGCGGGAAACCGCATCTATGCCGCCAACCTGGCCGGCTCGGCCGTTGGCTGTGGATTGGCCGTGGTTTTGCCATCACTGGTGGGCGGCGAGGGTGTGGTGCTCGTTTCCGCCGCGTTGGGCATCGGCGCAGCGACGATGACCGGCGGGCGAGGCAGGGGGAAATTTCACACGGCGACCGGCTGCCTTCAGGTGGGGGCGGGGCTGTTCCTGATCCTGGCAGCGATATTTCTGCCGCAGTCGCTGGAGATTCGCCTCTCGCCGTACAAAAGCCTCAGTTACGCTCTGCTCTACCCTGATGCCGAGCTGGTTTTCCGGCGCTGGAACGGCTTTTCGCGGGTAGACGTGGTGCGCTCGTCGGCCATTCGTAGCCTGCCGGGCAGCGGCTTTCGCTGCGCCGAGCCGCCGCCGCCGCAAATGGGGCTCACTGTCGATGGCGACGATCTGCTTCCCATCAGCCACGCGCCGCCGGGCCTGACCACGCTCCCCTTCACCGACTGTCTGCTGACGGCGCTTCCTTACCGGCTTCGCCCCGGCGCGCGGGCGCTGCTACTGGAGCCGCGCGGCGGCTTTGATGTGTTGGTGGCTCTGGCTGAGGGCGCAACGGCTGTGACGGCTGTCGAAGCCAACCCGCTGGTCATCGAAGCGGTGCGCCAACAAGGAGACTGGGCCGGCAATCTGTACGACGATGCCCGCGTGGACGTGGTTTTGCAGGAGGGCCGGGCTTTTGTCCGGCAAACCCGGCAGCACTATGATGTGGTGCAGTTGGCGCTCACTGCCCCGCAGCGCACCATCGTCTCTGGAGCCTACAGTCTGAGCGAGGATTATACCTACACCGTCGAGGCCCTGGTCGACTATTTGACCCGGCTGGACGATGGGGGTCTGTTGGTGATGACACGCTGGCTGCAGGTGCCTCCTTCTGAATCGCTGCGGGCCTTTGGGCTGGCGGTGGAAGCGATAGAAAGAACGGCCGGCGAGCCGCGGCTCAGCCTGGTGGCGTTGCGCAGTTATCGCCAGATGATCATCCTGGCCCGGCGGGGCGCTTTTACGGCTGCCGAGTTGCAGACCGTGCGGGCCTTTGCTGCGCCGCGCGCTTTCGATCTCGTCTATCTGCCGGATATTCAACCTGACGAGGTCAATCGCTACAACGTGCTGCCCAGCCCCGACTATTACCACGCCTTTGTGGGGCTGTTGCAGGCCACAGATCGTGAGGCCTGGTATCGGCAGTATCCCTTTGACGTCCGTCCACCCAGCGACGACAGGCCGTTCTTTGGCCATTACTTCAAGTGGCAGCAGGCTTCAGAGGTGTTGGCGATGGCGGGTCACACCTGGCAGCCTTTCGGTGGGGCAGGTTATTTTGTGCTGCTGGCCTTGCTGGCGCTGGCGACGATCGCGGCGGCGGCGCTCATTCTGCTGCCGCTGGCCTTCAGGAGAACAGGTGGATCGCGGGGCAGTTCACTGCGCCCGACGCTGCTTTATTTTATCCTGTTGGGAATGGGTTATTTGTGCGTCGAAATACCGTTGATGCAGCGGTTCATCCTGTTTCTCGGCCATCCCAGCTATGCCCTGGCGGCGGTGCTTTTTGCGCTGCTGTTGTTCTCTGGGCTGGGCAGCCTGCTCTCGGTGCGCCTGCCGCTCGGCGCCGTGCTGCTGGCGATACCGGCTCTGGTGGGAGGATACGTGCTGGCTCTGCCGCTGCTCTTCGAGGTTGCCCTGGCGGCATCGCTGGGCGGCAGGCTGGCAGTGACCGTCATGGCGCTGGCGCCATTGGGCCTGCTGATGGGCATGCCGCTGCCCAAGGGCATCGCGGCGTTGGAAGGACAACCGACCCTCGTCGCCTGGGCCTGGGCGGGCAACGGGGCCAGCTCGGTGGTGGCCTCGGTGATGGCGGCGCTGCTGGCTCTCTCGTGGGGCTTTTCGACAGTGCTGGCTGTGGGGGCCGTCTGTTACGGCGCGGCCTGGCTCACGGCCCCGAGTCGTCGTGTGTCTCTACGCCCTGGCCCGTGAACGGCACAAAGATCACCCCGCCCTGGTTGTAGGCTTTGAGTTCACCGTCGGGCTGTTTGACGAATTTCCACAGCGTCTGAAAGCCACCCGGCGGCCCGATGGGGATCACCAGCCGGCCATCGTCGGTCAGTTGCTCCACCAACGGCTGCGGCAGGTGATCCGGCGCGGCGGTGACGATGACGGCGTCGAACGGGGCATACTCTGGCCAGCCAAAATAACCGTCGCCTTGTTTACGTTGGATGGTATCGTAACCCAGTCTGTGCAACAGTGTGTCCGTGCGTTCGGCCAGCTCGGGCACGATCTCGATGGTATACACCTCGACGTCTGGGATATGGGCCAGCACAGCCGCCTGATAACCGGAGCCGGTGCCGATCTCCAGAACCCTGTCTCCTGGGGTCAGATCGAGCAACTGGGTCATCAACGCCACGATGTAGGGCTGGGAGATGGTCTGCCCGTAACCGATGGGCAACGCCCGATCTTGGTAGGCGCGGGGCACCAGATCGGATGGCACGAAAAGGTGGCGCGGCGCGGCGCGCATGGCTGCCAGCACCCGCTCGTCGGTCACACCCTGGGCGGCGATGCAGGTATCGACCATCTGCTGCCGCAGTGCGGCAAAGGGGTCTTCCTGGGGGATGGGTGAGGGTGTGACAGCGAGCGTCGGGACAGACGTCTGGGTGGGGGGGGGCGGTGTGATCGGCGGCGGGTGGGAGACTGCCCGGCAGGCGGCGAGAAACAACAGCAGCATCATCCACCTGGCTCTATACATGATTCTCTCCTTGTCTTTTTGGCCTATCGTCCGTGGGGGCTTGTCCCAGGATGTTATATCACAGGATCGACGGCAATGCAAAAGCCGGCGCGAGCCAGGGTTGTTCGTGTGCAGTGGAACTCACCTGCGCCTTCGGTGAAAGAACGGAATCTCGCCACGCGGCAAAAACGACTTGACATTCCCCTTTCATGCTGGTAAAATCTTGGGCAACTTTATTCGCGCAACGAGGGCCTGTCACTGCTGGGAGGCCCTTTTGTAACCGCTCTGTGGACCATCAAGGAGTGTGGGCCATGTGTGGACGTTTTACCCTGATCACTCCGACCGCCGAACTGGCCGAACAATTCACACTGCCCGAGGCGCCCACCCTGCCGCCGCGCTACAATATCGCACCCGGCCAGCCGGTGGCAACGGTGCGACAGGCGCCATCCGGTAGCGGGCGAGAACTGGTCATGATGCAATGGGGGTTGGTGCCTTCCTGGGCCCGAGACCTCAAGATCGGCAGCCGCATGATCAACGCCCGCTCCGAGACAGCCGCCGAGAAACCGGCTTTCCGGTCGGCCTTTCGGCGGCGGCGTTGCCTGGTGCTGGCCGATGGTTTTTACGAATGGCAACACCGGGAGCACGGCAAACAACCATTTTACATCCGTCTGCAAGATGGGCGCCCCTTTGGGCTGGCTGGTCTGTGGGAATACTGGGAAGGAGCCGAGGGCGCTCTTGAGAGCTGTACCATTCTGACCACCACGCCCAACGATCTGATGCGCCCGCTGCACGACCGCATGCCGGTCATCCTGTCGCCGGAGCATCACGATCTGTGGCTGGATGCGGCTGTGCAGCAGACGGAACGGCTGCAGCCCCTGTTGGCTCCCTACTCTTCACAGAACATGACCGCCTACCCCATCGGCGCTTGGGTGAACAAACCGGCGAACGAGGGCCCACGCTGCATCGAGCCACTGGCCCAACCGGGCCAGATAGGGCTGGAATTCTAGAGAGCATGCAGATCACCATTCGTTTGCTGGCCAGCTACCGTCAATATCTGCCACGAGGCCACGATGCCGACACCGGCTATACCCGCCAGATCGCGCCCGGCACGCGCCTGGCCGAGGTATTGCCCGATCTGCCCATCCCGCAGACACACGCCTGCACCTTTTTTGTCAACGGTCGGCACGCCGAGCGGGACCAGCTTTTAAATGAGGGTGACGTTCTATCCGTCTTCCCCGCCGTCGGGGGAGGCTGATCGCGCACACGATCGAGGAAAGGAGCAATGAAAGCATGTACGGTTGGCACGGACGCATCTTGCGTATCCATCTGACAGACGGCAGCATCCGCGAGGAGACCTTTTCAGAGGAGACAGCCCGAAAATACTTTGGCGCTCGGGGTCTGGCCATCAAGGTCTTGCTGGAAGGCATGGACCCTCAGGCGGATCCTCTCTCGCCCGAAGCGTTGTTGATCATGGCCACCGGGCCGCTCACCTCCACCCCGGCGCCCACCGGCAACCGCTACCTGGCTATCGCCAAATCACCGCTGACCGGCGCGCTGGCCTACTCCAATTCGGGCGGCGTTTTTCCGACGATGATGAAACGCTCGGGTTACGATCTGTTCGTCTTTGAGGGCCGGGCGGAAAAACCGGTTTACCTGTTCGTGGACGAGCGCAAAGCCGAGTTACGTGACGCGGCCCACCTGTGGGGCCAGGACACCCACACCACCGAGGATCTTGTCCGCGCCGAGACCAGCGACGACACCTGCGTGGCCTGCATCGGTCCGGCGGGTGAGCGGCTGGTGCTGATCGCGGCCATCATCAACGACAAACACCGCGCGGCGGCCCGTTCTGGCGTGGGGGCAGTGATGGGCTCCAAGAACCTGAAGGCGGTGGCCGTGCGCGGCGACCTGCGGCCGGCGTTGCACGACGAGAAGGCGCTCAAAACCGTGGTCCTGGAGGCCAACCGCCAACTGGGAGCCGACATCAAAAAAGGATCGACGATGCGCATCTATGGCACCTCCTACGTGCCCGATGTGACCAACGAGGCCGGTATCTTTCCTACCTTTAACTTTCAATACGGCCAGTTCGAGGGCACGCCGCGCATCAACGGCCCGTTCCTCAAGGAGCATTTTTTGATCCGGCACAGCGGCTGCTATGGCTGCCCGCTGGCCTGCGCCCGCCTGACCAGAGTCGATGGTGCGATCTGGGGGGAGCAGTACGCCGGCCAGGGCGAAGGCCCCGAATATGAGACCATCGGCTCACTGGGCAGCGCCTGTGGCATCGACAACATGGCGGCCATCACCAAAGCCAACTATTTGTGCAACGAACTGGGCCTGGACACCATTTCTGTCGGCCTCACCATCGCCTGCGCCATGGAGATGTACACCAAGGGCATCCTGACCGAGGCGCAGATCGGCCGACCGCTGCCCTTTGGCGACGCCGAGGGCCTGCTGGAGATGGTGCGCCAGGCGGCCTACCGCCAGGGCTTTGGCGACCAGATCGCCCAGGGCAGTTGGCGCCTGGCGAACACGTATGGCCATCCTGAAATGTCGATCACGGCCAAAAAACAGGAATTCCCCAGCTACGATGCCCGCGGCCTGAAGGGCATGGGCCTGCTGTACGCCACCTCGAACAAGGGCGCTTCCCACATGGCCGGCGACACGGCCTACACCGAGCTTTTCGGCGTCGGCAAAAAGATCGACGGCCTGACCTACGAGGGCAAAGCGGAGCTGGTCAAACACTTTCAGGACGTGTTTACGCTGATGGATTCGGCAGGGGTGTGCGTGTTTGTCGCCGTGCGCTACACGCTGGACGTTTTGAACGGTTATGTGCCGGATCGCCTGGTGAAAATGATCAATCACGCCACCGGCAGCGACTATACACCGCAGAGTTTGATGCAGGCCGCCGAGCGAGTTTATACCCTGGAGCGTCTGTTTCTGACCAGGGCCGGCATCTCCCGCAAAGACGATACCCTGGCCTCCCGCATGGCCGAACCGATGCCCGCCGGCCCACTCGAGGGTGAGACCTTTGAGCTGGAGCGCCTGCTGGATGACTATTATATCACCCGCGGCTGGGATCGGAACGGCATCCCGACACGCGAACGCCTGGAAAGGCTGGGCATCGCCCACTATGCTTGAGTTGGGTCAGGAAAGGTGCAACAAACGATTGCACAATTCACCGAACTGTGTTATGATCTCCGCGAGATGTGGGGAATCGAGAAAGGTTCGACCGGAGCCAAAAGAGGTTCGTAGTGAGCCACGCAGCGGAGCAGAGTGGCCTCTTGCGGCACTCCACGCCGTTACGTGCCTGACCACGAACATATTGTACGAGGAGGAATGAAATGGCGATCACCAAAGCGCAACTGCTGGAACATCTGAACAAAGACCTGGCCTGGGAGTATGCAGCGCTGATCCAGTACGTGCAACACGCCTCGGTCGTCACCGGCGCCGAGTATGAATCGATCATCGCCGAGTTGTTGGTTCACGCCAACGAAGAAATGCAGCACGCCATCACTCTCTCGGATCAGATCGACTTTTTGGGCGGCGTGCCCGCAATAGACGTCGAAAAGATCCAAATCTCGGCCGACAGCGCCGAGATGCTAAAGCAAGACCTGGCCGGCGAGCTGCACGCCATCGAGCGTTACAAGGAGCGCATTGCTCAGGCGGAGGCGCTACGCGAGTATGGCCTGCGTCGCGTTCTGGAAGACATTCTCATCATGGAAGAGGAGCACGCCCGCGATCTGATGACCGTTCTGGGCAAATAGATCCAACACCATGCACCGACGAACCATCGGCCAGCCCATCCGACGGCCCGACGCGCCGCCCAAAGTCACCGGCCAGACCCTCTACCCCGCCGATCTGAACATCGACGGCCAGCTTTACACCAGGGTGTTGTGGAGCGACCGGCCCCACGCCCGCCTGTCAGGTGTACAGACTGGCGAGGCGCTGGCGCTGCCCGGCGTCGTGGCGGTTTTCACCGCTGCCGATGTGCCGGTCAACGAGTTCGGCATCGAAGAGATGGACGAGCACGTGCTGGCCGAGGGCAAGGTGCGTTTTGTCGGCCAGCCGGTGGCGCTGATCGTCGCCGAGAGTGAAGAATCTGCGCTCGTCGCCCTGGATCGTATCCGGGTGGACTATGAAGCCCTGCCGGGCATTTTCGACCCGCGCCAGGCCATGCAGGACGGCGCGCCGCGGGTGCACGACGACAAGGACTCTAACCTCATCGGCCATTGGTTCGTCCGCCGCGGCGATCTGGCCGCTGCCTTTGCCGCCTGTGATGTGATCGTCGAAGCCGATTATGCCCTGCCTCACGTGGAACATGCCTTTTTGCAGCCGGAAGCCGGCCTGGGTTATGTGGATGACCAGGGCCGCATCACCGTGCACACCACCGGCCAGTGGGCGCACGACGACCGCCACCAGATCGCCCATGCGCTGGGCCTGCCAGACGAGCAGGTGCGGGTGATCTATACCCCGGCCGGCGGGGCATTCGGCGGGCGCGAGGACGTGTCGGTGCAGATTCTGCTGGCCCTGGCAACCTATCGGCTGCGCCGCCCGGTCAAGATGGTCTGGACGCGAGGTGAATCGTTCAAAGGCCATCACAAGCGGCATCCGTTTTACATGCACTACCGCACCGGCGCAACGCGCGATGGCAGGCTGCTCGCCATGGAAGCCCGGCTCATCGCCGACGGCGGCGCCTGCGCCTCCACCAGCCGGGCGGTGGTCAAATCGGCGGTGACGAACGCCAGCGGCCCGTACCACGTGCCCGCGTTGCGCGTCGATGGTTGGGCCGTCTACACCCACAACATGGACGCCGGCGCCATGCGCGGTTTTGGCACGCTGCAGGTGACCTTTGCCAGCGAGATGCAGATGGCCAAACTGGCCGAAGCGTTGGGCATGGACCCGGTCGAGCTGCGCCGGCGCAACATCCTGCGCGAGGGTGATACCGGCCCCACCAACGTCACCCTGCCGCCGGGTGTGGGCCTGGAAGCCGCCATCGACGCTGCCGTCGAGGCCGGCGGCTGGCCGGTCATCAGGGAGCGGTCGGATCGCTCAGGCGCGCTGCGGCGCGGCGTCGGTTTTGCCTGCGGCTGGAAGAACGTGGGTTATAGCCTGGGCTTTCCGGAACAATCCACCGCCGAAGCCGGGTTGTACGGCGGCACCGAGATCGAACGGGCGGTGATCAAGACCGGTGTGGCCGAGGTGGGCCAGGGGGTATTGACCGTCATGGCCCAGATCGCCGCCGACACGCTGGGGGTGCCGTTCGAGCGGGTGATGGTGATCAACGACGATACGGCGGTGGTGCCCGATGCCGGTAGCTCGTCGGCTTCGCGGCAGACGCTGGTCACCGGGCGGGCGGTACACGAGGCCTGCCTGGCGGCGCTGAAACAGTGGCACGACGAGGAACGACCGGCCGTGGCGCGTTACCAGTTTCTTCCCCCGCGCACGACGCCCTTTGACCCGCAGACCGGCGAGTGCGACCCACACTTTGCCTACGCCTACGGCGCGCACATCGCCGAGGTAGAGGTGGACGTGGAGACGGGTGTGGTGCGGCTGGTGCGTGTGATCGCCGCGCACGACGTGGGCAGGTTGATCAACCGTCTGGCCGCCGAGGGGCAGGTGGAGGGCGGCATCAGCATGGGTCAGGGTTATGCCCTGATGGAAGAGTTTATCCAGCAGGACGGCTACATCCTCACCGGCAATCTGCACGATTATCTGGTGCCGACGATCCTGGACGCGCCGCAAGAGATCGTCTCGATTTTCGTCGAGGTGGCCGATTCGTTGGGGCCGTGGGGCGCTAAAGGGCTGGGCGAGATGCCGACGCTCATCCTGCCACCGGCTATCGCTGCTGCCATCCACGACGCCGCCGGTGTCTGGTTGGATCGATTGCCCATCACGCCGGAGCGGCTGGTGAGGGCATTGGGCTAGCAAGGGTTCGAGTGCGCAGGGAATCGATCGCGGTAGAGGAAATCAGAGGCACTCCTTCTGTGCCGTGGGATACACGAGTGGTGCGCGCCGCCGGTCCGGAGGAGCAGGTATCGGCGGTGGCCCTGGAGGAGCCGCTTTCGGTAGAGGTCAACGGGCAGCGTGTGGCGGTGCTGATGCGCCTGCCGGGCAACGAGAAAGAGCTGGGTGTTGGCTTTTGTATCAGCGAAGGCATTGTGGCGGCTTTCGATGCGGTGTTGACGGTGCATCACTGCGGGCGGGGCCTGCCGGATCCCATCGGCAGCGATGAGCAGCGGGCCGAATCGCGCAACCGGGTGCAGATTCGCGTCCGCCCGGAGGCGGTGCGTTTTGATGCCCAGGCCGACGTGGTGCGGCTCATCCGCTCTGGCTGTGGCGCGGCAGATGTCACCGGGGTGTCGCACGATCTGCCCAAACTCAACGGTCGTTTTCAGGTGTCGGCGGAGCGGCTGCTGAGCCTCAACTGGGCCATGCGTGAGGCGCAGACGTTTTATCGTGTGTCCGGTGGGGTACATGCGGCGGCTCTTTTCGACGCCACAGGGCAGTTGATCACCCTTCAAGAGGACGTGGGACGCCACAATGCCATCGACAAGGTGGTGGGGTATTGCCTGCTGCGAGGTATAACGCTTCGTGATCGTATCCTGGTGGCGACCGGACGCGCCAGCTACGAGATGGTGACCAAGTCTCTGCGGGTGGGCATTCCTATCATCGTGTCTATTTCGGCGGCCACGGCGCTGGCCGTCCAGATTGCCGAGGACTGCGGCGCGACATTGATCGGCTACCTGCGCGCCGGGCGGATGAGTGTTTATACCCATCCCTGGCGTGTGGAGAGCCATTGATGCTGCTGCGCTGTGATGGTTCGATTCAGCAACGGCGCCACATGTTTTTCACCTGGTCATCGAGGCAGGCTTGTTCCCGACGTCCCCCAAGTATCGGGGTAGATCACATAAAAAGGAGATGATGATGCAGCAAGCTTTGCGAGTCCTCTGGGAGGGCATGATCAACGAACGAGACGGTTATCGCTTTTACATCGAGGCGGCGCGCCGCACCCGTCACCAGCGCGGCGTAGAAATGTACCAGGGCCTGGCCCGCGATGAAGTCGATCACCTGAGACTGTTCCTGGTAGAATATCTGGCGGTGAGTGAGGGCCGGTCCTGGGTGGAGCCAAGAGAGGCCATGCAGAGCCAACTGGCCTTCGACGTGGACGCGCCCGATTTTGGTGTGGGTATTCAAAAGCCGCAGGGCGCTGCGGAGGTCTCGGAAAAGCTCTTTCCCGACGAGTGGTCGCACGAGGCCATCGTTGGCTCACTGGACGACGATCTGGCGGCGCTCCGTTTTGGTATGCAGATCGAGGAGCGGGCCTATCGGCTCTACGAGCAAGCCGGCAAGGCCAGCTCTGACCCTCAGGCCCAGGAGGTCTATGCCTTTTTGGTGGAAGAAGAAAGTCGCCACTACCAGCTCATCCAGAACGCTTATCACTATCTTGCGGACAATGAAACCTGGTGGGACGATCTGGAAGCCCCCTTTTTTGAAGGCTAGACCGACCGAAGGGTTGTGAGCGTGAAACGTGAAACGTGAGACGTGAATCACGTTTCACGTTTTTACTGCCATGTGTACACATCCACTCGCCACCCCAACCGCCCGCTTGCTGGCCTGGTACGCCGGGCAAAGACGCGATCTGCCCTGGCGGCGCACGCACGATCCTTACGGCATCTGGGTGGCCGAGGTCATGCTCCAGCAGACCCAGGTGGTCACTGTTATTCCCTACTATGAGCGTTTCCTGGCTCGTTTTCCCACGGTAGCAGCGCTGGCGGCGGCCCCGCTGGAGGATGTGCTCAAACTGTGGGAGGGCCTGGGTTATTACGCGCGCGCGCGTCACCTGCACGCGGCGGCTCAAAAGATCGTGGCCGATTTCGGCGGGCAGGTGCCAGACACGCTGGCGGGCCTGATGTCACTGCCCGGCGTGGGGCGCTACACGGCGGCGGCCATCCTCAGCATCGCCTATGGCCAGGACGTGCCGGCCCTCGATGGCAACGTGCGGCGTGTGCTCGGCCGGGTGTATGCCATCGAAGAGGATGTGACGCGGGGCGCTGGTCTGCGGCGGCTGGAGGCGCTGGCCCAAGAGTGGCTGCCTGCCGGGCGGGCGGGCGATTTTAATCAGGCCCTCATGGACCTGGGCGCGACGGTCTGCACACCCCGTTCGCCACTGTGCCATATCTGCCCGTTGGCGCAGGGATGTGGGGCGCATCAACTGGGCCGTGAAGAACAATTTCCCCTCCGTCGCGTCCGGCGGACCGTGCCGCATTATCAGGTGACGGCCGGCGTGGTGTGGGGTGACGACGGGCGATTCCTCGTCACCCAGCGGCCGCTGGAGGGTATGCTGGGTGGTCTGTGGGAGTTCCCCGGCGGCAAACAAAAACCGGGCGAGACGCTGGCCGATTGTTTACGCCGGGAGCTTGAGGAAGAACTGGGCATTCGGGTAGCTGTGGGTGAGCTGCTGATGGTGGTGCGGCACGCTTATAGCCATTTTCGCATCACCCTGCACGCCTTTCACTGCCGCATCGAGGCCGGTGAGCCGCGCGCCCTCGAATGTGCCGGCTGGCGCTGGATCCACCTCGACGAGGCGCGGCGCTTTGCCTTCTCCGCCGCCGATCATCACATCCTCGCCGCCCTGCGTGATGGCTGGGAAAACCGTTCTTGCAGCCAACGCAAAATTTAAGGTTGGGTTCTGTCTGGTCTCAGACAACGGGGAAAAAATGTGCTATAATTGGTTCAGCGATCCGAGGCGCTGCCGAGTTTTCTGAAAGGTTCCCATGAGCGAGTTCGTCCACCTTCACCTGCACAGCCAGTATTCCCTGCTCGATGGCATGTGTCGTATGCGCGAGCTGGCGGCGCGCGTGGCTGAGTTGGGTCAGCCGGCCGTGGCGCTCACCGATCACGGCGTGATGTATGGCGTCATCGAGTTTTACCGCGCCTGCAAGGCCGCCGGTATCAGGCCCATCATCGGCATCGAGATGTACGTTTCGCCACGGCGCATGACCGAGCGCGACCCCAAACGAGATCGTAAGCCCTATCACCTGGTGTTGCTGGCCCAGAATAACACCGGTTACAAGAACCTGCTCAAGATCGCCACTGCCGGTCAGTTGGAGGGTTTTTATTACCGGCCGCGCGTGGACAAGCCCTTTCTGGCCGAACATTCAGAGGGGCTGATTTGCCTTTCTTCCTGCGGCTCGGGCGAGATCCCACGGCTGTTGATCGGCGGCCGAGCCGATCGCGCCCGCAAAGCTGCCGCCTGGTACCGCGACGTTTTCGGCCCAGAGCGGTTCTACCTGGAACTCCAACGCCATCCGGGCTACCCGGAACTGGAACAGGCCGTGGCCGGCATGGTGGAAATTGGCCGCGAGCTGGATATCCCACTGGTGGCTACCAACGACGTGCATTACGTGCTGCCGGATCAGGCCCACGCCCAGGCGTTGCTGCTGGCCATCCAATCCAACACCACCGTGCTCGACCCCAAACGCCTGCAGATGGGCGACGAGAGTTTTTACCTCAAGAGCAGCCAGGAGATGTTTACTCTCTTTGCCGATCTACCCCAGGCGGTCGAGAATACGTGGCGTATCGCCGAGATGTGCCAGGTGGATCTGGACGCGGGGGGGTATCATCTGCCACAGTTCGAGGTGCCGCCCGGCTACGATGCCCAGAGTTACCTGCGTCATCTGTGCCAGCTGGGCCTCAAAGAGCGTTACCCCGAGCTCACGCCGCAGGTGCAGCAACGTCTGGAGCACGAATTGGGCATCATCCACCAGATGGGCTTCGACACCTACTTTCTCATCAACTGGGATCTGATCCGCCACGCCGCCGAGCGAGACATCTGGTGGAACGTGCGTGGCTCTGGCGCCGGCAGCATCGTGGCTTATAGCCTGGGCCTCACCCGCCTCGACCCTCTGAAATACGATCTGATCTTTGAGCGTTTTCTCAACCCGGCACGCGTCACCATGCCCGATATCGACCTGGATTTTCCCGACGATCAGCGCGAACAAATGATCGAGTATACCGTGCACAAGTACGGTCAGGACAAGGTGGCCCAGATCATCACCTTTGGCACGATGGGCGCGCGGGCGGCCATCCGAGACGTGGGCCGGGCGCTGGATCTGCCTCTGGGTGAGGTGGATCGAGTGGCCAAGCTCATTCCCTTTGGCCCCAAAATCAAGATTCAGGATGGCCTGGACAACGTGCCGGAACTGCGCCAGATGTACCAGCAGGTCGATTACATCCGGCAGCTCGTCGACGATGCCCAGAGCCTGGAGGGCATCGCCCGTCACGCCAGCACCCACGCCGCGGGCGTCATCGTGGCCGACAAGCCGATAGTGGAATATGCGCCGCTGCACCGTCCTACCAAGGGCGAGGGCGGCGTGATGGCCCAGTTCGATATGGAGATTCTGGAGAGCATCGGCCTGCTCAAGGTGGACTTTCTCGGCCTTTCCACGCTGACCATCATGCGCCTGGCGTGTGAACTCATCGAGCAGCACCACGGCGTGTGTCTGGATCAGGACACCATTCCCATCGACGAGCCGGCCATCTACGATCTGCTCTCCAGCGGCCAGGTGATGGGTGTCTTTCAGGTGGAAAGTTCTGGCATGCGTAACGTGCTCACCAGCATGCGGCCCTCCCAGTTCGAACACGTCATCGCCGCCATCGCGCTCTACCGCCCCGGCCCCATGCAGTTCATCGACGAATACATCGCCTGTATGCACGGCCAACGCCAGCCCCAGTTTGCCCATCCTTCCCTGGAGCCCATTCTGGGGCCCACTTTTGGCATCTGTGTCTATCAGGAGCAGATCATCCAGATTCTGACCAACGTGGCCGGTTATTCGGCCGGCGAGGCCGATCTGGTGCGGCGGGCGGTGGGTAAAAAGAAAGAGAAGGAACTGGCCAAACACCGCAGCACTTTTATCAAAGGGGCGATGAAACACAGCGGTCTGGATCGTCAGGCCGCCGAGAGCATTTTCGACGCCATCGAGTTCTTTGCCAATTACGGTTTCAACAAGGCCCACAGCGCCGATTACGCCGTCATCACCTGTCAGACGGCCTACCTCAAAGCCAGGTATCCGGTGGAATATATGACCGCCCTGCTGACGGTGGAACAGCACAACACCGAAAAGGTGGGCCTGCTGGTGGCCGAGTGCCGTCGTATGGGCATTTCGATGCTGCCGCCGGATGTGAACCGCAGCGCCAAAGATTTTATCGTCGAATATGCCGTCAAGGGGCCAGCCCTGAACCGAGCCGAAGGGCCAGCCCTGAGCCGAGCCGAAGGGCCAGCCCTGAGCCGAGCCGAAGGGCCAGCCCTGAACCGAGCCGAAGGGCCAGCCCTGAACCGA